>DAOUKM010000012.1:0-215264 GCA_034421295.1 Dehalococcoidia bacterium
TTTCCCCAGACGGCTGTTCCGGTGTATGCCTCGTTGGTAAGCAGGTAGTAGAGGCTCCCCTCGTGCCAGCACCCGCCCCGGTTGGTGACTCCCCTCTCGTTGAGGTCCCTGCATATCTCCTTAAGGCCGGTGCCAAGCAGAGATCTCTCGAACATCTTCCTCACCAGGGGGGCGGTGGCCGGATCAACCTCGAGGGTATGACGCCCCTTCACCCCGTCGCTGACCCTGACCCTCCTGTATCCGAAAGGAGCCCTTGGTCCGAGGAAGAAGCCCCGGGAGGCGACTTTCCTCATCGCCACGGCCACGTACTCTGAGATGCTCTCCCTGTAGAGCTCGTCGACGGACTCGATGAAGGTGTCAAGGAGCCGGACGGAGACGGAGTCGTCGGCCTGCTCGGCGATGGACATGATGCTGATGCCCTTTCTCCTGAGCATGGACCTTCTGAAATCCCAGACGAGGATGACCTTAAAGGGGGCATCGCTCCGTCCGCCATGCTCGATCATCTGCCTCAGCCGCGGCCTGTCCAAAACGCGTACGCTCTCGGCCTCGTCGACGTACTCCCCTGCGACGGAGTAGCCGTTGGCTCTTGCAAAGTCCCTGAGGGTCCTGAGCTGGACATCTACGGACAGGTCGGCGTCCGATCGATCGCGGCAGACCCCTGCATACAGGGCCGCCGGTACGGTGCACTTGAGATCTTTCATTACTTCGTCCTCCTCCTTCTCTCTTCTCTGGGTCTCTGAAACCCCTTCGACAGTACGTTCGCCATCCACTACGACAGTGTGGGCACGCTCCCCGCATGGCGCGGAAGCATCGGCCGGCACGTCGCCTTGTGCCCGGGTTCTGCCCGGCATCAAGGCCAGGGCGTTCCTCGATGGATGCCATGATGCCCACGGACGCTCTCCCCAAGTCCCCGGCTCTCCTTCAGCTCATCGGTGAACCCTTCCATCCACGCCTGCCTTGGCGTGTCACCATCCATGCAGCGGCATTTGCCGCATCTCGGCGCGATTCGTTCTTGAGCCGCCCCTGCGATTGCCCTGATGCGAACGAGGTACTCTCCAAGGTGCTTGCTGTCCTTTGCATACTCGGCGGCCCTCACGGTGGACCGTCGCATGGGGCCCGCCCGGGGCGCCCGCCAGCACCGCCAGGTCAATGAGGGGCACCTGGAGTAAGGGCCGCAGTAGCTGTCGGCCTGAGATGGGCATATGGTGATCCCCCCTTCCACGCCCCGCCATACTCGCGAGTTGCTCCGGAACCTAGTTGTCGAATTCCATCTTCGCCGGGGCAGACGCCAGATGTAACGCCATGCAAGCCCTTGAAATGAATGTGCCCTTGTGATAGCGATCAGCCCCTGTCCACAGATTGCCACTGTCGACAGGGGGTGGAGACCCTGGGCAGGAAGGTCGGTGATCGAGGGAGAGTGCCCGGTCGGTTAAGCCGTGACGACGACAGTGCACTGGAGGTTTACATCATCCGCCAGCGATAACTTGAGCGATAGCGAGCACTGGCTCTGGACAGCTGGCTGGCAAGTCTCGACAGTCGTAGAAGTCGGACGCAGTTCCTACATCCCGCGGCGGAGTGACACGGACCAGGGCCTTCCTAATGCGTCCGCAGTCGGAGGGAGGCCCTGTCTACGGCACAGGGCGCGTCGGCGCCACATGCGTCGAACCCGGCAACCTGGCGACCGATGCGCGTATCGCCGCCCTTCAAATCGAGAACCGGACACAGCTTCACTCAAGCGACCCGGGCCCTGGCCGCTTTCCCGGTCTGCGCTGTCGAAATCCCCATCGGTACTAGACGGGCGCTCCAGTCCAGATCTGAGTCCCCTTGGCTCGGGCCGAAGCCCTATCCTGAACGACGGCAAGACCCGCCGACCGCCTCCACTGATGGGTCGGCGGCGGGTTCGCCCCTGGTTCGTGACCCTAGGGTCGCCCGCCACAGGCATGCAATTGCCCCGTTCGGGTTGACTATCCCCTGGGCGCACTTCCCTCAGCCGCCGGCGCCAGGGCCGACCGCGGGCCCCGGCAACTAGCGCCTTCGGAAGAACAGGTATCCGAAGACGCCCATGGCCAGGACGCCCACGGCCACAAGGACGATGATCAGCGTCATGCGCTGGCGGGGATTGGTTACGAGGCCGGTCAGGGCTCCCCTCACTCGGGATGCGCTGTCTCCCAGAACGGGGATCCCGGGCCTGTCAGGCAGCTCTATGGTGGGCACCGCAATGGGCGTGCGTGGTCTTGGTACTGCTGTGGGCGTGGCAGGTGGGGTCGGGATCGGGATCGGCGTGGCTGTGGGCGTCGCAGTGGGCGTCGCGGTCGGCGTCGGCGTGGGTGTAGGCGTCGCAGTGGGCGCTGCGGTCGGCGTCGGCGTGGCTGTAGGCGTTGCAGTGGGCGCTGCGGTCGGCGTCGCGGTCGGCGTGGGTGTAGGCGTCAAAGTGGGTGTCGCGGTCGGCGTCGGCGTGGGAGTGGGCGTCGCGGGCCCTGAGGCGGACCTCTGCCTGACCGTCTCCTCTGACCTGGCCTCGGACGCGGTCTCCTCCTCGGCCGCCGGGGTGAATGTCGGGGTCGGCGTAGGTGTAGGTGTTGGGTCGGGGTGGGTGTCGGCGTCGGGGTGGGCGTCGGCGGGTCCGAACTCTCGCAGTTTGCGTCCCTGCTGGCTTCTACGGGGCTCCAGAACCCGGCATTATCGTGGTAGCAGGCCAGTACTTCATTCTGGGAGCTGTTAACGGTGAAGGTAACCCTGAAGATGCTTGTATCAGGCACCTCGATCTGGATCCCGCTGTAGCAAAAGCTGTTTATGCGCTGAACCGATAGCCCACTTACGCCGGAGGACTTCCAATGTATGTGACTGTCGGTAGAGTTCGCGTACAGGACATACGACGTGCCGGCGCTGAGGTTGGAAGTGGCGACAACGCAGCCGGGATCCCCGTCCGCATGGGTGATCCCGGTTATCAAGATCGCAACCGTAGACAGAACCAGGATCGAGGCCGCGAAAAGTATCAGCTTCATTTGGCCCGGGCCTTCTGCGCCGGGCACCGCAAGCGGAGCGCGGACCGACCAGACATCCTTAGTGCAGAAGCAAGGGCACCAACTGGGCTTGCCGGAATCAGCCGTAGGCTATGACTCACGGGACCCCGGCGCCCGACTCGATTTCCCACCGCCGGCAACCGTCATACTGCTTGCAGGGATTCAAGGCTGAGTCAGGAAGTACGACGACATTCGACGGCACCGGGAGACCCGCACATGGAGCCCTCACCGATGCGTTTGAGGCTTCCGAAAACAAACGGTAACCGAGCACGAATGGCACTCCCGTAACAATACACGGGATGAAGTCTCAACTGGCGACTCGGGACTGGTTAATGCTGTCCGCCGACCCCGCAATGTACACCCGTTAGCCGATTGAGCATGCAAGGCCGCCCTTCGGGTCGATTCTCGGAAATTCCCTCCGGTAGGGAAACCGGGGCTGGTTAGCCCGCCTCAGGGTAGCCGAAGTGTCCTGCCTGGGCCCCCGATCCAGAATACGCCTGTCGGACAGCGAGCTCTTAAGGTGCGATACGGGGCCCTGCGGCCCGCACGATAGGCTCCGGGCAAACGCTGCGAGCAGGTGCCGGCCCTGAGACCCTGCCTGTGCGTTCGGCCTGATGCGGCCCGGGGCCGGGAGTTCCGGGCCGGCTGGCTACGGAGCGTAGATCTCCGCAGAGGCGAGCACGCCCTCGATGCCGTTGCCGCCGACTACCATGACCCGACCGTCGAGCAGCTGGGTGTGACCGTAGTTGTAGCGTGCGTCCGAGAGTGTGCCGACTATCTCCCACTCGCCGGAAGCCGCATCCCACACCTCCGCCGAGTCGCGCCTTCCGATGCCGCCTATCACCAGCACCCGCCCGCCGGCAAGCAGCGCGGCGTCGTGGTCCGCCCGGGGCTCCTGGGAGTCCCCGGTGCGTGTGAAGGTCATCGTCTCCGGGTCCCAGACATCGGTCGTTACGCGCTTACCGCGGCCGCCGACCACCATGACTCGCCCGTCATCGAGCCTGGTCGCCGAGTGGGCAGTGCGCGACGAGGTCATCTCGCCCGCAAGGGTCCAGGTGTCCGCCTCCGGATCGTAGACCTCGCCGGTCTTCGAATACGGCGGGTCGACCTTGCCGCCGCCCGTGACAAGCACCCGTCCGTCGGCGAGCAGCGTGGTCGTATGCTCCATGCGCCTCTCGTTCATCGGCGCAACGAGCGTCCACTCGTTCGTCTCCGGATCGAATATCTCGACCGAGTCCAACAGGCCGAGTCCCTCGGACCGCCCGCCGGCGACGAGCACCCTTCCGTCGGGAAGCAGCACCGGGTCGGTCAGGTCGCGGGCCTCGTTGAGCGGTCCGGTCTCGGTCCAGGTGCCGGTGGCGGGATCCCATATCTCAGAGGACGTGATCGGGATGTTCTGCTCGCCCTCTCCGCCCGCTGTGAGCACGCGACCGTCCGCAAGGACAATGGTGGGCGCCGCCGCGTGCGCCGCATTGGTTTCGCCCGTGAGGGTCCACTCACCGGTGGCGGGATCGAAAATCTCGGTCGTGGTCTCGTAGTTGAGCCAGAAGCCGCCGCCGCCACGGCCCCTCCCGCCGGTGACAAGGACGCGCCCGTCCTGGAGCGTCACGGTGCCGGGGGACTCCCTGAGCGACTTCATGTCCTCTACCCGGCTAAATTCTCCCGGAGAGTCGCTCACGACGGGCTGATCTTCGCGGGGCTCTGCGGTGCCCGAAGAAGTCTCGGGCCCGGTGACCTCGCCACCGCCACCGCCACCGCCGCCGCCGCATGAGGCGGCCAGCGCAACAGACAGGATGAGCGTGCCGATAAGAAGAGAGCGTTTCATGGGCCTTCCCCGGGTGGGTCTATCGCTATGCAAAGGGATCGGAGCGCATATTGTACACGCCGGCGGCGTCTGCCGGGACGAAACCGCCGGGATCGCCAGCCGGGATCGGATGAAGCTAGGGCGGCGATTGGCGGTTCCGAACGTGGTGATAGGATCGGCGGCATGGAGCCCGTGTCAGGCGGCTACCCTCGCAGGCCGGTGATTCGCACCTACCGGTCTGGATGCGGGTGTATTCCGACCATCCTCGCCCTGCCGGTGATCGTCGCGATCGCAGTGATCGTCATATTCCTGCTCACGCGCGGCGGTGACAACGGGTCCGGGCCGGCGTGCGATCTCTTCGGCCGGTCGTTCGGCACCGGGCGCGAAGCCCAGCTGACGGAATTTGAGATCGTCGGCGTGCTGGGAGACATCCAGGGGCTGGCGGAGAGCGCCGACCCCGGGGTGCGGGGGGCCGCAGAGGCCCTGCTGATCGCCTCCCAGTCGCAGGACCCGGCCCGCATCATCGCGGCGGCGGCCGAGATGGGCTCAGCCTGCGCCCGGGCGGGCTACGCACCGTAGCATCCGCCGGCTCGGTCACCGCGGACTCGGATCCCAGGTCCCCACAGGCATCCGTTATCGGTCCGGATGGCGCTGCCCGTCTCGCCCGTTGGCGCTCCTAATGCTCTAGGCAAATTTTAAGAAAAGTCTCAAACAACTCGCAAAACTCCTTGATGCCCGGACGGGCGCTGCGTACGCTGCCTTTCGTCCGCTATGCCTCGGGTCCCTCTTCCTGTGGGGCCTCACAACGATACGGGAGGGGTTGGATGGAGTTCGTTCGAGCCAGGGTTACAAACTACAAGAGCATCGACGACTCGGGCTGGGTGTCCATTGACGGCATTACCTGCCTGGTCGGAAAGAACGAGTCGGGAAAATCGGCGTTCCTGCAGGCGCTGAGAAGGCTGAACCCGGCCTCCGGGGCCAGCGGGGACTTCAGCCTCAGGGACTACCCGCGCAAGGGCTACACCCGATACCGAAGGATCCACAAGGAGCAGCCCGCGACCGTCGTAAGCGCCGAGTTCAGCCTGTCCGACGAGGAGGCCGCGGAAATCCCGGCCCTCGCCTCCAAGACGATCGTCGTCCACAAGGACTACGCCAACAACCTGTCCTGGGACCTGAAGTTCAACCAGCCCTACCCGGACGCGCCGGCCCGAAAGGTCGTCGAGGACGATCTGCTGGCCATGATGCCCCAGTTCGTCTACTTCGACGACTACAGCGTCATGCGCGGGCGCATCTCCGTCGAGGACCTGCTTGAGCGAAGGAACGGCGGCGGCGAGCTCGACGATGCCGACAGGGTGTTTTTGGCCCTGCTGGCCGTGGCCGGCATAGAGATGGAGAACCTTCGCATGCACGCCAACTACGAGCACCTCAAGGCGGAGCTCGAGTCGGCTGCGATCGGCATATCGGATGAGCTGTTCGAGTTCTGGAAGCAGAACAAGCAGCTCCGGGTGGACTTTGACCTCTCGCTCGCCAACCCCGCGGACCCGCCGCCTCTCAACAGCGGCACGATCCTCCACACCCGGGTCTGGAACGAGCGACACAGGGTTTCGGTCCCGTTCGACGAGCGTTCCCGCGGGTTCGTGTGGTTCTTCTCGTTCCTCACGTACTTTTCGAACCTTGAGGAGGAGATGACAAACGACCTCGTGCTCTTGCTCGATGAGCCCGGCACCAATCTTCACGCGATGGGCCAGACCGACTTCATGCGCTTTATAGAAGAGCGCCTAGCCGCAAAGCACCAGGTGATATACACGACGCACTCACCTTTCATGGTCGACCTCGGCAACCTCAACAGTGTGAGGCTGGTCGAGGACATGGACAGCACTGGCACCGTGATAAGCGATGACGTGCTCGACAACGGCAGCGAGACTGTATTCCCGCTCCAGGTCGCCCTCGGCCACCAGATGGCCCAGAGCCTGTTCCTCGCTCCGCACGTCCTGATGGTCAGCAATCCGTCGGACGTGATCTACCTTCAGATGCTGGGCGACGCGGTCGCTGCGGCCGGAGGCCCGCGTCTCGATCCCAGGTGGACGATGGTCCCCGTGGGCGGGGCGGAGAACGTACCGACCTTCGTCTCGCTGCTCGGCGAACACCACATGACGGTGGCCGCCCTGATGGACGTAGCGCCCAACCGCAGGCTCAGGGTCGAGGCCCAGGCCAGGCATGGCAAGGCTTCCTTCGCCGATCCGGTCAGGTGGGTCGAGGTCACGATGTCACGGGATTCGGACATAGAGGACCTGTTCGAACCGGACTATTACCTCGGCCTCGTCAACCAGACCTACTCGGACGTCCTGCACGCCGAGCTTACCCGCTCGGCTATCACGGACAGTTCGATCTCAAGGATAGTCCAGCGCGTTTCGGCGTACTTCAAAAAGCACGACATCGACGGCGGTAGATTCGACCGCAACCGTCCGGCGTCCCTGCTGCTGGCAGGGCACGACGAGCTTTGCGCCGGGATGGACCAGCGGACAGTCGAGCGGGCGGCGGCACTGTTCGAGCGCGTCAACGGCCTGCTGCCGCAGGTCTCCGCGAGCGAGGCGCCCGCCAGCATGCAGAGGCCCCGCGCCGTAGCCTAGGTCACACCGCGATCACTGATCACAATTGCGTCAACAATGCGGAGTCGGACCGAACCAGCAACCGGGCGGGGAAGCGACCAGGATTGTAGCTGCCGATGGCAGATGCCCCCAAGCTAGGAGAAACTGGCTCGCCAACCGGCCGACCGACCGAATGCTCCACACCGACAGGCAGGCCGTGCCTTGCACCACATACTATTGGCGTTTCGCCTGGTGACGGCGGCGAGCAATTGAATGGCCATGTCCCGGTGGTCCGACAACACCCGCGCCTTGGTTTCTCGACCGGATGCTCTCCGCACCAACCAACCTCTATACTTATACAAGCTGATCGTGACGCAGCGGGCGATTTCCCCTCGCGAGGGGAAACTCCTGCTCAGGATAAACGTCGACTATACGGCGTCCAAGTGAATTCACCTTACGATTGGCGGACCGGTGGCCTATTCCTCCGAAGTCGTGGCGCAAACGAAACCCAGGCAAACTCCTCTTTAAGGTAAGTACGGGGGATCCCATGAAAAACAGAACAGCACTGACTACTCGGGCTATGGTGCTCGCACTTGCGCTTGCGGCGATCTTGGGGACCCTTCTCCCTGCAGATAACGCTGTCCACGCGGCCACGCCTGAGTTCCTCTCCTCCGGTGTCGACGCTCGAACCGTGCCGGAGAACACCCCGCCGGGTGTCAACATCGGAGACCCCATCTCGGCCACCGACGGCGACGAAGACGGGGCAGACAACGACGACATCGAGTTCGGCGATACCCTGACCTATAGCCTCGGAGGCGCAGACGCGGCGTCGTTCGATATCGACGCCTCGACCGGACAGCTCATCACCAAGGCTCCGCTGAACTTCGAGTCGGCTGCGGCTGCGGACGACAACTGTGCAGCGCTGAATTCGTGCGCGGTGACGGTGACTGTCAAGGACAGCATTGGCGAAAGCGCCACGCAGGATGTGACGATCACGGTGACCGACGTTCCCGAGGCTCCGGGTGCGCTCGCCGCGCCGACAGTGGTGTCGACGGATTCGGACACCGACCCGACGACCTACGAGCTGAAGGTGATCTGGTATGCGCCCGACGACGGGGGGGACGGCGTTACAGACTATGACGTCGAGTATAAGAAGAGCTCGGCTGTCAGCTTCACCACTTTAACCCATGATGGAACAGCCACGACCGCCACGATCACCGGACTGGATGTCGACACGTCCTACCAAGTGCGGGTGCGCGCGACGAAGGGCGCTGACCATGATGACCTCGGTCCCTGGTCGCTCTCAAGCGTAGGGTCGACCAACAAGAAGGACAATGCCCTGCCTGAGTTCGGAGCTGGCGCCGTCACGCGGAACGTGCTGGAGAATGCGGGTCCGGGACTGGTCGTCGGCTTCAGGGTGAGCGCGACGGACGACGATAACGTGCTCCCGCTAACCTACCGGCTACATGGCCCGGACGCTAACTTATTTGACCTGCAGGCGTCGACCGGGCAGATACGGACGAAGAGAGGAGTAGTCTACGACTATGAGAAGAAGTCCACACTCAATGTGACGGTGACCGTCTCCGACGGGCAGGGAGGAACCGACGCGAAAGCGGTGACTATCAGCGTCACTAATGTTCCCGAGCAGCCGGCGAAGCCGGCGCGCCCGACGGTTCGCCCAACGCAGGGATTGAGCAGGAGTCTCGACGTAAGCTGGAATGCGCCCGACAACACAGGCCCCGCCATAACCGGTTACGATTTACGGTACCGCAAGGGCAACAGTGGCAGCTTCAGACTCATCTCACCCACGGGAACGGGAACGACCGCCACCATTGCGCCCACAGATGTTGACGGCACCGATATCGATGAGCGGCTCACGCCCGGCTCCTCCTACGAGGTGTACGTGCGGGCCAAGAGCGACGAAGCCCCCACCGGTGGCGAATGGTCGGCGGCCGGCACGGGGAGGACGAGCGCCGGCAATATCGAACCGAGATTTGACGACAGGACTCGACAGGACGAAGTAAGTCCCTCCACCAAGCGCAGCGTGGCCGAGAACACCCGGCCAGGACAGAACGTCGGGAGAGCGGTCAGGGCCGGGGACGGGAACGGCGACACGCGCACCTACAGGCTGGTCGCTGTGACGGGTGATACAGCAAGCGAAGCAGCTGTGACCAAGTTCGACATCAACAAGTCGACCGGGCAGATCCTGACCAAGGAACCCCTGAACCACGAGGATACAGCCTGCGGCTATGTCGCAAGTGACGATACCGGCCCCAATAGCAACACCATCTGCACCTACACAGTGAGAGTGCAGGTTTGGGACGGCCTCGACGAGCACAGGAACGAGCAGGTCACAGCCCTCCTCGACGACGACGACCCCGCCAACGACGAACCCATCATCGACGACACGATTACAGTGACGATCGAGGTGAGCGACGTAATCGAGAAACCAGCCGCGCCGACGGTGACGGTGACCTCGTCCGTGGTTGCGGATGGTGCGACCGCGGCGACGCTAACGGTGACCTGGGATAGGCCTGAGAACTTGGGGCCGGCCATCACCGAGTACTTGGTGGAGTGCACCGGCGACGGGATTACGACGGCCAGCCCATGCCCCCAGCCAACCATCACGGACGTGACTCTTGATTCGCAGGCCTACAGCATAGAAACCCTCACCCCGAACAAGCCCTACCGGGTGCGTGTGCGGGCGAAGAATGTCGAGGGGGACGGCGTGTGGTCGAGTTGGGTCACGCAGTCGACAAGCAAACCGGGCAATGGCCTGCCCGCTTTCGATGGCACCCCACCAGTTGAACTGCGGGTTGAAGAGGACGCTGCTGCTGCCGACCAGCCCCTCACCATAGCCGACGGTACTGTAACCAGTATACCGGCGTCCGACCCTAACGGTGACACGGTTACCCTCAGTCTTGAGGGCCCCGGGGCGGGGCGGTTCCAGATCGACAGGACCGGGCAGATAAAGACGAGAGCGAAGCTGAATCACGAGGCACCCGAGTGCGGCTACGATAATACCGCTGATCCGACTGCATGCTCCTACAGGGTGAGGGTCAAGGCTTCAGACCCCAACGGCGGCAGCGCCTCTCACAGCTTGACGATCATCGTCGTGGACAAAGATGAGGCACCTGCCAAGCCGCCCGCACCGAGGGTGACGGCCACGACAGGCTCGGGCTGGAGCCTCGAAGTGACCTGGAACGCTCCACGCAATGACGGCTCCCCCATCACCGGCTACCAGATACGGTACCGCAAGACCGGGGACAGCACTGCTGAGTGGGAACAATGGACCCACACAGGGACGGGCAGAAGCGCCAAGATAACGACCATAGCGGATGATACCGACACTCAGGTGCACCTGGAGCCTCGCACCCAGTACGAGGTGCAGGTGCGGGCGCTCAATGGCGAGGGGGACCCGGCATTCGAGGCCAATCCCAACGACAACTGGTCGTCCTCGGGCCGCGGCACGACCGGCGCGAGCAATAGGAGGCCGGTCTTCGACAGCGATCTACCAACGGTCGTCGTGTTGGAAGTTGAGGAAAACACGCGGTCTGGGCAGAATATCGGCAACGCGATCGAGGCCACAGACCCCGACATGAACAGGCTGGCCTACACCCTTGAAGGGCCCGGCAAGGACTCCTTTACGATCACCAACGCCGGGCAGATACGAACGAGGTCGCCCCTCAACCACGAGGAGAGGGACAAATACTCACTGACGGTGAAGGTCAACGACGGACAGAGAAAGAACAACAGCGTGGCCGCCAAGTCGGTGACCATTGTAGTAACGGACCGTGACGAGTCGCCGTCCACGCCTGCGGCACCGAGGGTGGCGGGGATACCAGGCTCTACGGACAGTGTGCGCGTCACCTGGGACGAGCCCGCCAATCCCGGGCCGGCCATCACTCACTACAACCTGAGATTTGCCGTTATTGGGAGCCGTGACGCCTTTATCTGGGTGGATCCTCCCACCGGCAGCGCGGACAGGAGTTCGGTCATAACGGGACTGGCGGCGGGCACGCGCTACGATGTCCAGATACGGGCGTGGACCGACGAGGGCCACAGCGAATGGTCGCGCTCCGGCAGGGGGTCACCTAACCCCGACGCCGCCAACAGGAACCCGGCCTTTTCCAACCGATCCCACACGTTCAGCGTAGCCGAAAACACGCCACCGGGCTCCGATGTCGGCAGCCTTATCGCGGCCCTGGATCCCGACGGCGACACGCTTACCTACGCCCTGGAAGGGACGGACAGCGACTCCTTCGACATCATAGCCACCAGCGGCGCCGGACAGATACAGACGAGAGCGGCGCTGAACTACGAGGAGAAGTCGAGCTACTCGGTGTCGGTGAGGACGCGGGACGGCAGGGGCGGAACCGACGCAGTGAACGTGACGATCAGAGTCACGGACATCAACACCGAGGCCCCGGACACGCCGTTCGCGCCGACGGTGACTGCGCTATCGAGCACAAGTTTGCAGGTTAACTGGGACACACCAGAAAACGACGGTCCGCCAATCACCGACTACGACTACCGGTACAGGCATGTGTCCGCTCAGACGCAGACCTGGACGGAGGTCACTAACACGACGATCACTGGAACATCCGTAACGGTTGACGGGCTGACGGCGAGCACGTCCTACGACGTGGAGGTGCGGGCGAAGAACGCCGAGGGCACCAGCGACTGGTCGAATCCCGGCAACGCAGCGACGAACGCCCCTGGCGCGAACAACCAGCCGGTATTCACAGACGGCATCAGCGCCACGCGAACCGTCAGCGCAACCGCGTCTGCGGGTGCGTCCATCGGGCGTCCTGTAACGGCGACGGATTCCGATTCCGGCGACACGCTGACCTACAGCCTCGAAGGGCGGGACGCGGGATTGTTCGAAATCGACGCGACGAACGGCCAGCTTCGCACGAGGTTCACGCTCATCGCCGGGGAGACTTACAACTTAACAGTCGCGGTCGACGACGGGACCGAAAGCGCCAGGATTGACGTCACGATC
Organism: Dehalococcoidia bacterium; assembly: GCA_034421295.1. Lineage (GTDB taxonomy): Bacteria > Chloroflexota > Dehalococcoidia > Lucifugimonadales > UBA2962 > CAUZIR01. The sequence continues at coordinate 12,421 of DAOUKM010000012.1, forward strand.
GAGGCCACCGCAGGGCCTCCCAACAACCCGCCCGTCTTCAGAGACGGCGTAAGCACAACTCGAAGCGTTTCCCGCAGCGCGCGGGCCGGCACGGCCATAGGTACGCCCGTATCGGCGACAGACGCCGATCCTGGCAGCACGCTGACCTACAGCCTCGTGGGCCCGAACTCACAGTCGTTCAGCATCGACAGTTCGACCGGCCAGTTGCGCACGCGGGCGGGGGTAACACTGCCAGTGGCATCGTACCCGGTCACGGTCGTCGCAACCGACGATCGTGCCGACAGCGCGAGGATCACGGTGACGATCACCGTCACCAACCGCCCTCCGACATTTGCCAGCGCGACAACCTCCCGGAGCGTGCCAAAGGGCTCTCCGTCGGGCACGGGTGTCGGCGCTCCCGTCTCGGCTACGGACGCCGATCCCGACGACACGCTGGCCTACAGCCTGGCGGGCACGGACGCCGCCTCATTCACCATCGACAGATCGACCGGCCAGCTCAGTACACAGGGATTATTGGTGCAGGCATTGAGCCCGTACACGGTCACGGTCACCGCAGCCGACCTCGTCGGTGCCACCGCGAGTATTACCGTGACGATCAACGTCATCAACCGCGAACCGGTGTTCACCGCAACGAGCACCTCAAGGAGCGTGGACAGGAACGCAGCGTCCGGTACGCCCGTCGGCGACGCCGTAACGGCCACGGACCCAGATCCTGGCGACACCCTGACCTACAGCCTGACGGGCACGGACGCCGCATCGTTCAGCATCGACGGCGCGACGGGACAGCTGCGCACACGGGCGGGGGTGGCGATAGACCAGGCCTCCTATACGGTAGCCGTGGTCGCCACCGACCAGGATGGCGCCACCGCCAGGATTACGGTGACGATCACCGTTGACAACCGCGCGCCTGTATTCCCAAGCACGAGCGCCTCAAGGAGCGTGGACAGGAACTCAGCGGCCGGGACGCCCATCGGCGGTCCGTTCACGGCGACAGACGCCGATCCTGACGACTCGGTGACCTACAGTCTTGCGGGCACAGACGCCGCCTCTTTCGGCATCAACAGCCTGACCGGCCAGATGGTTACGCTGGCGGGTGTAACACTGGACGGGGATGAGTACACGGTCACGGTTGTCGCCACCGACGAACTGGCAGCCAGCGCAAGTATTACGGTCACGATCGAGGTGACCGGGACCCTGGTCGGGAAATTCGACACGGACGGCGATGGATCTATCAGCCGCGACGAGGTCTTCATGGCCATATTGGATTACCTCGGTGGCCAGGCCACGCGCGACGAGATACTGGGTGTCATCCTCCTTTACGTCGCTCAGTAATCTGGCTTAGGGAAAGCTTAATGGCCGTGCGCCGCCGGGCGCGGCGCACGGCCTGCAGCACTCACTCCGCTCGGCAACCGGCCCGCGGAGATTAGCTGGCGGGGATTACGGGCAATACGATATGCGAGGGACGCGCGGCGTCGTGATGGATGGTCTGGTGAGCCGTCCTCAGATCCGAGTCGACGCCCCAGGTGGTTCCCGTGTTCGGGTTGCGGTCGAACCGCGGGAAGTTCGACGAGCTGATGTCCACCCTGATGCGGTGGCCCGCCCTAAACACGTTGCTCGTAGGCCATAGGTCAATCGTGAACTCGTACACCAGGCCAGGCTCAAGGAGCTTTTGCTCGCTGGTGCCCTCCCAGTAGCGCCCCCGAATGATGCCGTCGCAGAGGTTGACGGCATGGCCGTCGGGATGAACATCCACCAGCTTCGCCGTAAAGTCTGTGTCGGGCGCGTCCGTTGCGGCATAGAGCTTTACCACTACCGGCCCGGTGACTTCAATCGCTGCCTCCAGCGGCTCCGACGTGTAGACCAACACATCAGAGCGCGCCTCAACCTCACGCTGGTCGTACGCTCCCCACTCGACGATCTCGGGGTGACAGCAGTTGCACCCGCCCCTGGTCGGGACGGGGAACATCGGATTGTACGAAAACTCGTCGGTGGGCTCTGAACCGGGTGCGACGGGAGAAAGAGCGCCGTCACCCATGACTGAGTTAGCAGCGCCGGCCGAGTGAAGGTACCAGGGCGTAAACTCGGTACGCGCAAGAGGCCACTCGTGCTCGTGCCGCCACACATTCCTGCCCATGACGAAGAGCTTTAGCGGCGGCTCACGGTCGGCGCCGTTGTCCTTCCCCCGCAGCCAGCGGTCGAACCAGGCGAGCTCGATCTCCAGCAGGTCCTGGGTCGAATCGAACCCGAAGTCCTTGTCCCCCGCGTAGGTCAGGCCCCCGGCCATGTGCACCCAGGGCCCCACGATCGCACGCTGGTTATCTCTGGCCAGGTCGGAGCCGCCGCGCTCGGTCATGCCTACGAAGTTATTGAATGTCCCGGCGGTGAAAAAGTCGTACCAGCCGCCGATCTGCAGCACGGGGACGCCGATGTCCCCGTAGCGCTCCTTGATAGCCAGACGCTTCCAGTAATCGTCGTAGTCCGGGTGATCGCACCACTCCCTGTAGAAGGGGATGTCCTTCCCGCAGAGCTCCGGCAGTTCGCGGATCGGGAGGGTGTGAAAGACCTGCGTCCAGTCGTAGATGTCGAGGCTCTGGCCTGACCGTCCGTCCATCAGGAATGACCAGAGCGCGGTCCAGCCGAGCTGGAATGCGCCGCCCTGGTACTGGGGCGACTCGTGGAGATTGTCGCCGATGACCCGCGGTACTATGGCCTTCAGGTACCTGCTCCCCATCGCCGCCGCCTGCCACTGGACATTGCCCACGTAGGACGGGCCATGCATGCCGATGTTCCCGTCGCACCAGTCCTGGGCCCCGATCCACTCGAGGGTATCGAAACCATCGTCGAATTCGTTCACCCATGGCACGAAATCGCCCTCGGAATCGAATCGACCCCGGACGTCCTGGGCGGCAACCGCGTAGCCGTTCTGAGCGAAATAGCTCGCGCTCTCGGTCACGATTATCGGCATCTGGTTGTTATACGGCGTGCGGATGAGGATTACCGGCCATGGACCCTCACCCAGCGGGAAGTAGACATCCAGGGACAGGTTCACCCCATCTCGCATGGGAACCTTGATGTCGTACTCGACTCGCAGTCCGGCGGGCTTAAAGACATTCCTCATCTCAGGTAGCTCCTCCTTGGATATGCGGCCCTACTGGGCGAGGATCCCGCCGTCGATCACGAGCTCGGTTCCGGTGACATACGCCGAGTCGTCGGAGGCTAGGAACAGGGCTCCCCTCGCGATGTCCATGGGTGTCCCCATCCGGCCGAGGGGGACGCGATCAGCGGTGCCCGCCAGGAATTCCTCCGGGTAGGCGTCGGTCAGCATTGCGGTGTCTATGGCGCCGGGGTGGATGGAGTTGACCCGGATCTGGTCCTTCGCGTATTCCATAGCGGCCACCTTCGTGTGGATCCGGACCGCGCCTTTCGCCGCATGGTACGCGGCGGCCCAGGGCATCGCCTTCATCGCTGAAAGCGAGGAGATATTGACGATCGAACCTCCTCCCGCCCTCCGCATCTCGGGGACGACGGCCTTGGTACCAAGCACAATGCCCCACATGTTTACGTCCATCACGCGGTCCCACTCGCCCTTATCGACGTCGTCGGTGGTGGACATGGTGAGCAATCCCGCGTTGTTCACCAGGATATCGAGCCGGCCGTAACGCCCGGTCGCCGTTCGAACCGCAGCGTCCCAGTCTGCCTCGCTCGTTACGTCCAGCCTTACGAAGCTTGCGGTGCCCCCCGCTTCGGCGATCCTGGCCTCCGTCGCCCTGCCCTCGTCCTCCAGGATGTCCCCGAACACGACGGATGCGCCCTCGGCCGCGAACAGCTCCGCTTCGGCCGCACCCTGTCCGCGTGCTGCGCCCGTTATGATAGCGACCCTCCCGGCCAGCCTCATTGCCACCTCATCTCGATCCCTCAGGCCCGCCCAGCGTCGACGTCAACCCAGATCGTCTATCCTGGGGAGGATCTCGTTTGCGAGAAGCCTTGTTGACCGCAGCCACTTGTCCCTGGGAATCCAGTCGTGGTGCATCGACATCAGCACACCGAACCCGCCGACCTGATCGTATATCGACCTGATCTTCTCCTCGACGTCCGCAGGCGAGCCGATCATCCAGATGTTGTCCACCATGTACTCCAGGGTGACCTCCTCGTCCGGCATCTCGGGATCGACCTTGAGGATGTCCAGGTAGTTGAACTTGCTCAGCACAGGGTAGATGTAGCCGCTAAAGTCGCGGGCAAGCACTCCCTCGGGATCAAGGGCGTCCGCCCTGGCCTCCTCGGTCGTGGGCGCTATGTAGACGTCCCTTGCAATGCGCCACATGGACCGGTCGATCTGCGCCCCGGACCTTGCGGCCCCTTCCTCCATAGCCTCCCAGTGGGATATGAGCGTACGGGCGGGAACATGGTTGATGCTCATGGGTATCCATCCCCGCTCTCCAGCCACGACCAGGGTCTCCGACCTCGCCGATAGTCCGGCGACGGCGATCGGAGGGTGGGGTTTTTGCAGCGGGAACAGGTGAACCCCGAACCCCAGCTCCGGGTCGGGCTCCGGGATGTGGAAGGTCCAGAACTCGTTGCTGTAGTCACCCGGGGGAAGGCCCGCCCAGATACCAATCACGGCGTCCACCGCGAGCCGGGCGAACTTCCTGTGGTCGCCGGCCTCAGCGTCGATCCCGAACGAGACCGAATCGGGCGGCGAGGCCCCAGGGCCGATGCCCCACATGAATCGGCCCTTTGCCATGTGATCGAGCTGGGCTATCCGGTGGGCCAGCTGGAACGGGTTGTGGTTCGGAAGGCACGATACACCCGTGCCGAGCACAATATTCTCGGTCCTCGCAAGGGCCATCGCGATGAACAGATCGGGGGATGGGATGGGCTCCCATGCCATCGTGTAGTGCTCACCAATCCACGCCTCCTGGAAGCCGAGCCCGTCGAGCTCGACGACCTGGTCGAGGTCGGCGTGGATATTCTCGGTAAAGTCCGACCCCGGGGGGTGAAGCGGCATGGCAAAGTAGCCAAGCTTCATCTGATACAGTCCTCGACGGGGCTCTCCGATACCATTCGACGGGACCTCGATCCTATAGGGCCGGGTGAGCATTTCATGACAGGGGGTTCCATCGGCAGGCATGGTATCAGTTAATGGCCCTGCGGGCAGGACGCGGCCCGGAGGATGCGCCAAGGTCAGTGGGACGGATGCGCATGCAGGCGCCAGCCTGCGCATCTGGCTGGTTTGCGCCGTGGTCGCCGCAGCGCTGCTGGCGTCGTGCTCAGGCGGCGAGCCGCAGGGCCCGCGACTGTCAGGGGATCCTTCACCCGGCCCGACAGCAAGCCAGGACCTCTCGGGGACACAGGCCTCCCAAAACGACGCCCGGGCCGCAGCCATCGAAAGAGGTGCGGTGCTCTTCGACGACTTGGTCCCGGATCGGCTCACCTACGGCTGGGAGACGAACTTCGCGGTCCACTCGGTGCCATACGCCGAGATCGTTCCAGGGGGGCCTCCCAGGGACGGCATACCTCCGATCGATAGCCCAGTCTTCTTCGTCGCCAGCCACGCCCCGGAGTACATGCGGGAGCAAGAGCCCGTGATAGCCCTAGAGATCGACGGAACGGCAAAGGCCTACCCCCTGGCGATGCTTATCCGCCACGAGATCGTAAACGATGTCCTCGGCGGCATTCCGGTCGCGGTCACCTACTGTCCGCTCTGCAACACGGCGCTTGTATTCGATCGGAGGGCGGGAGGGCGCGTACTCGATTTCGGCACTTCGGGTAACGTCCGCAAGAGCGACCTTGTCATGTGGGACAGGCAGACAGAGTCCTGGTGGCAGCAGATCACGGGAGAGGCGATAGTGGGCGACCTTACCGGCACAAGGCTCAGGGTGATCGCCGCCCAGATCCTGTCCTTTTCGGACTTTCGGGACGCTTACCCGGAGGGACTTGTCCTCTCACGCGAAACGGGTATCTACCCGATAGGCACCTACGAGGTCGCACCATACGCCGGATACGACCGGGACGGGGGAGAACCGTTCCTGTTCGGCGGAGACGTCGATTCCCGTCTCCCGTCCCTTGAGCGGGTGCTGACCATCGAGATCGCCGGAGAGGCGATAGCCTATCCCTTCTCGGACCTGAGGCGCACGCCGGTGATAAACGACACGGTCGGAGGGCGCGAAGTGGTCGTGTTCTATACGGGCGGTACGCTATCGCCGTTCGCCGGCTCGGCGGCGGCGCCAAAGCGGCCGGTCGGCTCAACGGGGGTGTTTAATCCGGTCGCGGACGGGCTCTCTCTTACATTCACGGCGAGTGAAGGCGTCATCACCGACGAGCAGACCGGATCCACCTGGAGCATTCTGGGAGAGGCTCTCAACGGCCCACTCGCAGGAACGAAGCTAGAACCAATAGTGCATGGAAACCACTTCTGGTTCGCATGGGTCGCATTCAGGCCGGATACGGCCGTAAGGGACATCGACGGCCGCCCCCAGCCATAGTCCGCCCCTGCCAGGGCCTAGAAGGCCAGGGCGCGGGCGGGATTGTCGATCAGGATGGCGTCGATGTCGGCCGGCGAAAAGCCGCGGGCCCTCATGCGAGGAGCGATGTTCTCAAGGATGTGCGCGTAGCCCTTGCCGCCGTACTTCCTTCGCTGGGTCTTCGTGCACACATCATGGCTCAGGACGACCTGGCGCCCGAAGCCCTCCCCGAGCATAAACTCGAGCGTCTCCAGTCGCTGCGCGTCGCTCGAGATCGTGGAGAAATCAAGGTTGCCGCCGCCGATCGTCGTGTCCTCGAGACCGTAGGCGTCCCACTCCATGTAGCAACCTGAGCTCGCCAGGTCACGCAGCCATCCCCGGTCCACGGCGAACACGTCGAGATGTCCCATGATGATGCGGCCGGGATCTGCGCCCCCCTCAAGGAGGGTGTCGAGTATGTGCGGTGGCGAATCAGGGTGAAACCCGGGGTGGATGAGCACCGCAGCCCCAGTTTCGACCGACGCGCGTGCGGAAGCGCGCAGGACCTTTATCGTCGTATCGTTCGTGGGCCAGAAATTCCCGACCTCCCCGATCACGCCGGCCCGTATACCGGTCTCTCCCACGCCGTATGTAAGGTCCCGCACAATTGAATCTGCGATGTCATCTTCGGTGCGATCGGCCAGACCCGGCGGGTACGAGACCGGTACGTAGTAGCTCGCGCCCATTACGATCTTTATGCCGGTAGCCCGCGATATGCGGGCGAGGGCCAGCGGGTCTCTAGCAAGGCCGTTGCTTGTGCAATCCACCACCGCGTCCCCACCCGCATATCGGTACCGCAGGAGTTCCTCAACCGCCTCTCGCTCGTCGAGCAGCCGCATGTTGTCTCTGCTGTACACAAAGCGCCTGTACAGGCCGCCAAGACGTTCCATCGTGACAGGGGCATCCACCCAGGCCCTCTCGCTGGCCTCCTCGGGCATCTGGAAGTAGGACATCATGTCGATCAGGAGATGCTCGTGAGTCTGGGTGATACCAAGCTCTCCAGAGTCCACAGGACCCAGAACAGTCTGCACTTTGGGACTCGTCATAGATACCTCTTTCGGCCTCGCGCCTGCAAAAACGACGGGGACCGGCGCACTTGCGCCGGTCCCATTCACTGCATCCCTGACCGCTCAACTATGGCGGCGCGGTCCCCTGACCTAGGTCTACGTCAACCTTCCCGCGTCGGACCTACCGTACCTGAACGCTAGTGTCGCGCCAGCCGTGAGCATAAGCACACCCATTACACCCAGAACCGCGATAAGCCAGCCCGGGACCGTCACATCGCCAGTTGGCGGCAACACAAGGTCCGGATCCTGAGGGAGCTCTACCTCTTCCGCCTCAACAGCCACAGAGGAGTCGCCACCAACCGCTCCGTCAACGCCGGTCGCACCGGTGACGATACCCGCAAAGCTGTATTCAGCAGCTTCGGATGGAGCCCTCACCGTATAGGTGAAGGCTGCCGAATCACCTATGATCGCGAACCTTACGGTCTGACCATCCACACTCACCGCAGCATCATCAAGAGTACTGGACAAATAGACGAACCCCTCAGGCAGCGTCTCTGTCACTCCTCCGAATTCTCCCAATCCGCTCACGCTGATCGACACCTCAACCTGAGTCCCCGCCAGCGCTACCCCTTCAATCGACCTACTGGCCGCTGCCCCAACCGTCACATCGGTAGAGCCCGTGACCGGCAGGGTATCGCCGTCGGAATCAGTTACAACGCCGGAGAAGCTGAAGGTACCCTCTGCCGTCATCGGAGCGATAGCGGTATAGGTAAAGCTCTCCGCATCACCCAGGATCGAGAAAACAACTCTCTGACCGAACACTCGCACCGCCGCCTCCGACAGCGAACTGGAGCCAGCTTCATAGCTGAATCCTTCAGGCAGCGTCTCCGCCACTCCTCCAAACGCCCCCAGACCGCTTACGCTGACCGAAACCTCCACACTATCGCCAGGTCCTACCGAATCAACATCGAAAGATCTGATGGCGCTGTGACCACTGGCCTCCAGGTCACTTGGACCAAACAGCCCCGCCACACCTATTGATGTCCCCACTATCGCGGCAACCACCACCAGCGCTAAAGCTCTTGTGACCAAGCTATCCGCTCCTTTTCTCTGTCTTCACTTCTATTCGTCAATTCGACCAACTGCAGGCGCAGGCTCTCTAATGGTCGTGGTCGTCGTCCTCGTCCTCATGGTCGTGGTCGTCGTCCTCGTCTTCCATCATGGCGTCGTCTTCCATCATGGCGTCATCTTCCATCATGGCGTCGTCGTCACCCGCCAGGAAGAGGTTTATAACTGCCAGCACGTCGTCTCTGGTGGCTTCATCAGCCAGGAATGCCTGGATGGCACCAAAAACCTCGTCCCGTTCAATGACACCGCTGCCGTTGGTGTCAAACCGCTCCTTTATCGGCGGCACCTCATCTACGTCTGTGACGTTGATGGTCACGTCGATGCTGTCGCTGGCGCCAGCCGCGTCGGTGGCGGTGACAGTTACCGCGTAGCTGGTCTTAGACTCGTAGTCCAAGGCAGTGCCCTCGCCCACCGATATCTGTCCGTCGGCATCGATGCTGAACGAGCCAGCGTCGTCACCACCCAACTCGTAGCTGATCGTGTCACCAGCGTTGGCGTCGGTGGCTGTCACCGGGTCGCCCACGGCGGCACCGGCCTCAGAGTTCTCCGCGACGCTGCGCTCAGCGGAGTCATCCGCGAACTCGGGCGCAACGTTCTCATCCACATCTGTGACGTTGATGGTCACGTCGATGCTGTCGCTTTCGCCAGCCGCATCGGTGGCAGTGACAGTTACCGCGTAGCTGGTCCTGGACTCGTAGTCCAAGGCAGTGCCCTCGCCGACCGATATCTGCCCGTTGGCATCGATGCTGAACGAGCCAGCATCGTCGCCGCCCAACGCGTAGCTGATCGTGTCACCAACGTTGGCGTCGGTGGCCGCCACCGGGTCGCCCACGGCGGTACCGGCCTCAGAGTTCTCCGCGACGCTGCGCTCAGTGGAGTCATCCGCGAACTCGGGCGCTTCGTTCAGTGAGATGTCGGCCTCGTCGTTCTCATCTGTGACGTTGATGGTCACGGTGATGGAGTCACTGGCCCCCGACGGGTCCGTGGCAGTCACTATCACTATGTAGGTGGCCTTCGTCTCAAAGTCCAACTTAGCCTTGGTCTTGATCTGGCCATTCTTGCGATCTATGTCGAAGGAAGCCGCATCAGGTCCACTCAGACTGTACAGCCTCAGGTCATCATCACCATCCCCCGCACTGACCGCCGCCCCGATGTTCTCCTTCGCCGCCGTATTCTCAGCCACCGACCGGCTCGTCTCGTCCGACTGGTCGCCCAGCGTCGTCAGATCCTGGTCGGGGAACTTCGGTGCGCTGTTGGTAGCGCCTGCCACCTGCACGACGGCATCCGTCGCCTGCGTGGCGGTGTCGGGCTCGGTGTGAGGAGGCGTGGCAGAGGTATCCTCAAAGGCAATGCCGTCCGTGTAGGTCGCCGTCGCACGCAGACACTTGTCCGCAATGTCTACCGTTGCGCCGTCAGCCACGAAGTCCTTCGGCGTGTAGGAGGCCGACGTTGCCTTGGGTATGTCAGTCCACGTACCAGTAGGAGCGGTATCATCAGGGCCGGGGTTGCAGACCTCTCCAGTTCCGAGGGCCACATACTCCCACTGCCACGTGCTGATGTTGACGCTGCCGTCCTCATCCATGAGCGTGGCCGTCACTGTCCGGCCCTCACGAGGCTCTATCTGCGACAACTCCACAGTGCCGCGGTCCTCGGCGTTCGTGACCTTGATCGTCACGTCCAGCCTGCCCGCCAGCCTGCGGTCTCCGGTCCCACTGGTGGCCACTATGGTTATCGAGTAGGAACTCTTCTCCTCGTAGTTCGGCCGGTAGTCTCCTGCATCTACCGTGCCATCAACAGTCCCGTCAATGGTCAGTACACCAAAAGTACCGGTGTCCGTCGCATCGGTGCCGATGTTGAAGTACTTGGCGTCAGCACCCTCAACAGCGTAGCTGACGATGGCATCGGCTCCGGTGTCGGTATCATCGGTAGGCCTCTCTGACCTGGTGTCCTGATCCGTAGCCACGAAGGTAGTGGCGGCCAGAGGGTCCGTAGAGGCCGCAATGCCCGTCTCGCCATCCGTAGTATCGGCATCAGGCATCAGCAGGGCCGTGGTCCCCTCAACAACCGTCACGGCCGTCCTCGGGGTCTTCGTTGCCTCTGCAAACGTTGGCGCTTCATTCACGTCATTGAGCTTTACGGTCACGTTCACGTTCGAGTAGGCGCCCGACGGGTCGGTTGCCCTGACCCGCAACACGTACTCCGCGTCGTCTTCGGTAACCTCACTCACAGCAATAGCTCCACCAGTGGCGTCAGCCGTCAAGGCACCCCCTTCGGCCCTATCGGCGTGACCATCGTCCGACTCGTAGTTCAGCTTCTTCGCAACTTTGAGCTGACCCGTAGCCCTGTCAATGCTGAACCGCGCATCTCCACTGGGGCTGGCCTGGGTGCCGCTGCTCCCCGTCCTCAGGTCGGGGCTCCAGTCCAAGGTGTAAATCAGTACGTCTCCGTCAGGGTCAGTCGCCCTTATCGGATCGCCTATGGCAGTCCCTACAGCCGCGCCCTCGTCCACAGACCGGGACACTATGATGTGGTCCTGGATGCCGGCTACTCCATCGGGATCGTCGTCAATGGTGGGGCCGGTCTGGTCCAGACCATCAAAATCCGGCTTCGCATTGGCCAGTGTCGTGCTCTCTACCGCTCGGTCAGACACCACCGACGCCGTCTTACCAGCACCGAAGCTGTCCGTGTAGGTCACACTGGCCCGCAGGTACATCTCAGCATCATCTTCCACCGGCGCACGTGCGGGATCCGTCGCATCCTCTATGTCCGTGAAAGGACCTTCAGCGCTCTCACCGCGCGCCCACTGCCACTCCTGGTTCGTCTCATCACTGTCCGGGTCCGATAGGCTCGCCACCAGGCCCCTGCCCACCTGCGGCTGGAACTGGCTCAGGCTCGCCACCCCGTCCTCGTCTACGTTCGTTACCGTCACTACCACGTCATGGCTTCCGCCCGTGGCCTTGACCGTCACCCTGTACACGTTCCGCTCAGCAAGGGTCCCAGTGGATCCCGAGTGCGGCTCCTCGTAATTCGGAGACTGCTTGAACGCAAGCACCCCACCGTCAATCGTGAAGTCCTCAGCATCAGGCCCGTTCAGAGACCAGACAATCGCGTCCCCGTCCTGGTCGGTCGCACTGAAAGTCGCCACCGGGCCCGTGCCGTTCTCGGCGTAGCTCACCGAGGTATCTTGCGCATATGCCACATTCCCTACGGGAGCATACGGAACCACAGTCGCCAGCAGTATGCCGACGAGCACCACAACCAATGCTATAACTGCATTAGACGGCCGGATTAACATGTGTTGCCTCACTTTGCCAACTTGGGTGGCACGATGTGTCTCATGCTGAATTGCACAGCATTACGCCGGGGAAAAATCTAGCACTCCCCGGCGGCTCGTGTCAATGCGCTTTACCTACCTGTAACACCCTACTCAGGGCACTCACAGCCGCCTAAGCTAACGAGAATGCAAGACGGGCCATGCTTCACGTCGCCCATGAATGTCACCAACGTCATCACCGTTCAGGATGTCACAAGGACTTTCGGGCCCCTCTTTAATGAAGCAGTCTCCAGTTCAAGTCGAATCTCGTTGCCTGAAACACTACTGTGACCAGAGATCTGAACCAAATCGGTGTCCGGCGAATAGGCTCCTCGGCCAGCACTCTCCCGCGACCGTGGGCGATGCGATTTGTGAGACGCCTTAACCATGGCGGTGGTCCGAACCATCGAGGAACCTGTATCAGTCCTCATCAAAACTCTTATCAGCGATGCGTCAGAGGTTTCACGTCAGGTCTTAGCCAAGGGATTCAAACTGAAGGTCCACAGGGGCATTTCAGCCGCTGGGCTGTTTCGCCAGATGCTCATGTCCTGGCTACATCTCTAGGCGAAGAGACCATTCGCCGCGTGTCATTCAGACTCCGCCGCCGAGGATTCCCGGTGTCCCCATCTGCTTTGGGACGGACCAAATTCGCTGGAGGCTGGCCAAGGCCCTGATGGCACTCGGATTAAGCTGGCCACACCGGCGGAATTGCGTCTTCTTTGCCAGCCACTCAGCCACCCCGGCCAGACAACCTCACCGGGGCCGCGTACCCTTCCAGCTATAGATATTGCGATCCACCAAAATGACCGCAGGATCCGGCGATACCGGCTACCTCCCCTTTGGCCGCTACAGAAGCGAATCAATTCTTCCTTGACACAAGGATCATCCGTCGCGTCTCCACCGATAGCAAATTCCCGTCGTATCCACCATAGGATCGCTCAAGGGTCAGTCCGGCCCAGTCGAGCATCCGGGAGATCTCCGTGGCCACGTAGAGGCGGATGTGGTGGCTTACCTTCCGTTCCGTACCGTCCGGGGAGCTGATCGTGAACTCCACGTGGTTGCGCCCGGCCACCGGATCGAAGTTACGCTGCTCCGTGTAGACCGTCCCGTCCGGACCCTCTCGTGACTCGCGTCTCACGTAATTCGCCGCAACCCAGTCCCTGTTCAAAAGATCGAGCAGCAGCCGGCCTCCGGGCCTGAGGGACGCCGCCGCCCCGTCTAACACCCTCTGGTCGTCGGATTCGTCATCGAAGTACCCGAACGCCGTGAACATGTTCACTGCCGCATCGAACTCCCCCCTGTATGGGATTTCCCTCATGTCGCCCTGCACAAACCTGACCCTAACCCCCGCCTCGCGGGCGGCAGAGCGCGCCTGCGCAAGGTACTCCTCCGACATATCCAGCCCGGTGACCTCAAGGCCCACCCTTGCCAGCGGCACGGCATGACGCCCGGTCCCGCAGCAAAGGTCCAGCACCCGATCGCCCGGCTTAAGGCCGAGGGCCCGGATGACGAACTCGGCCTCGGCCTGCGAGCTCTCCTCTGTGAGCAGGTGGCCGTAGACATCCAGGTAGTCCTTTCCGAAAAAGGACCTGTACCACTCGGGATCATGCCCGTCCATCACGCATCCCTCCCGGGCCGAATGCTAGCAGACCGGAGGGACCTGCTGGACCGCTGTGCCACCGCTCAAACGGGGGCCTCCCGACACCGGGCCATGCTAGAATTACACTCGCCGCCGCACGGTGCCGGGGCACGCGGCGGCGCCCGAAACCGGATCCACATTCTTCCAACCGGCCAGGAAAATCCATGCTCGACCTAGAGGGCCGCGGCGTCCTTATCGCCGGCGCAAAGAGGGTCGGCGCCGTCGTGGCCCGCCGCATCGCCGATGAGGGCGCGAGCGTCGCCATAACCTACAGGAGCTCCATCGAGGAGGCCGAATCTCTCCGGGACGAGATCGCAGGGCGCGGTGGCCGGACGGCGCTCATCCAGGCCAACCTCTCAGGCGAGGCAGACGCACAACGCGCCGTGGCGACCGCCGCAAACGAGCTGGGCGGCCTCCACTTCGCCGTAAACCTCGCATCGGGCTTTCCGCGCACCCCGCTCGAAGATCTCAACGAGGCGGCCTGGGAGCGATCGATGGCCGACGCAAAGGCAAGCTATCTTCTTACCCTGCACGCCGCGCGCGCGATGATGGCAAACGAGGGACCGACCCGAGGCCACATTGTTCTGTTCTCGGACTGGGCCGCGATACACGCCCCGTACCGAGGGTACCTCCCCTACATGACCTCAAAGGCCGCGATCACCTTCATGACGCGCGCCTTTGCCGCCGAGCTCGCCCCCTCCGGCATCCTGGTAAACGCAATCGCCCCCGGCCCGACCATGCGCCCCCCGGACATTGACCCGGCGGACTGGCAGAAGGGCACCATCGCGCAGGCGCCCCTCGCCCGCGAATCATCGGCCGAGGAGATCGCAGAGATGGTGGTGACGCTCCTTAAGAGCGAGACAATCACGGGAGAGGTCATCCGCATCGACTCGGGAAGGCATCTTGCGGGACCGGGCAAGTGAGCGCGCACAGGGTCACAAAGACCATCGAGTTTTGCTACGGCCACCGCCTCCTGGACTACGACGGCAAGTGCCGGTACCTTCACGGCCACAACGGCCTTGCCGAGGTCGACATCGAGGCGGATTCCCTCGACGAGCTGGGCATGGTGATCGACTTCACCGACGCCAAGGAGGCTGTAAAGGGCTGGATAGACTCCGCGCTCGATCACCGCATGATCCTGTCTGAGCGCGACCCGCTGGTGCCTATCCTTGAGGACGCGGGCGAGCCCCTCTACCTGATAGAGGAGAACCCGACGGCCGAGAACATCGCCATGCACATCTACCTTAAGGCCCGGGAGCGCGGCCTCGCCGTATCGGAGGTGAGGCTCTGGGAGACATCCACAAGCTGCGCGGCATACTCCGAAAAGGACGGGCGGCCGTGAGCGAAGCAGCGGCACTTGCCAGCGGGGGCCTGGACAGCGCCGCCCTGATCGCCTGCCTTGCCGGGAGCGGGCCCGTGCACCCGCTCTACGTTCGGGCGGGCCTTCCCTGGGAGGACCAGGAGCTCGATGCCCTTGCGGCCTTTTGCTCGGCACTGTCCGCCGATGGCAGGCCGCTGCGGCCGGTGGTGGAGCTGTCGGTGGGCGGGGCGGACCTCTACGGCGACCACTGGAGCATGAGCGGGAGCGCCCCGGGCTACGACGAGCCGGACGAGGCCGTGTACCTTCCGGGCCGAAACGTGATGCTGATAGGCCTTGCCGCCGTGTGGTGCGCATCGCGCGGGATCGAGAAGATCGGCCTCGGAACCCTCGCCGGAAACCCCTTCGCCGATGCGACGGAGGAGTTCTTCGATGGCTACGGGAAGCTTCTGTCCACCGCCCTGGGCCGGCCGATCACCGTCACCGCACCGTTCAGGCACCTCGGGAAGGCGGACCTGGTTAGGAGGTACGCTCGCCTCCCCCTCGGCCTGACTCTCACCTGCATGGCCCCACGCAGCGGGATCCACTGCGATGCGTGCAACAAGTGCAGAGAGCGCCGCGAGGCCTTTGCAGAGGCGGGCGTGCCGGACGAGGCGACCTACGCCGCACTGCCCGGAAGGGTGGTGGCTTAGTGGACCTGGGCCCAAGGCACGGCGAGGACGATCGCTCCCGCAGGGTCGAGGCGCTCAAGCCACTGCTGCGCAGGGTGCTCACGGCGCTCGGCGAGGACCCGGACCGGGACGGCCTGCGGAAGACACCCGAGCGCTGGGCGAAGGCCCTTCTCGAGTACACCAGGGGCGAGCAGCAAAACGCCCAGGAGCACCTTAAGGTAGTGTTCGAACTGGACGAGGACGACTATCCGCTGGGCTCTGACGACATGGTGATCGTCGACAGCATCGAGTTCGCCTCTACCTGCGAGCACCACCTTGCGCCGTTTCGGGGAAGGATCCACCTCGCCTACATTCCCGACCCGGACAGGAGGGTCGTAACCGGCCTATCGAAGCTCTCGCGCGCAGTAGAGGTGTACGCAGCGCGCCTGCAGGTCCAGGAGCGCATGACCCAGCAGATTGCGCGCGCCATAGACGAAAACCTGAGCCCCCTGGGGGTGATAGTCGTCACCCAGGCCGTCCACTACTGCATGATCCAGCGCGGTGTGAAGCAGGCCGCATCGACCACCACCACCACCGCCCGCCGCGGCGTGTTCCTCGCCAAGCCCGAACTCGAGGCGCGCTTCCAGGAGTACCTTCGCATAAGGCTGGACGGAACCGCCCTCTAGCGCCGCCCACGGGCCGGTAGGTCCCGGCCGACGGCCAATAACGAAGGGCCCGGCGACATCGCCGGGCCCTTTTCCGTCTATTGAAAAGCCCTCGGGCTACCGCGTGTAGCCCTCGGCCCTTATGCAGGCCACCCAGTGCTCGGGCGATACCTCCTGAAGGGGCGGTACGGCATCCTGGCACTCGTCTATCGCTATCGGACAGCGCGTGTGGAACACGCAACCCGGGGGCGGGTCGGACGGGCTCGGGACGTCGCCCTCGAGGATGATCCGCTCACGCTGGGCCTCCACAACCGGGTCCGGGATCGGGATCGCCGACAGCAGCGCCTGGGTGTAGGGGTGAAGCGGGTTCTCGTAGAGCTCTGTCCGGTCGGCGATCTCGACGATGTGCCCGAGGTACATCACCGCTATGCGGTCTGAGATGTGCCGCACCACCGAAAGGTCGTGCGCTATGAACAGGTACGTGAGGTCGAACTGCTCCTGGAGGTCCTCAAGGAGGTTGATCACCTGGGCCTGGATCGATACGTCGAGCGCCGAGACCGGCTCATCGCAGACGATGAAGCTGGGGTTTACGGCAAGGGCCCGGGCGATCCCGATGCGCTGGCGCTGCCCGCCGCTGAACTCGTGGGGGTAGCGGTCGGCCATGAACGGGTTGAGGCCCACGACCTCGAGCAGGTTCGCGATGCGCTCTCTGTACTCGTTCTTGGTCTCGAACAGGTCGTGGACGATCAGGGGCTCACCGATAATGCTCCCGCAGGTCATCCGCGGGTTGAGCGAGCTGTACGGGTCCTGGAAGATCAGCTGCATCTCCTTGCGCAGCGGCCTCATCCGTCCCGTGCCCCAGCCGGCGATGTTCTCGCCGTTAAAGATTATGTTCCCCTCGGTGGGGATGTTCAGCTGAAGGATCGATCGCCCGGTCGTGGACTTTCCGCAGCCCGACTCTCCCACGAGCCCGAGCGTCTCGCCGCGGCGGATGAAAAAGCTCACGTCGTCGACCGCCTTTACATCACCGACCTTGCGGGCGAACAGCAGCCCCGCCGTTATCGGGAAGTACTGCTTCAGGTTCTGGACCTCGACGATGTAGTCCGTGGACCTGTCCACGGAACCTTTAGAACCGTTTCCGGACGCCTGCTGATCGGCTACCTGGGTTTCTTCCACCATCTCGTCACCTCTATCGGCTTTAAGGGGCTTTACCTTGTTATGCGCCCGCGGCTCCGGCCGCGGAGATCTCGTCGAGCTCTTCAGACCTGAAGCAGCGCGACCAGTGATCGGGCCTTATCTCCTTTAGCTCGGGCATGGCCTCGCCGCACTTGTCGATCACGTAGGGACAGCGGGGCGCGAACGCGCAAGCGTCCGGCAGGTCGATCACCAGCGGTGGCAGGCCCTCAATCGCCTCCAGCTTTTCGGGCCTGTCCTCGTCGAGGCGCGGCACCGACTTGAGAAGCCCGAGCGTGTAGGGGTGCTTGGGGTTGTGGTAGACCTCGGTCGCAGACCCGCTCTCGATGATCCTCCCGGCGTACATGACGATGACGCGCTCTGCGTAGCGTGCGACCACCCCGAGGTTATGGGTGATTATCACGAGCGCCGTGCCGAACTCGACGGCGAGGTCGCGCATCACCTCCAGCACCTGCGCCTGGATCGTTACATCCAGCGCCGTGGTCGGCTCGTCCGCGATGATCAGCCGCGGGTTGCAGCTCACGGCGAGGGCGATCATCACGCGCTGCCTCATCCCGCCGCTGAACTGGTGGGGGTAATCCTTCAGCCTTCGCTCGGCGTCCGGGATGCCGACCAGCGTCAGCAGCTCTGCCGCCCGGTCCCAGGCCTGGCGGTTGGTCATATCCAGGTGGAGCTTTAGGGCCTCAGAGAGCTGGAACCCGATGGTGAGCACCGGGTTCAGCGAGGTCATCGGCTCCTGGAAGACCATGGCGATGTCGTTGCCCCGGACGCCGCGCATCTGGTCGTCGGACAGCTTGAGCAGGTCGGTGCCCTCGAAGATCACCTCCCCGTGCACGACGCGGCCGGGCGGGTTTGCGACCAGGCGCATGACCGACAGGGCGCTCACGCTCTTTCCGGAGCCGGACTCGCCCACTATGGCGACCGACTCGCGCTCGTCGATGTGGTAGCTGATTCCGTCGACCGCCTTCACCACCCCGTCGGCGGTGAAAAAGTAGGTCGCGAGGTCGTTGACCTCAAGAAGTCTCTCGGCCATTTGCTCCTACTCCTTATATTTAAGGACGGCCCCGACTTGTTCCCTGAAAGAAGAACGCTCCCCGACGCGCCGACCGCAGGGCCAACGCCGCCAGGGGGCTTTGAGTGGTACGATGCCCGTCCAGGGCTCGCCTGCAGCGAGACGGTCCTTAAGTGGACCTACCCCCGATAGACACCGCCTTTATCTGGAAAGGGCGCCCCTGAAACGCGCGGCCATTATAGAGTGGGCGCTTTGCAAAATCCACCCGCCGTGAGAATCTGTTCACCATACGTCCCGCAGGCCGGGGCGGAGCGCAGTCTATGGACAAGTTATCCCTTCCGATCAGCAAAATCCGCCTAGCAACCCTAGGCAATGCCCATGCGCCAAGGTAGGCTCGCCGGCAAGGTCGCGCTCATCACGGGCGCTGCGAACGGCGTGGAGGGTAGGCTCATGGGCATAGGAGGCGCGTGCGCGCGCCTGTTCGCCCGCCACGGCGCCTCGGTCGCAGTTGCGGACCGCGACGAACGGGGAGGCCAGGCCACCGCGTCCGAGATAGGGGCTGAGGAGGGGAGCGGGCCGGCCATCTTCCTGCCCCTTGACGTTGCGGTGGAAGAGCAGTGGGAGCGCGCGATTGCAGAGACGGCAGCCGCCTTCGGCGGCCTTAACGTCCTGATCCACTGTGCGGGTACGGCGGCGGTCGGCGGGGTCGTCGACACGACCGAGCGCGAGTGGGAGGAGATGATGGCCGTTCACGCCAGGGGCGTGTTCCTCGGCACAAAGCACGCCGTGCCGGTGATGCGCGCGGCGGGCGGGGGCTCGATCGTGGTCGTATCCTCCATGGACGCCCTGGTGGGCGGGCCCACCGGCGGGGCATACACGGCCGCAAAGGGCGCCTCAAGGAGCTTTTCCCGGTTCGCTGCCATCCAGCACGCGGCCGACGGCATCCGCGTGAACTCCGTTCACCCCGGCTACACCGACACGCCGCTCGCCCGGGGCGCCATCGCCGAGATCACCGCTGACGGCTCCCCCGACCCGCGGCTGGCCCGGGTGCCGCTCGGGCGGCTCGCCGCCGCGGAGGAGATCGCAAGGGCGATCCTGTTCCTCGCCTCCGACGAGGCGTCCTACGTTACCGGGGCGGAGGTGGTGATCGACGGCGGCGTGACCGCCCAGTAGTGTCCGCGGCCGGGCGCTCCATAGTCGCGGTCCTGGCCGCCTGCGCGGTGGCCGCAGCGCTCCTTACCGCGCACTACGCCTGCGGCGGGCAGGTCACCGAGGCCCCTACGCCCCTGCCGCCTGTCCCGACCGCGGTGCAGGCGGCCACCCCCGTCCCGACTCCCGAGTACTCGCCGTCGCCCGCCGCCCGAGCGACCGAGCTGCCGCCGGTCGCCCTGCCCGCAGACGACGGCCCCCACGACGTATCGACCGAGTGGTGGTACTTCAACGGCCACCTGTCCTCCGGGGGACCGGAGCCGCTGATCGCATTTCACTTCGTGATCTTCAAGGTGGCCGCCGCCCAGATAGAGGGCTTCGGCCTGATGGGACACCTTTCGCTAACCGACCTCGCTACCGGAGAGCACGCATTCGAGGAACGCCTCTCCCTGTACGTCCCGGCAGAGGAAGGGGGCTTTTCGATAGAGATGCTCGATTGGTCCATGTCGGGCGCCGGCGGTGACTTTTCGATCGCCGCGGCCATGGGGGATACCGGCTTTGACCTTAGCCTGACCTCCCTTAAGCCCGCGGTCATACACCCCGGGCCCGACGGAGACGGCCTCGTCTACTACTCGCCGCAGGACATCTCATACTACTACTCCTACACGCGCCTCTCGGCAGAGGGCAGGCTCACGATCGACGGGACCGAGACGGACGCGGCCGGGACCGTGTGGATGGACCACCAGTGGGGGGAATTCGAGATCGACCCGGCCGGTTGGGACTGGTTCTCCCTGCACCTTGACGACGGCACCGAGCTCATGCTCGCCACGGTCCGGGGCGACGAGATCGTTAAGAGCGGGCTCGGCACGTTCGTAGACACCGACGGCACGGCCTCGGCGGTTACCGCCGAGGTGACCCCGCTAAGCCAGTGGACAAGCCCCGCGACCGGGGGCACGTACCCCATCGGATGGACCGTGCACGTGCCCGAGATAGGGGCATCGCTGACGCTAAAGCCTGTGACGCCCTCCGCGGAGGTCGATCCTGAGACCCAGAACGTTCCCACCTACTGGGAGGGGCCGATAACGGCCGCCGGCACGCGCGAGGGACTAGCGCTCTCGGGCACCGGGTTCGCAGAGCTGGTCGGCTACTCGGTCACCTACTAGCCCGGGGCTGCCGCAGGCAGCGGGCGGGCGCCCTGGTCCTCAGGCCCGGCGCCCGGACGGCGCCGCCGTCACTTCAGGACTTCCGGATCGATCCCGCACTCGGCGGCGGCCGCGAACAGGGCCAGCATCGCGTCAAGGTCCGGTTCCTGCCCGGTGAACAGAGCCAGGAGCGTGTCGATGCCGCCCAGCCGCTCCTCCAGGCACCTGCTGACCGACGGCGGCGGAAGGTCTGGAGCCTCGGCCCCCGCAAAGGCGGCTGCCTCCTCGTCGGTCATGCACAGGTTGATCTGGAAGGCGCCGCGCATGACGTCGGCGAAGTCGGTGTCCGGACCTGGCTCGCCGATCCCGAGCGCCAGGGGATTCTCCCGGGCGACGGCCCTCATGCAGGTGCGCGTCTCGGTGCTGAGTCCGCCGACCGCGGCGGACATGAAGGCGATTTGAAGACCTATGACGTTGTCCGGGCTAAGGCACTGGAGCGGGAGGTTGTCGACCCCTCCCGGGACCGAACCAAGCGGGAACTCCTGAATCGAATCGAAGATCTCTGGGCCGATCGCCCCGCGAACGCAGCCGATCTCCTCAGGCGACAGGTAGGCCATCAGATCGCCGACCCTGGTGGCTCCGGTGATCTCGAGTTCATCTATCGAGCCCACCGGCTCCGGGAACGGCGTAGGCGTCGGTGTCGGAGGCACTGGCGTAGGTGTCGGTGTCGGGGGCACGGGCGTCGGCGTCGGTGTCGGGGGCACCGGCGTCGGCGTGGCCGTAGGAGGCACCGGCGTCGGCGTGGCCGTCGGAGGTACCGCTGTCGGCGTGGCCGTAGGAGGCACCGGCGTCGGCGTGGCCGTCGGGGGTACCTGCGTCGGGGCGGCAGTCGGCACGGCCGTGGGGACGGCCACCGTCGGTGTGGGCTCCGGCTCATCATCCCCGCCGCAGGCGGACAGGATAAGGGCCGCCGCGGCGATGGCGATCACCAATGCCGCGATGGACAACCGGCTCAAGCTAAATGACAGAAAGACGCGCTCAGCCAAGACCGCGAACCCCCTTCCGAGAAATCCTGCACCCCATCCTAGGGTCTACCGGACCGTGAGACCACAGCTTTTGGGGCGCCGTCTTGACGAAAATCCGCAGCCACGGACCGGCCCGGCCCTTCACGGGTCGGGGCCCGGCGGAGCGGCCCTTCACTGGCTCGCCTTACAGCGGGCCGGGCCGCGGCTCACCGGCGTGCATGAAATCCTTCCACCATGCCGAAGGGCATCATCCAGAGCGCCGGTGGCGGAGACCTTCCCACGATCGGGTGACCCCGCCCGGACCGGCCTCCTCGCCCGGAGCGCGGCCAGCGGGCTATTACAATCGAATTGAGGTCCCGACCCAGCCCGGCGGGGGCCGACCGCAGCCCAGGAGGCATGATGACCAAGCCCGCAGCTCACCGAACTGCCGCCGCACTCTCGATCAGGGTGATGGCCGCCCTTACGCTGGCGCTGGCCGTCGCCGCAGGGTCCCATCTGGGTCTCGCCGCGGCCCAGGAAGCAGGCGGCCCCCGCTCGGACCCGGCGGCGTACACCATGGAGTTCGTCCAGCAGGCGATCGACCGGTACGAGCTCAGCGGCCTTAGCGACACGGTCGAGTACTACAACACACCGGAGAGCACCGACGGGCAGTGGTACGTGTTCATATACGACATCAGGCCCGTGCTCATCGCCGACGCCGAGAACCCGAACATGGTGGGCCGGAACGCAAGCAGGGTACTGGGTTCCAACGGGTATCCCCTGGGCGAGGCGATAGTCGGCGCCGCCCGGGCCAACCCGGAGGGGGTCTGGCTCGAGTACAACTTCGTAGACCCCGCCACAGGCCGCTACGAGACCAAGCACCTGTGGGTGGTGCTGCACAATCTGCTGGTCTTCGGCTCCGGCTGGCACGAGACCGGCCCGAGCAGGTCGCAGCTCTCAAGCTTCACAAAGCAGTTCGTTCAGCAGGCCGTGAGTCTGTACGAGGCGGCCGGCAGGGACAGGACGGTCGAATACTACAGCTCCGCCCGGAGCATCGACGGGCAGTGGTACGTGTTCATCGCCGATGAGGACGGCATGCTGATCGCCGACCCCGCCATGCCGGCCAGCGTGGGCCAGAGCCTTCTCGGGGGCGCCGGGGTCGACGAGACGGGCTACCCCTTCGGTCTCGACCTGCTGACGGCTACCGGTGACGGCCTGTGGGCCTCCTACAGGTCCCTTAATCCAGACTCCGGGCAGGTCGAGAGAAAGCAAACCTGGATCGTCAGACACGACGGCCTCTACTTCGGCTCTGGCTGGTACGGGGCGCCGCCCAGAATCGTCGGCCTCCCGGCGACCGGCGACCGAACGGTTTCCGCGGGCTGGGCTGTCGCCGCCGGGGTCGGGGGGCTCTTCGCCCTGCTGGCCGGCTGCGCCGCGCTGGCCATCGAGCGGCGGCGGCGCGCCGGATAGGCAGGCCGCGGCCGTTTCCCCCGCGGGAAGTGGTGGCCAGGCCGAAGCGACGTCGGGCCGGCTGGGAAGCTCACGCCGGCAGGGCGCAGGAAACGGTCGAGGCTTAGGACCGACCCGGCAGGCAGCCGGGTTGAGAGCTCACTGCGCATCCGCCGGCGGTCCTGACTGCGAATATCTATCCGGGTCAGGTCGCCGGCAATCGCGGTCCCTTCATTCCTGATGCCGATTGCCGTGAGCTGAACCCTGAGCCGAGGTACGCAGGATCAGGTATCCGATCAGGCCCGCGATGATCGATGCACCGAAGATGCCCATCTTTGCCTGGTTGACCAGCGCGGGATCTGTGAAGGCGATGCCGGCGACGAAGATGGCCACCGTGAACCCGATCCCGGCAAGGAATCCGGTGCCGAGGACATGTCGCCACGTTACGGCCGAGGGGAGCTGACCTAGACCGACGCGGACCGACAGCCACGTCATCGCGAGAACGCCCAGCGGGTTGCCCACAAGTAGCCCGATCGCAACCCCCAGGGTGATCGAACTGGTGGCAGCCTGCGTCAGGGCGCCGGTCGTCAGCACGATCCCGGCGTTGGCAAGTGCAAACAGCGGAAGGATGGCGAAGCTCACCCAGGGGTGAACTATCCTCTCGAGGCGCTCCATGGGCCCCTCGGTGCCGCGGCTGAGCTCCTCGATCTGTTCGACTATGGCCTGCGCCTTCTCCTCGTCACCGTTCTCCGTTGCAAGTCTGAAGTCGTGGAGCAGGTCGTCGACGGCGGCAGCGTAGTCCTTGCGATGAAGGTACGGCTCGGCAGGGACTATCGCCGCCACCATGACGCCGGCCAGCGTGGCGTGTATTCCGGACTCCAGGAAGAACTGCCACATGACCACGCACAGGATGAGATAAAAGCCCATGGATCGAATACCGAGGCGCAGGCAGATGGCGATCAATGCAAAAAAGCCGACGCCCAGCCCGAGGTTCGTCCAGTGGATCGAGTCCGTATAGAAGGTCGCTATGACTGCGATCGCTCCCAGGTCGTCTACGACCGCAAGGCCCAGCAGGAACACCCTTAGCTCCGCCGGTATCCTCCTGCCCAGCAGCGCGAGCACCCCCAGGGCGAACGCGATGTCGGTCGCCATCGGGACCCCCCATCCGACGGTGCCCTGCCCGGAGGAGTTAAAGAGGAGGTAGATCAGCGCGGGGGTTGCCATCCCGCCCACCGCGGCCACCACCGGCAGGGAGGCCTTCCTAAGCGACGAAAGCTCCCCGTGGAGCAGCTCCCGCTTTATCTCGAGGCCGACTACAAAGAAGAAGACGGCCATCAGGCCTTCGTTCACCAGATGCTCAAGATCCTCTGAGATCGCGAAGATGTAGATGTCGATCGAGATGTGGGTGTGCCAGAAACTCACATAGGAGTCCGACCAGGGGGAGTTCGCCCAGCCCAGGGCTGCCGCCGCCGCGACGAGCAGGATGATCGCGCCGATCTCCTCGGTGTGGATGAAGGTCTGGATCGGCACGCGCACAGCCCTGACCAGGTACGAGCGGTCCCTCAGGATCCTGGGAATCTCGCGTGGATTGGCTGCGCTCATTTCGGGTCTTGGCTTCTCAACTAATGCGGCGGGCCGACCTGCGGTGGCCGGCTGCGGATCTAACGCCCCTCAGTCCTGGGCGGTGCGGCCAGGTTCGGGTCCGGGCCCTTTGTCCTGTCGGCCTGCCAGGCGGCGGGTGAGGGAAGGCCCCGTACGGCGAATGCACTCAGTCAATCTGGCACGGTGCCGGCATATTGGCCAGAGTTCAGGCTAGCAGCATCCCGGTCATATGCCCACCCGCCCCCATGGGTCGATCGGCCCCGGGACGACCAGGAAACAAGGACGTGGCCTTGGGACGTCGACCTCGTCCAGGCCCTCGAGTCTACCTGGACGCGACGCCTCATCTTGGCTGGGAGGTGTGAGATCTCGCCGCACAACTGCCCTTCGGTGGCCACGATCCAGCGACAGAGATCCTGCTTCGGTTGAAGCTGTATCTCCTCAGGCGCGCCTCTTAGGACACGGCCAGCAGCTACGGTCCAATCGCTCTCAGGGGTAGGGATGTACACGAAACCGCTCGAGCTGGAGGTGATCAAGGTAGCCCCGTGCGTTGCCGCCGTGCACCTCTTGGGCCAGTATTCCCTCTCCCCCCAGGCGCACCGGCCTCCAGCCGCCTACGGGATCTGTGGACCACGTCGCCTGGGCGTCTAGGCGCCGCTACCCCCTGGCGTCGAGCCGGGAAAGACTACCGCCCAAGGTCAGGGATTCGCTCGGCGCCGGTCCGCAACCAGATGAGCGCATGCGTGCCCATGACGGTAATGGATTCAGCACCCTGTCCGGATCGGCCTCCGCCTCCCATTCGACGTCAATGGGACTGATGATGTCTCCGACGATCTTCATTCGGCCTCGACCCGCGCCGAAGAACGATTCGGGGCGCTGCCGGTAGGGCACGAGACGGCAGACGGGCTTCCCGTGCTTGGTGATGACGATCTCGCCTCCGCCGTCGGCCACCTCGTCCATGAGACCGAGACACCTGGCCTTGAACTCCGATGCCGTCATGGTCCGGGTGCCACCCATAGTGTCTCTGTTTGCATTTATGTCGCTACCTCTCCAGGCCGGACTTACGACTATTTTGCCATCGTCACGACCATGGTCGCTTTCCGTCTTCGCTAACAGACATTGACCTGAAAGGTTGGCCATTCCCAGAATAATATGGTCAAAAAATCTGGTCGGAGCAATTCATGCGTGAGATTCGATCTACCGAAGCCAAAGCACGCCTGCCCGAGCTCCTTCGGGCGGTAGAGCACGGAGAGTCCGTCACCATAACCCGTCACGGCAGGCGGGTTGCGCACCTGGTCCCCGCCCGTGTGGAGGACCGCGCAAGCCGCAAAAGGGCGGTGGAGCGGTTCCGGAGGCGGCGCGCCGGATGGAGGCACGTGGGCCTGTCCACCGAGGAGATACTCGCCTCGCTCCATTATGGTCATCGTCTATGAATGGCCTGGTCGTTGATGCGTCGGTCGTCATGGCGTGGCTCTTCGACGACGAGGACGACCCGCGTGCGGACGGGGCGCTGGATCGACTCATCGAGGAAGGAGCCCTGGTCCCGCAACTCTGGCATATGGAGACGCGCAATTCCCTGCTGACGGCTGAGCGAAGGGGGCGTCTGTCCGTGAGGGGAGCTGCCGAGCGCATGGATGCCCTTAAGGGCCTGCCCATCCGAACGGATGTGGACCCCGATTTTCAGTCCGCCTTCGACCTGGCAAGAGCCCATGAACTGTCCATCTACGAAGCCCTCTACCTGGAGCTGGCCAGGAGGGAGAGCGCGGAACTCGCGACCCTGGACGGGGCACTCGGCAGGGCTGCCGCAGCCGAAGGGGTGGCGCTAGCGGCCCTTGTCTGACCGGGGTCGCCCCGGTCGCCGGAGCGGCCGCCAGACTTGACGAAATCAAGAACGTTCCGGTTGATGTTTCGGCTGACGCTGTAGAACGAAGTTCTCCCTGCATCATCACCCTCCGTCTTGCAGGGGAAGCTCCTGTTCATCCTCCTACCTCAGCGTAGCGAGCGATTCACAGACACGTTGAACCTCACCCTGAATATACGTATACTCTGTTCTGATATACGTATACTTACCAAGGGGCACCGATGAAGCAAAAGCTCACCATCACAGTTGACGCCGATCTCCTTCCGTTAGCCAAGCGGTATGCACGCTCGCGGGGAGTGTCGCTCTCATCGCTCATTGAGCAGTCACTGAGGGAGGTTGCGGGAGAATATGCCCCGTCCTTCGCCTCTCGGTGGAGGGGAAAGTTCAAGGCAGCGGACCGAAAGAGCGATCCTCGTTACAGTGCGCTGGCCAGAAAGTACCTTAAGTGATACTTCTGGACACCGACGTGCTCATCGACATCGCCCTCGACCGACGTCCTCACTCCGGCCCGGCCGCGGAACTGCTGGACCGGATCGAAGGTGGCGCAGGGAGTGCCTACATCGCATGGCACTCCGTGTCGAATCTCTACTACATAGTCGCTCCGGCGCGCGGCGGCGCGAGTACACGTGACTTCATCGTCGAGTTGACCCGCTTTGTGGAAGTCGCTTCCACCGACGCAGAGGCCATCCGCTATGCCGCCGGGCTCCCGATAGCCGACTTTGAGGATGCAATGCAGGTAGCCGCCGCGCGCGCCTGTGGCGCGCGGCACATAGTGACGAGGAATACCAGGGACTACGAACGCTCTCCAATCAGCGCGGTCAGCCCACGGGATGCCCTCGGAGGATTGTTCTAGATCTCGGATGAATGGCTAAGAGGCGCTCGTGAGCAGACGCGAGAGATCTGTGGCCCTGTCCTCTACACACTCCTCAGGGAGTTTAGTTGGCTCCGGACGACGGCTGCCGGCGGTCGACAGATCGACATACCTGTGAGGAAGCAGGGCAGTTGGGCATGGGGATATAGGATTCTAATGGAGATAATCGATCTCGACCGGACGCTGGTCGATGCCGGCTCGCTGGCACTTCTGGGAGCGACCCGCAGGTGGTCCGAGGTCAGCTACGATGAGGGCGAATCATGGTCGAGATGAGCGGAGGAGAGGCCCTCGCAAGGTCACTTGTCGGGGAGGGCGTCGAGGTCGTATTCGGGATTCCCGGCATACAGATCTACGGGATCGTCGCCGCCATACGTGACGAGCCGGGCATTCGCATGGTCACCACGCGCCACGAACAGGCGACGACGTACATGGCCGACGGGTATGCCCGCGCGTCTGGAAAACCGGGAGTAGCGCTGGTGGTCCCGGGAGCGGGCATCTACAACGCCGCTCCCGGTCTGACCAACGCGTTCTCCCGCTCCACGCCCGTTCTCCTCATCGCGGGCCAGATCCCACGGGGCGCCATCGGAAAGAACCTCGGAGCCGTCCACGAAATCGCGGACCAGCCCGGCACGGTGCGCTCGGTGACCAAGTGGCAGCGACAGGCGTCAAGGCCTCGCGACGTTCCGGACACCGTGTTCGAGGCCTTCAGGCAGATGCGCACCGGCCGGCCCCGCCCCGTCCTGATCGAGATGCCGCCCGATGCCGGGGTTGAGAGAGAGGAGGTCAGGCTGAGGAGGCCGGCCCCTGTCTCCAAGATCGTGCCCAGCCCCGACGACCTGCGGGAGGCTGCCCGGGTCATCACCGGGTCTCGCACGCCCCTGATATACGCGGGTGGCGGGGTGGCGCGGTCCGACGCCGAGCAAGCCCTTGTCAACCTGGCCGAGGCGACGAACATTCCCGTCGTCACGTCCAGCGGAGGCAAGGGAGTCATCCCCGACAGCCATCCCCTGTCCTACGGGTCCTGCTTCAGTCCAAGGGGCGAGAGGCAGGAGATGAACCAGATCTACGAGGTCATGCAGGCCGCCGACGTGGTGATCGGGATCGGCGCCCGGTTCTCGCTCGGGAATCCCGCCGGCGAGGCGTCCACGCTGGTGAACATCAACATAGACGACACCGAGATCACCAGGCATCAGGCGAACACCATTCCCCTGCACGGCGATGCCGGGGCGACCATCGAGGCCTTCCTTCCCGTTCTCGTGGAGGCAGGGGCCGGCGAGCGACCATCACCGGCCGACGCGGTGAGCGCGACCCGACGGCTGATAGCCTACTACGACATCCGGCTAAAGGAACCGCAGTACCCTGTCCTGGAGGCGATACGGAGCGGCACCCCGGAGGACGCGTTCGTGGTCTGGGACGTTACGCAGTTCGGCTACTACGCCCGCACCCACTGGCAGGTCAGTCACCTCAAGACATACATAGACTCCGGCTACTCGTTCAACCTCGGCTACGCCTTCCCGACGGCCCTTGGCGCGAAGGTCGCAAGGCCCGACCGCCCGGTGGTCTGCATGACCGGAGATGGCGGGTTCATGTTTAACTCTTCCGAGCTTTCCACGGCTGTCCAGTACGGCATCAACGTCGTGACCGTGGTCTTTAGAAACGACTCCTATGGCAACGTGGCCCGGGACCTTGATGATGCGTTCGGCGGTGCATACGGGACCGATCTGCACAACCCGGACTTCGTCAGATTCGCAGAGTCGTTCGGCGCAGTCGGCATCAGGGCAAACGACCCGATCGAGCTGGGCAGGTTGATTCCCCTCGCGCTGGAAAAGCAGGCTCCGGTGATTATCGATGTGCCCTTTCGAGATATGCCGATACCGCGCGCTCCACAGTTCGCACCCTTCTACAAGTCTCCCTGGACACAGCCTCAAAAGGGTCTGATCTCCTCCTGAAACCCTGCCCAGGACCTGGTGCTGTAGCGACGTGTCCACCGGCGGTGCCCCTGAACCTCCATCTTCACCCTCCATCTTCACCAGGGCACGCGGGCGTTCGGCACCGCTTCCCTGCCGGCGATGATCCGGTCACCCGTTTCCGGGTCCCGCACCCCCGCCCATCGAGGGGCGACCTGACGCCGGGCCAGATTCCGGACCCGGGAGCCCCGCCGGCTCTGATGGCCGAGGATCGAATACGCGTGCGGATCACCCTGCTTCGGGGCGGGCCCGTGCGCGCCCGGGCCGGGATGGACGCCCGGGCCGACGAATGCCGCGCGCTGGGCCTGAACTCCGCGAAAAAGGCCTCCGAGTGCCCTCAAAAACCGCAGTCGGGACGCCGGACTTGGAGTAGACTTGCATTAGGGCAAATGTCACGAAATATCACCACAACTGGACGCGAGCTGCACACAACCCGGGAGACATGATGATCACGCCTGCATTCCATCGAACCGTATCCGCCGCACTCTCGATCAGGGCGCTGGCCGCGCTGGCCATCGCGCTTGCCCTGGCGGCAGGGACCCATGTCGGCACCGCCGGGGCGCAGGAGACCGATGATCCCCGCGAGGACCAGGCGGCATACACCAGGGCGCTGGTTACCCAGGCCGTCATCCGGTACGAGCAGAACGGCCTCGGCGAGACGCTCGCCCACTACAACAACGAAGACAGCATCGACGGCCAGTGGTACGTGTTCATCTTCGACACCCGCGACGTGCTAGTCGCCCACGCCCCGAATCCCGACCTCGTGGGCCTTCACTCAAGTAACGTGCTGGGCCCGAACGACTATCCCTCCGGCGATTCGGTCGTCGCCGTCGCCAGGGCTAACCCGGGTGGGGCCTGGCTCGAGTACACCTACCCCAACCCCGCCTCGGGCGACCTCGAGACCAAGCACTCCTGGGTCGTGGTGCAAGACGGGCTGGTCTTCGGCTCCGGCTGGTATGAACCCGGCCCGAGCAGGTCGCAGCCGGCCGCATACACCCAGGCGGTCGTTGCCCAGGCGGTCAATCTCTACGAGGCTATCGGACGGGAAGGCTCCGTCTCCTACTACAACTCCCCCGAGAGCGTCGACGGCCAGTGGTACATGTTCATCGCCGACGAGCAGGACGTGCTCATCGCCAGCGCCGCAAGCCCCGTCTCTGTGGGGCTGACACCAGACCGCATCCTGGGGCCCAACGGGTATCCCGCCGGCGAGGCAGTCGCCGCCGTATCGAGGGCAAACCCCGACGGGGCCTGGCTCGAGTACGTCTTCCCGAATCCGGTCTCCGGTCGCTATGAGACCAAGAACACGTGGGTCGTGGTGCACGACGGCCTGGTCTTCGGCTCCGGCTGGTATGAGCCCGGCCCGAGCAAGGCGAATCTCTCGGGCTTCACAAAGTCCTTCGTCGGCCAGGCGATCAATCTCTACGAGGCCGTCGGCCTTGAGCGAACGCTCGAGTACTACAACAGCCCCGAGAGCGCCGACGGGCCGTGGTACGTGTACATAACCGATGAGGACGGCATAATCATCGCGCACCCGACCATACCGGAGAACGTCGGCAAGCACATTCTCGGCAAGGTCGGGGTGGACCCTGTGACGGACCACCCCTACGGTCTCGACGTACTCGCGGCGAACAACCAGGGCCGGTGGGTCAGGTACAACTTCCTTAACTCGCACACCGGCGAGACCGAAAGGAAGAACACCTGGGTCATAAGGCACGACGGACTGCTCTTCGCCTCCGGCTGGTACGGGATAGCGCCGGACTTGATCGGACTGCCGACGACCGGCGACCGAACGATCCCGGCGGGCTGGCTTGTCGCGATCGGCCTGGGTGGATTCCTCGTCCTGGCGGCGGGGGCGGGCACGCTGGCCCTCCAGCGCCGGCGCAGCCGCCAGGGAGCCCGATAGCCGGACCGGGGCCGCACGGCTCTCCATACCGCAAGCAAGGCGCCGCGGGCGCGATCGGGTAGCTTCCGGTCGCGCCCGCCGTGCGTCTGGCGCCCAGATGCGAAGGAGCCGGGCGGCGGCTGGCCCGGTGCGGTAAAGTGGACCCACAGCCCTCCGGGAGGCTCAAGGGACCCGTATGAGACTTAGCGGACGCACAGCGATCGTCACCGGCGCAAGCTCCGGCATAGGCCGGGGCATCGCGATCGAGCTTGCGAAAGAGGGCGCCGGCGTGCTCGTCGCCGACGTTACCGAGACCCCCAGGCGGGGACGCTACCACGAGCGCGACACGGTAACCCCGACCGCCCGGGAGATACGGGCGGGGGGAGGGCAGGCCATCTTCGTCTCCGCCGACGTCGCGGCAGAGGACCAGGTCGAGGCGATGGTGGATGCGGCCGTATCGCACTTCGGGCGCCTGGACATCCTGGTAAACAACGCCGGGATCTACTTTGACACCGACAGCGGGCAGACCGGCCCGGAGGATTGGGACAGGCTGATCGCCATCAACCTGCGGGGCGTGTACCTCGGGGTGCACTTCGCACTGCCCCACCTTCGGCGCTCTCGGGCCGGGCGCATCATCAACATCGCCTCGGTGCATGCCTTCGGCGGGGGCGGCGGCCCGGCCTACGCCTCGGCGAAGGCGGGCGTGGTAAACATGACCCGCGACACGGCGATCGAGGCGGCCGCCGACGGGGTCACCGTGAACGCGATATGCCCGGGCTACATAGAGACCGCGATACAGGACGCGCTGACGCCCGAGCAGGTCGAGCTGTCCGGGCGCATAACGCCCCTTCCGCGCCTTGGCCTTCCCCGCGACATCGGCAGGGCGGCGGCGTTCCTGGCGTCCGACGATGCCGAGTGGATAACGGGCGTCGCGCTCCCCGTGGACGGCGGTCTGCTCGCCCCGCTGATGCCCGGCTACTAGAGCCGTCCGTTGACCGGCCTCGGAACGTAACCACATAATCAGATAAGGCACACCGCCAACCAATCACCTTTTAGGGAGTAACAGCTATGGCCATCGGGCAATTTGGCAAGACCATCCGTGACGCCCTTGCCGGGACTGCAACGGGCACCGGCAGCATCGTCGACGCGGCGGTTACCGCGGCCCGCGATACGACCGTCGGAGCCCTCAGGGGCACCAGGGACATTGCGGTCGAGTTCGAGGGGCTCGTCAGCGACGTCCTCAAGGGCGCCATCCAGGCCACCAGCGGGGTCGGCACCGAGCTCGGCTCGGCCGTAAAGGGCGCCGTGATCGGCGTTATCAGCGGGGTCGGCGAGGTCGGCGTCGTAACGGTCGGGGTCCTGAGCGACACGGTGCGAGCAGCGATAAGGGGCACCGGAGATGTCGGCGGCGAGGTCAACGTGGTCGCCCGCGGGGCCGTTGAGGGCGCGCTCGAGACCACCAAGGCCGTCGGGCTGCGCGCCGAGGACATGGCATTCGGCGTCGCCCAGGGAGCGATCGCCGGAACCCGCGACGTCGGCGGCGACCTCGGGGCGACCGCCAAGGACACCATCAAGGGGACCGTCGTCGGCACCCACGAGGTGGGCGGCAACCTGATGGAGGCGATCGAGGACAGCGCAAGGGGCCTGATCAGGGGCACCTCCAATGTCGGTGGCGATGTCGGGTCTGTCACGCGAAGGGCCGCCGAGGGCTCCATCGAGGCCGCGGCGAGCGTCTCGCTCGGCCTCCAGGACGCCGCCTTCAGCGTCGCCCGCGGGGCCGTCCACGGCAGCAGGGAGATCGGAGGCGATCTCGGCGCGACCGCGCGCGACACCGTGAGCGGCACGATAACCGGCACCCACCAGGTCGGAGGCAACCTGCTCGAGGCGATCGAGGACAGCGCCCGCGGCCTGATCAAGGGGACGGCCGAGGTCGGCGGCGACGTGGTCGGGGTGGCCCGGGGCGCGCTCGAGGGGGCCATAGAGACCTCCGGCAGCGTGGGCCTTAAGGCCGAGGACGCCGCATCGGCAGTAGCCAACGGGGCCGTCAGCGCGGCGGGCTCGTTCGGAGAGGACACCGCAAAGGCCGTCTCCGGAGCCGTTACCGAGTCGGTATCGGGCGTAACGGCGGTGCTGAGAGCGCCCCTGAGAGACTCCCAGAAGAGCTGACGGGCGCCGGGCGCCCGCGGCCATACCGACCCTTGGCGCAGCCATGAGGCCGCGTGAACGCATAGGGCGCATCAAGAGGTGGGGAAGCCGGACCCTGGTCCGGCTCCTTCGCTATCCCCCGCTCGCGCTCGTCTACCGGACGGTGCGCGAGCTTAACGACGACGACGCAACGCACATGGCGGCCGGCGTCGCCTACTACGCGATCCTCTCCCTGTTCCCACTGACGATCGGCCTGCTGGCGATCATCAACCCGGTCCTTGAGTCCGAGACGGTAAAGGCCGAACTCCTGAACTTTTTCCAGACGTACCTTCCGGGCTCGGCCGATACGCTCGAGGCCAACCTGGAGTCGACCGAGCGGATACGGGGCATCCTCGGGTTAGTCGGCCTCGTGGGCATGTTCTGGATGGCGAGCGCGATCTTCGGGGCGATAAGCAGGGCGGTCAACCGCGCCTGGGACATCCACCAGGACCGGCCCTTCCACATAGACAAGCTCCACCACCTGGCCATGGCCTTCGGCGTGGGGCTGCTGTTCCTGCTCTCGCTGTCGGCGACCACGGTCCTTCAGATCGTCGACAGCTTCGATACCGACTTGACCAGCCGCGTGCAGTTCCTGCGGGACGGCCTGATCGGAACCGCCGCAAGGGCCCTGCCCTTCCTGTTCAGCTTCGGCATCTTCCTTGTGATCTACAAGTTCATCCCCAACACGAAGACCTACTGGCGGTACGTGTGGCCCGGGGCGGCCCTGGCCGCCGTCCTGTTCGAGGTGGGGAAGGGCCTGTTCGTGTTTTACCTGGACAACTTCGCCGACTACCAGAGGGTCTACGGCTCGCTCGGGTCGGTGGTCGTGCTGTTGACCTGGACGTATGCGTCGTCGTTCATTCTGCTCATCGGGGCGGAGTTCTCCTCCGAGTACGAGCGCATGCGAACGGGACTGACCCGCGGCCAGGTCGCCGCCTCCAGGGGCGGGAGGCGAAGGCCAGGGGCAAAGAGCTGAGGGCGCGCGCCTAGAGGATCACGCCCGCGTCCTGCAGGGCGGCGATGTCCTCCCAGCTGTAGCCGTGCTCCAGCAACACCTCCTCGGTGTGCTGGCCGACCTCGGGGGCAAGGCTGCGGATCGATGACGGGGTCGCCCCGTAGTGGATCGGGTGGTTGGCCACCTTGACGCGCCCCAGGGCGGGGTGGTCCACCTCGACGATGTAGTCGTTTGCGCGCACCTGAGGATCGTCCCACAGCTCCATCAGCCGCTGGACCGGGGCGAAGATGTTGTCGCGGTTGGCCGACAGGATCTCGTCCCACTCGGCGTAGGTCTTCTGCGCGAAGGTCTCATCGAGGATGCGTATCAGCTCCTGGTTGTTCGCTGCGCGCGCCTGGGTATCGCGGAACCTGGGGTCGTCGGCAAGGTGCCCGAGGCCGAGCGCCTCGGCAAAGGACGGCCAGTAGCGGTCGGCTTCGAGGTTCGCGAGCATCAGCCAGCGCCCGTCGCTGCACCTGTAGTAGTTGGAGATCGGGTTGTAGGCGCTCTCCCTTCCGGGCTTTACGGTCAGGTTTATCTCCGATGCCGGCTTGTGGGCGGTGAGCATGCCCATCGTAACGCTCAGGCCCTGCAGCCAGATCGAGCTCCCGAGGTGCGACGCGTCGACCCTCTGCCCGATCCCGGTCCGCTCCCTTGCAACGAGCGCGGCGAGCACCCCCCAGCTGAGCATGATCCCGCCTATCTGGTCGCTGATCACGCCCTGCACCGGGTAGGGCTCAGAGCCCTCCGGGCCCGTCGCGTACATCAGCCCGCTGCGCGCCTGGCCCACCGTGTCCAGGGCGGGCTTTTCCGACTCGGGACCGTCGGGGCCGTACCCGCTCCCCGACCCGTAGATCAGGCGCGGGTTGATCTCCGAAAGGTCCTCGTATCCAAGGCCGAGCCGCTCCGCGACGCCCTTACGAAAGTTCTGAAGGAACACGTCCGCCCCGGACACGAGCCGCCGCACGATCTCCACGCCCTCCGGGCTCTTCAGGTCGACGGCGATCGCGCGCTTGTTGCGGTGGTTCGCCTCAAAGTAGCTGTTGCGCTGGCCGGGAAGGCTGCGGTCGATGCCGCTCACGGTGAACAGCGCGCGCCCGGGCTCGCCGCTCAGCGCCTCGACCTTGATCACGTCCGCCCCAAGATCGCCGAGCATCATCCCGGCGACCGGGCCGAACTGCCAGATCGTCCAGTCGATCACCTTTAGGCCGCTTAGCGGGCCCGGCCCGGTCCCGTTGCCTGAGTCCAATGTCCCTCCCGGGGGCGCTTATGCGCCGAGTTTAGCACCGAGCGGCCCGCCGGGATAGAATGGCCCGGCCATGCCGTCCGACCCGCTCACCGGTGCACACGTCCTAGCCCGAACGCTAGACGCGCTCGGGGTGAAGGAGGTCTTCACCATCGCAGGAGACCACGTCCTTCCCGCCATCGACGCGATGGCGGACGGTCCCTTCCGCTTCGTCGATACGCGCCACGAGCAGGCGGCCGGGCACATGGCCGACGCCTGGGCCCGCGTAACGGGCCGCCCGGGCGTTGTGCTTGCGACGACCCCGGGCTTTGCCAACGTCGTTCCCGCCCTCGCCAACGCCGCCCACGCAGAGAGCCCCATGCTCTCCATCGGCGGATCGGCCCCGCTGGGCCAGCTAGGCCGCGGCGCGATGCAGGAGATAGACCAGGTGGGGATGGCGCGGCCCGTCACCAAGCTCTCAGAGATCGTCACCGACCCCGCCCGCATCCCGGACATGGTCGCCGCGGCCCTGCGCACCGCCCTTTCCGGCAGGCGCGGCCCCGTGCACCTGACGATACCGGTGGACGTCCAGCAGGCGATCGCCGACGGGTCGCAGATCTCCTACCTTTCCGCCGGCCCGCCCCCGCCGATGGAGGCGGACGCGGCCGCGGTGGAGGAGGCCTCGCGCCTGATAGAGAGGGCGAATCGTCCGGTGGTCATCGCCGGGACGGCCGCATCATACGGTCGCTCCGGGGACACCCTCGTTCGCTTTGCCGAGGCCGCCGGCGTTCCCGTGATGACCGAGGGAGACGCAAGGGGGCTGATCAGCGATGATCACCCCCTGTGCGCGGGCTTTTACGACGCCGGCCTCAACCGCGCTACGCGCCTGGTTCCCGAGGCGGACCTCGTGATCCTGGCCGGAAAGAGACAGGACCTGTCGGTCGGATACGCTATGCCGCCCGCGATCGGCCCGGGCGCGGCGCTGGTGCAGATCGACCCCGAGGCCCGGGAGATCGGCAGGAACAGGTCCGTCGACGTCGCCCTTGCCGGTGACGTCAGCGCCGTGCTCGGCCAGCTGGCGGACCGCGCGGGGGAGGGGCGCCCGGGGGCAGCGGACCGATCGGAGTGGCTAGAGCGCCTCTCGGCGGAGCGCCGGCAGATGGAGGCCTGGCTCGAGTCGCTCGATGGCGACGGGGTCCCGCTTCACGCGATGAGCGTGTTCGCAGAGCTTCGCCCGATGCTGTCTGAGGGAGACTCGGTCGCCTTTGACGGCGGAGACTTCGGGCACTTCGGACGCGCCTACATCCCCGCGACGGCACCGCTCAGCCACCTGTATTTTTCGACCTTTGGTATGCTTGGCGCCTCGATGGGCACCGCGCTCTCGATGAAGCTGGCCAGCCCCGGCGGGCGGGCGGTCCTGGTTACCGGGGACGGGGCGTTCGGCTTTAACGCCATGGAGCTGGACACCGCCGTGCGGCACGACATCCCCATCACCGTGATCGTCGGAAACGACGCGGCCTGGGGCATCGACCGCCAGATCCAGATCGGGGCCTACGGGAGACCGGTGGCGACCGACCTTCTGCCGACGCGCTACGACGTCGTGGCGCAGGGGCTCGGTGCCGAGGGCTTTCACGTGAACACCCGGGCAGAGCTCGGCCCGGCCCTCAGGGCGGCCCTTGACTGCGGGCGGCCGGCGGTCGTCAACGTCGAGATAAGCAGGACGGTGAGCCCCCGCGGCCAGCTCGCGGTGGAGCGATGGAGGGCCGGGGGCAACTAGGTCGCCCGCGGAATCACGGAGACAAGACGGACCGGGGAGATGTTCGAAACCTACGTCGTAGGCAGCCTGCCGCGCCCCGAGTGGGTGCGCGAGCTCATAGAGGACCGAAAGTCGGGCGCCGTCTCCTGGGAGGAGGCGGACCGCCTTCTCGATGCGGCCGTCCCATCGGCGATCGCGATGCAGGAGCGCGCGGGCCTCGACTACATCTCCGACGGGGAGTGGCGCCGCGAGAGCTACGTAAAGGTCTTTGCCGACGCGGTCGGCGGGTTCGGCTACGACCTTCACACGGAGGACAGCGCGGTCCGGGTGTCATCGCTCCCCTATCCGGCCGTGGTCGAGCGCCTTGCGCCCCGGAGGCCCATCGCGGTCGATGAGGCGCGCTTTCTTCGCGCCCGCGCGGGCGGGCGGATCATCATCGCCGTCCCGTCCCCCTACACCATCGGGCGGAGGATGTGGACGGAGGAGCACTCCCGCGCCGCCTACCCCTCCAGGGAGGAGTTCATCGACGAGTGCGTCCCGATCGTGCGCGACGAGATCGCCCGTCTCGCCGCTGAGGGGGTGGATGCGGTGCAGCTCGACGAGCCCTGGCTTGCGCTGCTGGTCGACGGAGCCTACAGGGAGAGGGAGAGCATCACCGACGTGGACCGGGAGATGGAGCTTTCGGTCAGCTCGGTGAACGCCGTCGTCGATGGGGCTGCGGTGCCCGTCTCGGTGCACCTTTGCCACGCGCACTTTAACCGAAGGCACGCAACGAGCGGCCCGTACGACCTGATTATGGACGCCCTCGGCGAGATGGACGCCGACCGCTTCGCGATCGAGCTTGCGACCCCGGACGCCGGCGGCATAGGGGCCCTTAGGCGCTTTCCGCCGGGCAAGGTGCTGGGCCTCGGCGTGATCGACCACACCGATACGCACGTTGAGACGCCCGAGGAGGTCGCGGCACGCGCCGAGGCGGCGATGGAGTACGTCTCCCCCGAGCGCATCACCCTGAACCCCGACTGCGGTTTCTCGCCCTCGAGCCAGAACCCCATGGACATAGACGAGGCATACCTTAAGCTGCGCGCCATGAGCGCGGGCGCGGCCATCCTCAGGGAGAGGCACTAGCGGCGGGCGAGACGCCCTCCGGACCCGTTCATGCCCAGCGCTGAGATAGTATCCATCGGCTCAGAGCTCCTGCTCGGGCAGATAGTCGACACGAACTCGGCCTGGATGGCCCAGCGCCTTACCGGTCTGGGCGTCAACCTGTTCCACAAGTCGGTCGTCGGCGACAACCGCCGGCGCATGGGCGAGGTGATAGACCAGGCCCTCGACCGGGCGGACATCGTCATCTGCGGGGGCGGGCTGGGGCCGACCCAGGACGACATCACCCGCGAGGTGATCGCCGAGGTCACCGGTCGAGAGCTCGTCCTTGACCGTGAGCTCCTTGAGACCATCGAGCGCATGTTCCGATCACGCGGCTTTCTGATGACCAAGAACAACGAGCGCCAGGCCTTCATCCCCGACGGCGCGCTCGCCATACACAACCCCAACGGCACCGCTCCCTCGTTCGCCGTTGAGGACAGCCGGGGCGTCGTGTTCGCACTTCCCGGCGTGCCTTTCGAGCTGAAGTGGCTGTTCGACAACGAGGTGGTCCCCTACATCCGAAAGCGCTACGGCCTCTCTGAGGTCATAACCTACCGGGTGCTCAAGGTCGCCCAGCTCGGCGAGAGCAACGTGGACGACCGGATAGGCCACCTGATCGCGAGCTCGTCGAACCCCACCGTGGGCGTGCTCGCCCATCCCGGGCAGGTCGACGTTCGCATAGCGGCCAAGGCCGCATCGATCCCCGAGGCCAAGCGCCTCATAGAGCCGGTAGAGCGCCAGGTCCGCACCCTGCTGGGCGACCACGTGTTCGCGGCGGACGCAGAGACCATGGAGATGGTGGTGGGCGGCCTGCTGGCCGAGCGCGACCTTACGATCGCATCCTACGAGGACGTAACGCACGGCATGGTCGCAGAGAGACTTCGCGATGCCACTCCCGAGCGCTTCGTCGAGGCGGTCGTCGGCAACGGCCTGGTTCCGATAATGCGGCTCGTGGGCGCCGGGGGCGACGGGCCTGAGCCCGAAGGCCCCGCAGAGCTCGCAGGGCGCCTTGCCCTATCGGTCAGGGCCCAGGCCCAGGCGGACCTGGGCATCGCGGTGCACGGGGTTCCGGACCCATCGGACCGGGCAGAGAACCTTGCCAAGGGCCAGACCTACATAGCCGTGACCGACGGGGCCAACGTGCGCCGCCGAACCTTCAACCTGTCGGGGCGGGGCAGACCAGATCGCACCCGCATAAGCCTGGACGCCCTCGCCCTGGTGCGCGCCGCGCTGATCGAGGGCTTCTGATCCGCAGGGGGACCCCGTGCAGACAGTAAACACCGTCCTCGGCCCGCTGGATCCCGGCTCTCTCGGCTTTACGCTGTCCCACGAGCACGTGATGCTCTCGAGCGCCGGGATAAGGCACGTGTACCCGGAGTTCATCGACCGCGAGGCGATAGTCCGCGACGCCGTGGAGCACTTTTCCGAGTGCAAGGCCGAGGGCGTCGACTCCCTGGTGGACGTTACGACCCTTGACCTCGGCCGGGACGCAGAGCTGATCGCCGAGGTCTCAGAGCGCTCGGGCATTAACATCATCTGCTGCACGGGCACCTGGCGCGACATCCCACGGGCATTCTGGGAGGCAGACCCCGACGATATCGCCGCGCTCTACGTGCGCGAGATCACAGAGGGTATAGAGGGCACGGGCATAAAGGCCGGGGTGATCAAGGTCGCAAACGACGCAGAGGGCGTCACGGCGGAGGGGGAGATCATCCTGCGCGCCGCGGCCAGGGCCTCAAGGGCCACCGGCGTGCCCATATCGGCGCACAGCTGGGCCCCGGGCCGGGTCGGCGAGCTCCAGATCGAGGTGCTGACCGACGAGGGCGTCGACCTGGCCGGCGTCTACATAGGCCACTCCAACGACACGACGGACATGGACTACCTGACCGGTATTGCGCGAGCCGGTGCCTGGATCGGACTGGACCGCACCCCCGGGGCGCCCATCCGTGAGCTGCCCTCCGCAGAGGAGCGGACCCGGACGCTCAAGGCCCTGATCGATGCGGGACTGTCCGACAGCGTAATGGTGGGACACGACTGGTCGATATACATGGGCACCAACGGAGAGGACACACGCAGGAGATTCGACGAGCACAACCCCGACCGGTTCCTCTACATCACCCGGCGCCAGATACCCCGGCTGCTCGAGCTGGGGGCTACCGAGGACGACATACGCCGGATCACCGTCGATAACCCGCGCCGCTTCTTCGGGGGCTGAATCCTCCATCATCGCCAGCTGTCGGTCCCGCCCACAACTACCGGTAAGCCGGACTGCTTGCACGGGCAGACAAGGGAGTACACACACCATAGCAGCGCCGTAGGAGGTCGGAGAGGGAGATCCATCCCCTCGGGCACGGATCCTGAACTGTCAGCCGGTGTTGCGAGTCAGCCTGTTTACTGTCGTGGATGAGCCGGAGAACGACTCAACTTCCCGGACCGTCCCGCAAGCAG
Source organism: Dehalococcoidia bacterium (assembly GCA_034421295.1). Lineage (GTDB taxonomy): Bacteria > Chloroflexota > Dehalococcoidia > Lucifugimonadales > UBA2962 > CAUZIR01. The sequence goes on from DAOUKM010000012.1 coordinate 53,521, forward strand.
AGGACTGCCGCAGGCTGGCCAATCCCCTGGTGGTCGTATCGCCCCCGACAAGTACACACCAAGAGGACACAGCACAGGCCTGCGATCGGGTGCGTGGTAGACTTATATATGATGAGTCTACCCATATGAGGAGGCTGCGATGAGCATTAACATCAAGAACGAGAAGACGTGTCAACTCGCCAGTGAACTGGCGCAACTCACCGGTGACACCATGACCGGCGCGATTACGATTGCGCTGAGGGAGCGACTGGAGCGCGAGAAAAGGGAGCGCAGCACCGAGGCCCGTGTCCAGAGAATTCTCGCCATCGGGAAGCGCTGCGCAAGCACGTTGCGCGACGGTCCTTCCGCCGTCGAGCACGGCGATTTCCTGTACGACGATCGGGGTCTGCCCAGGTGATCATTGACACGTCGGCGGTCCTGGCGATCCTGTTCCACGAGACGGACGCGGAGCGCTTTGCAACGGCTATAACCGTGGCTTCCTCCCGCCGCATGTCGGTCGCCACCCTCATGGAAACGACAATCGTCCTCGAAAGTCGCAGTGGGACCGCGGCCGGTTACGAACTCGATGCCTTTCTGCAAGAGGCGGAGATCGAGTTGGAGCCGGTCACCTCTGACCAGGCGCAGGCGGCGCGCAGGGCCTGGCGGAGGTTTGGCAAGGGCAACCACCCGGCGGGGCTGAACTTTGGGGACTGCTTCGCCTACGCGCTTGCGGAAGCCACACGGGAGCCCCTCCTGTTCAAGGGTGGAGACTTCAAACTAACCGATATCGAGGTCGCCTGAGACCTAGCGGGACAGACTTACCGGCGTCTCCAGAAACCTGGGAAACGGGCTCGTACGTCAGGTCGAACGACCTGCGCTTCGCGGTCCATGGTCCGGGGGTCGGCCTCGGACGGATAGGTACGGACCGCCGTCAACTCCACCGCAGATAATCCATGCCCCTTCTTCTGCGGCTGACTCCTCCGCGATCACCTGCCTCTAGCCCCGCTTGTCGACGCCTGCTGGCCGACTTGGGCATACACGAGCAGGCGCGTCAACCGCGCCAAGTAACCACAAAAACCGGAAGGTTGTCCGGTGCATCCATATTTCCATCAGATTCCGGCGGCTCGACAGCCTGCCGATCACGCTCTCAACCAGTCCTGCGTCCTCCGGCCTGGCTAAGACCTCCGAGAAATCCGCGGTGCTCGTCATCGCACCCTCGGTGAGGGCGTCGCCCACAAGTCCGTGTCCGGGCTCCCGATTCAGCAGCGCGAGCAGCGCCAAGTCATCGAGTACACACCTACTCGCGGGTTGCCTGCGTGCGTCGCTCCGAAATCCACTCATCCACCAGAGACCTTCCCTCGCCGGTGTGCCTGCCCACGATTTCCTGCGCCCGCCTGATCGCCTCCCCACGGGTGAGTAATCGCAGTTCATCACCTTCACGCCGGACGATGATCGCATCGCCCTCCTTGAGTCCAAGGGCACGTCGAAACTCTACGGGAACGACCATGCGGCCACGCCTGTCCAAACTGGTCACTCTCTGTTTCATATAGCACTATGGTGCATCGATGCCGTCTTTATTTTCAACGCCACTACGGCAACCGCCCACGTCATCGATGAGAGCTGGGGATGTATCGCCCTGAATCACGGCGCGTGCAGCGTGGCGCGCTCAGGGTGCCGGCTGCAGTGTTGCGGAGATGACAGGCTGCCGTATTCCCCAGAGCACCGCGATGCACTCGGGGCAGAGCGGACGCGTTACGTCTTGCGTCTCCTGCTTTTGCAGCGCCAGGAAATCAACTGCCATCAGGAAGGTCGAATCTCTGCCTACCATGCGCTTGTTGCACTGAGAATTCGGCACAGGGAAGGGACCATCGGTCACATCCTTGTGGAACGCCTGAATCGAAACCTTCCCGGGCATCGGATCCCCCCAGGCACACTCGGGCAGCCCGCGGGTGCGGTAACAACGCACAGCAGGATTGATCGCCATAAATGTACAGGCCCCCGATCTAGCAATCTAAATCGGGGGCCTGATGGGAGGCGTTCTAAGGAACACCTACCTGGAACACCTCCAACTACTACTATCCAATGCGCATAACCTCCTTTCTGAAGGCCACCAAATTCCCCCCTTGCACGGCCTCCTCCAATACCCCAGTGCCTCCATGCCGGATTATACGCGCCACCCGCCCTCGGCGAAAACAGCCTCCCGGGACGATTCCCTATCCTCTTCGGCCCCCGGTGGTAAGGCCCGCCGGCCTCCTCAGCCCGGCCGGGCCGGGCCGAATTCGCAGTATAAGGCGGGCTCTGTCGCAGCCGGCATGTACATCGGGTGCCGCGGCGAACCATCCGCGTTGAGAGCGAGGCAATAGACGGCCCGAACGCCCGAGTCACGCAGAAACTCCATCATGCGACCGTCCCGGCCCTCGACGGCGCCGAGAACGCCCCAGGCGGCGACCACCATCTCCCCGCCTCGCGTCACCGAGGCCACGTGCTCAAGGTTCGCTTTGACAACGTCTCCTGGCTCAGGGCCGGCGGCCTTCAGATCGGCCCGGTAGGTCGCCACCAGGGGAGAGAGGTTGACCACGCTGAGCCGCGGCGCTCCCCACCTGCGGGCAAAGCCGATGCACCTTCTGATCGTAGGGTCGTCAGCGCGCTCATCCGCCACCGACGGGTTGAGGCCTATGAACGTTACCCCTGCGGAAGGCCCGCCCGGCCCGGGGTCCACATCGATTCTCCGCGTGAGCAGGTACCGGTAGCGCCGGTCTGCCGAAAACACCGCCCCCTGCCGCCTATCGGTCATTTCCCTCGCCGGTCCCCCGCGGGGCTGCACGAGACCGACCCCCGCTCGGCCGAATCGGCCGGGTCGTCGAACGCATGACGGGCCAAGGTGCCGCGGGGCCTAGACGGGTGGACGGGGCCTCATGTGGCCCGACGCCTGCTCGTAGGCGTAAGCCGCCCGAAGGATCGTCGACTCCATGAACGGCCCTGCCGCAAGCTGAAGGCCGGAGGGAAGTCCCGCCTCGGTCAGCCCGCACGGAACGGAGATCGCCGGAAGACCGGTCAGGTTGTAGGGGCCCGTGAAGCTGGGCATCGGCGTAACGGCGGTCCCGGGCCCGGCGTCTCGGCGGGGCGCTGCGACCGCGAATGTCGGGGACGCTATCACATCGACCCTGCTAAGGGCGTCGGCGAACTGTGCCTTTAGCACGCTGCGGGCGCGCTGGGCCTGCACGTACTCGGTCATCGAAAAGAGCCCGCCAACCCTGAACTCGGCCCTGTTCATCTCGCCGTAGAGCTCCGGGCGTTCCCGCAGGCTGCGCTCGTGGAACGCATAGCCCTCGCCGAGCAGTATCGCAAGGGCCGCCGCATCGGCGACATCGAGCGCGGGGATCGAGATCTCCTCTATGTGCGCACCGAGTGACTCCAGCTCCTCGATCGCCCGGTCGGCGAGCTGGAGCGGCCCGCTCTGGACCATGGGTCTTGTCCTGTCGAAAAAAAAGTGGCGCGCAACGCCGATGCGCATGCCCCTTACGCCGCCCTCCAGGGCCGCCCGGTAGTCGGGTACGGGCGCGGCCGAACTCGTCGGATCGCCCGGGTCATAGCCCGCGATCGCCCCGAGCATGATAGCCGCGTCCTCAACGGTGGGCGCTATGGGTCCCGCGTGATCGAGCGTCCAGCTGAGCGGCAGAACGCCGCGGCGCGACACCCGCCCATATGAGGGCTTGAGGCCCACCACTCCGCAGAACGATGCCGGCGCGCGGATCGAGCCCCGGGTGCACGAGCCCATCGTCCCCATGGCAAGGCCGGCCGATGCGGCAACGGCCGAGCCGTTGGAGGATCCTCCCGCGTGGTGCTCAAGGTTCCACGGGTTGCTCGGGACGGGAAACCCGCTCGTCGGGTCCGGGCCCCCGGCGGCGTTCTCGCTCATCGAGAGCTTTCCCAGGAGCACCGACCCGGCATCCGCCAGGCGCGCGGTGACCGTTCCGTCCTCTTCGGGCACCCTGCCTGAGAAGATCCTCGATCCCGAGGTGGTCGGCACGCCCGCGGTATCGAAAAGGTCCTTCAGCGCTATGGGTATGCCGTGGAGGGGCCCCCGGTCACGCCCGGCCGAGAGCTCGGCCTCGGCACGGCGGGCCTGCTCCATCGCAAGGTCCGCCGTAACGGTGATGTACGAGTTGAGCGAAGGGTCCAGGGCCTCGATCCTCTCAAGGAACGCGCCCGCCAGCTCGACCGGCGAGAGCGACCCGGACCTCAAGAGAGAGCCGGCCTCCGCGATAGTCAGGTAGTGCAGGGGCGTAGCGGTCATCTGCGCGCCCTGTTGGGCTCGGCCTCGGGCGAAAAAGCCACGGCCAGGTCGCCGTCGCCCAGGTCCATCTCCCCGAGCGGGGCCAGTATGCGCATGGCCGTCTCAAAGCGCGCCTTAAGGTCCGTGACCTCGGCCTCTGTCAGCCGGTAGCCCGCCCTTTTCGTCAGTGCCGAGAACTCGGCGTTATCCATCTGATCCTCCTGGCCTTCTCAGGGTCGCCACGCCGCTCAGGGATCGTGCAGCTCACCGAAATCGCACGGCGGAAACTGCCGGTAGGAGTGAGCGGCGAGCGCCTCCTCGTCCAGCTCCATGCCAAGGCCCGGACCCTGCGGGACCCTGATGAATCCCTCCTCCACCGCAAATGGAGTCGGGGTGATTCGGCGCGAGAGCGTGTCAAGGTTGACGAAGAACTCGGTGATCACGAAGTTGGGCATGCACGCTGCGGCGCTTGCCGTTGCCGCAAGGCCGATCGAGGTGCTGTTGTAGTTGTGCGGGGCGACCCCGACCAAGTAGGTCTCGGCCATCGCCGCGATCTCACGCATCTCCATGATGCCCCCGACGTTGCATACGTCCGGGTTTATGATGTCCGCCGCCCCCGTCTCAAACACCCTCCTGAACTCGAACCTGGAGTACAGCTCTTCCCCGGTCACCACGGGGATCGCGATCTTGTCCCTGGCCGCGGCGAGCGCCTCCATGTTCTCGGCGAGCACAGGCTCTTCGAACCAGAACGGGTGGTACTGCTCTATCTCCCTGGCAAGCCGCACCGCGTGCATCGGGGCCAGTCTCCTGTGCACCTCGATCAGCACGTCTACCCCCGGTCCGACCGCCTCCCTTACCGCCGCGACATTGGCCGCCGCGCGGCGAAGGACGTCATCGCCCACGTATGTCCGCCAGGGCCCTGGAATCGGGTCGAACTTGAGCGCGTCAAAGCCCAGTTCCACGGTGGCCGCGGCACGCTCGGCAAGCTCCGCGGCATCCTTTGAGCCTCCGTACCAGCCGTTGGCGTAGACCCTGAGCCGGTCGCGTACGGGACCGCCCATCATCGAGTGCACCGGAACGCCGAGCGCCCTTGCGCTCGCGTCCCACATCGCCTGCTCAAGACCGCTCAGCGCGCTGAAAAGGTCCATCGACCCGCGGCGCGCCGCCACGTCGTCGTAGACGATCTGGGTGAAGTTCTTGATCAGGGCCGGGTCGCGCCCGACCAGGTAGCGGGCGAGCTGGTCAACGTGGGCGACGATCTGGGTGTCACGGTCGGACTGGGTGTAGCACTCGCCCCAGCCGACTATGCCCTCGTCGGTCTCGAGCCTCACAAAGCAGAGGTTCTTGGACCCAGCTCCATACACGGATCCGGCCTCAGCCGGGTGGACGAGAAAGGCCTTAACGCCGGTGACTCGCATTACGGCGTGATGTTAGCACGCCGCCGCCGCCTATACTTGAGGCGGACTACGAGTCTCTTGACGTCAATTTGGGAACACTTTACTATTTATCTAATTGGGAGCTAGAATGCTCCGCTGTGCGGATCATATCGAGAAGAGCACTCCGTGAATTCTGGAATCGTCATCCAGAAGCCGAGCAGCCGCTTAAGGCATGGTTTAGCGAGGCAAGGCGGGCAGACTGGTCCACTCCTTCTGAAGTGGTCAAACGCTACCCAAGGGCCAGCATAGTCGGAGGGAACCGGGTCGTATTTCGAATCCGACACAATGAAATTCGAATCGTTGTAAGGGTCTTTTACCCGGGGCGAACAGTCTATATACGCTTTGTTGGCACCCACGAGGAATATGACCGCATCAATGTGGAGGAGGTGTAGTCATGACACTTATCCGGGCGATTCGCTCAGAAGAGGACTATGACGCTGCGTTGACCCGGATTACGGAACTTATGAACGCACTATCCGTCTCTGAAGAGCGACTGGACGATGTGGATGATCCCGACCGGGTCGAGTTGGATGTACTTGTTGACCTTGTGGGTCTCTATGAAGAGCGGCTCGATCCCATAGGCCTTCCCGATCCTATCTCCGCCATCAAGTTTCGGATGGACCAGGAGGACCTCACCCACCGCGATCTTGTGCCCTTCATCGGAAGTCGGGCCAAGGTTTCCGAGGTCCTGGCAGGGAAGCGGCCGATTACCATGTCCATGGCCCGGGCCCTTCACCATCATCTAGGCGTACCAGCCGACGTCCTCTTGCAAGAACCGGGAGCACGCCTGCCAGACACACCGCCGGATCTTGAGTATACCAGATTTCCCCTCAGTACTATGGCTAAGGCAGGTTGGATTCCTCGGGTCCAGGGCCTGAAGGACCATGCGGAGGAGTTAATCACAGGGCTGATGGAGAGGGCTGGCGGGAGAGCTTTTGCTGCGGCCCCTTTGTACCGGAAGAGCGATAGCCGACGAGTTAACGCCAAGGCCGATGACTACGCACTCAGAGCCTGGTGCTGGCAAGTAATGGCCCAAGCCGGGGAGAAGCAATCGGACGAGAAATTCCATCCCGGGGCGGTTACACCCCAGCTGCTGCGCCAAGTGGCCAGGTTGAGCGTTTGGGAAGATGGGCCGGTCCGGGCTACTCACCTATTGGCTCAGCACGGGGTAAGGGTAGAGTATGTACAGCATCTACCCAGGACGTATCTTGACGGCGCTGCCTTGAGTCTCCGTGAAGGGAGGCCGGTGATTGGCCTGACCTTACGCTACGACCGAATTGATAACTTCTGGTTCACGATGATGCACGAGCTGGCTCACGTAGTCCTCCACATGGGCAATTCCACCGAAGAGACAGGCTTCCTAGATGATCACTCCCTTCGAAGGGTTAGGCCTGTCGGAAGCGACACCACCGAGCAGGAAGCTGACCGACTGGCCCAAGATGCCCTGATACCTCTAGATATATGGGGCGACGGCGATATCGTTGAAGATCCGTCACCCATGACTGTCTTGAGCATGGCTTCGGTCGCTCAGGTTCACCCCGCGATCATCGCCGGACGGATTCGTTTTGAATCAGGCAACTACCGGCTCCTTTCCCAGTTCGTGGGCACCGGAGAGGTGAAGCGGCATTTTGCGGCCGCCGTGTAGCAACAAATCAGGGCGGGCGCGCCTGGCGTAATCTGCCGCTACCCAGACAACCCGAGGCGGCGAATACCCATCCCGGGTGGTCCACCACAGGCCTCTCGCTCGACACCCACGCGCTGATTTGGTGGTTCGCCGGCAAGGCACATTCTTCACCACGCCCACGGCGGGCGGTAAAAGACGAAGCCAGCGACATAGTGGTCAGCGCAGCCTCCGCTTGGGAAATCGCTTACGTGTCGATTTTCAGGAACTATGTACCAGTAGAAAGGCAGATCGCCAAGAACTATAAGCCACTTCGCCAGGAACTATGAGCCACCCTTCAGGTGGCTGACCACCCTGGGCGCCGGGATGGCGACCATAGCCGCAGATCTTGTTGAAGGAGCGGCGATGGCGTACAGGGAGGTGTCTAGAGTGGAGATAGCGGAGGCGATCAGGCGCTGGCAGGCAGGAGAGAAAAGGAGGCCATGAGAAGCAAGGGTTCGGCGAGCGCCTGGACACTCATCCACCTGCCCTGAATAGTCTATAATAGACTATATTGTAAGTGTCATGGAGGAGCATCGTGAATAGCGCTCAGTCCGATCACGTTTGGACCGTGGCGGAGGCCAAGGCTCGCTTGTCCGAGATCCTGCGCCTCGCCGAGTCGAGAGGCCCTCAGCGCATAGGCACCCGGAGGCCGTTCGTGGTCGTCCCTGCCCATCAGTGGCATGCTGCGACACGACCGCCCACGTCCCTGGGGACGTGGCTCATCGAAAACACCCCGCGCGGGACAGAGTTGGAGATCCCAAGCCGCAGAGATAGTGACAGGGAGATACCGTTCATCTCTGAAGAGAGCCAATGAGCGGTTACCTGCTGGATACGAACGTGGTTTCGGAGTCCGCGAAGAGGAATCCGAATCCGGGGGTGGTGGATTTTCTGACCGCCAGGGATGACCTGTGGCTGTCGGCAATCGTGGTCGGAGAGCTCGAGCTGGGCGTCCAGCTCTTGCCGGAGGGCCGCCGCCGTAGCGAACTGGCGAGCTGGCTGTCGACGCTGGTGGAGGAATTTGGGGAGCGCATATTGCCTGTCAGGAATCAGGAAGCGCAGTGGGCTGCCACGTTCCGGGCCCGTACACACCGCAAAGGCACGGAGTTGGCACTGGCCGACGCCCTGATCGCCGGTACCGCGAAGGCCAACGACCTGTTCGTTTTGACACGCAACGTCAGGGATTTCGCCAACCTGGGCTTAGACGTGGTCAATCCCTGGGAGTCAGCATAGGGGCAACCTCGAGGCCCTTTGCCGGGTCTGCAACCTGCTCAAGGTCCCTGCCAATTAAGATGCGGTTGCCCTGCCGCTGAATCCAGCCGGGGCTCTGGGACCAAGGGGTGATGCACCGCCCTTTCGCGATGTGAGTACTGCCGGCGTCCCTGACCAAGGACCGGGATTAGTCGCCCTCGGGAGAGCCGAAGAACCCGGGCGGCGCAGACCGGTATTCCGCTCGCTACAGGCACGACTACTTGTGTGAAGGACGACTGGCTACCTCTCCCACGCCTGGGGGTGAGGCCCTGCGGCCCGAGAACTAGCGCTTGGTGTACTGGGGCGCCTTTCGAGCCTTCTTGAGACCGTACTTTTTGCGCTCCTTAACGCGTGCATCGCGCGTGAGGAGTCCGGCCTTCTTCAGGACCGGCCGAAGGCCCGGGTCGGCCTCGCACAGCGCCCTTGAAATGCCGTGCAGCAGCGCGCCGGCCTGGCCGGTGTGACCGCCGCCGGAGACCTTGGCGACGACCCGGTACTGCCCGCCCACGCCCGCGACGCGCAGGGGCGTAAAGATCATCTGCTGAAGGGCCGGGATCGGGTAGGCCTCCTCAACGGGCTTACCGTTGACCACGATCGGCCCGCGCTCCCGGTACACCCTTACGCGGGCGATCGCCGCCTTGCGGCGGCCGGTACCATAGTAGTAAGTCTGCTGCTCTACCAACTCGGTCTCCTAGTAGGCTCTATCGGTCCCAGGACCTGAGCGCCTCGATTATATCGGCCTTGCGGGCCCTGGACGGCACCGTAATACCGCGCTCACTGGCAAGCTCCCTCAGCCTGGGCACCGTCAGCGCCTCAAGGTCCTCCTCGTCCGCCTGCTCCTCCTGCCCGGCCTCGGCGGCCTCCACCTCTGCGGCCGGCTGATCGGCGGCCTGCTCCTCCTGCCCGGCCTCGGCTACCTCCAACTCTGCGGCCGGCTGATCGGCGGCCTGCTCCTCCGGGACCGCGGCCTCGGCTACCTCCAACTCTGCGGCTGGCTGATCGGCGGCCTGCTCCTCCGGGACCGCGGCCTCGGCTACCTCGTCCGGCTCCATCTCCACCTGCGATGCGGGTGCGGGTGCGGGCTCCGGCTGGTCTGCCTTAGCGGTCCGCGCCGGTGACGGAGGCTCGACCGGGGCCGCCTGGGCCCGGCTGGCGTTGACCTGCGCCTGGTGCGGGTGCTCCTCGCCCTCGTAGAGCTTTAACCTTGAGAGCATGTGCTTGCCGCGGATGTTCTTCGGGAGCATGCCCTTTACGGCCTGCCTGAGCGCGCGGGTGGGATGCTTTTCCAAAAGCTCCTCCAACGTCTGCTCGGTCAGGCCCCCGTGGTAGCCGCTGTGCCGGTAGTACATCTTGGCGGCAAGCTTGTTGCCGGACACGCGGAACTTGCTAGCGTTCACCACGACCACGAAGTCTCCCGCGGCAAGGTGCGGGGTGTAGGTGGGCTTATGCTTACCCTGAAGGAGCGTTGCGATCTCCGTCGACACGCGTCCGAGGGTCTTTCCCCTGGCGTCGACCACGTGCCACTCCGGCCGGAGGTCCGACTGCTTTACGTTGTACGGTCTCGTCCTTGTCGTCATCTTCTCTACTCTGTAGCCTCGTCCATCGGGATGCTGAGCCCCAGCTCCTCCGGGTAGCGCACCCTCATCAGGCACAGCCCATGAGGGGGCATCGTTCGGGCCGGCGGCGCTTCGCGTTCTCCCGACAGGAGATCTTCCACCTGCGGGGACGCCATCTTCCCGGTGCCGACATCCACGATCACGCCCACCATTCTCCTTACCTGGTGCGGAAGGAAGGCGTTTCCCTCCACGTCTATGCTTATCCGCTCCCCCTCGGTTCTTATGTCCAGCCTGCTGACCTCGCGCACCGTGCTCGCTGCCGGGTCATCAAGGCGACCTGCGAGCCCCGCGAAGTCATGGACCCCGACCATCAGCCACGCCGCCCGCCTCATGCTGCCCAGATCCAGCTCCCGGCCGACCACCACCGCGGTGCGGTCGGACAGCGGCGACCTGTGTCGCCGCCTCAGCAGCGAGTACCGGTACCACCTGGAGATCGCATCGCGCCTCGGGTCGAACCCATCCGGTACGCCATGGACGCTGCGCACCACGATGTCCTCCGGCAGATGGTGGTTCATCCCGGGTGCGACCCGCCCGGGCGAGAGCGTCGATCCGCAGTCGAACGCAACCACCTGGCCCTCTGCGTGCACGCCGGCGTCGGTTCTTCCCGCCCCGGCGACCCGGACGGCCTCTCCGGTCAGCCTGCCGGCGGCGGCCTCCAGCTCGGCCTGGACCGAGGGGGCGTTCTCCTGGTACTGGAACCCGCTGTAGCGGGCGCCGTCATATTCGATTATTAACGCCAGCCTTGTCACGATACCCGTCGAGATTACCCGGGCGGCCGGCCTAGCTGACCAGCTCGATGATCACCATCTCGGCCGCATCGCCGCTTCGCTGGCCAATCTTGATGATGCGCGTGTATCCACCCGCCCTGTCCGAGTACCTCGGACCGAGCTCGGCGAACAGCTTGTCGACCACGTCCTCGTCGGTCAAGAACGCCGCCGCCTGCCTTCGCTGGTGGAGCGTGCCCTTCTTTCCCCGCGTGATCGTCTTTTCTGCAAGGCGCCGTATCTGCCTGGCCTTCGCATATGTGGTCTTGATCGACTCGTAGCGCAGCAGGTCGGTGACGGCGCCCCGGAGCATGAGCATGCGGTGCGCAGTCGGCCTACCGAGCGCTGAGCCGGCGACTCTGTGCCTCACCTCAGTCCTCCTCCGCCTGCTCGCCGTCGACCACCGCGGCCGCCTCCGGCTCCTCTGCCACGGTCTCCTGGGTCGCCGGCTCCTCGTCCTGCGGAAGCGGCAGGCCCATCAGGGTGAGCCGCTCACCCAGCTCGGTGAGCGACTTTTCTCCGAAGTTGCGTATCTGAAGCAGCTCGGAGGAGCGCATCGACAGCACCTGTCCCACCTTGTCGACCCCGGCGCGCTTCAGGCAGTTCAGGGTCCTCGACGACAGCTCGAGCCTCTCGACGGGGATGTTGTACTGGTCCGGGGAGATCTTCAGCATTATCGGCATGCCCTCCAGGCCCGCCGATTCGCCCTGCTGAAGGCTCGTGAACAGGAACAGGTGCGATATCAGTACGTCGGCCGCCCTCTTGACCGCGTCGACCGGCGTGATCGACCCGTCGGTCCAGACCTCAAGGACCAGCCTCTCAAAGTCGGTCCTCTGGCCGACCCGGGTGGGCTCGATGGAGTAGTTGGCCTTGCGGATGGGCGTGAAGATCGCATCGACCGGCAGGATGCCGATCGGCAGGTCCTCGTCCACCGCGGCCGCCTTGTAGCCGACGCCGGACTCGACGTTGAACTCCACCGAGAGCTTGGCCTGGTTGGACGTGAGCGTCGCAAGGTGAAGCTCGGGGTTGACCACCTCAAAGTCCGAGGATGCCATTATGTCCGAGGCGCTCACCTCGCCGAGGCCGGAGACCTCCATGCGCAGCTTGCCGGGGCGGTCCACCTCGGTGCGCAGCCGGATGCCCTTTACGTTGAGGAGGAACTCTGACACCTCCTCCTTTACGTGCGGGATAGTCGCGTACTCGTGCAGTATCCCCTCGATCTTGACCCAGGTCACCGCCGTGCCGTTCAGCGAGCTGTACAGGATCCGGCGCATCGGGTTTCCGAGCGTGACCCCGTAGCCGCGCTCCAGCGGCTCTATGGAGACCTTGCCGTAGTCGCCTTCGACCTCGACTATCTTGATCTGCGGATCGGGTACAACCTCCGGCTCGTCTAGCGGGAACTCGCCGGGTGCGAGTGTCTGAAATTCCAGGACCATGCCTGCTTACACCTCTCAGCCTTGATGGATTTGGCGGAGCGCCACGCGGGCGCCCGCCCCGCCCGGCTACTTGGAGTAGAACTCCACGATCAGCCGGACATCGATATCGGTATCTAGATGCGACGTCTCGGGCTCGCCGAGCACCTCGGCCGCCCCGTTCTCCGGGTCGGGCTTTAGCCAGCCCGGCACCGTCCTCCTCGACCCCGACTCCATTATCGCCTTCGCGAACTCCGGGACCGAGCCGTTTGACGACTTCCACTTTATGACGTCGCCGGTCTCTACAAGGTAGGAAGGCACGTCCATTCGCCGCCCGTTGACGGTGATGTGGCCGTGCGAGACCAACTGCCTGCCCTGCTTTCGCGACTCGGCGAACGAGAGCCTGAACACGACGTTGTCCAGCCTTCGCTCAAGGAGCTGCAGGAGCAGGTCGCCGGTTACGCCCGAGCGCTTTCGCGCCATGTCAAAGTACTTTCTGAACTGGCGCTCCATGACCCCGTAGGTAAAGCGGGCCTTCTGCTTTTCGCGGAGCTGAAGCGACCACTCCGAGGCGCGCCTGCGCCTGAAGCTGCGGTCGCCGGGCGGCTTTTTGCGGCGCTCGACCGCGCAGCGCGGCGTGTAGCACCGCTCGCCCTTGAGAAACAGCTTTTCGCCAATGCGCCGGCACTGCCGGCAGCTGGGATCAGTGTACCTTGCCATCTATCTGGCCGTCCCCGGACGCGCCCTGTGGACTGGCGCCGGGTTACGGCTCCCTCCTTCCTGAGTCCCTAGGTGACCCCGGCCCTGCTCGCGCCGGGCGGGCCACCCGGCCCTGCGAGGCCGAGCTCCTCGCCGAGCCTCGCAAGGCTCAGCTCCTCTTTCCTTATCCGAATGTCGTAGTACAGAAGCGTCCAGCAGATCGCCAGTATCGGCGGCACACCGACCGCCACGACCAGCTGCCCGATCCACCGCAGGCCCACCGTCGCCGACGAATCCCCGCCGCCGGACCAGTCCGCTATCCAGTACGGGACCCAGCCGATCAGCGACATCCCCACCGCCACCAGCACGAACGCAACCGCCGCGGCGAAGGTCCGCCACCAGCTCCCGCGGACCAGCCCGAAGCTCCTCTTGAGCGCGTCCACCGGCTTGTGCCCTTCGACGATCACCGCCGGGGCCGCCACCGACCAGTAGACCGCGTAGACCACCGCCGCAATGAATGGCACCACTATCCACACCAGCAGCGCCCCGCCGACCACCACCCCCGTCGTAAGCACCGTTACCGCGAGGATCGACACGTACCTCCATTGGGCCCGTCGGTAGGCGGTGCCCACGTCGACCCTCCCAAGAAGGTAGTGCTGGCAGACGGCCGAGACGGCCGCCCCGAAGAACGCCGCCGAGCCCAGCAGGCTCAGTGCGATCACCAGCGTGATGGCCCACGCCCCGGTGCCGATCAGCTGGTCTATCACCGCTATGGGCGCGTGGACCAGGGCCGACATCCAGAGAAACTCCCGCCAGCGCCTCCGGTAGATCCGGAAGGCCTCGGCGACCATCTCCGTAACGCCGCGTTCTACCAGCGGGCCTCCCGGGTCTCCCGGGGGCCCGTCCGTAAACTGCCTCACTGGCACTTTCCCTGTCGAGATTCAATGGTCCCGCTATACCCTTCGCCTCTTGCGCGGGCGACAGCCGTTGTGGGGCAGGGGGGTCACGTCCCTAATCGATGTGACCGCGATGCCCTGGGCCAGCAGCGACCTGATCGCGGCCTCCCTGCCGGCGCCCGAGCCCCTGACGAACACATCGACCTCGCGAAGGCCCTGCTCCTTGCCCTTTCGCGCCGCGTCCTCGGCGGCGCGCTGCGCGGCGAAGGCGGTCGACTTGCGGGAGCCCTTAAAGCCGGCCGTACCGGAGCTGCCCCAGCAGACGACGGCACCGGAAAGGTCGGTGATGGTGACGATCGTGTTGTTGAAGGTGGACTGTATGTACGCCCGGCCCACCGGTACGGACTTTCGGTCCCTTCTGCGCGTCCTCTGTCTCTTGGCCATGGCCTACTTCACCTTCGAGCGCTGGCCGCGTCCGGCCACCGGGCGGCGCGGGCCGCGCTTGGCCCTTGCGTTGGTGCGCGTCCTCTGCCCGCGCGCAGGCAGCCCCCGGCGGTGACGCTGGCCCTTGTAGGAGCCGATATCGATCAGCCGCCTGATGTTGAGGTTCACCTCGCGCCGAAGGTCGCCCTCGACCGTCTTCTCGCGCTCGATGATCTCCCTTATCCGGACCAGGTCCGAGTCCGAAAGGTCCCTTACGCGCGGGTTGCCGAAGACGCCGGCCCGCTCGAGCACCTCCCTGGACTGGAACGGCCCGATGCCGTATATGCGCGTGAGCGAGTACTCGACCCGCTTGTCGTCGGGGATGTTCACCCCTGCCACAAGTGCCATGTCAGCCCTGCCTTTGCTTGTGCCTGCGGTTCTCGCAGATTACGTGTACGCGACCCTTGCGCCGGATGATCCGGCACTTGGCGCACCTTTTCTTGACGGATGCAGAAACCTTCATCTTGCCATACCCTTCCCTGCCGGCCCCAGCCGCCTACCTGAACCGGTAGGTGATCCTGCCCCTCGCAAGGTCATAGGGCGAAAGCTCCACCAGGACGCGGTCGCCGGGCAGGACCCTTATGAAGTTCTTCCTGATCTTGCCGGAGATGTAGGCGTGCACCTCGTGGCCGTTGGCGAGCTCGACCTTGAAGGTCGCGTTGGGGAGCGATTCGCGCACCAGCCCCTCGACCTCTATTGTGTCCTTCTTCTTGGTCATCACAGATCGTTCGCCGTGGTCACCACCGGTCCGTCCGCCGTGACAAGGACCGTGTCCTCAAAGTGCGCCGAGAGCTCCCCGTCGGCGGTCACCACCGTCCAGTCGTCATCGAGCACGCGGGTCTTCCAGGTTCCCACGTTGAGCATCGGCTCGATCGCCAGGGCCATGCCCTCGCGCAGCAGCGGGCCGCGCCCGGCCTCGCCGACGTTGGGCACCTGCGGGTCCTCGTGCATCACATAACCGATGCCGTGGCCGACGTACTGGCGCACCAGCGAGTACCCCCTGCCCTCGGCGTATGCCTGCACGGCCGCCGAGATGTCGCCGACGCGGGCTCCGATCCGCACCTGCTCGATCCCGCGCCGCAGCGACTCGCGCGTTGCGTCAATCAGGTCTGCGGTGCCCTCGGCCACCTGGCCGACCGCCACCGTAAAGGCGCTGTCGGCGTGCAGCCCGTCGAATATCGCCCCGACGTCCACGCTCAGGATGTCGCCCTCTCTGAGCTGCCTCGGTCCCGGCAGCCCGTGCACTATCTCCTCGTTTACGCTCGCGCAGATGCTCGCCGGAAAGCCCATGTAGCCCAGAAACGACGGCACCGCTCCGGCCTTCTTTATGGTCCGCTCCGCTATGCGGTCGAGCTCGGCGGTCGTAACGCCGGGGCGCGCCGCGCGCGCAACGTTCTCCTGGGCCAGCGCAACGACGCGGCCAGCGCGCCTCATCGCATCGAGCTCGGCCGGGGACTTTATCGTTATTCCCCCTGGCCGCTCTGCGGTCAGACCCACCGGCTTTCGCGCCGACTTTCTGGTCACCATTCCACTAGAGCGCTGAATCTCACCCCTCCTAGCCTCAGGCCCGGACCATCCGGTCCTGGCTGGCGACGGCGGCCTCCATGGCGCGCCAAACCTCGTCTATCGTTCCCTCGCCGTCGATCTCGATAAGAACTCCCTTTCGCCGGTAGTGCTCGACCAGCGGGACCGTGTGGGTCCGGTAGACGTCGAGCCGGTTGGCGACCGCCTCCGGTCTGTCATCCTCGCGCTGGTACAGCTCGCCGTCGCAGACATCGCACTCCCCGGGCCTGGCCGGCGGCGAGAAGATCTCGTGGAAAGGCACCTGGCACTTGCGGCATATGAACCGCCCGCCGAGCCTCTTTACCAGCTCATCGCGGGGCACCTTGATGTAGAGCACGCCGCAGAGCCCTCCACGCCCTTCCATCTCGCGGTCGAGCGCCTCGGCCTGGCCCAGGCTCCTGGGGAACCCGTCGAGCACGAATCCGGCCTCCTGGTCCGGGGAGTTAACCCACTCCATGACCATCGCTATTGTTACCTCGTCCGGCACGAGCTCTCCCGCGCTCATGTACGAGCGCGCCCTGAGACCCAGCTTGGTCTGGCGCGCCAGGTGGTCCCGGAAAAGGTCCCCCGATGACACCAGGTTCACCCCGAGCGCGCCGGAAAGGCGGCCCGCCTGCGTTCCCTTGCCCGCGCCGGGCGGGCCGAGCAGTATCACCCTCTTCAAGGCGCACCCCGCCCGACGCAGAGCCGCGGCATCATCTGAGGAACCCCTCGTAGTTGCGCATCAACAGCTGCGCCTCCAGCTGGCGCATCGTGTCCAGGGCAACGCCGACCATGATCAGCAGGCTCGTGCTGGATATGGTCAGGGCGCGGATGCCCGTCATCTGCGAGATGAAGAACGGCAGCACCGCGATAAAGCCCAGAAAGAGCGCGCCGCCCCATGTGATACGCAGGATTACCTTGTTCAGGTACTCCTGGGTGGGACGGCCCGGCCGTATGCCGGGAATGAACCCGCCGTTTCGCTGCAGATTCTCCGCCAGACGCTGCTGCTGAAAAATTATCAGAGTGTAGAAAAAGGCGAATGCCACGACCAGAATGAAAACGACGAGCCAGTAGGGCCAGTGCGTCGGGTCGAACGTATCGGTGAAAAACCGCGCCGCCCTGGGTACGAAACCATCGCTCAGCGGGTCCCTGAAATAGCTGGCGATCGTCGTCGGGAGGATGATGATTGAAAAGGCGAATATCAGCGGGATCATCCCGGCCGAGTTGACCCTGAGCGGAAGGAACGTCGATCCGGACTGGCGCTGCATCCTCCCACCCCTGAACACGCTCCGCCCGTACTGGACCGGAACGCGCCTCTGGGCCTCCGTGAACAGCACTATCAGGTAGACGATCGCAAGGCCGAACACCGCAAGCAGGAGCAGCCCGCCGGCCTCGTCCCTCTGCAGGAAGCCCTGGCCGATTATCCTGGGGAAGCTCGCGACGATCCCGCCGAAGATGATCAGCGAGATGCCGTTGCCGAGCCCGCGCTCGGTTATCAGCTCCCCGAGCCAGACCAGGAACATCGTCCCGGCCACCATCGAGAAGATCATCGCTATCGTCGGCAGGTTCAGCCCGAAGTCCACCCCCGGAAGAACGCCCGACTGGCGCAGCAGCGTCAACTGCCCCCAGCTCTGCAAAAAGGCGATCGGCACCGTCAGCCAGTGGGTGATCTGGTTGATCCTCTGGCGCCCGTAGTCGCCCTCCTGGGACAGGGCCTTTAGCGACGGGACTACCGGCGTAAGGATCTGCATGACGATCGAGGAGGTGATGTACGGGTAGACCCCGAGCGCAGCGACGCTCAGGTTAGCGAGCGCGCCCCCGCTGAAAAGGTCCAGGAACCCGAGCAGGGCGTTCTGCTCGAACGCCCTGTTCAGCGCCTGGGTGTCCACGCCGGGCACCGGGACGTGGGCGACGAAGCGGAACACCACCAGCATCGCCAGGGTGAACAGTATCTTCGCGCGAAGGTCCGGGACCCTCATCGCGTCGATCATCGACTGGATGAGCTGGGGCCGCGATACCTCCTGCTGGCGCGCGGCTGCGCCCCTCTGCACCACTACTCCACCTGCCTGACCGTTCCGCCCGCCGCCTCGATCTTGCGGCGCGCAGAGGCCGAGAACCTGTGCGCTGCGACCGTCACCGGGCCGCTCACCTCTCCCCTGCCGAGCACCTTTATGGGCCTTTCGGCCGAGTCGATCAGCCCGGCCTCTGCCATCGTCTCGGGGGTCGCCTCGGCACCCTCGGGCAGCCGCGAGAGCCGGTCGAGGTTGACCTCCTGGTAGCGCGTCTGGGAGCGCGGGGTGAATCCTCGCAGCATGGGCAGCGACTTGATCAGCCGCAGCTGGCCGCCCTGGAAGCCGCCACGCACCCCGCCGCCGGAGCGGGACTTCTGGCCCTTTAGGCCGCGGCCCGAGAAGGTGCCACGGCCGCTGCCGTCACCCCGTCCGACCCTGCGCCGGGCCTTGCGCGCACCCGCGGCGGGCCGAAGCTCATTCATCTTGAGACCGTCGTTGTCTGCCAACCTAGCTCCCTGGCCTTCCTCTGCTCTCAGTCGGCGACCGGCTCGACCGAGACGAGATGGCGCACCTTGTGGACCATGCCCCGTATGGAGGGCGTGTCGGCGTGCACCACGGTCTGGCGGATCCTCCTCAGACCGAGGCTCTCAACGGTCCGACGCTGGTCCGCCTTGTTCCCTATGACGCTCCTGACAAGGGTGATCGAAAGCCTTGACACGACCTACTCCCGGCCGGCGCCCAGCCGCGCCATGCGCGCGGCGCCGATCTGCCTGACGGTCCTTCGCCTGGCCCTCTCCACCTCGTGCTCCTTGAGCATCGAGAGCGCCCTGAACGTCGCCTTTACGGTGTTTACCGGATTGGTGCTGCGCCTTGCCTTGGTCAGGATGTCCTTTACGCCGGCGAGCTCGACGACCGCGCGCACCGAGCCGCCGGCGATCACGCCCGTGCCCGGTACGGCGGGCTTTAGCATCACCTCTGAGCCCCCGTACTTGGTAGTTATCTCGTGGGGAATCGTGCTCCCGGCGAGCGGGACCTCGATCATGTTGCGGCGCGCGTAGTAAGAGCCCTTCTTGACGGCATCGGGCACGGCGTCGGCCTTGCCCAGCCCGACGCCCACCTTGCCCTCGCCGTCTCCGACGACGACGACGGC
Source organism: Dehalococcoidia bacterium (assembly GCA_034421295.1). Classification (GTDB taxonomy): domain Bacteria; phylum Chloroflexota; class Dehalococcoidia; order Lucifugimonadales; family UBA2962; genus CAUZIR01. Next base: position 72,700 of record DAOUKM010000012.1, read on the forward strand.
GTTAAAGCTCAGGTGCCGCCCGCCCTTTACGACCTTGGCAACCCGCGAGATCTTTACGACCCGCTCCTGCATGCCGTCATCGCTGTCGCGGTCCCGGTCTCTGTCTCGCCCGTCGCGGAAGCCCCTCTGGGACGTCAAATCACAAGTCCTTCCTGCCTTGCGGCCTCGGCAAGGGCCCTTACCCTTCCGTGATACCTGTTGCCCCCGCGGTCGAACACCGCCGAGGTTATTCCCTTGTCCGCAGCACGCCTCGCCACCAGCGCCCCGACGGCCCTTGAGGTCTCGGTCTTGGGCCGGCCGGCCGGGCCCGCCTTCACCTCGCCCTCCAGGCTGCAGGCCGAGGCGATCGTAACCCCCCTCTCATCGTCGATGAGCTGGGCGTATACGTGCCGCAGGCTGCGGAACACCGCCAGGCGCGGCCTTGCGGCCGTGCCGGCTATGCGCTTTCTGGCCCGGGCGTGCCGGATCCTGGTGCGGTGCTTGTGCGTCTTGCTTACTGCCAACTATCTGTCTCCCGGCCCGGCGCGGTAACCCCCGCTAGACCCTGCGGGCGGCCTTGCCGGGCTTGAGTCGGACCTGCTCGCCGTTGTACCTGATGCCCTTTCCCGTGTACGGGTTGGGCGGGCGGACCTTGCGGATCTCCGCGGCGAGCTGGCCGACCTTCTGCTTGTCTATCCCGCTGACCCTTATCTGGTTCTGGCCCTGTACCTCTATCGACACACCCTCGGGCGGGTTGATCGTCACGGTGTGGCTGCGCATTACGCTCAGGGTGACCCCTGGCCCCTCCTGGCTCGCCCTGTAGCCGACGCCGACGAGGTCGAGCTGGCGGACATACCCCTCGCTCACCCCCGTCACCATGTTGGCCAGCAGGCTGCGGGTAAGTCCGTGCAGCGCCCGGTGGCTGCCCTCGTCGGAGGAGCGGGCAACCGTGATCGTTCCGTCGCTCTGGGCGACCGACATCGCCGGGTGCACCGCGAGGCTCAGCTCGCCCCTGGGACCCTTTACGGTCACGTCCGCGCCCGAGATCGTCGCGGTGACGCCCCCGGGAAGCGGTATCGGCTTTCTTCCTACCCTAGACATGTTCCAGTGCCTCGGCGCGCCGCCACTACCACACGTAGCACAGCAGCTCGCCCCCTATTCCCTTCTTCCATGCGTCCCGACCGGTCATGACCCCCTGGGAGGTCGACAGGATAGAGACGCCGAGACCGGCGAAGTACCGGGGGATCTCCCCCTTCCGCACGTAGACCCGCAGGCCCGGGCGGCTCACCCGCTTAAGGCCCGTTATGGCCGAGTCTCCCCGGTCGTGGTAGTGCAGGTGGATCTTTATGTTGTCCTGCGGACCGGCGGTCTCCTTGAGCTCGAATCCCTGGATGAAGCCCTCGTCGACGAGCAGCTGGGCTATCGAGACCTTCAGCTTCGATGCCGGCATCGTCACCGAGGCGTGCTCTACCATCACCGCGTTGCGGATCCGGGTGAGCATGTCGGCTATGGGGTCGGTTACGGACATGGCCTACCAGCTGGCCTTCCGGATACCCGGCAGCATCCCGGTAAGGGCCATCTCCCTAAAGCAGATCCGGCACAGGCCTACGTGCCTGATGAACGCCCTGGGCCGCCCGCAGCGGTTGCACCGGTTGTACCTGCGGGTCTTAAACTTCTGCGGCTTCTTCCAGCGCGCTATCATCGAGACCTTCGCCAATCTAATCTCCTTCCACCAGAGCGGCGCCCACCCTACAGGGCCCCGCCGCCTGTTGTCCTCGCAAAGGGAACGCCGAGCATCTCCAGCAGCCTCAGCCCCTCCCTGTCATTCGGCGCGGTCGTCGTGATCACCACCTGCAGGCCGCGCAGTCTGTCGACCGCGTTGTAGTCGATCTCCGGGAATATCACCTGCTCGCGCAGGCCGATCGCGTAGTTGCCCCGCCCGTCGAAGGACTTTCTGGATAGGCCCCTAAAGTCCCTGATGCGGGGCAGCGCGGAGGCGACCAGGCGGTCGAAGAACTCCCACATCCGCCTCCTGCGGAGCGTCACGCTCACGCCCACCGGCATGCCCTCGCGCAGCTTGTAGTTGGCGATCGACTTTCGCGCCCTGTTGGTTATGGGGCGCTGTCCGGTTATCTGGCTTATGTCGCCCGTGGCCGCCTCGAGGGCACGGGCATTGGTCAGCGCCTCGCCGAGGCCGACGTTTACGACGATCTTGGAGATCGTCGGTATTTGCATCGGCGAGCTGTAGCCGAACTCCTTCATCATCGCCGGACCCACGGTCGAGCGGTGCAGCTCCTGGAGCCTGGGCAGCGCCCTGGGCCCCGAGCCGTTCTCGGGGACCGGGACGGCGGTCTCGGTCGCCTCTGGCGCCGCGGCGGCCGCCTTGCGGCGGCGTGGCCGCCTGGTGGCGGGAGCCTTCTTTTCGGCCATGATCTCGCTCAGCCTCTACTCGATGATCTCGTCGCAGGTCTTGCATATGCGGGCTTTTGAGCCGTCGGCGAGAAAGCGCCTGCCCACCTTGCAGGGCTCAACGCACGTCGGGCATACCAGCACCACGTTGTCGATCGGGAGCGAGAGCTCCTTGTCGATGATCCCCGCCTGGCGAAGGCTCGCCGAGGGCTTGGTGTGCCTCTTTACCACGTTCACGCCCTCGACCTGCACGCGCTGGGTGTCCGGGAAGGCCCGGACGACCTTGCCCTGCTTGCCGCGGTCACGGCCCTTTACGACCAGAACGGTGTCCTCTACTCGAATCTTCATACCCATAGCCCCCGGCCTAGAGCACCTCGGGCGCCAGCGAGACGATCCTCATGAAGTTCCTGTCCCGCAGCTCGCGCGCGACCGGACCGAAGATCCGCGTCCCGCGCGGCAGGTTCTCCTGGTTGACGATCACCGCCGCGTTGTCGTCAAAGCGTATGTGCGAGCCATCCCGTCTGCGGTAACCCTTCGATGTGCGCACGACCACGGCCCGCACGACCTCGCCCTTCCTTATGGCGGCGGCCGGCGCGGCCTCCTTCACCGAGGCGACGATGATGTCGCCCAGGCCCGCATAGCGGCGACCGCTGCCGCCCGGCACCCCGATGCAGCTTATGGTCTTGGCGCCGGAGTTGTCGGCGACCCTGAGGCGCGAGTAGATCTGTATCAAGCCTGCTTTTCCCCCGCGGCGGTCCCCGGCTCTTCCGTCCCGGCCGCCGTCTCGCCCTGCTCGGCCGCCTCCGGCTCTGCCTCCGCCTGGGCGACGGGCGGCTCTGCCTGGTCTTCGGCAGCCGGCTGCTCTGCGGTCTCGGGCTCGGCTGAGCCGCCGTCTTCCGTCTCGAGCGCGGCCTCCGAGGCGGGCTCGGGTTCGCCTGCCTCGGGCTCTGCTCGCTCGGCCTGCGCCTCAGGGGCGTCTGGCTCCGCCTGGGCCGGCTCGGCCTCCACCTCCGGGGAGGGCTCGGGCTCAGCCCGCTCGGCCTGCGCCTCAGGGGCGTCCGGCTCCGCCTGGGCCGGTTCGGCTTCCGCCACCGGTTCGGTCTCAGCCTGCCCGGCGACAGGCGCCTGTTCGGCCTCGGGCTCGGCGATGGCCTCCGGCTCAGGTGCGGTCTCGGTCTCGGGTGCGGTCTCCGGCTCGGCCTGGACCACCGCCTCAGGCTGCCCTTCCTCTGCCGCAGGCTCTGCCTCGGCCTGGTGGGCCCGGGCGGGCTCTGCGCCCTGCTCGGTGGCTATCTCGTCCGGCTGGATCTCGGCGAGGTCGCCGCGCTCGATTATCGAGGCGACCCGCCAGCGCTTGGTCTTTGAGATCGGTCGGGACTCGATCAGCCTGACCAGGTCGCCGAGTCGCGCGTCGTTCTCCGGGTCATGGGCGACGTAGCGCTTTTGCAGCTGGATCGACTTTTTGTACAGTCGGTGCGCGCGCCTGTGCTCTACGCGGACCACCACGGTCTTATCCATCTTGTCGCTCACCACGCGGCCGACGCGGGCCTTTCTCCTCGTAAAGCTCATTGCCCGGCCCCCGCCAGCTCGCGCTGCCTCATGATGGTCTTTATCCGCGCCACGCGGCGGCGCGATCTCCTGATCTCGTTTACGTCGGCCAGCTGCATCGTCGCCACCCTGAACCTAAGGTTCATGAGCGCCCGCTGCGTCTCGACCAGCTCCTCGGCGAGTTCCTCGTCGTTGAGCGTCGTGATGTCGTCTATCGGCAAATCCGTCCCCTGGTGCGCCCAGGCCGCCCGGCCTAGTAGGCGTCCTTTTTGACTATCTTCGTTGCCATCGGCAGCTTGGCCGCCGCGAGCCTGAGGGCCTCTCTTGCGACATCCTCCGGCACGCCCGCCATCTCGAACATCACCCTGCCGGGCTTTACGACGGCCACCCAGTGGTCCACCGAGCCCTTTCCGCTGCCCATGCGCGTCTCCGCCGCCCGGGCGGTGACGGACTTATCGGGAAAGACCCTTATCCAGATCTTGCCGCCGCGCCGCGCATAGCGCGTCATAGCGCGCCGCGCGGCCTCTATCTGCCTTGCGGTCACCCAGCTCGACTCGACCGCCTTCAGGCCGAACTCGCCCAGGTTGATCGTGCTTCCGGCGTTGGCAACGCCCTTTAGCCGGCCGCGGTGGTGGTGCCTGTACTTGAGTCTCTTGGGCTGGAGCATCAGCTCTCCTCCGGTGCCGCCGGTGCCGGGGTTTCGGGCTCGGCTGCTGCCGCTGCTGCGGCTGCCTCAGCCTCGGCCGCGGCGGCAATGGCCGCAGCCGTCGCTGCGGCGGCCGCCTCGGCCTCGGCGGCCTCCTGGGCGGCCGACTCCTCGGGACTGAGCGTAACCTCGATCGGCAGCATCTCCTCGTACTCGGGCTCTCGCTGCTGCTTTATCACGTCGCCGTGGTACAGCCAGACCTTGACGCCGATGCGCCCGAAGTCCGTGCCCGCCTCGGCTATCGCGAAGTCGACGTCGGCCCGCAGCGTGTGGAGCGGGACGCGCCCCTCCATCGCCTTTTCCCGCCGGGCTATGTCGGCGCCGCCGAGCCGCCCGGATATGATGATCTTCACGCCCTTGGCGCCCGCCTGCATGGTCCTGCCCACCGCCTGCCTTATGGCCCTCCGGTAGGCGATGCGCCGCTCCAGCTGGTCGGCGACGCTCCTTGCGACGAGGAAGGCGTCGAGCTCCGGCTGGCGTATCTCCTGCACGTTGAGGCGCGCCCTGCGGTTGGTGAGGGTCTCAAGGAGCTTCCTGAGCTCCTCGACGCGCTTGCCCCCGCGGCCTATGACTATGCCCGGGCGCGCGGTGTAGACCGTTACGACCACCTCGCTCGAGGAGCGCTCTATGTCGAGCCGGGATATGCCAGCGTCCGGGTACTGCTCGGCGATGTTCTTGCGGATCGCAAGGTCCTCGCTGACCAGGTCGCGGTAATCGCCCTGCTTGGCCGCGAACCAGGTCGCCTGCCAGTCCTTGATTATCCCGAGCCGAAAGCCAATTGGATGGGTCTTATGTCCCAAATCAGTCCGTCCCCTCGTCTACGACCACCGTGATGTGGCTGTTGCTCCGGATGATCCTGGCGGCCCGGCCCCGGGCCCTTATCCGAAGGCGCTTTGTCCGCGGGCCCTCGTTGGCGTATATCCCGACGATCCTGAGATCACCCGTCCGCGAGATAAGCTCGCTCTCGGCGTTGGCGGTCGCCGAGCGGACCACCTTGGCAACGACGGCCGCGGCCGGCGACGGCATGTACTGCAGGGTGCTGAGCGCGTCGTCGACGAGCATGCCGCGCACCATGTCGACCACGGGCTTTACCCGCTTTACCGACAGTCCGGTGTTCTTCGCAGTCGCGGTCGATGCCATCCGTCTCGGCCCTACCTTATCGAGCTGGTCCTGTCGGACTTTGCCACGTGGCCCCTGAAGGTCCTGGTCGGTGCGAACTCGCCCAGGCGGTGGCCCACCATGTTCTCGGTGATATAGATAGGCACGTGGCGCCGACCGTCATGCACGGCGATCGTCAGCCCGATCATGTCGGGCATGATCATCGAGGCCCGCGACCATGTCTTGATCACGGTCTTTTCCGACATCCGGCGAGCCCTCTCGACCTTCCTTGCCAGCTTGGGGTCCACGAACGGCCCCTTCTTTATGGACCTAGACATCGGTTACCTCTTGCCTCGCCTTCGGACGATGTCCTTGTTCGTCGACTTGTTGCGCCGGGTGCGGTAGCCGAGCGCGGGCTTGCCCCAGGGGGTCTTGGGTCCGGGCATCCCGATCGGGGACTTGCCCTCGCCACCGCCGTGGGGATGGTCCCTGGGGGACATGACCACGCCGCGCACCTGGGGACGCCAGCCCTGGTTGCGCCTCCGGCCCGCCTTGCCGTGCTTTACGTTCTTGTTGTCGACGGCGCTGAGCTGGCCCACCGTGGCCATGCACTCGCTGGAGACCTGCCTGACCTCGCCCGAGGGGAGCCGGAGCAGCGTGTGGCCCTCCTCCTTTGCGAGCACCTGCGCAGAGCCGCCCGCGCTGCGGACCATCTGCCCGCCGCGCCCGATCTTCATCTCGATGTTGTGCACCGCGGTGCCCGTCGGTATCGCCCGCAGGGGCAGGGCGTTGCCGGGACGCACCGGGGCCTCCTCGCCGGCCATCACCGGGTCGCCCACCCTGAGCCCCTGCGGGGCCAGGATGTAGCGCCAGTCGCCGTCGCGGTACTTGATGAGCGCTATCCGCGCCGAGCGGTTCGGGTCGTACTCGATGGTCGCTACCTCACCCGGCACGCCGTGCTTGTTCCTCTTGAAGTCGATCTCACGGTAACGGCGCTTGTGGCCGCCCCCGCGGTGCCGGACGGATATCCTGCCGCGCCCGTCGCGGCCCGCCCGCCGCTTCATGCCCTTGGTCAGCGACTTTTTGGGCTTTCGCGTGGTTATGTCGTCGTTCGTCTGGAACACGACGCCGCGCTGGCCTGGTGTGTTGGGCTTAAGTGGTCTTAACGGCATTCCTACACGCCCTCGAAGATCGTTATCGACTCGCCCGGGGCGAGCGTTACTATGGCCTTCTTCCAGTTCTTGCCGACGCTCATCCGCGGGCCGAAGCGCTTTCGCTTGCCCTTTACCACCATCGTGTTGACGCCGACCACCTTTACGTCAAAGGCCTCTTGCACCACCTGCTTTATCTGCAGCTTGGTCGCCGAAGGGTCCACCTCGAACACGTAGCGCCCCGTCTCGGTAAGACCGGTGCTCTTCTCCGTTACGACGGGCCTTTTGAGCACGCGCGATACGTCCACCATCGCCTAACCCTCGTACTCCGGATCGTCGGCATCGTCGAGATCGCGCCCCGAGCGAACGAACGGCCCGCCCCAGATGCGCTCGGCCTGCCTGACGGCCCCGAGGGTCATGACCACCCTGCCGTGCCTGAGCAGGTCGACGGCGTTCAGCTGGAACGCCGGCATCATCTTCAGCCTAGGAACGTTCCGCGCGCAGCGAAGGACCGATGGGTCCGTCCCGTCGCCGACGACCAAAACGGAGCCGGAGCCGGAGACCCCGAGGGCCTCCATCATCGCCACAAAGTGCTTGGTCTTCGGCTCGGGCAGCCGCAGCCTGTCGACGACCACGAGCTCGCCCTCCCTGGCCTTGGCCGAGAGCGACGCCTTGAGCGCGGCCCGGCGCATGCGCTTCGGGGTGCGCTGCGTATAGCTCCTGGGACTGGGGCCGAAGATCACGCCCCCGCCGCGCCATATGGGCGACCTGTTGGAGCCGGCGCGGGCCCTTCCCGTGCCCTTCTGGCGCCAGGGCTTGCGCCCGCCGCCTGAGACCTGCGCACGCGTCTTGGTGCCGACGGTCCCCTGCCGCGCGTTCGCCTGCTGGCCGACGACCACCTGGTGAACGAGCGCCGGGTTCGGGCGCGCGTCGAACAGGTCGTCGAGCACGTCTATGTGTCCCAGCGACTTACCCTGGGCGTCGTGCAGCCTGAGCTTCAAGCCCGGCCTCCCTTTATCGAACTCCGGATGTACAGCAGCGAGTTGCCCGCCCCGGGCACCGCGCCCTTGAGGAACAGGAGGTTGCGCGCAGGGTCGGTCGAGACCACCTCGAGGTTCTGAACGGTGATCCTGGCCGCCCCGTAGTGGCCCGCCATGCGAAGGCCCTTCAGCACCTTGCCGGGTGTGGTTCCCGCCCCGATCGAGCCGGGCGCGCGGTGCCGGTCCGACTGCCCGTGCGTCTTGGGCCCGCCGTGAAAGCCGTGCCGCTTTATGCCCCCGGCAAACCCGCGTCCCTTCGAGACGCCGGTGGCGTCCACGCGGTCACCCTCATCGAAGGCGCTGACGTCGAGCGTGGCCCCCACCTCGACCCCGCTGAGGTCAAAGCCCGGGCCCCGGTCGGCGCGCACCTCCCTGAGGTGGCGAAAGCTCCCGCCGGCGCGCTTCTGGTGGCCGGCCAGCGGCCTTGTGGCACGCCTGGCCTCCTCGAAGCCGATCTGTATCGCCTCGTATCCGTCGGTCTCTGCGGTCTTTACCTGCGTGACGGTGCAGGGGCCGGCGAGGACGGCCGTAACGCAGTCGATCCCACCGTCCTCGCGCACCATCTCCGTGGTGCCTATCTTCTTCCCGAGTATCGCCTTTACCGCCATCTGCCGCGTTCCGAATCTAGAGCTTTATGGATATGTCCACGCCGGCGGGGACGTTCAGGCTGGTAAGGGAGTCGATGGTCTTTGAGGTGGGCTCGAGGATGTCGATCAGGCGGTTGTGGGTGCGCAGCTCGAAGTGCTCTCGGGAGTCCTTGAACACGTGCGGGGAGCGGATGACGCAAAAGCGCTTGATCGACGTCGGCAGGGGGACCGGCCCCGCAACCTGCGCCCCGGTACGCTCGGCGGCCTCCACGATCTGGCCCGCCGACATGTCCAGGATCCTGTGATCGAACGCCTTGAGGATGATCCTTATCTTCTGCTTTGTGACCATTGCCTAGCCCGCCTTGGCCGCTGTCGCCACCGACTGGGGCGCCTGCTCGAAGCGGTCGAACTCTATCGAAAAGCCCGCCCGTCCCTGGGTCAGAGAGCGCAGCGTGTTCGCGTATCCGAAGCTCTCGGCCAGCGGGATCGACGCCTGGACGACCTGGGTGTCGTCCACCGCCTCGATGTTCGTTACGTGGGCGCGCCGCCTCCCAAGGTCGCCGATCACCTCGCCCAGGTACTCGCCGGGGAGCGTCACCTCAAGGCGCATCACCGGCTCCAGCAGGTATGGCCTGGCGCGCCTCAGCGCGTCCTTCATGGCCATCGAGCCCGCGATCTTAAAGGCCATCTCCGACGAGTCCACCTCGTGGAAGGAGCCGTCGACGAGCTTTGCCTTTACGTCGATCACCGGGTAGCCGGCAATGGGCCCGGCGCTCAGCGCCTCCTGGATGCCCTGCCTGACGGCCGGAATGAACTGCTTGGGTATGTTGCCGCCCCTTATCTCCTCTGAGAAGGCGAACCCCTCGCCGGCCTCAAGCGGCTCGATCTCGATCTTGGCGTGGCCGTACTGGCCGTGCCCGCCGCTCTGGCGGACGAAACGGCCCTCGCCGCGCGCGGGCGTCCCGATCGCCTCCCTGAAGGCGACCTTGGGCTGTCCGACGTTGCCCTCCACCCTGAACTCGCGCCGCATCCTGTCGACGATGATGTCCAGGTGGAGCTCTCCCATCCCGGAGACTATCGTCTGGCCCACCTCGCTGTCGTAGTTGACCTGGAGGGTGGGATCCTCGTCCGAGAGCTTTGTCAGCGCCTCTGAGAGCTTGTCCTGGTCCGCCCTCGTCCTGGGCTCTATGGCGACCGATACCACGGGCTCGGGGAACGTTATCGCCTCCAGCACCACCGGCGAGGACTGCTCGCTGAGCGTGTCCCCGGTGGAGGTCTTCCTCAGGCCGACCGCGGCGGCGATGTCGCCGGCCGAGACGAACTCGACGTCCTCCTTGTGGTTGGCGTGCATCCTCACGACCCGCCCGAGCCTCTCGCGCTCCCCGGTGGTCGAGTTAAAGACCATCGACCCTGAGCCGATGGTGCCCGAGTAGACCCTGAAGTAGACCAGCCGGCCGATGAACTCGTCTGTAACGGCCTTAAAAGCCAGCGCCGAGAACGGCTGGTCCGCGTCGGCCTCCCGCATCACCGTCTCGCCGGTGCGAACGTCCCGGCCCTCGATCGCCGGGACGTCGAGGGGGGAGGGAAGGTATGAGCAGATCGCGTCTATGAGCGGCTGGATGGCCTTGGTCCTGAGCGCCGTTCCGCAGAGCACCGGGACGATCCTGTTGGCGATCGTCGCCCTGCGCAGCGCACCGACGAGCTCCCCGGGGGCGATCTCGTCGTCCTCCAGAAAGCGCATCAGCAGCTCGTCATCGGTCTCCGCGACCTTCTCCACGAGCCTTGCCCGGTAGTCCTCGACCACCTGGGCCATCTCGGCGGGGACGGGGCCCTCCGTGGGCACCTGCTCGCCCTCCTGCGGGTAGAAAAGGGCCCTTCGCCCGATCAGGTCGACGACCCCGCGGAACTCTGACTCCGCTCCGATCGGGAGCTGGACCGCCACCGGATTTGCGCCCAGGCGCCTTACGATGCTGTCCATCACCCTCTGAAGGTCCGCCCCGACCTTGTCCATCTTGTTGATAAAGCAGATGCGCGGCACCTGGTAGCGGTCGGCCTGGCGCCAGACCGTCTCGGACTGGGGCTGGACGCCCGCCACCGCGTCGAGCACCACGACCCCGCCGTCAAGGATCCGCAGGCTGCGCTCCACCTCGGCGGTAAAGTCCACGTGGCCCGGGGTGTCGATGACGTTTATGGTGTGGCCCTTCCAGTTGGCCGTGGTCGCAGCGGAGGTTATGGTGATGCCCCGCTCGCGCTCCTGCGCCATCCAGTCCATCGCCGTGGTGCCCTCGTCGACGCCTCCGATCTTGCGGATGCGTCCGGCGAAGTACAGCACGCGCTCTGTGACCGTGGTCTTGCCGGCATCGATATGGGCTATGAAGCCGATATTCCGCGTGCGGTCCAGCCGCGGGGCCCTAGGCGCGCGGGATGCCCTTGCCTGTCTTTTCTCGGTGGTCTTGGTCGTCATCGTATTTCGTCTTTAGGGTGGGGTATTAGGCTGGGGGGTTTCGGGGACCTACCAGCGGTAGTGCGCGAAGGCCCTGTTGGCCTCGGCCATCCGGTGCAGGTCGTCCTTGCGCTTTACGGCGGCGCCCTCGCCGCGGGAGGCCTCGAGCAGCTCCTGTGCGAGCCGCTCGGCTATGGGCCGGCCGGACTTTGCCCGTGCCGAGCCTATGATCCAGCGCATCGCCAGCGCCATGCGGCGGTCGGGCCGGACCTCTATCGGAACCTGGTAGGTCGCACCGCCTACCCGGCGGGACTTGACCTCCAGGGCGGGCACGGAGTTTCGGACGGCCATGTCGAACACGTCTATCCCCGGCCGCTTGGCACGGTCTGAGGCTATGTCGAGCGCCTGGTAGACGACGCGCTGGGCGGTCGACTTCTTGCCGCCGATCATCACGCGGTTGATGAACTTGGCGAGGTCCGTGCTCCCGAACCTGGGATCGGGACTTATGCGCCTTCTCTCCGCCCTGTGCCTTCTTGCCATGTGGGTATCGCCCTATCCCAGAGCCCGGCTCTTCTTGCTGCCGTACTTGCTGCGGCCGCGCTTTCGGTCGTCCACGCCGGCGGTGTCGAGCGCCCCGCGGATGATGTGGTAGCGCACGCCCGGAAGGTCCTTGACGCGCCCTCCCCGGAGGAGCACGACCGAGTGCTCCTGCAGGTTGTGGCCCTCGCCCGGGATGTAGGCCGTGACCTCCATGCCGTTGGTGAGCCTGACCCTGGCGACCTTGCGCAGGGCGGAGTTGGGCTTTTTGGGCGTCTGTGTCCTTACCTGCACGCAGACCCCGCGCTTTTGCGGAGAGCCCGAGTACCTTCGCCCTCTGTTCTTGAGGGTGTTGAACATGTAGCGCAGCGCGGGCGCCTTGTCCTTGCGGCGCTTGGACTTTCGACCCTTGCGGACCAATTGGTTTACGGTTGGCATGACTAGTCCGGCTATAGCTCCTTGCTGAGAACCTGATGCGGGCCCGCCCAGCCCGTAAATGTTGAGCCGCGTGGACACGGGATGAGGGGCCCTTTCACGTACCCTAGGCAGGGCACACCGATACCCCTCCGCCCACGTAGGCGACAAACAGGTATGCTACTAGCTCACCGATGCGGCCGTCAACCGGCGCAGGGGCCGTCGGCCCGCCGATCCCGACGCGCGCGCGTGGGCGGACGCTCTCGTTGACCGGCGGATGGCCCGGTGATAGATTCGACCCGATGGCCACAGCATCCCCCAGAAGACGCCCGGGCAGGAGGGGCAAGAAGGCGCCCAGGGAAACCCGCCTGTCCATGGCGGCCGAGAACTACCTGGTCTCGATATTCCAGCTGCACGAGCTGGGGATACGCGTAACGCCCACCAACCTCGCATCGCAGCTAAAGCGCCTGCCCGAGGGCGAGGGGCTGGGCACCTCACTCCCGTCGGTCGGCGGCATGATACGCCGGCTGGTCCGCGAGGGCCTGGTGGAGACCCCGCCCGACAGGGACATCGATCTGACCTCCACCGGCAGGGTGACGGCCGAGCACATCGTCAGGCGCCAGCGCCTTGCAAAGCGCATGGTCGTAGACCTCCTGGGCCTTGAGCCCTACAAGGCGCACGAGGAGGCGCACCGCCTCGAGCACGCCATCTCGGAAGAGCTCGCAGAGAAGATCGACGAGCGGCTCGGCAGGCCCACGACCTGCCCGTTCGGCCACCCCATACCCGGCAGCGGCTTCGTCCGCGACAGGCTCACCGTCCCCATCGAGAAGGTGGCTTCGGGGACCACGGTCACCATAGACCGCATCCCCGAGGAGGACCGCGAGCTACTGGAGTACTTCGTCCGCAGCGGGGTGATGCCCGGCGAGACGGCGGTCGTCACCGATGCCGCGCCCTACCGGGGGGTCGTCTCGATGAAGACCGAGGCCGCCGATGCGGTGGTCAGCTACGAGGTCGCCCAGCGCATCTGGGTAACGCCGGTCGGCGTACCGAAGGCCGGGCAGGTCGGGTCCGCTTCCGGCCGCTAGCGTTCCTGGCGTCCGAGGATGTAGGAGACCAGGTGCCAGCGCTCCTCCTCGGTAAGTAGGTTCCTGAAGGCGGGCATCACCGTGGGATTGGACTCGCCCACCATCGCCAGCGTGAACGCCGTCCGGCTCCCGTAGGAGATCCACGCGAACAGCTCGCCCTCGGTGGCGTTCATCGCTATGTCGCCCATCATGTCCGCCGGGGCCGCGCCGCGGACCAGGTAGTCCTTCATCACGCTCTCGCCCGTAAGGCTCTGTCCGTGGCAGACCATGCAGTTGACCCGGTACAGCTCTGCGGCCTCGTCGGTGTCGTAGGAATCGGCGTAGGCGTCGGGCTGGATGAGCGCCGCGTACTCCTCGGCCGTGTATACGATCTCGATCCCGCTGACCGGGACGGAGCCCTCGGGGGGCAGGATCCTGGGCATCTCCTGGACCTTGAAGGCCGGCGAATAGTGCATCTCGGAGAACACGACCGTCGCGTGGCTGCCGGTCTCGGGGAAGGCCGGCAGCTTAAAGCGCGCAAAGCCGAGCACGCCGGTCTCGCCCGTGTTGTTGTTGTAGCAGCCCGCCGCCGCAAGGGCCAGGGCGACCAGTCCGGCGGCGGCAAGGGCCCGCAGCGCCCGCGGCGCAGCGCCCGTCGTATGGTTTCTAAGAAAGGGTGTAAGGGCCATGCGTCTAGTCGAAGTCGCTCTGCTCCCAGCCGCGCTTAACGTCCTCTGCGCCCGACTCCCTTAAGATCTCCTCCGCCCTGCCGACCCTGTCCTCGTCGGTCGTCACCGTAAGGCCGATGTAGCCCTCGGTGACCCGCGTGTCGTATGCGCCCATGAATACCCTGGGCAGCCGCGACTCGATGATTATCCCGATCACCGTGAAGATGATCGCGCCCAGCATGGTGCCCTCGTACATGATGATCGCCATGGGCGGCACCGAGAGGATGGGCTTTCCGCCGGTCACCAGCGGGTAGGCGAGCTGGGTGCCCGAGGTCAGCACGAGCCCGATTATGAAGCCGCATGCCGCGCCTATCAGCGGGTAGCGGAACAGGCTGTGATGCGGCTCCTCCTCCCCGAACGCACCCTCCGGGTAGGGGGTGCCGGTGAGTATCTCGTACTCGTCGCGCTCGAACCCTCCGGCGCGCACCGCGTCGAGCGCGTCGGCGGCCTCGTCGACCCCCTTGAACAGTCCTATGACGCTTTTCCTGGCCATCATGGCGACACCTCGCCCATCTTTGTCACTCCGTTAACCCGGCCGGCTCTCCTGCCCGCCGTCACTCCCTGATCGACGCCGGCACCACGCGCCGCCCGACCCTTATCGTGTCCGCCAGCCTCGTCCCCTCCTTGACGTCGAAGACCGGCACCAGCGGGAAGATCTTTGCGAACAGCAGTATGCCCATGCCCACGAACGCGAACGTTGAGGCGACCAGCAGGATCTCGATGATGCTGGGGGCGTAGCTCCCCCAGGCGAACTCGAAGGGCTGGCGCCTCTGAAGGCCCGGGATGATGATCAGGAACCTCTCCAGCCACATCCCGACGTTAACCAGGATCGTCGTCCAGAACATCCACACAGGACTCCTGCGCACCACCCTGAACAGCCAGGCGGGGACCGGGATGAAGAACGCCGTTATCAGAAACAGCAAAAAGAGCAGCCCCATCGGCATCTGGAATATCTGCCACTCCCTGAGCGCGATGTCGGCGCTCTCCAGCGTGTACAGGGCGAATATCCACTCAAGGGCGAAGAAGAAGAACCACGTGGTCGCAACTATGATTAGCAGCCTTCCTATCGCGTCGAAGTGGTCGTTGGTTATGAACTTGTCCCACTTCCACAGCCAGACCATCAGCGCCATGACCATGGCCACGGCGGAGACGCCCGAGTGGATCGCGCCGATGATGAAGTAGGGCGCGAAGATCGTCGAGTGCCAGCCCTCCACGCCGATCGCCACCGCGAAGTCCCACGACACGATGCTGTGCACCGAGACGAACACCGGCAGCACCAGCGCCGAAAGCAGGATCCCCGCAACCGCCTGCAGCTTCCACTGCCTGGGCGTTCCCCTAAAGCCCAGCGAGAGCGCCGCGTAGAACTTGCGGGTCCACCCGCTGCTTCGGTCGCGCACCGCCGCAAGGTCGGGGATCAGCGCTATGAACACGAACAGCGAGCTTCCGATCAGGTACGTCCCTACCGCGCTGGGGTCCCACACGAACGGGGACCGGATGTTGGGCCAGACCCCCCGATCAAAGTCGTAGGGCCCGACCCAGTAGAGCCGCCACGGCCGCCCCACGTGGAACATGATGTTCGAGAGCGCGGCGAGCAGCGAGAACAGCGTAAGGACCTCGGCCGCGCGGGTGACCGGGCGCCGCCACTCGGCCTGGGTGAGCCGCAGGATCGCAGAGACCATGATCCCGGCGTGGCTGATGCCGATCCAGAAAACGAAGTTGGTTATCAGAAAGCCCCAGTAGACGGGCCTGTTGACGCCGAGAACGCCCGGACCCTGGTTGAGCTCCCAGCCATAGGCACCGACGCCCGTCAGCCACACAAGGAACAGGAACCCGAAGCCCCCGAGCCACCACCTGGGCATGCCCAGGACGTCCTTGATCAGGCTGTGGTTTATCTCTTTATCGGTGGCGTAGGTGTATTCCTGCATTACCCACCACTACTCCGGCTTTCCAAGGACCAGCACCGTGGTCCGGTGGTACTTTTTGTGCAGCTTGTAAAGGAGCAACTCCTTCTGCTCCCAGATGTTGATCACCGGCATCAGCCGGGTCGCCATCAGGAACAGGAAGATCGCACCGCCGATCGCCCCGACCACGATCAGCACGTCCGCAACCCCGGGATACACCGTGGCCGGAATGTGCTCGATCCCGTGGAAGTTGGCCGCCTGATCGCTGACCGAGTACCCGCCGACGTAGATGCGAATCCTGTCAAAGAAGGTGCCGATCAGTACCGAGACGGCGACCATGGTCGGTCCCCAGATGCTCCTTCGGAGGAAGTTCCAGATCATCGTTACCAGCGGGAAGACGAACACCGTGATGAACGTCAGGTAGAAGATCGGCATGTACGGGCCGCGGATGAAAAGGTCAAGCACGGCCTGCTCGTTGGGCTTTTTCCCGTACCAGAGGATGTTGAAGCTGGAGAACCAGAACCAGAACCACAGCAGCGAGAGGGCGAACATCAGCTTGCCCAGGCCCCAGAACTGGTCGATGCCGATCTCGGTGTAGCCGCAGAACCTGCGCAGGACGAACATCGTGATGATCATCGTCGCCGCCCCGGCCTGGAGCGCGTTCGCCGCGTGCGTGGCCGGGTAGAGCGCATCTATCCAGCCCGGCACGAGCGTCATCAGAAAGTCGATCGAGAAAAGGAAGTGCACCGTTACGAGCATCAGGAAGTAGAACGCCCCCAGGATGCCGAGGCGGTGCTTTTGCCAGTCCCACTGCGCGCTGCTCCCTATCCAGCCCCGCGCAAGCCACCGGTAGCGCCGGCCCGCGGCGCTGCCCTTGTCCGCGCGGTCGCGCAGCAGCGCAAAGTCGGGCAGGGCAGAGACCCACAGCAGGGCAAAGCCCACCACCACCAGCGCCACGATCGCAAGCGTCGTCCACAGGTGCGGCGAGTGGGCGAACACGTCGCCGGGGTGGTAGAACCACAGGGACCGCCGCCCGTCCTCAAGGCCGGGCAGCACCCAGAGCAGCGGGATGAACAGAAGCAGGCTGATCAGCCCGGCGACCGACCACATCTCGGCCGGGCGCGAGATGATCCGCCGCCAGTGACCCTTGGCTATTCGCGGCGCGATGGCCACCATCGGGGCGGCAGACGCCGTGGTGAGCAGGAACGAGAGCACGGCCGCCGTGTAGCCCCACCTTGCCGTGTCCGAGACGCCGTCGACGAGCCTCAGGATCATCCCGACGATGCCGACCACGAGCAGCGCCCCGAAGAAAACGGCGGCGACCTTAAAGACCGTCCCGGCCTTCTCGCGCCTGCCGAGCAGGTCTCCCGTTATCGCCGGGTGGCTGTCCCAGGCGGGGTTGTCGGCGTAAAAGCCGGTCGGGGGGTGTGCGGCCTGGCTAGCCATGCGCCTCCTCCGGCAGCTTGGCCGACTTATCGACCTTCCTCAGGTAGATCACGCTCGGGTGCGTACCGAGCTCCTCGAGCATGTGGTAGCCCCTGCCGTGGTCCCCGTGGAGCTCTTTTTCCGCCATCCGGGCGACCTCGGAGTCCTCGTCATTCAGGTCTCCGAACACCAGCGTCCCGGTGGGGCACGCGTTGACGCAGGCCGGGTTCAGGGCGCGGTCGCCGTCCTCGATCTCCTGGCCGTCGCGCTTTGCATCGCGGCCGGCCCTCCGGATGCGCTGGATGCAGAAGGTGCACTTTTCCATGATGCCCCTGCTGCGGACCGTCACGTCCGGGTTGAGCTGGTTCTTGAGGCTCTCCGGCCAGGCCGGCTCCCAGAAGTTGAAAAAGCGGACCTGGTAGGGGCAGTTGTTGGCGCAGAACCGGGTGCCTATGCACCTGTTGTAGACCTGCACGTTGAGCCCCTCTGCGTTGTGGTAGGTCGCGTAGACCGGGCAGACGGGCTCGCAGGGCGCGTCGTCGCAGTGCTGGCACAGCACCGGTATGAAGCGCGCCTTCACATCGGGGTACTCGCCCTCCCAGTAGCGCTCGACCCTGATCCACTGGTTGGCGCGCTGCTGGTTGAACAGGCCCTCGTCGTTGATGGGGATGTTGTTCTCGGACTGGCAGGCGACCACGCAGGCCTGGCAACCGGTGCACCGGTCGACGTCTATCACCATTCCCCACTTTGCTTCGGTCATCTGTCGCTATGTTCCCCGTGCTGCACTGTCTGCTAGCTGTCTATAGGCGTTAGCTGGATCACCCTGTGGTGCTCGTCCTGGGCGAAGTTCGGGTTGTTGTTCTCGAACTTGGGCAGCCGTTTCCACTCGCCCACCTTCTCTATCCTCACCCTGGTCGCAGACCAGGCCAGCGCCCCCGACTCGTCATCGACCCGGGGGGCCAGTATGGACAGGGCGTTCGCGCCCCTTCCCTCGGCGTAGCGCCCGCCGGCGCGGTGGCCCTGGCCGAGCGGTATCGAGACCACGTCGGGCGGCACCGCCGGGTTCGGGTAGGCGATCGCCGTTATGCCGGAGCCGGCAAGGCCGCCGCTGCCGTGGGCGGACACCACCCGCAGGAGGTCTCCCTCGCGGATGTCCATCATCTCGGCCACCCGGTGGTTTATCTCGACCCAGGTGTCCCAGGTCGCAGAGGTCAGCGGGTCCGGCGTGGCCTGAAGCCAGGGCAGGTGTGCCCCCTGGCCCTCGCCGAGCGAGGTCGACGAGAACGGGAGCAGGTGGAAGGTATCCCCGCCGGGACCGGCGAACTCGGGCGCCGGCGCCTCGCCGGGCAGCATCTTCGTCGCCGGGCTGTCCCCCAGCGGTGCCGATCCGTGGTCGGTGTCCCACCAGCCGCCGCGCTGCAGCGCGCCGACCCAGAAGGCCCTAAAGTCCGAGGCCCTCACAGAGCCGCGGCCGAGCTCGAACAGCTGGCGCGCCCCGGCCTCGACGACCTCCCTGATAGAGCTCGCGCCGAGCTCCAGGTCAAGCTCCATCGCCGCGGCGACCGCCATCAGCGCATCGGCCATGGACCTTGTGCCGAGCTCGCTCCCCCGGCCCTCGAAGAATGGCCGGACCACCGGCTGCTGGAAGCCCACGACCTGGTGGCCGGGCCCGGCCGCCGGGACGTCGGTGCCCCAGTCCTCGAGCGGGGTGTGGGCGGGCAATACGAGGTCCGCCATCGCCGCGGTGTCGTTGAGGTGGCTCGCGAAGCTGAATATGAACGGAACGTTGAACGACGCCTCGCGCATCCCCATCGCGTCCGGCAGGCCGTACATCGGGTCGGAGCCGTCGATAAGGAGGGCCTTTACCTGCCCGTCGGTCATCGAGCGGACGAGGTCGCGCCACTCGGCCCCGGTGCCCGCCCTCAGGTTCGCCTCGGCGTCTATGAGCTCCTGGGTGGGGGGCGGCGGGTTGAACCTGAGGCCGCCCTCGGCGCCCACGGCGCCGACAAGGAAGTTCAGCGAGTAGATCGCCGTCAGGTTGAACAGGCCGTTCGTGTGCGCCCCGGCCGAGCCCCCGCCGATCGCGAGCGCCGGCCGCTTGGAGGCGAACTCCTGGGCGATCCGGGTAATCCTGTCCGCCGGGACGCCGACCTCCTCTGTGACCTGCTCGGGCGCCCACCGGTCTATGTCGATCTCGCCGCCGCCGGTTATGTCCCGGCCGGCCACCGGGTCCGCGAGGCCCGAGCTCACGATCACCTGGATCATGCTCAGGGCCAACAGCCCCTCGCGCCCGGGCCTGACGAAGACCATCTCGTCGGCGTTGGCGCCGGTCATCGAAAAGCGCGAGTCGACGTGCACCATCGTCCCGCGCTCCCTGTCTCCCTGCCTGAACTCGCCGTAGCCGCGCATGTAGCGGACCGGTGATACCCAGGTATTGAGAAAGTCGGCGCCGAACGAGAGCAGGTACCTCGTGTTCTCGATGTCAAAGTCGGGGAGCCTGTCCTGCTCGAACAGGTTCTTCATCACCACCCGGAGGTTGGTGTTGTCCAGCGGGTCGTAGCCGAGGTAGGTGCCCCGGTAGGTGTTTACGAACCGGTCCACGACGACCCCGGCCGCAGATACGGACGGGCGGGTCACCACCACCACCTGGCGGTTCTCGCGATCGTCCCTTATCTGCCCGAGCTGGTGGGCTATCCGCGATATGGCGTCGGACCAGCCGATCTCCTCCCAGTTGCCCTCGCCGCGCTCGCCCACGCGCGCCAGCGGGCCGCGAATGCGGTCGGGGTTGTACAGCTCCTGGAGCAGGGCCTCGGTGCGGGCGCTGTGCCTTCCCCGGTTGACCGGGTAGTCGACGTTGCCCTCGACCTTCTTTGCGCGGCCCTCCATGACCCTTACGACGACCCCCTCGGAGGTCGGAAATCCGCCGGCGACGGTCGCGTACCAGTTGTCGAGCCCGGTCACCAGGTCCTCGGGCATGCCCGGCGGCGACTGGACGAACAGCTCGTCCTCGGGAATCCCGCACGCCGCAGCGACGACGGTGCCCAGGGCGCCGCCGCCCACTATGGTCAGGAACTGTCGCCTTGTCAGAGCCATCGGAATGCCGTTATCGATCCCATTAGTAGTGACACGTAGTGCAGTCCGTGGGCGCGCTGTAGTCCCTGTGGCAGTCGACGCAGTCGCCCATCTTCAGCGGCTCGACCTGCCGCACCTTCTCCATCTTCTCCACCGGTCCGTGGCAGGTCGCACACACCGCCGATGGCGGGATGCCGTCGCGCTCGGAGAAGAACTGGACGTGCGCCTGGTGGTTAAAGCGCACGTGGTCGGGCAGACGATGGACCCTCACCCAGTCGATGGGGCGGCTCTGGGCATGGTAGTCGCGCAGCTTTTCGACCTCGGGCAGGTCGTCGCCGACCACCGAGTGGCACGACATGCACAGCCCAACGGCCGGAACCGTCGCCGCCGCACCCTGGGTGACGTTGCGGTGGCAGAAGGTGCAGTCGAGTCCTATCCCGCCCTCCTCCTCGGACCCTGCGTGGACCGTGTGCGGGAAGGCGATGGGCTGATCGGGGCCCTCCGTAAAGCCGAACACGCTGACCGGTCGACCGAGCCAGGAGGAGATGACGAACAGGAGGACTCCCACCACGACCGCCAGGCCGAAAAGGCTGACCAAGCCCAGCACCCCCAGCAGTGCCATCCTCTTCGGTCCGGGTATTTGCGGTTGAAAGTCGCCTGGTAGCAAGTATCAGTTCTTCGGTTTCAGATTAGGGATCAGATCCAGTAGTTGGCCCAGAAATCCCTCAGGACGCCCGAGTTGTCCACGACCCGAGACAGCATGTACATCGCGGCCCCGAACGAGGCGAGCGCGAGTGCGTAGAACAGGGGCCTGGCCCGCGAAAGGGCGGCGTCGAGATGGCGGGACTGAATGAAGGAGGGCAGCCAGTTGTGTGCTATGAGCATGTTGGTGGCGAAAGACACGACGAGCGCCACCATGATCCAGAGGTTGGTTAGTAGGTCGCCGAGTTCACTCCACTGGGGATTCGCTAGAACTTCCGGATCCACTGCCTACCTTTCGGTGATTTAGCGATGCGGCCCCACCCGGACGGCGAGCGCCGACGGCGCCGCGCGCCCGTATCCATGCCCGCGCGAGGCTTGGTGAAAATTATCACACCACTTTTTTGGTGTCAAGCATACGTTTATGCCTATATATACGGGGAAACGGGCAATTTTACCGGCTCCAAAACGGCCCCAAATCACGGCCTCAGGGGCGCTTGTCGCACCGACGCGAGCCCAATAACATTGCCCCCTTCCTACCACGGGCGCCGCGCCGGGCGCCCTTACGACGAGCCAGGGAGGCGCAGATTGGCCGAGCCGCACTTCGGACCCGAGACGTTCCAGTTCCTCGCCGAGCTGAGGCTCAACAACGACCGGGAGTGGTTCACGGCCAACAAGCCGCGCTACGAGCGGTGCGTGAAGGGCCCGCTCCTTGAGTTCATCGCCGAGTTCGGCGAGGTCCTTCCCATCATCAGCCCCCACTTCGTCGCAGACGCCCGCCCCAACGGCGGGTCCATGTTCCGCATCTACAGGGACGTGCGCTTTTCCAGGGACAAATCGCCCTACAAGACCCACGCGGCCGCCCACTTCAGGCACGCCAGGGCCCGGGACGTCCACGCGCCGGGCTTCTACCTGCACCTTGAGCCCGGCAACGTCGGGGCCGGCTGCGGGATCTGGAGGCCCGACACCCCCTCCCTTGCGAAGATACGCGATGCGATAGTCGCAAACCCGGTCGGATGGAAGCGGGCCACCGAGGGCATCGAGGGCCTTTCCCTCATGCCCGGCGAACCGCTCAAGCGCGCGCCCAGGGGCTACGATCCCGAACACCCCCTCATTGAGGTGCTCAAGTCCCGCAGCTTCGCGCTGTGGGCGGGATTCAGCGAGGGCGAGGCGACCGCGCCCGACTTCCTTGAGCGCTTCCACTCGACCTGCGCGCTGGCCGGGCCGGTGACCGAGTTCCTGTGCCGCGCGCTCGACCTGGAGTTCTAGCCGGCCGGGTCGCCGCACGCCGATGCGGCAAGTTGCGCGTCCCGCCGGGCGAGCCCTATTATTAGGCTTCCACCGACCCCTGTCCGCAGGGAGGCGCGTGTTTGATAGGGCGGTGCGGGCCGCAGCCCCGGAGGCGGGGAGTCGCATCCCGCAGGTCGTGGGACCCGACCCGCCCCCCGGCCTTTTGAAGCAGACAAAGATCGATCGGAGAGACCCTGTGACAACGCCCATCGAGCAGCGATACATCGACCTTCACCCGGCCTCCATGGAGCGCTTCGGCAGATCCAAGGACCTGTTCCCCGACGGCGTCACCCACGACGCGAGGCGGCTGCGCCCGTTCCCCACGTACGTCACCCACGCGGAGGGGTCCCACAAGTGGGACGTGGACGGCCACCGCATCATCGACTACAAGACCGGGCACGGCGCGATGATCCTCGGCCACTCCCACCCGGCGGTGGTAAGCGCCGTCAAGGAGGCGATGGAAAAGGGCACGCAGATGGGCTCTTCGACCGATGCGGAGATCCGCTGGGGCGAGCTCGTGCGAGAGCTCGTGCCGTGCGCAGAGAAGGTCCGCTTCCAGAGCTCCGGCACCGAGGCGGTCATGATGGCCCTTCGGCTTGCGCGCGCCTTCACGGGCAAGACCAAGGTGGTCAAGTTCGACGACCACTTCCACGGCTGGAGCGACTACGCGCTCGCCGGGGGTTCCGGCCTCGGCGGCATCCCGAAAGAGACGCTGGACACCATGATCGTCCTGCCGCCCGACGACATCGACCTGGTCGAAAGGACACTGACCGAGCGAGACGACATAGCGGCGCTGATGCTCGAGCCGACCGGCTCGCACATGGGCCTTCACCCGATGTCTCCGGAGTTCCTGGGCCGGCTGCGCGAGATCACCGAGCGGACCGGCGTCCTGCTCATTATGGACGAGGTGGTAACCGGCTTTCGACTCTCGCGCGGCGGCGCATCCCGCAGGTTCGACGTCACGCCCGACCTTACGACCATGGCCAAGATACTCGGCGGGGGACTGCCGGGCGGCGCTGTCGCCGGCAGGGCCGAGATCATCAACCTGATGGAGTTTCACAACGACGCCGACTACGACGCCAATGAGCGCGTCTCACACCCCGGCACCTTCAACGCGAACCCGCTCTCGGCCGCCGCCGGAGTGGCGGCCCTTGAGCTGGTACGTGACGGCGACGTGAACGAGAGGGCGGATGCAGCCGCCGCCAGGCTCAAGGAGGGCATCAACGACCTGCTGGGCAGGATGGAGATCCCCGGCCAGATGACCGGCCACGGATCGCTGCTGTTCCTGCGGCTCGGGGTGGACATCGAGGTCGAAGAGGACGGCGCCACGTTCCACCTGACCGACGAGGATTGGGCCAGGGTGAACGATGGGAGGCGCAACTCGCAGCTGCATCTGGCCCTGCTCAACAACGGGGTGGACCCCATGAGCAACGGCACGCGCCTGATCGTCGGGCAGGCACACTCCGAGCGGGACATCGAGGAAACCGTCGACGCCTACGAGAAATCGCTGGCGGAGGTGCGGGAGCTGGGGCTCATCTAGCCCGGGCTCGGCCCCGGGCTAGACATCGGGGGCGCCCAGCCGGTCGAGCTCGGCCCCGATTTCGTCCAGCTCCGCCGCGGGCGGCTCTGCGCCCCCGTAGAACGCGGCGTTGAACGCGGCCGTAGCCCGGGCGGCGATGCCCCCGGGGACCAGGGCGTCCAGCTCCCCGCTGTACTCGGTCGGCGTCGCCGAGCGCGGCCTCATTCCCCCGACCGATCCCGCATGCAGGAGCAGGCGGTAGTAGCCGCGCATCGCCCTTACGACCCCGGGCGGCCCTGCCGGCAGCAGGATCGGCGAGCGCGCCCTGCGGCGGCGAAGCGCGGCGGGCAGCAGTCCGTAGAGCATCTCGGCTGCGTCGAAGACCGGGTCGGCCTCCTCCCTCACCGACTCCCTTACGCCCTGCGGCGTTCGCGCCGACCCCCTTCCCCGGCGGCGAAGCGCACGGGAGAGGATGAACAGTCCCACCGCCGATAGCACCGCCAGCAGGATCCACTCCAGCGCTTCCACATACAGCGGCGTCCGTCCCGACTGCTGCTGGAGGAACTGCTCTCCTATGGACTCTCCTGCGGGGATCAGGTCGCCGGTCGGCCCGTCCCCGGCGAACAGCCCCACGAACAGCCTCACGACCCCGTTCACCACCCAGGCGACCGGGACGATGAACGCGTAGAACAGGATGGTGCCCATCCACGCGAGCACCTCGTTGACCGGCGCGCTCACCGCGTCCAGGATGCTGCGCCGCACCAGGCTGAACGCAAAGCCGATCACCAGCACGACGGCCACCGCCGCGCCGACCGCCCGCAGCCATATCATCGCCCCCCTGCCACCCCCGGCGCCCCTCCCGAGGCGCGCCACCCCGAGCCCGGCCAGCGCGCCCGCGAAGAACACGAACAGCGCACCGAACGTGTTGAGCGGGGTCGCGGTACCGATGTCGACCAGCACCGCAAGGGCCATCAGCACGGTCCCGATCTTGTAGCTGCGGTCGAGCACGGCGCCGGGCTCCTCCGAGGAGCCGAGACGCCCGCCCCGCCACCACAGGACCACCCCGGCTATCGCGCCCACCGTCGCCCTGAAGTTGGCGCCCGCAACCTCCGAGCCGCTCGCGACGACCCCGGGCCAGTCCAGGTCCCAGAACGCGTCGGACAGGTCGACCTGGGTTCCCAGGACAAGGTATACCGCGCTCGCTCCCGCAAGCGCCTGCAGTGCATAGGGAAGCGCCTCTCTCACAGGCGATCCGGACCTGCCCGACGGCAGGCGCGAGAGCATTCGGGCCACCACCGCCGCGGCCGCCATCAGCGCCAGCACCGCTAGCCAGCCGAGCGGGCTGCCGTCCGTGCCGAGCGTCAGGCCGATGATGCCGAGCAGCGCGTATATCCACGCGCTCTCCGAGACCACCAGTGCGGCGATGATCAGCCTGTCCTGGGACGCAGGGCTCATCCGGTCCCGCCCTCCCCGGCATGATCGTCGAGCCGGGCCATCTGCTCTCCGATGTCGTAGAGGGCAACGCCCGCCGGCACCAGGGGCGCCGGGGCGCCGCCCACGTAGACGACGGCGGCCGGGTGCCCCCTGGACCGCAGGCGCGAGAGCACCCCTGCAAGGTCGCCGTCAAAGTAGGCGGTCACCAGCACGACCGTGGCGCCCGCCGGGAATCGGCCCATCCGGTCCTCCAGGTGGGCCGTCATCGGCGAGAGGGTTATCGGCTGGAGCGTCGCCAGCGTCTCGAGCACCGCCCTGAGCTGGGGCCGGCTGCGCGACGGGCGCAGCTCGGCAGGCCTGTCGGTGACCATGGGCACCCCGTTTGAGACCAGGCCGAGCGAGTAGCCGCTCTCCATGCAGTGGGATGCGAGGGAGGCCGCCGCGGTTATCGCGCGCTCAAGGCGGACCGGCGAGTAGCCGCGCCAGTGCTGGGGCGATGTCTCGACGGAGACGGCGAGCATCACCGTGACATTGGCGCTCGGATCGAAGGTGCGGACCCACAGCGACCGGCCCTTGGCCGTCGCCTTCCAGTCGATGGCGCCCAGCGGGTCGCCGGCCTCGTACTCGCGGGCGCCGGCCGGCCTCGACGGGTCCTGGAAGATCCTCAGCCCGCTGGAGACCTCGCCCAGGGGGCGGCCGCCCGGGATGCCCATCTCGGGGAGGGGCACCACCCTGGGGTAGACCAGCACGGCATCTGTCGTGTCCACGCGCTTTCTGGAGTCGAACAGGCCGAACATGTCGCCCGAGTCGACCCGGGCGGGCCCGATCCGAAAGTAGCCGCGCTGCCGAAAGCGCACCGAGTAGTCCCACCGTATGCGCTCATACCATCCCACCGATGTGCGGTGCTCGAGGGTGGAGGAGTTCGGGTCGACGCTCGGCGCGATCCTGGCACCCTCCACGGTCACCGCGTCCGGGATGTTGTCCTCGGCCCTGACCCAGGCGAGCGGCACGGGCTTTCTGTTCGTAAGGACGATGGAGAGAGGTGCGGTCTCCCCTATGAACACCCTGCGCCTGGGCAGGATGCGCTCGTAGGTAACGTGGCTGAGCGAGACCCTGCCCCAGAGCCAGCTGATCCCCGTCATCAGCAGGCCCATCGCCCCGAAAGCGATCAGGACGCTGTGGCCGGTCAGGACGCCGGCGACTATCAGGATGACAAAGAGCCCGGTCCACAGCTCCTGCCAAAGCTGGGCCAGCAACGGCTAGCCTTCCTGCCCGGACCGTGCCTCGTCCGTGCTGCGCTCCACCTCTATGGGAACCGCGACCTTCGTAAGGATCTCGGCGATCGCCTCCGCCGCTCCCAGGCCCCTGAGCCTTGCCGACGCGCCCATGATCATGCGGTGGGCGAGCACGGGCACGGCCAGCTCCTTTATGTCGTCGGGGAGCACGTAGTCCCGGCCGGAAAGGGCCGCCCTGGCCTGTGCGGTCTTGTAGAGGGCGAGGCCGGCGCGCGGGCTGGCGCCGAGCTCTACTCCCTCGTGGTCGCGCGTCGCGCGCACCACGCCGGCGACGTAACGCCGGACCAGCTCGTCGACGTGCACCCGGGCGACCGCGGCCCGCGCGCCGCCAAGCGCCTCCGCGTCGGTCACCGCATCCAGCGAGGGAGGTCCCTCCGGAGTGTCGAATCGGAGGAATATGTCGGCCTCCTCGCTGGCGGTCGGGTAGCCGAGCTCCACCCTGACCATGAAGCGGTCGAGCTGCGCCTCCGGCAGGGGGAAGGTTCCCTCCAGCTCCACGGGGTTCTGCGTCGCGAGCACCAGGAAGGGATCGGGCAGGGCCATGGTCTCCCCGTCCACCGTGACCTGGCGCTCCTGCATGGCCTCGAGCAGCGCCGACTGGGTGCGGGGCGTGGCCCGGTTTATCTCGTCGGCCAAAAGAACCTGGCTGAAGACCGGACCGGGCCTGAAGTGGAAACTGGCGGTCTGCTGGTTGAAGTAGTTGACGCCCAGCACGTCGGCCGGCATCAGGTCGAGGGTGAACTGGATGCGCCCGAACGAGCATCCGAGCGAGGCTGCCAGCGAGCGGGCGAGCGTGGTCTTGCCAATGCCCGGCACGTCCTCGATGAGCACGTGCCCGTCACACAGAAATGCCGCAAGGGCAAGGTCGATGGCCTCCCCCTTGCCCACCACCACCCGCTGGACGTTGCTCCTGACACGCTCGGCCAGCGGCTGAACCAGCGCGGCCGGTCCGTCAGGCAAAACCGGCAGGTCCCCCTCCGGCACCGCCACTCTGGGGTCCAGTGACCCGGCCCTCAACCGAGCCGGGCGGCGTGCGCGCCGCCCAGGCGCCCGAAGACGGACCCGTGCATCAGGCCCGCTGCGCGCAGGCTGTTGTAGTAGAAGATGCCGCCGACTATCTCGCCCGCCGCATACAGGCCCTCGATCGGCCGGTCCTCCATGTCGAGAACCCGCGCATCGGTGTCGATCCTCAGGCCGCCGTACGTGTAGGTTATGCCGCCTGTGACCTGGTAGGCGAGGAAGGGCGGGCGGTCTATGCGTATCGCCCAGTTGGACTTGGGAGGGCTTATCGTGCGGGTTGCGTTGCCGTCCAGGCTGCGGGGGGCGTACTCGGCGTCGTGCGCCTCGGCGTTGTAGGCCTCGACCGTCGCGCACAGCGCTCCCGGGCTGACCCCTATCTGGCGGGCCAGCTCCTCGATGCTCCCGCCCCTTGCGGGGCTCGAGCCCCCGTACCTGTCCTCCAGCAGAGGAGCGGAGCGGGCATCGAATATCTGGTAGGCGACGCTGCGCTCCTGGGCCAGCACCGCTCCACCCACCCGCACGAACGTCTGCTCGGCGAACGAGGCCCCCTCGTCGACAAAGCGCATTCCCTCGACGTTCACCATGATGCCCAGCGGGTAGGAGCGCCTCGGCATCGCGTCGGTGAGCGGCAGGTCGCCGGTTGCCGGCGCGCCGACGTCGATGGGGGTGCCGTGGCAGCCCGTCCACTGCCCGGCCGGCGCGGCCCCGACCGCGAGAGCGGCGCGGTGCCCGTCGCCGGTGTTGTAGCGCGAACCGCGGACCTTCGCCCTCTCCCAGTGCGCCCCGAGGTACTTGACCCTCATCTCGGCGTTCGCCTCGAATCCTCCGCACGCCAGGACCACCGCCCTGCTCCGGATCAGGTGTCTGCCGTCGGCGTCCTGGGCGACGAGGCCGCTGATCTCGCCCCGGTCTCCCTGGATAAGCTCGACCATCTTGGTCCCGTACAGGACCTGGATACCGGCGCGGCGCGCGGACCGGGTGAGCATCTCGACGAGCCCCGGCCCCGACCCGAGCGCAGACAGGCCGACCTGGTTAGGTATCACCGACGGCGCGCTCTCCAGGGTGGGATTGATAAACAGCTCCCAGGTGACGCCCCGGGAGTGCATCCAGTCCATCGTCGGCCGCGACTGGGCTATGACCACCTCGGACAGATCCTCGCTCGTGTCGCCGTGGGTGGCCTCGGCGAAATGCCGCCGAAAGTCGGCGGCCGTGTACGGCTCCATAGACGCGCGGCCCAGGTCCGCATCGGCCGGCAGCAGCGAGCGCAGGTCGCTCAGCCCGTCGTGGGTGAAGCGAAAGCCTCCGCCCGTGTAGGGGCAGTTGCCGCCCTGGGCGGAGGGCGGGGCCTTCTCGAGCACGGCCACCGAGGCGCCGGCCTCCCGGGCCGACAGGGCCGCGCAAAGAGCGGCGTTCCCGGCCCCAACCACGATAACGTCGAAGTAGATGCTTTCCGCCATCCAGTCCCCCTCTGCGCGGCTCGGCAAAGTATAATGGCTTCTGCTAGGGAGAATCAGTCGTGGGCATGAGCAGCAAGGTCAAGACGGCGCTGATCCTGTTCACCCTTGCCACGGTCGTGTACTCGATCGGCTCGAGAAAGTCCCACGGCCGCTTCCTGGGAGTGCCCTTCGAGTGGAGAGTCCCTCGACTGGAGACCGTTGGAAGGCGGCTCTGGGACCCATCGGACGGCCGGCTGTTCACCCCGACCGTATACGGCATCGGCTGGTGCCCCAACATCTACCAGGTGCTGGTGCGGCTCGGGTACGCTCACCCGCAAGTCGACCGCGAGCGTGAGAGCGGGGACAGGGACGGGGGCCGCTTCGCCTGATCGCCGGTCCGCCCGGTCCCATCGCCCTTTGCCCGGTGGTGTAGTGGTAGCACACAGGCCTTTGGAGCCTTTGACCCAGGTTCGAATCCTGGCCGGGCAGCCTGCGGCGACGGCCGCAGGTCCAGGGGGCTGCCTGCCGGAACCCTGACCGGGGCAGCGCTGAGGTCCCCGGGCCGAAGCGAGATCGAATCCGGCCATATGCCAGCCACCCGTCCCACCCAGGTCTTCAGCCCGCCCCCGGCAAGATGCCGTTAGTGCCGGCGCCAGCCACCGGCGGGGCCGCTTCCGCGTTCACTCGCATGCTGGACCGGGCCGCCCGTATGGCGATGCGCCCGGTCGACGGCTCATCGGCCGCCGTCTTCCGCATCGGATTCGGGCTCCTGGGCGTGGCGACCGTGGTCCGGTCGGCGGCCAACGGGTGGATAGCGGAGCTGTATATCGAGCCCGTGCACCACTTTACGTACTCGGGCTTTTGGTGGGTGCAGCCCTGGCCAGGCTGGGGCATGTACCTGCACTTCGCGCTGATGGGCCTGGCCGCCGCGGGCGTGGCGGCCGGATACCGGTACCGCCTTTCCATAGTCGCCTTCTTCCTGCTGTTTACCTACGTCGAGCTCATCGACAAGACCACGTACCTGAACCACTACTACTGGGTGAGCCTGGTCAGCCTGCTGATGATCTTCATGCCCCTCGGCCGAACCTGGTCGCTCGACGCGCGCAGGCAGGCCGAAGGTGCCCGCAGGACCACCGGGTCCTGGGTGATCTGGGCGCTCAGGGCACAGCTGGCGGTCGTGTACCTGTTCGCCGGGATCGCCAAGCTGAACCCGGACTGGCTCATAGAGGCCCAGCCGCTTCGCATCTGGCTGTACAACAGCGCCGATCTGTGGCTGATCGGGCCCCTCCTGAAGGAGACCTGGGTGGCCTACGCGATGAGCTGGGTCTCGGCCGCGTTCGACCTGACGGTCGTGGTCTGGCTGCTGTGGGCTCGCTCAAGGCCCCTGGCCTACGCGCTGGTGATCGTTTTCCACGTTCTCACCTGGCTCCTGTTCCCGATCGGCATGTTCCCCTGGCTGATGATCTTCGGGACGCTGGTGTTCTTCCCCCAGGATTGGCCCGCACGGCTCATCGCCCGCATCCGCGGGGGCCCCGCTCCCGCGCCGCCTGTCCCTGCCGCGGCCCCCGGGCTCAGGCCCGGCCTACTGTCCCGGGTTGCGATCGTCGGGCTTGCGGCGTTCGCGCTGGCCCAGGTACTGGTTCCGCTGCGCCACTGGGCGTACCCGGGCAACGTGCGCTGGAACGAGGACGGGTACAGATTCTCATGGCGGGTGATGGTCACCGAGAAGACCGGCGACGTCAGCTTCAGGGTCAGCGATCCGGCAGGGAACGGAGAATGGATCGTCTATCCCGGCGAACACCTCACTGACCTTCAGACTGAAAGGATGGCCTACCAGCCCGACATGCTCGCGGCGACGGCCCGGATCATCGAGCGCGACCTGCGCGGTCTGGGACACGGCGAACTTGAGGTGAGGGCCGACGCCTTCGTCGCCTTCAACGGCCGAATGGCCGCCCGCTTCATCGACCCCTCGGTCGACCTGACCAGGGAGGATCCGGGCATCTGGCCCAAGCGCTGGGTGCTGCCCGCCCCGTCCGAACCCTAGACTACCTGAGGCTGTCGCCGTCGGTGTCGCTGAATCCGACGGACACGCCAAGGAGGCTGACCACCTCTGTGTTCAGCGTCATGCGAAGGTCCGAAAGGCGGTCGTATGCCGCCCTGACCTGCCGGGGACGCTCGATCACCGCGACCGCGAGCGGGCCCTCGATCGCGTCGACGGCGGCGAGCGCGGCCTCAAACCCGTCTCGCATGCGCCGGTCCGTCTCCTCGGACAGCGGGACTATGAGGTCGGAGATGCCCAGTCCTTCTCCCTGCCCGGATCCCTCGTACATGTCCCGCATGCCCAGCAGTTCGTTTCTCAGATCGGACAGGCCCGGGCGGCCGAGGCCCCCGGGGATCGCGGACGGGTCCGGACCACCGCCCCGCAGCCCGAGCGCGGTAGCCAGCCTCATGTCCGCCAGGCTCCGGGCCAGGAAGACCTGGGTGCGCACGAGCTCTGCGACCGCCGTGCCGCTGAGCATCGAGCTCGCCGAGCGCCCGGTGAAAAAGTCCCTGAAGACGGCCCGACCCGACCTGTCTGAGTCCCACTCCGCAAGCACCGCGTCCACCTCCACCCGGGCGACCTCACCGAGCGCGACCAGGTAGGCGCAGCGCAGCGAGTCGGGGTCGGAGAGCGCCCGGACCGCATCGGGATCGAACAGCACGTATTCCACCGCGCCCAGCCCCCTCTGGGTCGACGACAGCGAGTCCCTGACAGTCGCGGCGTCGATCGATTCCCTCTCGGCGAGCATCGCCTCGATGCGCACCGGGTCCACCTCGGACCAGTCCACGAGCCTGAGGGATCGGCGGTCCATCATCGGCCCGAACCACATGGCCTCAGAGCGCATCAGGGGCTCGCGCGCCGCCCGCCACGCACTGCGGGCGTCCTTGAGCCCGGCCTCTGAGGGCCGGGCACAGAGGGAGGCCAGCGACGAATCCAGTTGCGCCATTCGCTCGGCCAGCAACCGGTAGCGCGGCACGATCACCTCGTCGGCGAGGCTGATCAGCACCTGCTCCTCGCCGGCCCCCGCAAAGGTGCACGAGCCCGCCAGTGCGAGCGCGGCGATGGCGACGAGCAGGAGGCGGATCATAGCGACGTGAGGAACCGGATCAATGCCTGGCGCTCGCCGCTCGACAGGCCCTTAAAGTGCCGCAGCGATCCCTCCGCCTCCCCTCCGTGCCACAGGATGGCCTCCTCGATGCTGCGCGCCCTCCCGTCGTGAAGGAAAAACGTGTGACCGTTGACGACCTTGACCAGACCTATGCCCCACAGCGGGGCGGTGCGCCACTCGCGGCCCGTCGCCTCGCCGTCCGGCCTGCCATCGGCCAGTCCGGGACCCATGTCATGGAGCAGGAGATCGGTGTAGGGGAATATCAGCTGGTCCCTCAGGGGGGCCACCGGATGGGTCTGCGAGGTGGTAAAGCTCGGCCTATGGCACCTAGCGCAGCCCGCCTCAACGAACAGGTCGGCTCCCCGGCGCACCTCGGGATCGTCCACGTCGCGCATCGCCGGCACGGCCAGGGTCTGGGCGTAGAAGGTCACCTTGTCGAGGCGCTCCCCCGGGATCTCCGGGGACCCGCCGTTGGGAGCGGCCCGGCAGCTTTCCTGCGGCGAAAGGCAGTTCTCGGCGGGAAACAGTTCGGATGTTACGCCTATATCCTCGCTGAAGGCCTTGGCCGTTTGCTGTTCGACGGTGGGCTGACCGGCCTTCCAGCCGAATCTACCGAGCGCCACCTGCCCTTTCCTGACGTCGAGCGCCCAGTTCGGGCGTCCCGAAATCCCGTCGCCGTCCAGGTCGTCCGGGTCCGCAAGGGCCAGGATATCCTCACTGGAGATGGCCTCCAGCAGCCCGACGCCGAAGTTCGCCGGCGCCACCCTGGGGGAGATCATCACATCGGGACCCAGGGGTCCGAAGGCCGGGTCGACGATATGGTAGACCGGCCTGCGCAGCGAATAGGGCGTGCCGTCCGGGTAGCGGCCGGGAATCTCCTCGTAGCTGATGACGACCGTTCCCTCGGCGGGCACGCCGAGGATGGACCGGTCCTGGAGCTGGCCGCCGTAGCCGGGCACCTCGACTGGGCCGTCCGGACCGGGCACGCTCAGGCGCAGCAGCAGGCCCCGCTCGGGATCATCGACGGACTCGGGGGGCCTGCCCCTGCCGTCGTGCGCGTGGCAGGAAGAGCACGACTGGGCGTTGAACACCGGTCCGAGGCCGTCACGCGCGTCGGTAGAGGAGGGGGCGGTGACCCAGTTCTGGTTAAAGAAGCTGTCGCCGACCTCGAACGTACGGCGCTCCAGGTTGTTCAGATTGCGCGCGGGTAGCTCGAACGCGTTGCGGCCCTTGCTGAAGGCCGTGGTCTCGCCCCCGAGCAGCTCGCCGAATACGGGATCGGAATCGCCGCCTCCGCAGGCCTGGCCCAGGGCCATGACAAAAACTGACACGGCGATCAACGGCCAGGGTACCGCTGATCGCCGCGTCAAGCTACGGGAGGGGCGTGAGCAGACGCCGGGCATGGGGCGTCAGCTCACGCTGATGGATATTCCTATCTTCTGGGCTGCCTCGACGATGGTGTCGGTCTGCGTCTCGAGCGCTACGATCGTGTCCAGCACGGATCGCCGTCCCTCCGAGGCGTCGGACACCCCCTCGCGCAGGTGCTGGTCGAAGGGGGCCTGGATCGTCTTTGCGAGCGCCACGCTCCTGACGATCTGCTCACTCAGCGTTTCGGCCAGGTCGGAATCCTCCGCTTCGATCAGATCACCTATACCGGGCCCTGAGACCCCGACGTACTCCCCGGTGTATACCATCTGTATGCCGCGGGCGTTGCCGACGATGTCGGCGACCGTGTTATCGGAGAAGCAGGAGTGCTCATCCTCCTGGGAGCGCTCCTCGTAGGCAACGGTCATGCGCTCGCCGGCGAGCTCGCCTCTGCTCAGTTCGCCGATGCCGGTGATGATGTCCTTGAGGGCCGAGTCGACATCCTTGGCCACGAAGTCGGCCCTGAAGTTGCCCGCACGGCCCGGCGCCCAGGCATCTACCAGCCCCTGAAGATGCGTAAGGAGCAGGTCCGATGCCACACGCAGGTAGGTGGCGCGCCGTTCGGCGTTGGGATTCGTGGTGTAGTCCTCGATGGGCCTGTCGCCCGGTCCGTCGTTGCTGAGGTCCTGGCCCCAGAGCAGGAACTCTATGGCGTGCCAGCCCGTGGAAACGTTCTCCTCGCCTCCCTGCTCGTTGAGGGACTCCAGCAGGGCAGCATCGATCACCGGGTACTCTGCCTCCATGGCCACGATGCCCGCCGCCGGGTCCCCTTCGACGTAGTCGATATATGCCTCGTCGAGAGGCCAGGCGTTGATCAGCCCCTCGGGACCATCGTCCGGGTTGTCTATCGGCCCATCGTAGAACCGGAACGCCTCGGTCGGACCGTAGTCGTCCCGGGCCACGAGCCAGGCCCTCTTTGCCGCCTCGAGCCTCGCCACGGTCGGGTCATCGAGGAACCTGTCTATGGCCTGGTCCATGGCCATGGCCGACGTCAGGCTCCGCGAATACAGCTCATGCACGCCATCGGCGTAGTTGAGCACCACCTGCTCCCTGAGGTCATCGCTCGCTCCCCCGCCACCGCAGGCGGCCGCCAGGGCAGCAAGCGCCAATAGCGCTACCAGGCCTATCGCTCTCTTTATCACTGTCAATTTCCCCCAAATGCGCCGGTGCGTCCCAGAAGTCAGTACGTATATACTGTGCAGATTCGCATGAGCATACTAAGTATATTGCTTAGTTAAGCCATATCCAGTGGATAAGCATACAAAAACAAGGGCCTTTGTCAAGGTGTTCCTGCATCCCCGGAGCGGTTGTCACAGCCGTAGCGGGCCTGGCCTGATCCGGCGGGCTCACGGACCCGCCTGTCCGTCGAGGCGATACGGGTAGCAGACGGGCCGATGCGTCCGCGGGTCCAGCCCCACGACGGCGCCGATGCCGAAGACCTCCCTGAGCACGTCGGGCCTTATGACCTCGGGGGCCGGCGCATCGGAGTGGATGCGCCCGCGACTGAGGGCGATCAGCCTGGTGCAGTAGCGGGCCGCAAGGTTCAGGTCATGCAGAACCGCCACAACGGTCAGGCCACGCTGCTCGTTGAGGTCCGAGATCAGTTCCATGACCTCCATCTGGTGGCCCACGTCCAGAAACGTGACCGGCTCGTCCAGAAGCATGACCTGCGGCTCCTGGGCCAGAGACATGGCGACCCAGGCCCTCCTCACCTCACCGCCCGAAAGGGTGGACAGCCGGCGCTCGGCCAGTCCGGACAGGCCGCACGCCTCGATAGCCGAGTCGACCACCTCGCGGTCCCGGACCCCGAATCGCATGGGCCATCGGACGTGAGGGTAGCGACCGAATCCGACCAGTTCGCGGACGCTGGTCTCAGGGGGGCATACCGGGCTCTGCACGAGCAACGACATGCGGCGCCCCAGGTCCGACCGGGAGAGATCCGAAAGCGCCCTGCCCCCGACGTAGACCCGTCCCTCCGAGGGTCTCAGCAGGCCCGCGATCACCTTGAGCAGGGTCGACTTACCCGACCCGTTTGGGCCGATCACACCGACCATCTCGCCCATGCCCACGCAGAGCCGGACGCCGCTCAGCGCGGGGCGGCGGCCGTAGACGGCACTCACATTCTCCAGTGCGATCTCTGCGACCACGGACAGCGGACCTCGGGGCGCCGCTACGTCCCACGATGCGGACGACCGAAGGTCTCCGCAAAGTACCGTTCCACCCTCCCGGTCGCCAGCATCGACCCGACGGCCGCCAGCCACAGGAAGAACCCGGTGCCCACCACCGGGTGCACCAGCGTCGCCGCGTCCAGCCAGATGAACTGCATCGCGATGCCGAGCGCCGCGGACGCCGGCGCGATCTTTCGCAGCGCGAATCCGGCCCGCCACTGGTAGCGGGCCGCCACCAGGAGCGCGGCACCGGCGACGGCAAATCCCGCCTTGCCGACGATCCAGCGCAGCTCGTACGCCGCCTCCACCGACGACGGCACCGTCACCGCCTCCCCGGGAGCAAAGTAAGAGGCGATCAGGATCGCGGCGCCTCCAGAGGCCACCGTCAGGACCCCGGATAAGGCGAGAAGATACGGTACGAGCGGCGTACCGAGGCGGCTTCGGATGATCCAGGTCCGGGCAAGAAGCCACGCGGCGGCGATGAGCGTTACGCCGGAGATGCACCGCGCTGCGGCTGAGGCCGCGTACATCGCCCTGCCATCGGCGACCGCGCCGAGGGACCCGGCCATCGTCGGCTGGTCCGCGTCCGCAGCGACCCGGGTGATCACCATCGCGACGGTGGCCGCGGCCGATGCCAGCAGGAACACGCCGGCGATGCGAGCGGCGTCGTTCCCGGGCGCGGTCGCGGAGGACCCCCGTCCCGAATCGGTCATCAGGCTTCCGCACCTCCCACGTACCGCATCCTGTAGAGCATCAGCACGAACAGCGGGCCGCCGACCAGCGCGGTGATGACGCCCACGGGGATCTCGAGCGGCGAGATGACCATGCGCGCTCCGAGATCCGCCCAGACCATCAGGGACGCCCCGCCAATGGCCGATGCGGCCAATATGTAGGCTTGGCCGTGCCCGCCCGCAGACCTTGCCAGAAACGGCACTATCAGGCCGACGAATCCCACCAGGCCCGCTACGCTCACGGCGGAGGCCACCAGCAGAGATGCCACCGCCATGGCGGCGATCCGGGTTGCCTCCGCCGGGACTCCGAGCACCCTTGCGGTCTGATCGCCCAGTCTCATCACATCCAGCCGCCCGGCCAGCGCCAGCGCACCTATCAATCCCACGAGGCTGTACGGCCATATCATCTCGGCGTGGTCCCAGCTGCGGCCCGCGAGCGTTCCGCCCATCCACAGCACGACGGGCTGCACGCGGTCGCTGAAGATCGACATCAGTGCAAGGCTGAAGGTGCCGAGCATCGTCGTTACGGCCACCCCGGCCAGCACCATGCGGACCGGGGAGGTCCCCACGCTGGGCTGCCAGGAAAGGACATATACGAGGGCCATGGCGGCCGCCGCGCCGAAGAAGGCCACCAGGGGCAGGAAGAAGGGAAGACCCGGCACCGCCGCGAGCACGACGGTCGCCGCCAGACCCGCCCCCGCCGTGACGCCGACCACCGTGGGCGCCGCAAGTGGGCTGCGCATGGCACCCTGAAGGAGCGCGCCCGCGACCGCAAGGTTCATGCCGACAAGACCCGCGACCACCGCCCTGGGCACACGCAGATTCCAGACTATCTGGCGCGGCGCGCGCTCGGCCTCGCCCGCGATGGCCGCCAGCACCTCCGATGGGCTCACGAACACGGCCCCGTAGACGGTGGCCGCGACGAGCCCTGCGGCGAGCGTGGCCAGTCCTGCAGCGAGGACTGACGCCTGCCGTCCAACCGGCAGGCCGCCCGCGCGGCGCACAGCCTTCACCGCCGTCAGTGGCAGGGCCACGCCCCCGCTGCGCTAGCGCCCTTCATCCGGGTACAGCAGCGGACGGAGCTCCTGCAGGGCCCAGACGACGCGCGGGCCCGGGTAGCGCAGGTACAGCCACTCGGACACCTCGTGCACCCGTCCCTCCTCGACCGCCCGCAGGCCCGACCATGCCGGATTCGAGAACAGCGATCGGAAGCTCTCCTCGCGGACCCCTCTCGGCCCGCCGTGACGCATTACGAGGATCACGTCCGGGTCTCTCTCGACGGCCTTCTCAAGGGAGAGCGGCGTAAACGCCGGGTCCGGGATCCCCCGGTAGACGTAGGCGGGATCGCCCCTGGTGATCACGTCCCCGCCGAGCATCTCGATCATGCTCCCCAGATAGGAGCCCGGGGTAAAGGCCAGGAACTCCTCTGCCGTGCCGAAGATCGCGAATACCCTGGGGCCCCGATCGGGCAGACCCGCCGTCTGTCCGGCGATCCTCTCGCGCAGTGTCGATACCGCAGCGGCGGCCGTCTCTTCACACCCAACCAGTTCCCCGAAGAGCTCGATCTTGGCCAGCACGCCCTGAACATCGGTCACGTCGTAGACCAGGACCGGTATCCCGAGGGCCGCCTGGATCGGCTCGGCGAACCTGCCATAGGTGGGGGAAGTGATGACCAGGTCGGGCGCCGCCACAGCCAGCTGCTCCAGGTTGGGGCCCGTCGCGTGGGACACCGCTACGACCTGGATATCGTGCGCCTCGGGCGGATAGACGAACTCCAGCGGTATATCGGGACGGGCGACGGGGACGTGCCCGCATTCCATAAGCGCCTCGACCATCCAGGCGTTCGTGACCGCAACCCGCTGCGGGGCGTACGGAATCTCGACCTCCCGGCGGAAATCATCGGTGACGGTGCGCGTTTCCGGTTCCGGCGTGGCCGTCGGGGCGGGGCGTGGCGTGGCAGTTGCCGTAGGCGTTACGACCACCTCCACCTCCACCTGTTTCTCTATCACCACGGGCGTTGGGGACGGCCCCGCCGTCGGGGTTGCGACCACCTCCACCTGCCTTTCGACGACGACCGGCGTCGCGGAAGGTCCCGGGCTGGCGGTCACGACCACGGTGACCTGCTTTTCGATCACGACCGGGCTCTGTTCCCTGGGGGCGGACTCGACCGATGTCGCCGCCGGGGTGGCGGTGGCCCCGGGACCCGAACCGCAGGCTACCCCGAGCACGAGGGCGCATCCCGAGAGTGCGACCATGATCCATCGAACGATCCGCATCTAGCTGACTCCTTGAAACCGGCCTCCCGTGACGCCCGGAGCGGCCTGCGGCACCCCGGGATAACGCGATCCGACAGTGGTAATATGGCGCGACCGGAGCGCTTTCCGGACCGACTCAAGTTAGTCTAGCGTAAGCGATCGTATAAATGCCATCTACTTTTTCTAATACGGGTATACTAAGTACATGTATTTATGCGCACTAGCACCTGGTTGTGCTCCCGGAGATACCGGGCGTACAGGCCCGGCTGCAGGAAGAGTTCCGGCAACCGTCCGTGAGCCGCACGACCGCCCGCTTCGTTGATCGTCCATGCCGGCGAGCCGGCCTCCCCTGCAGCTCTTCGCCCCCATCGGGCCATCCACCAAGCCGCCGCACGCGTTTCGTAAGCTGAGCAGGACAATCCGATGACAACCGGCCATGGTGTCGGACAGGGCGGGCCCTCGTCCCCCGATCTTCCGGGGGGCTTTGCGGGACGGACCTGCGAGGCGAGGACCGCGTGACCGGGCACCTGCCGCACAGACAAAGACCTTAAGGAGACAGGCGATGCTGAGCACCCGAATGGAGACCGCCCTCAACGACCAGATCAACCTCGAACTGCAGTCGGCCTACGCCTACCTGGGCATGTCACTGGACATGGGACAGGCCGATTTCACCGGCGCCGCAGCCTGGCTGCGCCTTCAGTACGAGGAAGAACTCTCCCACGCCTTTAAGATCATCGGCTACGTCCAGGACCGGATGGGCAGGGTGCGCCTCGATTCCATCGACGCTCCCGGAGACGGCTACGAACAGCCGCTGGACGCCTTCCGCGCCGCACTGGAGCATGAAAAGAGGGTCACCAAGGCGATCAACGATGTCCTGGCTATCGCGCGTGACGAAGACGACACCGCCACCGTGAACCTTCTGGCCTGGTTCGTGGACGAGCAGGTGGAGGAAGAGGCCTCCGCGTCGGCCGTGATCGCCAGACTGGAGCTGGCCGGCTCCAACAGTGCGGCCATACTGCTGGTTGATTCGGAGCTGGCGAGCCGCTCGTCGAGCTGACCGCACCCCGGTCCATTTCACAGCGGCAGGCCAGCCGGCCTGCGGCGGGGTGCCGCGGCCATGGTGCGCTACCTTGGGGGCAGCCGGATCGCGACTTGCCGGCGATGAAGGGCCAACCCACCGGCTTGCGCACCGCGCCACTCGTCCGGGGTGCCCGCCGGGCGCCCCGAGCCGTTACAATTCCTCAGTCCCGTGCAGATTCGCAGAAAAAAATTGCGCTTACACGGCGCTGAGTCACCCGGCGTCTTCACCACCGGAGCCACCCTTGATTCGCAGGATCCGTCAGCACCTGCCACCGACGCTCGCGGTCGACCCCGCCCGTCCCCTGGCCTCCTGGCTCTGGCGGCGGGCTGCCTGGCCGCCCTGATCGCCGCGGCCGCCTGCAGCGGAGCACCGGCGGCCCAGCCCGGCGACACGCCCGAGACCGGTGCAACAGAGCCCGCGGCCGCCGCCGACAGCGTCGGCACCTTCACACTGACCGGGGAGATGAACAACGACCGCCAGTACCACGCCTCGGTCAAGCTCTCCGACGGACGGGTCATGGCCGTCGGCGGACGCGGCAAGGGCGTCAGCGAGTGGCCCATCGTCCACCGAACCGCCGAGATCTACGACCCGTCGACCGGGCGGTGGACGAGGACCGGATCGACGGAGGATGACCGCCAGTTCCCGACGATCGCAGAGCTTCCAGACGGCCGCGTGCTCCTGGCCGGGGGCAACGACAACCGGCTCGATCCGCACAAGACCGCGGAGGTCTGGGACCCGGAGACAGGGGAGTGGAGCCCCACCGGAGAGATGCTCCGCCACCGCGAGCAGGGTGCCGCGGTCGTCCTTGGCGACGGCCGCGTGATAGTCACCGGGGGCAAGAGCAAAACGTTCCAGCAGCAGGCCCACTCGGAGATCTACGACCCGGAGACAGAGGAGTGGACGCTGACCTCGGAGATGGAGGCGGGCCGGGCACTGCATACGGCAACACTGCTCGCCGACGGCCGCGTCCTTGTGACCGGAGGCGGCAAGTTCGACGGCCCCTACCATGCCACAGCCGAGGTCTACGACCCGGGCACCGACGCATGGTCGCCCGCAGGGGAGATGAGCACGAGCCGCGCACTGCACACCGCAACGCTCCTCGCCGACGGCCGCGTCCTGGTGGCAGGGGGGCTGGGCAAGCGCTCCAGCGCC
The DNA here is from genome assembly GCA_034421295.1 of Dehalococcoidia bacterium. Lineage (GTDB taxonomy): Bacteria > Chloroflexota > Dehalococcoidia > Lucifugimonadales > UBA2962 > CAUZIR01. Next base: position 113,456 of record DAOUKM010000012.1, read on the forward strand.
GAGATCTACGACCCGGAGAACAACTCCTGGTCGCCCGCGGGGGAGATGTCGATCTCCCGCGCAGAGCACACGGCCACGCTGCTGACCGACGGGCGGGTGCTCCTCGCCGGAGGGGTCGGAAAGCGCCAGTCGGCCGAGCTGTACGACCCGGAGACCAACGCCTGGCAGTCGGCCGGCGACATGAACTTCGACCGCTACAGGTACACGGCCACGCTGCTGGACGACGGACGCGTCCTGCTGGTCGGGGGCCAGAGCGGGATCGCCGAGACCGTACTGGCCGAGACGGAGCTGTACACGCCGTAGCCGCCGATATCGACCTGGACCGCCTGCTCAGGCGGACCTCCCGCGCCTTCTACCTGTCGATCCGCGTCCTGCCGGGTCCGCTGCGGGGACCGGTCGGCCTCGCCTACCTGCTGGCGCGGGCGGCGGACACGATCTCCGACGCCCGCGCAATCCCGCCGGACCGCCGCCTCGCACACCTGGTCACGCTCAGGGAGCAGATAAATGGTCCCTGGTCGGCCGGGGCCCTGGAGCCGATCGCGGCCGATGTCCTCAAGGCCGAGGCAACGCGGGCAGAGGCCGACCTGCTGGGCTCGCTCATCGCGCTGCTGGAAGAGCTCGACGGCGCGGACCCTGCCGACCGCGGGCGCATCCGCAGCGTCGTCACAACGCTGACAGAGGGCATGGAGATGGACCTGTCCTCGTTCCCGCCGGGCGAGCCGGGCAAGGTCGCCGCCCTGGCGGACGCTGCGGCGCTGGACCGCTATACGTACCTTGTCGCCGGCTGCGTGGGGGCTTTCTGGACGCAGATGTGCGCGGCCCACACGCCTGCCCTTTCCGGCTGGGACATCGATTCGATGAGCGAGACGGGCGTTCGCTTCGGCAAGGCCCTTCAGCTGACCAACGTGCTGCGCGACGTTCCCGCCGACCTTCGGGCCGGCCGGTGCTACCTACCCCTCGACCGGCTCGGGGAGCTGGGCCTTGCGCCGGCCGACCTGCTCAATCCAGACAACTCAGAGAGGGCGCTGCCGGCCCTTACCGAATGGATAAAGGTCGCCCTGGGTCACTACGGCGAGGCGCAGCGCTATGTGCTGGCGATACCGGGTGGTCAGCGCCGCCTGAGGCTGGCCGCGCTGTGGCCGGTCCTGATGGGCCTTGAGACCCTGGCGATCCTCGCCCGCCGCCCAGGGTGGCTCACCGGGGGCGAACGGGCCAGGGTATCGCGCAGGTGGGTCTACTCGATGATGGGTCGTTCGGCCCTTGTCTGCTCTTCGGACCGGGTCATCGAGCGCTGGATGGCCGGGCTCTCCGGGAGGGTCGCTGCGACCCTCTGACCCCGGCTCGTCCACTGTCCGGTCGGCCGACCCGAAGTTGACGGGCCACCTGCCCCGTGTTAAAACGACCACGCCCCGGCGAGGCGGTGCCACCGCCGCTCCCGCCATAGGGCAACAGCGCATCCGGGGAGGGGCATTGGACGCAAGGGGCCCTAGGGGCATGGTCCAGACGGTGCTGGGACAGATCGATCCGGCCCGGCTCGGCGTCACCCTGATGCACGAGCACATGCTCCTTGACACCACGTGCTATTTCCAGGAGTCCGAGCACGCGAGCCTGCGGGGCTTTAAGGACATTCCCTTCTACCCGGAGATGACGGCGCGCTCGGACGTCCTGTACAACCACCACCTGGACGGCAGCCGGATGTTCGACGAGCGGGCCGCGATCGAGGAGGTCCTTGAGTTCAGGCACGCCGGCGGCGGCTCCTTCGTCGACACCACCAGCGTAGGCATCGGCCGCGATCCGCTGGCGCTCGCCCGAATCGCCAGGGCGACCGGCCTGAACATCGTCATGGGCTCAAGCTACTACGTCACGTACTCCCATCCGCCGGACATGGACCGGCGGACCGAGGACGATATCGCCCGGGAGATCATCGCGGACATCACCGAGGGCGTGGGCGATACCGGCGTAAGGAGCGGGATCATAGGGGAGGTCGGAAACTTCTGGCCCCTTACGGACAACGAGGTGAAGGTCCTTCGCGCCTCCGGCCGCGCCCAGGCCGAGACCGGGGCGCCAATAACCATCCACTCGGGGGTCGGGGACGAGGCCCCCGCAGGGATCATCGACCGGCTCGAGGAGGGCGGCGCGGATCCTGCGCGGGTGATCATCGGCCACCTGGACACGGCGATACAGGATCCCGGGGCCCTGCGCACCCTGGCCGAGACGGGGTGCTTCCTGGAGTACGACATCTTCAGCTGGGAGAACACCGGCCCGTTCGTCGACCCGGACATAAACATGCCGAACGACGGAGGGCGCCTCGAGAAGATACTGTTTTTGCTCGGGGAGGGCTTTGAGGACCAGGTCGTCATCGCACACGACATATGCAGAAAGTGGCACATGCGCCGCAACGGCGGCAAGGGCTATGCCCACATCATCGACAACATCGTCCCGCGCATGCGGAAGATGGGCGTGAGCGACGCCCAGATCGACAAGATCCTCATCGCCAATCCCGCCCGCGCCCTCACCTTCACCTAGGGGCACCTAGGGCGCCCGGGCCGAGCTTGACTTAAACTGGCACCCGCCAGCACAGGAGGACAGAGAAGATGGCAAGGAGCCACAGCACGATCGAGGACCTAGTACGAGGATGGAAGCAGCGGGGGATCGCCCACGTCCAGTTCGAGCTGCCCGACATGCACGGGGTGAGCCGATCCAAGATCATCCCCCTGGCGCACGTCGAGAGCTACGCCGCGGCGGGCCTTAACATGTACGGGGGCACGGTCACGCTCGACACCGCCTCCTCGGTCGTTCCGAACACGCTCTACAACGAGGAGGTCAACTACGCCGACCAGCTCCTTAGGCCGGACCTGGGGACCGCGCTGGACGTACCTTGGCTGGAGAGCACGGCCAGGCTGATCTGCGAGGGCGAGTGGGAGGACGGCACGCCCCACAGGGCCGCGCCGCGCTGGCTGCTTCGCCAGCTGCTGGACCGGGCCGACTCCATGGGCTTTGAGGTCAAGGTGGGGCTCGAGTACGAGTTCTACGTGTTCGATCCGGAAAAGCCCGACCCGGACCCCTACTTCGGCGGCCTGCACATCTTCAACACCCTGCGCAACCGGTACGTGCCCCTCATCGACCGCATCCTGGCCGAGATGCCGCGGGCGGGCATCGATATCATCACCGCCAACTGCGAGTACGCCCCGTCCCAGTTCGAAATCAACTTCGCCCCGGCGACGGGGATCACAGCCGCCGACAACGGCTTTACCTTCAAGAACGGGGTAAAGACCATCGCCCACCAGATGGGCTACAACGCCACCTTCATGACTAAGCCCCTTCCCGAGGACGCCGCCAACGGCTGCCACATCCACATATCGCTCTCCGATAAGGCGACGGGGGAAAACTCCTTCCTGGACAACGACGACCCGGACGGACTGTCCGAGGCGGCTCGCCAGTTCATCCAGGGCATGCTCGATCACACCCCGGCGTCGATGGCCCTGCTCGCGCCGACCATCAACTGCTACAGCCGCTTCGTGCCCCACCACTTCGCGCCCTCCAACGTCAGCTGGGGACCCCAGGACCGCAGCGCCGCCGTAAGGGCCAAGAACTCGCGCGACGACAGCACCCACCTTGAGAATCGCCTTGGGACCGGCCTTGCCAACCCCTACCTTGCGGTCGCCGGCGTCCTGGCCACCGGCCTGCTGGGCCTACAGAAGGGCGTCCCCGCCGTCACGCCCGACCCCACAGCCGGTCCGGTCGAGGACGATCCCCAGTACACCAAGCTTCCCGCCACGCTCGAGGAGTCCCTTGCGGCCCTTGAGGCCGACCGGGAGTTCGCCGAAATGCTGGGTGACGAGTTCGTCAGCGTCTACACCGTAATGAGACGTCATGAGCTCGCCCGCTTCCGCGCCCACATAACCGACTGGGAAAAGAGCGAGTACCTGGAGATCTACTAGCCGCCACTCCGTGCCATTTGGGACGCCCTGAGATCACTGTCGGTATCGTCAGGGCTGCCCAAATGGCCGGATCGGTGGTCCGTGACGCAGGTATATCAGTCCGGCTCCTTGGGGGGGCGCATAAGCCGTTCTCCCTTAGATTTGACGTGGCTTCCCCTCTGACCGATTTGGGCGGCCCCCGCCGCCATGAGTCTGCGTGTGACCTCCCGGCCAGGAAAGTGGCCTAGGGGGTGGCAATGTCTACTTCGATGTTGCCGAGCTCGGGAGTTACCGCCGGAACGGGAGGCTCAGAGTGAAGAGGCAACGCCCCCGAAAGGTTCATCAGTGCCTCATCTGCCGATTCTCCCTGACCGGCCACATCCGCCTTGAGCGCCTGGGCCACGGACCACCTGTCCTCCTTGCAAGCACTCGCAGCAACAGATCGCTTCATCTCCTATCCCATCCGTATACCACCGCGCCGAAAGAGCGCCTGAGACAATTGCCCGGCGTCGTCCTCCAACGAATCAGGCGGGCACCTCGACGAGCGGCTCGATAGCGCTGACGTCGGTCCTGGACCGGGCGACGTCGAGGTCGTACATGCGCTGAAGGTTCAGCCAGAAATCTGGAGTCATCCCCAGTGCCTGCCCGATTCGCAGAGCCGTGTCCGCCGTGATGGACCTGCGGCAGTGGACGATATCGTGGATGCGTACCTGGGGCACCCCGATCGCCTTGGCCAGTCGGTACTGGGTGATGCCCAGCTCATCCAGGATCTCGGACAGATGCTCCCCCGGGTGGATCGGTTCGGCGATAGTCATTGGGTCCCTCCTCAGTGGTAGTCGGTGACTTCGATCTCCATCGCACCCCGATCGGTCCAGATGAAGCACGCGCGCCACTGGTCGTTTATGCGGATGCTGTGCTGACCCTTACGAGCTCCCCTCAGGGCCTCGAGCCTGTGTGAGGGCGGCACCCTGAGGTCTCCCAGCACGGCGGCAGCGGCCACACGCTGCAATCTGATCCGCGCCCGGCGCTGGATATCGGGTGGCAAACGCCGGACCGACTGCCCGGCAAAGAGTCGTTGAGCGTCATCATCCCTGAACCGGTTCACTGTTAGTGATAGTAACGTACACAGTTAGTAACGGTAAAGATAAGTACGGGGTCCAGGTCAGGTACATGACTCGTCGGACCCGTTGCATCTCCGTTCCATATAACTCCCCAGCGGCCACGTTCTGACCCGATCGATATCCCGGGGGCTTTGGAACTTCGCCCCTGAATCGCCATGTTTCAGACTGTCCCAGATCACGGTATTCGTGGAGCATCGATCTGGAGGCGCTGCGCAAGATCATCACTCGCCGGGCTGGTCCTGTAGAGGGTCACACCGTCCCCGTGGCAGCCCATCGGCTGATTCTCCCTGACTGGCCACCGACGATCCTCCTTGGGAAGGGACACGGAGATCTGCCAGGCACCTTTGAAACGACCCTACACCAGCCCACGCACGGGCCGGTAGGAGGCGATGACCGCCACCACCGCGGCGGCGGCCATGCCCGCGCCCGCCAGCGCGGCCAGGGGCGCACCCAGGGGGCCCGCTAGGGCGCCGGCCACCAGGCCCCCTCCCACCACCGTTCCCCAGGTCATCATCCAGATGCCGGAGATTCGCCCGCGGTAGTCGCTGGGCACCACCCTCTGAAGGAGCGAGGACACCAGCGTCTGTGCGCTCGTAAAGCCCATCCCCACCACCAGCGCGGCCACCACCGCGACGGAGAAGGAGGGCGCGACCGCCATCAGCACCAGACCGACCGCAGCGGTGAGCACCCCCGCCATTACGGCATATCCCTTGCGCGGTATGTCCCCCATGGAGGCCAGGACGATCGTGCCTATCATCGATCCCGCCCCGATCAGGGCCAGGAGCGCCCCGAGCCGTGCGGGACCGACCTCGTAGACCTCGGCCGCGAACACCGGCATCAGTCCGCTCGAGAACGGGACGACCACCAGCGGACCGATCAGCGCCATCAGCAGCATCGCCTGAACGATCGGGGTGTCCTTCACCAGGCGGAACGAGCCGGCGAGTCCGGAAAGCGCGGTCCCGAGGGTGACCCTGGACTGGGTCTGGTTTCTCGTGCGGATCGCAGTGCCCATGAGCATCGCCACGAACTGTGAGCCCGCCGCAACGAACACGGCCGCGGCAGGGCCCATGCTCGCCAGCGCGATCCCGCCCACGAGCGGACCCAGCATCCTCGTCGTGCTGAACGCCAGCTGCACCAGCGAGAAGGCGTTGACCAGCCTGGACTCTCCCACGATTCCGGGGATGATGGCCATGCGCGCCGGCTCGATGATCACCCAGGAAAAGCCCATGAGCAGGACGAATACGAAGATGTGCCAGGGCTCGACGATCCCGAGCAGGATCACGAGGCCGAACGCCACGCTCAGAGCGCACTGGTAGGCCGGGACGATGGCCAGCACCTTGCGCCGGTCCAGGTTGTCGACCAGGACCCCCCCGAGCGGCGCTGCGATCAGGTTCGGGAGCGTGTCGAGCCCGAGGGCGACGCTGGTCAGGAAGGCCGACCCGGTCAGGTCGTAGGTGAGCCAGCCGATGAGCACCTGCTGGAAGAAGAATCCGCCGGAGGTGCCCACGCTGGCAACCCACAGCAAACGGAAATCACCGTATCGGAAGGACCTGAACGTCCTTATTCGGGTCAGAACGCCGGCCAATGCCGCCAAACCTCACAGAGACTTTACAAAAAGCCGCTTAGCAGGCGGACGGGCCGTCGGGTCGCGGAACCGATACGAACAGTCTAGCACGCCGCGGGGCGTATTGACTGGCCCCGCCCACGGCCATAGACTGCCTGATTAGTGCCTTTCGAGCCCGTCCGGGCCAGGAGGAGAGCGAAATCCATGTGCGGCATAGCCGGGTTCATGTTCAAGAACGGCGGTGGACAGGCGCCCCTGGGCAGGTGCCTAACCGACATGGCCACGGTCCTCGGGAGCCGGGGCCTGGATTCGACCGGCCTCGCGCTCTACGGCGGCCTGCCCGCCGGGCACCTTGCCCTCAGGGTCCACCTCAGGAGGGACCGCCCGACCAACGGCGCGGGCGCCGAGGCCAGGCTCTCTGAGATACGAGAGCGGGTGGGCGAGGTTGCCTCCGTTGCCGGCGTCAGGTACACGGGCAACATAGCCCGCATCGAGATCAGCGACGTCGCCGACACGGCGGACCTCGAGCAGATGATGGACATCACGCACGCGATCGAGGCGACCGGGGCCGAGGTCCTGAGTCTCGGCAATGCGATGGAGATCGTAAAGGACGTCGGCCCGGCCGATGAGATGACCGTCTACGACGTCGCCGGCTTCGAGGGCACCCACGGGCTGGCCCACACCAGGCTGGCCACCGAGAGCATCGTCAACATCTGCTATTCGCACCCCTTCTGGGCGAGGCCGTTCCCCGACATCGCCGTCGTGCACAACGGGCAGCTGACCAACCACAACAACCTGCGTCGCTCGCTGCAGAGGCGCGGCTATGAGTTCCTTACCACCAACGACTCCGAGGTGATATCGGTGTTCATCGCCGACCGCCTGCGGGCGGGCGCCACGCTCGAGGAGGCGCTGTCCGACTCGATCGAGGGCCTGGACGGCACGTTCACCTACCTTGTGACCACGCGGGACGGCATCGGCTTTGCCAAGGACCGGTTCTCCACAAAGCCCCTGGTCGTCGCAGAGGACGAGGGCTTTGTCGCGATGGCCTCCGAAGAGGTCGCCCTCGGGCACCTGATAACGAGCGAGACCCGCGTCTACGAACCGACCGCGAGGGCCGTGGGCACGTGGCATCGGTAGACGCCAGGGGCCTGAGCCTCCGGGAAGTTAACATCGCCATACGCGCCGGCCTGACGGCCGACGGGGAGGTGCTGGTCACCAACTCCGAGTCCCGCCACAACCTGGCGGTCGGGCTCAACCAGCCCGGCAGGGTGACCATAGACGGCAACGTCGGCTACTACTGCGGCGGCATGCTCAAGCTGGCCGACATAGAGGTCACCGGGAACGCCGGCTGGTCGGTCGCCTCCGACATGCAGTCCGGCAGCGTCGTGGTGCGGGGCAACGCCAGCGCGGCCGCCGGAGCGGCGATAAGGGGCGGCACCCTGGTGGTCCACGGCAACACGGGCCCCCGCACCGGCATCTCCCAGAAGGGTGGTGCGATCGTGATCGGCGGGTCCGTCGACTACATGTCGGGCTTCGTCAACCAGAGGGGCGTGATGATCGTGTGCGGGGACACCGGGGAGGCTTTCGCCGACTCGATATACGAGGGCCGCATGTTCGTGCGCGGCCGGGTCGCCGACTTCGGCAACGGCTCCAAGTTCGACGACCTCAGCGAGCAGGACGCGGCCGAGCTTACCGAACTGCTTGGCCGCTACCAGGTGGCCGGGGCACCCGGGGCCGCCGAGTTCCGAAAGATCGTCTCTGACAAGCGCCTCTACAACTTCAACAAGCGAGACTTTCGGCTCTGGCGGACCGCACTGTGATCTGCAAAGGGAGGACGGCATCGTGACAGGCGGCGGATCGGCGAACGGCGGATCGGAGGACGCAAGGCCTCTCATCCGCGAGAGCTTTTTCTACGGTCCCGAGGTGGTCGAGGACATTCAGGCCAAGGCCGAGCTTGGCCGCTACCGGATCCGCGGCTTCGGCACGCTGAGGCGCCTTCCCTCGTTCGACGACCTGACGTTCATAACCTCCGGCATGAGCCGCGTGCCCCTGGAGGGCTACCGGGAAAAGTGCAGCACCGAGACCGTGCTCGGCGCAAGGCACGCATCCGAGCCCCTGAGGATGGAGACGCCCATCTACATATCGGGCATGAGCTTCGGGGCGCTCTCGGCGAGCGCCAAGGTGGCCCTGGGCAGGGCCGCCACGCGCATGGGCACCATGACGGTTACCGGCGACGGCGGAATGCTGCTTGCCGAGCGCGAGGCCTCGCGCATGCTCATGTACCAGGTCCTTCCCAGCCGCTACGGTTTCGACCCCGACCACGTGCGCGCCGCCGATGCACTCGAGATCGTCATCGGTCAGGGCGCAAAGCCTGGAACGGGAGGGCTGCTGCTGGGCCTTAAGGTCTCGGAGGTCATCGCCAACCAGCGCGAGCTGCCTCCGGGCGTCGACCAGCGCAGCCCCGTACGCCATCCCGACTGGATGGGGGCGGACGATCTGATGATAAAGATGGAGGAGCTCAGGGAGGTCACCGAAGGGCGCGTTCCGCTGTTCATAAAGCTGGGCGCGGGACGGGTGACGGACGATGTGAAGCTGGCCGCAAAGGTCGGCGCCGACGTCATCGTCATAGACGGCATGGAGGCCGGTACGGGCGCCTCCCCGGAGCTGCAGCTCGACCACACCGGAATACCGACCATGCCGGCGACCGCCGAGGCGGTCCGCGCCCTTCAGGATCTCGGGCTTGAGGAAGAGGTCGACCTGGTCGTTTCGGGCGGGCTGTCCAGCGGTGCGGACATGGCAAAGGCGCTGGCCCTGGGCGCCAAGGGCGTGTCGATCGGCACCGCGGCGCTGATCGCCCTTAACTGCAACAAGCCCATCTACACCGAGGACTACGAGCGGCTCGGCACCAGTCCCGGCGCCTGCCACCATTGCCACACCGGGCTGTGCCCGGTCGGCATCACCACTCAGGACCCGGACCTGGAGGCAAGGCTGGACCCTGACGAGGCGGCCGACCGGGTGTTCAACTACCTCAATGCCCTGACCCTGGAGATCCAGCTGCTTGCACGCGCCTGCGGAAAGCGCGACATCCACAACCTGGAGCCCGAGGACCTGCGGGCCCTTACGGTGGATGCCTCGGCCATGAGCGGCGTGCCCCTGGTAGGCTCGAACAAGGTCTACTAGAAGAGACCGGCCTCACCCCGGCCGCCGCACGGCCCCGCGCCGGCGAACGTCTACCTCAGCCACCACAGGAGCGATCTACCCCATGGACAAGATATTCGAGATACACATGGCCGGTGAGACCGTCAGGGCCTTCCTGCTCACCGGCGACGCGCCGCAGACGTGCGCGGCGTTCGAGCGGGCGATGCCGACGAGCACTTTCGGCGTAAACGCCAAGTTCGCGGGCGACGAGACGATAGCCATGCTCCCGTTCTACGCCCCCCCCGGGGAGAACCAGGTGCCCTCCGTCGACCCGGGGGACATCGGCTACTATCCCCGCAGCCAGACCCTGTGCCTCTTCTACGGGGAGATCATGCCCTTCGGCTACATAAACCTGTTCGCCAGGGTCGTCCCCGAGGACCTTGCCAGGGCGGTCGCGGCCGGCAGGCGCATACTTGAGGCCGGCACGCTCCCGGTCTCAATCAACATGGAGGACGCATCGGCGGCCGAGGCCGGGCCGGCGCAAGCGCCGGCTGGAAACTCGGCCGCCGACGCGCTGCGCGCGGCGACCTCCGAGATCTGGGAGACCGAGCCCGCCGACGTCGCCGCCATGCGCACCCACACCCGGCCCCCGATGGGCAACCTTCCGTGCGTGGTCTACTCGAACTTCGATCTTTTCTGGGGCACGGAGAACCTGCACGTCGCCCGGGAGCTGGCCGACGAGATGCCCGCCGCCCAGGCGGGCAGGGTGGCGGCAGCCTACCTGCTCCGCACCGACCACCGACTGTCAAAGTGGGGCTTTGAGGGAGCGTCTACCCTGATCCGCCAGGCGGCCGCGGCGGCCGCGGCGGCGGCATCGACGGATGAGCTAAAGGAGATCCTTGACGCCGCCAACGTCTACCTCAACCGCCTGGGCAGCTGGGTGGACGCAATGATCCCCTGGAACGACCTGGACCGCCGCCTGACGCTGGTCGGAGGCTAGCTGACGCCTCGCCGCGGCCTCAGCGGCAGGCACCGGGTCAATCGGCGTAGACCACCCTCGTTTCCACGACGCGGTCGATGATGGACCGGCGCTCCTTCTCGTCCATCAGCAGCACTATCCCGTCGGCCACCAGGCCCAGCAGGCCGAGGCCGTGAAGCAGCCACTTTAGGACCTCGCGCACGAACATTAGGCCCCAGCCCGTCGGCTCGCCGCTTCGGCGCACGGCCCTGATGGCGACGATCTGCTTGCCGGGCGTCTGTCCTCGACCGAGGACGAGGAGCCACCAGATGATGTATCCGATAAAGAGCGTCAGAGGGACGAGCACGAAGTCGAGCAAGACGGCCGCAAGGCGCCTAAGCGGGGATGCCGTTTCGATTCCCGGTGCCGTCAAGCGCCTCTCCTTGCCCCGGGCCGTCCCGGTGAACGTTCAGCCGATCCCCGTGCCCGTTCCGCCGTCCGCCGCTAGCCGTCGCCTGTCTCGGCCGCTGACTCCCGCTCGGCCGACCGGCGATCGGCCATCTTCCACCCGAAGCCCACGGCCACCGACGCCAGCATCGCCTTTACGAGGTCGCCGGGTATGAACGGGTACATCCCGGCGGAGAACAGCTCCCCCTCGGCCGGCCATGAAAAGCCCCCGTAGCGGAGCCACAAAAGGGCCGGCACGTAGACGACAAGCATCGCCAGGATCATCGTCCACATCGACCTGCCGCGGTTCCATCCCCGCTGCGAGAGGTAGCCGACCAGCCACGCCGAGGCTATGAAGCCGATCAGGTAGCCCCCGGTTACCCCCTCGCCGGTGTATGCCCAGCCGTTGCCGCCGCCCTGGAATACGGGCACGCCGGCCATGCCCAGAAAGTAGTACACGAGTATCGAGAAAAGGCCCCAGCGCCAGCCGAGCACACCGCCGATCATCAGCACCCCGAAGGTCTGGAAGGTGATGGGGACGGGGTTGTCCGGCAAAAAGAACCGCGCCCTGGCAAGCCCTACCAGTACGCCCACCAGCGCCAGGGAGACGGCCAGCTTGTGGGCGGAGTTGGCCCCCGGGTAGAGGGCCTCGAGCAGGGAGGGACCGGGCTTTCCGAGCAGCGCCCAGGGACGCGCCTGGACTACCAGGGCTCCCGGCCGCGTGACCATCTGCATCACCGTCTATACCTCCGACGGCCCGCCGTCGCGCGGGCGGAAGATCGAGTCGGGCCCGAAGCCGACCCGCTGGCGGGCGCGGCCGAAGAGGCCTCCGCCCACGGTCATAAGGGCCGCAACGCCCAACAGCCCCATGGGGACCTTCCTCAGGAACTCCCTGCGGGAGCTGCCGGAACCTTCGTTGTCCTTAGAGTCCATACGGACCTCCTAAAAGTCGCACACACGGCCCGCCGTGCCATCCACCGCGAGCCGCCGCAATTATAGCGGCGGCCAAACCCCCGTTCAACGAAACGCGGCCGGTCCGCACAGCCGCTCACTGCTGTCCCACGCCGCCCCCGGCCAGCCCGTGGAAATGGTCCACCGGACCGTGCCCGGACCCCACCGGGTAGGCCGCGCGTATGGCGGAGGCGACGTAGCGCTTGGCCGTCGCCACCGCATCCCTTGTCCGCATGCCCCTGGCAAGGCCTACCGCCGCCGCCGCCGAGAAGGTGCAGCCGGTCCCGTGCGTGCTCAGGGTCTCGATCCGCTCTCCGGCAAAGATCTCCATCTCGCCTCCCGCCAGGAGGACATCCGTCGCCGGACCGCCGTCAGGCCCCCCGGTTATCACCACGGCGCGCGCGCCCATTCCGGCTATCTCCCGCGCGGCCTCCCGCACCTCGTCTATCGTCTCTATCGGCCGGCCGACGAGCGCCGCGGCCTCCTGGACATTGGGTGTGATCAGGCTGGCCGCAGGGATCAGAAGGCGGACCAGCGCCTCCTCGGCGTCCTGTCTGAGCAGCCTCGCCCCGCTGGTTGCGACCATCACCGGGTCGACGACCAGCCGGCCGACGCCGTGGCGCCGCAGTCCGCTGGCCACCTCCTCGATGATCCCCGCGCTAAAGAGCATCCCCGTCTTTGCGGCGTCGGCGCCGATGTCATCCATGACCGCATCGATCTGGGCGCGGACCGTGGCCGGGTCCACCTCCAGGACATCGGTTACGCCCAGCGTGTTCTGTGCGGTAACGGCGGTTATGGCCGAGGTGCCGTAGGCGCCAAGGGCCGCGAACGTCTTAAGGTCCGCCTGTATCCCGGCACCCCCGCCGGAGTCCGAGCCGGCAACGGTCAGGATGCGCGGCCTGCTCACGCGGGCCACTGCGAGCCCTCGCCCGTCTGGGCCTGCTCCCAGAACATCAGCTCGTAGGCGAGCGCGGTGCGCACCAGCCAGTCGGTGCGCGGCGAGCGGTCCCCGGGCGCAATCGAGTCCAGGTGCGCGCCCATCCAGTCGACTATCTCGCCGAGCGCGGCGGGCCCGTGCAGGTCAATCCACTCCCGGTAGAACCCGCTGCCGGGCACCCTGCCGGCCTCGATCAGCCTGGTGGCCCACTCAAGATACGTACCCTCGGTCACGTAGAGCACCGTGATGATCTCGTCGAACGTACCCTCGTGCCCCACGCGGGTGACAAAGTCGCAAAAGCCCTGCGTGGCCGGAGACGCGACCGATGCGGTGAGCTCCTCGGCGGTCGCATCCAGGGTCCCAAGCGCCCTCAGGAAAAGGTCGTTTTCCGGGTTGAGCACCCCGCTGAGGAAGCTGTTGATCGGCGCGCTGGCCGCGCCCAGGTCAGGTGACTTGGCGATGGCCATGCCCATCACCGACACCAGGTCCTTTACGAAGATGTAGTCCTGGACGAAGTAGAAGCGGAACCTCTCGAGCGGCAGGGTGCCATCCCCCAGCTCAAGGACGAACGGGTGGACAACGACCCGCTCCCATGCGGGCCGGTGCCTGGCCCTGAGATCGCGTGTGAAAGAGCCGGCCATGATCAATCTCCTATCGCCCGCACCCTTGCGGCGAGCAGTCCGAAATCGAATCCGCTTTCCTGCCGCGGGCTGCCGAGCAGATGGGCGCCCACCAGTGCAACTACGGTCGATGCGCCGAGGGCGGTCGCAAAGCTCACCAGCGTCTTGCCCGACCAGGGGATCGGGTTCCACGCGCTGAAGTCCGAGGCGGGGAAGAACAGCACGCCGACCACCACCCCGGCGACGAACGCCGCCGCCGCCGCCCCGTCCGACAGGCGCCTGTTGTACAGCCCGTAGAAGACGGGCACGACCGCCGCCGCACAGATCAGGTCCGCAATCAGGAACAGGTACAGGACGCTGTAGCCCTGAGAGGCGATGGCGATCGCCGGGATCACGACCGCAAGGGTCACCAACCTGGATGATCGGAGCAATCGCGAACCCGACCACGCGGGCCGAAACCGCGCAAGGTCCGAGGTCACCGCAGAGGCTATGCCGTTAAGCAGGGTATCCATGCTGCTCATCACCAGCATCAGCCCGGCGACCAGGACCACCGCCCACGCCCATCTCGGCATCGCGTCCAGGACCAGGGAAAACAGCGCCACCGACGGCTCGTCGGCCGAACCGTGTCCGACCGCGACGATGCCGAGCAGGCCCGCCAGCATCACCATCGGGATCACCACGGCCGCGGCCGCGGCAAACCCCAGTTTCAGCGACCGTTCGTCCCTGACCGTGTATATCCGCTGCCAGAATCCCTGGTGGAACATGTTCGCTGCCCAGACGGCGATGAACAGCGTGAACGCGAACTCGATGCCGGGGCCGTGGCCAAGCGAGAGGAGTTGCCCCGCCTCCTCGCCGACCCTGGATATGGCCGGGCCGAAGCCGTCGAGCAGGAACAGCAGGGCGATCAGGACCGCCCCGAGCAGCGGGATGATGAGCATGAACTGCACCCCGTCCGTAATGACCGAGGCCCTGAGACCCCCATAGGCCGTGTACCCGACGGTCATCGCACCGACGATCAGCGCGGTCACCCATAGCGGAGTGTCTCCGATCAGTCGCGCGGCAAGGGCTATGCCGGTCATCTCCGCCGCCAGGAAGATGAACATGTAGAACACGATCACCGCCACCGACGCCAGGTACGTCAGCGGGCCGTACCTGGTCCACACGAAATCGGTGAGGGACCTGCCCTCGGGCATCAGCCGCCTCATGCGTGCGCCGAGGACCACGAACGCCGCTATCGGTGCGGCCGACCCCAGGCTGTAGCCGATCAGCCCCACCAGCCCGGCCCAGGTCCCGGTCTCGGCGGGGCTGAACAGGATCCATGCCCCCATCGCCGAGGCCACGAGAGTCGCGGTGGCGAGCATGCCTCCGACGCTGCTGCGGGCGACGACGAAGTCGTCGACGCTCTGGCGCCTCCTGGCCGAGTATAGGTATGCAACGGCCACGAAGACGACCGAGGTGACCAGGGTCAGGACTATCGCCAGCGAACCGTCCGACAAAAAAACACCGCCTCTGTCCGGGTCCCTCGTTGACCGGGCCGGCGCGGCGATGCCAAAGTGGTTTCCGCTCCCTACGCTGGCGTTATCCAGGTCAGGTTCGAGGGGTCGACGGCCCTTCGGCCGGCCTCTCAGCCCTAGTGGGCTCCCCCGGGTGAATGTGATCTATAGCTCTGTGGCGCAAAGTCTATTTCCGCGCCGACACCATGTCAAACGCACGGTCTTGGCACGGCGTGCTGACTCGGATTAGGCTGTCGGGGTGACCATCGGACCCGGCTCGATCCCATCGTCCTACCTGCGCATCGTTGCCCTCGCCGGCGGGGGATTCGGCCTTTTGCTGACCCCTCTTGTGATGGCCACGTGGCTCGCCGGGTCGGACGCATACCTGCTGGCAGGCCGCCTGTTCTTCCCCGCCTATCTGGGCGCCATGGCAGGGCTGTACTGCTTTCAGGGGCGGAACGGACGCTGGTCGACGCTCTGGGTGCGGGGCGCATTCTGGCTCACCATGGCGGCCCTCGGCGTGGCCCTGGTGGGCGACCTGGGCTCGTACTATGCGGGGTCCGGGAACGGCGCGAGCGTGGGCTTTTCGCCCCTTCAGTCGATCTTCTACGGTGCGGTGGAGTTTCCCGCCGTCGTCACCGCGCAGGTCGGCATGACCGCGTACGGGCTGGGGCTCAGGAGATCCGGGGCGGTGGGCGCGAGGACGGCCTGGGCCGTTGCGGCGGTCGGCCCGCTGGGCCTGCTGCTCTGGCCCCTGCACATCCCGAGCGGCCCCATGTTCGCGTTCAACCTGTTCACCGTGATCAGTTCGCTCGCGCCGGCCGGCGGGAGGACCGGCGCCACGGCCCGCTCCGGGGCGCCAGTCCCCTGACCGATCTCGTCGCGGGCGCGGCGGCACTCGGGGTCCGTCTGGGCACCGAGCAGGTGGAGGCGTTCGAGCGTTACCTTGAGCTGATCGTCGACGGCAACCGGCGGGCGAACCTGACCGCCATCGTCGACCCGGACCAGATAAGGACGCGCCACTTCCTTGACTCGCTCACCATCGCCGCCGCCGTCGATCCGGACCTCATCGCCCGCTCGCGCGTGCTTGACGTCGGCTCCGGAGCGGGGCTGCCCGGGGTCGCTCTGGCGATCGCGCTGCCGGGCTGCCGGGTGACGCTCCTTGAGGCCACCGGCAAAAAGGCGGGCTTCCTCGGGAGGGTAAGGTCCGAGCTGGCGCTGGGCGACCTCGAGGTGATCCGGGACCGGGCCGAGTCGGCCGCGCACCTTCCGCAGGTGCGCGAGAGCTTCGACATCGTGGTGTCAAGGGGCGTTGCGGGGCTGTCCACCCTGATCGAGCTGGCGATGCCGTTCTGCCGGGTCGGCGGCCTGTTCGTCGGCTACAAGGGAAGGGAGGCCGAGGCCGAGCTGGGCGGAGCCGCCCGTGCGCTCGATGCCACCGGCGCGGGGGAGCCGAGGGTCGTCAGGGTCGACCCTGCGATAATCGGCGAGGGCAGGGACGCGCGCCTGGTCGTGGTCCCCAAGCGCACACCCACTCCCGCGTGCTTTCCCAGGCGCGAGGGGGTGCCCGGAAGGCGCCCGCTGTAGAATGGCCCATGCCCAATGCGAATAACCCGACTCGTCGGCCTCGTTCTCTCTTCAGCGGACTCGAGCGCCAGCGCAGACCTGCCGTCGATCCTTCGTCGACGAATATTCTCCCTCCCGACCCTGCTCTCGCTTGGGGTGGCGGGCGCGTTCATATTCTTCCTGGCCTCGGGCATCGATCTGGACTGGTCGGACACCTGGCAAAACGTCAGCCAGATGAAGCCCTGGCCCTTCGTCCTGGCACTGGCCCTCTACTACCTGAGCTTTCTGTTCCGCGGATACCGCTGGAGGCTGCTGGCGCGCAGCGCCGCCCAGAGCGCTGATAGGCCCGAAGACTCCATACGCCTTCCTTCGACGCTGCGCTTCGCCCAGCTCATCATCATGGGCTGGTTCGTCAACACGATAGCCTGGCTCAGGCTGGGCGACGCCTACCGCGCCTGGGTGTTTTCCAAGGACACCAAGGGCGGCTTTTACTGGGGTCTCGGCACGCTGCTGGCCGAGAGGATGCTCGACATGGCCACGGTGGCGCTGATGATCGTGGCCGCGGTGCTGGCTGCAACGGTCACCACCGACAACGCCATACTCAGGTACCTGGTCATAGCGACCGCCGGCTCCGCCGCGGTCTTCTTTGCGCTGCTCGTCGCCATGCGATTCTTCGGGCTCAGGCTCGCAAGGCTGCTCCCGAGCGCACTGGAGCGCATCTACGGCCAGTTTCACCAGGGAAGCCTCGGCAGCATAGAGGCCCGCAACCTGCCCCTGCTGGCGGCCCTGAGCGTGACCGGGTGGGCGCTCGAGGCGGCCCGCCTGTACTTCGTGGTCCAGGCGCTCGATCTGTCGCTGTCGATCCCGATGGTGCTGCTCGTTTCACTGGGCCACGCCGTGCTCAGCACGGTGCCGACCCCCGGGGGGATAGGCGCGGTCGAGGCCGGCATGACCGGACTTCTCGTGCTCAGCATGCCCAAGGCGGACGCGGCCTCGGTGGCTGTGCTCGACCGATCGATAACGCTGCTCAGCGTGATCGCCATCGGCGGCCTGGTATTCGTGGCCAACCACATCATCACCCAGCGCAGGGCGGCCAGGACGGAGGCCGGGGCGGCGATATAATTGGTCTCGGTGTCCATACGCACCGGAGAGGCTTTTCCATGACCATCACAAAGACCAACCTTAGGCGCCACAGCGCCGTGCAGGTGGACGGCGCGGACCGTGCGCCGGCCAGGGCCATGCTGCGGGGCGCCGGCCTTACGGACGAGGACTTCGAAAAGCCCTTCGTGGCGGTTGCAAACCTGGCCAGCGACGTAACGCCCTGCAACGTACACCTCGACCGGATCGCCAGGGCGACCAAGGAGGGCGTGCGCGCGGGGGGGGCCGTTCCCTTCCTGTTCGGGACGATAACCATCAGCGACGGCATCTCGATGGGGACCGAGGGCATGAAGGCCTCCCTGGTAAGCAGGGAGGTGATCGCCGACTCGATCGAGACGGTCGTGTTCGGTGAGAGCATGGACGGCCTTGTGGTGGTCGCGGCCTGCGACAAGAACATGCCCGGCGCGCTGATGGCTATGGCGAGGCTGAACGTGCCGTCGATCTTCGTGTACGGGGGGGCGATCCTGGCGGGCAACTATCTGGGAAAGGACATCAACATCCAGGACATGTTCGAGGCGGTCGGGGCCCACTCGCAGGGAGATCTCACCCTGGATGAGCTGATCGCCATGGAGAGGGTGGCCTGCCCCGGCGAGGGCGCCTGCTCGGGGATGTTCACCGCCAACACCATGTCCTCGGCCATCGAGGCGCTGGGCATGGCCCTGCCGGGCACGGCATCCATACCGGCCGTCGACCCGCGCAACCTTGAGGCCTCGCACAGCGCGGGAGAGGCGATGCACGCGCTGCTCGAAAGGGACATAAAGTCGCGAGACATCATGACCAGGGAGGCGTTCGAGAACGCCATAACGGTGGTGCTGTCAATGGGGGGATCGACCAATGCCGTCCTGCACCTGCTCGCGATAGCCGCCGAGGCCGACGTTCCCCTGTCGATCGACGACTTCGACCGGCTCAGCCGGATCACCCCCTACCTGACCGACCTTCGGCCGGGCGGGCGCTACGTGATGCCCGACATGGACAAGGCGGGCGGCGTGCCCACGCTGATGCGCGAGCTGCTCAGGGCCGGCCTCCTCAACGGCGAGTGCATGACCGTTACCGGAAGGACCCTCGCCGAGAACCTGGCCGACGACTACGCGCGGACCGGCGCGGGGCCCGACAGCAAGGTCATATACCCGATAGACAACCCGCGAAGCCCCACCGGCGGCCTGGTCATCCTCAAGGGCAACCTTGCCCCGGAGGGAGCGGTGATGAAGGTCTCGGGAACAAAGCACCTGCGGCACGAGGGACCCGCCCGGGTCTTCGACTCGGAGCGCGGGGCCTTTAACGCCGTCACCGGCGGGCATATAAGGCACGGCGACGTGATCGTCGTACGGTATGAGGGTCCCAAGGGCGGCCCGGGCATGCAGGAGATGCTGGCCCTTACCGGTGCGATCATGGGTGCCGGCCTCGGGGAGACGACGCTGCTCCTTACCGACGGGAGGTTCTCGGGCGCGACGCGTGGGCCGATGATCGGGCACATAGCACCGGAGGCGATGACCGGCGGCCCGATCGCCCTGCTTTGCGACGGCGACGTGATCAGCATGGACGTCGAGACCCGCGACCTGTCGATGCGCGTTTCCGAAGAAGAGCTCTCCAGAAGGCGCGAGGCCTGGGCCCCGCCGGCCCCGAGATACACCCGCGGCGTGCTCGCCAAGTACGCCAAGCTCGTCTCATCGGCCGCCGAGGGGGCGGTGACCGGCTGAGGCCCGCCTAGCCGGAGATCGCCCTCCTCAGGGCCCCGGTCAGCGACTCGGTGCGCGGCTGGTCCAGGTTGAGCGGATGCACGGTGAGCACGCCGGACGGCAGGCCCACCTCCTGGACGAACACACGCGGCTCGCCCGACTTGAGCCGGCGGGAGACCTCGAACGCCGTCATGCCGATGGCCCGCTCGTCCAGCCCTATCCGAAGCACCGGCGAACCCTCCTCGGGTACATCCACCACCGGCTCCACCGGCAACCCGCTGAGCCCGTCGACGACGTACTCGAGATAGCCTCGCTGCTGGGCAAAGCTCCCCTCCAGCCCTCCCTCGACGAAGTTCCTGAGGGCGGCCAGCAGGCCGATCACCTCCTCCTTGGCCACCTTAAAGCCGCGACCTATCCCGTGCCTCGGGATGCCCGGCAGGTCACCCTTGGGGATCAGGTCGCCGGGGGGATCCCAGATGTCGAAGAACTCGTCCATGTCCAGGTGCTGGAGGGCCACCGAGGCGATCAGGTCGCGCCGGCCGCACAGTATCCCGCTCGACTGCGGGCCGCGGAGCGCCTTGCCGCCCGAGAAGGCGACGAGGTCGGCGCCGGCCCCGATGAACGCTCGCAGGTTCTCTTTGGGCGGCAGCTCGCCCGCCGCGTCTACGAGCACGGGAATGCCATGGCGGCGGGCCACCTCGACCACCTCGGCAAGAGGGGGCTCGCTTGACGGGCCCTGCCCGTAGTAGATGCCCGCGGTCAGCTCGGTGATCGCCGCCTCGTACTCCCAGGCCTCCGTGCGGCGGACCCCGGCGTTGGCGACGACCTCGTTCATTCCCACCTCCACCAGGCTCGCCCCGGCGACGCGGGCGGCGTGATCGTAGCCGTTGCGGTGCTCGCGGGCGATTATGAACTCGCTCCTCAGCCCCGTCGTGTCGGGCAGCCTGTCCATCGCAGCGGGGCTGAGCCCGGCCATTATGGCCGCGGCCCCCAGGGTGAGCGCGGACGATGCGCCGGCGGTAACGTAGCCGGCCTCGGCACCCGTAACGGCGGCGATGTAGCGGCTGGCCCCCGCCTGGAGCTCGACCATGGAGACCGATTCCGCGGCCGCCGCGGCCATCGCGTCGATCACCACACCGGGCATCAGCGCACCCCCGACGCGGGTGGAAGCCCCTGAAACGTTGATTATCGTCGGTACACCGAACTGTTCGTAGACAGACATCTTTCTCCTCTCTAGCTCACCCGGTCCGCCCGGGGGCGTTCGGCAGGACGCCTCAACGGCCGAAGGCCCGCAGTACCCGCGCCGCAGACTCGTAGTCGCGGCGGCCTCCCCTGAAGATCGGGGGGACAAGATACACGTTCCTGTAGCCGGCCTCAGCGTAGCGTTCGATCAGCTCAACGGCTATGTCAACGCCATCCCTTCCCCCGTCCATCGCGGCGGTCACCCAGTCCGGCAGGCGCGCGAATGTTACGCCGTCAGGCACCGACACCTGAACGCCGCAGAAGATAGGCCGGCCGAGCTCCTCGCCCCAGGCGTCGGCGTAGGCCTCGGCAAAGCGGGCGAGCACCGACGGCTCGAACAGGGCCTGCAGCAGGAAGAACTCGGCGCCCGATTCCACCTTCCGGCGCGTCAGGCGCACCTGCCCCTGCAGCGGCATCCCCAGGTCTATCGTGGCGCCGACGCAGAAGCCGGAGCGGGACCTCAGCTTCAGACCCCTGAAGTCCACTCCCTCATTGAGCCCCCTGACGTCCGCGATCAACTCGGTGGGCCGGTAATCGTCTACGGGGACCGCCCATCCCAGGTCCCCGGCCCGGTAAGGGTCGCCCCTTACGACCACCACGTTCTCAAGGCCCAGAAGGTCGGCGCCGAGCAGCATGCCCTGGATGGCCATCCTGTTCATGTCCCGGGTGGAGACGGTGAACAGCACGTCCCTACCCGTGCTTCGGGCAATCCAGTGCGCGCCGGACACAGGGTTCAGCCTGGGGGACCTGCCGGGGTTGTACGCGACCGAGATGAAGTCCGCCGGAAGGTCCTCCGCACCGGACAGCAGGGCCGGGTCCCCACCCCTCGGCGGGGAGAAGTCGCACACGAACACGTGCCCATCCCCTGCCTGCTCGCAGCGCTCGACGACCTTCGCCATAGGCGCAAGTGTACGGGCGGCCGGGGGCGAAAAAAAGGCCGGAGAGCCCGTGGCTCCCCGGCCTGATCAGTTCGGCTGCGGCCCTACTTCCAGCCCAGCGAGCGGTTCTTACCCGGCGTAAGGGATACCCTGTGGCCCTGGTGGCACTTAAAGCGCTCTTCGCGTATGTCCCTGCGCTTTCCCGATAGGGATGACTGCTCCATCAGTGTCGAGCAGAACGGGCAGGTCACCTCGTAGACCGCCCTGTTCCGCAGCCGCACGGCCTGTACGTACGTGAGCGTGTGCGCCAGCTGGGGCGAGTCGCCCACGTAGCGCAGGACGTAGGTGGCGCCGGCGCTTACCAGATTCTTCGGACGGCCGTTGCTGGACCGTTCCTGGTGGCCGTAGTCAACGTAGCCGCACTTGAGGCATTCCGGCTCTTGAAATCCCTTTACCAGGGCGTCGTAGCAGCGAGGGCACCGGTCGTGGCCGCTCTGCTCTCGTATCGGTCGCGCTACCGTGTTGGGGCGCGGCTCAACCCGCGCCGGTGCGGGCGGTGGCGGTATCGCCGGCCGGAATGTAGTCGGTGTGGCCTGGATGACCATTGCGCCCCTCCCCAACCGTGTGGCGGGCCGTCTGACCGGCCATAACGCCACAGGTGCCAAATTTAGACAATTGATAAACATTGTTTGAAACTTTGTCAAGGCTCATTTCAGGAAATCGCCGCCTTTTTCAGTTGTGATCTTTTTCTCTATGGTGCCCGGTCACTCACTACGGACCGGGGAAGGATTCCCATTGACCGCACCACGATGCGATGGATGGCTTCCTCGCGGCCTCTGGCGCGAGTCGCTCTGTGGCACTGTTGTTCTACATTTCACACACGCCCTCCCGGGACTGTGATCGGCTGAAAAGGCTCTTCGGTCAGACGGCCGGGCGCGTTTGACACCCTCAGGGGCCGGTGCTACCTTCCGACCGATCACCGTGAAGATCGTCGTCTGCGCCAAACAGGTCATCGACCCCGAGACCCCGCTTTCGGCATTTAAGATCGATCCAGACCTGATGAGGGTGGTGGCGGCTCCCGGGGTCCCGCCGGTCGTCAACGGATTCGATGAGAACGCCACGGAGGCGGCCCTTCGGATCAAGGACGCCACGGGCGCCGGCGTCACCGTCCTTTCGGTGGGGGACGGGTTCGCGATGGACGTCATCAAAAAACCCCTGTCCATGGGTGCAGACGACCTCGTGCTGGTGCAGGCCCCGGAGCTTGCCGACCTGGACGCCTTCGCCACCGCCTACGTGCTCTCGCGGGCGGCCAGGGTGCTCGATGCCGACCTCATCCTGTGCGGCCGTCAGGCCTCTGACTGGGACAACGCGCAGGTCCCGCTCATCCTCGCCGAGATGCTCGATTTCGCCTGCCTGCCCTTCGCGCAGGACGTGACCGTCGAAGGCGGCGCCGTGCGCGCAGAGCGCGTACTGTCATCCGGATACGAGGAAATCGAGGCCGACCTTCCAGCGGTGGTCACCGTCAGCAACGAGCTGGGTCCGCCCAGGTATCCGACCCTTCGGGGAATCATGGCCGCCGGCAGAAAGCAGCCGACGGTGATGAGTCCCCAGGACCTGGGGCTCGACCCGGACCGCCTCGCGCCAAGGTGCGATTTGCGCGAGCTGTATGTGCCGGAATCGAGCCGCCTGTGCGAGTTCATAGAGGGCGAAAGCGGGGCCGACTCCGGCCGCCTGCTCGCTCTCAGGCTGAGGGAGGAGGGGCTGATCTGATCGAGCGGGCCCTGGTGATCGGAGAGCTAGCGCAGGACGGCCGGCTGGAGCAGGGCTCGGCCGAGATGATCGCGCTCGCACGAGCCCTGGCAGGGGAGGTGTCCGCCGTGGTGATCGGCGGGGCGGAATCGGCAGCTGCCACGATAGCCGCCGGTGCGCACCGCGCGTTCCTGGTCGACGGCGCCCGGGACATTGAGGCCGGCGGTCGTGACGCCCACCTGCAGTGCTACGAGCAGGTCTGCCGCCAGTACCGGCCGACGGTGGTCCTGGTCTCGAGAACCGACGTCGGGTCCGAGATCGGGCCCCGCCTCGCCGCACGGCTCGATGCGGCACTGGCGCAGGACTGCACCTGGGTCGGACTCGAGGAAGACGGTCGGCTAGCGGCTGCGCGGCCGGTGTACGGGGGCAACGCCGTCGCCAGGGTATCGCTGCCGGACGACCGCCCCGCCGTCATCACGGTCCGGGGCAACGCCTACGATCCCCTTGAGCCCGACCCGTCAAGGTCGGGAGAGGTGACCAGCGTGCGCCCCTCCCTCGACCCGGGGCGCATCAGGGTAAGGTCGATCCGCCTCGTGCGGCAGGACGCCGCCGGCATCGGCCTGGAGGAGGCGGCGGTCGTCATAGGCGGGGGCAGGGGACTCGGCGGCCCCGAGCCCTTTGAGCAGCTTCGCGAGCTCGCCGGGGCGCTCGGGGGCGCGGTCGGGGCGTCGCGTGCGGCCTGCGATGCGGGATGGATAGACCACTCCTACCAGGTGGGTCTCACGGGCAAGACGATCACCCCGGATCTGTACATTACCTTTGGCATCTCCGGTGCCAGCCAGCACATCGCGGGATGCACCGGGGCAAAGAACATCGTCGCGGTAAACACCGACGAGCGGGCCAGTATTTTCAGGGAGGCCCGCTACGGCATCATCGGAGACTGGAAGGCGGTGCTACCGGCGTTCCTGGCGACCGTGACCGATCTCAGAGGAGGCTGAATAGGCGTGCTGTGGCGATCTCGCCGCCGAGCGCGTAACATGGAAGTGTCGGCTGCGGGCCAGGTCCGCCCAGGACCTTTTCGGCCCGCCCAATTTCACCTGGAGAACGCCCCTTGATGGAGGGAGATTTCGAGCTAGACGTCAATGAGATCCTGATCGACATCAGCGAGGCTGAGGTGCTGTCGATCTTCTTCCCGATGTTCCGAAAGTCGCTAGTTGTGGACCTGCGCTCTACGGAGCACTCGGGTCCCATGGTAAAGATAATGCCGATGGTGGCCTCCCCGCAGGAGCGCATGCGGGCGATCCGCAGGCTGCGTCCCGGCTTTCCGCGCCGCCACAGCCTGTCGGTGATCGGGTGGCCACGCTACGTCGAGAGCCTTGAGACCCACGGCATATGGCAGCAGCTGATTGAACAGCTCGCCAAGGCGGGCCATCCCTCACCCGGCGAGTTCATGCCGCAGGTCATGGAGGAGCTAATGCGCCAGGAGAAGGCCGAGCTTGCCCGGGTCGTGATGGGCCAGAACTACCACACGATCTGGACCAGCCAGCGCACGCCGGACTGATCAGGTCCTCCGGCCCCAAAGGGGCCCCCTAGACCGCCGCGGCCTCCTGCTCCTGGGTCTCTACGATCCGGCCGGCCAGGTGGTCCGGCACGGGCTCCAGCCGTGCCAGCGTCAGCGTGAAGGTCCCCTGGCCCTGGGTCTGAGACCGCAGGTCCGTCGCGTACTGCAGGACCTCGGACTGGGGAACCTCGGCCTCGATCATCGTCGTGCCATCGCCCCGGGGCGTCATGCTCTGGATGCGGCCCCGGCGCCCATTGAGATCGCCCATGATGTCTCCGGCAGCGTCGTCCGGAACCGTCACCGCAAGCATCATGATCGGCTCCAGGAGTATGGGATCGGCCGCCTTGATGCCCTTTTGCAGGGCCTGGGACCCGGCGATCTCGTAGCAGATGCCCGACGAATCGACCGGGTGGCTGCTGCCGTCCACGAGGGTGGTCTTGATGTCGACGACCGGGAAGCCGGCGAGCACGCCCTCGCCCATCGCCCTCGAGACGCCCTTTTCCACCGACGGGATGTACTCGCGGGGAACGGAGCCGCCGACGACCTTGGACTGGAACTCGAACCCTCCGCCCCTGGGCAGGGGCTCGATCTCCAGCCAGACGTGGCCGTACTGGCCGTGACCGCCGGACTGCTTTTTGTGCTTGTGCTCCACCCTCGAGGTGGATCGGATGGTCTCCTTGTAGGCCACCCTGGGCACTGCGAGATCGACGGAGACGGCGAACTTGCGGTCCATCTTCTCCATCGCCACCAGGATATGCATGTCGCCGAGCCCTGCGATCAGGAGTTCGCCGGTGTCCGGCTGGCGCTCGACCCTCAGCGTAGGATCCTCCTCGGCGATGCGGGCCAGGGCACTGGTGAGCTTGTCCACGTCGGTCTTGGCCGTGGGACGGACCGCCATCGTGTAGACCGGGTCCGGGAAGGTCAGGCCATCCAGGACGACCGGGCCATCCTTGTCGGTAAGCGTGTGTCCGGTCTCGACGGAGCTGAGCTTGGAGACCGCCCCGATGTCGCCCGGACCGAACTCTGTGACCGCCTCGGTGTCCTTGCCCGTAACGACGAACACCTGGCCGACCCGTTCACTCTGGCCGGGCGCCGCGTTCCAGACCTGAGAGTCGCCGCGGAAGGTGCCGGACATGACCCTGAAGTAGGAGAGCTTGCCCACGAACGGGTCCGCGGTGGTCTTAAACACCAGGGCCGCCAGCGCGTCGCCCGCCTCGCCCCTCTCATCCGCCCTATGCCCGCCCGCATCGGCCGGAGACGGACAGAGGGAGACCAGCGCCCCGGTCAGCTCCGCGACTCCGACGCCCGCAGCGGCCGATCCGAACAGGACGGGAATCACGGTGCCATCGGCAACCGCGCTCCTGAGACCTGACGAAACCTCCTCCGGGGTGAGTTCCTCGCCCTCCAGGTACTTGGTCGCCAGGTCGTCGTCGCTCTCTGCGACCGCCTCTACCAGCCTCTCGTAGGCCGCCTCGGCGCGATCGGCCGCCTCCGTCGGCGGGTCCTTGGAGAGTACGTCGTGGACACCCGCAAACGACGTGCCGTCCCATACCGGCACGTTCAGGGCCACGCTTTCCCTGCCGAAGGCCTCCGTTATCGATTCCATGGCGCGGTCGAAGTCGGTGTTCTCGCGGTCCATCTTGTTGACGAAGATCAGCCGCGGCAGGCCCGCCTCACTCGCCATGTGCCAGGTCTGCAGGGTCCCGACCTCAACGCCAGCCGGCGCGGACACCACCTCCACCACGGCGTCGGCGACCCGGAGCGCAGAGACCACGCCGCCCCTAAAGTCCGCGAACCCCGGCGTATCGAGGATGTTGAGCTTGTGGCCCGCAGTCTTTACCGGGATCACCGACATCTGGACGCTCGCGGTCCTCTTGATCTCCTCGGGCTCGTAGTCGGAGACCGTCGTTCCCTCGTCCGTGCTGCCGAGCCGGGACGTCTGGCCGGCGGCGAAGAGCATCGCCTCGGCGATCATCGTCTTGCCCGCACCGCCATGCGATACCAGGGCAACATTGCGCAGCTTGTCAGAGCCGAACTCGGCCATCCTCGCTCCTCCTCTGTCTAGTACCCGCGCGCCCCGGCGCACCGCCTACGAGGGGCAGGGCGCGGGCCGGCACATTGTAAAGGCGGCCCCCGAGGGGTGCAATCGGCCGCTTGCGGTTCCCACGGCCCGAAGGGGACAATTGACGGATGTCGACACAGACCATCGGATTTGTGGGCGGCACCGGGCCGGAGGGCCGGGGCCTTGCGCTCAGATTCGCCCTGGCCGGGCGGAGCGTCATGATCGGGTCCCGCCAGCGCGAGCGGGCGACCGAAGCGGTGGCCAAGATCGCCGGCAAGGTTCCCGAAGGCTCGGTTGCCGGGGCCCTCAACGACGAGGTCGCAGCCGCATCCGACGTCGTGTTCATCGCGGTCCCCTACCAGGGCCAGCGCCCAACGCTGGAATCGATCGGTCCCAGCCTCGCGGGTAGGCTCGTCATAACCGTCGTCGCCCCCTTAGCCTTCGATGGAGGGGCCGCCACGGCGGTGCGGGTGCCCGAGGGCTCTGCGGCTCTGCAGGCGGCACAGATCCTTCCGGACTCGCGGGTAGCGGCCGCCTTCCACAACCTGTCAGCGTTGGACCTGCTCAGGCCGGACAGATCCGTCGACTCCGACGTTTTCGTATTCTCTGATGACGAGGGCGCAAGGTCCGAGGTCGCGGACCTTACGGGCCTCATACCCGGAGCAAGGGCGATCGACGGAGGCGGACTTGTGAACGCACGCTACGCCGAGGACCTGACCGCCCTGCTGCTGAACGTCAACCGCATTTACAAGGCGCACGCCTCCATCCGCTTAACGGGCCTTTAGCCCGACACGCAGCTATGAACAGAGCGATCCTCACGGCCGGACTCGCCGTCCTCGCGGCGACCCTCCTCGCCGCGGCCCCGCCCGGTGAAGGAGATGCGGCCGACTCACAGAGCCCCGGCGTCGACACGCCGGCCGCGATACGCATCGTCTCCTCGGACCACAGGGTGCTGTTCCCGAGCCACATCCAGTTCACGCTGAGGGCCGAATCGGACGACCCGATAACGGGCATCTCCATCCACTACCGCCTCGGCGACCGCCCTTACTACGTCTACGGCTACCCCGTCTTCGATCCGGGAACCGCCGTCACGGCCACCTTCATCGTCAACAGCGACCGCGCCGCCTACCTGCCGAGCGGCCTGGACATCGAGTACCACTACCGCATCGAGAACGCGTCGGGGCGCTCCCTAAGGTCCGACAGCTACCGCATGACCTACCTTGACCCCAGGTTCGACTGGCAGTCGATGAAGCTGGAGTCCATCGAGGTGCTCTGGCATGACCGCCCGCGCGCCGAGGTCGAGGCCGCCGCCGCGGAGGTCGACCGCCGGCTCGCCGGGGTCCGGCGGGTGCTGGGACTGGAATCTGCGCCCGTGATGCGCGCCGTCATCGTCAACGGCCGCGAAGAGGCCGCCCGCAGCTTTGCGCCGATCAGCAGGGCGGCCTCCGAGAGCCACCTGTACGCAGGATTCGCCTACGTCGATTTCGACCTTTTCCTGCTGGCCGGGGTCGGCATCAGGGGCATGATGCACGAGATGGCCCACCTGCTGCTCGACGAGGCGATAGCCTCCCCGCTCGGCAGGGTCCCGGCCTGGTACAACGAGGGCCTTGCGATGTACTTCGAACCGGGCTCGCCGGGCACCGACCCCGCCGTCCTTTCGGCGGCGCGGACCGGGTCTCTGCTCACGCTGTCCACGATGCGCGGCCAGCCCGGGCGACCCGGCGACGTAAGGCTCTTTTACGCCCAGGCCCGGAGCCTGGTCGCCTACATGATCGAGGCCTACGGCGAGGAGAAGGTGACCGAGGTGATCGCGGAGATCAGCGCGGGCACCCGGTTCGAGGACGCGATCAGGCTCGCCTACGGCAACGGTCCCCTTCAGATCGAGGACGAGTGGCGGGCATCGATAGGTGCGCCCCCGATCGCAGAGGGCCGCTCGGCCGGCACCGATCCCGCGGCGGCCCCTACGCCGCCCGGCGGGCCTGCCGAGCGCCCGGAGCCGGACCGCGAGTCCGACCAGTACGAGCCGTCCCTTCGCGCCGACCCGGGCACCTTCGGAACCTCCCTGCTGCTCGCCCTTGCGGCCTCCTTCGCGGCGGCGGTGGCCGGTGGCGGCTGGCTGCTGCGCCGCCGGCGCTCCGCCCGCCGGTCGGCTGGTCAGGAGCCCGAGGGTTTCGACCCGCGCTACGACACGCCCCCCTAGCGGCCCCGGGGACCCGCCGCCCGATTGTGGCGGCGACCCGCCGAGCCTAGAATGGCGCGGATGAAGCTCCGCGTTCTGGGCGTCCACAACATGGAGAGCGAGGCAACCCGGCTGGCCAGCTACCTGATCGACGACGTGCTCGCCCTGGACGCAGGCTCGATCTCGCGCTCACTCACCTTCGAGGAGCAGCGCCGGATAGGCGCCGTCCTGATCACCCACGAACACAACGATCACGTGCGGGACCTGCCGTCTCTCAGACACAGCCTTGCCGCCGCCGGCGCCTCGTTCGACGTCTACGGCCTAGCCGAGACGCTCGAGTCCATCGTCGGCCGATACATACCGGACCCCGGGTCGGCGGGCGCCCCCGCCGGTCCCACGGCCCGACCGGTAAGCGAAGGTGAGACCTTCATAGTGGGCGCGCACAGCGTGCGGGCCTTCAGGATGCGCCACAGCGTGCCGTGCGCCGGCTACGGGGTCTCGGACGGAACGGCATGCCTGTTCTACACCGGCGACACGGGCCCCGGGCTCGGGGACGTCTGGAGGCGGATCGAGCCCGACGCCCTTCTCACCGAGGTCACCTTCGGCAACGACAACCAGGAGGCCGCCGTAGAGCTGGGCCATATGACCCCCCGGCTCCTCGAGGCAGAGCTCGCGGCGTTTCGCGAGGCGCGAGGATACCTGCCAAAGGTCATCGTCACCCACATGAACCCGCCGTGGGAGGCGGCCGTGCGCAGCGAGATCGCCGCCATGGCCGCCGGTCTCGGAACCGAGGTCATGGTCGCAAGCGCCGGCCAGACGCTTGAGATACGGCCGGCAGGGGGGTAGGTCGATGTCGGTCCGCCGGGCGGCCTTTATCTACTCGGACTCGCTGACCAGGCACGTTCTATCGGACGAGCACCCGATGAAGCCGGTGCGCCTTCGCTACACCTACGAGCTGCTCTGCGCGTATGGAGCATTCGAGCCCGAGGCCGCGGTGCTCGTAGAGCCCCGGCCGGCCACCGATCGGGAGATAGGCACCTATCACACCCCGCAATACATAGAGGCGGTCAAGAGCTACGGCCGTGGAGAGATCCCGGCGAGCGCTCACCTTTACAACTTCGGACCCGGCGACAACCCGGCCTATGAGGGCGTCTACGAGGCGGCCGCCATGTCTACGGGCGCCTCGATGGTCGGCGCCGAGCTCCTCATCGACGAGCGGGTCGATGCCGCCATCAGCATCTCCGGCGGCCTGCACCACGCCATGCCGGGCTATGCATACGGCTTCTGCGTCTTCAACGACCCTGTCGTCGCCATCAAGGCGATGGTGGCAAGGGGCATGCGAGTGGCGTATGTCGACATCGACTGCCACCACGGCGACGGGGTGCAGAACGCCTTCTACGACACCGACCGCGTGCTGACGATCTCGCTCCACGAGTCGGGCGCATACCTGTTCCCGGGCACCGGCTGGGCCCAGGAGACCGGTGCGGGCGTCGGCCGCGGCTATTCGGTCAACCTCCCCCTGTTTCCCTACACGACCCCCGACACCTACCTGTGGTGCTTTGAGCAGGTCGTCCCGCCCCTGCTCGAGAGGTTCGCACCGGACGTGCTGGTCACCCAGCTGGGCATCGACACTCACTTCAGGGACCCGATCACCCACCTGGCCCAGACCGTACAGGGGTTTTCCGACGTGCTGCGGGCCTTCTCTGCGATGCCGTATCGCTGGCTGGCCCTTGGTGGGGGCGGCTACGACCTGCAGGCCGTTGCCCGCTGCTGGGCGCAGGCCTTTGCCATAATGTCCGGCCAGGAACTCCCGCCGACCATCCCCGCGCCCTACGCCGAGCGCTATGGCGTAAGCTCCATGCTCGACCCGGACGACCTTCCCATAGGCGACGACATGCGGCGCCAGGCGCGCAGCTACGGCGAGTCCGGGGTCCAGGCACTGCACTCGCTGATCTTCCCGATGCACGGCATCCGGTCCGCCTAGGGCCGGGCCCGCCGCCGCACGCGGCGGCATTGTGTCAACATAGCGGGTATCCACATGTCCGGGGGTGAGACGTGGCAAAGGTAACTGGCGCACAGCTGATATCGAGGTCTCTGTCGGAGTGGGGCGTGGATACCGCCTTCGCCATCGCTGGCGATCACACCCTGCCCCTGATGGACCGCATGGCGGGGGACGGGTTCCGCTTCATAGACGCAAGGCACGAGCAGGGAGCCGTCGACATGGCCAACGCCTGGGGGCGGATACGCGGCATCGGTGTCTCGATGTTCACCACCCCGGGCCACGCAAACGCCATACCCGGCCTGACCTTCGCCCACCAGCTCGAGTCGCCCCTGGTGAATATATCCGGGAGCGCCGCTCGGCCGCGCCTGGGCCAGTGGGCCGCCCAGGAGCTAGACCAGATTGGAATGGCGGCCCCGGTCACCAAGTCCTCGATCATGGTGTGGGACCCCGTGCGCATACCGGAGCTGATCTCCCGCGCATTCCGGACGGCCACGTCGGGCAGGCGCGGTCCGGTGCACCTGACCATACCCGTGGACGTTCAGACTGCCGAGGTCGACGAGGCGACCGTCCGGGCTCATCCCCCGTCGCTGCACGGACCGCCGGCCGCGTCCGTGGCAGATCCAGGGGACATCGAGGCGACGCTCGACCTTCTGGGTGCGGCGAGCCGCCCGGTCATCGTCGCGGGCAACGGTGCCTGGACCATAGGCCAGGGCGAACTGGACAGGCTGGCCGAGGTGACACGGATCCCGGTGCTGACCGAGGAGGCGGCGCGGGGGGTGATAGCCGACGATCACCCGTACTGCTTCGGCATAGCCGATCCGCGAGTCGTCGAGGCGGCCAAGCTCATAGGGACGGCCGACGCCGTACTGCTACTGGGGAAAAAGCTCGATTTCACCCTCGAGTTCGGCGAGCCCCCCGGCATCGCGGCGGACGCCTCAATTGCCCAGGTCGACCCGGAACCGTCGGTGATCGGCCGCACGCGCGGCGTCGATATCGGGATAGCGGCCGACCCGCGGGCGGTGGTCACCCAGCTCACCTCCGCCGCCGAGGGCCGCAGCTGGAGGGAGGGAGGCCTGGTGGCCGAGCTGCGAGACAGCGTCGCCCGACAGCGGGGCGAGCTGGCCGCCCTTGCGGACGACGGCCCCGGGATACACACGATGAAGATCCACACCTCCGTAGAGCCCCTGCTGGACGACGACTCGGCGGTGGTACTGGAGGGGGCGGACGTCGGCTTCTACGGGGCCGCATACCTGCCCGCAGTGCGCAAGGACCGCTGGTTCACGAACGGCGTGATGGGCATGCTCGGGTGGGCGATTCCCTTCGGCATAGGCGCCCAGGCGGCCCTGCCCGACTCGCGGGTCGTGGTGATGGCAGGCGACGGCTCGTTCGGCTTTAACGGCTTTGAGCTCGACACCGCAGTCCGCCACCGCATCCCGGTCGTGATCGTGGTGGGCAACGACTCGGTATGGGGAATCGACTACCACCAGCAGGTAAAGTTCTTCGGCCGCTCGATCGCCACCGAGCTCAGGCCGGGAACCCGCTACGACCTGGTGGCCGAGGCGCTGGGCGCGCGTGGAGAGTACGTCGAGGAGGCCGGCGACGTAGGTCCCGCCCTAAGGCGCGCCCTAGACTCCGACATCCCCTCGGTGGTCAACGTGCGGACGAGTCCCTCGCCCAGCCCGCTGACGCAGTGGGTGCTGGACACCAAGCAGTACTAGGCCAGCGCCCGGTCGGCTAGACCTCCTTGTACTCGCCCTCTATCGTTCCGTCGTCCGCATCGCCTTCCGTCCCGCCCTCCGGCGGGGCGGCGCCGGGGCCGGCTGCCCCCGCCTGCTGCGCATAGACGGCCTGACCCACCATCTGGACCGACGCCTGAAGCTCCTGTACCGCGAGGTTGATGCGACCGGTGTCATCTGACTCGATGGCGCTGCGCACCGCCGCCACCTTCTCCTCGATCTCCTTTTTCTGATCCTCGGAGACAGCGTCCGGATTGTCCGCTATCAGCTTTTCTGCCGCGTGGGCGGACGCCTCGGCCTCGTTTCGTGTCTGAACGGCCTTGCGCCGCTCCTCGTCCTCAGCGGCGTGAGCCTCCGCATCCTTGACCATCTGCTCGATCTCGGACTCGGACAGGCCCGAGGAGGCGGTGATGGTGATCTTCTGCTCTTTGCCCGTGCCCTTGTCCTTGGCCGAGACATTGAGAATGCCGTTGGCGTCCAGGTCGAAGGTAACCTCGATCTGTGGCGTTCCCCTCGGCGCAGGGAGAATGCCGTCGAGCATGAACCGGCCGATCGTCTTGTTGTCCGCGGCGTTGGCCCTCTCGCCCTGCAGCACGTGGACCTCCACGCTGGTCTGCCCGTCCGCGGCGGTGGTGAAGGTCTCGCTCTTTGCCGTGGGAATCGTGGTGTTGCGCGGTATCAGCGGGGTCGTGACCGCGCCCATCGTCTCGATGCCCAGCGTAAGTGGAGTGACGTCCAGGAGCAGCAGGTCCTGCACCTCTCCCTGCAGCACGCCTCCCTGGATGGCGGCCCCCACGGCGACCACCTCGTCGGGATTGACGCCCTGGTTGGGCTCCTTGCCGAAGAGGTCTACCACGGCCTTTTGGACCGACGGCATCCGCGTCATGCCTCCCACCAGGATCACCTCGTCCACGTCGTTCGGACCGACTCCGGCATCCTTGAGGGCCTTCCTGCAGGGCTCTACAGACCGGGCCACCAGGTCCTGTACGAGGTTCTCCAGGTTGGCCCTCGTAAGGCTCATGACCAGGTGCTTGGGCCCCGAGGCGTCGGCGGTGATGAAAGGCAGGTTGATCTCCGTCTGAACCAGCGTCGAAAGCTCGATCTTGGCGCGCTCCGCCGCCTCCCTCAGTCGCTGCAGGGCCATCCTGTCCTGCTTCAGGTCGATCCCGTCGCTCTTTTTGAACTCGGCCGCTATCCAGTCGATGACCCGCTGGTCGAAATCGTCGCCCCCAAGGTGGGTGTCGCCGTTGGTGGCCTTCACCTCGAATACGCCCTCGCCGATCTGCAGGATCGTTATGTCGAAGGTGCCGCCGCCGAGGTCGTAGACCGCGATCGTCTCATCGCCCTTCTTGTCGAGGCCGTAGGCCAGTGAGGCCGCGGTCGGCTCGTTGATGATCCTGAGCACCTCGAGCCCGGCTATCCTGCCGGCATCCTTGGTGGCGTTCCGCTGGCTGTCATCGAAGTAGGCCGGGACGGTGATCACCGCCTGGGAGATCTTCTCGCCGAGCTTGGCCTCGGCATCGGTCTTCATCTTCTGCAGGATCATCGCCGAGATCTCGGGCGGGGCGTAGGCCTTTCCGGACATGGCCACCGCCACGTCGCCGTTTGCGGCGCTTGAGACCTGGTAGGGAATGAGATCGAGGTCCGGCCTTATGGTGTCCTCGCTGTAGCGCCGGCCCATGAAGCGCTTGACGGAGTAGACGGTGTTCTCTGGATTGGTGACCGCCTGGCGCTTGGCGGTAAGGCCCACGTAGCGCTCGGCGCTCTTGGGGTTTACGGCAACCACCGACGGGGTGGTGCGCGCCCCCTCCGAGTTTTCGACCACAACCGGGTCTCCCCCGTCGATGACCGCCATGCAGGAGTTGGTGGTCCCCAGGTCTATTCCAAGTATCTTCGGCATTTCGCTATATGCTCCTGTGGATTGTTCTCATCGAGACGCCGCCTCGCGCTCGAAATCTGCCTTTCTTTCTCGGGTTCGAGCGCGGCTAGCCGGCGTCCTCAGGCGACTTTGACACCGTCACCTGGGCGGCACGCAGCACCCGGCCGTTGTGCCTGTAGCCATTCCTTATGACCGACATCACCCGGCCCGGCTCGACTTCGCCGGTCTCCTCGAAGAAGACCGCCTCGTGCTCGGCCGGCTCAAAGGGCTTGCCGCCGGCCTCTATGGGCGTGACGCCCTCGGTCTCCAGAAGGTGGTCGATGCCGCGCCGCACGAGGTCCAGGCCCTCTTTCCAACCGGGCGCGACCGCGTCCTCCGGGACCATCTGAAGGGCGCGCCCGAAGTCGTCGGCAACGGCCAGGACCTTCAGGATCACCTGGGACTGACCGAATTTCCTGACCTCCTCCCGCTCGTCGGCGGCCCTCTTCCTGTAGTTCTCAAGATCGGCCTGCGCGCGCTGGGCGAGCGCTCTGAACTGGTCCTTTTCCCTGATCGCCTCTTCCAGGACGGCGGAGTCGACCTGCTCGGTCCCTGCGCCGTCCTGTTCTCCTCCCGTCCCGTTCTCGCCGTCTTCCAGCTGCCTTTCCAATTCGCTCATAGCATTACGCTCCGCCCTCCGAGGGGGGCCTACCTCGTGCCCACCCCGAGCATCTGAAACATCTCCCCGAGGCTCTCGTCGACAACGCGTTTAAGCTCGACCCTGCCGCGGGTTCCTGCGACCTGGGCCTCGACCCGCAGCTCGAGCAGTCTGTTGAAGATCGCCAGCACCAGCTCGACACCGGACAGGTTGAGACCCAGGTCGCCCACCAGGTGCTTTATCAGCCGCAGACGGGCGAGATCCTCCTCGGAGTAGAGCCTGAGCATCCCTCCGGTCCGGAAGGGGGACACAAGGCCGATCCGCTCGTACTTGCGCAGGGTCTGGGGATGCATCTCAACGATGCGTGCGGCGACGCTGATGATGTACACGCCGTCGCTGCCGGTATGGTAATCGGTCGGACTTCTCACCGGGTTCCTCAGCCTCCGTCGGCACCCTGCCGGGTACCTAACCTGCGCCGGGTGGCGCCGTTATAGATGTCGCCGACAGGGCCAATGAATCTACCGAAAAAGTATAGTAACTTGATACGATACGTGTCAATATATATAATTCAGAATCGCGATTGTGATGATTTGCACGGTTGATGAAGCAGATCCAATCCGACCTTGAGGCCGGTGCGTAGTAGTCATTTACACAGCTGCCGACTCCAGGCCCTGCGCGCCGGGCAGCACAGATATATATCAAGAATATACATAATCAATATCAAGGCAAATCGGTTAACAAAATACTCGGGGCGTTAAAGAATGTCCCTCCGGCAACCGCGCCGGACGGCGGAATGGGGGAGAAGGAGGAGATCATGATGCTTTCCCTAAAGAACTGTCCCAGGTGCAAGGGCGATATGCACTCGAACCGGGACGTTTACGGACCGTACATCGAGTGCCTTCAGTGCGGTTACATGGATTACAACGGCACAACCACGACCGTAGGCACCCGTCTGAAGAAGGGTGCCAAGAAGCCCGCAGCCGCCTAGACGCCCCAGCAGGAGTTTTCGCAGAGAGGCCCGCTCCGATGAGCGGGCCTCTCTCTTTTCACCAGAGGTCCTCCCGGAAGCGCTGCTCCTTCCAGGGGTCGCCCTCCATGTGGTAACCCCTGACCTCCCAGAACCCGGGAGCATCGTCCGCCAGGAACTCCAGGCCGTTCACCCACTTGGCGCTCTTCCAGCCGTAGCGCTTGGGAACCACCAGCCTCAGCGGTCCCCCGTGCTCGCGGCCCAGATCGGCGCCGTCATGGCGATAGGCGAACAGGACATCGTCGTCGCACAGCACGTCAAGCGCCACGTTGGTGGAGTAGCCGCCGTAGCTATGGACCATCACGTATCTGGCCTCGGGCAGGGGCTTTACGGCGTCTAGCACGGCCT
Source organism: Dehalococcoidia bacterium (assembly GCA_034421295.1). Taxonomy (GTDB): domain Bacteria; phylum Chloroflexota; class Dehalococcoidia; order Lucifugimonadales; family UBA2962; genus CAUZIR01. The sequence goes on from DAOUKM010000012.1 coordinate 150,305, forward strand.
TGATTGGCACGCCCTCCCAGGTGTTCTTGAGCCTGCTCCACTGGGTAACGCAGTGGAATTCCGCGTCGATCGTCACGCGGCCCAGGTCGACGAACTCGTCCCAGTCAAAGGCCCTCTCGGATTCGACCAGGCCGAAGGCGCGCATCCTCCACTCGTTGACATCCACAACGGGCGTCCTGCCGAATGTAAGAACCGGGAACTTCGCGGTGGTGAACTGCCCCGGGGGCACCCCGTCGTCCGGCTCTCGCGTCCGATTGATCCTGCCTAGCTTCCTTAGCATCCTTACCTGCCCAAGTGATTCGGCGACCGGTTCGCGCCGGGCGTAGGCCCGGGCGCTCAAGTCGCAACTCCGTTTCCATTGTCGGTGATAACACCCGTCAATGAAATGGCCGGGCCCTGGCGCGGAGACGGATCCATCGGGGCGACCGACCTGTTTGGGAGCTCCGGACGCAGGCTCTGGGGCGCCGGGGCAGTGCTAGAATTCGCCGGATGCAAGCAGAATCCACCTCCCCCCCGACCGAGTTTCCGTCGGGACCGATCCACCGCAAGACGACCCTGGACAACGGCCTGCGCGTCATAACCGGCGAGATGCCCCACACCCGATCGGTGAGCATCAGCATATTCGTCGGTGTGGGCTCAAGGCACGAGCCCGACGGGCAGGCGGGGGCCTCCCACTTCCTGGAGCACCTGCTGTTCAAGGGCACCGAGTCCCGGCCGGAGCCCGAGATGATCAGCGGGGCGGTCGAGGGGGTGGGCGGCATGCTGAACGCCGAGACCGAGCAGGAGTTCACGGTCTACTGGTGCAAGGTTCCTCAGCCCTACCTGTTTGACAGCCTTGACCTGCTCATAGACCTCGTGCGCAATCCGCTGCTGCCCGCCGAAGAGGTCGAACGTGAGCGCTCGGTTGTACTGGACGAACTGGCCATGATCCACGATCACCCTGACTACAAGGTGCAGTCCCTGCTGGACGGGATGCTCTGGCCGGACCACCCGCTGGGCAGGGACATCGCAGGGACGGGCGAGACCGTCTCCTCACTCAGCCGCGAGACCCTGTTCGGGCACCTGGAGCGCTACTACACGCCCTCGAACGTGGTGGTGAGCGTCGCCGGAGCAGTGGACCATGATCCCGTCGTCGCCCAGGTCGAGCGCGCCAGCGCCGGCTGGCGCGCCGGGCCCGCCGCCGAGTACGCCACCTACAACGGCGTGCCGCGCCAGCCGGCCGTGAGCATGGAATACCGGCGCACCGAGCAGGCCCACCTCTCGATAGGGCTACCGGGCGTATCCCTATTCCACCCGGACCGCTATGCCCTCGACATGCTGAGTGTTGCGCTCGGCGAGGGGATGAGCAGCCGACTGTTCCTGGAAGTGCGCGAGCGGCGCGGCCTCGCCTACGACGTTCACTCCTCCGTCACCCACCTGCGGGACTGCGGCTCCTTTCAGATCAGCGCGGGTGCCGAGCCGCGCCGCATATACGAGACGGTCGACACGATACTCTCGGAGCTCGCATCCATACGCGACGGCATGCCCGAGTCGGAATTCGAAAAGGTCCGTCGCCTGGCTTCGGGACGCCTCATGCTGGGCATGGAAGACACCCGCGCTGTCTCCTCCTGGTTCGGCCTCCAGGAGATGCTGATGGGACGGATCGTCGGCATCGACGGGGTGATGGAGAGGCTGGGCACCCTCACCTGCGACGACCTGGACCGCACCGCCGCCTCCCTCTTCGTTTCAGACGGCCTCAGCATGGCCGTGGTGGGGCCATGCCGGGGCAGGCGACGGCTAGAGACCAGTCTGAAGCTGTAGACTCCGCCAACGGGCGTGCCCCCCGGCCAGGCCCAGTGCCTTAGGCCCGATAACTTGTTACCCTAATACCATGAGAGAGGTATTCCAGGAAGCCAGAACACAACTGTCGGGTGGGCACAGGGCGGTAGTGGCGACCGTGGTGCGAACCAAGGGCTCGACGCCCCAGAAGCCGGGCGCCAAGCTGCTCATCCGCGAGGACGGCTCGGGGGTCGGCACCCTGGGGGGCGGCTGCGTGGAGGGGGACATCTGGTTCGCCGCCAAAGAGCTGCTCAGCAGGGGCGGCCCCGCCCAGTGCCGCGAGTATCAGCTCAACGAGGATCTCGCCGCGGAGGACGGCCTCGTGTGCGGCGGGACCATGTACTTCCTCATCGACCCCGTCTACCGGCCGCAGGAACTTCTCTCCTACACCGAGGAGATCGCCGACGCTTACGACGGCAAGGGATCGGTAGCCCTGGCCTCGCTGACAAAGCCCGCCGGCACCGCCGACGGCCCCGTAATGTCCGGGGCCGGTACGGGCCGAAAGCTCTTCATCCGCCAGGACGGCTCGACTCAGGGCACCCTCGGTTCGGACCAGCTCGACCAGGACGCCATCGACCGCGCAAGGTCGCTGATGATCCACGGCAGGAACGAGTACGTGGCGGCGGACGATGGGTCAGAGTACTTCATAGAGGCATACACGACCCCGCCCAGGCTGGTGCTGGCAGGCGGCGGTCACGTGTCCAAGGCCATCGCCCCGCTCGCAGCCCGGGTCGGATTCCATGTGTACGTCACCGACGACCGCGAGGAGTTCTCGAATCCCGAGCGATTCCCGGAGGCGGTCGAAACCGTCACGGCAAATCCCGAGGACGCGATGGCCTCGCTGCCGATCAACCCGAACACCTTCATCATCATCGCGACCCGCGGCCACCGCTACGACAACGTCGCCCTGGCCGCCGCGGCCGCCACTCCGGCACACTATGTCGGCCTCCTGGGCTCAAAGCGCAAGATCATCCTCATCTACGAGGACCTGCTGAAGATGGGGGTGTCGATCGAGCGGCTACGCGAGCTGCGGTCGCCTGTCGGGCTGGACATCCACGCCCGGACGCCGGACGAGATCGCGGTCAGCATAGTCTCTGAGATGCTCATGTTCCGCCTCGGTGGGACCGGAGCCGTGATGAAGCTCGACGACGGGCTTGTCGACAAGATCCACGCCAAGCACCTGGCCGCCACGGCCGGAGAGCGGGTGCCCGAGGCCGCGGCGGCCGCCCTGGACTGAGCGGCCGGCCTGCAGAAGCCGGCATCCAGGCGACGGCCCCCAGATGACCGTTTCAGCGATCCTCACCGCGGCCGGTGAGTCGAGCAGGATGGGCAGCCCGAAGCCGCTGCTTCCCTGGCCGTCTGGGCGCGGTGACGACATGACGCTGGTCGAGTACCAGGTCTCCCAGCTCCGCTGCGCCGGCATCGACGAGATCGTCGTCGTCCTCGGTCACAGGGCGGAGGAGGTCGAACCGCTCGTACGCGGCGCCGGCGTGCAGAGCGTCCTGAACCCCGACTACCACAGCGGTAAGACCACCTCCATCAGAGCGGGCCTTGCGAAGATAGACGCCCGCGCCTGCACGGTCATGTTGCTTGCGGTCGATCAGCCGCGCCCGGCCTCCATAATCCGCCGCGTGCTCGAGGCCCACGCGCTGAACGGTGCCTCGGTCACTTCGCCCCTGCATCGCGGCAGGGGAGGCCATCCGATCGCTTTCGACTCGCTCCTGCTTCCCGAGCTGCGCGAGATCACGGAGGAGGGACAGGGCATAAGGGAGGTAATAGGCCGCCATCTCTCGCGTGTGCACCGGGTAGAGATCGATGATCCGGCGGTACGCCTGGACCTGAACACGCCCGAGGACTACCGGCGAGGTTACGACTCCGCCGCCGGGTCCGCCGCGGCGACATGACAGGCCCGGCCGTGCGCCCACCGATGCGGGAGGGGATCCGGCCAGGCTAACCCTTGAGGTAGACTCCGTCCGGGTCCAGTTCCCCGCGCAGGAGCTCTACGATCTCGGCCGATGGGGGCTCCATCGTCGGCAGCCGCGAGCGCTCCCGCCCGAGCTCGAATCCCGTCTTGCTCTGCACATCGTCAAAGCCCGTGCCCGGCGCAAGCGCGGCCACCGACAGCGTCCCCGTTGAACGGTCGATCTCCATCACGCACAGGTCCGTGATAACGGAGATCCTGGGATAGTGAACGGGAAGGCCGGCCCTCTTCCTCGCGTCCGGGCCATCCAGATAGCCGGGGCTGGTGATGTAGTCGCAGCGCTCAGGAAAGCGCCGCAGCTCGTGCCTGGTGATGATCAGGATACGCGGGGAGTGCGAGGCAAGATCGTTTGCGCCTCCGCTTCCCGGGAGCCTTACTTTCGGGCGGCTCGGGTCGCCTATGACCGTGGAGTTGAGATTGGCGTACCTGTCGACCTGCGCGCCTCCGAGGAAGGAGACGTCGGCGATCCCGCGCTGCAGGATGCCGCCGAGCGAATCGAGCAGCGAGCCATGGCGAACCGCCCTGTGCATGACCCTGGGATCGGAGACCGAGACCGGCGTCGGCAGCACCCTGGGCGCAACGGGCCCGGTCTCGACCACGTAGCACATGCCGGGGGCATGGGTTCGCTGGGCCAGCAGCCCGGCGACCATCGGCAGGCCCGTGCCTACCAGCACGACATCGCCATCGTGTATGTGGCGCGAAGCCTCGGTGACCATCAGTTCGTCCGGGCGCCAGTCTGTCATGGCCTGAAACTCCGAACGTGGCTCTCGCCGGCCGGGCCGGGATGGAACGGGCGCCTCACAGCATCCGCTCCATCTCGGAGACCAGCAACGCGCGCCTCTCGTCGGTCAGCGCCCAGTCCAAAAAGCCTCCGAAATCGCGCGGCTCGTTGACCGCACGCCGCAGATAGTCCGCGTATTGATCTCCTCCTGCCCGGGCCAAACGCTGGTACTCAACGATGTGCTCGCGGTCGTGCTCGTAGTGCCCGTAGACCGACGTCGGATAGGCGCCAAACGGCTCAACCACCACGGCGTCGACGAACAGGTAGGGCACCGTGGTCTCGGCCGGATGATCGCGGAAATACTCCGGTCCGACCAGCTCCTCGCAGCTCACGACCACCGCCCTGGAGGCCTTTACCATCTCGGGCTCGTGCGTCGAAAAACCCTGTATGGAGAAGTTGCCGCGTGCATCCGCCCTCTGCGCATGAACCACGGACACATCCGGGCTCAGCGCCGGGAGCAGCGCGACGGGCCCTGCGTCATCGGAGAAGGGATCGTCGATAACGGCGACCTCCCTTCCGGGTCCCTCGGTGCGCTTGGTCTCGATGATGTCCGAGCCCAGCAGGCTCTTTATCGGCATGAAGGGCAGGCCCAGTGACGCCGCCAGGAACCGCGAGGCCATGGCCAGATGGCTGTAGTCGCCGATGGAGATCGAGCCCGCTTCGGCGGCCGCACGCCAGCGGAAGGCGGTGCCGTATCGCTCGAGGTTGCCGGTCCCGCACTCGGTCCGCATAACAAGGCCAGCGCCCACCAGCAGATCCATCGACATCGCCAGATTGCAGCCCACGACCGTAAGGTCGCCCCTGCCCTTGCGCGCTATCTCGAACGACAGGGCCATCGGACACCGGCCGATGCTCTGTCCCCCCATGCCCAGCACCGCGCCGGCAGGCACGAAGCGATCGACCGCCTCTGAGGCCGTCATCAACTTGTTCGTCAGTGTCTTTCCCATCGGTACGCACCGGCCCGCGTTCCCGGGCGGCCCGAAATTGTAGCAGGCCCCAAGGTGCCGATATCATGGGCCCGGCCCCATGGGGCGGCCGGGAATTAAACCTAGCAGATGGACCCATCTATCCAATGAGACAGTTCTCTCAAATCGCCGAGCAGGCCCGGGAGTTCATGGCCGAGCAGCAGATCGGCGGCTGGCTGATCTACGACTACCGCTACTCCAACCCCGTGATGTGGGACGCCCTCGGGCCGGTGTCCTTCCTGACCCGCCCCTGCTGGCTGTGGATTCCAGCCGAGGGCTCGCCCGTCCTCATGCCCAGCACCGTCGACCTGAGTCGTTACGCCGAGGTCCAGGTCGATAAAAGGCCCTGGTCTCGCCGCGACGAGATGATCGAACTGGTCCACTGCGCGGTGGCCGGAGCGGGGAGGGTCGCGATGGAGTATTCGCCCAGGGCTGAGCTTCCCCGGGCCGCCCGAGTGGACGCGGGCACCGTTGAGCTGGTGCGCGAGGCCGATGTGGAGGTAGTGTCGTCGGCCGACCTGTTTCAATACGCCACGCAGCGATGGGGCCCGGAGCAGCTGGCCTCGCACAGGGAGGCGGCCGACCGGCTGTCGGAGATCGTGCTCGACGCCTATCGGTTCATCGGCGAGCATCTGTCCTCAGGAGTCACCGAGTACGTGGTGGCGGAGTTCATTCGCCGCCGCTTTGGAGAGGAGGGCATGGCCATCCTGGACGGCCCCGTCGTGGCGGCCAATGCAAACTCTGCCGATCCGCACTACGAGCCGCCGCCCGACGGTTCCTCGTCTATCAGGGCGGGCGACTGGGTCCTCATCGACCTGTGGTCCCACATGGAGGGAGAGACCACGATGGCCGCCGACATCACCTGGACAGGTTTCGTCGGCCGCCAGGTGCCGGCAAGACACCGGGAGGTGTTCGATATCGTGGTCGGCGCACGCGATGCGGCCCTCGAGCACCTGCAGGCGGCTCACCTGCGGGGCGATACGCTCATGGGCTGGGAGATGGACAAGGTTGCAAGAGATTTCATATCCGAAGCCGGATATGGCGATTACTTCGGGCATCGCCTGGGGCACAGCATAGGGCGCGAGATCCACTCCAACGCCGTCAATCTCGACGGCTACGAGACCAGGGACACTAGGCGGATCATTCCGGGAATCTGTTTCTCCGTAGAGCCTGGCATATACCTGCCCGACTTCGGCGTCCGATCAGAGATCGACGTCTATCTGTCCACGGACGGTCCGCTGGTGACGACCACCAGGCAGCGCGAGCCGGTGCTGGTGACGACGTAGCCGGGCACCCCGGACACCACCGTCCCACCTGCGGCCGTCGCGGCCTGGCACACCGGCCTCGGGGCCTGAGGGCCTACTAGTCCGACGATGGCAGCCGCTTCGGCTGCTGGACCACCATTTCCTGGCCGTTGCACTTGACCACGCCCGGGCCGGCCTTGGTGCATAGCAGCGTAACGCCGGTGTCCAGGGCCCTGTAGCGCTTGCCGAGCTGAGTGACCACGGCTAGCTCTTGGGAACCAGCGGCCGGTCGCAGCACGTCAGGGCGCCATCGCCCCCACGGGTTACGACGAACTCGGCCCCACACTTCACGCAGGCCAAGCGCACCCCGGTCTTATTGGTAGGAACAACGGACATGTCTGCTGGATTATATCCATCCTGCGCGGGAGCACGCTTGCTAAAGACGACCGGAGGCAAACCTAACCGCTCCTCCCCGCAGCAGCAGCCCGAATGGAGTTGCCGCCACGTCGAGCGCCCGTCCCCGGCACGGCAGCAGCGTCGGCTGCGAATTCGGGGAAGACGCACGCCTTCACCCCCGGCGTGACGTAACGCTGCGCTGGCTGGCCTGGATTACGCCCCGGATATAATCAGACCCCTGGCCAGCAGGGGGAAGTGTCGGAACTGGTAGACGAGCAGGATTTAGGATCCTGTGCCGCAAGGCGTGCGGGTTCGAATCCCGCCTTCCCCACCATCTTGGACTTCGATACCGGCATTGCCTTCTGCACAGAGGACAGTAGAAAGCCGTCCGGCCCTCCAAAGGAGAATGGCTGCGGCTCCATAGTCGCGATGGACCTGTCCGAAGGCATGCTGCCCGAGGCAAGGAAGGCCGGAGCGTACGAGAGCAATGACCAGATGGTCCCAGATGATCATGGGGGAGCCCCTGGCATGCGAGGCCAACAGCTCTGACACGGCTGAGAGCGTCGGTGTCTTCACCGTCGGACACATCCCGGCCAGGGGCCTCGATGAACGGTGCGCCCTTTCAGACCGGGTGGCTACACCTCCAGAGCCATGGCCTGAACCCTGGCTCTGCCTGGCTCCGCCGATACCGCCCTGGTCCCGTCGGACTGAAGCAGGGGCCGACGGTCCTCTCGCGTTAGCAGTTCAGCGTATGGGCCGAGCGCCGCGTCCAATTTGCGATCGTAGTACTCCGGCAGCGCCTCGGACCTCCCCTCATGAAACGCCCTGAAGTCGCGATCGGTCTTCATCACGTGCAGGATGCGCTTGTACTCCCGGTGGATGCGCCATGCGCCCTGGGAGCGAAGGGTGTGCAGCACGCGGAGCGGATACCCGGGCGTAGCCACCAATCTCTTAAGCACGACCTGGGGAGATGCCATGTGAGCGTACATATCGACAAGGTGCTCGTAGTAGGTGACCGGGTCGTAGTTCTTGAGAGTGGTGACGACGTGAGGTGCGTAGTAGAAAGCGAACGGCATCGAGGTCAAGATGCGCCCCTCGTCCAGGTACCTGTCGAACAGAGGGGTTCCGCCGAAGGGAGTGGGGATATTGATGGTCGGCCACACGAAGGGCGCCCGCGACATGAAGTCCTTTGTCAGCTCGACCGGCCTTTCTCCCTCATCACCGTCGAGCCCGAAGATCAGGTTGGCCTGCATCCCGGGCACGTATTCGCGTATCTGATGGAAATGGTCGACCACCTGGTCGAGCTTGATGTGATCTGCACGTTTAGACCCTACGCCGGACTTGTTCGAATATGCGCTCCATGATTCAACCCCCGGCGCCAGGTAGAGGCATCCGGAGGAGCGCAGCCTTTCGAGTCTCTTCGGGCGCAAGATGGACAGCGAGCTCTCCATGATGTAGTAGCTGCGGCCCCTGTGCGGGATCCTCTCTAACACCGAGAAAAGCTCGTCGAACTTAACGGCAAAGTTAGGGTCGTGGAAGCTGACGTATAGCTCGGGATAGTTCTCGAATATGAACCGCAGGTCGGCCTCCAGCCTGTCCAAGGGCAGCAACATGAATGGATTGGCCCAGTCGATGCAAAAGTCGCACGCGTACGGGCAGCCGATGCTCGCGAGCATCGGCACGGTGCTGGATATGTAGGGCCTTCCGCGGGAGAAGATCGATGTCTCGATCTCCGGCATCCGCTCCTCGACGGTCGGTAGATCCTTGAGCTGACGGCCACTGGTCACGGTCTCTCCACGCGGAGACTCTCTCAAAATGTCCTCGAGCAGGGACTTATCGCAATCGAGCACAACCACGTCGAAGAAGCGGCGGCAGTCGTCCGGAAATGACTTGGCATGCGGGCCGCCGATGACCGTGAGAACGCCGTCCCGCCGGAAGGCCTTGGCCAGGGCGTAGGCCAGCGCGCTCGCCTGCGTGTACGTCGAGATGAACACAACGTCCAGATCGTCCGGCAGTAGATCCTTCGCGTCTCCCTGGCCATAGTAGGTTGCGTAGTAGGTGTCGTGGCCCATCTGTCGGCACCAAACGCTAATCGCCTGTGGCATGACGCTGGCATACTGCTTGAGGAAGTAGTAGGCGTAGGCGGCATGAGACCAATGCCTATTTCTCTCAGGACGCAGGATCTCAAGTACGCCTACTCGCACGGCTTGACTCCAGGCGGTATGCACGAATTCCTGCGGACGGAGCGCGAATGTGCGATCGAATCAACCTTCATGTGTGCGTACTGTATGACGACTCTGCCTTTTGGTGGTGGCTTGCCGTCCGTTTCTCAGTGTCCCCGCTATCTTAGCCCCATTGACGTTGACATTGTTCCTGACCTTGGGATACAGGCCCCCTGAGACTTACAAACGAGATGTGGATGTGGCCAGAGACTGGGCGTGGACGGGAAACCCGTCCGGTCGCAGGAGGGGATGTACGCCGGCGACCACCGGGGAGAAAGTAAGGCTCACGTTCTTCCGTCGAGCCCATCTCCCCGACCCCATGCTCCCCTAGGCGCCGACCCGCCTGGGGAAGAGCGGCGGGCGATGGACCACCTGCAAGGGAGTCAACACGATCAAGGGGCTAGTGGGTGAGACGGTGGCCTAGAATAACAGCCTCTCAGTACCAAGGAGCAGGGAATCAAGGGCCGGGCGACACACCTTCCAGATGAGGAACTAGCTTTATCTCCCTACAGATCGGAAAGTCGCGCGGGACGTTGGGGGTCATTCGATCGACCCGCCACAGCCGTAACCACCGCAAGGGAGCCCCAGTTCAGTCCCCTGGGGTCCTCACGACAAGAGGGTTAAGCTGAACGCAAAGGCCGACAAGCCTTCCAGACGGCCGGCTAAGGTCGCACATAGCGCCGCGTCCAGGGGAGACGGCTCCAAAGTGGTCCTGCTTTCGGGCGGCAACCCTCAGATTCCGAAAGGGGACGGCAACGAGCCCGTGCAGGCCTACATCGCGGCCATGCCGGGCTGGAAGAGCGACGTCGGGCGCCGCCTGGATGACCTAATCGTGCGCACGGTGCCCGATGTGCGCAAGGCCGTAAGATGGAACTCGCCCTGGTACGGCATCGAGGACCGGGGCTGGTTCGTCAGTTACCACGTCTTCACCCGCTACGTAAAGGTGACCTTTCTCAATGGCGCGTCCTTGAGACCCTCACCACCCGGCTCAGGCAAGGACAAGGAATCGCGCTGGGTAGACATACATGAGGGCGAACTGGACGAGGCCCAGATGACGGAGTGGGTCCGCCAGTCGGCCATCCTGCCTGGCTGGCGGGGGTTCTGACGACCCGCCAGTCTCCGTTCTGCATTGATCAGATGGCCATGCCAGAGGCCGGCTTGACCACTTCGCATGCGAAACGTCGGCCGCACCGGGTCGCCATCATAGATGGCCTGACCGGGACTTGGGACCTCCGTATCGGCTCGGTGCGGCTGAGGTCAACTAGCAGGTCCGCCGGCTCGCATTAGGGCCGCTCCTGCCCCTCCACCGCGGGCGCTACAGGGCGAGGCGGGCCGCCCCGGGCGTCTTCACAGTCTGCGCACGTTCCACCTGGTCTTCAGGGCGGCCACCACTGCGAAGGCCAGTGTGGCCGCCAGCGCCATCGCGGGACCCGATGGCAGGTCCACATGGAAGGAGACATACAGGCCGGCCACCGCCGAGAAGGCGCCGACCAGTGCACCGATGACCATGACCCCGACGAACCTCCTGGCCAGGAGGTAGCCGGTCGCCGCCGGCGTGATTAGCATCGCCATGACCAGAACGATGCCGGCGGCCTGTATGCCGATAATGATGACCAACGCCAGCAGGGCGAGCAGCACGTACTCAACGAAGCTCGTCCGAATCCCGACGACCGTAGCGCCCACCGGATCGAAGGTCGTGTACACGAGCTGACGGTGAAATGCATACAGTCCGACAACCACCAGTGCGGTCAGCCCCAGCGAGACGAACACGTCGGTACGCGACACCCCCAGCACCTGCCCCAGCAGCAGGTCCTCGATGTTTACGTTTACGTAGGCGGCCACCGACAGCAACACCAGACCCAGTGCGAACATGCCCGCGAAGACAATGCCTATCGAGGTGTCCTCGCTGATCCCCGTACGGCGGCTGACCACACCCATCAGCAGGGCAATGCCTATTCCAGCGGGCACCGCCGCAAAGAACGGACTGATTCCCAGCATGAAGGCGACCACCATGCCGGGCAGCACCGAGTGGGCCAGCGCGTCTCCCATGAAGGCGCGTCCCCTCGTGATTACGTATGCACCGAGTACCGGGCACATGATTCCGACGAGCACGGAAACTATCAGCGCCCGCACCATGAACCCGTACTGGAAAGGCTCGGTTAGAAACCCCACTAAGCTTGACCTGAACCGTTGCCCGCCCTGTTTATCGCAAAGTCCAGGCCATGGGAGCCGTAGAGCTCCTCAAGTACCTTCGGAGTGAACGCCTCAGCGGGTGAACCGCACGCACAGACGTGACGATTAATGCACAGAACCTGGTCGAAGCGCTCGGCCAGGTTAGTAAGGTCATGTGTGGCCAGCAGAACTATCATGCCCTCGGCGCGAAGTGACTGAAGAACCTCGATGATGCCCTCCTGGCCACCGACGTCCACCCCGCTGAAGGCCTCGTCCAGCAATAGTATGCTCGCCCGCTGGGCCAGCGCTCGTGCGATGAATACCCGTTGACGCTGCCCGCTGGACAGTTCCGTCATCAGGGACGAGCGTCGCTCCCACAGCCCGACTCGGTCCAGACATTCACGCACCATCTCGCGGTCACTGTTGCTCGGCTGACGAAACCATCCGACATTGCCGTATCGCCCCATCATCACGACATCCAGGATGGTGGCCGGAAAGCGCCAGTTGATGCTGTCTCGCTGGGGGACGTAGGCCAGCGACCCGTTACGGGCATCCGCGCCCCGGAGCTTCACGGTTCCGCTAGCGATGGGCAGGATGCCCGCAATCGCATCGAAGAGGGTGCTCTTGCCGGCTCCGTTGGGACCCAGAACGCCCATCAGGGTTCCCGGCCCTACCTCGAAGGTAATATCTATCAGGGCCTTGAAACCGCGGCGCTCGACGGTAACATCCTTGACAGATATGCCCAGCGTGGCGTCCATCTTCAGGGTCCGATTACGTCAACTACTTACCGGCGCTGTCCGGTCCGTCCTACACAATCCGATCAGGTGAGGCACCCTCAGCTCAGCGCCTCGGCTATGCGCTCGACGATGGTCGACGGGTCGCGCACGCCGTTTTGCAGGAGATCCCTGAGCCACGACTCCTCCGGGCCGAGCCCTACGCTGAGCACAAGATCGGCGTCGGCGACTCTCGAAACGTCCCTGGCACCAGGCTGAACAACTCGATATTGTCCCCGCCCGTGGTCTCCACCCAATCGGCCACGACGTTGGTGGTCGTAACGGCGGGAAGATCGCGAACCTCAGGTTCGGGTTCCGCCGACGTGGCAGCGGTAGGCTCGACCTGCGTCGTCACCACCGTCGTGCCGCTGTCATCCGAACAAGCCGCAAGAGCCGCCGCCCGTGAAATCGAGTATCTGTGTTTGGACGCCACCGTCAGTCAGAGTCTCCCTGTTAGCGATCTATGAGCTTGCCTCAGAGGAGGTCAATGACCTATCCAGTCCTTTGATAATTTGTCTCAATCCTGAGCGACGTGAGATCGACAAAATACGACTGTCTAACAGCTGATAATACGTCTCAGCTCAGGGCAACTAAGCTGCCAAATAAGGTCTTGATCTGACCCTAGTTGCCTTCGCCCTCGACGCAGCGGTCACAGATGACGTAGAGCTCGATCCGGTGACCCATAATCTCGCCGGGGATATCGTTACCCAGGGTCCGAAGCAACCGCTCAAAGGTAGTGGTCCGAAATTCCCCGACTATGCCGCACCTGACGCATACCGTGTGGTGATGGTGCTCAATGCGCGACAGGCTGTACTTGGGAGCACCGTCGAGGAGGTTCAGCCTGCATATGACGCCTACCTCCATGAGGAGCTTTATGGTCCGGAAGATCGTCGCCCTGCCCACCCCGGGCAGTTCGCTGCCGATCTCGTCCGCGGTAAAGCCCTCCTGCTTGCCCTCCAGGATGCGGATGATCGCTCTCCTGGGGGCGGTGGATCGATAACCGCGATCCTCGAGGACAGCCAACATATCCGGGCGAGAGGTGGTGGGCGGCATTATCATGACCTGGATTATAGGCACCCTCAGCGGTGAATGGGGAAGCCCCATCCTATCGGTGATCCGTTTTGCGCGTCAAACCCGGCACCGCAGCTTTGCCACGGCGAATTCGACCGCTGCCCTGGCGACCCATCCCGGCGCAAACGTGCTGGCTCAATTGCCGACTTGCCCATTGGGCGAACATGCTGGCCGCCGCAGTGGTCTCCGGCACAGGGATGGTGCGAGACCTAACGAGACGGGTCTCAGCGGTGACGACCGGGTCCTGTCCGAACGCCGGACTGCCCCTGCGCCGGCAGTTTCCACCGTCCCCTCTTACCAGGGCCCATCAGGCCCCGCATTCGATGGGACCGGCCTATGGCGTGAGCCGGCTCACGCCGTTCATGGCGGCGTCCGCATAGCATTCGACCAGCGTAGGGCAGCCGATCACGGACTCCAGGAAGTAGTCGATCGTGCCGCCGTGCGCGATCACGGCCTGCCCGACGTGTATCAGTTCGGCCGCGCCGTCCCCGATCGTGTGAACGCCCAGCAGCCTGCGGGTATCGGGGTCGAACAGCAACTTAAGGACGCCGACGTCGTCGCCCTGTATGACGCTGCTGATGGTTTCCCTGTACTGCGCCTTGCCCACCTCGTAGGGAACACCCTCGCCGGTGAGCTGGTCCTCCGTCTTTCCAACCATCGCCACCTCGGGCACGGTCTTGACCGTGTACGGGTAGAGATCGGGGAACCCGCTCGAGGAAACTCCAAACGCGTGGCAGGCGGCCAGACGACCCTGGAGCTTGGAGGTCGAGGCAAGGTCCGGAAACCCGATGACTCCGCCGACCGCATAGACGCCCTCTACGTTGGTCTGGTAGTGATCGTCGACGGTCAGGCGGCCCCGTTCATCGGAAATTATGCCCACCGCCTCGAGCCCCAGTGACTCGGTGGCTCCCGTCCTGCCGACGCAGTACATTACGGCATCACTCACTATCTGCTTTCCGCTACCAAGAAGCACGCGCACCCTGTCGCCGAGTTCATCCCTGAGGTATTCGATGTCGAAAACCTCTTCGTTTAGGCGCAGTGTCACGCCCGTCTGGCGAAGGTGGTAGGCAAGGGTGTCGCTGATCTCTCTGTCGGCGAACGGCAGCAGCCGCGCCTCCTTGTCGACCAGCGTGACGCGCACCCCCAGGGTTGCAAAGGTGCCACAGTACTCTAGGCCGATCGATCCTGCCCCCACGATGGTCAGCTTGCGGGGCAACTCGGGCAGGTTCAGGACGTCGTCGCTAACAAATATGAGCCTCCCGTCCGCATGAACCACGGGTGGCCTGGTGGAAAACGCCCCGACCGCTATGACCGCCTTGTCGGTATTGATGGTGCGGCTCGTTCTTCCGTCGTCGGCGCGGAGCCGAATGGTGTGGCGATCCACGAACGAGGCCTCGGCGTTTATCATCTCCACCCTGCTTGCGGCGAGGCGTCCACGCAGGATATCCACCTCCTGCCTCATCACGTACCGGGCCCTTTCCATAAGGTCGGCCATGGTGACGTTCCGCTTGACCGAATACGACCTGCCGTAGACCTTGCGTTCCCGGTGGCCGGTAAAGTGCAGAACGGCCTCACGCAGGGTTTTGCTCGCGGTTCCCGTGTTGACGCTTACGCCGCCAACGTCCCCGAGCCTCTCGACCACGGCCACGCGTCCGCCGAACCTTGATGCCTGGATGGCGGCCATCTGTCCGGCCGGACCGGATCCGATCACAACCATGTCATAGTCGTAGCTGGTCAACGCAGATGCTCCCGCCCTGGAGATGTCTATGACACGCGGGCTGATCATGTACCGGTCAGGCGAGTTGCGTCAAGCCGCACCGGTAGCCCGTGCCACGGATTCGGGCCTCCGCCCAGGCCTTTGTGGCTGAACCCAACTCAACGGCACAGCCGCAATCCTCCGCATGGGTACGATGATCGGTAGGCCCCGCGATCCAATTGCCGTAACTGAACGCTTAATGCGACTGCATATCATCACTCGACAAACACGTCGCTGAGCAGTAGAAACAAGGCAAGGAACATTGACAGGAAGGGGAAACATTATCTGGTCTGATTGTTCTGATACTGACTCTCATATAGGCCTAATACTGTAGCCCCTCAAGCGAATGTAGAGCCTCCGTCTCCCAAACTAAAGGTGATCTATTCCGTCTCCTGTTCACGGCTAGCTTGTTCCATCAAACAACAGGACAATGGCACGGGCTTGTCTGCTAAACTCACCGTGTGTAAGTATGGATATTGGTGAGACCACTAGCTGTATGAACGTGCAGCAAAAAGAGTCTTTATGGAGGAGCACATGGCCCACGAACACGACCAGCACGAGTGTGATACCCACGAACACCACGGCGATGAGATTGGACACGTGCATGACGAGCACGAGTGCGATACCCACGAACATCACGCCGAGCACGCCGAGCATGAGTGCGACGATCACGAACACCACGGCGATGAGGCCGGTCACATGCACGACCAGCACGAGTGCGACGACCACGAACACCACGGACATTAGGCATCGGTGGTCCCTCAAGGAGGTGCAACCGGAGGGGCCGACCCTTCTTCACCGAATCTGGCCTGCCAGTCGGAGCGCCCGTTCTCCCCTGCGGCCGAAACACCGGGCCGCAGGGGCTAAGCGGTTGGCGATAGGCCTCTACGGCCTCACGAGCCTCCCGTCGGCTCTAGGATCCATTCCGGGCTTCGTCTAGCCGAGCACGGTAGACGCACGCAGGTCACCGATGCCGGCACCCTGCCTGGGCGCGCAGGGAGCCATCCCACGCCACCTTCGGCAAGTCCGCAATGGACGACGGTCGCGCTTCCGGAGGCTAGGGACACTACGATCGTGCTGATGACCCAGGGGGTCCGGTAGGCGCCGTCTGACGGTCTCCCTAGAGACGATTGCAGCAAGGGCCGCGTCGCGACCCGGCTGGAGGATCCCTCCACGCCGAACACCCTCTGAGCACAGGTCCCGGGCTTCGGAGGCGTCTTCGGGAGCCTGGGCTCCCCCGTTTCTGCCCTGAAAGGGTCGCCCTTGGCGCGGCTCTACCGGCGGCGGATCAGATCTTCAGGGTGAGCCGTCCACCGTGTGCGCATTGCGCGAAGTGCCGCTGAGCCCGCAAATGGACGGACGGTCCCGGTGTTCACCGCGGACTCCTGCGGCACCTCGGCCTGCGGGACCTCACATGACTACGACGGACCGCAGTACCTCTCCGCGCTCCATCTTGGCAAACGACTCCTCGACATCTCCCAGCGCGATCGTCTCGGATACGAATCCGTCCAGGTCGAGGCGTCCCTGCATGTACAGGTCTATGAACAGGGGGAAATCCCTCGTTGGCAGGCAGTCTCCATACCAGGATGACTTAAGCGACCCACCCCTGCCGAACACCTCTATCAGCGGCAGGTCGATCCTCATATCCGGGCTCGGGACGCCGACGAGCACCACGGTTCCCGCGTGGTCCCGTGAGAAGAACGCCTGCTCGTAGGTCACGGGATTTCCGACCGCCTCAATTGCCACGTCCACTCCGTTGCCGCCGGTCAGGTCGCGTATGGCCTCCACCGGGTCGACCTCTGTCGAGTTGACCGTATGCGTGGCCCCAAACGACCTTGCCCACTCGAGCTTCCTTTCGTCTATGTCGACGGCGACTATGGTGTGCGCGCCGGCAAGGCGCGACCCCACGATCGCCGCATCGCCGACGCCTCCACAGCCGAAGACCGCGACCGAGTCGCCCCGCGTCACGCCTCCGGTGTTGACCGCGGCTCCCAGACCGGCCATCACCCCGCACCCTACGAGCCCGGCGGCCGCGGCAGAGGCCGCCGGATCAACCTTTACCGCCTGACTGGCGTGGACCAGGGAAAGCTCGGTGAAGGCGCCTATCCCGAGGGCTGGCGACAACGGACTCCCATCGGCGAGAGTCATCTTCTGGGCGGCGTTCAAGGAAGCAAAGCAGTACCAGGGCCTACCTCTCAGACAGGACCGGCAATCTCCGCAGGGAGCGCGCCAGGCGATGATCACGAAATCCCCCGGCGCAAGGTTGGTCACGCCGTCTCCGATCTCCTGCACGATCCCGGCGGCCTCGTGCCCGAGCAGGAACGGGAACTCATCGTTTATGGCTCCCTGCCGGTAGTGAAGATCGGTGTGGCATACCCCGCACGCCTGCACCCTTACCAGCGCCTCTCCGGGGCCCGGGTCGGGCACCACGATTTCCTCGAGCGTGACCGGGGCGCCGGCCGACATGGCTATCACTCCGCTGACCTGGTTCGCCATCGATCTCTACCTCCTGGGGTATAGTCGGGATTCCGCCGGTCCATGCCCTACCGGGACCTGGACTGCGAGGCCAGATGTATTGGGAAAGCGCTGTGTCCGGGCCGCTAAGAAGGCCGCCCCGATGCGGCTCGCAGGCCGCATGCGAGCAGATTCTAGCAGACCATTGGCCCTCACTCCTGCGGCGCTGGAGGAGCCGCACCAGGCGCGGCCCCCGCGAACCGCGGGGCGCGCCACATTCGCAAGCCGCCGGACCTAGCCGTCCCTGGACTGAAGGCGCTCTTCGATCCGCGCCAGGATGTCGCGGATCTCCGCAAGAACGTGCGTTGATTCCTCCGGTGCCGCCTTCGAGGCGGTGGGCTCCCCGCCGGGATCGAGGATCTGCTGGCGCTGAAGGAGGATCGCGTTGCGCATCTCGACGGCGTCGATTACCCCGACAAGTTCCCCCTCGCTGCCACCCTGCGGACCCGACTGTCCGGCGGTTTCGACCTTCAGGCCCCGCAGCCCGAAGAAGCGCATCAGCGGGTCGTCGTGCAGACGCACGTCGGTGATCCTGTTCAGCGGAATAGTCGCCTCCTTGCGGAAGAACACCCCCTTGCGAATCTCCACCGCCTGGGTCGTAACGCGCGCCGACACGCGCCGCAAGAATTCCCGGCCGTACCAGCCGCTTACCGCCAGCCAGAAGGGTATGAGCAGCACCCCGACCACGGAGATGGCGAGAAACAACGAGATGAGCCAGGCGCTGTAGCCGATCAGCCGGGGATCGAACTTCGCCTCGTATACGGTCTCTCCGGTAATGTGCGGGGTGACCTGGGATTCGGCTTGTGTACTCATGTAAGGAGATCCTATTTCCAACCCATCGGCAGCCCCGGCGGCATATGGCCGCTGAAGGACGACCTCAGGGTGCACCTGTGCCGTACCGACACTCCCTGCTACTGCTCCAGGGATGCCTCCACGCTAAGGTCCACATTACCCTTCATCGCGCCGGAGATCGGGCATCCGTCCTTGGCCCCCTCGGCCGCCTTGGCAAAGGTGGACTGGTCTATGCCGGGAACCTTGCCGTTGACCGTGAGCGCGCTCGACTTAACGAAAAAGCCGCCGCCCTCTTTCGGCGCAAAGGTGACCTCAGCGCTCACGGAAAGACGCTCAGGCGGCGTCCCTGCGCCTCCGAGGCCCGCAGATAGCGCCATGCAGAAGCAGCTCGCATGTGCGGCCGCGACCAGCTCCTCCGGGCTCGTCTTACCGCCGGGCTGGTCTGAACGGGCCGCCCAGCTCACGGGAAGACCCGTAAACGCCCCGCTGCTGGCCGCGCTAACCTCTCCACTTCCAGCCATCAGGTCGCCGTTCCAGACCGCCTCCGCTCTCCTAACTACAGACATGTGCTCCTCCTTGTGCAGGTCGTCTCTAATTTCAGGGCCGACCGGGCACCTCGTCCCGTGGCGGCGAGGCGCATCCTACCACAAGTACCCGACACCCAATACATCAACGTAAGCCCCATGCCCAAGGGGTGGAAGGCGGATACCGCCGGACGCTTCGCTGGTATACTCAAAAGGCATGGACGCCTCGGCAATCCGCAACTTCTGCATCATCGCCCACATCGATCACGGCAAGTCGACCCTGGCCGACCGGCTGCTGGCCGAAACGGGTGCGGTCGACCCGCGAGAACTCGTCGAGCAGCACCTGGACACGATGGACCTGGAGAGGGAACGTGGCATTACGATCAAGGCCCAGGCCGTCCGCCTCTCCTACAGATCGGACTCCGGGCGGACCTTCCAGCTCAACCTGATCGACACTCCCGGCCACGTCGACTTCACCTACGAGGTCTCGCGCTCTCTGGCAGCCTGCGAGGGCGCGCTGCTGGTCGTGGACGCCAGCCAGGGGATACAGGCGCAGACCCTGGCCAACGTATACCTGGCGCTCGACAGGGACCTGTCGATCATCCCCGTCATCAACAAGACGGACCTGGCGGCGGCGGAGCCCGAGAGGGTGGCAAACGAGGTGTGCGACACCTTCGGCTTTGACACCGACGAGGTGATCTACGCCTCCGGCAAGACCGGGGAGGGCGTGCGGGGCCTGCTCGAAGCCATCGTCGACAGGGTGCCTCCTCCGTCCGGTGAGGCCTCAGCCCCCCTGAAGGCCCTGATCTTCGACTCAAAGTACGACCCCTACAAGGGCGTGATGGCTTACGTCAGGGTCTTTGAGGGATCCGTCCGGTCCGGCGAGAGGATAAGGGTCATGGGTAAGTCCACCACGGGCGAATCCCTGGAGATCGGCGTCTTTTCTCCCCAGGAGACACCTGTCGGCGACCTCCGGACCGGAGAGGTCGGCTACATAGCCACCGGTTTCAAGCGCGTCGGCGATGCGCCGGTGGGCGACACCGTCACCGTCGCCGCCAGCGGCGCCTCAGAGCCATGGGAGACGTACCGGCCCATGAAACCAATGGTCTTCGCCGGGCTGTACCCCGCCGACGGCGAGGAGTATTCGGACCTTCGCGATGCCCTTGAGCGGCTGGTGCTCAACGACGCCGCGCTGGCCTACGAACCGGAGCAGTCGGTCGCGCTGGGACCGGGCTTTCGCTGTGGATTCCTGGGCCTTTTGCACATGGACATAGTTCAGGAGCGACTGGAGCGCGAGTACCGGCTGTCGCTGCTCGCCACCGCGCCGAGCGTCGCCTACCGCGTCGCCCTAACGGACGGCACGATCCTGGAGGTGGACAACCCGGCCGACATGCCCGCGCCCCAGACCATCGACGAGGTGAGGGAGCCTTGGCTGGACCTTACCATCCTGGTCCCGGACGGCTACATCGGTCCGGTGATGGAACTGGTGACCGGGAGGCGCGGAACGATGCGGCGAATGGAGTACGTACAGGGCGGCGACTCCGGCGGCGGCGGGCTGGCGGTCGCGCAGGGCCAGAGGGTGATGCTCGAGTACTCGGTGCCACTGTCCGAGGTGCTGGTGGATTTCGCGGACCAGCTCAAGTCGCGGACGCAGGGGTATGCGTCGATGGACTACTCGCTAGCGGACTACAGGGCGGGCAAGCTGGTCAAGGTGGACATACTCGTAAGCGGCGAGCCGGTCGATGCGCTCTCTGTCATAGCGCACCGGGACACCGCCTACCAGCAGGGCCGAAACCTGGTGGCCCGACTCAAGGACCTGATACCCCGGCAGCTGTTCGAGGTGCCCATACAGGCCGCGATCGGCAACAAGATCCTTGCGCGCGAGACCGTAAAGGCGCTGCGCAAGAACGTGCTCGCCAAGTGTTACGGCGGCGACGTCACCCGAAAGCGCAAGCTGCTCGAAAAGCAGGCCGAGGGCAAAAGGCGCATGAAGAAGGTCGGGCGCGTCGAGATCCCCCAGGAGGCCTTCCTGAGCATACTCAAGGTGGACAGGTAACCGCCCGCCAGCAGGGCTCCACCCTCGGCGCCCTCCGCTGCGCAGGGCCTCTCCACCCCGGCCCCGGCCCGCGGATCGCCCTGGATGTTGCGCTCAGGTGACCGGTTGCCTACCATGGCCTTGGCCGTGCTAGGCGGGGAGCTAGCGGTGCCCTCTACTCGCAATCCGCTCCAGCGGGGCTGAATTCCCCTCGGAGGTCCCCCTCCCAAGGCCACTGTCCCCGGACGCCGGTGCTGAGAGCCGGGTCCCACGCGGCGAGAGCTTGTGAACCCCGTCAGGTCCGGAAGGAAGCAGCGGTAAGCAGGGCCTCTCGGGTGCCGTGGGTCCACCTGGCTTGAGCCGGCCCCGGTGGTCAAGTCTCGGGAGGAGATCGAACAAGGGGTGCACGGCCGCAGTACACATCTCCGAGAGATCGGCGATACTGCGCGGCAACCGATGCGACCGCCGTCCAGTCCAAAGACGACCGTGCGTCCCAAACGCTCGCTCGGCCAGAACTTCCTTAACCACCGCGGTTTAGCCCGCAGGATCGTAGCCGCCCTCGAGCTGTCGGCAACGGACACCGTGGTGGAGATAGGCCCCGGCCGGGGCGCCCTCACGGGCCTGCTGGCCGAGGGGGCGAATCGCCTCATCGCGGTAGAGATGGACGATATGCTCGCCCACTCGATGGCCGAGCGATTCTCCGCCGAGGACGCTGTGACGATCGTCAACGACGATGCCCTCGCGGTCGACTTGTCGCAGATCACCGGGCCCGAACGACCCTACAAGATGGTCGGCAACCTTCCGTACAACGTCGCCTCGGCTATCGTCCGTCGCTTCCTGACCGCAGAGCACCGGCCATCGCTGATGGTGGTGATGGTGCAGCGCGAGGTCGCCGACTCGATGACCGCCGCGCCCGGCGAAATGACATACCTGTCGGTCGAGGTGCAGCTGCGCGCCTGTGTGCGCAGGCTGTTCAACGTTCCGCCCACGGCCTTCAGGCCCAGACCAAGGGTGCGCTCGGCGGTCGTCTCACTCATCCCCCGCACCGAGCCGGTTCTCGACATCGACTCGGAGGACAGGTTCCTGCGGGTGGTTAGGGCGGGGTTTGCCGCGCGCAGAAAGCAGCTTCGCAACTCCCTCAGGCAGGGCCTGAACCCGGCGACCGGTACCGTAGAGGGCCTTCTTCAGGCGGCCGACATAGACGGAGGCCGCCGGGCCCAGACCCTCTCGCTCGCCGAGTGGGGCTCCCTTTACACGGCCGCGCGGGAGGCCGGGCTGTGAGTCAGGTTCGCCTCGCGGCGCCGGCCAAGATCAACCTCACGCTCGAGGTGGTGGGAAGGCGGTCGGACGGCTACCACGATCTGGCATCTATCCTGGTCGCGGTGGACCTTGAGGACGAGGTCACGCTCGATGACGCGGAGGAGGTGTCCCTGGAGTGTGATGCCCCGGGCCTTTCCGGCCCGGACAACCTGGCGCTTCGCGCCGCCGAGAGGCTCAGGGCCGAGACCGAGCACCGCGGGGGCGCCACGATACGCCTTGCCAAGAGGATCCCGCAGGCCGCGGGTCTGGGCGGCGGCAGCAGCGATGCGGCGGCGGTGCTGATCGGCCTTAGCCGTCTGTGGAACTTGCGCATGTCGGCGAAGGACCTGACGCCGATTGCCGCCGAGCTGGGCTCCGACGTGCCCTTTTTCCTCTACGGCGGGACAGCGATGATCCAGGGCCGAGGCGAGATAGTCAGGCCGCTGCCTGCCGCCGACCTAAGGTACGCGCTCATAGCCACTCCCGAAATCCAGCTACAGAACAAGACGGCCACCATGTTCGGCATGCTCTCCGGGGGCGGCCTGGACCGGGGCGCCCTCACCAGGAAGCTGGAGGCACGGATCAGGGGCGGGGGAGATGTGCCGGCACAGCTGCTCTACAACCGGTTCGACGCCGAGGCCAACCGGGCATACCCCGGCCTGGCACACTACCGGGAGACCCTCACCTCGATGGGCGCGACCGAGATCCACCTGTGCGGGGCGGGCCCGTCCCTGTTCACGCTCGTCTCGCGCCGGGAGGTCGGGACCACGCTCCAGCTTCTTCTAGCCCGCAAGTACGGCTGGCGCTCGCACCTGGTCTCGCCGACACCTCCGGTCGCATGGCCCGAAGGGGCCGAATGACCGACAGCGTGATCGCAGGGGCCCTGCTGGGCATGATGATGGCCTCCGTATTCGTGGCGGTGGGGGCGATCATATTGCTGCCCTACGTCGACCCCAGGTCGCCCCGGGTGCAGATGCTCGTCGAGAGGGGCGGCAACTCCCGGCGATTCGTCATGGTGGTCCTCGCCTTCTACCCTGCCTGGGCAGCCATCGGGGCGCTCGCGGGCCTGGTGCTCGTGGCCTTTGAGCGCGGCGCACCGGGAGGAGGACTCGGGAGCCCGAACCTCGCCTTTACCGCGGCCCTGCTGGGCTTCACAGTGCTCAGCGCGGCCCCGGCGGCTATGGTCCTTAGGCGCTCTGTGCCCGCGGTCGTGACAATGGGGCTGGCGTTCGCCGGCCTGTTCGGCTGGGCCCTGCCCTACTTCGCCGGATAAACTAGTCCAGACCGATGCACACAAGCCCCGCCAGAGCCGACCAGGGACTATCGAAACCGATCCCGGGACCCGCAACGGGGTGACCCAGCTGCCTACGGCCCTCGAGCCGGTCCTCCAACAGCAGTGGATCGCCCTCGACCTTGAAACGACCGGTCTGTCGCCCTCGTCGGACGCGATCATCGAGGTGGGGGCCGTCCGGTTCCGCGGAAGCGAGACGCTCGACACCCTTTCAACCTTCGTCAATCCAGGACGGCAGCTGAGCGAATTCATAGTCGGCTACACGGGCATCAGGCAGGATGACGTCGACGCTGCACCCTCCCCGTCCGCTGCGCTCGACGAGCTCAGGTCCTTTGTCGGCGCAGACCCGATCGTAGGCCACAACATAAGGTTCGACCTGGGCTTTCTTGCGGCGGCGGGCCTCAACCTGACAAACCCGACCTGCGACACGTGGGATCTCGCTTTCGTCCTGCGTCCCGGGGCCTCCTCATACGCACTGTCAAAGCTGGCAGTCGACCTCGGGGTCGGGCACGACCGGCCGCACCGTGCCCTGGACGACGCGGCGGCGACGGCCAAGGTCTTTGCAAGTCTCATAGCCGAGGCCGCCGAGCTTGAGATCGACGTGCTATCGGAGATCGACAGGGCGGCACGACGATCCGGCTCCAGGCTCGCCTACGCGATGGCGGGCCTGGCCGGGACCGCCGCAGCGGGCCTCGCGGAGGCCGCCGATAGCCCCACGCTCGGCTTCGACATTGCGGCGATTCGGCACCGCATCCAGTCGGCTCCGGCGCTGAGGACGGTCAGAGAGCCCGTACCCGTGGATACCGACGCGGTCACGGCCGCCCTGGAGGTGGGCGGGCCGCTGGACCGCTCGATGCAGGGATTCGAGCACCGGAAAGAGCAGGTGCAGATGGCGCGGGCGGTCGCAGAGACCATCAACGCCCACGCCGCCGGTGGCGAGGGCCGGCTCATAGTCGAGGCGGGCACCGGCGTGGGCAAATCGCTGGCCTACCTGCTGCCGGCGGCGCTATACGCGCTCAGCAACAATGCCCGGGTGGTCGTTTCCACCAACACGATCAACCTGCAGGAGCAACTCCTCAGCAAGGACCTGCCGATCGTCACCGAGGCGCTCTCGGCCATGGCGGCGTCCGGCAATAGCGGCCTGGACGCCTCCAGGCTTCGGGCCACCCAGCTCAAGGGGCGATCAAACTACCTGTGCCTGGGCAGGCTCCTGAGCCTGCGGGCCAGTGAGTTCGTCTCCGAACCGGACGCGCGCATGCTCTCCAAGCTCCTGGTGTGGCTGCGCTCCACCGCGACCGGGGACCGCTCCGAGCTAAACCTCGGAAACCGCGCGGCCGCCGAGCCCTGGAACCGCCTGTCGGCCCAGGGAGCGAGCGGTTGCAGCGGCGTTGCCGGGACCTGCTTCCTCAGATCAGCCCGCGAGCAAGCCTCCTCGGCTCACCTGGTCATCGTCAACCACGCACTTTTGATGGCCGACCTTGCGACCGACGGCTCGATCCTGCCCGAACATGACCTGCTGATCGTTGACGAGGCGCATCACCTCGAGGAGTCGGCCACCAGGCAGCTGGGCTTTGAGATCGGCCAGGCCAACGCACAGGACCACGTGGCGGCCATCGCCGGGCAGGGCGGCCTGCTGGCGCGCGCCGCAGACATGGTCAGGGCCAAGCCGGTGTCAGACAGCCGGCGCCAGATGGTCGAGAAGATCGCCGGGGAGGTGTCGGCTATCAGCCCGCGGATCCGGGAATCGCTGGCCGGGCTGCTCGCCGAAGCGGGCAGCGTGGCCGAGTCTTCAGATGAAGGCCAGGGCGGAGGCGACAGGCCGAGGAGGGAGCTCAGGGTGACGCGGGCCACGCGGGCCCAGCCTGCATGGTCCGGCCTCGAGGCCTCCTGGGAGCGGACCGACATTCTCCTGGCCGAGCTCTCGGACGCCCTCTCCCGCCTGGTCAACACAATGGAGGAGCTGGACGGGGCGGACCTGCCGGGATACATGGGCCTGATGGTGGACGCGGCGGACACTGCCCGGGAGAACGAGCACCTGCGCCTCCGGCTCTCCGAGTTCTTCCCGAAGCCGCAGAGCGACAGCGTCTACTGGGTCGCAAGGTCACCGCAGATGGGCAGGCGCCCACCGCAAATCGGGCTGCACGCCGCCCCGCTGAGTGTCGGCGACAGGCTGGAGGAGATGGTCTATTCGCGCACCGGCGCCGTCGTCATGACCAGCGCCACACTCGCTGCGGACGGGAGCTTTGGCCACCTGGTGGACCGGACGGGTTTCGATCATGCTCGCCTGCTTCTGGTCGGGTCTCCGTTTGACTACCCTAACGCAGCCCTGGTCTGCCTGCCGGACGATCTGCCGGAGCCGTCGTCGTGGGCCTACCAGGGCGTGATGGAACAGGCCGTGGTCGACGCGGCGGTGGCCGCCGGCGGGCACACCATGGTGCTGTTTACGTCCTACGCGTCGCTTCAGCAGGCCACCAAGGCCATCCGTCCGTCCCTGAGACCGCATGACATCTCCGTGCTGGCCCAGGGCGCGGACGGAACCCCGCACCGGATAGTCGCCGACTTTAAGGAAAACCCGCGCTCGGTCATCCTCGGCACCGCAAGCTTCTGGGAGGGTGTGGACCTGCCCGGCGATTCCCTGAAGGTCCTGATGGTAACGCGCCTGCCCTTTGCGGTGCCCACCGACCCCATCGTCGCCGCTCGCTCGGAGATGTTCGAGGACCCATTCCGCCAGTACTCCGTTCCGGAGGCCATCCTGAGGCTCCGGCAGGGTTTCGGCCGCCTGATACGGACGAGCTCTGACAGGGGCGTTGCGGTCATCCTGGATCGGCGGATCATCTCCAAGGGCTACGGCAAGACATTTGCCCGGTCTCTGCCCCCGGCGCATCTGTCACGCATGCCGCTCGCCGACGTGCCCCGGGCCATCAGAGCGTTTCTGGCCGCCGAGGGCTGAGCCGGCCGCCGGGTGATCATTCACCTTGAGGGTCCGCTGGACCTGGAGGCCACGCTCGAGAGCGGGCAGGCGTTTCGCTGGCGCAGGCAGGGCGAGTGGTTCGAAGGCGTGCTCGGCTCCTCCATCGTGTCGCTCAGGATGACCGACACACGGCTCGAATTCCTTAGCAGGCCGGAACCCGAGCCGCAGGTGCGGCCGCTGCTGGCAGACTACCTTGCCCTGGACACGGAACTCGAGGAGATCTATCGATCGATAGGTACCGACGAGATGGTCGGTGCGTCCATAGGCCGCTATCGGGGGATGAGGGTGCTGCGGCAGGATCCCTGGGAATGTCTGGCCTCGTTCATATGCTCGTCGAATTCCAATCTGCCGCGCATACAGTCCAACATCGAGGCCATATCCACGCTCTGCGGCGACCCCATCGAGGTCCGCGGATCTGCCAGGCACGCGTTCCCCTCTCCGGAGCAACTGGCCTCGGCCGGACCGGTCCGGCTCAGGGGGCTCAAGCTGGGGTACCGCTCCGAATACCTGCACGAGGCCGCCGTCGCCGTCGCCGAGGGGCGCGTCAGCCCCTGGGCGCTGAGGGAGACCGACTACGAGGAGGCTCTCGACCGGCTGCTCGACGTACCGGGCGTGGGGGACAAGGTGGCCAACTGCGTACTCCTGTTCTCGATGGACAAGCCCGGCGCGTTCCCGGTCGACGTCTGGGTCCACAGGGCCCTGGAGGAGATCTACCCGGGGGAGATCCGCGCATTTCGGCGACGGCTCATGCGCCGGGCCGGCCCCGGGCGCCCCAGGCCGGGCAGGCGCAGGGATGGCGCGATCATCGCGCGGGACCGACTAAGGCAGTGGGCCCAGGAGCGATTCGGCAGCTACGCGGGCTGGGCCAACCACTACCTGTTCCACGATCGCCGCAACAGGCATTGAGGGGCAGGTCCCTGCCGGGTCAGCTTGCCGTAAGCCCTCCGTCCAGGCTAAGGCAGGACCCCGTCACGTATGAGGCCCTGTCCGACCAGAGGAACACGACCGCCCCCGCTACCTCCTCCGGCCGGCCTATTCGACCTGCCGGGTGGGCCCCGGCAGCCTTCGCCCGGGCATCTGCGCCGGCAGGACCGTAGAGCCGCTCAAACATCGGCGTGTCGACGCCGCCCGGGCAGACAGCGTTTACCCGGATGCCCTTATCGGAATACTCCAGGGCCGCCGCCCTGGTCAGGCCGATCAGGCCGTGCTTGCTCGCCGTGTAGGCAGCGAACCTGGGGGTCCCGATAAGGCCGTTGGCGCTGGAGAGGTTGACGATGCTCCCGGCGCCCTGCCTGAGCATCTGCTGGATCTCGAGCTTGATGCAAACGAACGCCCCCCGGAGGTTGAGGGCCATCACCGCTTCCCAGTCCTCTTCCGTCACCTCGTGGACCAGCCTTCGCTCGCCCTCTATGCCCGCGCCGTTGCAGGCCAGATCGAGGCGCCCGTAGGCGGCAACCGCGCCATCGATCAACGCCTCAACCTGGTCCGGGTCTGCTACATCCGTGGATATGAAGGTGGCCTGTCCCCCCGCCGCCTCGATCGACCTGACGGTCTCGGCGCCCCGCTCGGGGTCGCGGGCGCCGATCACGATCGTGGCGCCCTCGGCGGCACCGCGCTCGGCGACCGCCCTCCCGATGCCGTAGGTGCCGCCGGTGACCACCGCCACCTTGCCGTCGAGCATGCCCATAGCTACTGCGCGAGCAAACCGGCGTCTACCGACATCGCGTGGCCGTGGACGAATGCGGCATCTTCGGTGCACAGCCAGGCGACGACCTCGGCGACCTCTTCCGCGGTGCCGTAGCGACCCATCGGCGGAACGCTCTTCCACTCGTCGTACAGCTCGGGGTGGGCGTCCCAGAAGGGCCGGTTGATCTCGGTGTCAATGAGCCCCGGCGCAACGCAGTTGACCCGGATGCCCCGGCGCGCGTACTCGAGGGCCGCCGACTTGGTCATGCCCACCACGGCGTGTTTGCTCGCCGAGTAGACGGACAGGCCCTTGGCCCCCACCAGACCCGCACCGGAGGCCGTGTTCACGATGCAGCCGCCACCTCCATTCAGCATGGCGGGTACCTCGTATTTCATGCACAGGAACACGCCCGTGGAGTTGACGGCCATGACCCGGTCGTACTGTTCCTCCGAGTGCTGGTCGATGGTTATGTCGAACAGGCCTATCCCGGCGTTGTTAAAGGCGATGTCGAGCCTTCCAAAGCGGTCCGTCACCGCGTCGACCAGTGCGGCGACATCCGACTCCGAAGAGACATCGGCGTGCACAAAGCAGGCCTCGACCCCCAGCGCGGCCACCTGGGATACGGTCTCGCGTCCTCCCTCATCGGCGATGTCCGAGCAGACGACGGCAGCCCCTCCGCGGGCGAAGCGAAGCGCGGCCGCCCGCCCGATCCCGGCCGATGCGCCGGTCACGAGAGCCACTCTGTTCGAGAATTCCTGGGCGCTCATCCTCTGGACGTCACCTACTGGGCGGTCGCCGCGCCATCGACCGTCATCGCGTGGCCGTGGACGAAGGAAGCGTCGTCGGACGAAAGCCAGGCCACAACCTCAGCGACCTCCTCGGGCTCTCCATACCTGCCGATAGGCTCCATGGGAAGCCACTCTTCCTCGGCCTCGGGAAACTCGTCCCAGAACTTCTGGTTGATCGGCGTGCGAATGATGCCCGGGCAGATGCAATTGATCCGGATACCCTTGTCCGCATACTCAAGTGCCGCCGAACGGGTCAGGCCGACTACCGCATGCTTTGAGGCCGCGTAGGCGCCGATACCTGCCATGCCTATCAGGCCCACCATCGAGGCGGTATTGACGATTACCCCGCCGCCCTGGGCCAGCATCTGGGGAATCTGGTACTTCATGCCGAGGAAGACGCCCTTGGTATTGACCGCCATAGTCCGCTCGAACTCCTCGAGCGTGTGCTGGTCGGTGGGCTTACCCAGGCCCCCTATGCCGGCGTTGTTGTAGGCGATGTCGAGACGTCCGTAGCGCTCGACCACGGCCCTGACCATTGCCTCGATGTCCGCGGAGACGGCGACATCGGCGTGGAAGAACGAACCTTGTCCGCCGGTGTCCTCGATCATGCGCACCGTCTGCTCACCCGACTCGGCGTCGATGTCCGAGCAGGCGACCTTCGCCCCCTCTCGGGCAAAGAGCAGTGCGGTCGCCCGGCCTATTCCGGAGCCCGCACCGGTAACCAGCACTATCTTTCCGTCGAACTCGCCCATGTCCTTCACTGTCGGCGCGATTCCGGTGGCATCGTAACCTGCACCGTCCGACTGTGCCAGCCGGCGGGCGGCCCCGGCGCTGCCCGGGGTCTCCCTATGGCACGGTCAGCACGATCTTGCCGAAGAAGTTCGTCCTCTCCATCAGACGGTGGGCATCCTGCGCCTCCTCCAGCGGGAGGCTCGCCGCGATGACACCCTCGATCGTGCCGCGACCGGCCAGATTGATGATTCGGACTAGATCCGACGTGCGGCCCATGAAGACTCCGAATACGCTCTGGTTGCGCACGAACAGTATTCCCACCTGCAGTTCCACCTTAAGGCCCGTGGTAGCCCCGCATATGCCATACCGGCCCCCGGTGGCCAGCGACCGCGAGGCATCCTGCCAGAAATCGGCGCCCACGTGGTCGATGACCACGTCAACGCCCCGGCCTCCCGTCAGCTCCCTCACACGGTCGGCGATACTCTCCCGGCCATAGACGATCACCTCATCCGCCCCTAGGTCACGCGCCTTTTCCGCCTTCTCGTCAGTACTGGTCGTGGTGATGACCCGGGCCCCGATGACGCGCTTGGCCACCTGAATTCCGGCCGTGCCGACCCCGCTGGACGCCGAGAGGATCAGCGCGGTCTCCCAGGGCCTCAGCCGGCCGCGGCGCACGAGGATCGACCAGCAGGGCAGAAACACTGTCGGAAGGGAGGCCGCCTGCTCATACGAGAGCCCGTCCGGCATGGAGACGCAGTTGTCGGCGGGAACGACGGCCAGCTCAGCGTAGCCACCGTCGACCGTCGAACCTATCATCCCGCGCCGCTCACACAGCTCGGTCTCACCGGCCAGGCACACCGTGCACTGGCGGCAGTTGAGCTGTGGGTTGACGACGACCCGGTCTCCGGTGGCTATGCGCTCCACCTCGCCTCCGACCTCGACCACGTCGCCGGCGATGTCACCGCCGAGGATATGGGGCTCGCTGAGCGCAAGCCGCGTGCCGCGCTGGCCGGCCCTGGTGTAAAGATCGAGCCGGTTGAGTGCGCAGGCCCTCACGCGGATCAGCAAGTCGTTCGGGCCGGGTCGCGGATCGGGCCGCTCACCCAGCGTCAGCACGTCGGGCGGACCGTGTCGTTCGAAATAGACTGCTTTCATAATGTGCGCATCTCGTCTGCTCGCTCGGCTGCGGCCGCCCTAAACACCCTCTCTCACCAGCGGCCTGACCCTGGCGGCGAACCGGTCCATGCGCTTAAGGGTCTCGTCTACGGTTGCCCCCTCGTAGTCGAGCATCAGGTGCTGGACCCCCAGATCGGCCAGTGCCTCGATATCCTCTGCGACCTGGGCCGGCTCCCCGGTGAGAAGGCGACGCGTTCCATCGGGCTCGTACTGCGGCCCGGCGTCGGAATAGAACATCTCTGCGCTGTAGGCGATCCTAACCGATTCTGCGGGTCGACCCGCCTTCTCCGTCTCAAGGCGGAGCCGACCGATGCCATCCCTGAGCCGTTCGATTGAGTCAAGCCGGTGGCGGGGATTATTGCCGAACGGATACCAGACGTCGGCGTGGCGGGCGGCTCGACGCAGGGCGGGCGGGCTCTCGCCGCCGACCCAGATGGGCGGGCAGGGCACCTGCACCGGCTTCGGCTCAAAGGCGATCCCGGCAAAGCTCACGTATTCTCCGGAAAACTCCGGGCTCGCCGATGTCCACAGCTCCTTTAGGGCAACGATGTATTCGTTTGTGACTGCGCCGCGCCTCGCGAACGGGGGCGAGTCAAGAGCCACGAATTCCTCCTCCATCCAGCCCGCGCCGCAGCCGACATCCAGCCTGCCCTCGGACAGCACATCTATCGTCGCGAGTATCTTCGCCGTGAGCAGCGGCTCCCGGTAGGGCAGAACCGTAACCGACGTCAGCAGCCGGATGCTCTCTGTCAGGGCCGAGAGGTAGGCGAGCACGGTGAGCTGCTCGAACATGATGCCGGAACCGCTCGACTCCTCCGTGTGGGCCCACTCGCCGGCGAATTCGCCCGACTCGGTATACGGGTAGCGCGAGGAGATGTCGCGGGGAATTACGATGTGGTCTCCGACGGCGAGTTGGTCAAAGCCAAGCTCCTCTCCATGCCGGGCTACCCGGGCCAGAGCCTCGGGGCCGGCGAGGACGCCGGTCGCCGGCGCCTCGAAACCGTACTTCAAAGGCCCGCCAATCTAGTCTACGAGAGGCCGGATCTCACGGGCGAAGTAGTCCATTCGCTCTACGGACGCGGCGGTGGAAGTGGTCAGCAGGTCAAACCCGAGCACATCAATCAGGATGTTCTTGACGCCAACCCCGGCCAGATCTCGGATGTCGCCGGCGATCTGCTCAGGCTGCCCGGTCAATATCACCCTCTCTCCATCCTCGGTGTGCCGGGCCTCGCGCTCGTCGTACCAGCTGGCGGCATAGGCGAGGGAGACCGACTCGGGATCGCGACCTGCCTCCTCGGCGTGCCCCTTGACCCGCGCGTAGTACTCAGCCAGTCTCTGCGGCGTACCGAGGCGGTAGTTCGGGTTGTTGCCTATCGGATACCAGGTGTCGGCAATTCGACCGGCGCGCCTCAGCGCCGGCGGGCTCTCTCCGCCGGTCCATATGGGCGGGTGTGGACTCTGGACCGGCTTGGGCTCAAAGGCGATGCCCGAGAAGCTGACGTAGTCGCCTCGGAACTCCGGCTTGGGAGAGATCCATAGCTCCTTAAAGGCGGCGATGTACTCGTCGGTTACCCTGCCGCGACGCTCGTAGGAGGGGGCGCCCACGGCCTCAAACTCCTCCCTCATCCACCCGGCCCCGATGCCCAGGTCGAGCCTCCCGCCGGATAGCACGTCTATCGTCGCGATGGCCTTGGCGGCGTGAACCGCCGCTCTGTATGGGACGACCATCACCGTAGTGAGCAGACGCGCGCGGGTGGTTGCGCCAGCCAGAAAGCTCAGCGTCGTCAACTGCTCCAGACACTGGCCGACGATCTCGCCGCCGGGGAATTCCCCCGAGTCCGAGTACGGGTAGCGGGATACGATCGACCGGGGTATGACGATGTGATCGGACACCCCTATAAAGTCGAAGCCGTGCTCCTCTCCCCGACGCGCCAGCTCGGTCGCCCCGGCGCGGGTTGCAAGGGGCCCTCTGTTTGGCACCACGAAGCCGAATCTCATAGCGGCGCCACCCTAATTCCGGGGCGTGAGACTTGTCAACGCCTTGACATATAAGAACGCTAGTGCTAGCTTTTGGCCGGAACATACGTGCGGAGAAGCGATGATGGCCAAGAAGCTGTCTGAGAAGCAAAAGAGCATCCTGGAATTCATCCAGCTCTTCCTGGATGAGCACCACTACCCTCCCACCGTAAGGGATATACAGACCGGGTGTGAGATCAGCTCCACCTCGGTCGTCGACTACAACCTCCGCATCCTGCAGCGCG
This sequence comes from Dehalococcoidia bacterium, assembly GCA_034421295.1. Lineage (GTDB taxonomy): Bacteria > Chloroflexota > Dehalococcoidia > Lucifugimonadales > UBA2962 > CAUZIR01. Next base: position 183,554 of record DAOUKM010000012.1, read on the forward strand.
AGGGTTACCTCAAGAGGCAAAACGAGGTGTCGCGCGGCATCGAGCTGCTGGGCACCGCCAGGCGCAGCGCGCCGAACGTGGTCACGATACCCATCCTGAGCAACATCGCGGCGGGCGAGCCGCTGCCGGTGCCGACCCAGGACACCTGGAACAACGAGAACACGGAGACGATGGACCTGCCCACCTTCCTCACCAGGGGCAAGGAGAACGTGTTCGGGGTACGGGTCAAGGGCCAGTCCATGATCGATGCGCTCATCACGGACGGAGACCTGGTGCTGCTCGAGCCGACCCAGAACGCCTCCGACGGCGACATGGTCGCCGCCTGGCTGCGCGACAACGAGGAGGTGACCCTCAAGCGGTTCTTCCTCGAGAACGGGAAGGTCCGTCTTCAGCCCGCAAACCCGTCGATGGACCCCATCTACGTCCCGGCGGACAAGGTTTCGGTGCAGGGCCGCGTGGTCGGCGTCATACGCTCGGTCAACTAGACGCACATTCCCTCGATCATGCGCCCAGGGTGCGGGCCACTTCTCTCCCTGCTCGCGGGGCCGGCGGCGCCTGTTGACTGCGGCTCACCGGCGCTGGACCTCCGTTGACCGGTATCCTGCGCGACGGTATCATTCCCATACGGCGTGGCCTAGGCGCGCAGGAGGAAGCAGATGCCGTTTCGAATAGGGCCTACCGAGCTAATCATAATCCTGGTGATCGTTATGATCGTATTCGGAGTCGGGCGACTACCTGAGATCGGGGGCGCGCTGGGCAAGTCGATACGGTCGTTCAAGAGGTCGGTCACCGGCGACGACGAGAAGGCCGAAACGGTCAAGTCGACCGAGGAAAAGACCGAGAGCAAGGCCTAGCTGCCGTCCTCAGCAGGTCGCACGGCCTGCGGAGGGGACGCTGAACCAAACGGGTCGCGGCCCTGACAGTTCCCTGGCGGCCGCCCCCGGGCACGCTACCTGCGCCTGACGATTACGCGTCGGCACAGGGCGCGGCGCGCCATACTGACCCTCCCCACAACCTCACTGCCTGACGACCCTCTCCGGGCTGCGCTCCAAGCGATTCGTCACCCAGAGGCGAAGGCGCCGAGGCTGCCGGAAGCCCCGTCTCCCACCGGCGGCTATCCACAGCGGTCCACGGGACTAGGTTCGTTGACATCTAGCGGCCCGATCTGCTAGTTTCCGGTCCACCTTCAGGGCGGCTCCAGACGACCGTATACGGCTGGAGAGCGCACGAGCGGCGAAACGCCTCGCCAGGCCGCCCAGATGCCGACAATTCAGTTCTCCGGGTTGGGGACCGATAGCAATCAGGGCTCGACTAGCGTAACCGGTCGGGGGCCGAGAAATGGCACAGCCAAAGGGGTCCGTCAGGGCGATGGACATCCTGACTCCAATGAAGGGGTTGGATAGTTCAGCCGCATTGCACGGCCCCGGGGTGGTCTCCGCCCCCAGAGGGACGGGCAGCGTCGCAAGGCCACCCGGGAGAGAGCTGTGGCCATAGCCAGGTCCATCCCCTTCGCCTCGGCAGGCCTGTCGGCGCTCAGGCTTTCGGGCTACATTCGCCTTTTCGACCGGGCGGTCCCGACCCTGCCTGCCCTTCCCCTTATAGGGTGGATCGTCTTTTTCGTTGCCGTTCCATTCGGCTTTACCGTCGCCTTCAGCTTCCAGACCTACGACTACTACAACACCGACCTGCCATGGACTGTTAAGAACTACCAGAACCTGGTCAGTTCCCCGCAGTTCGCCAAGCTGTTCGGCAAAACCGTCCTGGTGAGTCTGGTCATAACGGTGGTCTCGCTGGCGATCGCTTCGCCCATGGCCTACTACCTTGCGAGGATAGCCCGCCGGCGCGTCGGCCTCCTCCTTGTGCTTGTCGCCGTACTGCCGCTGTGGATGAACATCGTCGTTCGCAACTACGCCTGGATGAGCCTGGTCAACAACAAGGGCGTTTTCAACACCGTCGGGACGGCGCTGGGCCTTGAGCCGCTGCAGATGCTGTTCACGATCTTCCTGGTCGCCGCCGTCGGGATCACCCTCTTTATACCGATAGCCCTTCTGGTGCTCTACGGGAGCATGGGGAACATAAGCTCCGAACTGGAAGAGGGCGCTATGGATCTGGGTTACAGCCGTCTGCGCACCTTCCTTAAGGTGATCTTCCCGCTCTCCTCGTCCGCCTACCAGACGGCCGCCCTGCTGGTATTCATGCCGGCGCTTGCCCTCTACGTCACACCCAACATGCTGGGAGGCACCGACGGGGCGCTGCTGGCGAGCGTGCTCATGCCGGTGGTCAAGACAGGACTGAATTTCGCCAAGGGCGGCGCGATCGTCGTGCCGATAATCATCATCCTGATGGTGCTGGTCTACATCCTGCGCCGAGGCCTGAACATAGAGAACATATACAGGGCCGGCATCGGGTCCAACATCGCCAGGACCGCCTCGCGAAAGAATACCTGGCTGCTGGGCTACACGGTACTGATCATCGCCATCACCTACATGCCGATCGTCAGCCTCGTGTTCTTCTCATTTGAGGCCAACACCCTTGCCCAGCTGCCCCTCATGGGATTCTCCCTGAGGTGGTGGGAGGACATGTCCAACAGCGTGCAACTGCTGAGCTCACTCAGGGCCAGCATCTACGTCGCCCTGGAGACCGCGGGGATCACGATCGCCCTCAGCGCTCCGGCAGCGTACGCCATCACGAGGTTCAGGCTGGCCGGCCGGGGCCTGATCATCTTCATGAGCATTCTTCCCATGCTCATCCCTGAATTCATCCTGGGCATGTCGATCCTGCTGACACTGGATGCGTTGAACACGGACCTGTCCCTGCACACGATCGCCATGGGCCATGCCACGCTTGCCCTGCCGTTCGTGTTCCTGACGATTCTGGCCCAGCAGTACGGCTTCGACCGGGACACCGAGGCCGCGGCTAAGGACCTGGGCGCGGGTCCCATAGCGAGCTTCATCAAGGTCACGCTGCCCCCGATGCTCACCGCGATCGCCGCCGCCGCCTTCCTGGCGGTAACGGTCTCGTTTGGCGACTACGTGGTCGCCTTCCTGCTCACCGGGACGACCACCACGCTCCCGATCTACATATTCGGCCTGCTAAAGAGCGGGGTTTCGCCGACGGTGAATGCGGCGGGTTCGATGCTGCTTTTCGGAATTGTAGCCATCGTGGCCGTAGCGATAGTCAGGCCCTGGCGATATGCGGGAATGATTTCATCGCGTTTCGCCCGTTTGACACCTTAGATTGACATTGGTAAGTTCCCGTCACCAAAGTGCGTTTACAAACTTAATAGCCTGGACAGGCATTAGGAGTGCTGCGCGAAAGGATCCGCCCTTAGACACGACGGAGGTCTGAACAGATGAAAAGCACGATTGAGGAGCTTATCAACAGGGACCTGAATCGCCGCGACTTCCTAAAGCGCGTTGCGATAGTGGCCGGGGGGGTGGCGGTGGCCGGTCCTGTGTCGCAGATCCTAGCCGCCTGCGGGGGCGACGATCCCGGTGGGGCTGCCGCGGGCGATCAGAAGAGACTTTCCGGAACCGTCAAAGTTCTGGCGTGGGGCGACAAGCTCAACGACAACGTAAACGACAACTTCAACCAGAACACGGGTGGCTCGGCCCAGTTCACGATCTTCACGGAGAACCCCGAGGCCCTGGCCAAGATACGCCAGAACAAAGAGGCCTTCGACACCGTATTCATCGACGGCCTGTGGGCCAACACGCACTGGAACGCCGGCACCATCGTCCCGATCCCCTTTAAGGACTGGGACATATACGACGAGTACTTCACCGAATTCGCAGACCTATCCGACTGGCAGGTGCCGGGAGGCCAGATGGCGATCCCGCATGCCTGGTCCGCCGACGCGATCGCCTACAACAGCAAGTATGTAACCCGCCCGGACAGCCTTGCCGAACTGCTCGATCCTAAGTGGGAGGGCAAGGTAGCGATCTACGACTCCTTCTACCGGAACATGCTCAACTTTGTTCCCGCCGTCACCGGCCTCAAGGTCACCGACATGCACGCGGAAAAGACCCTCGATGACGGCACGGTCGAGCAAGTCTATGACATACCAGACGACGTGCTCAGGCAGGTCAAGGACACGATGATCGAGCGCCGCGGCAACTTCAAGATGATCTGGAAAGATATCGACGAACTGACGAGGGCGCTGGTAAACGAGGAGATCTACCTGGCCATAGCAGGAAACTACATCACCCAGAACGCCCTCGACGCCGGCAGCGAGGATATCGAGTTCGTCAACCCCACCGCCCATGGCCTTATGGGCTGGATAGATGGGCAGTGCGTGATAAAGAACAAGCAGTTCGAGGACAACCCCGACCTGGTCTGGGAGTGGATGAGGCACTACCACTCTGGGGAGGAGCAGGCGAGGATCATCGGCAACACCTGGCTGGCCTCCACCAGCCGACGGTGCCTTGAGATCCTGGAGTCGCAGTCGGACGAAAACGCAGACCGCGTACGCAAGCTGGCCGCGCGGGAGACGGGGATCGTTAAGGAGATGTCCCTGCTCAGGCCGATCGCTCGACCCGAGGTTTTCCAGGACGCCTGGGCGGAATTCCTCGCGGCCGGATAGGCTAGGGGAATCGTCTATACGACCGGACGTGGAGGGCTCGTCGGCGCGGCGAGCCCTCCCAACCGTCACTGCGGCAGCAACCATTTCGGTGGGGCTGTTCGCCCTCCTGGCCATGTTCGCCCTCTCCGCCGCATGCCAGGGCCGTGGCCATGCCCCGGTAGCGGCCGTCTCCGCCGGCACCTTCCACACCTGCGCTCTTACGACCGAGGGCGCGGTGCTGTGCTGGGGAGCCAACGGCAACGGCCAGCTCGGTGATGGCTCTTCGGTAAGGCGACGTACATCGCCGGTCAGAGTCGCGGGGTTGGCCGAAGGCGTGGTTGCCGTCTCCGCCGGCGAACTGCACACATGCGCGCTGACCGACTCCGGCGGCGTAAAGTGCTGGGGAGAGAACGGCAACGGCCAGCTCGGCGACGGCACCACGACGGACCGGATCGCCCCGGTGGACGTCGCCGGCCTTGGCGAGGGCGCGGTCGCCATCTCCACCGGCACGATCCATACATGCGCGCTCACAGCCTCCGGCGGCGTAAAGTGCTGGGGACGCATGCTCCTGGGCCCGCTGTCGGTGCAGGAACGGGCTCTTGGCACCGGCATGGCCAGAGACATCAGGACCGCCGATTACGTCGACGGGCTGACCTCCGGAGTGATCGCCGTCTCCTCGGGCACGCTGCACACGTGCGCGCTCACAACCTCCGGCGGCGTAAAGTGCTGGGGCTACAACAGAGAGGGGCAACTGGGCGACGGTACCAAGACGGACAGCGGCACACCGGTCGACGTAGCCGGACTCGGGGAGGGCGTGGTGTCGATCTCGGCGGGCTGGAAGCACACCTGCGCAGTTACGTCCGACGCCGACGTAAAGTGCTGGGGATGGAACAACGGCGGACAGATAGGGGACGGGACGGTAATCGACCGCACAACGCTCGCGGTCGTGGACGGTCTGACGGAGAGCGCCACGGCTGTCTCAACGGGACGGATGCACACCTGCGCACTCACCGCGTCGGGCGCAGTTAAGTGCTGGGGATTCAATGGCGTGGGTCAGCTCGGCAACGGAAAGACCCTGCCGAGCAGTGCGCCCGTGGATGTGGAGGGCCTCTCCGGCGGCGTGACCTCCATAGCTTCCGGGCTCTCACACAACTGCGCGGTCACCTCCGCCGGAGGTCTGAAATGCTGGGGAATCGGGAGTTCGGGGCAGCTGGGGGACGGAACGCCGGATGCGCAGCACCGGCCCACCCCGGAGGATGTTGCGGGACTGTCCGGCAGGCAATAGCGCCAGGCTCCCGCCGACGGCCCCTTCGCGCTGAGAGGATTCCCCTGTGTTGGGCGCAGGAATTCCTGTCCGGCTTGACCAAATCTGGGCAGAATCGCCGAACAGCGCTGCTGTGATTTGCCATTGCCGCCGGGCTAAGCGCCTGTAGGCTCGATGATCCATCAGCCCGTGAGGCACGGACGATCTCCGTCTCCGGCACCGACTGCGGGGTCCTCAATTGTGAACAGCGTCACTAGATTGACAGTGAGGCGAAAGAGGCCTAGAGTCGCGGCCACTAGACGGTGGGCCGCAGACCCACCACGTCGTCTTGCGCTGCACGTTCAGGATCACTGCAGAGGCCACGCGCTCAAACGAGGGGCAAGCTAAGTGGAGCAGCTGAGGCTAGAAGGCGTAACGAAGCGGTACGGTTCGGTAACCGCCGTTGACAACATATTCCTCAGCGTTGAGAGGGGAGAATTCATCACCCTTCTGGGCCCCAGCGGCTGCGGGAAGACGACGACCCTTCGGATGATCGGCGGGCTCGAGGAGCCCACCAGCGGCGTAATCTACATCCAGGGTGTTGACGTGACCCGGGTGCCCGCCTTCAAGAGGCCGACGAACATGGTCTTTCAGAGCTATGCGCTCTTCCCGCACCTGTCGGTCTTCAACAACATCGTCTTCGGGCTCAAGAACATGAAAGTCCCGAAGGATATCCAGCGTGAAAAGGCCGACCGAATGCTGACCCTGGTACAGCTGAAGGGTCTTGAGGATCGCCGGCCCAACGAGCTGAGTGGAGGTCAGCAGCAGAGGGTGGCCCTTGCAAGGGCCCTGATAAACGAGCCTGCGGTGCTGCTCCTTGACGAGCCGCTGGGCGCCCTCGATGCCAAGCTTCGAAAGGAGATGCGATTCGAGCTCAAGCGGATTCAGCATGAGCTGGGAGTCTCATTCATCTTCGTCACGCACGACCAGGAGGAGGCTATCAGCCTGTCGGATCGCATCGTCCTTATGAACGAGGGCGAAGTCCAGCAGGAGGGCACCCCGAGGGACATATTCGAAAGCCCGGTAAACCAGTTCGTGGCCGACTTCGTCGGTGTAGGGAACTCGGTTTCAGGGCAGTGTGTGGAGCGCGCCAATGGCTCCGTTCTCGTCAAGTGCCTGGGTGGAAGCCTCGTCAGGGTCCAGTCGGACGAGGACATCTCCCCGGGCGAGACGGCGACCGTCTGGGTGCGGGCAACAGACGTCAAGGTAGGCAGCGGGCTCAACGGCGACGAGGGCCAGACATGGCAGGGCCGTGTCGGCCAGCTCCTCTACTACGGGGACCAGGTAGACCTCGTAGTGCTCGTCAGCGGTGAAACCGGAGACGAAGAATTCCGGACCGTAATCTCGGCCGAGCAGTTCTACGCCGATCAGCTTGAGGTCGGGAGCGAGGTGCGGATCGGATGGGAGACCGACAAGGGAAGGCTCTTCGTAGGCTAGACGGGGGCGGTACCCCCAGCACCAGGGCAGGTCGTTCCCGCAGATACGGATAAGGAGAGACGGTTGCCATTTTCGGTTGGGCCGACAGAGGTCATCATCGTCGTGATCATCGCAGCGATGATCTTCGGAATAGCCAAGCTGCCCTACATAAGCGGTACGGTGGGCAGGGCCATGTGGGAGTTCACCAGGAGCCAGGAAGAGGCCGAGGCCTTAAGTCCCGGGTCCCGAACCGAGGACGAGAACAGATCGCCGCGACCGCCGAATCGAGCCGGCTAGTCGATATCCATCCGCACCTCGCCGGGCGTCAGCGACTACCGGAGATGGCGGTGCAGTCGTCGATTCATGGATCTTTCCCGGACCGACCGGGCGGCCTGGGGTAACTGACGGGGCTACGAGGTCGCGGCGGCGTGCTGCTCGCCCGCGTGGTACGAACTTCGCACCAGGGGCCCTGAGGCGACGTGCCGAAAGCCCATGGCCAGTCCCTCCTCCCGAAGCTCGTCGAACTCCTGCGGAGTCCACCATCGCGTCATCGGCGCGTGCTTCTGAGACGGTCTGAGGTACTGGCCGATCGTGAGCAGGTCACACCCGACCGAACGAAGGTCCCTCATCGTCTCGATGACCTCCGAATAGGTCTCACCGAGTCCAACCATCATGCCGGACTTTGTGGGAACCTCCGGCCGCATCGTCCCCGCCCGAGCAATCAATTCCAGGGAAAGATCGTAGTCGCCCCTGGCCCGGACCCGCGGAAACACCCGCCTGACGGTCTCGATGTTGTGGTTGAGCGTATCGGGTCCGGCATCCATCACCACCTGCAGGGACTCACGCATCCCGCCGAAGTCTGGAATCAGGACCTCGATCCGGCAACCCGGCACCCGCGACCGGATCTGGCGGATGCACTCTGCGAACATCGACGCTCCGGCGTCGGGAAGGTCGTCCCGGTCCACCGAGGTGATCACCGCGTACTGCAGCCCCATCCGCTCGACACTTGAGGCCAGACGGATGGGCTCGGCCGGATCAACAGGCAGGGGCCTGCCCGAAGTTACAGCGCAGTAGGTGCATGCGCGCGTGCATATGTCGCCCAGGATCATGAAAGTGGCCGTGCCCAGGTCCCAGCACTCTCCGATATTGGGACAGTGCGCCTCTTCACATACCGTGTTGAGTGCCTCGGCACGAAGCAGGCTTCGAAGACGCAGATAGTTCGCGCCTCCGGGCGCCTTCACCTTGAGCCAGTCGGGGAGCCGCCTTCGTGGCCTCGGCGGAGCTCGTTCGATCACCGGGTCATGTTACCAGAGGCGGCATCAACGCCTGCGCACCGCGCCCCGGTGCTATATTGGCCTCACCGGACCTTGAAACTGCGGGCGATTGGATGACATCAGACAATACCGGGGTGGCGTCTGCCGCCACCGATACCGAAGAGGAACTGGTCGAACTGGTCCTCGGCGACATCGCACCCTCCGGGGATACGACCGCCGAGTTCGAGGGCGCCACGATCGAGGTCTTTGGGGGCATACCCGGCGAGCGGGTCGTCGCCCGAATCCACCGCTACCGCAAACGCAGGCGGCAGGTCGTTGCTGCGGCGGTCGCCGAAGTCATAAGCGCCTCGCCGCACAGGGTCGCACCACCGTGTCCCTACTACGGGCCCTGCAGCGGATGCCAGTGGCAGCACATCGATTACGACCACCAGCTGGTGCTGAAGGCCGATTCGGTGCGCACGGCCCTGGCTCAGCACCCCGAGCTCGACGGCACAGAAGTCGCCGAGACGATCCCGGGGCCCGACCGGCTCGGATACCGTAACCACGCAAGGTTCACGGTCCGCAGACAGGGACGGCTCGGGTTTACCAACCGGATCACGAGACGCTTCGTTGACGTGGAGCGCTGCCTGCTGATGCACGAGGGCATCAACCGAATCCTCGGACGCCTTCAGGGGCGTGTGGGAGAGACCACGCAGCTCTCGGTGCGCTACGGCATCGGCTCCGGCGAATGGCTGGTTCAGCCGCCCATGAAGAGCGAGTCCATACCCATGCCCACGGGCCAGACGCACTACCGGGAGCGTCTTTTCGGCAGGACCTTTCGAATCGCCTCACCGTCGTTCTTCCAAGTCAACACCAAGCAGGCCGAGACCCTGGGCGGGTTGCTCATGCGCCGCCTTGAGCTCACGGGCTCGGATACCGTGGTCGACGCCTACGCAGGTGTTGGCACCTTTGCCGCACTCGCTGCCGCTCACGCCGAGAGGGTGATCGCCATCGAGGAATCTACCGCCGCCATCAGGGATGCAGCCGTCAACATAGGTGCCTTGACGAACGTCGAGTTCGTCGAATCCAAGACCGAAGATGTCCTCTCAAGCCTTGAATGCTCGCCAGATGCGGTAATCCTCGACCCGCCGCGCGCGGGATGCCATCCGGACGCCATCGGCGCGGTCGTAGAGATCGAGGCCGATCGCGTCGCCTACGTCTCCTGCGAGCCGATCTCCATGGCCCGCGATCTGGCCATGCTCGTATCAGGCGGGTACAGGGTCACCAACGTCGACCCACTGGATATGTTTCCCCAGACACACCACGTCGAATGCGTGGCAACGCTGCGGTGGGGAGATCGCTGAGGGCCACCGGTCGCCGGTCCGGGTGCCCTCCTTTCTGCCGCGACCGCCTTGGTTACAATGGACGCGGTGTACGGTCCAATAGCAGACGGCGGCAGCGATCCGCTACTGATCCTGGCTTCGGCCTCTCCTAGGCGCCGGGAGATCCTCTCTGGCTCCTGGGCGGGACGGCTGAGCGTGTCCGCATCAGGTATCGAGGAAGATAGTCCCGGGCCTGGCGAGAATCCGGCAGATTACGCCGTCCGCATCGCCGCCGCGAAGTGCCGGGCCGTGTCCGGCAACTCGGCCGCGGCCCTCTTGATCGCGGGGGACACGGTCGTCGAGCTGGAGGGGGTGATCATGGGCAAGCCATCGAACGCAGACGAGGCCAGGCAAATGCTGACGGCGCTGAGGGGCCGGGATCACTCTGTCACCACCGGGCTGGCGGTAGCCTCGCCATGGATGGCGGAATTGCTGGTCGACCACGAGACTTCGATCGTCAGCATGCGACGTTACTCCAGCGAAGAGACGGAGGCGTACATAGCCTCCGGCGAGCCATTCGACAAGGCCGGAGGATACGCCGTCCAGGACGTCCACCTCGCGCCAGCGGAGCGAGTGCGTGGATGCTACCTGAACGTGGTCGGCCTCCCCCTGTGCAGGCTGTCGAGACTTGTGGCCGACGCGGCACCCGAACTCGTTCACCTGCTCCGACCGGGCGGGTGTGCCTCCTGCCTGTCCACCGCCGGACTGAGGGACACGGTGGCGGCGACATGAACATACTGGGCATGGGATTTCTGGAGCTGCTGGTGGTGTTCTTCATCGCCTTCATCGTCCTTGGGCCGGACCGGATGGTGGAGATGAGCAGGAAGGCCGGCCGCCTGGTGGGCGACCTGCGAAGGATGAACTCCGGCCTGCGGGAGACCCTAACGATCGACGAGTCCGAACAGGAGTCAGAGTCCCGCACAGAGCGGGCAGGTGACGACGAGCGGCAGGGAGAGGACGCGGACAATCAACTGAACGAGGCTCCGGTCGACTTTCGGGCGTGGAGAGCGAGCCGCCTCCACGTGTCATCGGACGCCGGGGAGGATGAAGGCGGGGAGCAGACTGACGGCAGCGAAGGCGGCGGACCGAACGGGGCGACCCGGTGAAGGACCGCAGCATGCCGACCCGCGATCACATCGCGGAACTGCGCAGGCGCCTCGTGTGGTCAGCGGTGGCGGTGTTCATGACCACCGGTGCCGCATTTTACTTTCACGAACAGATCCTGACGCTCCTGATGGAGCCCGCGCAGGGCTTTGCCAACGTGCCCGAGGGCAAGCCCATCTACCTGGATCTGACCGAATTCATCGGGGTGGCGATGAAGACCTCACTGCTGGTGGGTATCGCGGCGTCACTGCCGTTCGTGCTCTTCCAGCTGGTGATGTTCGTTGCGCCCGGGCTGAATCCGACTGAGAGACGATACCTGTTCGTCCTCCTGCCGATGAGCCTGATAGTGTTCCTGGCCGGCGCTGCATTCGGCTACCGGATCCTCTTCCCGCCCGCAGTCAACTTCCTGCTCGAGTTCGGCAGCGATATCGCCACTCCAATGCCCCGCATCGGCACCTACGTGAATCTGATGCTGTCGCTGCTGTTCTGGATGGGCCTTGTCTTCGAGACGCCGATCGTGCTGTTCTTCCTGTCTCGCATCGGGGTCGTCACCTCCGAATGGCTGGCGAAGCGGCGTCGATACGCGCTGGTGGTGGCATTTCTGCTCGGGGCCATCATCACCCCCACGTTCGACCCCATCAACCAGACCCTGGTCGCCGTACCGATCATGGTGCTGTACGAAGCGGGCGTATGGCTTGCCAAGCTGGGTACGCGCAACCGGCTAAAGGCGCTGGAAAAGGCGCGGCAGGCCTCTACCTAGCCAATCTGAAGGCCGCCCGCACCGCCGGCGCCGACAGACCGTGATCCAGGCAGGTTGCCGCGGCCTGCATGGATTGCGGGCCCTCCCGCCGGGTGCCGGACAGACGCAGGGGCGGGGCGGCATCTCCGCCGCACCCGCCCCCAAACTGCGCCGGGAAATCCGGCACCCGATCGTCCCGGCCGCAGGTTACCTGTAGCGGCGGTCACCCGTCTCTATGTAGTAGGCCCGGGATGCAAGGTCGACGAACTCGGCCACATCCGCGTTATACGGCAGTTCCCGCTCCACGCGTTCGGCAATATTCACCACCTCTATCAGGCTCCCATATCTTGCCCAGTAGCTGTGCCTCAGCAGCTCGGCGTACTCGGCCACCGCCGCTGCAAGCTGGAATCTGGGATCCGCGTCCTCGAAGCGATCGGCCATCTCCCGGCGGAAGAACTCGCGGTCTATCTCCACAGCGCGGTTGCTGTCCGGATCCTTGTAGCGCACCCATACGGTGCCTATCGGGCCGCGGGAGCGGTCACGCAGCTCAATCTCGTAGAGCGCCGTAACGTCGTGTCCCGCTCCTACCTCTCCTGCGTCGACGTAGTCGTTGCGAAAGTCCCTGTCGGCCACCTCCCGGTTCTCGTACCCGATCAGGCGGTAGGCCGCCACGACCGCGGGATTGAACTCAACCTGGATCTTCGCGTCCCTTGCGATCACCTCCAGAGTGCCCGTAAGCGACTCGGAGAACACGCGCCTGGCGTCGTAGAGCCTGTCCACATAGTGATAGCTTCCGTTCCCCCTGTCGGCCAGCTGCTCGAGCAGCACGTCGTTGAAGTTGCCCATGCCGACTCCCACGGTCGTCAGGTCGATGCCCTCGCTTACGCCATCGGAGATCCTCCCGAGTATGGCCTCCGGCGATGTCAGACCGACATTGGCCACGCCGTCCGACAGCAGGATCACCCTCGTTGTCCTTCCCTCGTCGAGATGCTCAGAGGCCATCCGGTACCCCAGGGTCAGCCCGTCCGACGCGTTGGTTGATCCACCCGCAATGAGCGAGTCGATGGCCCCGAGGATGGCGTTGCGGCTTCGGGCCGACGTCGGCTCCATGACCACCCTCGCACTTGTTCCGTAGGCGACTATCCCGACCCTGTCGGAAACTCGCAGTTCGTCGACCAGCACCCTCAGCGACTCTTTGACCAGCCCGAGGCGGTCCTCCCTGTTCATCGAGCCGGAAACATCGATGACGAACACCAAGGTAGCGTCCCTGCGCTCGCCTCTGGAGATCTCCTTGCCCTTGAGGCCGACCCTCAGCAGCCAGTGCCCCGGATCGCCGAAGGGGGATGGCGCACCGTCGACATGGATCGAAAAGGCCTGGTTCGCAGGGGGCGTGTAGCCATGGTCGAAGTAATTGACGAACTCCTCGACTCGCACCGAGTCCGGGTCCGGCAGGAAGCCGTCGGATATGAACCTGCGGGCGACGGTGTACGAGGCGGTGTCGACATCGACCGCAAAGGTCGACATGTTGTCCCTGTAGGTATCTACGAACGGGTTTACGCCGTAGTCCCTGAAGAAGGTGGCATCGTACGGCTCACCGGACCTGTCCGCACCGCCGCGATCATATCGCCCGCCGCGGTCCCGCCGGGCACGGGGACCGTAACTGGGGCTCGCCTCCGGCCCGGATTGCGAAGTGGCCACCGAGATACTCTCTGTCTCCACGCGCCGCTGAGAACCGGGAGTCGGCGTAGCAACCATCATCTTCTCGACCTCGACCCTCTCGACCTCTACCACATTCTCCACGCTGCGCAGGGAACCGGGAGTCGGCGTAGCGATCCTGATCATCTCGGTCTCCACCTCGATGACCTTCTCCACCTCCACCTCGACCTCGACGATCCTCTCGGTCTCGACCTCCACCACCTTCTCCACCTCCACCTCGACGATCTTTTCCTCCACCACCGCGACCTCAACGACCTTCTCAACCACTGTCGGGGACGTCCCGCAGGCGACAGCCGCGGCCGCCAAGACCACCATCGCCACCAGAGACATCTTCAGCGAGTTCCTCATCCGTGCACCTCCCAATCGAACCTGCGCACTTTCGCCGGGAACGTCCGGCTCCATGCTCGTGACATATGGACGAAGCCAAGTATTGTTTTGTTCCAATTGCCGCCATACGCACGTTTGTTCTATAATCTGCGTGTGACCGCGTCCGACATCAATTCCTACCGGGCACTCATGGAAAAGGTCTTCGGATACCCGGAGTTTCGGCCCGGTCAGCAGCAGGTACTGCGCCGGCTGGCCGACGGCGACGTTCTGGGCGTAATGCCCACCGGCTCAGGCAAGAGCCTTTGCTATGTCCTGCCGGCCCTGTCGGCCGGACGCACGGTCGTGGTCTCTCCGCTCATTGCGCTGATGCGCGACCAGGTCCACTCCCTCAGGAGCGCCGGCGTGCGGGCCGCTTTCATCAACTCCTCCCTCGACAGGGCCGGCCAGAACGCCAGCTACCTGGGGTTCGTCAGGGGCCAGGTGGACCTGCTCTACGTGGCCCCGGAGCGGTTTGCCAACGGAAGGTTCGTAGAAGGTCTGCGAAGAGCCGGGGTCAATCTGCTGGCCATAGATGAGGCCCACTGCGTGTCGGAGTGGGGCCACGACTTTCGGCCCGATTACCTGACCCTGGGCTCGGTGCGCCGGGCTATAGGAACGCCGAGGACCCTGGCCCTTACCGCTACGGCTGAACCCGCCGTCCAGGACGACATCCTGGATCGTCTCGGCATACTTGGCGCCGAGCGCGTGGTCACCTCGGTCGACCGGCCCAATCTGAGGTTTTCCGTCGAGCACGTCCCGGACCTATCGGCCAGGCGTGAGCGGCTCATGCATCTGATCTCGGCGCGCAGGGACAGACCCGGCATCGTCTACGCCCGTACCCGCCGCATGGTCGAGGAACTCTCCTGCATGCTGACAGAGGCCGGCATGCCTGCAGAGCCCTACCACGCGGGCATGGACATGGAGCGGCGAGACGCCGTGCAGCACCGGTTCACGATCGACGACGCCCCCGTGATCGTTGCCACCAATGCCTTCGGCATGGGCGTCGACAAGCCCGACGTTCGCTTCGTGATCCACTTCAACATGCCCGGGCGGCTGGAGGCCTACTACCAGCAGGCGGGCAGGGCAGGGAGGGACGGCGAACCCGCCGACTGTATCCTCCTGTACGGGGGCCACGACATCGTCGCCCAGCGACAGTTCATCGAGCGCGGCCACCCCGATGAAAAGCAGGTGCGGCAGGCCTGGGTATCACTCGTTTCAGCCGACCCGCCTGGCGCCTCTGACCCTGAGTGGGGCGATGGGCTGGACCGCGGGGCTGACGGATTCGCCGCCGCACTGGCCGCCCTGAGGGACTGCGGCCTAGTGGACCACGGCTCGCTTAGGCCGCTCTCTGACGACCCGGACGCCCACATCGACATCTCCACGGTCACCAGGCACAAGCGGTACGTGGAGGACCGCCTGGCCCGGATGCTCGAATACTCCGAGGCGAAGGGCTGCAGGCGGGCGATGATCCTACGGTACTTCGGGGAGAGTCCGGCCAGGTCCTGTACAGCCTGCGACAGCTGCATCCTCAGTCCCGACGAGACCCGGGCCGAATACCCGCCGTCACTCTACGAAGCGCTCATAGCCCTACGAGAGAAGATAGCCAGGCGAACATCCAGGGCGCCATACCAGGTCCTGGAATCGCGTTCCGTCAGGGAGCTGGCCACCCACAGGCCCCGGGACATGGACGAGCTCATGGAGACCTGGGGCATCGGTGAGATCAAGGCGGACTGGTTCGGACGGCGAATCCTTCGGGCCATCGCCGCGTGGGAACAGGCCAATCCGGATGCGCCCCCGCGCCTCCGGCGCAGACTGCAGCGCTCCTTCGCCGGCCCCTCCACCGTCGTCCCAACGCCACCGGTCTCTGAATCCGACCCCCTCTACTCCAGGCTGAGGGCATGGAGAGCCGATCGGGCCAGACGGGACGGAGTGCCCGCCTACATGGTGTTCTCGGACCGTACGCTGAAAGAGCTCGTGGCCACACTGCCCAGCGACCGCGATTCCCTGATGCGCGTCAGGGGCATTGGACCGGCAAAGCTGGGCACCCTTGGCCCAGAGGTGCTGACCATAATAAATGCGGCCGCCGCCGCCCACGTATGAAGCCGAGGCCCAGCTACCGGCACATAACCTCCAAGAGCGCACTCAACCGCGTTTCGGGCATGGCCTTCCGCTGGTCCCTGAACCCGTACCGCGGCTGTGTGCACGGCTGCCACTATTGCTTCGCCCGCCGCTTCCACTCCCATTTCGACCTCGGACCGGGAGAGGACTTTACGGGCACGATCTTCGTCAAGACGAACGCCCCCACCCTTCTCAGGCGGGAGCTGTCGGCCCGATGCTGGCGGCGCGAGACCGTCGCCCTCGGGACGGCCACCGACCCGTATCAACCGATCGAGGGAAAATTCCGCATAACACGGGAGTGCCTTAAGGCCTTCGCCGATTGGAGGAGCCCGGTGGGACTGATAACCAAGGGCACGATGGTCATCCGGGACATCGACGTTCTCTCCGACCTGGCAGATCGGACGGATAGCTCGGTGACCATAAGCATCCCGACCGTAGACCCGGAGCTTTCCAGGCGTCTGGAGCCGGGCACGCCGCCCCCGGCGAAACGGCTCAGGGCCCTAGGGGCGCTTGCTGAGGCCGGCATAAGAGCGGGAGTCAGCATGGCCCCCGTCATTCCGGGCCTTACCGATGACCTGGCCGCCATGCGGAGCGTTGCCTCCCGGGCCGCCGAGCACGGCGCGCAGTTCCTTTGGGGCGGCACCCTGTACCTGAAGGACGGGACGAGGGACCACTTCGCCGCCTTCGTCCGCGATCACTACCCGGGGATCGAGCGCGACCTCTTCAGCCTCTACCCGGGAGCGTACGCTCGGAAGGACGTGTCAGGCCGGATCAACGAAAGTGTGGCCGTCGTCAGGCGGGAACAGGGCTTTGACGAAATGCAGCTCGCGCGGGATCGCGCCCGTCCCCGCCAGCTCGAGTTGAGCCTCTAACCGCCCTCGCCCCGCCACCGTTAAGGCTGAGGGCCTGTGGAGGCCGCGGTCCCAGCAGGTGCCCTGCCTAGGGTCTGAAGATACCGAAGGAAAAGGCCTGCTCTAGCGGAAGAACAACCGATTTCCCGGTCTCGTCGGTCTCCAGGAACTCGGTCATCCACTCCATCCAGCGGTCCACCACCTGCCCTCTCACGCTGTGCCAGTCCCCCTCAGTAGGGGCTACGCCGTGCACGAAGAGCAGATCGCCGTGCCTGTAGATCACCATGCTCACCCCGGCGCCCTCGATCACCTCGGCGAGCTCCGGCCAGAGCTCGTCGTGCGCCTTCTTGTAGCCCGCATATCCGCCCGGCCTGAGCCTCATCACCGATCCGATTGAAAACAGGGCCCTGTACCTCCCCTTCCAAGTGCTCGGGCACATGTTCCCACAGCGTGCAAGTTCCGTCGGCCAACGCCCGCCGCCGGAGGGATCATGGGCTCTCCGACATCGCCCCCGCCGCGGCGAGCGCCGCCGTGATCTCGTCCTCGACCTCGGGCACGTCACCGGTCCCAAGGGCAGTCCTGAGGGCATCGGCGGCGGCCTGTCCACCGATGCGGCCCAGCGCCCAGGCCGCGTGCCCCCGCAGCATAGGCTCGGCGGCCCCGGAAAGGACGCGCGCAAGGGCCGCGACGGCCGACGGGTCTCCGATGTTGCCGAGCGCTATGCACACGTTCCGCTGAAGGCCCACTCGCTTGGCCCGCCTGATAGGGCTGTTGCGGAACCGCTCTGCGAATCCCTCGTCCGTGAGCTCTAGCAGCGGCAGCAGGGCAGGCGCCGAGAAGTCGTGGCGCTGGGCGAACTGGGGCTCAAGCGAGCCGATCGCCTTGCGGTTGACAGGACAGACATCCTGGCAGATGTCGCAACCGAAGACCCAGTCGCCGATCATCGGGCGCATCTCCAGGGGAATGCCACCGCGCAGCTCTATGGTCAGGAACGAGATGCACCTGGCGTTGTCAACCACGTAGGGGGCGACGATCGCACCCGTCGGGCAGTCAACTATGCACGCTGTACATGCACCGCAGGTCTTGCGCAGCGGTGGATCTGGCCGAAGTGCAAGGTCTGTGACGACCTGCGAGAGGAAGACCCAGGAGCCATGGGTACTGGTAAGCACATTGGTGCTCTTTCCGAACCAGCCCACACCTGCCCGCTCGGCGGCTGCACGGTCGTTCATCGGCCCGTCATCCACGAAGATCCTCGTCCTGACAGAACGTCCAGCGACCCCGGGAAGCTCATCGACGAACCTCCTCAGGCGCCGCTTTATCACCCTGTGGTAGTCCTCACCCCACGCATATCGGGCCACCCTGCCGGTGATCTGGCGATCGCCTCCCCGCTTCCGGGTGTTGTAGCTGACGGCGAGCGAGACGACCGATCGGGCTCCCGCCAGCAATTCAGCCGGCCTGTTGGCCAGGCGGACCCGATCCTCCGTGTACCAGGCCAGGCCATCCATCTGACCGGCTCGCACCCGCTCCAGGGCCGCCTCCTCATCGCGCACGAACGGCTCGGCGCCGGTTATGCCAACCAGGTCGAATCCGACCGACAGGCCCAGCTTCTTTACCCTGGTCTCAAGGCTGGTCAATTGCCCCTGCCTCCACGGGCCATGCACCGGCGCGCGAAGCCGCCGCCGCGCCTGCCGAAGTCGCGTCCGATCGGCGCCTGGGCGGGGCATCCCCGGCCCACCCGGCGAGCGGCCCCGGGCACCTTTCCGCGGCCTCCGGAATCACCTTGTTGACCGGGGTTCTCAGGCAGGAATATGCTTGACGTAGCCACCATCTTCTTTTCTCTATGAACAACAACCTACCACCACATTCGGGGATGAACATATGTCTGCTACCAAGATGAAGGAGTTGACCCGGGCGTACGGATTCGACGAGGTGGCGATAGTCCCCGGGGACGTTACCATCAATCCCGACCAGGCCAACACCCAGTTCTCCCTCGACGGCCAGTCGTTCGATATCCCGGTCCTCGCCTCGGCGATGGACGCCATAGTCTCGCCGGAGTTCGCCGGGCACATGGAAAAGGCCGGCGGCCTGGCCGTCATGAACCTGGAGGGGGTGCAGACACGATACGAGGACCCATCCGAGCCCCTCAGCAGGGTCGCTTCGGCCCCAGAGGAAAAGGCTACACAGGTCCTTCAGGACGTCTACTCCCAGCCCATCAAGGAGAACCTGATCGGCGAGCGGGTGAGCGACATAAAAAAGACCGGCGCCCGCTGTGCCGTCTCGGTCACCCCCGCCAGCACCAAGCGCATGGCACCGGTTGCCGCGGACGCAGGTGCCGACCTCATTTTCGTCCAGTCGACCGTGACCACCGCCCGCCACCTTTCCAAGAGCAAGCGGGGCCTGATCTTCTCCGAGCTACTGGAGATGATCAACGTACCCGTGGTGGTCGGCAACTGCGTTTCCTACGACGTCGCACTGGAGCTTATGGATACAGGCATCAACGGAGTGCTGGTCGGCGTGGGGCCAGGGGCGGCCTGCACGACCCGGGAGGTGACCGGGGTAGGGGTCCCACAGGTTACCGCGACGATAAACGTCGCCGCCGCGCGGGACGAGTACCTGAAGCGCACCGGTCGCTACGTGCCCATCATCACCGACGGGGGTATCCGGACGGGCGGAGATGTGTGCAAGTCCCTCGTCAGCGGCGCCGACGCGGTAATGATCGGCACTCCCCTTGCGCAGGCGCAAGAGGCCCCGGGCGAGGGCCACAACTGGGGAATGGCCAGCCCCCATCCCGATCTGCCCAGGGGAACCCGGGTCCAGGTGGGCGTCAAGGGTTCCCTCGGCCAGATACTGTTCGGACCCACCTCCAAGACCGACGGAACCCAGAACCTGGTCGGCGCCCTCAAGATCTGCATGGGAATGATCGGCGCCTACAACATCAGGGAGATGCACCATGCAGAGATGGTGGTCGCGCCGGCGATAAAGACCGAGGGCAAGCACTTTCAGCTCGGCGGCCACTAGGCTTTAGGGGAGGCTCACACCCCTAGATCGACAGCGTCCCCCTCAGAACGGTCACGCAGCGTCCACCGACCTGAACGAGCGTCGGGACGCGACCTCCGGCTCTCACCCTGACATCCATGCGGCTCGGCCTTCGGATCTCAAGGCCCTGACTCACGGTCAGGTCCGCCGTTCCACCCCCGAGGTCCAGCATCCCCTCAACCGCCATGTACGCACCCAGCGCCCCGGCCGCGCTGCCCGTGGCAGGGTCCTCCGAGATCCCAGATCGCGGGCTGAAGAATCGACAACGCACCCTGCCGGGCCCATCTACGGCGAAGGCGCTGACTCCGGTCACGCCCAGGCGCCGCTCCATCAGCGCAAGTGCAGACCAATCGGGACTCAGCCTCGAGACGGCATCGACGCTCGCCAGTGGCACCATCAGCTGCCTCAGGCCGGTCGAAGCGACGCGCGGCCCCGGCATCGACCGCGAGACCTCGGCGGCGTCGCATCCAAGGACGGCCGCAATGTCACCGGCGTCTTCCAACCGCTCAGAGACCTCCGGCCTTCCCTGCGTCATCGTGATCAGAGGACCATCCCCGGTCAATTCGATCCCGATCGGCAGCACCCCTATGCCTACCTCCTGGCGCACCGACAGGGCCTTCTCGGGCGACCCGAAACGCCCCTCCTCCAGGAGGGCGAAGGCGGTCCCCACGCTGGGATGCCCGGCGAAAGGCAACTCCCTTCTCGGGGTGAATATGCGAAGCCTGTAGTCCGCCGTCGGCTCGCTCGGCCGCAGCACAAACGCCGTCTCAGACAGGTTGGTCTCGGCCGCAACAGACTGCATGGCCTCACCATCCATCTCGTCGGCATCCAGCACCACCGCCAGCGGGTTGCCGGCAAGGGGGCGATCCGTAAACACATCGATCTGGCGGAACTCGAACTCTGCCATCACGGGCGCCTGAAGGGACCGATCTCGATAACCCGCGGCAATCCCAAGAGATCGTCGTGCAGCGCCGCATCCGTCTCCGGGAACAGGTCCGCCGATAGCGCGACGACGCGGCGGGCGCTCTCAGAGTAGATCTCCACCAGCAGTCTTCCTCCGTCCGAGAGCGCGCAGGGTGCCTGTGAAAAGAGCGCCCGGGTGGGCTCCAGCCCGTCGGTGCCTCCATCCAGAGACATCCCGGGCTCGGCCCGCACCTCGTCAGACAGGGTCCTCAGCACGGCGGAGGGTATGTAGGGAGGGTTGGAAACGATCAGATCGAACCGGTCCATCGCACCGATCACGGGCGCCAGATAGCGGCCACGATGGATGGCGACCCGACCGTCCAGGCCGTGGGCGCGGCGGTTGCGCTCGGCGACCGCCAGCGCCCCCTCGCTCGCCTCGATCGCATGAACGACGGCGCCGGGCGCGTTCGCCGAGATGGCAAGCGCTATGCACCCGCTCCCGGTTCCCACGTCAAGCACTCGCGGACTGGTCAGTCCCGCGATCCGCTGAAGGGCCAGATCGACGAGCGACTCCGACTCCTGGCGGGGTACGAGCACGTCCGGCGAGACGGCGAAATCCATGCCGTAGAACTCCCTGGTCCCGGTTATGTAGGCCAGCGGCTCTCGGCCGGTGCGTCGCCCGACCAGGCGCCGCAGCTCGCTTGCCTGTCCGGCGCTGATCTCGTCGGCGAGACGGGAAAAGAAGGCTGACCGGCCTATGCCCAGCACGTGGCGCGCCAGCACCTCGGCCTCGAGCCACGCATCCTCTACGGCGGACGCAGAGAGCCGCTCCCTGGCCTCGGTCCAGGCCCGGCGCAGGCGCACCGGGCCGGCCTCGTCAGATGCCGGCGGCCTCGAGCTTGAGCTCCTGCTCGTAGCCAATCAGGGCGTCGATGAACGGCTGAATGTCACCGTCCATCACCTCCTCGAGGTTGAACTGGGAATGCCCGGTGCGATGATCGGTCACCCTGCTCTGTGGAAAGTTGTAGGTGCGAACGCGCTCGGACCTATCACCCGTGCCTACCTGGGAACGTCGCTGCTCGCTGATCTCGCGCTGCTGGCGTTCCACCTCCCGCGCATAGAGCCGGGACCTGAGCACCGACATGGCCTTTTCCTTGTTCTTGTACTGTGAGCGCTCGTCCTGGCAGATCGCCACTATGCCGGTCGGCTTGTGGGTGATCCTCACCGCGGTTGCGACCTTCTGAACGTTCTGGCCGCCGTGGCCGCTGGCGTGGAAGATGTCGATATCGAGGTCCTCGCCCCTGATGTCCAGGTCGACCTCCTCCGCCTCCGGAAGGACCGCCACGGTGGCCGCCGAGGTGTGGATTCGCCCGCTGGACTCGGTAACCGGGATGCGCTGAACCCGATGGCCACCGCTCTCATGCTTTAGCGCACTGTAGGCCCCTTCTCCCTGCACCTTAAGGACGATCTCCTTTATCCCTCCGGTCTCTGACTCGCTGGTCGACACAACATCGACCACCCAGCCCTTCCTCTGGGCGTATCTGGAATACAGGCGGTACAGGTCGGAGGCGAAGAGCGCCGCCTCCTCACCACCGGTGCCGGCCCTTATCTCCATGACTACGTTCTTTGAGTCATTGGGGTCCTTGGGAAGGAGCGCGAGCCTGAGGCCTTCTTCGAGCTCGGCCTTCCTGCCCTCCAGGACCGCCAGCTCGGCACGGGCCAGATCCACCATCTCCTTGTCCGACTCATCCCTGACCATCGCCCTCAGGTCGATCGATTCGCCGACGACCCGCCTGTACTCGGCGCCGAGCTCGGCGAGATGTCGGAGACTGGCATGCTCCCTGAGCAGGCCCTGCGAGCGCCTGAAGTCCGCGGACAGTTCAGGGTCGGCCAGCTGGCGCTCTATCTCGGCGAAGCGCTCCTCGACGGCGGCCAGTTTGTCGAGCACGTCTACCGGCCCCCCGTCGCCACCCCGGGAGCGACGCTCCCGGAGCGTTCCGTGAGCCAGACGGCCAGGTCATCTCGCGCCATCGACAGCTGCTGTCCCGCCGCCAGGTCGCGCACCGTTGCGGTGCCGGCGCGCATCTCGTCCTCGCCCACGATCACGGCATGCGAGGCCTCGACCGACGATGCGTAGCGCATCTGGCTCTTCAGCCCGCGTGATGGCGCCACAATCGCCGCCACTCCCGCCCTGCGCAGACCGGAGGCCATCGTCACCGCCTCGCCCCGAGCAGGGTCCCCGACGTGGGCGACGATCACCTTCAGGGCATCAGCGGGCACCACTGCGAGGTTCGGGCCCAGGTTGGCGACGACTCGCTCTATGCCCATGCCGAACCCCATGCCCGGAGTGGGACGGCCCCCGAGCTGCTCTATGAGGCCATCGTAGCGGCCGCCTCCGATTATGGTGCTCTGACTGCCGGCCTCAACGGGCACGATCTCAAAGACGGTGCGGGTGTAATAGTCGAAACCCCGGACCATGGAATGCTCGACCTCGTAGGGCATGCCAACGGCATCGAGGTGGCCGAGCAGGGTCCGCCAGTGATCGGCCGCCTCCGATCCGAGGTGTTCCACGGACCGGGGCGCACCCTCCTTCAGTTCAGCCATGCGAGGGTCCTTGGAATCGAGCACGCGAAGGGGATTGGTCTCGATCCGCGCCCTTATCTCCTGGGGAACGTGCTCAACGTTATCGCGAAAGTAGCGCTGTAGGATCGCCACATAGCCCTCCCGCGTCTCCATATCTCCCATGGTGTTTACCAGCAGCCTGAGCTGACCGATACCCAGCTCCTCAAGAAGGTTCCATCCCATCTCGATGACCTCGGCGTCGATCTCGGGCTCCGGTCCGCCGATGACCTCAATGCCAAACTGGTGATGCTGGCGGTACCTGCCGGACTGCGGCCTCTCGTAGCGAAACACCGGACAGAAGTAGTAGAGCCTGACCGGCTGGGGGAGATTGTGCATGCCGTGCTCAAGGTAGGCCCGGCAAACCGGGGCAGTGCCCTCCGCCCTGAGCGTGAGAGGATCGCCACCACGATCCTCAAAGGTATATGTCTCCTTCTCCACGATGTCCGTGACCTGCCCGACGCTGCGGACAAACAGCCTGGCATCCTCGAACGTGGGGGTGTCAATGCGTCCGTATCCAAACCTCTCGGCGATCCGGCGGGCGGCGCCAACCACAACGTCCCAGGGAGCCTGGTCTCGGGGGAGACGGTCGTATGTGCCCCTGGGGGCCTGGAATCTCACTTGTCGGTCGTCACCATCCAGAGTCGACCGCACATCTACATGCGGTCTCCCCAATGGTACGCCCCATCGAGCCGACGCTGGGTTGGCCGGTGGACGGCCCGGGCTCTAGAAGCGGTGGACAAGGGAGCGAGCGCACGTTGGCGCGGAGACGGGCCCACCAGTTCGGGACGGGCTCAAACGGCCCGATACGGGTATAATCGAGCCACAATCATGGTAGACGCCCTGCTCAAGAAGGCCCGCAAGTACCTTCCCGACGACAAGATCGATCTGATCGTCGAAGCCTACGAGTTCGCCGACGAGGCTCACGCGGGGCAGACACGCCTTTCGGGTGAGCCCTTTATCGAGCATCCGCTTCAGACGGCGATGTTCCTTGCGGACCTGAAGCTCGATCCAAACGCCCTGGCAGCCGCCCTGCTGCACGACGTCATCGAGGACTGCGACATCTCCTTTGAGCAGCTTGAGAACCGGTTCGG
The DNA here is from genome assembly GCA_034421295.1 of Dehalococcoidia bacterium. Taxonomy (GTDB): domain Bacteria; phylum Chloroflexota; class Dehalococcoidia; order Lucifugimonadales; family UBA2962; genus CAUZIR01. The sequence continues at coordinate 208,015 of DAOUKM010000012.1, forward strand.
GAACGAGGTGGCGAATCTGGTGGAGGGCGTGTCCAAGCTCACCAAGAACGAGGCTTTCGCCAACCGGGAGGCGTCGGTGCTGGCCGAGCTCGCCGCCGACGCCGATCTGCTCACCAACGGAACCGGCTCAGACCGGCCGACCGACTCCGATTCGGACATGTCGGCCTTCTCCAAGGAGATGACGGAGAAGGAACGGATCAGGGTGGAGAGCCTGCGGAAGATGCTGATGTCGATGGCAGAGGACATCAGGGTCGTACTGATAAAGCTGGCAGACAGGCTCCACAACATGCGTACCCTGACGGCCCACAACAAGGCCAGGAGGGTTGCCATCGCCCAGGAGACGCTGGACATCTACGCGCCCCTGGCCCATCGGCTGGGCATCTGGGAGATCAAGTGGAGACTGGAGGATCTGGCCTTCAGGCACATCAATCCGCCCGCCTACCGAGAGATCTCCAAGATGCTGCAGTCAAAGCGCACCGAGCGCGAGCGGTACGTCGAGCGGGTCCGTAGCACTCTCTCGGGCGCCCTTGAGGCGGCGGGTATAGATGCGGACGTGACCGGCAGGCCCAAGCACATCTACTCGATCCACAAAAAGGCCCAGAAGTACGAATCGCAGAACATGTCGATGGGCGACATCTACGACCTGTTCGCCCTGCGTGTCTACGTGCGCGAGGTCTCCGACTGCTACGCCGCCCTAGGGGTCGTCCACTCCCTCTGGCGTCCGCTGCCCAACCAGTTCGACGACTACATAGCCAACGCCAAGGACAACCTCTACCAGTCCCTGCACACCACGGTGCTGTGCGAAGGCGCCTCTCCCGTCGAGATACAGATACGCACCCACGACATGCACCAGGTCGCCGAGTACGGCGTTGCGGCACACTGGCTCTACAAGGAAGGCCATCCCACCGACACGCAGTTCGAAAAGAAGATGACCTGGCTGCGCCAGTTGCTGGACTGGCAGCGGGAGGTCACCGGTGCCGAGGAGCTGGTCGAATCATTCAAGACCGACATCTTCGACAACCAGGTCTACGTCTACACGCCCAACGGCGATGTAAAGGAACTGCCGGCCGGCTCTACCCCACTTGACTTCGCCTACCGGATCCACACGGACATCGGCCATCGCTGCGTCGGCGCGCAGGTCAACGGCAAGCTGGTGCCCCTCCAGTACGCTCTGCGCAACGGTGACACCGTGCACATAGTCACGAGCAAGACCGTCAGGGGACCGAGCCTGGACTGGCTCAATCCCAACCTGGGCTACGTCAAGACCAGCTCCGCCAGGCAGAAGATACGCCAGTGGTTCAACCGGCAGGAGCGACGCATCAACGTGCAGCGGGGCAAGGAGCTCTACAGCCGTCAGATCAGGCGGCTGACCACCGGCATGGACGACGGCCAGATCGCAACGCTGGTGGGCATGGACTCGGCGGACGAGCTCTACTACTCGCTCGGGGTTGGCTCGATGACCATCTCGCAGATCGCCAACCGGCTGTCCTCCGAGGAGGTCGCTCCACAGGAGGCAAGGCCTCTCCCGCTGACGCCGACCGGTCCGGCGGCCGGCATCGAGGTGCTCGGCGTCGGGGATCTGCTCACCCGCATCGCCCGCTGCTGCCAGCCGATCCGCGGCGACGCCATCATCGGATACATCACCCGCAGCAGGGGAGTTACGGTCCACCGCCAGGACTGCCCCAACATCGCCGCCGAAAGCGTGCAGGAACGGCTGATAGAGGTGAGCTGGGGGCGCACGCAGACGCTGTACCCGGTCAACCTCCAGGTCGAGGCATACGACAGGGTCGGACTGCTAAAGGACGCCACGTCCCTGGTTTCGGAGGAGCATGTTAACATTGCCTACTGCGTTACCCGCGAGGTAGAGGACCGGAGCATCATCTCGATGACCGTCTACATCAAGGGGATCAGCCAGCTGAATCGACTGTTCGCCAAGCTCGAGGGCATAAGGGGCGTCATCAGCGTGGCCAGATCGTTGGAACAGCCCGTCCTACCGGGGTGACCACCAGGAGAATTCCCAATTGCCCAGCGCCAAGTCACATAGAACATCGGCCCGCCGACAGGTCAGGAACGGCCCCCTGCGAAGCCGGGTCAAGACGCACATAGCCAAGGCACGGGCCGCGATCGCAGATGGCGACATGCCCGCGGCCGAGCTCCAAGTGCGCAGTGCGGTCGTGGCCCTGGACAGGGCGGCCAAGAAGGGCGCCCTGCACCGGGGGAACGCCAGCCGCCGCAAGTCCCGCATCATGAAGCAGCTCGCGGCAGCGCAGCAAGACCTGCAGCCCGCGCCCGACTCCTAGAACTACCCTCCGGATCCCCCTTCCAGGAACTCCCTGAGCACCGAATAGTACGGTGCCCCAGGTTCGTGATGGGGGTCGTTGTGCATGGCGCCCTCCAGCAGGAACAGGCGTTTCCGCCCGGGTGCCTCCTCGTAGACCCGGCGCCCCATATCGACGGGTACGATCTCGTCGTCCGTGCCGTGGAAGACCAGGACCGGCGCTCGCACCTCGGGCATCTTGGCAAGGTTGTCGAATCGCGCGCGTACTAGCAGCCTGGACGGGAGGAACCGATTCTGAAGTCGCGCCATCTCCGACACGGAGGTGAACGGCGATTCCAGCACCAGCGCCTCGACCTGTCGGCGGGTCGCCAGTTCCACCGCAACGGCGGCACCGAGCGAGCGGCCGAACACGACGATCGACGAACCGGAGAACTCCGGCCGGGCCGCTATATGGTCGAAAGCCGCCTCGGCGTCCCGGTAAAGCCCCTCCTCGGCCGGCGAGCCCTCGCTTCGCCCGTAGCCCCGGTAGTCGATGATCATCACCGGGGCCCCCAGGCCGCGTGCCATAGCCGCCACGGCCGCCGCCCTGTGCCCGATGTTACCGGAGTTGCCGTGCAGCCAGAGCAAGACGCGGGTCGACCCGTCTCCCGAGATGGAGGGCCGCACCAGCCAGCCATGGAGCCGAACGCCGTCACTGGTATCTATCCACACGTCCTCATAGGCCAGGCCGTGATCGCCCGGAGTGGCGAGCAGCTCGCTCTCGGGGAAGAAGATAAAGTACCTGTCCAGCAAACCAGCCTGTCTCGCAAGGGCCACAATCAGGGCGGCCAGAACCGCCGCGCCCACGATCCAAATCAGAGCCCGGGTGGGCACGGTGGGCCTCAACTACTGATCCCCGGGCCCGCCGCCTTTACCCTGCGCCGCCCGGGCAACCCGCCCGCCGGTGCTGCGAGCCGGTACCGGCCCGCTCTCGCCGTCTAGGACGGCACTCCCCGGGCCCCGAGGTACTCGTGGAGGCGACGCACCATGGCGGAATTCTCCTCCTGCGAAAAGCCGTCGACCATCGGTGCCTGCTTCCTGGTCATTCCATCCACCAGGCCCGCCTCTACGAAGCTCTCCAGGATCTCCCTTTCGCGCTCAACGGAGGCCAGAACGTTCCTGCCCGACCTCTCCGACAGGGCGGCGACCAGGCCGTAGCCTCCCCAGTTCGAGGTGCTGGCAATGACGAGCTCGGTGGTCCCGGTTATGCATGGCTTTCCGACCAGCTGGTCCGTTGAGGCAACCAGGTCCGCATGGTTGCCCATGCCGATCTCGTTACCCCCATCGCCCACGCCCACGGTGCGGTCGTGCGGTCCGAACAGGAAATCGGTCTTGGCGTTGTAATCGGTGATGTCCCTGCCGTGCATGTTTCGGAACTTCCCCTCGTCGGTCATCCCGCACCGCTCTATGGCGATTATCACCGACGGCGAGTGCTGCGAAAGCAGGTCGACCGCAAACTCCTCGCTCTCCTCTTCCGGGGCTATGGGAAACTCCACCACGCCGGCCGCATCACCTATCGTCTGCTCAATCTGGGGGACGGCGTACCGGTCGGAGACATAGATCACCTTGTACCCGAGCGCGGCCAGGCCCTCGCCTATAACTACGGCCCCCGGGGGTCCGTCCGTCTCGCCGGCCCCCGCGTCCAGGATGTAGAACCCCGTCACGATGAACGCCGTTCCCGGAGAGTCCAGGATCAGGTCTGCCGCACGGGTGCAAAAGTTGGAACTGAGACGAGGCCTGAGCGCCGAAATGCCCCGGCGGTCATGGTCCAGAACGATATCTTCTATAGTCTCCACCATCTCTCCTAACAGCGCCGTCTCCGAAGCGGTCAGAAAACCGCGTAGTCCTCGTCGACGGCGTCGGTGATGAACATGTAGCCGGGCGAGTGGGTGATCATCAGAGGGGGCTTGGAATTCATCGCCACCGCCTGGGGAGTCACTCCGCATGCCCAGAACACGGGCACCTCGCCATCCTTGATCTCGGTCGGCTCACCGAGGTCCGGGCTGCCAACGTCCCTGATGCCTATGGCCCCCGGGTCGCCGATGTGCACCGGAGCGCCGTGGACGGCAGGGAACCTGGAGGTGACCTGAGTGGCTCGCACCACGTGGTCGCTGGCGATCGGCCTCATAGACACGACCATGGGTCCCGACAGTGACCCTGCCGACTCGGTCTGGATGTCGGTGATGTACATCGGCACGGTTGACCCGCAGTCGATGTGCCTCATTCCTATACCCGCCCTCATGAGGGCCGACTCGAAGGAGAAGCTGCATCCGAGCAGGAACGCGACCAGGTCGTCACGCCAGTACGCCTCGATGTCCGTCACCTCGGCCTCGAGCTCACCGTATCTGTAGACCCTGTACCTGGGTATGTCGAACCTCAGGTCGGCGTCGGGCGCCAGGCGCCGCGGCCGGTAGTCTCCCGGCTCGGTGACCTCCAGCAGCGGACAGGGTTTGGGGTTGCGCTGGCAAAAGAGCATGAACTCAAAGGCCTTATCGGTGGGCAGTACGACCAGGTTGGCCTGCACGCGCCCGGGGGCCATGCCCGCGGTAGTCTCGTTCACTTCGCCCGTTCGGATGAGCTGTCTGACCTCGGCCGGTGCCTTGGGCAGGGCGGCTAGCTGCATGTCGTCACCTCCTGGCTACCCGGACCATACAACGATCCGGCCCGTCTAACCAGACTCAATCTGGCGTCACTTCCCGAGCAGATTATAAGGCCGCCCGCTCCGCCGGCCGGTCACGGCTGCCCACCCGCCTTCTCCTTGAGCTCGTACAGCTTTGCGATCGCCTCAAGGGGCGTCATCGTCGATGGATCGATCGATAGCAGTTCTTCGACGACCGCTGATGGCGGCCCCATGAAGCTGAGCTGCTGGGGAGGCCCGGTCTGAGGCGGGGGCCCGTTGCGCGACTCGGAGCCCTCCAGCTCCGAAAGGACGTCCCAGGCGCGATTGATCACCCCGGAGGGCAGGCCCGCGAGCCTGGCGACATGCACCCCGTAGCTGCGATCGGCGCCGCCGGGCACGATACGGTGCAAGAACACGACCTCTCCCCCATCCTCGGCGACCGAGACGTTGTAGTTGCGCACCCTTGGCAGCGTATCGGCCAGGCGCGTCAGCTCGTGGTAGTGGGTGGCAAACAGGGTCCGGCAGCCGAGCGAGGGGTGGTTGTGGATATATTCGGCCGTCGCCCTGGCTATGGCCAGACCGTCATAGGTGGAGGTTCCCCTGCCGATCTCGTCGAGCACGATAAGCGACCGGGGACCGGCATGGTTGAGTATGGCCGCCGTCTCAACCATCTCGACCATGAACGTCGACTGGCCGACGGTCAGGTCGTCCTGTAGCCCCACCCTGGTGAAAATGCGGTCCACCGTGCCGACCGAGGCGTTCCTGGCCGGAACGAAGCTCCCTATCTGGGCCATCAGGACTATGATCGCCACCTGTCGGATGAACGTCGACTTGCCCGCCATGTTGGGCCCGGTGAGTATCACCAGCTGCTCGTCCCCCGTCGAAAGGCGGGCATCGTTGGCCACGAATCGCCCGGGGGTGACCATCTTCTCCACCACCGGATGCCTTCCCTGCTCTATCTCCAGACTGGCACCCTCGTGGAGCTCCGGCCTTACGTATCCGTTGCTCGCCGCCACCTCGCCCAGCGAGCGGAGCGCGTCTACCCGGGCCAGCGCACGCCCGGTCTCAAGTACACCGTCGGCCGACCGGGCGATCTCCGCGCAGACATTGCGAAACAGCGACACCTCCACCTCGGCGATTCGGTCCTGGGCCGACAGGACCCGGGACTCGTACTCCTTCATCTCGGGCGTAACGTAGCGCTCGGCATTGACCAGCGTCTGCCTGCGCACATAGTCATCAGGGACACGGTCCGCATTGGCCTTGCTGACCTCTATGTAGTAGCCGAACACCTTGTTGTACCCGACCTTCAGGGTCCTTATCCCCGTGCGATCCCGCTCCCTGACCTCAAGGCCGGATATGTAGTCCCGTGCGGTCTTCGCCCCGTCCCTGATGCCATCGAGTTCGGCCGAGTAGCCACGCCTGATGACCCTGCCCTCTCCCACGGGAGCGGATGCATCATCGGCTATGGCCGCCCCCACCAGGCCCACGACCTCCTCGTGCACGCCTATCAGCGAGCCCAGCGCTGCCACCTGGCCCGTTTCCTCCGGCCCCGCCAGCAGCTCGCGCACCCGCGGCGCCAGATGGAGGCTGTCCCTGAGGGCCAGCAAATCCCGGGGCGCTGCCGAGCCTCCGCGCACCCTGTTCATGAGCCTCTCGATATCCGAGATGCCCGACAGCAGCTCGGCAACTCTCAGGCGCCTGAAGGCGCTGGAGTGGAACCACTCCACGACCTCCTGGCGCGCCCGGAGGCGATCGAGATCAACAAGAGGCCTTCCTATCCAGCGCCGGAGCAGGCGGGCGCCCATGGCGGTCCTGGTGTCGTCGAGTACCGCGGCAAGGGAAGCATCGCTCCTGCCCCATCTCCCACCCTCGAACAGCTCCAGATTGCGCATCGTCTGAAGGTCGAGAACCATGTAGGACCTGACCGAGTAGGTGGTCAGGCGGTCAAGCCGTTCCAGGCCGGCGCGATGGCTTCGGGCCAGGTAGTCGGCGATGGCGCCGGCCGCCCTCGTCGCCAGCGGGAGTCCCTCGCAACCGAACGCCTCAAGGGACAGGACGCCGAAGTGTCGCTTGAGCCTTTCGGTCGCCGTCTCCAGCCCAAAGGCTCCCGGCGGCAGCTCGACGGTAGGCCGCCCGTCGATTCCAAGGTCAGCGCCCTCCGGAACCAGCACCTCGGCCGGGTCCAGCCTGGCCAGTTCGTCCGACAGGCCATCCGCCGCCACCTGACCCGTCGCGAACTCGCTGGTTGTGATGTCGGCGTATGCGAGGCCCACCTGGCCCTCGCAGGGGAAGACGGCGGCAAGGTAGCTGTTT
>DAOUKM010000013.1:0-174044 GCA_034421295.1 Dehalococcoidia bacterium
CCAGCCAACCGGTGGCGTTGTTGATGAGAATGTCCACCGGACCGAACTCGGCCTCGGCAGCGTCGAACAGTTGTCGTGGCGTTCGCGGATCGGCCAGGTCGGCTTCGACGGCCGTCGCCCGGCTTCCCTGCGCACGGATGGCGGAAAGGACATGCTCGGCATCGGAGGCCCGGCTCCTCCGATAGGCCTCGGGGATTCCCGGATCGTCCTCGTCTGAGAGCCTCAGGTAAGTAACCAGCACGGCCGCGCCCCACCTTGCAAGTGCAATTGCCGTTGCTGCCCCGATGCCATGATTTGCCCCGGTGACAATCGCCACGTGGTTGGTTAGGTCGAAAGGTGGCAGTGGCAAGACTCTGGGCCTCCAACATGAAATCACGGATTTCTGATTTCGGAAGCGTCGGCGGACAGGCCGCTTTCGAGGCAGCCGACGTTAACAGTCTACCGGCCCTTGATTTCGCCAGGCGTTGCGTAAAGGTGGCGATGGAGAAGCGACCCTTCGAACGGGCCTAGTTGGGACGTGAGTTAACATCGACGAAGGCCAAGGCAACGAGGCGCGAGAGTAGGGGGCTCCTGAATCGATAGTTGGCAGGAGAAGACCAGCCCAAGGCATGATCAGCCGATGACATTGACTGAAGCCATGGCGGAGTTCGCCTTCTCCATCACTCTCCAGCAAGTGCCGGCGAGGGTCGAAAAGGCCGCCAGGGCGTACCTTGCCGATACGATCGGCTGCATGGTGGGTGCCTATGGCAGCGAACCCGTCAGGGTGCTGCGACGCCGGGCCATAAGAGGACGAAATGACGGCGAGTCGACGATCGTTGGCAGCGCTTGCAGGGTTGCAGCGAAAGACGCCGCCCTGGTGAACGGCACAGCCGTGCGTTATCTGGATGCCAACGACATCCTGCTGGCACCGGGGGGCAGGGGAGGCCATTTCAGCGACGCGACTCCCAGCCTCCTAGCGATGGCCGAGAAACACGGCCGCTCGGCCGACGAGTTCGTGACCTGTGTGATCGCTTCTTATGAGCTACAGGCCGCCCTGGATCGCGTATTTCCGTTCATGTCGCGAGGCTTCCACGCCCTTACGCAGGTGACCTGGGTCGCTCCCATATTGTTGGTCCGGTTGGTCGGCGGAACACAGGTTCAAGCCGTCCATGCGGCCGGTCTGTCTGGAGCCACCGGTATGGTGCTAAACACGTGGCTGAAGCCGTCGACCAGCATTCCTTGGGTAAAGGCGGTGTCCGTAGGCATGGCCGGCCAGCGTGCCGTGGAGTCGGCTGAAATGGCCACGCTCGGGGTCACTGCCTCCACGGATGCTCTCGAGTCGGCGATAGAGGCCCTCGGCCCGACCGCCGCCGAGGATGTTGACATGACAGCGATGGGCCAGCTCGGTAACGACTGGCACACGACCAAGAATATCATCAAGGCCTACCCATCCCAGATCTATACGCAGGCAGCTGTGGAGGCGTCGATTGAGCTTCATCGACGAGGGGTGCGGCCCGACAATGTCCTAAAGATGACGCTCTACGGCCACCGCCACGTGGCGTCGGGGGTTCAGGGATCGGCCGAAGCATTTGCGCCGACCGGACGTGAATCAGCAGACCACAGTACACCCTACGTCATGTCTATGGCGCTCAGACATGGCAGGTTGACGCAACGTGAGTTCGAGGACGCTCCCTGGAACAGCCCTGATGTCTTGGCGACGATGCGGAGAATCGAGTTGGTGCTTGACGAGGGGCGAGACCAAGCATTCATGGAACATGGGTTGCTCGGGGTCAGGATTGAGGCCGAGCTAACCGACGGCCGGTGTGAGGTCGTTGATATTCGTCAGCCACGGGGTCACCCGGATGCCCCGTTTGGTGCAGAAGACCTGATGTGCAAGCTCTCTTGGCTCCTGGAAGATGTGCCAGCCCCCGGTATGGCGCGTCGTCTGTTCGACCTGTGCAATGGAATGTCAACGGGCAAGGATCTGACCTCTCTGGTCCAGGCCTGCAGGATCAGCTAGGCGTTGACTCTCCAGTAGGCTGCAGGCTGGAGTGCGTCACTCTTGAGGCGACGCCCAAAGGAGTTTGTCGCGGGCCAGCAGATGGAGCTTATCCTGACAGAGTTGTTCTCCAACAACTCTGAATCCGGAATTCATAGTGGGGCTGGATATATCGGAGAGTCTTCGTGCTTTGACATTGTTCCAAAGGGGTGGATGTTAGCCTAGCCTTGGATTTGGTAAGCATGGCCCTAGGGACTACCGGCCAAGAAGGAGGCAATAGTCCTGCTTTCAGGAGTCTTGGGCGTGACTCTACCCTTTAGCCCCTGTACACCCCAGCTTATCTCTAGCACAGCGTTCGTCTTTCCACCCGGGTAGAGGCATATGAGTAGGCGTCCGGTTCAGGGGTTGCTGCTGGCCGCCTTCTCGTCCTTCAGGTTCGTCATGTCCAGGTCTCTCATCTTCATGACGGTAGGTAGTAGGGTAGGGCGTTCGACTGCTTCGAGGACGGCGTTTGGGGCAAGGGTTCGGCATGACTCTGCAACTAGCGGGCGGCGAAGCTAATCCGTGTCTACCTACATGAGTTCGAGATCGTGACCGGGATGGCTACATCTTTGCCGGTCCTCCTGCCACTCACGTATCCGATACTGGCAACCCGGCACGGCTAAGCAGGCTCGGCCTAGCTGCGGTGCGTATTCTCACTCGAAGATGCTGGCCCGCAGCTGCGTCTCTTGATAGGAGAAGTGAGCCAGATCATGGCCCGTTGGTGGGGAAGGTGGGGGTCGTAAAGGGTCAATCTCCACCTTCAAATTGACTGCATCCCGCGGACGCCTAGTTACAGCGCTAGACGAGGTCTGTAGGCCTAATGGACCGCACCCACTTGCACTAGAGTGCTAACGTGGCGCATAGCTCGGGAACGCCTTGCCCATGCGGTAAATGCAGTTTGGTGGAGACGGGGGAGGGTCGAACCCAGGCTTCCCCACCGCGCCGATACGGGTCGAGTTCAGGACGCCCTCCGCCAGCGTCCAGCATTAGGAGTCAAGTCTAAGGGGCCCAAACCATGGAGGCGCTAGCTAGTCGCTATCAATCCATCCTTGATTGCGAATCCCATTAGCTGACCGTAGGGGCCACATACAAGCACGTGGGTGATCCTCTTCCGACTACCGTTCACCTCTCTACCACGTACAATCTGCTCAGGGATCAGTTTCACCAAGGTAAGGCTATGGTTCATCTTCGAGTGGATAACATCGCGTGGGAGGCTCGACTAGCTGGGGCAGGAGAATCAGACCCTAAGATGGCCTACCGGTTCAATACTCTTCAATGTCCGCGTGACAATGAAGAGCCTAGGTTATTTCCTGTACGAGACACTTTCACAGCGCTCCTCTAGGATCGCCAAATCAGGTGACGACTACATCGACGAGATCAACGTAGAGAAGGCATCATAGGACTGCTGGTGCATGAATAGAAGAGATACGCTCGCAGGCGAGCTTGGGGAGCCTGAGCATGGGAGGGGATAGCCCATGAAATCACTCGACAGGATTACCATCAATCCCTCTGTCATGGGGGGTAAGGCGTGTATCCGAGATATGCGCGTAACGGTTGGGACGGTTGTTGGCCTGTTGGCGGCCGGTCGCTCGCCCGCGGAGATACTTGGTGCCTATCCGTATCTTGAACGGGAGGACATCGACCAGTCCCTGGCCTACGCTGCCTGGAGGCTCGAGGAGCGCGAAGTTCCCCTCTCCACGTCGTGAGGCTGAAACTTCTCGTTGACATGAATCTATCACCCGAATGGGTGTCGACCCTGCAGAAGCACGGATGGCAGGCTGTGCACTGGTCCACCGTTGGCGACCCTGGGGCCAGCGATGAATCCATCATGCAATGGGCGGCCGCTCACCAGCACGTCGTGTTCACCCACGATCTGGACTTCGGCACCATGCTGGCACTCTCGCATGAAGCGGGGCCGAGCGTACTTCAGTTCCGCACGGAAGACGCCTTACCGGATCACCTGGAAGGTTCAGTCATCGCCGCTCTCAATCAGCATGAGTCCGATCTGGCCGATGGAGCCCTGGTCGTGGTCGACGAAAGCCGAAGCCGGGTTCGAGTGCTGCCCATTTGAGACCTCGCCTTGCGTATGGCCGCTGAACGCACCCGCGACGTGGATGGCGGTGGTGCTATGCCTCGCCCACCAGTCAGGGAGCATAGTGGAGAGGGCCTGTATTCGGAGCGATTTGCGGGAAGAGCGGCGTGCGTTGATGCAGGGATGGGCCGACTACGTGGCAAAGACCGCCTGACGCCACCGGCTCGACGTGTGAACTAAGGCTCTGGGAATTGCTCCGGTGCGTTTTCCACGTTGCCAGGCCACACAACATCTCGCCTCGCAGGTCTATGCTCCAATTTGAAATGCGGTTCGAGTCTCCTCATGTGGACCTGCCAAGGCGGAATTGCGAACCTTTCGTTGGGTGTTCGCTACATTACGAGGCGGGCGATACCGCGAGATCCGTAAGTCCGGATATCTTGCCCGTCGAGGAGTACGACGCCGCTCTTTGTGGGAAGCAGCCGCGCCACCGCAAGGCCCTCGACTACGACACCCCGCCTGCTACGCCGAAGCACTGTTGCACTGATCGTTTGAATCCACACTCAGTGCCCAACGTCCTCATGGACCCAGCCCTTTTCCAGGATCAGGTGGACGACGGGAACCAACGCGCGACTGAGCTGTACCGTGTATTCTCCAAACTCCTGAGGCAGCTCGTATTGGAAGAACCGCTTGATCCCTGCGCAGCTGCTGCTCACATCGACCAGCACGGGCGCAATGGTGGCACCTTCCGCGTCGCTCAGCCGGAACAACACATGGTGGCTGAGGTAGAAGGTCAGGCGCCCGCCCAAAAGGGTCTGATGGGTAAGCCACCCCCCGTATCCGCCGTCCGCGGTGGGCAGGCTGACCGCGTAGCTCGTGTGTGCCTCGGCGATACTGGGAAGAGGCGCACGGTCGGAGTCTGCCGCCTCGAGTTCATCGAAGGGGCCAGTAATGGTGTGGGCGCAGACATGGTTTCCCACGGAGCTGTGCGCAGGGTCGTCGAGCAGCGACTCGACCTGCTGCCCTTCCGGCAGGTCGACGGCCTCGGTCACGAAGCCGATCAGCCTGCCATCGGTGTCGATGAAACTGCCTGTCAGCCGTGACACCCCGCTGGCGCCGACAAGATGCGTCTCCAGTGCGAGAGGCACGTCAAACCTTTCATAGCTCTGCTCGACGGCTCGGTGGATGAAGCCCGCCACCTCGGGTAGCGTCGACTCAGGGTCAGCGTCGTCATTGATCGGCCAAGCCGCCGTGCCCACGACCAGATCTTCACCGCCGAAGTCGTGCGCCTCCGACCAGATCGCCTCATCTGGATGAACGTCGCTGCTGATTCCGGGGCGGCGAAACCCTCGCCGCCCCGTCTCCGTCTCATACACGCCAACCATCGTTTCGTCCGCCCCAAGCCCGAGGATCTCTAAGCTCGTGCCGCCTGGTGTGTCAATAGTTTCAATTGATGGCTCGTGGTCGAGGGAGCCTGTGACCAGAACGCCATGCTGCGTCTCCCGAGACTCGATCAGCGTGCCCACAGCCTGAGCGCCATGCACCGCATGGAGCCGGGTTCCGTGCGCACCGTCGACTTGCCAGAGCTGCGGCGCGCCTCCGTCCATCTGCCAAACGAAGCCGGTTTCGTCTCCCTCCGGCTGGCGGATCAGCACCCCGGCAACCTGTCCTTCCACGTCGGCGTGAGCAAACACAAACGGTTGGCCATCAAACAGGTCCGGCAACTCGAACTCAGAGTGACCAGCCCAGCGCAGGAATCCGCGTGGCTGCGACGGCGGCCCCGTGTAGCCTACTATCGAGCCGCCCGTGGTCACGTCGGTCACCGTCGTCCCGCTCTCCTCATCGGCGGAAGGTACGTCTACCTTCCAGAGTAGAAGGGGCCTCCCTGCCACGACCACCCAGTCCTCGTTCACAACGTGGACGGTCACCATCACCGTCTCCAACTCCCCTTCCGCGCTGACGAGCCGGTAGCGGAACTCGTCGACTCCAGTGAAATGACGCGTCGGCGCGTAGCGAACCGCCAGCTCGCCCCAGGGCTCTGCCTGGCCGTGGGCGGGTGCCCGGATAACAAACAACGCCACGATGTCCCGCTCATCGGCGTCGTCAGCGACTGTTTGGATCACGACAGCGTGATTCTTGGCGACCGTTACTTCGTCGGCGAGAGGTGACGGTACCTCGCCGGCGGGAGGTGACGGTACCTCGCCGGCGGGAGGTGACGGTACTTCGTCGGCGAGAGGTGACGGTACTTCGTCAGCGAGAGGTGGCGTCCCCTCCACATCCGTTCCGCCTCCCCTCTCGCTGTTTCCAGCCGGGGCACCCAAGGTGCACCCTGCGATCACGAGCACCCCGAACGCGAATGTGGCGATCGCCGACGGCAGGATGCGCAGTCGCAACATCTCCGATGATCACTCAGAAACCGACATTCGCTTGTGGGTCGACGGGAGTCAGAATGAAGCCGTGATTTCGTCCGTCCTGATTCGACCAGGCGAGGATGGTCCCGTCGTCCTGGATGTCAGTGAGAATGTCGTATCCGTTGGCGTCGCTTCCCGGCAACAGCAAGCGGACTTGGTTGCCGTCTGCATCGACGTAGAGCGCCGCGGTTCGATCACCCTCACTATAGTTGCCAACCATTTCACCATCGGAGTTGACGCCACGAATCCACGCGCCGGTTGAGTCCGTGCCGTCCGAGTTGGTGAAGACGATTAACTCGAGCTCGCCATCGCTATCGCGGTGAAAGCCACGGGAATAGTTCGCGCTGCCCCAGACGTTACCGGCGTCATCGATGACCCAGGCGAACGTTTCCTCGTCCTCGGCAACCCCAAAAAACGTGAAGGTACCGTCACTGGCCCTGATATACCCATCGCCGTTTGCGTAGCCGGTGACCGTCCCCGAGTTGTTCAACTTGCCAGCATAGGTCTGCGTTGCTCCGTCCGCCGCGAACGGTGCCGGGTCGCCTTGCTGCATGTCCCAAAGAAATGACTGGTAGCCGTCTTCGTTGAAATACGTGCCACTGACCAGACCGTTGTCGTTGATGCCGCGCGCGTCCGATGTCGTATAGTCGACCGTACCCGGCATGTCGATGAACACATAGGTTCCGTCAGCCTCGCGCAGGAAAGCGCGTTGATCGTAGGGGTTGTCGGGGTTCGCCACATCGAGAGCGCCGACGATTTGACCTTCCTCATTCATGTCGTGTGGGACGACACCGATGACCACGGCGTTGAGGTCTGGGACTGTGCCCGGTTTGAGTTCCTCGTAGGTGTATAGCCTGCCGTCAATGACCCATCCGGGGGGCGCTAGCACTGTGATGCTGACCTCGCCGCTGGCGTCTCCGCCGGCTGCTGTGATCGTGTACCCGAAGCTGTCCGTTCCATCGAACCCATCGCCGGGCGCGTAGACCAACCTGCCGTCCGAACGCAGCGACACGGAACCGCCATCGCCATCGCTCCAGGCTGTGACCTCTGCCCCATCGGCGTTCTCGTCGTTCGCGATGACATCGATGATCACCGCGACGCCGCGCGCCGTGATCGCAGAGTCCGCGTTGGCGGTAGGTGCGTCGGCGGATGTTGAAACCGGTGTCGGCGTGGCGCCTGCAGAAGTCGCGGGCACGGAAGTTGCAGTCGCTGTCGGTGTGGCGCTCTCTTCGCCATCCCCGCCGCAAGCCACGGTCACCGACAATGCGAGGGCCGCCACGAGCGCAAGTGCCACTGTTCGAAGCATAGTCATTTGTATTCCCTCTCTGATACTTAATCGCAATAAGGGAATTATTACACCTTGAGCCCTGAGTGCAACTGGCGCGAGTATTACGGCCTCCACGAGCGCAAGTGCCATCGGTCGAAGCATCGTCGTGTGTACTTCATTTTCAATATCGAATCTCAGTAAGGGGTTATCACACTTTGAGCACTGAGCGCGACTGGCGAGAGTGTCCGGTGGGCGCTCGTGAAGGCGCTTCTACTGGTTCGGCCCGGACGGGCCATGATGGACGATACGATGCCGCCGACGGACAGCCCCATCGAAAGTGCGATCGCCGCCGAGGTGGCTCTATCAGGTCGAGTTATGGATTCGGTGCGTGCTGGTGGAGCCGGTACCTCAGCTTGAAGCGCGGTGCCAGGGGCTTCTAGGCGATGTTGCCTCGGGCGTCGCTGCAGCACCCGCCGTGGTCGCGTGATCTGGAGGCGCCATCACCCCCATGCGCACTGACCTCGCACCGGGAAGAACCGTGCTGCGGCTGCTTGCGGGCGGAGCGCTGGCTCTGTTGATCCTGCTCCCGTCCGTCGCCTACGGCGGGGAGGAATAAGAGAAGCTGGTCCGCATTTGCGTCGTTATGTAGGAGAAGTGAGCCAGATCAACGCCCGTTGGAGGGGAAGGTGGGGGTCGTAAGGGGTCAAACTCCACCTTCAAATTGACTCCATCCCGCGGACGCCTTCTTACAGCGCTAGATGAGGAATTTCGGTCCAATAAAACGCGCCCACTTGCACCAGAGTGCTAACGTGGCGGATGGGTCGGGAACGCCTTGCCCATGCGGTAAATGCACCTTAGTGGAGACGGGGGAGGGTCGAACTCCCCGTCCAGAGAGCACACTTGGCGGGATCTACTACAGGCTTAGCCAACCGTATCGCTTTGCCTTCGAGGTTCCCTGTCGGCATGGATCCACTCGACGGCTAGCCGAAGGGTCTTTTGCCCCGGTCTATCGGCGTCCTTGGGACAGCACCTCAGAGAATTGCGCCCATCCGACTCCCCTGAGGAGGGAACCGGGGACGTAGTCGCCTTTCTAGGCGGCTAGTGCTAGCTTTTCGTCGCCAGTTACTTTTTTGCCGCCGGTTTAACGAGGTGAACGGCACCTCGGCCTGCAATCCCGAAGACACACTCCCTGTCGAAACCGCGCGTCCCCGTAAGCCCCCATTGTAACAGAGACCCCGGGCTACTGGTCAGTGACGTAAGGGCCGACGAATTAGTCTATAGACGAATATAGATCAATCATGAAGGACTCAACAGCAAACCTCGTACATAGTTGCGTTGACCGGTTTGGAGCGCTAGTGCTAGTCTGCGTGTGAAATGCTTCACCAAGGGCGTTTAGGGTGCTCCCTTATGGGGACCGGGCCCCAAAGGAGACGTGGGTGATAAAGCAGACGATTGCATTGGTGCTAATCGCCAGCCTTTCGGCGGTCGCACTCGCGGCTTGCAGCGGCATCGGAATCGCTGAAACCGCCGGCGTTCAACCCGCCTCTCCTCCTCCAGTCCCGAGAGCGCCTTCCGATCAGATAGCAGATGGTGCTGGCGGCAACGGCGGATCGCAGATCAGGGGTACGGAAGTGTTTGTCTCGATGCAGGACCCCGGTGGAAGTGGAGAATACATCTACGATCCTGCCGACCTCAGCTTTGCCGTGGGCGATATCATTACCTTCGTTCTGGAATCCGAGTCCGAGTTCCATACCTTCACCGTTCCGGATCTCGACATAAACGTTTCGGTCCAAAGCGGTATGACCGCTGATACGACCTTTACCTTCGACACCGCAGGTACTTACGAACTCATATGCGTCCCCCACCAGGCCTTAGGCATGGTGGGCACCATAACCGTCCAATAGACCCGATTGGACCTCGGCGAGAACGGCCCGGGTAGGTTGGAAGCCGGTAGTCCGTAAGGCCGGTCAGCGCTGTCCTGCGCCCCGACCCACAGGAGTGTACGGGGATCCCCCTCAGCGTTGACGCCCTATTGGACCGATTCCTATACTACCGACACCTTAAGAGAGATCGATCACCATGCGCTTATCGTGCCTTCAGGAGAACCTCAGTCAAGGACTTTCAATTGTCGGGCGGGCGGTCGCTACAAGGTCGACGCTCCCCATTACACTTAACGTCCTGCTTTCCACAGATCAGGGGCGGCTGAAACTCTCGGCGACCGATCTTGAAGTTGCAATCAGCACATGGATCGGCGTCCAGATCGAGGAAGAAGGGGCGATTACCGTACCGGCCAGATTGCTTACGGACTTTGTAAATTCGCTGCCGGCTGATCGCATAGACATAGAGTCTTCGAACCAGCCGCTCGGCCTGTCCCTCAAGTGTGCTCGGTTCGAGGCAAGCATCAACGGCATTGCCGCGGACGACTTCCCGCCGATCCCCGGTGTAAAGTCCGGGGTCACGGGCAAGATTGATGTCGAAACGCTCAGAGAGGCGATCTCCAAGGTGGTTTTCGCAGCCGCGACAGATGATTCCCGGCCGGTCCTGACTGGAGTGAAGGTAGAGATGGATGGCGACGACTTCACTTTTGCAGCGGCCGATGGCTTCCGCCTTGCTGTCTATCGCGGCAAACTGGCTGAACCTGTGCCCGACGAGGTCGAATTCATCATCCCGGCCCGCGCCCTTGCCGAAGTCAAGAACCTAGCGACAAATCAGAATCAGCCAGTCGAGTTCACGGTCACCCCTTCCAAGAGCCAGGCCTTGTTCCGAATGGACGACGTCGAGCTAGTCTCGCAACTGGTTCAGGGGACCTTCCCCAACTATTCGCAGCTTATTCCGCAGGAGCATCAAGCGAGGGTCGTCGTTGACCAGGGGCAGTTCCTCCGTGCCACCAAGACTGCCGCAATCTTTGCCCGCGACGGCAGCCGGATCATAAGGCTGCAGGTCGGAGGCAACGGCGAAGGCAAGTTGCGGGTATCGTCTCGTGCCGAGGAAGTTGGAGAGAACCAGGGCGAGATTGACGCCACGGTCGAGGCGGCTGAGGGGGAATCGAAGATAGCATTCAATTCCAGATATCTGTCCGAGGTGCTGGACGTTATGGGAAGTGGCGAAGTTGCATTAGAAACGACATCGCCGTCCAGCCCCGGCGTGCTGCGCCAAATCGGCCGCGACTCCTATGTGCATGTCGTGATGCCGATGTTCGTACAGTGGTAGCGCCCGGATAGTTTTCTCACCGGCTTCACATTCGATTCCAGGGCTTCTACCCGGCCGTGCCACGCTGCCGGGGCAAGGTCCACTAGCAAGAAGTGTGATCGCCACCCGCCTGGGTGGATGTGGATGCGCCTAGGAGTAGGCGACTCCTCCACCTCCAGCTCGGGGATCAGAGCCCCCCTCGAAAGAGCCATCGGGCTTCTTGATCGCTGCCTGAACCCTGGCCATGATCGGGTTGAGTGGAAACGGGTCGCGGCGAATCTGGTGGCCTAGTACTTCTAGCTCGGCGGCAACATCTCCCCTGAATCGAGCCTCGAGGAATAGGGGACCTCCCTCGCAGTGGACTCTCGGTGCCGATACCGCCTCAACGGCCGACATCCCAAAGTCGATAAGGTGAACGGCGGCCTGAAAAACAGCGCTGACTATGACCGCGCCGCCTAAGGCCCCGATAGCAACGTTCGGTCGTTCGCCATCCCAGATGAGCATTGGCACCATGTTGCTCATGCGCGCCTTGCCCGGGGCGATAGAGTTGGGATGGCCGGGCCTAGGATCGGCCAGATTCATGCCGTTGTTGTAAATGAATCCCAGTCCCTTCGTAACCACTCCAGAGGCCCACCCCAGGGTGTGCGTTAGCGAAATCATGCTGCCCTGTTCATCGGCAACGCTCACCGTGGTCGTATGACCCTGCTCAAGTGAGGCCTGTCGCTTTGCGCGGAATCTACCACTGCGTATCTGCTCCACCTGATCGGCCAGCCGGCCCTCGTCTAGGATCGTCTCCTCAACCGGGACTTTGGCGAATTCAGGGTCGGCGTTGTACGTGAGGCGGTCAATGTGGGCCAGCCCGAGAGCCGACCCGATCACTCTCAGGTACTCGACGTCTCCGTGACGCATGGCCCCGAGGTCAAACGGTTCTACGAGCCTGAAGAGTTGCAAAAGGGACTGGCCGGTGTCGGGCGGCCTTACTGCGGTTATTTTGCGCCCCCGGTAGCTACCCGCCAAAGGCTCGTAGACCCTGGGTCGGTAGGTACTCAGGTCATCAGACGTGACAAAGCCTCCGCCCAGTGCGATGTCGTCTACGACCTCTCGAGCCAGGTCTCCAGTGTAGAACTCATCGGGCCCTCCCCTCGCCAGCCTGTCCAGGGTGTCCGCCATATCCGACATGTCTATGACGTCGCCATACCTGTAGAAGTCCCCATCCGCGTTGAGAAAGATCCGGGCGCACTCCTCGGTGGCCGAAAAACGCTGCTGCGCTGTTGGTTGGCCCGGCATCGTCGGCATGACGATCCAATCCATGAAGGTCGAGTGAACCGGAAGACCCGCCCGCGCCTGATCTACCGCGGGTTGCAGAAGGTCGGACCAACTCATAGTGCAGTACCTGCGATGGATCTCGGCAAGACCTGCGACCACAGTCGGGGTCATTATCGAGGTGTAGCCGAGCTCGCTACGGTGGTCGGGGAACGAAAACAGGCTGGAGACCTCGGTTCGGACGGGGAGATCCCGCGCCCACATGTCCTCGCGGGCCATTGATCCGGCACGTGCGGCAAAGCTGACCACCTTGTTGTCACCTGTCCGCCCGTCATATAGCTGCGCCACGCCCATACCGCCCGGACCGCACATGAACGGGTCCCACACCCACTGAGTGAAGGCGGCCGCAAGCGCTGCGTCGAATGCGTTGCCTCCCGCTTCCATGACCTGAGCTCCCACCTCGGCAGCCCACGGCTGGGGACATGTCACTACACCCTTCATGGCTCAGATTATTCAGACACCCTGCGGCGACCGCAACTTTCGGGGCTTCCTGAGACCAGCCTTAGCCGGCCGGCGACCAGACTCGCTCAAAGAGCCGCAGCCAGTTGCCTCCCAATACCTTGGCAGTTTCTTCTGGCTTGTAGCCTCGTTCCGTCAGGACTCTTGCTACCTCCGAAAGGGTGTCAGGAGTCTCCATGCCGTAGGGATGGTGGTGCGGATCAGGAACTGGGTTCTCCTCGAGCACCACCTTGGTGCCCTGCTGCATGAATAGCCAGTCAAAGAACGAATGAGGCTGGTCCTGCGTATAGTCGGTCCCTATTCCAACGTGGTCTATGCCCACTCGATCTATCAGGTCCTCCATCGCATCGACATAGTCCCCAACGGTCGACTCGTATCCCTTTCTTAGGAAAAGGGGAAAGGCGTTGGCGCCAATGACTCCACCCTTCTCCGCGATCAACCTGAGTGCGTCGTCGGTCTTGTTGCGGGGATGATCCACGAATGACCTGGCGTTTGCATGGGTGGCCGAGACCGGCAGTTCGGAGAGCTCGGCAGTCTCGAGTGTAGTCCTGTCTCCGACGTGCGACAGATCGGCCAGGATGCCCAGCCGGTTCATTTCCTTTACGGCATCGACGCCAAACCTGCTCAGACCCTCGTCGGTTCGCTCGTAGCATCCGTTACCCAACAGGTTTCGCTCGTTATATGTCACCTGGATTATGCGCACGCCCAGAGCGTGGAACAGCTCCAGCCTGTCAAGGCGATTTTCGATGGGCGACGCATTCTGCCAGCCGAGCACGACCGCCGTCTTCTTCTCGGACTTGGCCCTTATGATGTCGGCCACCGAAGTGGCGTGAGTCAGGGTATCTCCGTATTCCTTGAACCGGTGAAGCCAACTCTCCACGTTGTCCATCGTCTCGCGGAATCCCTCCCACACCGCGATGGTCGCGTTTATGGCGGTCACACCGCCGGCCTCAAGGCTCTCGTACACGTGCGGACTGTCCCAGCGACTCACGTTGAGCCCATCGATCACGATCGACTCGTCGTAGACACTCTGTCCCGTTTGTCCAGCCATATGGCTTCCTCCCCGGCCGCAGCTTGACCCTCTCGTTCGGACCCTAAAGGATCTTGCCGACCGGATTATAGAGCCGCCGCCAAGATCCGGAGTAGGGGCGTCCCTCCGGCTGGCGAGGGCGGGACTTGCTAGAGTGTTGGTAAATCGGGATATGCCTGCCACCACTCACGACAGGGGTGGGCGCTAGAGGTGTTGGCGCCGGGCAGTCTAAGAAAGGTCACGGAGCGCCATGAAGGCTGCCATCTATCAGGGTAACCATCGGTTCGAGATCAAGGAGACCCCCATCCCTGAGCCGGGGCCGGACGAGATCGTCGTAAAGACGAGGTTTTGCTCCATTTGCGGCACTGACGTACACGGTGTGCTGTACGACGTGGTTCCACCCGGATCAGGACTGGGCCACGAGTACAGTGGAACCGTGTTCGCCCTTGGCGAGGACGTGACACGGTGGAGTATCGGCGACCGGGTAGCCGGAGCCGCCGGCGGGGCTCCGCCCACCGGCACCCAGAGCATATTCATCGAGAACCCGAGATACAACTTTCGCACTATGGGCTGGGCTACGTTGCCGCCTGCCTTCAGCGGATATGCGGAATACATACTGATGAAAGCCTGGATGGCCTCACCGGTGCCGGACGGCGTGACCGACCTGCAGGCGTCTATGGTCGAGCCTATGGCTGCGGCATTCCACGGCGTTTACCGGGCAAAGATGCAGCAGGGCGACTCAGTGGCGGTCATAGGGGCAGGGCCACTCGGCCTGTTCTCAATGCAGATTGCCAAAGCGAAGGGCGCGTCGAAGGTGATCGTATCCGAGCCCGCGCCGGCCCGGGCAGCCGCCGCGGAGGCATTGGGCGCCGACGCCGTGCTCGACCCCAGCAGGGACGAGGTGGTCGAGCTTATGGCCGACCTCACCGACGGCCGGGGACCCGACGTGGTTATAGATGCGGCAGGAGCGAGGCCTACGCTTCAGCAGGCTCTAGAAGCGGTCCGCTACGGAGGCAGGGTCGTTCTACTGGCAATCGCCTGGGAGGAGGTGCCGGTGGTCCCGGCGGACTGGTGTACCCGCGATCTTGAGTTAACCACAACGTTCGCGTTCAAACCCGAATGGTGGCCAGAATGCTACAGGCTTATCGAATCGGGCGACGTACGCATAGAGCCGATGCTCAACGACGACAGCCTGATCTCCCTGGAAGACATCGAGCCGACATTTAGGCGCCTGTTTAAGCCCACCGACGAGATCAAGATGGTCGTGGACCTCGAAAAGTGACCGGGAAACCCGAGAAGAGGCGACCTACAGCAGGACCTCGCTAATCTGGATAATCGGGGTTACATCGGTAAAGTTTGGAATGTCGTTTAGCAGACGCTCCCTACGTTCACCGGAAAAACCCTGATTCATAGCCTCGCGTGACTCGAACGTGGCTGTCACTACGCAGGTATAGGGTGCCTGGTCGCCCTCCATTGACTCTAGGCCCCTGCTGACTTCAAAACCCACGAGACCGAGCGGATCTAGCAATTCGTGCACTACTGGCGCGTGCCGATTGACGTAGTAGTCGTGATCGAAATGCCCGTCCTTGGTGTTGGGATAAAAGGCCTGAAGTCTGATCACAAAGGTTCTCCCTTCTAGGGCGTAAGGTAGGCCCTCGTTACTTCGGTGCCGCCGTCCTGACCCGACCATTCCGCCCGCTCAAATGCCTTGTCGATTTCCGTTAGGGGAAAAGAGTGCGACATCAATCCAGTGAGCCCATACCTCTCCTTGCTGTCAGCCAGAAAGCCCAGTGCCACCGGGAGGGTGTACGGATCATAGTGAGCGATTCCAATGATCGTGGTGTTTCCCCACACGGTGCTGGCGACATCCAGGTCGGTCGTGCCTCCAGGCCACATGTTGCCGATCTCAACCAGCGTTCCGCCCTTCCTGGTCAACGCAAGGCCCTCAACAAATACGTCGGGAAGGCCGACCAGTTCCATTACGATGTCGCCTCCCCGACCACCGGTCAGTTCCCGGACCCTGGCCACCCTGGCCTCGGCGGTGTTGAACTCGGAAATATCTACGACCTCGTCAGCACCACAGCGCAGCGCGAGTTCCAACCTGTTTGCCGCCCCGTCGAGCACGATGACGCGACCGGCACCCATCTCCTTGGAGGCGGCCGCCGCGTTAATTCCAAGTCCGCCCGCGCCCTGAATGACGACGGAATCCCCCATCTGCAGTCCCGCCTTCTTGAGGCCGAATATGACCTGAGAGACGGCGCAGTTCACCGGGACCACATCTTTGTCCTCCAGACTCTCCGGAACCTTAAAGACGAAGTGACCGGGATGCAGGTAAAAGTACTCGGCGAAGCCCCCTGAGCAATACGGGTATTCATCGACGGGCCTCCTGAACCGGGTCCGATCGGGACAGGCATTGAGCTGGCCGCGCAGACAGGTGTAACAGCGCATGCAGGGGAAAAAGTACGTGTAGGCGACCCGATCACCCTCCCTGAGGGGAAGGCCGAGCGAGTCCGAGGACACACCCGCGCCCATCGCTGCGACGACCCCGGTCATCTCATGGCCAATTATCGTCGGCCTGCCCAGGCTATCCGCGGTCCAGTTGGCGGGACCCAAATGGCCGCGGTAGTAGTGGAGGTCAGAGCCGCAGATCCCTGCGGCAGTGATTCGCACAAGGATGCCGCCGGGCTCGACTTCCGGTACGGGAAGCTCTCTGAGCTCAAATTGGTAGGGACCCGTGTATACGGCTGCCAGTCCGGTTGTCACAGGTTAGATTCCTCCGCAGATGGCCACCCGGTTTGAGGCGATCCGCAGGCATCTTATATGATACGGCGAGTCAAGCCGGGCGCGGCTCCACGATGCGCTCGACTCTACAGGCCCCCTTTGGCGACGCCCATCATGGAATCCCTGCACACTCCCTGGTTCTACGCGGTCTGGGCCGTTGGCTCCTATTTGGTGGGTTCACTGGTAGCAGGGGACCTGATCTGTAGAACGAAGGGCATCGACATCCGCACGCTGGGAACAGGCAACCCAGGCACCGCAAACGTATGGCGCGAGGTCGGTCCCCAGTACGGTGTACTGGTCTTTGTGCTAGACATAGCCAAGGGAGTGGCGGCTACGCTGCCACTGTACATACTTGACTTTCCAACATGGTTTATAGCCGTTGCGATGCTATGCCTCCTGGCCGGACAGTTCTTTCCGTTGTTCTTTCGCTTCGACGGAAACACGGGGATGGCGGCGATGTTTGGGGCCACCGCGGGTCTTATCCCCCTCGGCGTGGCAATCGCCGCTCCGGTGGCACTCGGGAAATTCGCCATCACCAGGAATGTTGGGTGGAGCGGGGGAGTGTTTTTCGCCACGGCCTGGGTAGCAGGAGGCCTTCTGCACGACACCTTCAACGTATTGCACGGCAGCTGGTGGGCAGTTGGAGCGGCCATATTGGGGGGCGTGCTCGTGTTTGGCAAGCAGGTTGTGCAATACAAGTGGATGCGGGGCGGGTCTCCAACGGGTTTTTCTGGAGAAGCAACGGACGAAAAGGGCGGGCGGCCGTCCGAAGAGAGCAGCTAAGCAAGGAGCGGATGTTGCCTAGACCCAAGGTATTTGTGAGCAGGGAGATCTTTCCCGAGGCGCTGGACTCGATCAGATCGGTCGCAGACATCGATCTCTGGACCGACGAGATGCCGCCGCCCAGGGGAGTATTGCTGGAGCGATGCGCCGGGATGGACGGCGTTCTGTGCCTTTTGACCGACGGGATCGACGTCGAGTTCTTCGAGAAGGTCGGTCCGCAACTCAAGGTGGTCAGTCAGATCGCCGTGGGCTACAACAACATCGACGTGGAAGAGGCAACGAGGCGGGGAGTATCGGTCGGTTTCACTCCGGACGTCCTCACCGACACAACCGCCGATTTCGCGTTCACGTTGCTCATGGCCGCGGCGAGAAAGATCGTTGCCGGCCACGAGGCGGCTCACGATGGATCTTGGCGCACATGGCATCCGCTCCACTTTCTTGGTCAGGACATCCATCATGCCACGCTTGGCATCGTGGGAATGGGACGAATAGGCTTCGAGATGGCCCGAAGATCTCAGGGCTTCGACATGAACGTTTTGTATTTCGACCTGAACGAGCGAAAGGATCTAGAGGCCAGGCTGCCAATGACTCAGGTGACTATGGACACGCTGCTCGCCGAATCTGATTTCGTCAGCCTCCACGTCGACCTCAACCCCTCGACCCACCACATGATGAACGCGGATGCGTTCAAGAAGATGAAGTCAACCGCCATTTTGATAAACGCGGCCCGCGGGCCGGTCGTAGATCATTTGGCCCTCTACGAGGCTCTCAAGACCGGTGAGATCGGCGGCGCCGGCCTAGATGTCACAGAGCCCGAGCCCATGCCCTCCGACCATCCACTACTTACCCTGGACAACTGTCTGGTCGTGCCGCACATCGCCAGCGCGAGCGTGGCTACCAGGCGGGCGATGTCTCTGCTGGCCGCCTCTAACCTGATCGCCGGACTTGAGGGAAGGCCGCTACGAGCGTGCGTCAACCCCGAGGTGCAGACCGCAAGGGCCACTTGAGCGAAGGGCGGGCTTTGACATGAAGATAGTCCTGGGTCGCGTGGAAGATGATTTCCACGCCGAGTTGGCCGCCGAGTTCCCGGACCATGAGTTCGTCGCGGCCGGGTCGGTATGTGAGCAGCTGGTTGAAGTCGTCGATGCTGAGGTGTTCTACGGCTGGCCCACCAGGGAAGTCTTCCTAGCGGCAGCAAAGCTTCGCTGGATACAGTGCGCCGGGACAGGTGTTGACGCGGTCCTGGCCACGCCGGAGGTAGCCTCCTCCAACGTGATTCTTACCAACATGAAAGGTCCCCACACGGCGCCCATGGCCGACCACGTCTTCGGCATGATCATCACCCTTGCCCACCGTCTACGGGAAATGTGGGAGGCGCAGGGCCGCCGGGAGTGGGACATCCCGCACTGGCACGAAACGCTCACTGAACTTGAGGGCCGCGCCATGGGCATTGTCGGGCTGGGAGGAATCGGCCTGGCGGTGGCTCGCAGAGCCAAGGGCTTCGGGATGACCGTCTATGGCGTAGATCCGAGAGCCGTCAAATCTGAATATGTCGATGGCGCCTGGCCAGTCGCGAGGCTGGGCGATCTTGCCGCGCTTTCCGACTGGCTTGTCGTTACGGCCCCTTATGCGCCTGGCAGCAGACACATGTTGGACGGTGAAATCTTCGGGCGAATGAGGCCGTCGGCCCACCTGGTCGTTATCTCCAGGGGAGGCATCATTGAGGAGGGCTCCCTGCTGGACGCACTGCAATCGGGAAGGATTGCGGGCGCTGCCCTGGACGTATTCGAGACTGAGCCCCTGCCACCGGATAGCGAGTTCTGGGACATGCCGAATGTCCTCATCACCCCGCACGTGTCGGCCGAAACCGCCGAGACTTTCGAGGGCCGGCGTCAGATCTTCCGTGAAAACCTCAGTCGTTACTTTGCCGGCGAAGCTCTGATGCACCAGGTTGACAAGACTGCCGGCTATTAGCCGACGCCGCTTTTCCTAGCGGCCTCCCACCCTTATACTTTGGGCCGTTAGGAGAGAGCGGCCCCTTGACGTCCGGCGGGCCGGCCGACTCTTCCCCACACTGAAAGGAGCGGTCGCGTGGTAACAACTTACGACACCGAAGCCATACGGCAAGCGTCGTTAAGGTACCAGTGGATGCACAATGCCGACTGGACCGAGATGGCGGAAACCGGCGAACCGATCGTCATGGTCAAGGGTGAGGGGGTAAGGGTCACCGACTCTACGGGCAGGACATGGCTCGACGCTCATGGTGGCTACACCTCGGTCCATCTCGGATACGGTAGGGAGGAGATCGCCGAGGCTGCATACGACCAGCTCATGAAGGTGACCTTCTTCCCGAGCGGAACCACGACGGTTCCGGTCATTCAACTTGCCGAGAAGCTTGCAAGCCTGACCCCGGGTAACCTCAACCGCATTTTCCCCGGCGCCGGTGGCTCTGAGGCCAATGAGACTGCCATCAAGATCACTCGCGCCTACCACAAGCGACGCGGTGAGCAGGGGCGCTACAAGGTCATCAGCCGCAGGGGGTCCTACCACGGCACCACCGCCGGCGTCCTGGGTCTCGGTAACAACGCGACCGACTTCTCTCTCAGCGACTTCGAGCCGATGGCGCCCGGCATGATCCACGTTCCGCACCCCAACCATTACCGCGATGAGATGGGTGGCAAGACGCCATCGGAGACCGCAATAAAGTGCGCCCAGGCCGTCGAAGACGCGATCCTTACTAACGGCCCAGACACGGTGGCAGCCTTCATTGGAGAGCCGGTGTCGCAGCCCCCCGGGGCACCGGTACCGGCACCTGAGTATTGGCCGATGGTACGCGAAATCTGCGACAAGTATGGCGTGGTACTGATCGCAGACGAGATCATCACAGGGTTCGGCAGGACGGGAAAGATGTTCGGTATCGAGCATTTCGGCATCGAGCCGGACATCATGACCATGGGCAAGGGCATGATATCCAGCTACCTGCCTCTTGCCGCCACGGTCGTCAGCGAGGACATCGCCGCCTACTTTGGCTCGGACAACATATTCCACGCAATCACCGCCAGCGGTCACCCGGTCACGGCGGCCGCGGCTCTAAAGAACATAGAGATACTCGAAACCGAGCAGATGGTCGAAAACTCCAGGGTTCAAGGCGACTATCTCAAGGCTGGACTGGCCGGCCTGATGGACAAGCACCCGATCATCGGCGACGTTCGAGGTTTGGGGCTGCTAATAGGGGTCGAGCTAGTCATGGACCGCGTGAGCAAGGAACGCTTCCCGAAGAGTTCGGGCCTTGCGAAACGGGTTAACGCTGCCTTCCGCAGGAACGGCCTGATACTGCAATCGGACGGCAGTGTCGTCACAGTCGGTCCACCAATATGCGTTACGCAGGATGACTGCAACGAAATCATCACGGGAATAGACGCCTCACTTGGAGAAGTTGAGGCGGAGATGGGGGTCAACTAATGGTTAGCACCGTCGAGCGACAAACCTACGACACCGACGCGCTGCGCACCTCGTCGCTGCGTCACAACTGGATGCACTTCCGAAACTGGAATGAGATGGCCGAAGAAGGTGAACCTCTCATCATCGCCGAGGGGCACGGTCTGAACGTCTACGACACAGACGGCAACGAGTGGCTGGATGTCAATGGCGGCTATCTGTGCGTAAACGTGGGCTACGGCAGGCCTGAGATCGGCGAGGCGGTGAGGGAACAGATGATGGCCCTCAGCTTCACGCCGCGGGGCACCACGACTGAGCCGGTGGTGCGGCTGAGTCAGAAGCTCGCTGAGATAACACCCGGAGATTTGCAGAGGTCCTGGCAGGTCACCGGTGGTTCAGAGGCGAACGAGACGGCTATCAAGATCGCCAAGGCATACCAGAAGAGGAGCGGGGAGCGGGGACGCTATAAGGTAATTAGCCGCATGGGCTCATACCACGGAGCTACCGGTTTAACCACGTGGCTCGGGGGCCGCGGCAGCCGATCTGACTACGAGCCCGCCTTCCCGGGGATGCTGTACGCCGCCCAACCCAACCCATATCGGCCAGACGCAGGCGGCGAATCTCCATCGGAGATAGCCGTCAGGGCAGCGAAGTCCGTCGAAGATCTGATCGTCTACCATGGACCCGACACCGTCGCCGCGTTCATCGGGGAGGCGTTCTGCGCGGACACGCCGCAAGATGCTTGCTCCGTGCCGGGTCCAGAATACTGGCCCATGGTTCGGGAGATATGCGACAGGTACGGCGTGGTCATGATAGTCGACGAGGTGATCACCGGGTTCGGACGCACCGGCAAGTGGTTTGGCATCGACCACTGGGGCGTCACGCCTGACATCATGACGATGGCTAAGGGCCTGGTGAGCAGCTACGTGCCGGTCGCGGCCGCAGTAGCAAGTCCAAAGATCGCCGATGCCTTCGCCGGCCCAGACAACATCTTCCCGCAAACGCTGACCTTCGGTGCCCACCCCGTGATCGCCGCAGCGGCGCTGGCCAACATCGAAATCATCGAAAAGGACAACCTGGTCGAGAACGCGGCCGAAGTTGGGGAGTACCTGATGGAGCAAATGAACTCCGTGGGGGGCAAGCATCCAATGGTCGGCAATGTTCGGGGGCTGGGCCTGATGACAGCGATGGATCTGGTAAAGGATCCGGTGACCAAGGAACGCTTCCCCGCAGAGGCTGGAGTTGAACGGCGCATGGCCGATAAGTTCGCCGAACGCCGACTGATCATTCGCCCGCGAGGCCTGCTGGTATTCAGTCCGCCACTGTGCGTCACCCGGGACGAGGTCGACCGGATAATGCAGGGTGTGGACGAAGTCCTAGGAGAGGTCGAGCAAGAGCTCGGGATGGCTTGAACCTAGGCGGATGACCGCCTGTTTCAGCCGCGCGCACCGAGGGCTGGTGGCAGGCCTAGCGGTCCTGCTTGTCACCGGGCTGATCGGCGTTTTGGCTGGCGGGGCGGCTGCCCAGTCCTCCGATTCGCAAATATCGGTCATCACAGTTGACGGCGCGATAGACGCGGTGGCGGCTGACTATCTGTCTCGGGCGCTAGATGTCGCCGCAGAACGCGGGGCGGCTTTGGCGATCGTACTCTTGGATACGCCGGGCGGCCTCTTGGACTCGACCCGCAAAATGGTCGAGGACATCCTCTCATCCTCTGTCCCGGTGGCTGTTTACGTATTCCCCCCGGGAGCGCAGGCAGCTTCCGCAGGGACGTTCGTGATGGCCGCTGGTCACGTTGCGGCGATGGCGCCGTCCACAAACGTGGGGGCGGCGGCGCCGGTCGGCCCAAGCGGAGAGGATTTGCCGGAGACGCTGGCGTCGAAAGCGACGGAGGACGCGGCCGCCTTCCTGCGGAGCATCGCCGACGAGAGAGGTCGCAACGCCGACGCGCTCGAGGCGACGGTGCTGGACTCCGCATCCTATTCGGCCGGTGAGGCCGTCGATCTGAGGGTGGCGGACCTTGTTGCCTCGGACATCGACGACCTCATAGAGCAGCTGGACGGGCGATCGGTCGAGCTCGCCGGGGCCGAGCAGATACTCGAGATCGAGGGCCTTCCGACCGAAACCATCAACCGAAACCTGCTGGAGCGATTCCTGGGAGTGATAGCTAACCCAAACATTGCCTTGCTGCTGCTCTCAATCGGCGGATTCGGGATATTGATCGAGTTCTATAATCCAGGTTCTTTCATACCCGGGGTGTTCGGCGTGCTCGCTCTTGCCCTCGCCTTCGTGGCCCTGGGCAATCTGCCGGTGAACTGGACCGGATTCGGCCTGATCGCTCTCTCGATGGTGCTGTTTTTCGTTGAGTTGCAGGCGCCGGGAGTAAGCGTGCCTGGAATACTGGGCGGCATAGCATTCCTGGTCGGAGCGTTCTTGCTGTTTGGAGGCTTTTCGCCCCAGCCGCTGGATGGTCCAAGCTTCAGGGTGAGCGTTTGGGTGCTAGTCGGGATAGGAACAGGGATCGCCGCGATCATGGTCCTGCTGATCCGCACATCTCTACGCGCACGGCGCATGCCTCAACTGGCATCCCAGCACGGGCTCGCTGCGGCGATAGGACAGACGGGCGGGGCGGCAACGGCCCTTGACCCGGCCGGTACTGTCCTCATACTGGGTGAAGAGTGGAGCGCGTTGAGCGAAACGGGTGCACGCATAGAACGAGGGGAACAGGTGAGAGTCACAGCATTCAAGGGCCTGGTGCTGATCGTCAGACGGGCAGGTGAGATGTCGGACGATGAATGACGCAAGTTCTTGCCGGTCCTGCCGGGGACGGCCGAGACGAGAAAGTCGCTCGTAGACCGGGCCGCGCGTTGAGCAGGGGCAAACCTCGACGTGATCAGGTCATAATGTTAGGAACTAACCGATAGGGGACATTAGGGGAGGATCTCGATGATTCCATACTTGACCATCGTCCAGCAGTATGAGCGTTTGGGCGTATTCTGGCTGGGACGATTTACGGGGCTTCGCGGCCCTGGCCTGCACGTACTTGTCTGGCCCTTTCATAGGGCGCAGCGGGTCGATACGCGCGAGGTGGTGATCGATATTCCACGGCAGACGAACATCACCGAGGACAACGCGCCGATCGACATAGATTTTCTGGTCTACATGCGTCCCATAGCCGATCAGGCTGACAAGGCGATCATTGAAGTCGTGGACTACTGGGCTGCGGTGGTGGGTATCGCAACTACGAACCTGCGGGCGGTCATAGGAGAGATGAGCCTGGACGACGTGCTATCTCAGCGGGAGCGGATCAACCACTCGCTCAGGGCACGGCTCGACGAGGTGACCAACCGCTGGGGCATCAAGGTGACGCAGGTTGAGATCCGAGAGATCGAGCCCCCGCGCGATATCCAGGAGGCGATGAACCGTCAGATGTCCGCTGAACGTGTTCGCAGGGCCGCCATCATCGAGGCGGAGGGAACGCGCCAGGCGGCCGTAACTGTCGCCGAGGGCGAAAAGCAGGCGGCCATCCTAAAGGCCGAAGGGCAGCGACAGGGCGAGATCCTGACGGCCGAGGGAGACCAACAGGCGGCCAAGTTGCGGGCCGATGGCTTTGCCGTCGCCCTGCAGCGAGTCTACGAGGTCGCGCAGGGCATCGACGGTAAGACGATGAGCCTGCAGTACTTCGACACGCTGAAGGAACTGGGCGCAAGTCAATCTACAAAGTTCATCTTCCCCATGGAATTCACCAACCTG
Organism: Dehalococcoidia bacterium; assembly: GCA_034421295.1. Taxonomy (GTDB): domain Bacteria; phylum Chloroflexota; class Dehalococcoidia; order Lucifugimonadales; family UBA2962; genus CAUZIR01. The sequence continues at coordinate 24,484 of DAOUKM010000013.1, forward strand.
CTCCGGCCTTTCCTGAGCGTGGCTGGGGCCGGTGGGGACGAGTCGGACGACCGATAGCGGGTGCCATGAAGTAACGGCAACCAGCTATGGGGCGTGACCGCTAGAGGTATTCCTTAACCCTTCTGGCTAGGGTCATGGTCATACCAGGTACGGCGGCTATGTCCTCGAGCGATGCATCTCGAACGGCGGCGACCGATCCGAAGCGCCGAAGCAGCATCCTGCGGCGCTTCGGACCGATGCCTGGTACGAGGTCCATTGCCGACTTGATCGAACCCTTCGACCGCCGCTGTCTGTGGAATGTGACGGCAAAGCGGTGCGCCTCGTCTCTGGCACGCTGCACCAGGAAGAGGGCAGGCGAGTTTCGAGGAAGTGTAATGGGCTCGGGCGTATGCGGAACGAAGATCTCCTCGTTCTCCTTTGCCAGGCTGGCCAACGGCACCGTGTCGATCCCCAGTTCCAGGAACACCTGGAGTACGGCTCCCAGATGACCTTTGCCACCATCGATAAGCACGAGGTCAGGGTGCTTTGTCCAGGCCTTGGACTCATCCTCCCCTTTCCGGTATCGGTTGAAGCGCCGCGTCAGGACCTCGCGCATCATTAGGTAATCGTCCACTCCGGTGACACTCTTGATTCGGAATCGACGGTAATCCGCCTTCCTGGCCTTCCCGTCCTCGAACACGATCATGCTCCCGACCGGGTTGGTGCCCTGTATGTTGGATATGTCGTAGCACTCGATCCGCCGAGGCGGGCGCGGCAGGTTCAGTGCCTCCTGCAACTCTTCCAACGCCTCCTGAAAGTTCGTTGTCGAAGCCTGCTTTAGCTTGAGCTGCTCAAGCCCACTCTCTGCGTTCTCCTGCACCATTGCCACCAGACGCCGCTTTTCTCCTCGCTTGGGTACCCGGATCTGAACTCGGCCCTCCCGTCGTCTTGTCAGCCAGACCTCAATCGCCTCCTGCTCGTCCGGCGGACAGGGCGTGAGGACTGTCCGGGGCACATACGGGTTGGCGGCATAAAACTGGCGCAAGAATGAAGAGAGGGTCTGTTCAGGCTCTTCGTCCGCCGTGCCTTCCATTAGGAAGTTGTCCCTACCGATGAGCTTGCCCTGGCGTATGAAAAAGACCTCCACCAGGCTCTCGTTGCGGAGAGTGGCCGATGCGATCACGTCAACGCTTTCGGACGAAATATGAAGGACCTTCTGCCCCTCCTGCACCCTTTCTATCGCGGTTAGCTGATCTCGAAGGACCGCGGCGCGCTCATATTCAAGGCAATTCGCCGCCTCTTGCATGCGCCTTCTGATAGTCGTAGTTACGCGATCGGTGCGACCCTCCATGAACAGGATCACCTGGTCGATCACCTCGGAGTAACCGGACTTGTCGACCACGCCAATGCAGGGCCCTACGCATCGGTGGATGTGATAGTCGAGGCAGGGACGTTCGTCGCTTCCGGTGATGACCTTCGTGCAAGAGCGGTAGGGGAATAGCTTCTTGAGGAGGGCCAGGGTCCTTCTAACACTGCCAGCGCTCGCGTACGGGCCAAAATACCGTGCCCCGTCGTCCTTGACCTTGCGGGTGATATAGACCTGGGGGAAATCTTCGGTGGTATCGATTTTGATGAAGGGATAGCTCTTATCGTCCTTTAGACGGGCATTGAAGTGAGGCTTATGCCGCTTGATCAAATTGCTCTCCAACAAGAAAGCCTCTTGATCGGACTCGGTGACTATGAACTCGAAGTCCTGGACACGGGAGACCATGCGACGTATCTTCGGGGGCAGACCGGCAGATTTCTGGAAATAGGATCGGACCCTGTTTCTGAGCACCGAAGCCTTTCCCACGTACAACACGCTGCCCTCGGCATCCTTCATCAAATAGACACCGGGGCGGGCGGGAACGGCGCTCAGCCGCTCGGAGAATCTTCCAGTCGACATGTTCTGAGGAGATTTTGACCCGACGGCCTCAGGAACTCCTTCAGCCAGGGGGTAGGGGAGCCCCCCGTCCGCCGCCGGCCTAGCGCAAGAAGATGGTAAGGACTACCAGCACGGCGGCCAGGGCGACGGTCAACACCCCGATGTGACGCAACTCAACGCCGAGGTACGGGTAGGTGAGAGTCCCTTCGGCCTTACCCGCCACAGCTCGGCGTCCTACGGCGGGCCCTCCAGGGTTGCCGCGAGCTGATTCCTGGGAAATAGTTCGGGGCGGCCGTTCGACGCTGCCTCCAGTTGCAACGTTCGTAGGCTGGGTCTTCGCCCCCGAAACGGCGGCTTCGGATGAGTCAGGCGCCGGCTCCGTCCGCTCGGAAGGTCCGGCCTCGAACTGCCTTGGCCGTCCCTTTCCTCTACGCCTCTTGCGCTTAAGCTGAGCTTGCCTGGAGGCGATCCTCTTTCCCTTGTCTGCCATCCGTTTCCCCGTTTAGTCGATCACCCAGCCCTGGGATGTGCGCGGTCATACTCGGAGCGCACGTGCTCGCTGGTCAGGTGAGTATAAATCTGCGTCGTCGTTATGCTGGCGTGCCCCAAGAGCTCCTGAACATGCCTTAAGGGCGCCCCCCCATGAAGTAGGTGAGTCGCGAAGCTGTGCCTTAACGTGTGAGGAGTCAGCTTCTTGCCGATCCCAGCCTGCATGGACCTCCCTCTGAGTATAAGCCAAAAGCCCTGCCGAGTTAGCCTTCTACCTCTGGAACTCAGGAACAGTGCCCGGCCAGCCCCCTTGCCCGCAAGCTTTGGCCGAGCCGCGCTCAAGTATGTGGCCACGGATCCTACAGCGCTCGGATGCAGAGGAACCAGTCTCTCCTTACCTCCCTTGCCAAATGCCAGTACGCTGCCCATCTCCAGGTCCACGTGTTCGATGTCGAGGCCTACCAACTCACCAACCCTGAGGCCAGCCGCGTACATCAGTTCGAGCATGGCTCTGTCGCGAATGTCGGTCGCTTCCGGCCCGTCTGGCGTGTCCAATAGACGGTCGACCTCGTCCTCGGTAAGGGCCGCAGGAAGCGACCTTCCCATACGTGGGGCCGATATGTTCTCGGTTGGATCCCTAGAGATGATGCCTTCGTCTACCAGAAATCCGAAGAACGAACGCATCGACGCTATCTTCCTGGCTCGGGTCTTCTCCCCGTAGCCGCGATCGCCGAGTTGCAACACATAGGCGGTGATGGCCGAGTCATCTACCTCAGGCCAACACACGAGTGCTTCACTATCCTCGGCGGGCGAGAGATTTTCGCGGCGGAGAAAACTGGCGAGTTGACAGAGATCCACCCGGTAGGCGGACAGTGTATTGGTGGAGACACCGCGCTCGACCCGCAGGTGCGAGAGAAAGGAATCCACCTCGTCGCGGGCCTTCGCGTCTACCCTTGACATCGCCATGGCTTGATTCTCTGTGACGAACCTGGCTAGGCAGAGCCCCCTGCGGGCGTCCAAATCTCGAGTTTCGGCGGGGAAATCCGGGCAAGGAGAGGATGTGCACAGCAGGACAGACCACTATTTCCGACAGTTTGCAGGTGGCTGATCAGGTGGCACGCACGGCTTGTTTGACAGGTTCTTGGCCGAACCATAGAATCGGCGTGGCCACGCCGTCTGGCCGACTTGAAACAGGTCTCACGAATCACCTTGTTACCTTTCAGTTGGGGTACGCTTAACTCTCTTTGATCGAGATACCTATAGGCCCCAACCTCATCGACTTTCGCGCGGGCACCAATTGGGTGGTCGCCTGGCACGGAGCCTTCAGCTTCATAGGGGTGGTTACAGCCGTCTACTTGGTGGCTAGATGGGGACCCCTGCGTGGCATCAGCTCTGACCTCATCTACTCGACGGCGCTGTGGGCCGTGCTGGGAGGCTTCGTAGGCGCTCGCCTCGTCCACGTCATTGATCACTGGGACTTCTACGGAAGCGATCCCGGCCAGATTGTCGCCATCTGGACAGGCGGAGTCGGCGTTTGGGGAGGGATCATAGGGGGCTTTTTCGGCGGGGTGGCATATGTCGCAATCACCCGCGTTCCGAAATACCAGTGGGGGATCATGATGGACCTCACGGCGCCGGCCCTGCTGCTGGCCCAGACGATAGGTCGTCTGGGTGACATCGTTAACGGCGAGCACTGCGCGAAGGCGGCCAGCCATTTCCTGAGCATGACATGGTCCCATCCAGATTCACTCGCCAGAAGCTGTAACAACGGGCACAGCTCCTCTTTTTTCTCCACCGGTGCAGAGCCGGTGATCCTCTACGAAATCATCTGGAACTCGATCGTCCTGGCGGTCCTGTGGACGATGCGCGGCAAGCTCAAGCCGGACGGCATGCTGTTCGTCCTGTATATATCGCTCTATGCGATCGGCAGGTTCGCAATAAGCTTCGCAAGGGAGGACCGGATCTGGGCCGCCAGCATGCAGGAAGCCCATTTCATAGCCCTGGTGGTACTCGCCATCGGGGTACCCTTGCTGTTCCTAAAGGCCAGGCTGGTCGACAGGACGCCCGAACTCGAACCGGCCGAGGCCGCACCCAGGATTAGGGGCACTCGAGCTGTGCGGCGGCGGCGAAAGAGGAGGGGAGACTAGAGCGCGGTCCTGAGATCTACCACCTTCAGTTCCAACTCCCTCCTACCGTTCCACTCGTTTAGGCTAATCGAATAAACGAGATCAATTGCTGGCCCAAGCCCTTTGAGCTTGGATGACTGGTTGAAAGCTATCGCGTTCAGTTGGACGCCGCCGTCCGCCAGCCAGAGCTTGAGATGGGTCCGGTCCCGGCCGACGGCCCGCGCCTCCCTGACGCGCACATTTCTGGTCAAGAAAGTGGGGACGGGATTGCCCTCTCCAAAAGGTGCCAGGGATGTGATGAACGAGTAGTTGGAGCATTCGACTTCCTGAAGCTGGAGTTCACAGTCGTACTCGATCGGAGTACTCGGCGCCGGGTCTTCGCTCATCTCAGCAACCTTCAGAGGAAACTGGCGGCTGAACTGCTCAAGGTGGCACTCATCGAGCGTGAATCCTGCGGCCTGCAGATGGCCGCCCAGACGCAGAAATGGAAGACGCGTGGCACCAATGGCATCTACCAGCCTGTACCCGGCCGGTCCGCGCGCACTCGCCCTTACAGCACCATCCAGTAGTGTTGCCGCCACCACCGGACGGCGGTATCTGTCTGAGAGACGGGAGGCGATCAAGCCCAGCACCCCGGGATGCCAGTCCGGGCTGTAGACAACCAGAGCGGCCCGATCACCCTGACCGGAGTTCGACACGATCTGTTCGGCGTCCAGGATTCCGCGTTCGGTGATCTTCCGTCTCTGCGAATTGAGGCGCTCGAGCTTCGCGGACAGGTCGTCGGCCTCTGAGGCGTCAGATGTAGTCAACAGGCGAAGGCTCAACGCAGGATCATCCAATCTGCCCGCCGAGTTGAGGCGGGGGATCAGACCAAATGACAGATCTCTTACCGTGGCGGCAGATAGATCTATGTTTGCCCTCTTTGCAAGGGCGATGATTCCCACGCTCTCCGTTTCACGCAGGGAGAGAATGCCGTGCCCAACGATGTATCTGTTCTCGCCTGTAAGCGGAGCAACGTCGGCGACCGTACCCATGGCGGCCAGCTCAAGCAAGCACCTTGGAAATGGCCTGGATGTACGCTCGTATGCCGTCCGTGCAAGTTTCAGCGCTACCCCGGCCCCGGTTAGGCCGGTGAAGGGGTAACCGTCGTCAAGGCTGGGATTAACGACGGGAACGCCATCGTTCATGCGTGTCGGTGCCATGTGGTGGTCGGTTACCACCACCTCCATGCCCGCTGATCTTGCGATGGCCACCTCGGCCAGATCCGTTGTGCCGCAATCGACCGTAACCAGCAGGCTCGCTCCTGCCGCGGCCAGCCGCCGGACGGCCTCTGCGTGGAGCCCATGCCCTTCGGTCACTCGATTGGGAATGTAAGGTATCGGCCTACCACCTAGATCCCTCACCGCTCGACAAAGGATGGCGGTACCGGTGATGCCGTCGACATCGAAATCTCCGTAGACAGCCACAGCACGTCCATCCGCCGCTGCTTGGGTCAGCAGGTCGGCGGCGCGATCCATTTCCGAGAGCAGGAGCGGGTCGTGCAGTAGCCTCCCGTCCAGCGTAAGGAACGGGTCTACATCGCCGACGTGCCTGATGCCGCGGCTGTACAGGAGATCCGCCTGGAATTGGGGCAGTCCCAGCCTAGCCGCGAATCCGGGGGGAGGTTGCTCCCGCCTCCGCCAAGAACTCGCCGGGGCGAAACCGTCGGGTTCGTCCGAGAAGAGCCTTCCTTGCCTCACCGCATCGTCCCGGAGGCTGGAAGGACGAAGCTACCCGCTCGCGACCTGAAAGACGAGAGAGCTATTGTGGCCGCCGAACCCAAACGAGTTGCTGATCGCCGTCGCTATATCAGCTCGTTTGGCCTTGTGCGGAGTATAGTCGAGGTCGCAGTCGGGGTCCGGGTTGTCCAGATTAATGGTCGGAGGTATGACACCCTCGGCTATGGCCTGCACGCAGAATGCCGCCTCTAGCGCACCGGAGGCACCCAGAAGATGTCCCGTCATGGACTTCGTAGAGCTAATTGGAACGCGGTAGGCGTCCTCACCGAACACCGCCCTCATTGCCATGGTCTCGTACTTGTCGTTTAGTGGCGTCGAGGTGCCATGGGCGTTTATGTAGTCGATCTCATAGGGCCTGAGGCCAGCTACATCCAGAGCCCGCCTCATCGCCCTGGCGCCGCCCTCGCCTTCCGGCGCCGGCTGGGTAACGTGGTATGCGTCGGCGCTCGAACCGTACCCCACCAACTCCGCTAGGGGCTGTGCACCGCGGTTTTCCATGCTTTCCATGGTCTCGAGCACCATCACGGCCGCCCCCTCCCCGCAGACGAAGCCGTCACGCTCGGCATCAAAGGGACGGGAGGCGGCCGGTGGATCGTCGTTACGCGTCGACAGCGCATGGCAGGCGTTGAAGCCTGCGATCCCGATCGGGCAAATGGACGCCTCAGATCCGCCAGCCAGAATCATGTCCAGCTGATCACCCTGGAGCATCTCGAAAGCGGCACCGATCGAGTCCGCCCCGCTGGCGCAGGCTGAGACTGTCGCTATGCTGGGACCCTTAAAACCCAGGTGCATGGAAACCTGCCCCGAGGCCATGTCCGGGAGCATCATGGGAACGAAGAATGGGGAAACTCGATTGGGTCCCTTGCCGTTAAGGATCTCCAGTTGCTCGGAGATCGTGATTATGCCCCCGATACCGGACGCGATCATCACCCCGGCACGCTCTGCATTCCCATTGTTTATGGATACGCCAGCGTCATCGACGGCCTGAATCGCCGCTCCAAGAGCAAGCTGGACGAACCTGTCGATCCGCCTTGCCTGCTTACGGTCTACAAAGTCCGTTGGCTCAAAGCGCTTCACCTCGGCCGCGATAGTGGTCTTGTATCCTTCGGGGTCGAACGCCGTGATGGTTGCGATCCCCGATTCTCCGGCCACCAGTGATTTCCAAGTGGTCTTGGCATCCAAGCCCAGAGGGCTTACAACCCCTAGTCCGGTGACGAAAACGCGGTTTGCCATACGGAAGCGATCTCCTGCGATTTAGGCGGGGGCCTTGACCGCCCTGGCCGGGCCGCCTGAACAAAGTTTAAGAAAAGTCCAGGTGGGTGAGATCCTGCATGATTATATCAGTCGCACAGGAGGGTAGTCATACGCATTTGGCTATAATCGGATGCTGCGCACACCCCATCAATGGTGAGCGGTTTCGAGGGTGCCCTCCATGCTAGCGCGTCGCCCGTCGGTCGCAATAGAGACACACGGCTGCAAGCTTAACCAGGCTGACACTGCGGCGCTGGCCGCCCGGTTCAGGTCGGCCGGCTTCGACCTGGTGCCTATCGACCAGCCCGCCGACGTGTATTTGGTCAACTCCTGCACGGTAACCCATACGGCCGACCGCAAGGCGAGGCACTCACTGAGGTTGGCGCGGCGACGCAATCCCGCGGCAACAATAGTGGCGACTGGCTGCTACGCGGAACGTGACCCGACCGCGCTGAGCCGGCTAAGCGAGGTGGACCTAGTGGCCGGAAACCGCGACAAGGTGGGGCTGGTGGCAGAAGTACTGGCCCTGCGAGGCCAGGAGGCCACAACCTGCGGCACCGGATCCGACGAGATTCCGCTGTCACCGAGAACTCTGAGGACGCGGGCATTTGTGAAGATCCAGGAAGGGTGCGATCAGGTCTGCGCCTACTGCATAGTCCCAAAGGTGCGGGGCCGGGAGCGCAGCATTCCGGCAGCAACGATCGTCTCACAGATCCGGCAGCTGGAGGACGTGGGATACCGCGAAGTGGTGCTCACCGGGACCCAGCTTGGGACGTACGGATTCGACCTTGGACCGCAAGGCCCCACGAACTTGACAGGCCTCCTCGCCGAGATCCTTAAGGGGACAGGGATAGACAGGATAAGAGTCTCGTCACTGCAGCCCCAGGAGATCGACGACTCGCTGATCAGCCTCTGGTCAAACGACCGGCTCTGTCCACATTTTCATTTGCCATTACAGTCAGGCAGTGACTCGGTCCTCAGACGAATGCGCAGGAGATACACGGCGGCACAGTACGAGGGGGCAGTTGAACTCATAAAGGAGCGCATGCCGCAGGCAGGCCTGACGGCCGACGTAATTGCAGGTTTCCCAGGCGAGACCCCGGCGGATCACCTTGAGACATGTCGTTTGATAGAGGCGGGCGAATTCTCGGGGCTCCACGTGTTCCGTTTCTCCAGACGACCGGGTACGACGGCCTTCCACTTGGAAGACGATGTCTCGCCAGAAGAAAAGTCGGAGCGCGCCGATGAGTTGATCAGGCTCGGTGACCGGGCTGCGGCCGAGTTCAGAGAGCGCCTGCTGGGGACCAATAGGCCAGTACTTTGGGAAGAACAAAGGAACGGAGCCTGGGTGGGCCTGACGGACAACTACGTCAGGGTTCTTGCGGAGTCGAACCAGGACCTGTCCAACACGATAAGTCCCGCCACGTTGGTGGCCCGCGCGGGAAGGTTCGTCAGCGCCAGGGCAGGCTAGCCAGCCTCACCCGGGGCCTGATGGTCGACTCTCGTTAGCCTACAGATCGACGGGCCTAAGCCCGTATCGACCAGCTCGATGTTCAACGTAGCCGGCATGTTGGCCTAGAGCCTGCCCGAAAACTATCATCCAGCCCTTTTCCGTGGCCATGGAGAGGAGTTCTTGCTTGCCGGCCAACGTGTCGTTGGGAGAGTCGTCGAAGGCCGCTATACAGCGGGGAGTCAGGTGCAGTGGAGTGGGAATGAGGTCACCTGCGAAGGCTATCCTCTCGCTTCCCGATTCGATTAGGGCGACCTGGTGGCCAGGCCGGGGACCGTCGGTGGCCTTGACGGCCACCCCCGGGGCCAGCTCCGCATATCCACTTACCGCCTCGACCATGTCAGCCTGCTCGAGCGGCAGAAGATCATCCCCGTGATAGAAGGGGGCCGAGCGCTCCCCGGGCCTGCGCGCGTCCTCCAGGGCTGACGCCTGAACGATGTATGTCGCTTTGGGGAAAGTGGGCAGTATCCTTCCTGTGCGGTCCAGCTTGGTGCAACCGCCGGCCCTATCGAACCGAAGGTTCGTCAACACTACCTTGTCGATGTCACGGGCGGTGAGTCCCTGAGCCTTAAGGCCTCGCAACAGCTTGTTGCCGCTGAGACCGAAGTCTTCCTTGAGCGAGTCCAGCCTCTTGGAACCTGCTCCGGTATCGATCAGAATGTTCTGGCCACCGGCGCATACAAGAAGGCAGTTGAGGGAAAGTCTGACGCGATTGCGCCGGTCGGGTTTCAGAAACCCTTCCCACTGTACCTTGGGAATCGGCCCGAACACGCTTCCCCCGTCCATCAACAGGGTGCCGTCACTAATGACGTTTATTGACAACGTACGGTCGGTACTCGCTAACTCGCTAGAAGGTGCGAGGCAGCTCAGCCAGAAAGCTCATCCACCGCCGACTCAATGGCTTCCACCGTCAACTCCACGTCAGATTCGTCGTGGACTGTGGACAGGTAAAACTTGCTGTCACCCTTAAAGACTCCACGCTCGCGAAGCAGGCGATTGAATTTCGCGAGTCTCTCTTTGTCGGCTAGCAGCGTAGATCTGTAGTCCACTATGTCATGTTCAGAGAAGAACACGTCAAAGAGAACGCCCTCTCCCACAACCCGAGCGGGTATCTCCGCGCGGTCAAGGCTGTCTCGGAGAGCCTCTTTAACCGCACCTCCGATACTGTGCATGCGCTCATAGGTGCCTGGGCGCCTGAGTATCTCGACCGTAGCCAGGCCAGCAACTGCTGCGATCGGGTTGCCGCTCAACGTACCGATCTGCGGCATCCACGCCTCAGGTCTAACGGCCGAAGCATCAAAGTGAGCCATTATTTCCTCTCGGCCACCGACGGCGGTTAGTGGAAAGCCTCCCGCGACCGCTTTGCCAAGAGAGCACAGATCGGGAACGACACCGTAGAACTCCTGCGCACCGCCGTAAGCGAACCGGAATGACGTGACCACTTCGTCGAAGATCAGAGGAATCTCGTACCTTTCGGTCACCTCACGTAGGCCCTCCAGGAAACCCGGCCTCGGGGGCAACAAGCGCTGGAACGGCTCAACTATCACCCCCCCCAGATCGTCGTGGTGACGCTCGATGATCGCTGATGTTGTCTCGATGTCGTTGAAGGGTGCGATCAGCATCGTCTCGGCGACAGCTGCTGGAATGCCTCCACCATCCGACTTAGGGTGAGGGAAGTCCGGAGGTTGGCCGGGCATCATGCTCTGGAGGGCATAATCATTCATGCCGTGAAAGCCGCCCTCGAACTTCAGGATCTTGTCGCGGTTTCGGAAGGCTCGGGCGGCTCGCATCGCGTATAGCGTTGCCTCGGTTCCGGTGCTGCAGAACCGAACCTGATCCACGCACTCCATAGCCTCGACTATCGCCTCCGCCAGGAGGATTGCCGCCTCATTGTTGGCAAAGAAGGTCGATCCAGACTTGACCTGTTCGCTCACCGCCTTAACGACGTCAGGGTGAGCGTGGCCGGTGATCATCGGTCCGGAGCCGAGCAGGTAGTCGATATATTCGTTGCCGGACACATCCTTGATCCGACTGCCTCGCCCTTCGGCTATCACCACGTCGGTGGCAAGGTTGCCCAATGATCCGCTCGGAAGATAGCGCCGAGCCTTTTCCAGTAGCTCGTTCTCTTTAGCGCTTTTTTTCAGTGTGGGCAAATGTGGCCTCCACGTGCTTGTAGACCAACCTAGGAGTGAACTCGAATGTGTCCGATCAGGCGAGATTATAGCAGAGGGGCGGCCGCTCCCCTCGACCGGGTCGAATATAATTCGCCCGCGCCAATGGGTTCTGGGAGAGACCATGAATATTACCGTTGAGTCGGGAGACATAACAGCGGCGGATGTGGACGCCGTCGTCGTGAATCTTTTTGAGGGTGTGACCTCGCCAGGCGGAGCAACCGGGGCGGTTGACCGGGCCTTGGGCGGTGTCATCACCGACCTGATCGACGTGGGAGAGACCAAGGGCAAGCTGGGTGAGATGACCCTCATACATACCCTGGGGCGCATGCCCACCGGCAGGGTGCTCGTGGTCGGGTTGGGACCGGCCGAGAGATTCGACGGGAACGCCGTGCGCTCGATATCAGCTCAGGCCGCCCGGTACCTGCGGGCAAGAAACGTGCGAACCGCCGCGACTATCGCCCATGGCTCGGGCGTGGGCGGCCTCGATCCACACGCGAGCGGCAGAGCAATCGCCGAAGGAAGCTTCCTTGGTCTGTACCGCTTCGATAAGTACAAATCCTCAGGTGAGCGACCGCCAGGGCTCGACTCCCTGTCCATTGTCGAGTTCGACCCTGGCAGGGTCGAAGCACTTCGTACCGGTGTGAACGAAGGCAGGATCCTCGCCGATTCGGTGATGCTCTGCCGCGATCTCGTCAACGAGCCAGCCAACCACATGACGCCTTCGGACCTGGCCGAGGCGGCCCTGGATGTGGCAAAGAGCTCGGATATGGCACTGGAGGTTATGGACGAGAGGCGGATGGAGGAACTGGGTATGGGAGCGCTGCTGGGAGTTGCGGCAGGGAGCAAATTGCCCCCTAGGCTCATCGCCATAACCTACGCAGGCGATCCCGCCAACCCGGACAACAGCCTCGGCCTGCTGGGAAAGGGCATCACTTTCGATTCGGGGGGCATCTCACTCAAGCCCGCTATCCGGATGGGGGAGATGAAGGGAGACATGGCAGGCGCCGCGTCCGTCATCTCGGCGATGAAGGCGATCGGAGCACTAGGTCCCAAGCTAAACGTTACCGGCCTGGCGGCCGCGGCCGAGAACATGCCCGGTGGATCGGCGCAGCGGCCCGGAGACGTTGTCAGGGCCATGAACGGAAAGACCATAGAGATTGACAACACCGACGCTGAGGGCAGGCTTGTTCTGGCAGACGCCGCCTGCTACGCCGTGAGCCTGGGCCTAAAGCGCATAGTGGACGTTGCCACCCTGACGGGCGCGATGGAGGTGGCTCTCGGTAAGGTGGCCACCGGGGCATTTGGCAACGACCGTTCCCTTATGGACGCCGTCCTTTCCGCGGGCAAAGAGACCGGCGAGAAGGTATGGGAAATGCCGACCTTCGATGAGTACCGGGAGCAATACGAGAGCGACGTGGCGGACCTAAGGAACATCGGAGGGCGTCCCGCCGGCTCCATCACGGGCGCCATGTTCATCGGCGAATTCGTCGGGGATGCGGCCTGGGTGCATCTGGACATAGCCGGCACCGTAAGGAGCTCAAAGGTGAGGGGCTGGACCACCAAGGGAGCCACCGGCGTGCCGGTTCGCACCCTTGTTCAGTTGGCGCTGTCCCTTGCCGCAAACTGACGCGATACCAGGCCGCAGGTGCTAATCTAGAGGGACAACGCCTCGCGGTGGACGTGGCCAAGTTGGTTAAGGCGCCAGGTTGTGGCCCTGGAGATCGTGGGTTCAAATCCCATCGTCCACCCCAAACCGTGTAAACGCTTCGTGCGCCCGTAGCTCAACGGACAGAGCGCTTGGCTTCGGACCAAGAGGTTGGGGGTTCGAATCCCTTCGGGCGTGCCCGCGGCTAACGCCTAGTACAGACGACCCAAGACTCGCTCGAGTGGCCCAACCGCGGCGCAACGTAGGCCACCCGATGGTGATCCTTCACAGGAAGAACACAGGCCTCTCTTGGTCAATGTCCATGCCTTCTACAAGAGCGAGATAGCCGCGACTCCCGCGACTATCATTGCTATTGCTGCCCCTCTGTGCGCCAGAGATGCACGATCCAAGGGCTCTGACAGGACTTTCAACATCCCTACGCTCAGTACAATCCCGAAGAGGAACACAAACATCGGCCGCGAGGCCATGACGGTGGTAGCTAGAGACACGGGACCCAACTCTATCGCCAGCGTAGTCAGGTACATCGAGGCGAACGCCAGGCCGGCCTCTGTGAATATGAACAGCAACAGCCCATTGGTGTTACGAATCAACATTCCCAGCTGTGGAATGACGCTCGGGCGCCAAGCCAGTGCAACCATTGCCCCTGCCAGTGTTACGCTCCGAACGGAGTAGAGATTCCACAGCGACATGCCCCCATCAAGGGCCAGCTTCGACAGGATCGCTCCGAGGGCGTAAAGGGCGCTGGCGGCCAGCACCAGGAAGAACCAGCCCCCCAAGGCCGGTGGCCCTCCCGCCCTTCGGCGACGCAGCGATATGAGTGCCGCCCCTGCCACGGTGACTATGATCGCCAGCCAGTGCCAAGCGGTCAGCTCTTCGGACAGCAGGCCAACGGCCATTATCGCGACGAACACGGGAGCCGTCTGGTACACAGCGGTAACCAGAGAGGCATCCTGCCGCCGAAGAGTCCAGAACATCAATACGAGCGACATTCCGAAGGCTGCGCCCGACCCCAGCGCTGCCAGCCACAAAGTGATCGGGTAGCCTGGGAAGGCTACGAAAGCCAGCGGAACCAGCGCGCCCGGCAGTTGCATCAGGCCGGCGAAGAAGATGAATACCCAGGCCGAAGCGACGTACCTGCCGAGAATTACCTTGTCGAGGATTGTGACGGCGGCGAATCCAATCGCGGCACCTAGACTGGCCAAGAACCAATCCATAGCGGGGCAAGAGTATAGAGACGCCGCTCAGCGCACTAGGCCCTGCAGTCCCGAGTTTCGATCTCTTGGGATCGCGAACAGGTCGCGAATTGCAATCTGTCGCGCTGGCGCGGAGGATTACAGGGAAGCGAGGTCAAGAGATGTTTGTGATAAGAAGGGTCTATCAGGTGAAGCCGGGTATGGCACGCCGGTACGCAACCGTGCTGCGCCGCATAGCCGACGCCTACGAGGCTTCAGGTCAGCGCTCAAAAACCCAGGTCTACTACAACGACTCTATGGTGCCGGGTGACACCCACAGGGTGTATATCCAGTGGGCGACCGACGTCATCGAATCCCAGTTCAGGGAGGGTAACGTGGTTCCTTCCGCCGTAGCCGAGGCCGCACAACCCGGTGACCACATGGTGCTCGACACCTGGATAGAGTTCTACGAATTGATGACCCCATCCAAGATGGTCCAGGTTTAGGTCGCCAGCGCCTGTCTAACGGTTGCTCTTCCTAAAGGTAGCGACCCAGGCCCGAGCACCTTTCTCGTGTATAGCGGTCTCGTAGATGCCAGCCCTGATGCATGGGTCTTCCCAGCCCCTTGCGAAAGAACTCATGAGCTCTGCCTGAGTGACCCTCGCCGGCCCCTCTTCTCCGGGCTGCTCCTCGCTCCAGACGATAACGTGCACCAGCCCGCCGGGGCGGACCACCGCACGCAGGCATTCTTCGTACTCGGGCTTTCCAGCCTCGTCAAAGACGTGAAAGAGCCCGGAGTCCACTACCGTATCGAATGCTGCCCTGGGAAAGGGTAGGCGCCTAACGTCACACACGGCGAACTCGACTCTCTGCCCCCGGGCCGCCGCCTTGCATCTTGCGATCTGTATGGCCCTAAGCGCGAGATCGACGCCAATGACCGCGAGGCCACTATTGGCCAGATAGATCGCGTTCTCACCGGTTCCACATCCAGCGTCCAGGACTAGGCCTTCAATCTCCCCAGCCTCGGCAAGTGCCACAACCTCGGGTTGGGGCCTGCCGGTCTCCCACAGGGCCGTTCCTTCGACATACGCGTCCTGGAAAAAAGTCAACTGAATCTCCGTAGGCCGGTGGCCCGCCTGACGTTCCGATTCATTTCGTAATCACCGGGGCCACCCTTCGAAACGGCGACCGGAAAGATAGCCACTACAGCGCAGCCCACATCCGGCGCGCGTCCGCCCGGGCGAACAAAGAGCATCCGGGCGCGCTATTGCCCGGTCGTGGCCAAACACAGCCTGAGACCTCGTCCACGCCGACCCCCGCGACGGGAATTCGATCTCTCACAGCAGGTCCAACTGCGGGACGGCTAGAGGCATAGGGGCCTGTGCCAGCGATTCCTCGACCTCGAGGCGAGCAGGGCACCCGACCGCGGGCACACGCTATGGGAACCGCCTCAAACGAGGATGTCCGGACCGCCAAAACGGGGCAATAGAACCTAAACTAAACACAAAACGACCCACTAGCCGCCAGCCGGCTCGCGCAGGGATAGGGCGTTGGCCGGATTATCGACGAGAATCGCGTTGATCTCGCTCTCGGTGAAACCGCGGAATCTCATCCTGGGCACAATGCGCGACAGGAAGTAAAAGTAGCCGTGCCCCCCGTACTTGAGTAACCGATCCTTGGTGCATATGTCATGCGCGACAACCACGCGGTCGCCGTAGCCCTGCTTGATGGTCCAGGCGATATCCGCGATGCGCTGGCCATCATGTGGCATGTCGATGGCCGGGTTGGCCCAGTAGTAGTGCTGCTCGCGGCCGAACAGATCCCACTCAAGGTAGACGCCGCTCTCCGCGAGCGACCTCAGCGTGGACTTCTCGAAGACGGTGCGATCGAGGTGACCAACGATGGTGTGGGTAAGGTCGGTGCCGACCTCCTCGAGAACCTCTACTATTTCAAGCGGAGCCGTCTCATCCCGGCCGGGATGTATCAGTAGCGGTGCGCCGGTGACTGCCTGCGCCCGGCCAGCGGCACGAAGGACCTTGCGCTCGTTTTCGGTCAGGGGCCACGAGCAGCCGATTTCTCCGATCAGTCCGGCCCTTATGCCAGTCTCGTCTACGCCCTCTGAAAGGTCCCCGATGATCTCCTCCACTATGTCGTCTTCATCGCGCGATGCCATATCCTTGGGGTGCGCCACATCGACGTAGTGGCCAGATCCCATCACGATGTTCAGGCCCGTAGCATGGGAGACCGCGGCTAGATTGACTGGGTCACGTCCGATGTCGGGATTAGTTGCATCAACCAGGGTTCCCCCACCCCGACGCCTGTAGTGGGAGGCTTCCGCTATCGCGACGTCCAGGTCTGACAGCCTGCCCACATCGCGGTTTGGCACAAAGTGGTGCCTTACGAGCCCAACGTTTTCCATCGACAGCGGCTCATCGAAAATGTCGTGCCATCCCGCTCCGACCGGTCTGTCGGGCAGGACTCCGGTCAGGTCAATAAACAGGTGCTCGTGGGTCAGGGTGACGCCCAGCGATCCAGGATCGATGGGTCCTAGCACTGTCTGGACTTTTCCTACCGGCAAGCTCGTCATACAGTTTGCCTCCGCTCGCTTGATTCGCCGGAACACCTCGCGCGCCAACACCCAAATGGCATGAGCAGCGGGGCCACGCGTACCGTCATCTGCACGGCCTGCCTATTTGACTAGCCTGAATGCCGCAGGTCAAATGACGGAGGGCACACCCGCATGGCCAAGGAAACGAGGAGTTCCCACAATGCCCTGACGTGAGTTGCACGGCGACTAGTCGCGGCTGCTTGCCCCGTGGCCCCTCAACCACCGGGGGGCTGACTCATCCGCCTGGCACGCGGGCCAGGATCCGACGAGTCAGGCGGGGGCGTAGGCGACGCCGAGCGCACCCGGACCTATATGGGTGCCCATGACGGCGCTGAACTCGGCAACGTAGATCTCGCGGCAGTCGACGGTATCCAGAAGCAAGTCCTTTACCCGGGCCGCTTCCTCCGGTGCATCAGCGTGCATCACGCAGACGGCAGCCGGTCTACCAGCCACTCCCGCGGCGACCATGCTTAACAGGCGCCTGCGCGCGGACCGCGGGGTCCTAGAGGGCATCTTTCGGCTGATATGGCCGTTTGCCAGCTCGAAAACAGGTTTGATGGACAGCAGTGAGGCCCCGGCATGAGCGATCCCCGGCACCCTGCCGCCTCTCCACAGGTAGTGCATCGTATCGACGTAGGCGACCAGGCGGACTCCCGAGGCCGCGTCCCTGGCAGCGGCCTCCACCTCGGTTAGGGTGGCGCCGCTCGCTGCCGACCGCTGCGCAGCAAGGGCCACAAGACCCTCTCCTCCAGCTGCACTACCACAATCGAACACCGAGACCTCGAGTCCGGGATTCCGTGCTCGGGCCAGCTCGGCGGCCAACACGGCCGAGTCGTAAGCGGTGCTGAACCTCCGGGCAACGGTTATGCACAGTACCGAGTTGGATCGTTGCCCGGCACGGGTCAGGGCGTCGTAGAACGCCTGGGGCGAAGGTGCCGCAGTGGTCGCAGTAGCCGAGCCAGCTGAATTCATTCGGTAGAGTTGTGCCGGCGTGAGGTCTATGCCGTCTCTATAGGTCTTTCCGCCGATCAAGACCAGCATGGGGACCAGAATAGGCGCATCGGAGCCCTGGTCGATGGGTAAGGAGGCCGCGCTGTCAACTACGACAGCAACTTGATCTCCGGCCGTTATCGGGTCAGGGACCTGAAGCTCTTTCGGGCGGCGCGGGCTATCTCGGTAGGGCTCGTGCCAAACAGGGCGGGCGCAAAGAGCACGATCAGTGAAAGCGCGGCAAAGCCGAAGACTGCCATCTGGCCGACGCCGCCCTGGTAACTGACCCATGCGAGCACCACGATGGAAGGAGCCGTGATTGCCAGTAGGGCCACCCTTACCGCCCTGCGACCTACCCGGAAAAACACGGCGGTAGCTATCGCAAGTATCAGGAATACGATCGCTGCGCTGCTGTCTACCTCTTGAAGAGACCGGCCGACGCGCTCGCCCGACGTCGCGAACAGTTCCTCGTTGTCATAAAAGTACAGGAACCAGTAGGCCAGAAACGGTATCGGCAGCACCGTGAGGGAGGCCATGAGCCAGTCCTTGCGGGCGACCCGGGACACGATTCGAATCACGATCCACAAAGATACGCCTATGTACAGCAGGGAGCCGAAATAGATCGGTATCCCGAATGGCAGGGTGCCGGTGGTGATGATGCCCCACGCCCCGTAGCCGACCGCACTCATGGCCAGTCCCCAGGAAATGAGGGGAACCATCAGGCAGTAACCCAGCCAAGGGAACGTCCATGTTGGACGTCCGGCCCGCCAGCCAAGGACGCTGATGATCAGTGCCAGTCCCAGCAGCAGGGAGACCCAAACTGGAGCGGTCCAGATATGGAGCGCAAACATCAGGGACAGCAGTACGTGCGGGAGGGCTGCCAGGCCGGCGTGGTACCAGGACCGCCGACTGTGTACCTCGTAGAGGCCGCTGGCGATCGTCCGCGACTCCCCCATCTCCTGCATGGCCTGCCTGAGCGCCTCGTCTATGGACAGACCCGTGTCCGCCAGCTCTTGCGCGCGGTCCTCTATGTGGCTCTGCAGCTCACGCAGGATCTCGCCCTTCTGGGAGGGCTCCAGGTGCAGGTGCTCACTGAGCTCTGCGAGATAGCCACGAATGGGGTGAGACATCGAGCCGGCGGATCCCCCTTGTCCCGCTATCCGGAGCTTGATCGGGCGACGGAGTCAACGGCCCGACTGAACTGGTTCCACTCCTTCAGCATCGATTCCAGGCGTTCCTGTCCCTTGGCGGTGATGTAGTAGTAGCGCCTGTTTTGCCCGCTGGGCGACGTGTCCCAGCGGCCCTCGACCAGATCCTCTTTCTCAAGCCGGTGTAGGGCGGGGTAAAGAGTGCCCTCTTTCAGTCGAAAATAGCCGCTCGATCTGTCCTCGATCTCCTTGACTACCTGGTAGCCGTACATCGGCTCACCGGCCAGGAGAGAGAGTAGGAGCGTCTCCGTGCTTCCCTTTAGAAGTTCGCGGCGGTACAAGGCCCTCGACCCTTAGTCATAGTTATTCGACTGCTGCGCACCGCAATGCCCGACGCCGGGCTGTTCGCGCAGATCAGTACTTCACCACGTTGTCTAACATAAGCACTGATTGTCCGTCAATGATCGGACCTGGGGCCCGTCAGCATGTACTGGACTTTCTGGACGTCATGTAGAATTAGCCGGTGGCCGGGTACAGCTAGGAACGCCTATGGCTCCACGACAAAACCGGCACGAGTCAAGTTAGAGATCAGGACGAGTGATGGCGGGACGTAGCGAGGTCGGGTCATTCTCAAGGTTGCCCGGAACGCCAGCCTTCCTGCCCGAGGCAAGCAATAGCGCTCTTGCGGCTTCGGATAGGGCGCTGTCGTTCCTCTCTGTGGCCGGTTTCCAGCGAGTAGACACCCCCATACTGGAGGACTCCGACCTGTTCGCCCGCAAGGGCGGAGGGGAGATGACTGGCTTGCTCTACACGTTCAGCGAGCCAGACGGCAGGAGGCTGAGCCTGCGACCGGAGTTCACGACCTCCATCATCCGCATGTACGTGGAGAGTGATGGGCTGTCCCTGCCCGTGAGATGGAGCTATGCCGGCCCCGTCTTCCGGTATGACAGGGACGGGGGAGGACGCTGCCGCCAGTTCATACAAGTCGGCGCGGAGGTCATCGGGGACTGTTCCTCGAAGGTGGACGCCGAGGTGATCGGCACAGCGATCGAGGGCCTGTGCCGCCTTGGCGTATCCGGCGCCTCCGTTAGGCTGGGCCACATGGAGACCTTGTCGCGCATGTTCTCCGCCTTCGAACTATCGGATTCTGCCCGCAGGTTCGTAACGGGTAACCTCGGTGGTCTAAAGCGCGGTGAGATGACTGCTGAGCGGCTCTTGGCAAGGGCCAGCGAAGCCGGCCTGGTCAACGAGAAAAACGCATCGATTGACGGTTGGAGTGCAAAGCGAGCGCGGGAGGCACTGCAGCACCTGATCCTGGAGGAGGGGGCCCGGGGCCCGATGGGCAGGCGAACCGCCGAGGAGATCATGTCCCGCTTGGAGAGGATGAGCAGCCAGTCCAGGGATCCGGGCGAAATGGGCAGGGCTCTGGACCTGGCCTCGCGGCTGGCCGAGCTGGAGGGACCGGCATCGACCGCCATCACTGAGGCCAGGGCTCTGGCCGCCCGCTCCGGCGCGGGGATGGAGGCCCTGGACCCGCTCGAAGAGCTGGTAGAGGCCCTGGCCGAATCGGGAATGGGAACGGATACGCTTGTCGTAGACATGGGCATGGCCAGGGGAATGGCCTACTACACGGGGGCGCTATTCGATCTGGCGGCGGGGCAGGGGACTGGAACGCTGGGCGGCGGCGGCCGCTACGACGGGCTCGTCGAGACTCTCGGCGGACCAGGGGTGCCAGCTCTGGGTTTTGCCTACGACATGGAGGCGGTCTCCGTGGCCGCCCGTTCACTCTAAGATGCTGCGGCTCGGCATTCCCAGCGACGGCGCACTGCATGAACCGTCGATGCGTTTCATGGCAGCCTGCGGCCTTGCGGTTGCCCGTCCCAACTCGCGCAGCTACACAGGGCAGATCCGAGCGCTGGCCGACGCGATTGTGCACTTTCAACGAGCCTCCGACATCACTAATAAGGTGGAAGAGGGGAGCATCGACGCGGGGATAGTCGGCTTCGACAGATATTCGGAGAGCCGACGCGGCGGGGACGAGGCGGTGCTGATATTTGATGAACTAGGCTTTGGAGGCTGCTCGCTTGTCCTCGCCGTGCCCGAGGCATGGGTGGACGTCTCGTCGGTCGCAGATCTCGCCGAGGTGTCCGCAGACTTTCGAGCTGCGGGCAAGGACCTTAAGGTGGCGACCAAGTTCCCCAGACTCGTTGAGCAATTCCTTCTGGACATGGGAGTCAACTACTTCTCGCTGGTATCGACGAGCGGCGCGCTGGAGGCAGCGCCGGTAATGGGCTACGCCGACATGATCGCCGACATCACTTCGTCGGGCACGACCCTTAAGGAAAACAGGCTCAAGACTGTGCAGGGTGGCACCATCCTGAGATCTCAGGCCTGTCTGATCGTTAACCCGTCCTCCGTGGCAAGCAACCCCGACAGGCTCTCGGCAGTGCGATCGATGATCGACATGGTCGAGGGCCACCTGCAGGCTCAGGGACTCTACACGGTCACCGCAGACGTGCTTGGCGAGAGCGAGGAAAACGTTGCACGCAGGCTGCTCGACAGTCAGTATCTTGCCGGCTTGAGAGGTCCCACCATCTCTCGCGTATACACCGATGACGGAGACCGACTCTTCACCGTGACCGTAGTGGTGGGGCGCGAAAAGCTCCTAGAGGCGGTGGCCTATCTGAGGGGGCTCGGCGGGGGCAGCGTCAGCGTCCTGGGGACCGACTACGTATTTCACGGGGAGTCGGAGGCACGCAGGCGGCTGGAGGCCAGCACGACCAAAGGCCGGCATTAGACCGGTGCCCAACCTCCCGACCCACATAGAGGTTGCCTGGCGAGCCGCAGGCTCGATTCAAGACACCCGCATCACAGAGAATCTGGGCTGTTACCTGCTGGGCGCGACAGCGCCAGATGTCCGCATAATCACCAAGCGGCCCAGGACCGAGACTCATTTCTTCGATCTTGAGTCGGGGCAGGCCGGTGACGGGTCCTTGGGTCTCCTGACTGCCTATCCGGAGTTGACTTCACCTTCTTCGGATGCACAAGCCGCCTTTGTAGCCGGGTACATCACCCATCTCGTGGCGGACGAGACATGGATAACCTCAATGTACCGGCGCTTTTTCGACGGCACAGGGACGTTCGATTCAAACGCCGCCGCCCAGCTGTTCGACAGGGCCGCACAACTCAGTTTAGACAGGGCTAGTGAGCACCGGGTCAGGTCACTTCTCAACACAATGCATGAACTCGAGGCCGGCTTGGCCGCCGGGCCGCTTCAGGCCGGTACGCTGTCGGAGTGGCGAGTGTGGGTCCTGGACTTTCTTGCCGACGCTCGCCCCTATTCCTGGCAGAGGCTACGGCACATGGCAGGCCGAATCTCGGGCCATGACTCCGATCAACCGGTACATCAAATGGCGGAACGATTCCTTGCCGATGTGCGCGGCGGGCTGCGGGAATTGTTCGACAAGGTTCCAGAGGCGGAACTCGAACGTTACCTGGAGGTTACCGTCGACAACCTGGTCCGTTCAGTGACCGAATACCTCCGTTCCGTGGACCGGGGCGTACAGGTCAGGGAAACTACCGCGCACGGACTCCGCCGAGGCCGGGGTTCAGCAATTTGAGGACCGTCCGAGGCATCGCGGAGGCTCGCCGCGTTCTGCTTGCGAACCGCGGACTGGACCTGGAATCCGTACCCGACTCCATAGCCCGGGGAATAGTGGACATGTTCGGCGAGCCTTTAACGCCGGCTCAGGTGGTGGATCGCATAGTCTCCCGGGTGAGGCGCGGGGGGGACCGGGCAGTGCGCGAATTCGCGGAGATATTGGATGGTCGGACTCCCGATTGGCTCGAAGTCTCCGAATCGGACATCCGGGCGGCGGCCGACACAATACCTGTCGAGCTAATGGAAGCCCTGCGTACGGCCGCCGAGCGGGTAGAGAACTACCACAGGATGTCTCTGCCAACCGGATGGCACGACTCGGAAGAGGGCTATGGATCTCTTATAAGGGCAATCGAGCGCGTAGGAATATACGTTCCGGGCGGCACGGCACCCTATCCATCCACGGTGCTAATGACCGCGATACCTGCCAGAGTTGCAGGAGTAGAGCAGATCGCGATCTGCACGCCCACCTCGCGTGGATCGGATCTACCGGACCCCGCGGTCCTGGCCGCCTCGCAGGTAGCCGGCGTCCACCGGGTTTTCGCCGTCGGCGGAGCCCAGGCCGTGGCGGCCTTGGCCTACGGCACGGAGACGATTCCCAGAGTAGACATGATCTGCGGACCCGGGAACCTGTTTGTCACGTTGGCCAAGCGGCGCGTATATGGCGATGTCGGTATCGACGGCCTGTACGGACCTACAGAGACTCTTATTGTGGCCGACGAGTCGGCGAACGCCACGCTCTGCGCGGCCGACCTGCTGGCCCAAGCCGAGCACGATGAGATGGCGACACCTGTACTGGTCACGACGTCGGCGAGCCTGGCGGGCAGAGTGGCAGGGGAATGGAGAACCAGGATTCAGCGCCTCGACAGGGGAGCGATCGCCACGGCGGCAATGGAAAATCGCGGCACGATCGCGCTCGTCGAGACCTTGGACGAGGCGGTCGAGTTATGCAACGCCTTTGCGCCCGAGCACGCCTCTCTATCGGTGGTGGAACCGGAATCCGTACTCCCCATGCTTAGGAATGTGGGGATGGTGTTCGTCGGTGAACATTCGCACGAGGTCCTTGGAGACTACGCGGCCGGCCCCAGTCACGTCATGCCCACGGCCGGAACGGCACGTTTCGCCTCGGGCCTCGGGGTGCACTCGTTCATAAGACATGTCCCCGTGGTGGCTATGGAACCGGAAAAGTCGTCTGAACTGGGCCTGATTGCCTCTATAATCGGGAGAGCCGAAGGACTCACCGCCCATGCAGAGGCAGCGGAGGTGCGTCAAGAACTGTAATGGCGTGATCAGGCGATGGAACCTTGGAGATGAGTGTCAGAAGGCTAATACGGCAACACCTAGTGTCCGTCCAGACGTATGATCCGGTCGATCCACCCGAGATGCTGGCAAAGAGAGCCGGTATACCCGAGGACCAGATCGTAAAGCTCAACGGCAACGAAAACCCAAAGCAGCCGCCAGAGAGCGTTCGGGAGGCGGTGGCCTCGGCGCCATTCAATCTGTATCCGGACCCTCTCCAGCGCAGGGCTCGCTCGGCCCTAGCCGAGTACACGGGGTTAGGGGAGGAGAACGTAATCGCCGGGGCGGGCAGCGATGAGCTGATCGACCTCCTGTTTCGCCTGTTCATCTCCCCAGGAGACAACATCCTAGACTGCGATCCGACTTTCGCTATGTACGGCTTCTGCGCACGAGTGGCTGGCGGTACCGTGAGGCTGGCACAGCGGGACGAGCTATTCGATATCGACGTCGATGCGGTGAGAGAGGCCATCGACGAGCGTACCAAGATCATATTCGTCAGCTCACCGAACAACCCCACCGGAAATCTGGCAACCGCGGACCAGGTCGTGCAGCTCCTGGAGACCGGCCTGATTATCGTGGTCGATGAGGCCTACTTCGAGTTCTGCAACGTGACGGTTGCAGACATGATTCCCGATTACGACAACCTGGTCGTGCTGCGCTCCATGAGCAAGTGGGGAGGGCTGGCCGGGCTGAGAGTCGGGTACGGGCTGATGAGCCAGGAAATCGTGCAGCATGTTGTCGACGTGAAATCGCCGTACAACCTGAGCGTTACCTCGGAGGCGGCGCTGATCGCTTCTCTCAAGGAGGCGCCAACGCTGATGACCGAGGTGCGGCGCATCGTTGAAGAGCGTGGGCGGATGTTCGATCTACTATCGAAGATACCGGGTGTAACGCCTTGGCCATCGGCTGGCAACTTCGTCCTATGTCAGTTCGAGCCCGGGAGGGCCGCGGAACTCTACGACGGACTGGCCCAGCGCGGCATCTTCGTACGCAAATTCGGATCAAAGCGCCTCCAGGACCATTTCCGGGTCTCTGTGGGTACCTCCGATCAGACCGATCGGCTAATTGGCGCACTCAAGGAGCTTGTTTAGAACAGTGGCATCACGGGTTTCTGTACAACGGCGTGAAACGGGCGAGACACAGGTTTCGATAAGGCTGGACCTGGACGGAACGGGCAAGTACGAACTAGATACGGGCAATGGGATGTTCGACCACCTGCTCGCACAGCTTTCCCGCCACGGGTTAATGGACCTGACCGTAAATGCCAGAGGCGACATCGATGCAGGCTGGCACCATCTTGTGGAGGACACGGGCCTGGTTCTAGGGCGGGCGATACGAGAGGCCGTAGGAGACGGGGCCGGCATCGTGAGAATGGCCCACGCATACGTCCCACTAGACGAGGCGCTGGCGCGGGCGGTAGTAGATTTCTCCGGGCGCGGATACTCCGTACTTGAGCTTGAATTGGGGGATAGCGACCTTGGCGGTCTATCCGGCGATCTGGTGCGTCATTTCTTGGAGAGCCTGGCGAGGGAGGGTGGATTCAACCTGCATATCCAATTGCTCGCCGGCAGGAACAACCACCACAGGGCCGAGGCGGTCTTTAAGGCGACGGCCCGTGCCATGCGAGCCGCGCTGACCGTGGATGAACGTCTTGGCAGTCAAGTCTCCAGCACCAAGGGCACGATCAGCGGCTAGGTTGGGCGGGCCCCCCTCCGGGGTTGTTCAAGCAGCGACCTGACGGCTACGGGTGCACCCTATCTCTTGCACCGGCGAGTCCATTCCGTGAGAAATAGCTGCCCCTGTGCGGCGCCCCAGAATGATCGCGTGCCTGGCTGCACCATCGAAGGGACCAGATCTGGACCTTTGAGTCCGGTTCCCGCCTTAAGCTGACGGAGGGCGGGTCAGTGCGTCCGGTCCTCCTCCAGTTCGAAGCGGTACTGCTCTACAACTGGATTGGCTAACAGCCTGTCGCACATCTCCTTGACCTTGCCTGAGGCCGTCGCCTCATCCTCCTCGTCAAACCTTATCTCCAGGTACTTGCCAGCACGCACACTATCAACTGAGGCGAAGCCGAGCAGATGGAGGCCGCCACGTATCGTGAGGCCCTGGGGGTCGTTAACGGTGGGCTTGAGGGTTACGTAGACACGCGCCACAAACGTCGACATGGATGGGCTACTGCCTCATGCGGCGAACCGGAGCGCTAGGGCGTAAACCACTCGGGCGCGTTTGACGAGCTTTCGTGGGCAGCTATGAATTCTCGGATACGCGGTTCGTCGTACTCGTCGAACGTGTCAAGATAGTTCCACGCAGTAAGGGCTATGCGGCTGCTCATACCCGAGTAGGGCGACAGTATCACCTTGCGTCCGAGCCTAGCCGATTCGACGAGACTCTTGACCAGTTCCGAACAGCCCTCGGGGCAATTGTAGTGAATCCCTATGCCGCCGTGCTCGAGATTATGGACGAGTATCTCGTCCTGTATCTCCTCGTCATAGATGCCCCACGGAGCGGGGGCGGGCAGGGCGGCGCCGCTGCCGAGTGCTATCCCGTGACTGGTGCTGTAATGCCACCCGGAAGTGGCGGGCTGGCTGTTGTACGGCGGGTGAGAATCGCCGGGACTGATGTGGGCTCTGCCCTGGTCGGCGATCCGTACACCCGGGATCTGTCCGCCTGCGTCAGCGGGGTTGTTGCCATCGCCCTGCCGGCCAAATGGCAGGCCGGGAAGGAACAGAGAGACGATGAATGCGGCGGCGACAAGTATCGCCGCGCCACCCCCACCATATCGGAGCCACCTGCGGCGCGAGGCCCGTCTGGCTCGCCTGGCCGCCCGGGTCTGGGTAGGGGTCAGTCTCCTGCGTTTGGGTTCAGAGTTCGTTGTCATCCACTGCGTCAACGGAGAGAGGGGGTAAGGAGATTGTACAAAATTTCACGGTCGTCACCGGAGCGGAGAATCGGTAAGCATCTGGTGAACCTGCACATACCTATCCCGGGTCTTATCGACTATGTCATCGGGAAGCCGGGGAGCCGGCGGCTCATGGTCCCATCCATGCTCATCTAGCCAGTCCCTCACGAATTGCTTGTCGAAGTTCGGCAGCGACCGGCCGGGAACGTATCGCTCGGCGTCCCAGAACCGACTCGAATCGGGAGTAAGCAACTCGTCTATCAGGCAGATTCGGCCATCGATTGCGCCGAACTCCATCTTGGTGTCGGCTACGATGATGCCTCGCTCTTCAGCGAACTGGCGACAGAATTCATAGACCTCGATCGATCGATCGGTCAAGGCGATGGTATTGTCGGTGCCGACCATGTCCACCATCTGGGAAATGGTCATGGGCTCGTCGTGTCCCTCCTCGGCCTTGGTTGTCGGTGTAAACAGGGGCTCGGGAAAGCGATCGCCCTTTCGAAGACCGGCGGGCATCTCTTGCCCGCCCACTGTTCCCTGACTTCTGTATTCGCTCCAGGCCGAACCGGTGATGTAACCGCGTACGATACACTCGACGTCGATACGCTCAGCCCTCCTGACCACCAGCGACCGCCTAGCCACTTCGGCATCTAAGTCAATTGCCGCGTCCGGCGCAAAGTCCACCAGGTGGTTGGGGACCAGATGTCCGGTGCGTTCGAACCAGAACGCTGACAGCTGCGCCAGAACCGCCCCCTTGTCTGGAATACCATTGGGGAGCACTACGTCAAAGGCCGAGATGCGGTCTGAGGCGACCATCAACAGACGGTCGTCTTCTAGCCCATAGGTATCCCGCACCTTGCCAGAGTAGACGCGATTCGGAAGATCTGTCGCTATTATCGTCGGCATTTCGCCTCTTGGGGGCTAAGGTTACCCGGCACTCTACGCCCGGAGACTAGACTAGCCCGGCCCTTTCAAAACTCTCGTCAACGTGATGCACATAGCTGTGGTAGTCGAATATCCGCTCGAACACATCCGGGGCAATACGGTCCCTGATCTGTGGCTCGGCCACCGCCAATTCCCTCAATTCCAGGCTTTCGTCAAGCGCCCGTTGCGATATGCGCTGGACAATCCTGTATGCCTCATCGCGCCCGGCTCCCGCCTCAACCATCGCCAAAAGCAGCTTTTGAGAAAAGACCACGCCCCTGGAACCGTCCAGGTTAGCCTTCATCCGATCCGTATGTACCGTCATGCCGGACACAACCCCGGTGAACAGATCCAGCATGTAGTCGAGGACGATGCACGAGTCGGGGAGTATCAGCCTTTCGGCAGACGAATGACTGATGTCCCGCTCACCCCAGAGAGCCACGTTCTCCAGCGCGGTCACTGCATGGCCACGGACGAGACGGGCAAGGCCACAGATGCGCTCGGTTAGCTCAGGGTTGCGCTTGTGAGGCATCGAGGACGAGCCAGTCTGACCGGAGCCGAACGGCTCTTCCACCTCGCGTATCTCCGTCCTCTGCAGGCCTCTTATCTCAGTCGAGAATTTCTCGAGCGAAGATGATATCTGGGCCATGGTAACGACGAACTGGGCATGTCGATCTCTCTGAATGACCTGGTTGGAAAATCGGGCCGCAGACAAGCCGAGGCGTTCGCACACCCGTTCCTCAACGGAGGGAGGTACCGAGGCATGGGTGCCTACAGGTCCCGACAGCTTGCCCACCGATACGATCTCCTTGCAGGCAGCAAGCCTCTGGCGGTGCCGCAGCATCTCATCCCACCAGACAGCCAGTTTCAGGCCGAAAGTGATAGGTTCAGCATGTACTCCATGTGTACGTCCCATCATCAGCGTATGCCTGTACCGGATAGCCTTATCCCGCAATACGGCGATAAGCCGCTCGACCTCTTGCTCAAGTAGGCCAGCGGAGTCCCTCAACTGCATCGCCGTTGCGGTGTCCCATACGTCGGATGTCGTCAGTCCATGGTGCATCCACCGACCTTCCTGGCCCATCGTCTCGGTTACGGAGGTCAGAAATGCGGTCATCGGGTGCTTGGTCTGCTCTAGGATCTGGTTCAGTCTGTCGATGTCGTAGGTGGCGGTCCTTATCTTTGCCAAGTCCGACTCGGGTATCAGCCCCTCTGCCGACCACGCCTCGGCGACGGCGACTTCAATCTGGAGCCAGCGGTCATAGGATGCCTGCTGGGTCCAGAGTCCCCCCATCCCGGGACGCGTGTAACGGGGTATCAACTTCCGCCCCTTGAGGCACTCGCGATGCAGGTCACCGTTACGAACTCCACCGCCACCGGTGGCGACGGCGGCCAATTGGTGGAAAGGGCTGTGGCGTCTGCGACGCTGGCGGCTAGCAGATCTGTTTCCAGATCCCACGCTGAAGGGGTGCGATTGACGGACATCATCAGAGTCTCGTGTTGGATTCTCAGATGGCCAAGGACTTTCAGGGTATCCTCTACTGCGGGTCGGTCAAATTCGCTAGAAATGATTGGCGCATCCCGTGACATTTCCGTTCTCGGTCCCGTAGCCGACCTTCCTAGATGCCTGATGCTATGTCGTGTCTGTGAAAGGCACCGTCGAAGGCTATAGCAGCGATCCCCTGGTACGCTGTCCGCCTCGCCGATCCGACGGTTTCACCAAGGGCCGAAACCGCCATCACGCGGCCACCAGATGTGCGGACGACTCCGTCTGACCGCTTTGTGCCGGCGTGGAAAACGGCTGTATCGGGGGCCACTGCATCGAGTCCCGTGATCGGCTTACCCGTTTCGTAGGCATCGGGATATCCACCTGACGCCAAGACCACCGCAACGCAGGCTCGAGCGTCCCATTCTAGATCGAGGTTCGTGATGTCGCCCGCCGCAGTCTGCTCCAAGGCGACGAGCAGATCGCTCTTCATACGCGGCAGTATGACCTGTGTCTCCGGGTCGCCGAAGCGAGCATTGAATTCCAATACCTTCGGCCCCTCGGCGGTCAACTTGAGGCCCGCGTAGAGGACGCCCACGTACGGGCATCCCTCCTCCGCGAGACCAGCCACGACCGGATCGAACACATTTGTCCTGACCTCCAGCTCCATGTCTCCGTCCCAGATGGGCGGTGGAGAAAAGCTGCCCATGCCGCCCGTGTTGGGACCCTGGTCGCCATCCTTCGCGCGCTTGTAGTCGGTCGCGGCAACCATTGAGGACACTCGCTCGCCGTCCACAAATGCGAACACACTTACTTCGCTGCCCTCAAGGTACTCCTCGATGATCACCTGCTGGCCGGCGGCCCCAAAGCGCTTTCGCTCAAATATGTCAAACAGGGTCTCTAGGGCCGAATCACGCGTTTCGGCGACGACGACACCTTTACCGGCCGCCAGACCGTCAACCTTGATCACGACCGGAAGGTCACAGTCAGAAACAGCGTTTCGGGCAACATTGTGCGCCTGCAGGACTTCGAAGGCGGCTGTGGGCACCCCTTTACGTCTCATCAGGTCTTTGGCAAAGGCCTTGCTCGTTTCTATGCGGGCGGCCGCCCGAGAGGGACCGAAGATTGGCATGCCCGCCTCAGAAAAGCGGTCGACAATACCTTCAGCCAGGGGCAGTTCCGGTCCAACGACAGTGAGGTCGATCTTCCGCGACTTCGCGACTTCCAGCAGGCCCTCAGCGTCTTCCGCGCCGACGGCAACATTCTCGCCGAGTACGGCCGTGCCCGCGTTGCCGGGCGCTATCACCAGCGACTCTAGACGCGGGCTTTGGGCGATCTTCCACGCGATTGCGTGCTCACGTCCACCACCGCCAACAACGAGAACCCTCATATCAACCCGACTCCATGTTCCGTGTGTCTATTGCAGACCGCT
The DNA here is from genome assembly GCA_034421295.1 of Dehalococcoidia bacterium. Taxonomy (GTDB): domain Bacteria; phylum Chloroflexota; class Dehalococcoidia; order Lucifugimonadales; family UBA2962; genus CAUZIR01. The sequence goes on from DAOUKM010000013.1 coordinate 54,997, forward strand.
CATCACGGACTCGACGGGAGACTGGGACAACCCCCCGAGATCGCAGCCCGGCCAGGACGGCGACACGCCGGTTACTCCCACTCAATCGTCCCTGGCGGCTTACTCGTAATGTCGTATACGACCCTGTTCACGCCGCGAACCTCGTTCGCGATCCGGTTCGATATGCGCGACAGGACGTCATAGGGCAACCGCGCCCAGTCCGCCGTCATGGCATCGTCGCTGGTCACCGCGCGCACCACGACGACATGGCCGTAAGTGCGATAGTCTCCGGTCACACCGACCGATTGGGCGTCGGTCAGGACGGCAAAGCTCTGCCACATGTCCCGGTAAAACCCATGGTTCTTTATCTCGTCCATGACCACCCAGTCTGCCGCGCGCAGAATCTCCAGCTTCTCGGAGGTGACATCCCCCAGCACGCGGATGGCGAGCCCGGGACCAGGGAATGGCTGGCGGTAGATCATCTCCTCTGGGAGGCCCAGCTCAATGCCCACCTCCCTCACCTCGTCCTTGAACAGGTATCGCAGCGGCTCAACCAGCTTGAGCTTCATGTGCTGGGGAAGACCACCGACGTTGTGGTGTGTCTTGATCTTTGCCGAAACCTTGTTGTCGGCCGTCTTGCTTTCTATGACATCCGGATAGAGCGTGCCCTGGCAAAGAAAGTCGGCGTCCCCGGCCCTCTTTGCGCCCTTCTCGAATATGCGGATGAACTCCTCCCCAACCAGCCGGCGCTTGCGCTCTGGGTCGCTCACGCCCTTGAGGGCCATCAGGAAGTCCTCGGTAGCATCCTCATACACTAGGTTGACCTTCATGTATCTCTCAAAGGTGCGCAGCACCCGCTCTGGCTCCTCACGCCGCAACAGTCCGTTGTTGACGAATATGCACGTCAACTGATCGCCGACCGCCCGGTGCACGAGCGTCGCAGCGACCGAGGAGTCGACCCCTCCCGACAGGGCACAGATGACCTTGCCATCGCCCACCTGAGCACGGATGTTGTTCACCGTGCGAGAGACGAAGTTGCCCGGGGTCCAGAGTCCCTTGAGACCGCAGACTCTGTACAAGAAGTTCTCCAGGAGCACACGCCCCTGGGGGGTATGTACCACCTCGGGATGGAACTGGATTCCGTATCGAATGCCACCTTCCCCCAAAACGGCGATAGGGGAGTTATCGGTGTAGGCGAGCGACTTAAAGCCCGGGGGAGGTTCGACGATCTGATCACCGTGACTCATCCAGACGGGCATGGAAGGAGGCAAATCTGCAAAAAGCGCATCGGGCGTTGAGTTCTGGTGCAACACGGCGTGTCCGTATTCCCGCTTCGTCGATGAAGCAACTCGGCCACCCAGCTGGTGGGCCATGACCTGCATGCCGTAGCAGATGCCCAGGACGGGCAGACCGCTCTCGTACACCCAGTTAGGGGCGAGTGGCGCGCCCTCCTGGTACACGCTCGCCGGACCACCGGAGAGGATTATTCCCTTCGGGTCAAGCTGGGCGACGGAATCCCACTCCGCTTCATGGCTGATGATCTCGCAGTAGACATGGCTCTCTCGCACCCTGCGTGCTATCAGGCGGCTGTACTGGGAGCCGAAATCCACTATCAGCACAGCCTCGCGGTGTAGACGACCCTCGTTAGGTGGTGTGGGCTCTCGTCCGCGCTTTTCCTCGGCAATCTCCAGGTACGCGGAGATCTCGAGGTCGTCGCTGGTGGCGACACGGTGAGAGGTTGGCGGTTTGTGTGGCACCGTATTCTCGGTGCCGCCGGTGTCGTTTGAGCCTGCGCTAGTCGCCATCTCTGAGAAGGATCAAAGGTAACATAACCGGGTGACGGGATGTCCCCACGAGTTCATGTAAGCCAATAACCGCGATGGGTGCGGGACAGCGATGCACCAGACAATGACCTGCGGCGCAAAGTGGACGATATCGATAGCGAACTGACAATCGACGATCTGGTCCAGATCTTGCAGGGTGGGGGAGTGGTCGCGTTGCCGACCGACACCTTCTACTGCCTGGCGGCGTGCGCAATCAACGCCGAAGCGGCCCTCCGCGTGTTTGAGATCAAGCGCCGGCAGGCGACGAGCGCGGTCCCCCTGCTGACAGCCGATGCGTCCGACGTGATGAAGTACGCCGTGGATCTGACGGAAGCGCAGCAAACGGCGGTAATCGCCCTGGGGGATAGGTTCTGGCCGGGACCGCTGTCACTGGTGCTCAAACGGTCGCCCGCAATTCCATCCCTCCTTTCTGGAGGCGGCGACACGATAGCCCTGCGGGTACCGAACGCGCCAACGATCAGGGAGGTGGTTCGGCGTCTTGGGGCACCCGTAACGGGCACCAGTGCAAACCTGTCAGGCAGTCCTGCCACCACCACCGCGGCGGCGGTAAGGGAGACTCTAGGAGCGGCGGTCGACGCGGTGGTAGACGGGGGTACGACACCCGGCGGTCCGCCGTCCACGCTCCTTGACCTTACGACGCCGAGGCCGCGTATACTTCGATCTGGAGCCATCTCAAGAGCAGATCTCGACGAGACCTTGCGCGATTTGGGGGCGCCCCCATCGGATTAGATTGTTGGATGGGAAGAGATCCGGATGAAGGGAACGTCCACTGACCATGCCCGCACAATCGCACGAAAACTTGGTTTGAAATAGAGCGATCGGATTGAAAGAAGAGTTAATCAGCGATCTCAACGACCGGGTAGACGCCCAACTAACAGCTGTACTGGCGTCGAGAAACATGGACCTCTACAGAATGATGTCCTACCACCTCGGCTGGGGAAATAAACCCGGCGAGGACGGGACGGACCCAGTGCCAAGGACTACGTTCAGGCGACATGGAGTCGCCTGCCTGGTGGCGGCCCTAGCGACCTCCGGCACCCGCAATGAGGCGGTCTCGCCGGCCGCTGCAGCTCTGGAGATGGTCGCTTCCTTCGTAGAGATACACGACGACATACAAGGCGGACATCCAACCCGGAACGGTAGGGACGCCGTTTGGTGGGTATGGGGTCCGGCCCAGGCAATCAACGCGGGAGACGGCCTGCACGCCCTTGCCCGCCTGACGATGCTGGATCTCCAGAGGCACGGAATCTCGGCAGACTCTACGTTTCGAGCAATGCAGATTCTTGACCAGGCCTCGCTTGCGATGTGCGAGGGGCGCTTCAAGGATATGGAGGCCCAAGAGCGCATCGACCTGTCTGTGGACAAATACGTCGAGATGGCACGTGCAAAGAGCGGATCGCTGATGTCCGGAGCGCTCCAGCTAGGTGCACTGATCGGCTCGGGCGGAGACGTGAGAACGGCAGGGGCTTTTGCCGCGGCCGGGACAGAACTCGGGGTTGCCATGCAGGCGGCTGAAGACGTGCGGGAACTGTTCGCGGCCAACGGCACCAGCGAAGGGCCTGGACCGGCTTCTGAAGATGTGCAGAACAAGAAAAAGCTGCTACCCGTGGTACACGCACTAGAGAAGGCCGGGCCATCGGAGCGACGGCGCCTCGGTGATGTCTACTTCAAGAGGGTACTGCAGCCGCCTGACGTGGCCGAGGTGAGAAAACTGGTGGAGGAGTTGGGCGGTAGGGAACGAACCGAGCAAGCTGTGCGCGAACATCGCCAAGCCGCCATGAGGTCACTGGACGGCGTCGAGCTTGCCACCGGCGGGCTGGCCGCGGTGGAGGTGTTCGCCAACGCCCTGATCGATGCTCGCTAAACGGGAAGTGGCCAAACGCTCGATCAGAAACTATGAGATAGACGGCAAGACCGTCCTCTTGCGCGTTGACTACAACCTGCCGATGAGGCCCGGCACCACCGAAATCCTCGACGACCGCCGCATCCTGGCCACCGTCCCGACACTGGCCCATCTCCTCGAAAGATCCTGCCGAGTCCTGATCGTCACGCATCTCGGCCGGCCAGACGGGAGGTGGGTCGAAGAACTGTCGTTGGCGCCTTTATCGGGCCGGCTGGCCGAGCTACTGGGTGTCCCTGTACTGCAGCTTCCTGGCTTCCGGGGCCCGAAGGTCGAGGCGGCGATCGAAGTGATGCCGCACGGATCTATCGCGATGCTTGAGAACATCCGCTTCGACCCTGGCGAGGAGGCGAACGATCCGCTATTGGCCGAAGACCTAGCCGGACTTGCGGAGGTCTTTGTGAACGACGCATTCGGTGCCGCCCACCGGTCGCACGCATCCACCGAGGGCGTAGCGCGTCTCCTGCCAGCCGTGGCAGGGCTCCTGATGGAGAAAGAACTGTCGGCTCTCGGGGGAGCTTTGCATACGCCGGAACGACCCTTTACGGCCGTGGTGGGTGGAGCGAAGGTGTCGGACAAGATAGCTGTGCTGGACCGCCTCTCCTCTCTGGTCGACACACTTATCATCGGAGGAGGTATGGCCGCGACGTTTCTTGCGGCGCAGGGGCATTCCGTGGGCTCCTCAGTCGTGGAAGAGGAACGCATGGCCTACGCTACAGGCCTGATGACGGATACCGCATGCAGTTCCGCACGGGTGCTCACGCCGACCGACGTGGTGGTTGCTGACAGGTTTTCAGAGAATGCCAGAGCCAAGACGGTAGCCGTCGACGACATACCCGCCGATTGGCTAGTTCTCGACATAGGACCCGAATCGGCAGAGGCTTACTCTCGGGCGGTTGCCGAGTCCAGAACGGTACTCTGGAACGGCCCGATGGGTGTGTTCGAATGGGAAGCCTTCTCGGACGGGACCAGAAGGGTCGCAGAATCCGTTGCAGAACTGCACGGCACAGCCACTACCGTGACCGGAGGCGGGTCGACATCCGAGGCTGTGGCCCGGCTTGGGCTGACATCCAGGATAAGCCACGACTCCACCGGCGGCGGTGCCACCCTTGCATTCATTGAGGGTAAGGAGTTGCCCGGTGTGGCCGCCCTCCTGGACGAGCGATGATGGCATGACAGCACATCTCGACATCCGCAGCATAGTCAGAGCCGGGGGCTCGCGGATAGTCCTGCTAATCGTAGACGGCCTGGGAGGATATCCTCACCCCGATACCGGCTGCTCCGAACTGGAGGCCGCTAGGCTGCCCAACCTTGACGCATTGGCGAGAGAAAGCGCCTGCGGTCTGACGGTGCCGGTCGCCCACGGGATAACCCCGGGCTCGGGGCCGGGACACCTAGCCCTGCTGGGATACGATCCGGTGAGGCACAACGTGGGCCGCGGGGTGCTGGAAGCTCTTGGCGTGGGTGTTGACCTAGCCGCGGAGGACGCGGCGGCCAGAGGCAATTTCTGCATTGTCGACAACGGGGGTCGACTGGTGGACAGGCGTGCCGGACGCATCTCGTCGGAGCGGGGCGCCGAACTGGCGGACCTGCTAAATCGAATCGAGCAAACCCACAGCAATATCTCGGTTCACGGCGTGCGAGGACACCGCTTCGTGGCCGTGTTCCATGGAGCGGGGTCGAATCTGGAGGCCTCGGACACAGATCCTGGTCTGGTGGGATGTCCGCCCCTCGAATCGCAGCCATTAACAGGGGATTCCGGAGAGCTTGCGTCTGCGGTGAACGCCTTTGCGGCCCGGGCTAGTCACGCCCTGAAAGACAGCGAGGCGCAGGCGGTCGTACTGCGAGGAATATCCAGCCCGACACCTCTGCCGCCGTTCGGCGACCGATACATGTTGCACCCTGCGGCAATCGCTGCATACCCGATGTACCGCGGCCTTGCCAGGCTGGTCGGTATGGAGGTGCTCGATACCGGAGACGATTTTGGGCATGAAGTCGCCACACTCGGCGCGGCTTTCGAGTCCGGTAAGCACGACTTTTTCTTCCTGCACTACAAGCCGGCGGACGCAGCCGGCGAGGACGGCGACTTCGACGCGAAGGTTGAAACCCTGGAGGCCCTCGACTCCAAGATCCCGGAAGTCGTGCAACTCGAACCGGACGTCCTGGTAGTTGCAGGCGACCACTCAACCCCGGCTGTGGTCGGAGGCCACAGCTGGCATCCGGTGCCGCTCGCCGTCAGATCTAGGCTTACCAGAGGAGACGGTGTGCCCGAGTTCACCGAGCGCGCAGTCAGAGATGGTTCGCTAGGCACAATAGCTGCGACATCGGTCATGACCTTGGCACTGGCCCACGGAGCCCGTCTCAACAAGTTCGGGCCGTAGAAAGGAAGCCCTCCATGCCCGAGCGTGTCGTCGCCGGCAACTGGAAGATGAACGTGCCGGTATCCGATACGGTTCCGCTCCTGGAACGCCTTGTGTCAGGCCTGCCGATCGTCGGGGTGACAAGCGTAGTGTGTCCCTCCTTCGTCTCGCTGCACGTGGCCAAGCAGGCGCTTGCGGACACCGGTATAGGGCTGGGCGCGCAGGATATGCGACCGGAGCCAAAGGGACCGCTAACGGGTGAGGTCTCCGTCGAAATGGTAGCGGAACTCTGCACATACGTGATCCTGGGACACTCGGAACGCAGGCACCAGTTCGGAGAGACCAGCAGGCTGGTTAATTCAAAGGTGCACTCAGCCCTGTCAGTCGACCTCAGGCCGATCGTTTGCGTTGGGGAGACCCTGGACGAACGTGAGGCGGGTAGAGCACGGGAGGTCGTGGTCGAACAGCTCAAGACGTCCCTAAATGGCGTGGACAGAGCCTCACAGGTCTTGGTGGCCTACGAGCCGGTCTGGGCTATCGGCACTGGCAGGGCGGCCTCATCGTGTGACGCCCAGCAGATGGCGGCGGTCACCAGGCAAGAACTGAACGCACTCTTCGGCCCGGAAACCGGCTCCGACGTCCCTGTCCTGTACGGCGGCAGCGTCAACTCGGAGAACGTGGCCGATTTCCTCGCGATGCCGGACATTGACGGGGCACTTGTGGGCGGCGCCAGTCTGGACCCCGAAGGCTTCATAAGGCTGACGGAAAACGCAGCGCCGCACCGATAGACCAGCTCGGGTCAGCAAGTTGCGTCCACCAGACCACAGCCGCGTTCTGGCGAGTCGTCTGCTGGTGGTTGCGGGGCCGACCGCCGTGGGCAAGTCTGCCTTCGCATTGAGGATCGCACGGCTGCTCAACGGCGAGATCGTCAGCGCAGACAGCCGGCAGGCCTACCGCGGCCTGGACATCGGTACCGCAAAGGCGACCATGGACGAGCGGAAGTCCGTGCCACACCATCTAATTGATATCCTCGAACCGGATCAGGAGTACGGGCTGGTACCTTTCCTTGACCTTGCAAGAAGGGCTATCGGAGAGATCACTTCGCGGGGCCGCTTACCGGTCGTAGTTGGAGGCTCAAGCCAGTACGTATTCGCGTTGATGGAGGGATGGAAACCCCGCCGAGTGCCTCCCAACTCAACGCTGCGTGCAGCGCTGCAGAGACGCGCCGACAAAGATGGATATCAGCGGCTGCACGCCGAACTGGCAGCCATCGATCCGGAGGCGGCCGCACAGATCGACCCCAGTAATGTGCGAAGGGTCATAAGAGCTCTGGAGGTCAGGGCCCACGCAAGTGGGGAGACCTCGCCCCCACCAAGGCATGGCCCGGACGATGGGACCGGCCCAGACCGGTTACAGGAAGGGACCGCAACCGGCCTTTCCGGAGCCGGAAAAGGGGGGCAGCAGGGTCTGGCCGATAATGCGGTTGCCATTGGCCTCACGCTGCCCCGTGACGAACTCTACCGTCGAATCGACGCACGGGTTGACCGGATGATGGGCCAAGGCTGGCTAAACGAGGTGCAGGAGCTGCTGCAGCGTGGCTTCAGCCCTGAGCTCTCCTCCATGTCGAGTATCGGCTACGCGGAACTTGCCGAGTACATCGCCGGCAGGACTGACCTGGTAGATGCAGTTCAGCGCATAAAGCACCGTAGCCACCGTCTGGCACGGAGCCAATACGTGTGGCTTAGGCGCGCTGAGTGGCTGGAGTGGTTCGAGTCTGACGATAAGGGTGCGATGCGGGCACTGGACAGGGTAGGGGAGCGAATAGCACCGCGTTGCTAGAATGTTCCAATGAACCTCAACAGCAGCGGCACGGCACTTGCCTTCTCAAAGATGCACGGCGCCGGGAACGATTATGTCTTCGTGGACGGTCGGGACCTAACCCTTGACTGGACGAAGCTGGCGGTGGCTGTGAGCGACCGCCACTTCGGGATAGGCTCTGACGGCCTGATTCTGGCACTCGAGTCGGACCGGGCGGACCTTCGGATGCAGATGTTCAATGCCGACGGGTCGGCAGGCCGTATGTGCGGAAATGGCATACGTTGTCTGGTCGCGTTCGCAGTAGATATCGGGCTGGTTGCGGCCGAGCGAAGTCCGGTCGAGGTGGAAACGGCCGCCGGAGTACTTGAGGTAGCGCCCACCTGGCATGATGGCCGGATAGTGCGGGCACGAGTCGACATGGGTGAACCGGGGTTCAGGGCCGCCGAGGTACCGTTCGATGTGCCGGGAGAGAGTACGCTGGAGGACTATCCCTTTAAGGCGGACGGCTTCAGCCTCGCCATCAATGGCGTCTCGATGGGGAACCCTCACGCAGTGGCCATTCTGGACGAGGCGGTCGGCGATGTTGAGCTGGAGCGGCTCGGGCCGTTGGTTGAGCACGACGCGAGGTTTCCCGAGCGGGTGAACCTGGAGCTAGTTAACGTACTGTCCCGCAATCTGCTCAAGGTCCGCGTCTGGGAGCGGGGCTCCGGACAGACGATGGCGTGCGGGACAGGTGCATGCGCCGCGGCAGTAGTGGCCCGGCGCAAGGGACTCGTGGACGACGTTGTCACGGTCGCACTTCCCGGCGGAGACCTGAGAATTGAGTGGGCCGGCACCGGCTCTGTAGTGATGGACGGACCTGTCCACAAGGTCTTCGAAGGCAGTTGGCCATTATGAGCCTTCACTGCCTAGTCCAAGCCATTCCTGAATAATCCATCCAAAGCTAAACTAAACGTAAAGCGCAGGTTGTAATGAAGTTCGCCAGCCGTATTGACAGGGTGCCGCCTTACCTCTTCGTGGAGATCAGCAGGCGCATTGCCGAGAAGCGTTCGGAGGGAGCCGACGTGATCAGTTTCGGCATAGGAGACCCTGATCTGCCCACGCCAGGCGGAGTTGTGGAGTCCCTTCGGCAAGCATCCCTGGAGCCGGTCAACCACCGCTATCCGGAAACGGACGGGCTTCCGGAGCTACGTAAGTCGATAGCCGGCTGGTACGGCTCCCGCTTCGGAGTCTCACTGGACGCCGACAGGGAAGTCCTGCCCCTGATCGGGGCGAAAGAAGGTATCGGGCACGCCGCCCTGTGCTTTGCAGACCCCGGTGACATCGTCCTAGTGCCCGATCCAGGCTATCCCGTCTACTCGGTAGGCACCTGGTTTGCAGGTGGAGAGTGCCACTTCATGCCGCTTAGCGAGGAGAACGGCTGGCTGCCCGACCTGTCCACGATCCCCAGTGACACCGCGAGACGGGCCAGGGCGATGTGGCTGAACTACCCGAACAACCCCACAGGTGCGGTGGCGACGCAGGACTTCTTCGCACAGGCCGTGGAGTTCGCCCGTGCGCACGACATCGCGCTCCTGCACGACGCCGCCTACACAGAGTGCTGGTTCGAAGGCTACCGGCCCCCCAGCCTGCTCCAGACACCCGGAGCCATGGACGTTGGCATGGAGTTTCACTCGTTGTCAAAGAGCTACAACATGACCGGCTGGCGCGTTGGGATGGCGGCGGGAAACGCCGAGTTTATCGAGGCCCTGATGATCGTCAAGTCCAACCTCGACTCCGGTATACCGCAGGCGGTGCAGCACATGGCGATAGAAGCGATCAAGACCGACGATAGCGAGTTGATGGCTCGCAATGCGGTCTACCAGGGGCGCCGAGACAGGGTGGTCGAAACGTTGCGGGGGATCGGTCTGAGCGTGGAGGCGCCCAGGGCGGGGCTGTACGTGTGGGCCCGGGTTCCCGAGGGATTCACCTCTGCAGAATTTACGGGCCTGCTGCTGGACGAGGCGGACCTGGTTGTGACCCCTGGGAACGGCTACGGACCCAGCGGGGAGGGCTACGTCAGGTTCTCGCTGACGATACGCGAGGACGAAATGGAACGAGGCCTTAAGCGCTTGGCGACGCTGGATATCCCTCCAAAGTGAGCCCGAGAAAGCTCGTATACACTCATCCGAGTTCAGAACGCGTCTACCTCGTCGGCGTCTCCGTTCGGGGGTCCAGAGAACCGTTGTCTCTGGGTGACTCCATGGCGGAGCTGGGTGAACTCACACGAAGTGCCGGTGGTCGGGTGGTCGGGTCCATGACCCAGCGCGTGCCCAGGCCGACCCAGCACTATCTGGGTCAAGGCAAGCTGGACATGCTGCGCCAGGTGGTAAGGGAACAGCACGTCGATACGATCGTTTGCGACGATGAACTGACGCCGACCCAGCAGCGTAACCTGGAGCGCTCTCTGGGCGGGATCAAGGTCATAGACCGCACCGCACTCATACTGGACGTGTTTGCAGCTCGGGCACGGACCAGGGAGGGACGGCTGCAGGTGGAACTGGCACAGCACGAGTACCTGCTTCCCAGGCTGGCCGGCCAGTGGACGCATCTGGAGCGTCTGGGCGGTGGAATAGGCACTCGTGGTCCAGGAGAAACTCAGATCGAAACGGACCGCAGGCTCATCAGGGGACGCATCCAGAAGCTCAGGAAAGACCTCGACTCCGTAAGTACTCATCGAAGCCTCTACAGGTCCCGGCGCCAGCAGCGCGGCATGGACATCGTGGGGATGGTGGGTTACACCAACGCCGGCAAGAGTACGCTCTTAAACGCTCTCACCGGTGCGGGGGTACCGGCCGAAGACAAGCTGTTCATGACCCTTGACCCGGTAACACGTCAGCTCAGGCTGCGAGACGGGTGCGCGGCGTTGCTCACCGACACCGTGGGCTTCATACAAAAGCTGCCACCGTCGCTCGTCGCCGCCTTCAGGTCGACACTCGAGGAGATAGGAGAATCGTCACTGGTGCTACACGTCGTCGACGTAACGCATCCGAACGCACCTCAGCACGTCGATGTCGTAAACTCCGTGCTAGACGCCCTCGGCGCCGGTGACAAGCCGCGCGTTCTGGTACTGAACAAGGTAGACCTCATCGGCCCGCCCGACGATTTATCGCACCTTTCGATACTGGCCCCGGCCCGCGTAAGCGGGGACTCCAACACTCCAGTGGTGCTCGTTTCGGCACTTGAGCGTCTCGGGCTTGACGATCTGCTGACCACCATAGGGGAGAGCCTCTCCGAGCGTAAACCGGCTCCCGTAGGCTGATTGCCACTCCAGTCCATCTCCACATCCAAAGAGGCCCTTTTGCCTGGCTGGCCCCACGTCACTTCGCACTATATATGTTATGTAAAGTGAAGTCGGCTTCAGGCGGCGACGCGGATAACGCCAGCTTCATTCAACGCCTTGAGTAGGTTTAGGCTCCACGATGCACTGCCTTCACCCCCTGGCCGCAGTGCGATAGACGGAACCGACAGATCAAGCGCCCTGCCGCCACCGCAGACCACCACCAGCAACCTGGGTCCAAACAGTGCGGCGGCAGCACCAGCCATGAAGCCGATGGCGGCCTGGCCTTCGAGGCCACCGCTGTCCTCGGTCGTAGAACGCGCGAGCAATACTGCGGCCGTGCACCTGCTCATGGCCTTAGAAACTTCTCCGGACAAGAGAGAGCCTGAACGCCGCCCGACATCTATCCCAACGTTCTCGATCCCAAAATCAGCGAGCAGCGCCTGAACCTGGCCGGCCAGCTCATCGCACCCGAAATGCCCGACGAAGACCCTCGTGACGGCCGATTCCTTCGCATCTTCGGTCGTCGGTAGCTCATTGCCATCCGGGCCATCCGCAGAGTTGGCCTCAGAGATGAAGCTGCTCTCTTCGGCCACTGCCGAGCCTGAGAACTCTTCTCGCAGCCCTTTCACACCGACCCATAGTGAGCCTCCAACCTCTCGCAACAGCCCTACGTACCTCCCGTTTTCCAGGATTACGTCCAGGCACTCTTCGAGCAGGTCGGGATCGATGTTGTGGTCGCGCTCTAGGATGTTCTTTGCGTAGGCCCGCTCCGGAAGCCTTCTGCCCTCAAGGCTTTCGTAGAAGTCCCTGAACACCTGTGGGCGCAGCGCGCAGTCTACGAGGGTCAAGCGACGTTCCTCTTCGCTCTTCGGCGCCACTATGGCCCGACCCCCCTCGGTAAGGGTTATCCTCGCGTCGTTGTACCCGCCCAGGGTCAGACCGTATCGCGCTGAAGAGTTGAGCCGCATTGTGAAACTGCTGCTGGATGGAGTTGTGTTTAGCTCTCCCGCGAGAACAATACGGTCGAACGGAAGACCGGAATTTGCCTCCTGAATGGCTTGGGCAACTGCCAGAGCGTCCCTAAGCGGATGTACGGGGTAGCTGCGTACCTTCCTGGTCCGCTTCTGCCTGCCTTTGGATTCACTGTCCATACCTAGACCGGCCCTTCAGAAATCAACTCCAGCTACTCTATTCGCTCGAAAATTCGGTGACATTTTTCAGCCGTCACCGAAAGGGTCGCTAAGGAAATTCGAACTCGGTCCGCAATTATATCAGGTCAATTGTTCTACAACCGTCTATCAGGCTCCTACGGCAACTGCTGAAACCGTTTCTATGATGTGAAACGTCATTGCCGGGGCGCAATCTGGAACGGAGCGCCATCCATATACGCATGCCTGTGTATTCTCATTTTCAGGGGAGGGCTGAAAAGTGGTTTCTTTTCGGCCTTCTCTTCCCGACCAGATTAGGATGACGAACGGAGCGGGAAGATTGGCTGACTCCGGTGGCCTTTGAGCCGTGCGTGCTAAGATTTTTGTGTCCCCATATCGCACCAGGGCAGGTAAGGTGGGGCCGCCGTTATGTCCCACTCAAGGCTTGCTTGAATGATCTCCCCCCTACCCTACATACACACGCTGGCGATCCTGCTGTTTGGTGCCCTGCTGATGAGCGCCATCGCGTGCGGCGATGCCACAGGACCAGATGTAACCACCAACACCGTCGACGTAGAAAGAAGTGGTGCCACCGATCTAGACGACACCGCTTTTCCAGAGGTAATTCCACCATCGGAGCCCTTGGTCGCTCCGTCCGAGGTTGCCGAGGAACTGCGAATTATCTGGGAGACGTGGGCCATCCTGACCAGGGATCACGTCGACCGATCAAAGCTGGACCCCAGCATGATTTCGGAGGGAGCCATCCGGGGGATGCTGGTTGCCCTCGGGGACCCGCACACCAACTACGTTTCGCCAGAGACATTCGCCGTCGACTCAAACGATACATTCCAGGGCGAGTTCGAGGGCATAGGTGCCCATGTATCTACAAATCGCAACGGCGTTTTGGTGATCGTCGCCCCTATCGCCGGGGGCCCAGCCGAGGCCGCTGGAATTCGGCCCGGCGACCAGATACTGGCTGTCAACGGAGTGTCCATAGAGGGGCTGAGTCTTCTTGAAGCCGTTGCCATCATTAGAGGCCCCAAGGGCACCGTGGTCACCCTGCTCGTCAAACACCTGGGGGCACTGGATCCCGTGGAGATCGAGGTCGTCAGAGGAGTTATACCTCTAACGAGTGTCCTGGTACGCAGCCAGCCCGAGGACAGATTCCTCCACATTCGGCTCACGAACTTCTACCCGGAGACGGCAAACGAGCTCAGCGAAGCGATAAGGGGGGCCCTGGCTGATGGCGCCGAGGGCTTGGTGCTTGACGTTAGGGATAATCCCGGGGGGCTGCTGAGTTCAGTGATTCAGATAGTAGAGCTGTTCCTTGAGGAAGGGCTCGTTCTATATCAGATAGACGGAGCAGGAGAACGCACCAATTGGAGTGTCAGGTCGCCGGGCGAGTTCACCGGACTTCCAATGGTAGTCCTGGCCAACGGATTTAGCGTCAGCGCCAGCGAGGTGTTGGTGGGCGCGCTTCAAGATCACGGCCGGGCGCCGGTAATTGGTGAGCCCACATTTGGCAAGGCCAGCGTGAACATCCTTCGGCCACTGAGCAACGGAGGTGGCATCTTCATCACTACCTCCCGTTGGTACACGCCCCTGGGTCGACAAATCCAAGACGAAGGGGTCATACCCGACATCGAGGTGACAGCCGCCGACCCGAGGGACAGAGACGTCGTTCAGCTTGAGCGGGCGCTCGATGAGCTTGAGCGGATCGTTTCGGCCGATGCGGCGGCCTCGGCCGGCATTTGATCGCCGGCAGGGGGCACAATGTCCGCCCACAACCCGCAGTCCAATAGCAAGACCATCGCGCTGAACCGACGGGCCAGGTATAACTACGAAATCCTGAGCACCCATGAAGCTGGGCTAGTCCTCACCGGCACGGAAATAAAGTCGTTAAGGGCAGGCAACGCCAACCTGTCCGATGCATACGCCCAACCACAAGACGGCGAACTCTGGCTACGCAACCTGCATATAGCCACCTACGCCTCGGCAGAGCATTACAATCACGACCCTACCCGCCCCCGTAAATTGCTGCTTCACCGCAGCGAGATTAGGGAGTTATCTCGGGAGGTGTCGGCCAAGGGGCTGACCCTGGTACCGCTGCGTCTCTACTTGACCCGTGGACTCGCTAAGGTCGAACTTGGTCTAGCCCGTGGAAAACGCCGACACGATAAGCGGAGGACGATAATCGACCGCGAACGGAAGAGAGATGCCGAGCGGGCGATTAAGAGGAGAATCTGAATCGTGACGAGGTCGGGATTCCCGGAAACGGAACCTCCGACCTCGTCACTTCAGGGCTTATCCGCTAGCTGACTCGCTTAACTTCGATCGACTCGCCCGGCGCGAGAGCCACTCTCCGTACGCTGATCCCCAGCTTCAACAGCCAGTAGCCCAGTGTCGCCTTGCTGACGCCGAGCTGCTCGGCTGTGGCCGACAGGCCCCGCTCAGTTACCAACTCGGGCAGCATCTTCTCCAGCGGCCGCTGGAAACGCTCCTCCACCGCAACCATCTTCTTGGTCTTCTTATTCATGCTTGACCCCTCCTCGCTGGTGTCTAGCAATCAGACTAGCGATGATCTCATACTGAGTCAATCGGTTTTATCAATTCTTTTCCGGGATTTTGTAAACCTATTCTGTGCTCTTTTCAAGGCCGGCTCAATCTGGAAGGTCATGTGAGGCCGGCATCCGTGGGCTGGTTCGTCTCCCGTGGCAGTGATGCCTTACCGTCACCTTTAATTACACGGCAAAACCGCGTGTCTGAAAAGGTGGTGTCGATGAACGAACTCGATTGCATTGTCCACATGCTTTCGCGCCGTCGCCTTGTGGGCCTGTCAATAGACGTCCGGAGACATGTGTCACCTGCCCAATTAACTCGTTGACTTTTGCAATAATGGACCCATGCCGGTCCTAGAGCGCATTCGCCGTAACCATGCTCTTGAACACGCGACCCTGGCGGTGCTGGCCAGCAGCGGAGTCAAGGGGCTGCTGGCAGGCTATTCGACCAGTGGTGGATTCTGGTTACTGGCCCCCGCCTCCGCTTCGACAGTCGAAGCGGCGGCCAATACGGCGCTTGAGCGTCTCTCCTCAGGAGAGAGCCATCTCGCTATTTCGGCAAGCTGTGGCACCAATCTCGCTGTCGCCTCCCTTCTCGCCACCGGTGTGATCCGCGTGGCTAAGGCTACTCGTGGTGGTGGACGAACTGGTTGGCCACTCAACGCAGTCTTGGTGGTTGGAGCTCTGGCATTGGCCAGACCACTTGGCACCGCCATTCAACGCAAGATCACGACCCTTTCTCTTGTGGAAGGAATGAGAGTGTCCGAAGTCAAGACCCTCCGGATCGGCCAGTTCCACTTGCACCGCATCTTCACCGAGCAGCGTCTCGACGCCGTTTGAGTTGAGGAGGAATGGTCCTGGCGGGCGTGGTTTGATGAAGGGTACCCTCGAGTTGGCATGGCTCAGCTGCTGATTGAGCCATTTGAAGCTACTGCCTTTCGCCCGACGGATTGCTAGACTGAATCAATCCATGTGCCCCTGTAGCTCAGATGGATAGAGCGGCTGCCTTCTAAGCAGCGGGTCGCGGGTTCGAGTCCTGCCAGGGGTACGCTGCTTCCCGCTCGCTCGGCAAGGGCGGTGGGCCCAGCGTTCGTCGCGCCCGACGGCTGTCGCCCTTGGCCGTATCGGCGCCGAATCGTGGTCGGTGCGCATTCGCGCGGGGCCGTGTGGCGCGAGGGCACGGGCTGAGGCTCCACGTTCGCGGATACGGTCCTGGCAAGCCCCCCTTGAGTGAGACCCCGGTCCGTTCGTTAAGATAGCGGGGTACGCCCCCGTAGCTCAGCGGATAGAGCACCGGTTTCCTAAACCGGGTGTCGCGCCGGGGGCGCCACCTCACCTCGCGCCGCGGACAGTGCGCTGCCCGCCTCCGCCCGCAGGGTCTAGGGCCTCATCCTTTCAGCTGCGCTCCCGCCCCGCCTGCGGCACCTGAATCCGCGCCACCGGCTGCCCGGGCGCCCGCCGGTCCCCTGGAGAATGTCCCGGGCCGCGGGATTTCCCCCCTGCCCTCAGTCCGGCCTCGCCCCGTTGCCTCCTGGCCTCGCCTTCCAGGAGATCTCGATGGTGACCTTGCCTCCTCTGGAGGACTCCTTGCCCTTGACGTCGAGCTCTACTGACCTGGTCGGCCTGGTGGAAAAACCCTTGCCGAACCTGATGCTCCCGGTTGCTAGGCCCAGCGCTATGGCGCTGATGCTCTCGGCGACCTTCTCGGGGCTCAGTGTCCTCTTGAGCTTGGCCGTCGCCATAGATGCGGCCTAGGCCAGGGCCGGAACACCGACGAGTGCCCCGCGCTCTCCCTCGGCGGCCGGGGCGGTCCGGCTGAGGTCGGCCGCCATGCGCCGCTTGACGATCGATTTGTGGGCCTTGCTGATCCGCACCAGGGAGTCGATCCGGGGGGCCGTCTCCGTCAGGGTCGTGCGCTCCGCAAGACACCGCTTGAGCCCCTGCTACGCCAGCTCATCCAGCGCGAGAGCGGTGCTCTGCACCCCTGTCTGGGGCCAGACATGCGCGTCCGAACCGCCCACAACGGGCAGGTCGAACTCCGCCGCAAGTCGCCGTATCTTCGGCTCGACCCGGGAGAGCGCCACATCCTTGCCGTTTACCTCGAGGGCGTCAAAGCGCCCCAGGTGCCTGCGGCCCACCTCGACGGTGCTCTTGCCCTGCCGGTTGGGTGGGCGGCGATAATCACCAGGCCGGCCGCCCTGGGCGGAAGGATCGATCGAACAGGCCCAGCTGCTCGATGTCGCCGATCAGCACGATGTCCACCCTCTCTGCAACGGTCAGCTCCGCGCCGGTAAGGACGTTAAAGCCCTCCCCCACGGAAAAGTGGCCGCCGCGGTAGGTGTACCTGCGGAGTAGCTCGCCGAGTATTGCGCAGCAGTCTCCCGTGTGAAGGTGCTCGGTAAGTGCAAAGCCCGAAAGGCCCATCCTCCTCGCCCGTTCCACGATGGACTCGAAATGCTGGGGGCTGAACTCTTCGGCCTTGCAAACCTTGGCGTGTAGGGGAAGGTCCGCCCTGATCGTCATCGAGTCGCGTCTTCTCCTTGGCTCAGTCGGCCTATTCCCTCACGTTAGCAGCGGCAGATTAACAATGCATGACAGAATTGTTAAACGAAGTCCAATTGGAAATGGTTTAGCCGGCTTCCAAGAAATCGGCTGACCGCGGTTCAATGGCCGTTCCCATGTTGCCACGGACGTGTTGGGCATTGTCACCTCCCTTTGGCCGGGGTGCGGCGGGCGCCCGGGTGCGGGGGGCAGGTCGGGAGGGGGCTGTCAGGGGCGCGGTATCAGGCTCGAGGCGGCCAGCCAGGCCGCCCCTAAAGGATCGGTTAACGGCAGCAGGCTCCCGGCGGACGCTCCGCTCGTCGGGTCAGGGGACGAACAGTTCGCTCTCGGCCAGCGCCTCTTCCTCGCTGTTGCCGCCAGCTATGAGCACCCTCCCGTCGGATAGCACCGCGGCGGCGTGGCGGTACCTGGCCTGTACCATGTCAGGCGCCGCCGTCCAGGACATCGTGGCCGGATCGAAGATCTCGGCCGAGTTCTTAACGCCCAGACCGCCGGTGACCAGCACCCGCCCGTCTGACAGCAGGATGGCGACGTGCTCTGCGCGTGGCTGCCGGGTCTCGCCAGCCCGGGTCCACGAGGAAGTCGCCGGATCGAAGATCTCGGCCAACGTCTTTTTGCCCATGCCGCCGACCACCAGGACACGGCCGTCCTTGAGCACGGTCGCCGAGTGGAGCACCCTGCCCTCGGCCATGTTACCCGCCTCGGCCCAGCTGTCGCTCGACGGATCGTACACCTCCGCAGAGTCCGTATACGGTCCGTCCAGCGTCCCGCCCCCCGTGACGAGGGCCCTCCCGTCCAGCAGGGTTGTGGCCGTGTGCAGAGTGCGCTCGGTGCTCATCGGGGCCGCCGGCGTCCATTGGCCGGTCGCCGGGTCGTAAATCTCTACCGAGTCGAGCCTCTTCAGCCGCTTGGTATCGACGCCCCCCGTAAGGACGACGCGCCCGTCGGGCAGAGCGGTCCATGCCGCCTCCGCCCGCCCGGTGTTGATCGAGCCGGTTGAGTTCCAGGTACCCGAGTCAGGGTCCCAGATCTCGGCCGTGCGTATGGCCTCGAATCCGGTCAGTTCCGTGCCGCCCGCAGCCAGCACTGAACCGCCAGGCAGGACGGCCAGCAGGTGCTTTCGGCGGCCCTCGGCCAAGTCCCCGGTGGAGGTCCACTCGCCCGTCGCCGGGTCGTATATCTCCGCGGAGGTGTGTACGAGCCCTCGGTGGCTGCCCTTTCCCCAGCCTCCGGCGGTCAGCACCCTGCCGTCGGGAAGTGTGACCATGGCGTGGTACTGGCGGTCGTTGCCCATGGCATCGGTTCCGACGAACTCCCCCTCCCCTCCGCTCGGTGCGGGCGTGTCTTCGGCCGGCGGTGCCGCGGCGGGCTCGGTGCCAGGCCCTGCCGAGCAGGCGGCGAGCGGGATCATACCCGCTGCAAGGACCAGGAAAAGAACCAGTGCGGTCCGCCACCCGGGAGTGCGGTTCTGCGGAGCAAGCGTTCTCACGACGGGGATAGTCTACGCGAGTGCCGAGCCGCGCCCGGGGATCGGCCGTTCGCTGCCCGGCGTTCGCGGGAAGGACCGATGTCCGAGTACGTGGCCTATCCGAACGGGGAATGGGTCGACTCCGACGAGCTCAGGATCGACCCCAGGGACCGCGGTTTTCGCACTGGCGACGTCGTGTTCGACACGGCGGGCACGTTCGACGGGGTCATATTCAACACGCGCCTGCACGCAGAGAGGCTGATGCGGTCCCTAAAGTACGCCCGCATCGACTCTGGGCTGTCCACCGACGAGTGGGAGGCGGTCATGCAGGAGGCGGTAGAGCGGAGTCGGGTCGTTTGACCGCGATTAACGCAACTTGTACTGTCGACTAGATCCCGACCATCTCGATTACCAGTTCGAAAGTTCGCAATACGGTCTCGCCGAGGGCACCAGCTTCCACTTTGCGCAGAACCCGGTGCTGGCGAGGGATCCAGACGCGCATGAAAGGGAAAGCAATGTCAGGATGGTTCGCAGGAAAAGTCGCACTTGTAACTGGCGGCGCATCCGGCATCGGAAGGGCTACGGCCCTAGCCTTCGCTCGTGAAGGGGCCAAGACGGTCACCTCCGACATCGATGCCGACGGTGGCCACGAAACCGTTCATATGATCGAGGACTCCGGAGGAGAAGCGACATTTGTCCCGGCGGACGTAACGATGTCGCACGAGGTCGAGGCCTTGGTCAACCGGGCGGTCGGCACCTATGGACAACTCGATTGCGCGTTCAATAATGCAGGTCTTGAGCGGGAACTCACCGACCCCGACGGCCGGTTCGACGAAGAGACGTTCCAATCTGTGATCGACGCTAACCTCAAGGGTGTCTGGCTCTGTATGAAGCACGAGATTGCCCAGATGGTAGAACAGGGCTCCGGCACGATTGTCAATACCTCATCGGTCGCGGGCCTGGTTGGCATACCTGACCAACCGATCTATGTAGCCAGCAAGCACGCGGTATCCGGACTTACCAAGTCGGCCGCCGTCGAGTACGCCGGCAGGGGCATCCGCATCAACGCCGTATGTCCGGGTCTTGTCGACACGCCGTTGATGGAACGCATCCATGCGAGCAACCCGGAGCTGAAATCGGAAGCCGACAGCTGGCAACCGATTGGGCGCATTGCCCAGCCCGAGGAGATCGCTGAAGCCGTCATCTGGCTTTGCTCGGAAAAGGCCTCGTTCGTGGTCGGGCATATGTTGACGGTCGACGGGGGGCTGGTCGTTCGGTAGAGCCCATGCCTTGGGCGCGATAGAACGCCTCAGCTGGCCCGCAAACGGCTAACGATGTCCGACCGTCCGCGTAGGTCCGGGCAGGAGTCCAATCGACCCGGTAGATGCGAAACTCGTGATCGGTGAATCACCTGTCGACTATTGTGCCGAGTGTTCGCGGCACATGAAGCTCAGTCGACTGTGAATTTACCTTAAGACCTCAGCGTGTCTCTCCAACCTGCTCTGCTAGACTGTTGGACCCAAATCGGCGTGCCATGCCGTGCCGGGGCATGCTCTTCGAATACTATTTGCCACGGGAGCCCGCACCATAGCTGTACCTGATCAATCCGCCAAGCTCTCTCCCCTGCCCGAGGACTGGTCCCGGGCCCTTGCAATTGCCGCCCACCCCGACGATCTGGAATACGGCGCCGCCAGTGCCATCGCGCGCTGGACCTCGCAGGGAAAGAAGATCGGCTACCTGACGATAACCAAGGGCGAGGCTGGCATAGATTCCATGCATCCCGAAGAGACCGCGAGGCTCCGGATGCGCGAGGAGATCAGCAGTGCACGTGTTGTTGGCGTTGAGTCTGTGGAGTTTCTCGATTACAGGGACGGAGTCGTAGAGTACGGCCTGCCTCTTCGGCGCGACATCTCCCGCGTCATTCGAAAATTCCGGCCCGATATTCTGATCAGCGGCAACCATGAACTCACCTGGGCTGGGGACAAACTCAACATGGCCGACCACCGTGCTGTAGGAATCGCAGTGCTCGACGCCGCCAGGGATGCTGACAACCGCTGGATATTCCCCGAACTCCTTGACGAAGAAGGTCATGAGCCCTGGCACGGCATAAAACGCGTCTTCATAGCATCGGCCCCGAGGATCACCCACTACGTTGACGTAACCGAGTTCATAGATAAGGGTGTCCAATCCCTCAGAGAACATCGCGTCTACATCGACAACCTGCCCCAATCCTTTGACCCCGATGAATTCCTTCACTGGGGAGCCGCCGCCATCGGTGAACTGGCCGGGTGCGACTACGCTGTCGGCTTCGGCATCATCGAGTTGTAGCCCCACCGGCCGTGGCAGCAGGTGAAAGCCTCCTCTCAGTCCTTGGAGACTAACCGCTCCTTCACGTGATGGTCCCGCGATCGTCGAGCCTGCTGGCCTGAGCAGCAGCGGGCTTCCGTTCACCGGCACGGGCCGCCCAATCTAGGCCGTGGAGCCTGCCGGCAGCGTCATTGTGAACTCCGTGAACTCGCCGTGGACCGTGTCAACGACGAGGTCTCCCCCTAGCCGCCTCATTACATCCGCGGCAATCGGAAGTCCCAGTCCGGCTCCGACTACACCTTCACGGGTCGAAAAGAAGGGGTTAAATATCTGCCCCACAACTTCTTCGGGGATTCCCGGCCCATTGTCACGGACACGCACCTCAACAAAACCATCGGACAAGCGGCTGGACACGGACAACTCCGGGTCGTAGTCACCGTTTTGCACATCCTTTTTTTGCCTCAATGCATAGCAGGCGTTCGAAACAAGGCCTACGACAGCCTCGCTAAAGTCATTGGCTACGAGCGACACATCTCCCACGGAGCGGTCCAGGTCGAAGTCGGGCTCGATACTAAAGTCTCTCCATTCCGCCTGAAACGCCTCGCAGGCCAGCCGGACGGCGGATTGCAACGTCCCGTTCAAATCGGTGGGCTCCGGGTCTCCTCCAACTACTCCCAGACCCCGCATTCGCTCGACAATTGCCAGAGCGCGGCCACCATTGGACTGCACTCGCTCCAGGCTGGTTGCTAACTCCTCGCTGATGTCATCAAGGAGATCGGCATCATCTTCAGTCATTTGACTACGGTAGCTCGTCAGCATACCCATAAGTTCGCGCTGAAGTTCTAAGGACCCCTCGGTAAAGTTCTTAACGAAGTTCAGCGGATTACTGATCTCGTGAGCCACACCGGATACCAGTTCTCCCAGGGCGGCCAACTTCTCCTGCGCCACCAACCGGTTCTGCATCCGCTGCAACTCCTCGTTCACCTCACGCAACTCTCCGTAGAGGCGCTCAACCAGATTCAACCGCTGCACTTCGAGCGCCTGCTGTCGCCACACCTCGAGAGCGCCAGCCAATTCCCCGATTTCATCGCGGCTTACCTCAGGGATCGGCGTCTCAAGGTCGCCGCCCGCCATGCCTCGCATTCGCTCCGACAGCCTGGACAGGCGGCGCACCACGCCCTGCCCTACCCAAAGCCAAGCGCTCAGGGTAGCCGCAAGGACGCTTGCAACACTGATTACTGCCAGGATGATGCGTCCCTCGTCGAAACTGCGGACCGACGAATTCAGGATTACCTGCGACTCCGCACGGGCGGTCGCCAGTAGACCTGTGACTGAGTCCTCCAAAGCCACACTTCGCTCATCGAGAGCAGCCGCAAGTTCATTCGCTTGTGTTTGGAGCGCCAGTTGCTGACCACGGACCGCATACACCTGTTCACCCAGTGGCAGTAGTGCGATCTGGTCCCAAAGGCGGTCAAGCGCTGGCTGGTCGGGAGCCGACAGGGCTCGCCGCAGCAACGCACGGGATTCACCGTCGACCGACAACCCATCTATGTCGCCGCCAAGCTCAGTCGCGGCTCGGCCGTTTTCTTGGACCGAAGCTTGGTAAACCGCCAGTTGATCTATGACTCCGACCAGTGCATATGCACCTTCATGCACCTCGTTCGCCGGCGGCACCAGAGCAGGGACAACGCTGGCAGCAGTGAGGTAGGTCTCTAACCGTTCCAGCGAGGCCGTCGCGGAGTCCGTAGAGACTCCCGCAGCGTTTTGGACCATGAGCCTGAGACCTAACGACAAGAGCCGCTCTGCCTCCCGGGCAGCAGCCCAGGATGCATCCAGAGCTGGCTCCGCCTCGGTCTGGACCCGGTGGTTAAGGTCTCCGCTCCGCTCAAAGTAATACACTGCCACGGCGCTGGAGCCCAGGGTAAGTAGCACCGCAAATCCCAGAGCGAGGTATAGTCGGGCACCTATGCGGCGCCATGGGTCAAGGAGAAAGCGCATACCGTCTCAACTTCCGTTCAACTGTCACAAAGCAACGCGCTAATGCCGCGCGAAGCACATCCATCCGGAGGAGGAGCTGTCGACGCGCCAACCGACCGCCGCACTGCCGGTCACTTCCGCCAACTTGCCCAGCAGGGCAAGACGATCGGCGGTGCCTGGCATGCTCCGCCGCACCATACCAAAACGGCCGGCTAGCATCATCCGCTATGTCGATTTCACCAGTGGCACGGAAACCTCGACTACGAAGCCTTAGGCAGTGTTCCAGATTACCTGAACGTCTACAACAGCCGCCATATCATTGGACGGTTAGTGCTGCGCACCGGAAGAATTAGCTAGAGCGTCAGCGCCCTAGATTTCCGATCACTATTCGCATCGACTATATACAGAACTAATGCAGCATATCGTAAGCCAATAAGATCATCTATCGCTGTCCTAACAAGCTCTTAGACGAATCACTTTATAGATCGATAGTGCTCCTTATCACTCGACATTAACTGCTGCTTGTATATCTTCCATGCTCCAACTGTACCCGCTCTCTATCCTGGCTACAGGAACGTCCATATCTTAGGCAGTATATGTTAGCCGTGGCCACAGGCTATCTTAAGATACTGTCTGCGTCCCAGTTACGCCGTATAGCAGGTCATTGTCTGCGCCTGAGGTGTTAATAGTGCCGGAGTCCACAGGAGTGCAACTTGGTCCTCGGCACGGACTCAAGGGCACTTGAGTCAGGCACCCAACACCGTAGTCGAAGCGCCACCAGCATGCCGACGCAGCGAGGCGCGAATACAAAGGGTCCACATTGGCCGGGACCGTATTTTCAGCCAGTACCCTGTCTTTCGCCGGGTGTGGCGATGACGCGGAGTTGGCTTGATGAACGGCAAAGGTGTAGGCTCAATTGATCTTACAGGGCTGGCCATGGGGGATGAAGTCGACCGAGGCCACAAATGCTGAGACTTGCCGGACATTCCAACACATGCCACGTGTTTTCGACGGGGCGACGTATGCACCGTCCCCTACGCGAACGAGCTCAGGACTCGGTTCGGAAGATGAAGAGAAAGCACCTGTTGAGCGGCAGAGGTCAAGCAACGTAACTCATATGTCAAGCCCGACCTAAGCATTCCAAGTGATCCGAAATAGGATAGGCTCAGGATCTTAGTCTTCGGTGTTATACGCTTACGGACCAAGGAGAGCGTCCATGACAGAGAGAAAGAAAATCTACGCACCAGAATTCCCCAGAGGATTGGAATGGCTCAATTCTGCGCATCCAGTCACCATCGAGGGCTTGAAGGGAAAGCTCATAATTCTTGACTTTTGGACGTATTGTTGAATCAACTGCATGCACGCAATTCCGCAGTTGGCGGAACTGGAAAATAAGTACCGAGACGTGTTGGTGGTGATAGGTGTGCACTCTGCCAAATTCACACAGGAAAAGTCGCTCGACAACGTGCGCCAGGCGGTGCTGCGTTACGACATCATGCACCCGGTGGCCAACGACTCGGGTTTTGAGGTGTGGCGCCGGTGGGGGGTGCGCGCCTGGCCGACCTTCATGTTCATAGGTCCGGAAGGCACCGTCCTCGGAAAGCACGAAGGCGAATTCGACAAAGATGCTCTGGACAGGGCAATCGCAGGTTTGATAGCCGATTTCGACGCAAGGGCGTTGATCGACCGCACCCCAGTCCATTTCACGCTGGAGCGCGAGAAGATGTCGGATGGTCCGCTCTCGTTTCCAGGCAAGGTCTTGGCCGACGGAGAGTCAGACACGCTCGTGGTCGCCGACTCCAATCACAACCGCCTCGTCGTAGCCGGGCTTGATGGACGAGTCCGTGCAATCGTAGGGTCCGGTGCAGCCGGGCTCGCTGACGGGGACTTCGCTTCTGCGCGATTCCGAGATCCGCAGGGGCTAGCCCTTGCCGGGGACCAGCTCTACGTTGCAGACACGAAGAACCACGCAATCCGCCGGGTTAATCTCTCTGAGGGCAATGTCGTCACGCTTGCGGGCACCGGACAACCTGCCCCCAGATTCAGTTCCGGCGGTCCTGCCAAGTCAACCCCGATTAAATCGCCATGGGATGTCGCTCTCTACGATGGGAGCCTCTACATTGCAATGGCAGGTTTCCACCAGATATGGCGACTAGACCTGGTGTCGGGGTTCATGGCGCCGCACGCCGGCTCCGGTCGGGAGGATATCGAGGACGGTCCCCTGCTCTCGGCCCAGTTGGCACAGCCGAGCGGCATCGTGAGCGATGGCTCCAAGCTCTATTTTGCCGACAGCGAGACCAGCGCCATCCGTACGGCCGACGTGGATGCCGCAGGCGTCGTGTCGACCATCGTCGGCGAGGACCTGTTTTCGTTCGGTGACCTAGACGGCCCCGGTAAGAGCGCAAGGCTGCAGCACCCTATAGGCGTGGACCTTGCGGGGGGATTCCTGTACCTGACGGACACTTACAACAACAGGATCAAGAGGATTGAACTGGTTACCGGCGAAGTAACCACCCTGTTCGGGACGGGGCAGCCAGGCCTGGAGGATGGAAACGGAAAAGGGGCGAGTTTCCACGAGCCTGGAGGTCTCTCTGTAGCCGGAGACCGGATCTTCATCGCCGACACCAACAACCACGCCGTACGCGTGGCAGACATCGTCACCGGTTCAGTTTCCACACTTGCGGTCATGCCCTAGGCTGGTCCGGATGCCTAATCGACTCGCTGCCGAGAGCAGCCCCTATCTCCTTCAACACAAAGATAACCCTGTGGACTGGTTCCCCTGGGGTGGTGAAGCGCTTGAAGAGGCAAGGAGACAGGATAAGCCGATCCTGCTGAGTATCGGATACTCGGCCTGTCACTGGTGTCACGTCATGGAGCGCGAATCCTTCGAAGACGACGAGATCGCCGCTCAGATGAATCGCAGCTTCATCTCCGTCAAAGTGGACCGCGAGGAGCGCCCCGACATCGATTCCATATACATGACGGCTGTGCAGGCTATCGCCGGACACGGAGGGTGGCCTCTAACCGTGTTCTTGATGCCGGACGGTAAGCCCTTTTATGGAGGCACCTACTTTCCCCCATCGGACCGCGGCGGAATGCCCGGGTTTCCCAGAGTGCTCGACGCGGTCTCCAATGCATATCAGAACAAGAGGAGCGACCTTGAGCTCTCCTCAGAGCAGCTTGTGGCCCGGATACGTCAGACCACGCTTGCAGGGAGATCTCGTGAACTTCTTACCGAGGCCAACCTTTCTTCGGCCTACCTAAACCTAGCCGCTCAAGCCGACCGGGAGATGGGGGGGCTGAGTGGTCCTCCCAAATTCCCCCAGCCGATGATCTACGAGTTTCTACTCCGCTACCACCTAAGGACAGGGGACAGCGACGCCCTGGAGCTGGCGACCACTACCCTGGACGCAATGGCAGAGGGAGGGATCTACGATCAGGTTGGCGGCGGCTTCCACCGTTACTCCACGGACGAGCGATGGCTGGTTCCCCACTTCGAGAAAATGCTCTACGACAATGCCCTGCTGGCCCGGCTCTACCTGCACGCATTCCAGATAACCGGAAAGTCTGCTTACCGGCGCATTGTCGATGAGACACTTCGCTACGCCATCAGGGAAATGATGACCCCGGAAGGTGCGTTCTACGCCGCACAGGACGCCGATAGCGAGGGAGTGGAAGGCAAATTCTTCGTGTGGAGGCCGGAGGAGCTCTTCGAGGTCCTGGGTCCCTCTGCCGGTAAGCGCATGGCCGCATACTTCGATGTGACCGATGCGGGCAATTTCGAGGGCTCATCGATCCTGAACTTCACTGATGAGCTTCGCACCTCCGTGTCGCGGGACGACCCCGAGGTCTTGCAGTTCATCGCCAACTCCAAAGCGAAGCTGTACGAGGCTCGTTCTCTCCGCGTGCCCCCCGATACCGACGACAAGGTCCTGACTGCTTGGAACGGGCTGATGATAGCGGCTCTGGCAGAGGCATCGGCGGTGCTAGAGAGCCAAGAGTACGCCGAAGCGGCCGTCAAGTGTTCAGACTTCCTGCTCACGAACCTCCGGCGCGACGGGCGAGTCTTGCGAACCTACAAGGACGGATTGGCCAAACTCAACGGCTACCTGGAGGACTACGCGTTTGCAATCGACGGCCTCCTAGCGTTGCATGAAGCGACCCTGGAGCCACGCTGGCTTCTTGAAGCGATCGGTCTGGGAAAATCGATGGTCGAACTGTTCTGGGACCGGGGCACCTGCCAGTTCTTTGACACGGGCTCGGATCACGACAATCTCGTCGTTCGTCCCCGCGACGTCTCCGACAATGCAATTCCATCGGGCAGCTCGGCGGCCTGCTCTGTGCTGCTGAAACTCGCCGTATATACGGGCGAGCCCGGTATGCGGGACATCGCTGTCGAGGGCATCCGCTCAGCCAGGGAATTGATGGTGCAGGTGCCTGCCGGGTCGGGTCACTGGCTCGGCGGGCTGGACTTTTACCTCAGTGCTCCAAGGGAGGTCGCCATCGCCGGAGACCCCGGAGACGATGCTACCCGTGCTCTGCTGGACGAGGTCTACAGACACTACATACCCAACAAAGTTGTTATGGGGGTGGGCGGCGAGAGTGAGTTGTCCAACCTGCCCCTTGCAAGGATGCGGGAACGAATAGGAGGGGCGCCCACTGCCTACGTCTGCGAGAACTATGCCTGCCAGCTACCCACACGTGAGCCGGATGTGCTGGCCAAGCAGTTGGCTGGCCTAAAGTCACCATAGCTGATCGCTTCCCGGTATTGGTAGACGCCGACGCGGACAGGCCTGCGGTCCCGCCATTGCCCTGTATGGTCGTAGGCAGAGCGAGAGAACAAGGTTTGCGATGAGCCCATGCACGCGAATGTGGCCGCACGACGCTTTACTTGCTGAGCGAACGGCGGCGCTGGATACGGGAAGACCCACCCAGCCCTCCCGATTCCAATTGCGACCTCTTGGAGGCTGCCAATATCATGATCGTGGCCTTCCACTGAACTGTCGGTGCTGAAAACCTTGAGCGATAGATCACTGATACACCAGCTAAGACGCATCGTTGGTGATGCATACGTCGTAGACGATCTGCCCGGCCTGATCGCCTTTGAGTACGACGGATCGGTCGACCGTGCACTACCTTCGGCAGTGACATTGCCGGCTTCGACTGCCGAGGTGTCGGAAGTGATGAAGGCGGCCAGAGACCACGGCGTTACGATCGTCGCCCGCGGTGCAGGCACTGGACTTAGCGGCGGTTCGATCCCTGAGCAAGGAAGCCTGGTGATCTCGCTAACCAGGATGAACCGGATCATAGAGATTGACCCGGCCAATCGTCTGGCCGTTGTCGAACCCGGAGTAGTCAATCTGGATCTCACGGTGGCCGCCGCCGAGCACGACCTCTACTATGCGCCGGATCCTTCAAGCCAACAGGCCTGTACCATCGGCGGGAACGTGGCCGAGAACTCGGGCGGCCCCCACTGCCTCGCGTACGGTGTGACCACCAATCATGTCCTAGGTATGGAGGCAGTGTTGGCGGACGGGACTGTTGTGTGGCTGGGCGGCCGCACGTCCGAGACGCCGGGCTACGACCTTCGCGGAATCTTGATCGGATCGGAAGGTACCCTGGCGCTCGTGACCAAGGTCATCGTCAGATTGCTGAGGCGCCCCGAGTCCGTCAAGACCATGTTGGCCGTTTACAGGGACATGGACGACGCAAGCGCCGCCGTGTCGGACGTTATCCGGTCAGGCATCGTACCGGCAGCCATGGAGATGATGGACGACCTGGCCATCGCCGCGGTAGAGCCCGCGGTCAACGCCGGATACCCGGCTGACGCCGGTGCCGTGCTGCTGGTCGAGGTGGACGGCCTAGCCGAGTCCGTGGAAGAGGAGTCCGAGCTGGTCGAATCTGTGATGGCGCGGCACTCTCCGATGGAAATCAGGACCGCCCGGGACGATAAAGAGCGTCAGCGATTGTGGGCCGGCCGTAAGGGGGCGTTGGGAGCGCTTGGAAGACTTGCCCCCAATTACTACCTGATAGACGGAACGATACCGCCTACTCGACTGGTAGAGGTGATGGCGCGCATAAAGGAAATATCTGCAGAATCGGGATTCCCAATAGCCAACGTTCTGCATGCGGGGGATGGCAACCTTCATCCCTCGATTCTCTTCGATGAGCGCAAGCCAGGCGAGACGGAACGGGTGCTCGAAATAGGCGGCCAGATACTCAAGCTGTGTGTCGATGAGGGAGGCGTCCTGTCCGGCGAGCACGGGATAGGCATCGAGAAGAGAGAGTACATGCCATACATGTTCAGCGAGGGGGACATGCGGGCGATGGCGAAGCTGAAGCCGGCATTTGACACCCGGGACGCTCTCAACCCGGGCAAGATCTTCCCGCAGGGATCAGCGATCAATCAGTTTACCCAGATTGGTCCGGTAGCACGGACGGGCGCCGGGGCCTTCGTGTGAAGGACGTGGCGGATTCTGAGTCGAACTCGTGCAGTGATGCAGGGCCGCATGGGGCCTTCCGGGAAATTGCCGGTGGATCTGTCTCCAGGCCCTCACCCGACCACGAAATCGACGGGCTAACACCGGGCGCGGTATTTATCCCCGAGACCTTGGAAGCCCTGTGCGCAGGGCTGGCTGCCTGCACGGAAGAGCGTCTGGCTGCATCACCCGTGGGAGGACTCACTCGTACCAGCATCGGCAAGATC
This sequence comes from Dehalococcoidia bacterium, assembly GCA_034421295.1. GTDB lineage: Bacteria > Chloroflexota > Dehalococcoidia > Lucifugimonadales > UBA2962 > CAUZIR01. Next base: position 84,946 of record DAOUKM010000013.1, read on the forward strand.
CCGGCCCGATACGATGCCGCCATCGATACCGGTCGCCTAAGCAACCTGGTCTCACACAATCAGGCCGACCTGACAGCCACAGTAGAGGCCGGGATCACCGTTTCTTCACTCCAGAAGATGCTCGCCGAGCACGGGCAGTTCATAGCTATCGACCCTCCCCTACCCGATCGCGCGACCGTCGGCGGGACTCTGGCTCTGGGAACCTCCGGCCCTCTCAGGTGGCAGGGCTGGGGTCTCCGCGACCTCGTGATCGGCATGAAGGTGGCCTCACCGAATGGCGAACTGACTAGGAGCGGCGGTCAGGTGGTGAAGAACGTGAGCGGCTATGACATGTCCCGGCTCCACATCGGCGGGCTTGGCACGCTAGGAATCGTCGTCGAGGCGTCGTTCAAACTCACGCCCCTGCCCGCCCGCCAGGCAACCATCATTGCCTCGTTCCGAAGACCCGCCGATGCCTTCGATGCTGGCATGTCAATGTTCCACGGCAGGGGTTCGCCCCTTGCCATAACGTTGCTGAGCCCGGTTGCGGCACAAAAGCTCGGCATCATCCGAAAGGGCAGCCACCACCTGGCGGTGAGGCTGCACGGGCGAACTCGCTCACTGGAACGCATGGTCGACGAGGCCCGTGCAGCCTGTAGCCGACTAGAACCCTTGGAGATGGACCGACTCGTGAACGACGACCACGAGCGGATATGGCGCGCGGTGGCAGATTTCGGATGGGATGAGAACACAAGACCGGACGCTTCCGTCCGGATCTCCCTTCCGCCAGCCACGGTTGGCGAAGTTCTGGCATCCCTCGAAAGCGCGGCAGCAGCACGCGGCCTGCTGCCCGCCATAGTGGCGCAAGTCGCCTCAGGCACCGTGCTGCTCCACCTGTTCAGCCCGAGTCCCCCGATCAATACAGGGGCCTTGGCGCAGGTCATCGCCGACACTCGCAAGCTCGCCAGGCAGCGCCGGGGCAGTGCTGTGCTCGAGCAAGCACCCCTGGAGTCGAAAATGAGCATCGATGTGTGGGACGGAGGAGGTGACGCAACGGCGATCATGCGGCGGCTCAAGGATCAATACGACCCCAATTGCACCCTCAACCCGGGACGGTTCCTCAGTGGAATCTGATGCCCATCCATTTGCAGGAGCATTGTCCGAAGACAATTCCTCTCCATCTACCTCGATGAAAGGCGTCCCGTCTGCTCCGGGTTTCGACACCCACGACGCACCCGCAGAGGAGGACCTCTACAAGTGTGTCCACTGCGGCTTTTGCCTGCAGGCCTGTCCCACATACGTACAGACCGGACTCGAAACCGAATCTCCCAGGGGCCGAATAGCCCTGATGAAGGCCGTCAACGAGGGACGGCTGGGGATTGGAGAAGACGTCTACAGACACTGGGACATGTGTATCCAGTGCCGGGCTTGCGAGGCTGTGTGCCCGTCAGGCGTGCCCTACGGACGGCTGATAGAAAAGACCATGGTGCAGGTCGAAAGGCGGAGAAAGGTCTCCCTTCTGGGTCGTTTCATATCCTGGCTGGTGATTGGAAAGATCCTCCCAGACCAGAATGCCCTGACCGGCGTTGTGGGTGCACTCAGGCTGTACCAGCGATCCGGTCTTCAGAGCGCCCTTCGACTGTCCAGACTCCTTAAGATCATGCCAGCGAAAATCGCCGATCTGGAGCAATCGCTGCCAACCACACCGGATGCCTTCTTTGCTGCCGAGGGCCAGATATATCAGGCTCAGGGCCAGCCCCGAGCATCGGTGGCATTGCTATCGGGATGCGTAATGCCCCTGGTACACGGTCCACACATGCGGGCGGTGGTAAGGGTTCTGAACCGAAACGGGGTGGAAGTGGTCGTGCCGCAGTCACAGGTGTGCTGCGGAGCGATTCACACCCACGTCGGCGACATCGAGGGGACACGAGAGCTGGCGCGCCGCAATGTGGACGCATTCCTGGCGTTGCCTGTCGACGCCGTCATAACCGCATCGGCAGGTTGTGGAACCAGGATGAAAGAATACGGTGAACTCCTCAGTGATGACGCGCAATACGCTCAGAGATCGAGGGAACTGTCCGAGAAGGTGCTCGATGTCCATGAGTTCCTTTGCGACCTGCCAATAGACCCTCCAAAGGGCACTCTAGACCGCACGGTTACCTACCAGGACGCCTGCCACCTGTCCCACACCCAGCACGTGCGCAGCCAGCCGCGTGCTCTTCTGGAATCTATCCCTGGAATTCGCCTGAGCGAGATGAGCGACTCCACGCGCTGCTGCGGGGCCGGCGGTACCTACACAATCACCCAAAGGGAGATGTCCCTCAGGCTCCTGAAAGACAAGATGAAATCGATCGGGGGTACCGGCGCGGCTGTGGTGGCTACGGGCAACCCGGGCTGCATGATACAGCTGCAGTACGGAGCCGAACTTGGCAGCGCCCCTATCGAGGTCAAGTACGTGACCGATCTGCTCGACGAGGCGTACCTTGCCGAAGGGTCGGCTGGCGTAAAGGCCCGACCCACAAAACAGCCACGCGATAGCGATTCGGGCTGGGAGGAGGAGCGAGATGAACTTAGGTCTAAGTGGAAGAGCCGCCCTGGTGACCGGCGGCAGCGACGGGATAGGTAGGGCAACCGCCCACCGCCTGGCTACCGAGGGTGTGTCGGTTGCCATCACCGCCCGCCGCACCGACCACCTGCAGGCTGCCGCCAGCGAGATAGCGACAGAGACCGGTGGGGAGGTGCTGGCGTTGCCGGGAGACGTTACCAGGCCGGATCAGGTCCAGTCTGTCGTGGACCAGGCTGCAGCAGCCTTCGGCCGACTGGACATCCTGGTCAGCAACGCTGGCAGGTCGGCGGCCGACCATGTCGACGCTGTCGCTGATGCGGTGTGGAGGGAGGACCTAGACCTAAAGCTGATGGGCGCAGTCCTGGGCGCGCGCGCAGCTGCCGTCCACATGCGCCGCCAGGGCGGTGGGCGGATAATCAATATCACAACGCCGGCAGGCAAGGCACCCAGAGGAGGAAGCGTTCCGACCTCCGTCAGCCGCGCCGCGGGCATCGCCCTGACCAAGGCCATGTCCCTCGACTACGCTGCCGACCGGATCACCGTGAACACGGTTTGCATCGGGCTGATCAAGAGCGCTCAGCACGAGCGCTGGTGGCGCGACTCGAGCGGGCAGTTGACCCTGGACGAATGGTATGAAGACCTGGGGGCTGGCGTGCCGCTTGGCAGGGTCGGCGAGGCATCCGAGGCGGCCGACCTGATTTCGTTCCTGGTATCTGACCGGGCGGCCTATATCACCGGCACAGCCGTCAACATAGACGGAGGCATGTCACCGGTCGTATAGGCGCACCTCAGCGTTCCAAGGCCCGTCCTGACGGGCCGCTGCCCCGATTCCATCCGCGCCAACGCATCCTGGCAGGGCGTGCGGCGATCTAAGGTCCGATCGCCCTCTGCATCAACAGGTGATCGCACAGAACGAGCGCCATCATCGCCTCTACCATCGGAACCGCGCGGGGAAGCACGCAGGGGTCGTGGCGACCCCGGCCGGCGATTTTAACGGGATTGCCCTGCTCGTCTACTGTTTCCTGCTCTCTGGCTATGGTGGCGGTGGGCTTGAAGGCCGCGCGAACGACGATATTCTCCCCGGTTGAAATGCCGCCCTGAACACCCCCGGACCGATTGGTGCGAGTGCGTATCCGGCCGTCCTCGGCGTAGAACGGGTCGTTGTGGACGGATCCCGTCATCTCGGCACCGGCAAAGCCAGAGCCGATCTCGAAACCCTTGCATGCCGGCAACGATAGAAGTCCCCGCGCAAGGTCGGCCTCCAGCTTGTCAAAGACAGGCTCCCCAAGCCCGGGTGGGACGCCACGCGCCACGGCCTCGACTACGCCACCCAGTGAGTCACCCTCCTTGCGTGCCTGTCTTATCCGCTCGATGATCTTTTCGGCCATGTCGGGGTCGGGCACTCGCGCCACGTTAGCCTCGACCGCCCGACGGTCGACGGTGTCGGGGTCCACATCAACCTCCATGGTCCAGACCTTCTTGACGTAACCAATCACCTCCACCCCCGCATCTGCCAGTACCTTGGAAGCGATGGCCCCTGCGGCAACCCGGCCGACGGTCTCTCGAGCGCTAGCCCGCCCACCGCCCTGCCAATTGCGGATGCCATACTTTGCCTGATAGGTGTAGTCGGCGTGGGAAGGCCGGAAGACGGACCTGATGTGCTCATAGTCTTTGGCCTTCGCGTCCTTGTTCCGCACCATGATCAGGATCGGAGTGCCCAGCGTGCGGCCCTCGAACAGACCGGACAGTATCTCCGCACGGTCGTCCTCGCGACGTTGGGTGGTTATCTCGCTCTGGCCCGGACGACGCCGGTCAAGCTCCGCCTGAACATCTGCGACGTCCAGGTCCAGGTTGGGAGGACAGCCGTCTACGACCACGCCGACGGCACCGCCATGCGATTCGCCCCATGTGGTTGTGCGAAAGATGTTTCCGAAAGTGCTTGCCACCGCGCTATGGTACCATCAGAAGGCCGCGGCGCCTTGGCGGTGCGGTGCAGAGTTAACAAGGCGGGTCCGGGCCGAACACCCGCGAGGGCCTACCTGCCAGGGCTAAGCCCAGGCAGGGTGAGCGCACCTCGTGGCCCGGACCCCTAATCTGCTCCTGGCGGGTACCTTATTGCGCAGGCTCTCCCCCGCCGCTCCTGATCCTGCTCTCAAGATTGCCAATTTGAACTGTCAAGACCGTTCGACGAGCGGGCCGCGCAGGAATACGGCAGCCCACGTACTCGAGCAGGAGAACGGGAAAGCCACTGAAATAAGAACCGAATCCCTTCTTGCCCGACGGTGTCTCCCGACCCTAGACTGGGATGAATGGACTCGGATTTACCGGCCTCCCCTACCCCCCTCCCTGACAATCCACTACAGATAGCCAGCCCCCCATCGAAATCCTTGTCGAAGGCGGACCGGGCCTCACCTCCGTCGGCGCGAAGGATGCGTCGCCGCCGTCCACCGGCGTGGTGGAGACATACCTTCGTCTCTCTGTCGCAGCGGAATTATCGCTACATGTGGCTCGGGATGCTCGCTTTCATGAGCGGCGTGCAGATGTCCTTCGTCGCGATGGGCTACCTGGCGTACGACCTGACGGGCTCGGCATCGCTGCTCGGCTTCGTACACGGGGCCCAAGCCGTTCCGATGCTCGTCCTGTCACCCTTTGGAGGGGTCGTCGCCGACCGGTTCGATCGAAAACGTGCCATGCAAATCGGGCAGGTCACCGCCGGTGCAATTGCCCTGCTGGTCGCGCTGGCGATCTGGAGCGGATATATCCACTGGTCCCACCTCGTCCTGATGGGCTTTGCCTATGGCACAGTCTTCGCATTTACGATGCCGGCGAGACAGGCGACCGTGCCGGAATTGGTCGACCGGCGCCATCTAGGCAACGCCGTGGCGCTGAACGGTGCCCTGCTGAGCGCAACCTTCTTGATCGCCCCGGGCATCGGCGGTGCGCTCTACGCACTCAGTGGCCCCGGGGTAGTCTTCTTCGTCATAGCTGGCCTGGGTTTCATCTCCGTACTGCTCACCGGCGCACTGCCCTCTCTGATGCCAAGCCGGCGCAAGGCTCGGTCTGTTTTCCAGGAGATAGGAGAAGGCCTGAAGCATGTCGGACGTTCGCCACTAATCCGCCTGCTGCTACTCATGACGCTGGTTACAGCCTCGCTGGCGATCCCGTTTCGCTTCGTCTTGCCGGTGTTTGTCGTAGATGTCTACGAGCGTGGACCCGAGGCCCTGGGTCTGCTGGTAAGTATCATGGGCGCCGGATCTCTCGCGGGTGCGCTCGCGTTGGCGGCGATGCGCGGACTGAGACGAGGAATGGCCCTAGTCCTGGCGAGCATGGCCTCAGGAGCTGCACTGCTGGCCGTGGCGGCAGTGCCCATCTATGCGGCGGCGGCGGTGCTAATGGCCGTCCTGGGCGTCGCGGACGCAGGCCGGCGCACGCTGACACACTCGCTGATGATGGAGCATGGCGACCCCGAGTACCGGGGTCGGACCATGAGCCTCTACCTTATGAGTTTCGGGATGGTTCCCCTGGTCGTCGTGCCGGTGGGGGTGGCAATCGAGCAGTTTGACGGTCGAGTGGTGATCGGTGCCATGGCGGTCCTTTTACTCGCGGTGTCCGCGGCCATTCTGGTAACCCAAAGAGACCTGCGGGAACTGAGGTGAGCAGTTGAGCAAGACGGTGCGAATCGGGCTCGTGGGATTCGGATACTGGGCCCGCGTCTCCTACCTCCCCCTGATACAGGAGATGGCAGACGTAAGAGTCGTGAGCGTCGCAGCTCGGACCGAAGAATCCCGCATGGCCGCCGGCGAGAGGCTGGGGGCAGGACTGGGGCTGTATGCGAGCTACTCGGAATTGATCAAGGCCGGAGATGTCGACGCAGTTCTGATTGCCCTGACGCCTGAACTCAACGCAGCCGCCGCTGCGGAGGCGTTGGAGGCGGGATTAGACACTTTCGTGGAGCCACCGTTTGCCCGCGCTGAGGACACCGAGAGGATGCTGGCCCTGGCAGAGTCCGGACCGGGCGTCCTGCACGTCGACGTCGAGCCTAGGTACCTGCCTGCGGCTGAGGCCCTGCGCGGGCTGTTCGGAGAGGGGAGCGAGCTCGGCGCCCTGCACTCTTGTCACCTGGAGCACGAGATGGTCCTGGCCAGCGAATACCGGCGGTCGAGCATGATCTTCGGCCTGGGACCATGGTACGTGGACCTCCTGGACTGTTTCGTCCAGAGTTCGGCCAACCGCATCGAGCTGGTGCCCTCCAGGGTCCGCGAAGATGGTCTGATGGTAACCGGCCGGGCGGAAATAGGGTATGAGTCCGGTGCCAGGGCGACCTGGAATTTCAGTTTTGACGGGCCCCGCACTCTAGGCCTCAAGGTCACGCTCAACGGGGCAGGAGGAGAGGCGACGGCCGATCTGACCACGGGAGAATACCGGTGGCGGCGTCCGGGCGGCGAATGGAAATCGAGGGTGGCCGACTGTACCAGACCCGAGGCGGGCTTCGTGGGTATGAGGGAAAGCCTGCGTGCCTTCATCGCCGCGGCGCGTGGCCAGGGTCGAACGATGTCGGGCCCGGAGGTGGTCCGCCGCACTCAGCCGGTGCTGATCAGACTGCAAACGCTTGAGGCGCGAATCTCCAAGGAGAGGACTCGACGAGCTTGACTGACAAGCTGGGACGGCCCAGAGCGTAAGGCTCCGGCCCCTATGCTAGAATCGCACCGCATTTCGACCGCTAAGACGGACGGCACGATTTAGAGGGGTTACTTCCAACGTGCGACCAATAGCCGAGATCGCCAAGACCCTTGGTCTCGACCCCAAGGTGCTCATCCCCTATGGCCACCATAAGGCCAAGATCCCTCTGGACGCGATGGGCAGCGACGGTCGCCGCGGCAAACTGATCGTAGTCACCGGAATGACTCCTACGCCCGCGGGAGAGGGCAAGACGACCACCGCAGTAGGGCTTGCTCAGGGCATGGGGCAGCTCGGGGTCAACGTTGTCACCACGCTGCGAGAGCCGTCCCTCGGCCCCATCTTCGGCATCAAGGGTGGAGGCACCGGTGGCGGCAAGTCGCGCATCGAGCCCGAGGATGAAGTGAACGTTCACTTTACCGGCGATGCTCATGCCGTTGGATCGGCCCACAACCTGCTGGCCGCACTTACTGACAATGCCGTCCAGCGCGGGCAGGTGGCCGGCATGACTCCCTCAGGTATAACCCTTCGACGTGTGTCTGACATGGAGGAGCGATCGCTGCGACAGATCGCCACAGGCCTGGGCGGCGTGAACAACGCGCCGGTAAGGGAGACGGGCTTTGACATAGTGACGGCCTCCGAGGTGATGGCGATACTGGCGTTGAGCACAGATCTAGAGGACCTAAGAGCAAGGCTCAGCAAAATTGTGATCGGTTTCGCCGACGACGGCCGAGCGGTAACGGCCGACGACGTTGGCGCGGTTGGATCGATGATGTCGCTGCTTCGCCACGCCCTGCTGCCCAATCTCGTCCAGACGACGGAAGGACAGCCCGTCATCGTTCATACCGGCCCGTTTGGCAATATCGCCCATGGCTGCAGCTCGGTTGTCGGCGATCGGCTCGCGCTCTCGTACGCGGACTACGTGCTCACTGAAGCCGGCTTTGGCGCAGACCTGGGTTTCGAAAAGTTCATGCATATCAAGGCTCGCACCTCGGGCCTCAATCCGCAGGGTGCGGTAATCGTGGCCACGATAAAAGCACTCAAGTACCACGGCGGTGTAAAGGCCAGGGACCTGGATCCTCCCAATCCCGCCGCGGTCGAGTCGGGCTTGGAGAACCTGATGCACCTAATCGGGGTCATCCGCTCTTTCGGCCTGCCGGTGGTTGTCGCTCTTAACCGGTTCCCCACAGATACACCAGAAGAGCTTCGTATCGCGAGGCTGGGCAGCGAGCGGGCGGGGGCGGCAGCGACCGTAGAGAGTAGCCCCTTCACCGATGGCGGTTCTGGCTGTAGAGACCTGGCAGAGGCGCTGATCGCAGCGACCGGCGATTCGAGGCGCACGGACGACCCGGTGATCGACTACGCTTACGACCTGTCGGACTCCCTGGAGGACAAGGTCCTTGCTTTGGCCCGCAGGGTCTACAACGCAGCCGACGCAGCCTGGAGCCTGGCCGCACGAAGGCAACTGCGCCGTTTCCGTGAGCTGGGATGGGACAATCTGCCCGTGTGCATGGCCAAAACGCACCTTTCGATCAGCCACAGGGCGGCTCTCAAGGGACGGCCCTCCGGCTACACGTTCGAGGTCAGCGACGTACGGGCGTCCGTGGGAGCAGGGTTCATATACCCGATCGCGGGGAACATAGTCACGATGCCTGGATTACCCTCCAGACCCCGCTCCCTAGACGTGGACGCGAACGGGGCCATCGTCGGTCTCTAGTTTTCGGTCGGTCTAGGCCGACCACTGTGACAGGCGATGTCCCCAGGGAACCGGACTAGGTATACCCACTCCTTTTCCCCGGGATGATGCGGAGGGAAATAGGCCCCGGCCGTGTAATAGGCGACCATGCCAGAACTGTTTAAACTTCTGCCCCCGCATGAGGCCCTCTCAGTCCTCCTAGAGCGCATGGGCGATGTTCGTATGGGCTCAGAGACGGTGCATGTCTCCAACGCGCTTGGCAGGGTTACAAGGCGACAATACCTTTCCCCCACCGGACTGCCCGCATTTGCGCGGTCCGCGATGGACGGATACTCGGTCCGTGCCGCCGACACATTCGGTGCGAGCGACAGCATCCCTGCCTACCTTGAAGTTATCGGGGAGGTCCCGATGGGACAGGTGCCACAGGTCGAACTGAGTCCGGGGCAGGTCGCCGTGGCATACACCGGCGGAATGCTGGCCAAGGGAGCCGACGCGGTCGTAATGGTAGAGAACACCCACTCGGTTGATGGGTCCACCATCGAGGTGGTCCGCTCAGTCGCACCGGGAGAGAACGTCGTCCAGCCCGATGAGGACTTCCGGGCCGGTCAGGAAGTGGTGCCAGCGGGCCATACCCTGCGACCCCAAGACCTCGGTGCGCTGCTGGCGGTCGGGGTGACGAGCGTCGAGGTAGCCCGCAGGCCGACCGTTGCAATAGTCTCCACCGGGGACGAACTGGTGGCGCCTGACGCAGAGCCAGCTCTGGGCCAGGTGCGGGACATCAACACACACACGGTGGCGGCCCTGACGGAGCGCGCCGGCGGCGCGGCGGTTCTCGTGGGGATCTTTCCGGACGAACTCCAGGCCCAGAGGAGGGCCGCGCGCGACGCCATGGCCCGCGGAGACCTGCTGGTATTCTCGGCGGGAAGCTCCGTCGGCAACCGGGACATGACCGCCCGGGTGCTCGCCGAACTCGGCGAGCCGGGCGTCCTGGTGCACGGCATATCGATCAAGCCCGGCAAGCCTACGATAGCTGGTCTCGCGGACCGAACGCCCATCTTCGGCCTGCCCGGAAACCCAGTGTCGGCGATGGTTGTCTTTGACCTGATCGTTCGTCCAGTCATTCGTTCCCTCCTGGGGGCGACCGAACCCGCTGCAGAACCCGTAGTGAAAGCAACGCTGGCCAGAGACGTTCCGTCCGTTCCCGGCCGTCAGGATTTCTTCCCGGTTCGGTTATCAACGGGCCCGGGAGGGATGGTAGCCGAGCCGATCTTCGGCAAGTCCAACCTGATTTTCACGCTGGTGCAGGCCGATGGCCTGGCGTCCGTATCGCTCGATTCCGGCGGTCTTTACGCGGGCGATACTGTGCACGTCAACATCTTCTGATATGGACCACGGTAGGAAGACCGGCCGCCGCTACTACCTTCAGGACCTGCCTCTGGATGAGGCAATGCAGCGCTTTGACCAGGCGCTATGCAAGTTCGGCACGGGCCTGACGACAGGGTCGGAGACCGTGACCCTGGCGGAGGCGGCCGGCCGGGTAACTGCACAGCCTATATGGGCTCTTCGGTCCTCTCCCCACTACGATGCAGCGGCGATGGACGGGGTTGCCGTGCGATCCTCCGAGACGGTCGGGGCGACGGAGACATCGCCTCTGCGACTAAGGGTTGGAGAACAGGCGGCCTGGCTGGATACAGGGGACGCCATGCCCGACGGCTTTGACGCCGTCGTGATGATCGAACACGTACAGGATCTTGACGGAATGCATGTCGAGATTCGCGAGCCGGTCGCCCCTTACCAGCACGTCCGACAAATCGGTGAGGATATCGCTGCAACCGAGTTAGTTTTACCCGGCGGTCACGTCATGAGGCCGCAGGACTTGGGGGCCTGTGCATCCGCCGGAGTGGCAACTATCGAGGTGCGAAAAAGGCCATCTGTCGCAATCATCCCCACTGGCACCGAACTGGTCGAGCCCGGGGTCGACGCCGCTCCCGGACAGGTCGTGGAGTTCAACTCGATCATGCTGGCCGCTCAGGTGTGCGAATGGGGCGGAACGCCGGTCCGCGTCGACCCCGTTGAAGACCAGCACGAACTCATTGAAGAGGCGATGCTAAAGGCTGCCGGCGAGAACGACATCGTTGTCATCAACGCCGGCTCTTCGGCCGGTTCGGAAGATTACACCGCCCCGGCGGTCCAATCCCTCGGTGAACTGGCCGTCCACGGAGTCGCTGTCCGTCCCGGTCACCCGGTAGTACTCGGAATCGTTAAGGGGCGGCCTGTACTGGGGATACCCGGATATCCGGTCTCCGCACTGGTCACTTCCGAACTCTTCCTCAAAAGGACCATAGAGCGCTGCCTTGGCGTATCGACCACCGACTCTCCCTCCCCTCACCTGACCGCCCTTACACGTGGCCCGACGGCCGAGGCCGTAGTTACAAGGAAGATCCACTCACCGGCCGGCGAGGACGAGTTCCTTCGGGTTCGCCTGGGTAGGGTCGACGGCGATCTGGTCGCCACGCCGATACGACGCGGCGCGGGTGTAATCATGTCACTGGTCGAGGCAGATGGTATCGCCCTGATACCGCGCTTCTCGGAGGGAGTGGAGGCCGGTGCCAGGGTAAGGGTCGAGCTGCTTCGGTCCCTGCATGAGATCGAAGGCACGATCGTGGTTACCGGCAGCCACGACCTGACGCTGGACCTGCTGGCGAACCTGCTTAGTGAGGCCGGCGGTGTCCGCCTGGCGTCGGCAAACGTTGGCTCGCTCGGAGGCCTGGTGGCCCTAGAGCGCGGCGAGGCTCACATGGCCGGCACACACCTGCTAGATCCCGACACGGGGGAGTACAACCTCGGCTTCGTTCGGCGCCACGTCTCGAGGGACGTGACGGTCTTAACGCTGGTGCACAGGGTCCAGGGTCTGATCGTCTCCCGGGGCAACCCGCACAAAGTGACCACACTGACCGACATAGCCAGTCGGTCGGCAACGTTCGTAAACCGTCAGAGGGGATCGGGCACCCGTCTATTGCTGGACCACCAACTCCGGGCTGCGGGCGTCTCACCGGAAGCCATAAGAGGCTACGCCCGGGAGGAGTACACTCACCTGGCGGTCGCGGCCGCAGTAGCTGCCGGGCGAGCTGACGTCGGACTGGGAATCCAGTCTGCTGCCCGCGCCTTCAACCTCGACTTCGTTCCCCTGGCCAGGGAACGCTACGATCTCGTGACGCCATCTGACCTGCTCGCTACCGAGCCGGTGAAAACGGTTCTGTCAACGATACAGTCGCGGGCTTTCAAGACACGGGTGGACGAACTCGGGGGCTATGACACCCGGGAAACCGGCGAGGTGGTCGCCCGGCTTGCGGGAAAAGGTTGACAGTCGATCTGTGCCGATCTCACCCGGTGCGCCTGTCCCAGCGACACATGGACGAAGGGGCCGGTTGCCGCTGGCATCCCCGCTAATGAAATCGAGCGTGCCACCGTAAGCCATCCAGCCCGCATTTCTGCACGGCACAGCCGCTGGAGATCCCGCCCTCTCCCCGGCTCCAGGCGATCCCCGTCGGCGCGGCGCATGGTAATCTTGGCCAATGTTGCTGGAGGGCGGTGGCGATTTGGCGAACTCCTCCGTTGACATCCGGTCGATCACCGCAGTCGTCCTCGCCGGAGGGCGCAGCCGCAGGCTGGGGAGAAACAAGGCTCTCGAACTCGTCGGAGGGGTTCCGCTGGTGTCCCGCGTCACCTCCGCCATCCAGACGATATCCTCGGAAACAGTCGTAGTCGTCGCCGAGGAAATACAGGCTCAGGCCCTGCCCCTTCCGAGCGATGCACGGGTCGTCCGAGACCTCTACCCCAATGCGGGATCGCTCGGGGGAATACTAACCGGATTGATCGCTGCGACGGGCGTATGGACGCTCGTTGTCGCGTGCGATATGCCCTTCCTGAACAGAGCTCTGCTCTCTGAGATGGCGTCAAAGAGGGATGACTGCGACGCCGTCGTCCCCCTGCTGAACGGAAGGCCCGAACCAACCCACGCCCTGTACTCAAAGGTCTGCAGGGAGCCAATCAGCAAGAAGCTGGAGGCAAGAGAGCTAAAGATCTCGGCGTTCTTCGAATCGGTCAGGGTAAAGTACGTCCCGCAGCGCACCGTCGAGATGATTGACCCGGGGCTGTGGAGTTTCTTTAATGTCAACACTCCAAGAGACCTTGAGATCGCGATGGCACGGGCGGCAGAGTTAGCCGGCGATCCCGTAGGATAGAGCTATACAAAACACAAAATAGAGGTACTACCAGGTAGTCAAGCGCTGATCAGCGATGGTGCACGCAGAGCACTGTCAAGAGAAGCCTCCCCGTGACCGGTGTGGACGCCGCAGGGAGTTAGCCTTCAGGGAAGATGCAAAGCGAAGTGGGCAACCCGGATAGGAAGGTCACCGTTGAGCTTTTCGGTAACGCCAGAATGCTTGCCGGTCACACCAGTGTGGACCTGAACCTGCCGGCCAGAGCTTCAGCCGCCGATGTTGCTGTACGGCTGGCCGAAGTGGAACCGGCACTCGTGGGAGAAGTCATAGATCCGGACAACGGACTGATTTCAAGCTACGTGTTGAATCTGAACGGCACCTGCTTCATGTCCTCAGAGAGCAGGCGCATAAGCGCTGGAGACCACATACTTCTGTTCTCCAGCCAGGCGGGCGGCTAGGGTTGGAAGCGCCTTGCCGACGACACGGCGCCGCATGAACCGCCCAGGCTGTGATAGAAGCGGTCTGGAGGAAGGCGGGGCGGTGTACGGGTACCACGGCCGCGCCCTCATAGTGAACCTCGATACCGGGGAGGCCCGGTATGAACACATCCCCGACAAGATCTTGCGGGAATTCATCGGCGGAACTGGACTGGGTGCCTGGCTACTGTACCGGCACTGCCCCCGGGAAGCGGATCCCCTGGGACCAAAGAACCCCCTGATACTGGTGACCAGCCCCCTCGTGGGCAGCCGGCTGACGACATCCAGCAAGTTCGCGGTTCTCGCAAAGTCGCCGCTCACGGGCCTCATAGGCGACTCGCTTTCGTCGAGCTTTATGGCCACCGAGCTCAAACGGTGCGCCTTTGACGCCCTGGTAATCCTGGGCGCCCGCAAGCGCCCTACCCTCCTCAGGATAGAGGACGAGAAAGTAGACTTCCTTGACGCCTCAGACCTTGCCGGAAAGACGACGGCGGAGACGGAGGGACTGGTCAAGCGGCGCCTGGGAAGGGGCTTTCGCGTGGCCTGCATAGGACCTGCCGGCGAGTCGCTTGTGAGGTTCGCCAGCATCAGTAACGACGGAGGCAGACAGGCGGGCCGGACCGGCGTCGGTGCGGTCATGGGGTCAAAAGGCCTTAAGGCCATCGCTGTAAAGGGATCGACCCGCGTTCCGATGGCACATCCGGACGCACTGAACCGCATCGGAGTTGAATTGAGTCGCCGCAGCCTGGGCCAGGCGACCGAAAAGTATAGAACCCTGGGTACGATGGCCAACGTGGAGGTGTTCAGCCGATTGGGCGTCCTTCCCACCCGCAATTTCCAGGCCTCCACCTTCGAGAGTGCCGCCGATATCGGTGGGGAGCACTTCAAGACCGATCACCTGGTTAGGACCGCCCACTGCGCGAACTGCACCATAGGCTGTGAACACGTGATGACCACCAGGGACGGTGGTGCGAAGGTCGAAGGCCGGATGGAATACGAGTCGGCGTTCGCCTTGGGTTCCCTGCTGGGAATCTCCGACCCCAACGCAGTTCTACGCGCGTCCGTCCTGTGCGACGAGATGGGCATGGACACGATCAGCACCGGAGCGACCATTGCCTGGGCCGCCGAGGCAGCTTCAAGGGGTCTATTCGATGGCACCGTATTCGAACAGGGAAACGCCCCCCGGTTCGGAGATGGAGAAGGACTGTCGAAAATACTGGAAGACATCGCGCATCGCCGGGGGCTGGGTGACCTGTTGGCGGAGGGCAGTCGCAGAGCTGCGGATGCGGTGGGTAACGGGTCGGAAGCGTGGGCCATGCACGTAAAGGGGCTGGAGATGCCCGGCTACGAGCCCCGGTCCCTAAAGACAATGGCGCTCGCTCTGGCGGTCAGCACCAGGGGAGCGTGCCACAACCGGTCCTCCGCGTACGAGGCCGACTTCTCGTCCCGCGTGGACCGGCTGAGCGCAGACAGGCAGATGGGCCAGATAGTTGCCGATGGCGAAGACTATTCGGCGGTAATGGACTCACTCGTGTGGTGCAAGTTCCTCCGCCGCGCTTTCGGAGACTTCTACGCCGAGTCGGCTGAGATAATGTCATGCGTAACGGGATGGGACGTTACTCCACAAGAGCTTCGTATCGCCGGTGAACGCATCAACAACCTCAAGAAGCTCTTCAACCTCCGGGAGGGATGGACCCGCGCCGACGACTCATTACCCCAGAGAATCCTGGAGGAGGGCCTCAGCGACGGACCGGTCAAAGGGGTCAGTCTCTCAAAGCCGGAGCTCGACACCATGATAGCTGCCTACTACCAGGCCCGGGGCTGGGAGGATGACGGGACCATACCTGATTGCAAGCTGACCGACCTCGATCTTGCGGAGCTCAGGCAGCCGGTCGCTAGGGGATAGACGCCCAGATTGGCACGAGACGGGAAAAGGGACGAAGACCGCAAGGGATTGCGCGCCGATCTGCGTGTGCGGTTTCCCAGGGAGCGAGGTCAGCTCCTGCCCGCCCTGCATTATCTTCAGCACCGTTTCGGCCACTTACCGGATTGGGCGATGGAGATCGTCTCCTGGCATCTTGGCATACCGGCCAGCGAGGTCTACGGAGCAGCCACGAGCTACTCGGAGCTGCGCGTAGACGAACCCGGGATGCACATCGTACGAGTCTGCACCGGGCTCAGTTGCCGTGTTTCAGGGGCGGACTCGGTTTTGGAGGCCGTTAAGGACCGCCTAGGCGTCGAGCCGGGCGAACCCGCGTCGGTCGGCCCGGATGCGACCGTGACATTCGAGACCACGGCCTGCGGATTCCTGTGCGCTGTGGCCCCGGTCCTGCAGATAGACGAGCGGTGGCTTGGACATGCGACCCCGGAGAAAGCGGTCAAAGCGGTAAATGGCCTTCGCAAAGGGGTGACGGCGTGACTGTCCAGACCGCGTACGAGCGCCTGTGCGAAGGAGCGAACAGGCGGCTGGCAGACAGTGCAGGTAGGTTCCGTGTGGCGGTGCAGGTGGGCCACTGTTCGATTGCACTGGGTGCGGAGGACGTATTTGGTGCTTTCGAGGAGGATCTGCTTGACAACTCCAAACTGGTCGCCACCGGATGTGATGGAGCCTGCTACGCCGGGCCGCGGGTGATTGTCACCTCACCCGACGGTGAGTCCGTACACCTGACCAGGGTCGACGCGGACACGGCGATCCGCGTATCAACGATCCTCGAGGGAGGCGGGACGCCGCTGCGCTACGAGGATGATGTCGCTGGTTTCATTGACGGTCAGGTTCGCGTAGTCCTGAACGGCTGTGGAGACATGGACGCCGAGGGCATCGACGAATACCTGCAGGTCGGCGGCTACGGTGGTCTGGCTGCGGCACTGTCGGATTCTCCAGAGGCGACGACTGCGACCGTCAAGGAGTCCGGCCTCAGGGGCCGCGGCGGCGCATACTTTCCGGCAGCCCTCAAGTGGGAAGCTGCGAGAAGAGCGGCACGGGGACCCAGGTATCTGGTCGTTAACTCCGAGGAGGGTGAGCCCGGGCTGTTCAAGGACAGGCACCTCATGGAGGGGGTGCCTCACCGGGTCGTAGAGGGAGCCCTGATTGCCGCCTACGCAACCCAGGCCAGCGTCATTTACCTGTACATCAACGCGGAGGCCGACCTCTCAACCCGCCGAATCGAAAGGGCGCTCTCCGACGCCGAGTCGCTGGGCCTGATTGGAGAGGATGTCTTGGGCTCGGGCTGGTCGGTGCGGGCTCTCGTACGCCGCGGGGCCGGGGGCTATGTATGCGGCGAGGAAACTACGTTGCTTAACACCCTAGACGGGCGACGTCGTGAACCCAGGCTGCGGCCACCCTTCCCCACCGAAGCCGGCCTGCACGACCGACCGACCGTGATAAACAACGCGGAGACGCTCTCGAACCTGCCCTTCATCCTCACCAAGGGACCGACGGCGTTCAAGGCGCTAGGTGTCGAGAACGCCAGCGGAACCAAGGTGCTGAGCCTGTCCGGCGCCGTGAAACGTCCAGGTCTGGTGGAGACTCCCTTCGGCACACCTCTCGCCGAAGTGGTCCAGTGCATTGGAGGAGGCATGCGTGGAGGCAGCGTGCTGGCTGCGCTCGGCGTAGGGGGGCCGTCAAGCGGGCTGCTGCCGCCCGCTTCGCTGGATATCGAGATCTTGCCGGGTATCCTCCACGAGTCGGGGGTCATCCTCGGCGCCGGGGGCCTTGTCGCGCTCGACGAATCCATGGAGATCGTGGACGTGATGCGGGCGCTCGCCGCCTACAATGCCGACGAGTCCTGTGGCAAGTGCACTCCTTGCCGGGAGGGAACGCCCAGAATTGTCGAGGCGATCGACCGGCTGGCACATCGCGGCGCATCCAAGGCCGACGTAGACGAGCTAATCTATCTGGCCGAGGTGGTCAGTTCCGCATCGTTATGTGGCCTGGGGCAAGCCGCGGGGGCCCCTGTAACCAGCACGCTCCACTTTTTCGGGGGGGCGTTGGGCATCCCTGCGGAGCGTTGAGTTCCCTGTTATAGGATTGGTTGGACGACCTGATGATGCTCCCGGACACATGCGGCCCCTACATGGACTGTGAACATAAACATCGGTAGCAACGGTCGGCTGTGCGCAGGCGTGGCCGTCGGCATTATCGCTGGAGTGGCGGTTGGTGCTTTCCTTGACTCGGTGGCGATAGGTGTAGCCACAGGGGTAGGAATTGGAGCTGCACTGGGCATCGCCTGGTCCCAGCCGGCCAGGCCGGGCCGTCGGGCCGGGAGCGGCAAAGGACAACGCAGGGAAGACGGAACGTCCAGTGAATAACGCGAGCGCGGTGTGATGAGCATCGAAGTATCGATCGACGGGCGCAAGGTAACGGTGGGCCGAGGGGCCTCGGTGCTGGATGCCGTCAACCTGTCAGGCACCTATCTGTCCCAGCTTTGCAAGGACCCGGACATGAAGCCGATCGGGGCCTGCCGTACCTGCCTGGTGCAGGTTGACGGGATACGAGGCTATCCTGCCTCCTGCTCAATTCCAGCGGCCGAGGGCATGAAGGTTAGGACGAGTACGCCAGACCTGCGTCGCATCCGCTCCGGCGTGATTGAGCTCACAATGGCCATGCTCCCCGATTCGACCCCGGGCAGCATCTCGCAGTCCACATCGGGGAACGGCTCGGCTGAAATGGTCGATCACCGTGAGCTGACAGTTGCAGCCGAGCACCATGGCATCGCGTCCTCGCGATGGTCGGGCCGTTCCAGGGGTTCGACTGACACATCTAACCCGGTATTCGACATAGCCATGCAGGACTGCATCCTTTGCGGGCGATGCACGCGCGCCTGCCAGGACGGCCACCAGTTCATAGGTGCCATTGATTTCCTTGGAGCCGGCGCCGCATCCAGCCGCATCGGTACGTTCATGGATCGCGATCTTGTGGACTCTGTGTGCACCACCTGCGGTCAGTGTCTTTCGGTCTGCCCCACCGGAGCCATCCGCACCAAGCGAGCGGTCTCCAACATTACCAAGGCGGTCACCACCACCTGTCCCTACTGTGGCGTCGGCTGTGGGATCAAGGCCCGGGTCGACGGGGACGGGAAGATAGCTGAGATGCTGGATGACCCGGACAACCGATCGAGTCTGGGTATGCTCTGCGTCAAGGGCAGATTCGGATACACGTTCGTGCACGACAACAGTCGCCTGACCAAACCACTGGTCCGGAAAGATGGTGTGCTTCGGCCGGTGAGTTGGGACGACGCCCTGGACACGGTCGCGGACAGGCTGTCCCGGTACAGCGGTGAGGAGTTCGGCACCCTCTGCTCCGCCAAGGCTACCAACGAGGACGGCTACGTCCAGCAAAAGTTCGCCCGGCTCGTCATGAAGTCCAATAACATCGATCACTGCACCCGCCTATGTCATGCCCCCTCCGTGTCTGCGATGCAGATCGCACTTGGCAGCGGGGCCACGTCCAATTCATACGTGGATTACGAGGAGGCCGGCTGCCTGATGATCGCCGGCTCGGACGCCGACTCCAACCATCCGGTTGCCGCAGCTCGCATGCGGCGGGCTGTCGTCGAACGCGGTGCGAAGCTGATCGTAATCAATCCCAGACGCATCGGAATGTGCGATCTGGCCGACCTGTGGCTCAGGCCGCGACCCGGTACGGATGTGGCGCTGTTCAACGCCATGGCCAACGTGGTACTGAAGGAAGGCCTGGCCAATGAGAGATTCATCCGCGCCAGAACCGAGGGCTTTGAGGAGTGGCGCGCCGTGATCGAGCGCTACGACGCATCGTTTGCCGAGAGCATCACCGGGGTGCCGGCCGAGGATATAGCCGAGGCTGCGCGCACCTACGCTTCTCCGCCATTTTCCGGTTCCTGTCTCATATGGGGCATGGGCATCACTCAGCACACCAACGGCACCCCCAATGTGCACAGCCTGCTCAACCTCGCCCTGTTAACGGGGCAACTGGGCAGACCGGGTTCAGGCGTCTCGCCCCTAAGAGGACAAAACAACGTACAGGGCTGCGGAGACTCGGGCTGTCTCCCCAACGCATTCCCGGGATACCAGAACGTCGAATCGGGCCAATATGACCGATTCCGTCAGGCGTGGGGCGGACACCACCTGCCGGAGAAAAGCGGTCTCGTGATCACCGAGATGACCAGCGAGATGATTACCGGCGAAATAAAGGCCATGTACGTGACGGGTGAGAATCCCCTGCTGTCGGAACCCGACCTGACCCATGCCCACAGGGCCTTTGAGAGCCTCGAGTTCCTGGTCGTGCAGGACATCTTCATGCACGAGACCGCCGAAATTGCCGATGTGGTGCTGCCAGCCACCTCGTTCGCAGAGAAGGACGGAACGTTCACCAACAGCGAGCGCCGGGTACAGCGGGTTCGCAGGGCGGTCGAGCCGGTTGGATACAGCAGACCGGATTGGGAGATCGTATGTGAGCTAGCACGACGCGTAGCCGAGAGACGGGGGCTTGAAATCGGAGACCAGTTCTCTTTTTCGCATCCGTCTCAGATATGGGATGAGATGGCCTCCCTCGTTCCTATGTTCGGCGGCATCGACTACGGCCGCCTGGAGTGCGAGGGCGGGCTGCAGTGGCCCTGCCCCACTCCCGAGCATCCCGGCACCCGGTACCTTTACGCGGATGATTTCCCGCACGGGGAGCCAGCGAGGTTCGTCGCCTACGATCAGGGTCCAGCAGCCGAGGAGATGCCTTCAAGGCGCTTCCCCCTGATCCTTAACACGGGTCGCATCCTGTACCACTGGCACGGCGGCACGATCACGCGGCGAGCCTCCGCTCTCATGGCCCGAGCACCCGAAGTCACCGTTTCGATGAACGAGCGAGACGGGGAACGCTACGGCCTGGATGAGGGCGACTGGGCCCGGTTGAAATCGCGTCGAGGCTCCCTGGAGGCGCGCGTGATATTTGACGAGAAGATGGACGAAGGGCAGGTCTTCGTGCCCTTCACGAAGCTAGAGGAGTCGGCAGCAAACTTCCTCACCAACTCCGCCCTGGACCCGGATTCCAAGATCCCCGAATTCAAGGTCTGCGCCGTCAGGGTGGAAGCTGCGGACGGTTGATTGGATATGACCCAGCGAATCACGGAGATACCGAGGCCGAAAGCAGAGGGCTTTAAATCCGGCCGCAAGATCTACCTGGTGCCCACTTTGCTGGCGGGCCCTGGCATCCCGGACGAGCTCGCAGAGATGCTCAAGCGCTACTGGGGCGAAGTGCGCGAACAGGTGGAAAACCTGGAGCGAACCCTCAGCGAGGTAAAGCACGTCTACCACGAGTCCGTATTCAGCCCGGGCGAGGAGGGGTTGCGCACGGTGGAGAGCGTCAACTCCCACGGATACACCTTTGTGAATGTACTGTGTCGGTCCACAGCGAACCTGGAGCCCACCGAAGAGCAGGAGGCACTCTTAGAGGCGTCCGACTGGAGGCTATGTCTGTCGATGGGACTGGCCAGCGAGAAGGTCGCCAAAATAGCCAGAGACTCCCTTAACGACGCCATGCAGGCGCGGTATCTGCATATGGCCGCAACGATTGACAAGACGCTAGGGGGTGATGAGGCGGGCCTGTGTATCCTCAGCGAAGACCACCGGGTGCAATTCCCCGCGGACATACAGGTCTTTTACATTTCGCCCCCCTCACTGGACGAGATCAAGCGGTGGGCGGAAGAGCAGATGCGGCGGGTGGTGTCAGAAGCGAGCGGAGGCGGAGGTTCCACGCCCAAGTCAAGCGAGGAGATGGAATCCGGCGACGTCGGCGAATCAAGCACCGGGCCAGCACAGCAAGGGTCCGAAACAGCTGACGAAACATCTGGGAAAGCCGCTGTAGACTCCGAGCCGGAGGCCGGAGAGGACGTTCAAGACAGAAAGTTCCCTGAATACCCCTACTGAGTGGAGGGATGTCGGCGGCTACGGCAAGAGCCGCTTTCTACAATGCTCGGTTGGGGGCCTGTCAATTCATCGAGCTTCATCTCCGCCATCTATAACGTATGCGGAGCCGGTTACGAAAGCGGCATCATCAGAGGCGAGATAGAGTATGAGCCTCGCGACATCCTCGGGCCAGCCGGCCCTGCCTAGGGGAATCCCGGATACGTACTCATCGAATGTGCCAGCTGCGCCCTCTACGGCCTGGGAGCCAGGGGTGTCGATGAGGCCCGGGAGTACGCAGTTGGAACGGATTCCGTAGGCAGCATACTGGCTGCTAGCGGTCCTTGTAAGCTGGACCACGCCAGCCTTGCTCACAGAATACGGAACCGAAAAAGTCGAGCCTAGCAGCGCATTTATGGAGGCCACGTTTACTATAGCCCCCCCTCCCACTTCGAGCATGCGGGGAATTGCATATTTGCTGCATAGGAAAACACCCTTTACGTTGATATCCATCACCATGTCCCACTCCTCCTCGGTCACGTCTACCAAAGGTGGAGTCTCTACCTGCCTGCCGGCGACGTTGATTAGCAGGTCCAGCTTGCCGTAGCGTTCTATCGCGCTCCGGACCATGCCCTGGACCTGAGAGGTCCGGGAGACATCGGTTTGGACGAAAAGGGCATCTCCCCCGGACTCTTCTATGAGCGCGACAGTCTCCTTGCCGCCCTCCACGTTGACATCGGCAACGACGACCTTCGCGTCTTCCCCGGCAAAAGAGAGGGCTGTACACCGTCCTATGCCGGAGCTGCCTCCGGTGATGATGCTTACCTTACCGTCCAGTTTCCCAGGCATGGCTTTCTCCCGAGTGTGCTTCAGACTCGTAATCTGGGCCTGTCACCAGTCATAGTCCGGGTGGGATTGGAAGCGCCGGCTCTCCCGCGACGCCCAGAGCTGCGCCCCGTTATTTCTATCGGTACCGTGACATTCGGGCCGTCGCCAGTTCAACCCGATACCAAGGTCCTCTCATTGAGCCCAAGATCATAATGCGGGACGGCCTGCAATCAACGTCCAGCAGGATCCGCATGCCGTGAGTATCGCCGCCTCGCTTGCCGATTGGCTTCGCACCGTCGAATGTACGCGTTTAGCCGGCTATTCCATTAGAGCCAGACGCCTCGACTGGCCCTGCGTACTGGCAAGCACATGGAGGCAGCCCTGGCCTCTGACGACGCTCTTTGCTGCCCGCTCAAGTTCGGGCCATCGTTCCCTGTATGACCACGGCCCCTCCCGAGGAGGACCCGCAGCTCTCAGCCGGGGCGAGCTGTTAATGTTGGACGCGATCGACACTTCCCCTGCGCCGGCGCACATAGTGTGCTGTCTGCGCCGCCCGCTCCGATGATTCCGTGCAATCCCCGGCCTAGGTCGTGAGAACCTGGACCTTTATGGCACCGCTTCTCTTATCGGAGGCCGTGTCGAATCCGGCCTGTATGTTCTCAAGCGAAACCTTGTGGGTCACCAGAGGCCGCAGATCCACCCTGTCCGATCCCATCATCTCGATCGCGATGTCGAACTCATTGCGGCCACGACTGGTGGCGTAAATGGCCGACCAGATGATCGATATCTCCTTGAGGAGAGCCTGCATCCAGTCGATTCTTATAGGACCATAGAAGTTTCCGGTCGTGACGATCCTGCCCTGCATGCGGGTGACATCAACAGCCTGATTCAGGGACCCGTCGCTGCGCCCACCGACGGTCTCAACCGTCAGGTCTGCGCCAAGCCCGCCGCTGATTTCACCCAGCGCTTCCTTAAGCTCGCCGCCTTCTGAACCGACGACGATGTCGGCCCCCATGCGCCTGGCCATCTCCGCCTGCTGAGGGTAACGGGCAGTCGCGACAATGGTCCCTGCTCCCATGGCACGCGCGGCCGCGGTCGTGCACAGGCCAATGGTCCCTGAGCCCAGGACGGCAACCGTCTCGCCGCCGCTCAGTTCCCCACGCCGCATGGCGTGCAGTCCGACGGCGAACGGTTCAACGAGCGCGCCCTCCTCCCAGGTCATTCTCTCGGACAGCCTGTAGAGACCGGCAGCCTTGCGAGAGACGAATTCAGCGTATCCGCCGCCCGTGTCGGGCGACAGGTTCTCGCAGAAAAAGTACTGGCCCTCCCTGCAGTAAAAGCATGTATAGCAGGCTCGCCCAACGCCAATTCCCTCGACGGCCACCCGCTCTCCGACGCGAGCCGAATCAATGGCCTCCCCCACCTCGATGATCTCGCCGGCGATCTCGTGCCCGGCAGGCTGCACCTCCCGGTCGGTCTTTCCCGCATAGAGGAGAAGGTCCGAACCGCAGATGCCCTCGGCCCTTACTCGCACGAGAGCCTCTTCAGGTCCCATCGGTGGCCGGTCGACCTCGGTCAACTCCATCGCACCCGCTCCGTTCCATAGCGCCGCCTTCATCTTCGCCGCCATCTGGCCAATCTCCCTAGACTCGTACTCATCCGATTCTCTCTCACCCAAACAGGCCGGTCCGTCCCGTCACGGCCAGCCCGGGAGGAGACCCTAAATGTTCTGGTGGATCTGGACCTTTATGGATCCGGTGGATTTGTCGAAGGCGGTGTCGATGGCTTCCTGGATGTCCTCCAGGGCAAATTTGTGTGTCACCATCGGTTTCAGGTCCACCCTGCCCGACCCCATCATGTCTATCGCTACTTCGAAGTCGTCCCGACCGTCGAGCACCGAGTAACAGGACGAGAATATCACCGACTGCTCCTTGAAGAGGGGCTTCATCCAGTCGATCTCAATCGGCACCCAGAAGCCGCCCAGGATGACGATGCGTCCCTGTGGCCGCGTGAACTGAATCGACTGCTGGATCGTGGCATCCGTCCGGCCACCGACCGATTCCAGCGTCATGTCGGCGCCTCGGCCGGCGGTTTCGTCGGCGACGGCTTCGGCAAGTTCTTCGCCGCGGTCCGGGAGGACGACGTCCGCACCCAGTGATCTCGCCAGCTCTCCCTGGTGGGCGTGTCTGGCGGTGACCATTACCTTGCCCGCACCCATCGCCCGTGCCGCGGCGACCGCGGTCTGACCGATGTTGCCCGCACCCAGGACCAGCACCGTCTCTCCTCCCTCAAGTCTGCCGCGGCGACAGCCGTGCACCGAGACGGCAAGGGGCTCAACCAGAGCCGCCTCCTCCCATGTCATGTTCTCGCGGATTGGGAAGCAGCCGGCCGCGTTGCGCTTGATGTACTGTGCATAGCCTCCGCCCGTGTCGGGCTTCTTGTTGAGGCACTGAATGGGCTGGCCCTGCCGACAGTAAAAGCACGCACTGCAGTTGACTCCGAATCCCAGGATGTCTATTGCGACCCTGTCCCCCACCCGGGCCGGATCGACTCCATCGCCGACCTCGACGATCTCACCGGCCACTTCATGTCCGGCCGGTATCTGATCCGGTTCAGTCTTGTCCCACCAGAGGAGTAGGTCTGACCCGCAGACCCCTTCGGCTCTCACGCGGGCGAGCACTTCGCCAGGTCCGATCTCGGGGACCGGCACGTCCTGCACCCGGAGCTTCCTGGAACCTTGATAAAGAGCCGCCCTCATAGTTCGCATAGGTAGAGCTCCTTCAGTTGGATTCGACGAACGCGCGGCCTGCATCAAGCAGCAGGCTCTGGACGTACGTCATCGACATGTCGTCCGTGGTCATCTTGCGGCCGGCCGCGTGGACCCGCTGCACTGTCTTGACCATGGCCGCCTTGACGACAGGGTCGTCGGGGCGTCCTGGTAGACCCATCGATTGGGCCAGATCATTTGGACCGAACGCAAAGTAGTCGATGCCGGGAACGGAAAGCAGATCATCAATAGCGTCAATCGCGGCCTTCGATTCCAACTGGGCGGTTACGATCATCTCGGCGTTGGCGCGAGCCATTACGTCTGCCCGACTGCCGTCATGATCCTGTACGGATTTCGGATCGTTGAAATGCAGCGCCCTTCCGCCACCCCAGCTGCGCTCTCCCTCCGGTGCAAATAGGCAGGCGGAAACCAGTGACGCAGCCTCGTCGGGACTTTCGACGTGAGGCCCCATGATGCCCTGTACGCCCCTGTCCAGGTAGGAATTGACCGTACCGGCATCCAGACTCGGGATCCTGGCGGTGACCGTCAGACCGACCGCCTGAGCCGCCAGGCAGGTGCGCTCAATGTCCTGCGGTGCGAAGGGACCGTGCTCGCCGTCGATCTGGATGAAGTGAAAGCCAGCGAGGGCGATTAGCTCGACTACCTGTACGGAGGGAAAGGTCAGCCAGCATCCAAGTGACCTCTCGCCCCTCTCGGCCCTCTCCAGAATAGCGTTGCGTCTGGCCAAGTCTGCCCCCGGCGCAGATGGTACGTGGAGACGGCGGCCCCGACAAGGCCGCTCCCAGGCGATGGCGCCCGATGAGCCTGGCGGGACTGCCTGGTGCTAGGAGGCCGGAATGAAGGGATCGACGACCCTGTGGAGCCAGACCGTCAGGTCGGAGACGACCTGCAGCGACACTTCGTGTGACATGGAGTATTCCCGGTACTCTGGCACGTAGCCGTGAGACCGTAGGAATTCAATGTTCTTGCGCGCCACCGTAACGGGGATCATCGGGTCGGCGGTGCCGTGCGAGGCGAAAATGGCCTGGTCCCGAGTGGCTGGCATCACTGCCTCGATGTCACGCCCGTCGCCAAGCATGGAACTGAGGGCGGCGATCCCGGCGAACCTCTCCGGGTAGGACAGTGCGTTGCGGTAGGCCATCATACCGCCCTGTGAGAAGCCGCCCAACACCACCTGGCCCTCCGGCGGTCCATACATTCCCGTAACCTCTTGCAGAAATCCGCCAATCAGCCGGTCGGCATGAGCCAGCGCCTCATCCGTTCCGTCGCCTCCAAGGGGTGCCCAGGCGTAGTTCTCACCCCTTACACCCATATCCATGGCTATGGGGGCGTTCGGAAACACGTACACGTATCCGCGTGAGTCAATCGCCGGTGCCAGCCCAGCGAGGTCGCCCATGTGGGCGCCGAAACCGTGCAACAGTACGATCATCGGGTAAGAGCCGTCACGGTCGTAGCCGTTGGGCTCGACAGCGACGAACTTCAGGTAGTCGCCTTCATGCTGGATATACTTCACTTGCCTCGACCTCGATTGCAGTCCACCGGAAATCGTCCTGCAAGACGAGCCGCTAGTTCAAGCGAACTTTGGGCCCTCCTTGCAGTTTCTGAAAGGACCGGCTGGTCCGGATTACGCGCCAGCCGATACACTCGGGTCGTGAGTACGAAGCCGTCCGACGGCCGGAGGCGACAGGTACCGAACGGACGAGACGAAAGGCTTGGCAGGCGCGATGGCGAGATTCACCGATCTGCTTGGTAGAGCGGGCAGACGAGACAGCGAACCCATGGGATTTGGTCGGTCCGAAAGACGCACGGAAAAGGTACCCGACATCCTCGTGGTGGGCCGAATTGACTCGGACGACCTGTCGGCGCCCGATGCACTCAGGGCTCCGGTAGACGCTTTGCTCCTAGAGATGGAAGACCTTTCAGAGGACCTTCTTGAGTCAGCCTCAACGGCCCTCAGCGGCTTGCTCTGGGGGGTTCGCACGAGCGCCTTGCCGAGCGGTAAGGTCGAGAGGTTGAAGGCCGCAGGGGCGGATTTCGTGGTCTTCGACGCAGCTGGCACCCCGGGCTCGGTGTTGACCGACGACGACCTCGGGAAGTTCTTGACCGTGGCAACCGATATGGACGATGAGACCGCGCGAGCGGTCCAGACCCTGCCGATAGATGGCGTAGCAATCGCGATCGATGACGATGCGATTCCTCTCACCGTCCAGTCGATACTGCGGTTTCACAAGGCCATTACGTCCGGCGCCCATGCAATCGTCTTCAGCGACTTTAATCCCGAGGCCCTGTCCTCCGGAGATCTCGAGGCCATGAGAGGCAGCGGCGTATCGGCTCTCGCCCTGCCGACGGGCGATAGCGGGGGCCTGGAACAATTGTCCGATGCGATCCGTCAGCTGCCTGAACCTAGGCTCATACAGGATGACAGGATCGCGCTAATACCCCAGGTAGGTCCGGCGAGCGATGCCGATGACTACGATGTGCACACGCATGATCGGTTGGACAGAGGTACCTCACATCCATCGACTTGTGAGCTGGCGGCGGAACCTGAGAGGATCGACAGAAGTTAGCCGACCCCTAACGTCCGTGGGTCAGCCTGTCGATCAGGTATCGGGGTAGGCCCACCTCCTCCATCTTGGTCTGCGTGGCCTGTACGTCATACTCCACCCGGTGATGCACTATGACACCCCTCTGTTCGTCGTAAACCGCGTAGCTGGACCGCGGATCCCCGTCGCGCGGCTGGCCCACACCTCCCGGATTGACGATCATCCGATCGCCGTCAAGGCCGATTGGGGTGTCAAGTGGAAACTCGACGAAGGCCGCCCCTTTCTCCTCCATCGGCCTACATATGAACGGCACGTGAGAATGGCCGACCAGGCAGCACTCGGTGTCGAAGTGTAGAAAGCTGATGACTGCAGTCGGGACCGAAATAACATACTCCCAGATTGGATCCCTGGGGCTTCCGTGCACCATCGTGAACAGTCCCTGCTCGAGCCTGAGAGGCAATCCCCTTAGATAGCCGGCCTGCTCCTCGTTTATCTGCGAAGAAGTCCACCGATTGGCTGCGGCCGCATGTTCGTTAAAGGCCTCCAGGCTCAGTCGGCCAATGGAGGCCAGATCATGGTTGCCGGCCACGGATATCGCCTCATGGCCACGTATCAGGTCTACACAGGGTCCCGGATCGGGGCCGTAACCGATCAGATCCCCGAGAGACCAGATCTGGTCAAATCCACCCCTGCGGTTGCAGTCGTCGATTACCGCTCTGAGCGCCTCCAGGTTGGCGTGTACGTCAGAGACTATTAGAACTCTCAATCGGGCTCCGATGCAGGGATCGAGGAGGGGGACGAGCTTCCGTGCCTCCCCTGCAACGGCAGAGCGGAAGCCAAGTTTGAAGCGCCTTTATGAGCTCGCCGGATCCCGAATATAATACACCCCCATGCCATTGGCCAGACGTGCCATTCGCGTATCTAAGCAACGACCGGCTCTTGCCGATGGACCGAAAAACAGTAGACTCACCGGACCTGTCGAAGGTGGTGCTCCGGTCGGACGGACCCGCCCGAACTGAAGAGATCGGACATGCGATCGGCACCCTCGCCCTCCCCGGTGACCTGGTGTTGCTGACCGGTGAGCTCGGTGCGGGCAAGACCCGTTTGGCACAAGGGGCACTGAGCGGGCTGGATTCAAGGGACCATGTGCGCAGCCCGACATTCGTGCTGATCATGGAGCACTCGGCCAGGATTCCTCTCTACCACGTAGACCTGTACAGACTCGAGCGGGACTCCGATCTGGATACCCTGGGCCTGGAAGAATACGTTCGCGGGAGCGGCTTGTGCCTTGTGGAATGGGCAGACAGGACGCCGAAAGCCTTCCCTCCGGATCGCCTCGACATCCGCATCGAGCGGGTCGAAGACCGAGAAGACGAACGTAAGATGACACTGACCGCAACTGGCCGCAGGCACGCTGACCTGCTCGAAGACCTATTGGGCGTGCTCGAAGCCCGGCCGGCCGTCGCGCAGGTTGAGTATGGCCCTAGCGCGCCGGGAAGTTAAGGATCAAGTTGGAACTATCCATAGACTCGTCCACCCGCTTCGCCTCGGTTGCGGTCTCCGACCAGGGCACGGTCATCGAGGAACGGACTTGGAGAGCGGAGCGCAACCACTCGGTGGAGCTGGCTCCGACCGTCAGAAGGCTCATGCGACGAGCCTCCGCTCGTACGGCGGACCTGTCTGCGGTATTCGTGGCCAAGGGCCCCGGGGGATTCAGTTCGCTCAGGGTCGGGATGTCGACGGCCAAGACCCTGGCGATGGGGCTAGGGATTCCCCTGGTGGGCATAGGAACTCTCGATATCGAGCTGTCTCCCCACCTGCCATCGGACAAGCCGGTTTGCGCCATCGTAGAGGCCGGCGGCGGGCGGGTCTACGCGGGTTGGTCCGATAGACCGGCCGAGGCTCTGACCGTGGTCACCGTTCCCGAGCTGGCCGAGCGCACCAAAGATCTGACCCTATTCTGTGGTGAGGCCGCCCACGAAAACGCTTCAACGTTGAGGGAGCTACTGGGGGATCTGGCCACGATGGCCAGCCGTGAGCCTCCTACGAGGCGAGCCGGCACGCTTGCCCAACTCGCATGGTCCAGACTGACGACGGGGCAGACGGACCACCCTGACACGCTCGAGCCACTCTACATGCGAAGTGCTCAGTATTCGGTTGCGGCCAGGACACACCTGGGGTGACCATAGGCAGACCCTTAAAGAGGAAACACTCATATGCAGCGAACCTTGGTGTTGATCAAGCCCGACGCGGTTCAGCGGGGGCTGGCGGGCGAGGTTATCTCTCGCATCGAGCGCAAGGGCCTTAAGATCGTGGGGGCAAAGATGATCCGGGTCAGCGAGGAACTGGCGCGCCGCCACTACGAGGCCCACCTGGACAGGCCATTTTTCCCCAGCCTCCTAGAGTTCATTACCTCGAGCCCGATAATCGCGCTCGCCGTTGCGGGCCCGGGCGCCATAGAGATCACCAGACTCGTGATGGGCGCCACCAACCCCAAAGAGGCCGGGCCGGGGTCCATAAGAGGCGACCTCGCGCTGACGGTCGGGCCAAACCTGATCCACGGGTCCGATTCCGAACATGCTGCCGCAAGGGAGCTCGATCTGTTTTTCGGAGAAGACGAACTGTTCGAATACGAGCGAGATATCGACCGCTGGATCATTGAATCCTGACGACTTCGGACGCCCCCGGCCAGGCGTCGGCAAGAGCATAGTACTCACGCTCCTCTACGCCGAAGAGGTGGACAACCAGGTCCCCAAAATCGATCACTACCCAGCCGCTATCCGGGCTGCCCTCTCGCCTCAGCCTCTCGGCTCCGGCCGCCTCCAGGGCCATCTCGATGTCTTCGACGAGTGCGTTCATCTGGCGCGCTGAATCGACACTTGCGAGGACGAAGAAATCGGCGAAGGTACTGACACCTCTGATATCCAGCATCTGGATATCGAAGGCCAGCTTGTCCGAGGCCACGTCCACTGCGAACCGGGCCAGGTACTCCGGAGACAGCGGGTCCGGTTCGTTCTCGACGTAGGCGGCCATTGAACAGATTATAGGCGAGGCAGAGATCGTCCCGAGACCGGGCCGGTCGATCGCGTGCCGAGCACGGTCGCAAGTGCACTCAAATATGTTGAGACGGGCTCATGTACGCCAAGGCCGTCTCCCCCCTAGGCGCGGGTAGACTCTCCGCACGTCGCAGCACGGTCCGGCCCTTCCGAGAGCTGGCGCCCATGTGGGACCGGTTGGAGGGTGGGTGCTACGAGGGGGCTTATGCTAGCCTTTCGCTCATGGCCAGTCGGAACCAGCGAGTGGTTGTTGCAATGAGCGGTGGCGTGGATTCCTCGGTGGCCGCGCTCTTGCTGCATCGAGCCGGATACGAGGTCGTGGGCGTCACCATGCGGCTGTGGTCCCAGCCCGATGAGTCCGCTTATTCTCAAAACAAGCGGTGCTGCTCGGTAGAAGACGTGGAAGACGCAAGGAGGGTCTGCCAGACAATCGGCATCCCCCACTACGTACAGAATTTCGAGCGCGAGTTCAGGGAACACGTCATCGACTACTTCGTCAAGGAGTACGACCGGGGCCGCACCCCGCACCCGTGCCTGGCGTGCAACGACAGGATCAAATTCGACTTCCTGCTGCGCAGAGCAATGTTCCTCGATGCCCATTTCATCGCCACCGGCCACTACGCCCGCGTTCTCAGGGACGAAGCGGGAGCCCACCTGCTAAAGGGGGTTGACGGAAAGGACCAATCCTACGTCCTGTTTACGCTTGGCCAGACCGAGCTTGCCCGACTCCTGTTGCCCCTTGGAGAGATGCCCAAGGCTGACGTTCGACGCCTGGCCGCAGGGGCCGGGCTGCCAGTCGCCGAAAAACCGGACAGCCAGGAGATCTGCTTCATACCGGGCAATGACTATCGGGATTTCATCAGCAAGAGCCTCAAGCCCAGACCAGGCCAATTCGTTAACCCTCGGGGAGAAGTCATAGGCGAGCATCCCGGGGTTCAATTCTTCACAGTGGGACAGCGCCGCAGGCTGGGTTTACCCGGCAACAGCGGAGAGCCTCTATACGTGGTCGGCATCGACGCCGACGCCGATCAGGTGGTGCTCGGCCGGCTGCAGGACCTTTACCGCGCCGATCTCTGGGCGTCCCGTGTCAGCTGGGTGATGGGCGGGGGGCCAACGCGGCCTATCCAGGTCACCGCGAAGATCAGGTACAAGGCGCCCGAGGCGAAGGCCACGGTGACGCCGCACGGCAAGTGGGCTTCGGTTTCTTTCAGCGAGCCCCAGAGGGCGGTCACGCCGGGACAGCCAGTAGTCTTCTACCGGGACGATGAGATCCTTGGGGGCGGCTACATCGAGGTTGGAAGCGCCCCCGACCCGCTCATGGACGACGGTGACCGAACCCGGGCCAAACCCGTCATCATGACGCAGGCAACCTGATCCATAAAGGGCGCCTTCCACAGCGGTGTTGCGAAAGGGAATGGCATGAGGTTCCACGACGTCATCAGGATGGGGCTCCAGGAGTACTACGATGAGCTCAAGCAGGCCGTTGATGGCCTTAGCCACGAGGAACGTCGCTTTATGCCCGAGCCCGATTCACATCACATTGACTTCGCCGTCTGGCACATCGCCCGGGTCGAGGACGCCTGGATCAACCGATTCGCCAAGCAGGCCGAGGACCAGGTATGGAACCGGGGCGACTGGGCGATAAGGCTCAATCTGCCAGTCCGGGAAATACGGGGGTTCGGCCCCGAATCCGGCTGGGGGTGGTCTGGCGAGCAGGTCAGGAACATGCCCGCGTTCGAGCCGGGCTACCTGTGGGACTACCTAGACGCGGTGCGGTGCGACACCGTCGAGTATCTGGAGTCGATTGACGAAGCTGACCTGGGCCGATGTCCGGATTCGGCAAGGCCCGATTACTCAATCGGACGCATGTGGAGTCACCTGCTGGTCGAGGAGAGCCAGCATGTCGGCCAGGTCTCCTACCTGAGGGGCCTGCAGCGGGGAATGAACCGGTAGCTTGAGACCAAGAGGATCCACGGCCCCCCTGCCCTCGATGCACGAAGAGGAGCGCCTGTGGGGCGCTGGCTACTCGACTGTCGCAGGTATCGACGAGGCCGGCAGAGGGCCGATCGCAGGCCCCGTAGTTGCGGGCGCGGCCATCTTCTCAGGAGCCATCAAAGGGCCCTGGACGGGATTGGTTCGGGACTCCAAGAGGCTCACACCGTCGCAGCGAAAGACCGTCCTACCCAGGCTCGTCGAGGCCGCGGCGGCCATCTCGACCGGATCTGCTTCGGCCGCAGAGATCGACCGCCTCGGCATCGCGCCGGCCGTGCGGCTCGCCATGCTAAGGGCCCTGGACAAACTGTCGATAGCCCCGGATTTCCTGCTGCTCGACGCGTTTCCTCTGCCCGAGTCCGATCTCCCGCAGAAGGCCATAGTCAGGGGTGACGCAAAGTGCACTTCAATTGCCGCCGCATCGATAGCGGCCAAGGTCGAACGCGATCGCGTCATGTACGAGCTTGATCACGAGTACCCTGGGTACGGATTTGCCCGACACAAGGGCTACTGTACTGCTGCCCACGTCGCAGCGCTCGAGAGACTGGGCCCCTGTGAGATGCATAGAATCACCTTTGCTCCGGTCAGGGACCGTGCCAGGGCCGAGGGGGTCTTTTCCAAAAGGCTGAGGCCCGGACCTCTGGTATAGGAGCGGCGCGGGAGACAGCGTGCCGCGGCCGCCCCATAGCGCCCGCCTGATCGTCTCACCAGGGCCATGTCCGGCTGGCTGGTGGTTCAGATTGGCATCTCGCTAATCCGCAGCCACCCTGTACAGATTGCCCCTGGATGTTCTTGGCTAGCCGGTACTTCAGCCCGTGTTAAGATTTGCGCCGGCCACAGGGGTGCCCAGCAGCTTTGCCCGCTCATCCCCGGGGCGGCTTGATTCGTAACTTGAGGGGCCGGAACACATGCTCCCGATCGTCAAATCGCACCTAGACGCGCTCGTTGAGGATCTGCGCCTCCTCGAAATACTCGTAACCGGGCCTCTGGGCCTCTACTCGGATATCAAGATGCTGCGCGAGTCGATGCCGCTGCCCGGGGTCGAAGATCTCGACCGGAACGCCCTGCGTGAGCGCCGTACCGCGATATCCGGGGCGACGCAGGATGCGGCGGGCCTCGCTCTGGCCTCGGTGGACTCGGCCGTCAGCACCCTGGACACGCTTGCCATGCTTGGCGACTCGGCTGGCTCGCCGCTATCGACAGAATGGGTACAGAGGGCCCGGCGCGTACTGGGGAGGGCCACCGACAAGGTGGCGGGCGACTCGCGGGCGACGACCGCCAAGCTACTGTCGGGAGTCTATGTAATCGTCGACCCGGAGGTTACCGCAGGTCGCTCGACGACGGCCGTCGCCGCGGCGGCACTGAGGGGCGGGGCATCTACCATACAGCTGCGGGACAAGAGATCCGACACGGGCGCCGTCCTGGAAAGGGCAGAGGAACTCGTGGAGGCGTGTGGCGCGCACCGAGCCTCGTTGATCATCAACGACAACGCCGATGTGGCTGTTCTCAGCGGAGCGACTGGTCTGCACGTGGGCCAGACCGATCTGCCAACATCCGCAGCCCGACGATTGGTCCCGCCAGATCGAC
This sequence comes from Dehalococcoidia bacterium, assembly GCA_034421295.1. GTDB lineage: Bacteria > Chloroflexota > Dehalococcoidia > Lucifugimonadales > UBA2962 > CAUZIR01. The sequence goes on from DAOUKM010000013.1 coordinate 119,226, forward strand.
TCATCGGCCGCTCCACCACGAATCTCGATCAGGCCCTGCGGGCGCAGGCCGAGGGCGTTGACTACATAGCAATCGGACCCGTGTTCGCCACCGATACCATGGGCAAGGGCGGCAAGTCGCCGATAGGCACAGAGACGGTGAGGGCGGTAAAGGACCGGGTACGCCCTCCGGTGGTCGCCATCGGAGGCATCGATGCGGCCAATTGCACCGATGTGTTTGCAGCGGGAGCCGATGCGGTCTGCGTCGCCAGCGCAGTCACGCTGGCCGATGACCCCGAGACGGCCTGCCGCGCGATTGCGGAAGCGGCCGAGGGGACGGGCTAGGCATTGGCCGAGCCGTCCGGCCACCGGGACGGATCGATCGCCGGGCTGGGTCGCGAGGCCGATCTGGCGCGAGACAGACTCGCGCGTTCACACCGTGCCCGCGAGGCTGGCCTGAGGCTATCGCGTGACCTGATCCGAAGATCCTCAGAGTCGATCAGGGCCGTACACAGGGGAGAGCTGGACCGCGCGGAGAGTCTGATCGCCGAGGCCCGCGATCTGGCCGGCGAAATGACCGGCGCGCTCAAGGATTTCCCATCGGTGATGTATGCGGGCTTTGCAGAGGACGGGCTCAAGGAGTACGTAGAGGCCGCGACCGTGCTGGCGTTCGTGCGGGGCGGCCCCCTGCCCACCTCGGATGAGCTAGGGGTGGGTCCGGCTGCATATCTGGGCGGACTGGCCGAGGCCGCAAGCGAGATGCGACGCCGCATACTTGACCTGCTAAGGCGAGACGAGGTCAAGGGGTGCGAGGATCTTCTGGACCTGATGGACGAGGTCTACTCGGTCCTGGTGACCATGGACTTTCCGGACGGGCTCACGCGTGGCCTGCGCCACAAGACCGACGCACTCAGGGCGGTCCTGGAGCGCACGCGCGGCGACCTGACGGTCGCCAGCAGACAGAGGCGACTCGAACGCAGGATGGTCTCTCTGGAGGACGCCATCAGGGAATCGGCTAGAGGATAGCCGTTCCCTACATCAGTCCGGTATTACCGGCAGCAACAGATGCGAGGGCCGCTCGGCGTCGTGGTAGACGGTCTGGTGCGCTACTTGCATGGCGGTCTCGTGGCCAAACCGGCCGCCGGTATTCAGGTTGCGGTCGAACCTGGGAAAGTTGCTGCTGGAGACCTCCAGCCGGATACGGTGCCCCACCCTGAACACGTTCGACGTGGGGAAAAGGTCGATGGTGAACTCATAGACCTTCCCGGGTTCCATCAACACCTGGCGCTCGGGTGTCTCCCGATAACGGGCGCGAATTATCCCATCGCAGAGGTTGAGTGCGTAACCATCGGGATGCACGTCGACGAGCTTTGCGGTGAAGTCGGTGTCCGGGGCCGAGGACGAGGCGTATATCTTTGCGATCACGGGGCCCGTGACCTCCAGATCTTCCTCCAGTGCCTCGGATGTATATACGAGCACGTCCTCGCGCTGCTCGAGCTGGTCTTGATCATAGCCGCCCCAGGCGACGATCTCAGGCGAACAGCAGTTGTTGCCCCCGTTTGAGGGGACGGGAAAAGCCGGGTTGTAGACATACTCGTCGACGGGCTCGTCATCGGGAGCCTCCACGCTCAGCGTGCCGTCGCCCCTCAGGGAGTTGGCCCGGCCCCCGCTGTGGAGGTGGAAAGGCGTAAAGCGCGTTCGCGCAAGGGGCCACTCATGCTCATCGCGCCACTCGTCGACGCCCATGACGAACAGCTTGATCGGCGCCTCATCCTCCACCCCGTTTGCGACGCCCTTGAGCCATCGGTCGAACCACCGAAGGTGCTCGGCGTTGAGATCGAGCACCGAGTCCTTGCCAAAGTCCCTGTCCCCGGCATATGTATGCTCACTTGCCTGATGAACCCAGGGACCCATGATCACCTTCTGGTTGGCCCGGGCGAGTTCGCTGCCTCCTCGGGCGCGCATGCCGACGAAGTTATTCATGGTGCCCACGGTAAACGTGTCGTACCAGCCGCCGATCTGAAGGACGGGCACCATCACGTCTTCGTAACGCTCCTTGTAGGCGATCCGTTTCCAGTACTCATCGTAGTCCGGGTGGTCGATCCAGTCGGCCAGTCTGGTAGCCGAGCTACCCGCCGCCCCGGCCATCTCCGAGAGGGGTAGGTGCGAAAGCACCCGCTTCCAGTCGTAATTGTCTATCGGGTGCCAGGTGCGCGCGTCCGTGAGGAATGTCCAGGTCATATCCAGCGACAGCTGCATCGCTCCGCCCTGAAAATGGGTCTGGCCGTGATGATCGTCTCCTATAACGCCCGGCGCGATGCACTTTAGGTGGCCAGGAGCGGTCATCGCGGCCTGCCACTGCACCCCGCCCACGTACGAGAACCCCATCATCCCGACGTTGCCGTCGCACCACTCCTGCTCCCCTACCCACTCGACGGTGTCGTGTCCGTCGTCATACTCGTTGACCCAGGGATAGAACTCCCCCTCCGAGTCGAACCTGCCCCTGACATCCTGTACGACGAATGCGTAGCCGTGCTGAACGAAGTAGATGGCCTGGTCAATGACCTTGGTCAGACCTGCGAAGTCGCCGTTGTCGTATGGAGTGCGGGCAAGGATCGCGGGGACAGGTCCACTCCTGTCTCTCGGCAGGTAGACGTCGGCCGAGAGTTCGACCCCGTCTCGCATCGGCACCTTAACGTCGTAACGCGCCTGGAAATTAGCGGGCTTGAACAGGTGGGCGGGCTGGGTCATATGTATCCTCCTCGTCCCATAGGCTAGTGGAAAAAATGTCCCGCGGAGCCCTTGGCAGGCCCCGCGGGACAGATCGGCAACTTAGGGTTACCCGGCGGCTGGAGCTACGATCAACGCCTTTCCAGCCAGGTGCCCGCGTAGTACGGGACCGCTTTGACCTCCCAGTTCCTCAGGTCGACGCTGCTGGGGTGCATTGGGAAGAACTGACCCAGCAGCAACGAGGTCACCTTCTCCCAGCGCGCGGACTGGATCTCGTCGATGATCTCGGCACGCCGGGCCGCGTCGGTCTCGCGGGCGAACTCAAGCTGCAGGTTGATCAGGTCGGAATCCCTGATGATGAAGTCCAGAGTTCCGGAGATCAGGTGATCCTGTATGGGACTGCCGCAGCAGTAGTGCTCGAAAGCGTCGGTGGCCAGGCTGTAGGAGTCCGTATTGCCGAACATGCTGGTGATGGTGGACCAGTCCAGTGCCGGCATCTCCACGTTAAAGCCTATCTCCTCCATGAACGGCTTGAGCACCGGCCCGAGTGGCGTGAGGACGGCAAGGTCCGTGGGGTTCAGGATGATGGTCGTCTCACCCGCGTAGTCCGACTCTGCGAGAAGCTGCTGGGCGGTCGGAACATCGTAGACGTTGTAGCCGATGGTATGGGTGCCATCGCTCAGCTCCACGTCGAAGGTCGACCCCACGTGGGTCTCTAGCGGGGTGCCACACCAGTAGACGGCGTCGCATACCTGCCACAGCTGCGGGTCGCCGAGCGCGAACATGAAGTCCTCAATCTTCACACCGGTCTGCAGTGCCTGCCGGGCCAGCTTGTAGCTGAATGGCGGGATCTGCGGGTTGAGGTAGACGTTTGATCTCAGGCCCGGCGCATAGGTCGTGACATTGATGTCGGGGTTGTCATTCAGACGGTTGAAAAAGTCCAGCCCGGCGAACTCGATAACGTCCCACTCGCCGGTCTCCAGGCCCGCCATCTTGGTCTCTTCGTCGGGTATCTCAAGGAACTCTATCTTGTCGATGTAGGCAACCGTGTGCCCGATATAGCCGCCCGGCTGGAATGGCTCTGACCTAGGCGAATACTCATCGAACCGTTCCAACACTACGCGGTTGCCCTGATCCCAGCGCACGAACCTGTATGGCCCCGTGCCGATCCTCTCGGCGACGGCGGTCGTAAACGGGGTGGCCGCGTCCTCCTCTCTCATCATCGGCATCGCACCGTGGGGGATACCGAGTATGAAGATGGTGGATCCCAGCGGCTCATTGAAATTCCACGTGAATGTCTGCCGATCAACGATGTCAAAGGCGTCGTCATCGGTGAACCGGCGGATAATGCCAGCCGCCGGCGTCCCTGCATCGCGCCACCTGGTGATCGAGGCCACGGCGTCCGCCGCAGAAAATGTGTCGCCGTCGTGGAAATTGGATGCGCGTACGGTGAAGGTGTACTCCAGGCCATCGTCGCTAACAGACCATGTGTCCACGAGCTGCGGCTGGGCGTTCAGATCGCCATCCCAGGCAAACAACTGCTCGTAGAACTGCTTGGAGATGTAGTTAACGACGGCAAACAAGGAGAAGACGGGATCCACACTGCTGACGCTTCCGTGGCTGATCACCCTCAATGTTCCGCCAAAGCGCGGGGCGCCGGTCGGGGGTGGAGTCGGCGTGCTGATCACGATTCTCTCGGTCTCAATCTCGACGACCTTCTCGACCTCGACCTCGACGACCTTCTCGACCTCGACTTCGACGATCTTCTCAACCTCGGTCTCGACGATCTTCTCAACCTCGGTCTCGACCGGGACCTCAACCTCCCTGACCACCTCCACCACCTTTTCGGTCTCCACCGGGACCTCGACTACCCTTTCGACCTCGACGATCTCCTTCTCGACCACGACCTCGGGCTCTCCCGCGCAGGCGGCAGCGAACAACCCGAGGAGACCAGCGAGTGCAAACAGGACCACTAGACGTTTCACGTTTCACCCCTTCCGAATGAAAACAGCTTCACAAATCGACGCTACAGAACACCGCCCGGGATCCCTGAACGGTGGGATGTCCACTTTGACCGCTGGCCGCGGAGGCAGGTGTCGGGACCCCGCGCGGCAGGCAAATCGTCAAGTGTGTTGAGCAGTGAATTCCCCTGCGATCAGGCAGCGATGCACCCTTCTAGCATGGGAGAAGAGGGCTGTCAACAATGTGATTCGAATCACATTGCCAGGCTGTCTGAATCTATGTGTGATTCGAATCACAAAGGCAGCTAGGAAACCCGATAACGTAGCCGATGAGGCTGGACGGCACCGCTAGACGTTAATGGTCAATAGAGGGCTGTGCGTTCCCTGGAAACCACTGGCTCACGCCGATCGCAGGCGTGCCGTGCTGCTCTACCGGGCGCTGATTCTTGGGACGCAATTGGCGTCGAACAGACTCGCGTGTCGCAATCCCCAGAATTGCCGATCGACCGATAGCCCTGTCAAATGGCTCGTCAAGACGAGCTGGCCGATGGAGTTCCGCCTGCTAGAGCAGCTTGTGCTGCATGCGGGAAGGCCCGCTACCCACATGCGGATGCTCAGGCACGTGCGGGGAGCCGACTAGTCAAAGGACATGCAATTGCTGCACTCGATGGTGCGAAATCTGCGACGAAAGCTCGGTGATGGATCGGGCGGCCCACGGTGGATAGTAAACCCCCGTACCTCGGTTATCGTCTCGGGCGCTCACAGACTCGATTCCACTTACCAACGTCAGGTTCCCGAACGCGTCGGTCAGGTTCCGGCGCCCGTCGGGGACAACGCGACGCAGGACCGCTGTCTAGAGCCCTGCACGGCGCGATTCGTACTATCCGGCGGCGGGTTGTACGGGCTTTAGAGCCTGTGGTAGGTTTCGGTGCGTATCATCGCCAGATGCAGCTAATGAAGCTTCCCCTTGCGCGTCGTCCCTAGGGGGAGCTTTTTCTTGGAGGTCGCATGGAGATCATCGTATTGGCCATTATCGCCGGTGCCGTCGCTCTCGGGTTCGGCGGGATTCTCACCCTCAACCTGCTGCGACAGGATGAGGGCGACGAGACCGTCCGGTTCATCGGACGGGCCATCAGAGAGGGCGCGATGGCCTTCCTCTCACGCGAGTACACCTTCCTGTCCCTGTTCGTGGTGGCGATGTTCGTCATCCTGCTCCTCTTCATCGACTACGACGTCATCGGCAAGCTCGACTGGGATCGCAGCGTGCCTTCGACGGCGATTTCCTACCTGGCAGGGGCGATCGGCTCGGCGATGGCCGGTTTCATCGGCATGAGCATCGCCGTCAGGGCAAACACGCGAACCACCGTCAAGGCTCAGCAGGGACTCAACCCGGCGCTCAGAATCGCGTTCAGCTCCGGGGCGGTGATGGGCATATCGGTGGTCGGCATAGGGTTGCTGGGCGTGACGATCCTCTTTTGGATCTTCAGGGACTTCAACATCGTCGCCGGCTTTGGCTTCGGCGCCTCCTCGATAGCGCTCTTTGCGAGGGTCGGCGGTGGGATTTACACCAAGGCGGCGGATGTAGGGGCGGACCTGGTTGGGAAGATCGAGCAGGGAATACCCGAGGACGACCCGCGCAATCCGGCGACGATCGCCGACAACGTGGGTGATAACGTGGGCGACGTGGCCGGCATGGGTGCCGATCTGTTCGAGTCGTACGTGGGCTCAATCATTGCGACGATAGCCCTGGCCGCGGCCGGTGCGGCAGCGCTGGGCATGGCCGACATCTCGGACACCAAGGCCAATTTCGACGCGGACCTGTTCATGCTCCCGCTCCTGGTCGCGACCTCGGGAATCTTCGCATCGATCATTGGTACCTTCCTGGTCCGCACCAAGGATGGAGCCTCCATGAGCAGCCTGCTGTGGTCCCTCAGGTACGGGATATTCGGTGCGGGAGCGCTGGTGCTGGTGGCAACAGGAGTGGCGGTCGGCGTCATGGACCTGAGCTTTAAGCTGTTCTGGGTGGTGGTCATCGGACTGTTGGCCGGGCAGATCATCGGGACCTCGTCCGAATATTTCACCTCGTACGAGTTCAAGCCCACCCGCGACCTTGCAAAGCAGGCCGAGACCGGCCCCGCCACGATCATCATCGGCGGACTGGGGCTGGGGATGCTCAGCACGTTCATACCGGGAGTGGTAGTCGTCGTCGCCATGGGTCTTGCCTACTGGCTGGCCGATACGTACGGCGTTGCACTGGCGGCGGTAGGCATGCTGTCAACGCTCGGTATCACCCTGGCGACAGACGCCTACGGACCGGTGGCGGACAATGCCGGCGGGATAGCCGAGCAGGCGCGTCTTGATCCCAAGGTCCGCGAGCGCACTGACGCACTCGACTCGCTAGGCAACACCACGGCCGCCACCGGCAAGGGGTTCGCCATAGGCTCTGCGGTCCTCACCGCCCTGGCCCTGATGGCGGCCTACTCCGTCGTAACCGGCGTTGATGTCTTCAACCTGCTCGATCACTACGTGCTGATGGGCGTGATCATAGGTGCCATGCTTCCGTTCCTGTTCGCGGCCCTGACTATGCAGGCCGTGGGACGTGCCGCCAACTCGATGGTGCAAGAGGTTCGGCGCCAGTTCCGCGAGATCAAGGGCCTTATCGAAGGCACGGCCGAGGCCGACTACGCCCGCGCCGTCGACATTAGCACGAAGGGCGCGATGCGCGAGATGATTCTTCCCGGACTGCTGGCGGTGGTGGCCCCGATCGTCATAGGCGTGGCGTTGGGTGCCGAGGCCCTGGGCGGAATGCTAGTTGGAGCGATAGCCACCGGGTTCCTGTTCGCCGTGATGATGGCCAACTCCGGCGGTGCCTGGGACAACGCCAAGAAATTCATAGAAGCGGGTAACCTGAGAGGAAAGGGCTCTTCCGATCATGACGCCGCTGTCGTCGGGGACACGGTCGGAGACCCGTTCAAGGATACGTCAGGGCCTTCGCTCAACATCCTGATTAAGCTCATGTCGGTCGTGGCCCTCGTCTTCGGACCGCTATTTCTCTAACGGAGCGAACTGCACTCAAGCGGGAAACCTGGCAGGACCAAGGGCCGGCTGCCACTTCGCACACTCCACCCGTAGGCCGCACCTGCTCTTCGACTTAGATGGCCGGCAGGAGCCCGACAGGGCGCCAAAATCGACGTCCAGCCTTTCCGGTGGCCCCGCGCTGGAACCAGCCGGTTGGATCGGTCTACGGGGCGTTAGAATGACGGTAAGAGCGTCAGCATTTTGACCAAAACTAAACACAAAGTCAGCATAGAGAGGCTCGCGTCGCTGGCCAAGCGGCGCGGTTTTGTCTTCCAGAGCAGCGAGATCTACGGCGGTCTGGGATCGACGTGGGACTACGGGCCTCTCGGCGTTGAGCTCAAGCGCAACGTGAAGGAGCTTTGGTGGCGCCGTTTCGTACTGGACCGCGACGACATGGTCGGCCTTGATTCGGCCGTTTTGATGCATCCCAGGGTATGGGAGGCGAGCGGACACGTTTCCAGCTTCACCGACCCCCTCTCAGAGTGCAGGGACTGCCACCTTAGATATCGCGCCGATCAGCTGTCCGGCGAGTCGTGTCCCGATTGTGGCGGTGGCCTTTCGGAAGCACGCCAGTTCAACCTGATGTTCAAGACGTTTCTAGGCCCCGTGGAAGACTCCGCATCCGAGGCATATCTGCGACCGGAGACGGCCCAGGGCATCTTCGTAAACTTCGATAACGTCCAGACCGCGACACGAAGGCGGCCGCCGTTCGGCATCGCCCAGGTGGGCAAGGCGTTCCGCAACGAGATAACCACGGGGAACTTCATCTTCAGGACCCGGGAGTTCGAGATGATGGAAATCGAGTTCTTCGTCCCGCCCGGCACCGACGGTTCCTGGCATGAACGCTGGGTCGAAGAGGCGCAGCGTTGGTACGTCGGAATGGGTCTCAGGGAGTCTGCGCTTCGCGTCCGAGAGCATGAGGCAGACGAGTTGTCTCACTACTCAAAGGCCACGCACGACATCGAGTATGAATTCCCCTGGGGATGGGGCGAACTGGCTGGGATAGCCAACCGCACGGACTACGATCTTAAGGCGCACAGCGAAGCGACCGGCCGCGAACTTTCCTACTTTGACGATCAGCAAAAGCAGCACGTAGTTCCCTACGTCATCGAGCCATCTTTCGGCATCGACCGGGCGGTGATGGCCATCCTGGTTGACGCCTACACAGAGGACGTGGCCCCGGACGCCAAGGGAAGGCCCGAGACCCGCGTAGTGCTCAAACTGCATCCATCGGTGGCGCCCGTAAAGGTAGCCGTGCTACCGCTCTCCAAGAAGGAGCCGGTATCAAGCCTTGCCCGGAGAGTGTTCGACTCGATCCGTTCCGCCATATCGGTAGAGGGAGTTGTCCAGTACGACGACACGCAGAGCATTGGCCGCAGGTATCGGCGCCAGGACGAGGTTGGCACGCCACTTTGCGTGACGGTCGATTTCGACTCTCTTGAAGACATGGCGGTGACGATCCGGGATCGAGACTCAATGGGTCAGACCCGCGTGCCCATAGAGGGTCTAGACCGAGATCTAGCAGCCCGCCTGGGTCGGTAGCCGGCCGAAATGCACCCGGTGTCACGTAGAACTCCGATGCGGCGGGGCCTGCGGTCTCGGTGGCACGGCTAAGGGTTACGATATCGGCGAGGACGAGGCTTACCTATCCGACGTGCCACTGCGCGCGGCCCTGTCGGAAGCTCACTTCATCGCCTCCATAGCTCGCGATATCAGACACGAGGCGTCCCGAGTTCGCCCTGGAGGGGAATACAATACCGGTGTCGATCCGCGGAAGGCGCTCCAGTTGTCACTGAAGGCGGCCGACGTACCCGAAGACAGGGCTGTGGTTCCGCTGGAGCATGCGTCCGGACTCATCTCGGAGGATGAACAGCTGATCTGACTCTCAGGCGGTCGAGCACCCGTGGAGGCGGAAGGTGTGTTTAGTGTCGGATGCATCCCGGCTTGTCGCCCCTGCGTATCTACTAGGCAAGGAGTTCCACACAGGTGTGTGGTCTAACTTTGATTGAGAGTGAATCGCCGATGCACATGACCACAAGATCGAAACGGCACGCGGCACTGAGCATTTCGAGGGCGATCGTCGCGGCGGTCCTGCTGGGAGTTCTCGTCACCATCGCATGCTCGAACGATGAAGCTCCATCCGCCGCAGGCCAGCCGGCCCCGGATTTTCAGATAACGCTCTTTGGCAACGAGGGCCACGACAAGGGCTCTTCACTGAGCCTCTCCGACCTCGAGGGCAAGCCGGTAGTGCTCAACTTTTGGTACCCGTCCTGTCCGCCGTGCCGGCTGGAGATGCCGGACCTGGAGGCGGCGTCAATAAAGCATGCGGCAAACGGGGTGGAGTTCGTGGGTATCCAGAGCCTCGTGCTTGACACGGTAGAGGACGGACAGCAGTTCATCGACGAGTTCGGCATCACCTATGCTGTCGGTCCCGACGCCGACGGCGAAATCCTTGTCGACTACGAGGTTTCCGGTTTCCCTACGACAATCTTCCTTAACAAGGACCACCAGGTGGTCCGCAAATGGTCGGGAATCCTGGACGCTGAGAAGCTGGACGAGCTGATAGCCGAAGCTCTGAACTAGAGGGGCCAGGGGCCGGTTGCCGGCGCCGAGCGCCTGTGCAAAGATCTGCGCCCCAACATGAGCGCTACTGACGCATTCGTCTTGGTTGTCCGGTGGCTCCACATAGTGGTCGCCGCAGCATGGATCGGCGGCTGCATATTCTTTCTCCTGATGCTGGGCCCGGCAGTCCGAAAACATAGTGACCGCTACGGTGCCGTTGCCAGGGCAGCCGCCCAGCGGTTTCGGACCCTGGTCGATCTGTCCATCGTCGTGCTGGTTGCATCGGGGGCGATCCTGGCCTTCAACCGGCTCACCGACGATGCGACAAACGTGGCCTACGTGACCGTCTTGGCCGTCAAGGTGGCCCTGTCCGTCTGGATGTTCATTTTGGTTCAGATGGAGCGGCGGTCATCCGCACTCATGGCCACGTACGAGACAGCAAGGCATGATGCAGGCAGGGACGGCGGACCCTTGGCGCTCGCTCGCTCGGCACTGTCTGGCTATAACGGAGTGACGGTAATCGGCATAGTCGTGTTCCTGCTCTCCGACGTGTTGAGGGTCCTTTTCGAAATCGCCTTGCGATCGGGCTAGGGCCCTATAATTGCGCACCGGGCAACTCCCGGGCACGGGGACGCAACACCGCAGGGCGACATGAAAGAGGAACTGGCCGACATGCTGATCTGTCCCGTGTGCAAAGCGGAGCTATCCCTGTCCATAGGCAAGCAGGTCGATGGGGAGGTATTGACCGGAGGCCTGACGTGCCTCGCCTCTGGAATCCAGTACCCGATTGAGGACGGCATCCCCAACCTGTTGCCAAGAAAGCACCAGGATCCCCAGTAGCTGGACCTGGGCCTACGACGCGGAGATGGAGCCTAAAGGGCTTGTGTCAATCGCGCAACGTTAAGGCCCTGCCGACACCGAGAGGACGTGGCAGGCGGTCGAGCATCTGTTGTGCTGACAGACCCGACACCGGGTCGAGCACGTTGGGAGCTATCTCGACCAGGGGCACCAGCACGAACGCCCGTTCGTGCATGCGCGGGTGCGGTACGATCAGCCCCGGCTCGTCCACTATCAGGTCGTCGTAGAGGAGCAAATCGAGGTCCAGCGTCCGCGGACCGCCCCTGACTGATCGGACCCGGCCCTGCGCAGATTCCGTGGCCAGCATCGCCCCGAGGAGGTCGCCGGGGCTGAGATTCGTCTCTATCCGGCAGGCCGCATTGAGAAAGGACGGTTGGTCCACAATGCCGACAGGGTTGGTTTCGTATGCCAGGGAGGTGCACGTCGGGCCGGCCCGTCTCTCGATCTCCTCAAGGCCAGCTCTCAGGTTTGCGAGACGGTCACCCAGGTTGGATCCCAGTCCCAGATATGCCCGGTGAGCCCCTGCCATCCTTCCAGCCGCCAATCTGTTATTTCCTTCAGGCCACGAGCGATAGCCGGCCGGCGGCCTACCGGGAGCACCAACCCCTGATGACAGCATCGCTCATGCGGGCGACCCGCACCATCTCGCGCACGTCGTGAACTCGCACGATGTCGACTCCCGCTGCAATCGATAGGGCGACCGTCGCCGAGGTCCCCTCGATCCTCTGATCGGCGGGCAGACCGAGCACCCTACCGATCGTGGACTTACGGGAGGTGCCGACCAAAACCGGAGCCCGCAGCGTCTGGAGTTCATCCAGGCGCCCGAGCAAATCGAGGTTTTGCCGAGCCGTCTTCCCGAACCCCACTCCGGGGTCAAGAATTATCTTCTCGCGCGCGACACCGGAACTGATCGCCCAATCGCGAAGCTCCCCGAGACGCTTGATCACGTCAGGGACGAGATCGTGGTACCGGGCGTGATCCTGATTGTGCATAAGCACCACCGCGACTCCCGTCTCTACAACGACCCGGATCATCTGCGGGTCTCGCTGCAGCGCCCAGACGTCGTTGACCAGCGAGGCTCCGGCCTGGACGGCTGCCCGCGCCACGGATGCCTTGTACGTATCGACCGAGACCGGTATATCGACGGCGCGGGCTATCGCCTCAATCGCCGGCACTACCCGCTCCAGCTCCTCTGCCTCCGAGGTGGGAGCGGCGTCGGCGTATGTCAGAGCAGGCCTCGTCGACTCCCCTCCTACGTCGACGATGTCACAACCCCATTCGGAAAATGACCTGGCCATTTCAACGGCGCGGCCAACATTGCTGGCTATGCCATCGCCCGAGAATGAATCTGTGGTGGCGTTGATCACGCCCATTACAAACGTCTTACTGCCCCACTCGAAGGCGCGACCTCCAATCGGCGTGGGCTGTTTGGCTGTTGGCTTCGGGAGTATAGACACGCTGAAAACGCTGCGGGTGGCGGCGGAATACGCTGACCCTTCCAAGCGTCTGTAAACTTGCGGAAAGGTCGGATATTTGCTAGCTTTCAGGGGATTATTCCACGTGTAGCAGGACTCGTTCAAACATGGTCGTCCGCCGACACCGGGATAGGAAGCTGGACGAGCTCCAGGACCTGCGCAAGCGGGCCCAAGAAGGTGGGGGACCCGAGAGGATCGATGCCCAGCACAGGCGGGGCAAACTCACCGCTAGAGAGCGCATCGACCTGTTCCTAGACGAGGGCTCCTTCCAGGAGCTTGACCCCTTCGTAACTCACAGGGCAACTGACTTCGGCCTCGCCGATAAACGTTACCTTGGCGATGCCGTTGTAACAGGCTACGGCAAGGTCCACGGGCGCCTCACCTTCCTGTACTCGCAGGACTTCACCGTGCTCGGTGGCTCACTCTCGGAGGTGGTCGCCCAGAAGATATGCAAGGTCATGGACCTCGCATTGGGAAGCGGCGCGCCGGTCGTAGGATTGATCGACTCCGGCGGAGCGCGCATTCAGGAGGGGGTCGACAGCCTGGCCGGCTACGGGGATATCTTCCTGCGCAATACACGCTCCTCGGGGGTGATACCGCAGATATCCGTCATACTCGGCCCGGCCGCCGGGGGAGCGACCTACTCCCCTGCCCTGACTGATTTCATATTCATGGTCAGCGGCGTCGGGCAGATGTACATAACGGGCCCCGACGTGATCAAGGCGGTGACCGGTGAAGAGGTCTCGCACGAGGAGCTGGGGGGAGCCCACAGCCACTCTTCAAGAAGTGGAGTGGCTCACTTCAGCGTTTCGACAGAACAGGAGTGTCTGCAGCAGGTGCGCAGACTCATTGCGTATCTGCCGTCCAACAACTCTGAGGAGCCACCCCTGATAGCCGCCCCGGGCGGCGATTCAGACGAGCCGGACCCGGAACTGGAACGGATCATACCGGAGGACGCCAACCTTCCGTACGACGTGCTCGAGATCATCGGCAGGGTCGCAGACAACGGCGATTTCATGGAGGTGCATCACCTGTGGGCTCGAAACGTCGTGGTCGGATTTGCCCGTCTCGCCGGCAGACCCGTGGGTATGGTCGCTCAGCAGCCGCAGAACCTGGCCGGCGTCCTGGACATAAACGCCTCCACGAAGGCAGCACGGTTCGTGCGCTTCTGTGACGCATTCAACATACCCGTGGTGACCTTCATCGACGTTCCGGGGTTCATGCCGGGTACGGCACAGGAATACGGGGGCATAATCAGGCACGGAGCAAAGCTCATATACGCGTACGCGGAGGCCACGGTGCCGAAGGTGAGCGTCCTGCTGCGAAAGGCTTACGGTGGCGCATTCATAGTGATGAGTTCGAAGATGCTCAAGGGCGATATCAACTACGCGTGGCCCACCGGCGAGGTTGCAGTGATGGGCGCGGAGGGTGCCGTAAACGTTGTTCACAGAGCCGAGTTAAGGGCGGCGGCGGACCCGGCCGCCGTCCGCGCCCAGCGGATCGATGAATACCGGGAACGGTTGATGAATCCGTACGTGGCCGCAGGCCGGGGTCTCATCGACGATGTGATTGAGCCAGCCCTTACGAGGCCCAAGCTCATAAGCGCCCTGGAAATGCTCTCCAACAAACGTGAGGTGCTTCCTCCCAAGAAACACGGGAGCATCCCGCTTTGAATCCGGAGCAGGCGGATCCGTCGGCTCGCAAGAGAGCCGCAATCACCGCCGCGGTTGCTATGTTCCTTCAGTCGCCTGATGTGCTCGAGGACCGGTCCCCGGAGCCAGACGAAGTCATCACCAGGACCGACAGCTTGGAGGCCATACCCAGGATCAATCGGGCCACCCCCCTCAGTTCATGGAAGAACATGGCCTGGCAGAGCATGAGAGGCAGTGCTCCGGGTTACACCGCAACGGCGAGAGGTGCATGGCGGACCCGGTAAGGATCACCGACACGACCTTTCGCGACGCACACCAGAGCCTGCTGGCGACGCGGATACGCACCGAGGACCTGATTCCGCTTGCGGCGGACATGGATGCCGTCGGCTTCCACTCTATGGAGGTCTGGGGCGGGGCAACCTTCGATGTCGCAACCCGTTTTCTCGGCGAGGATCCCTGGGAGCGGCTGCGCACCTTCAAGAGGCTAGTCCCCAACACGCCGCTGCAGATGTTGCTGCGCGGCCAGTCCCTGGTGGGTTACCGAAGCTACCCAGACGATGTCGTGAGGGCGTTCGTCCACCGCTCGGCGGAGAACGGCGTCGATATTTTCCGGGTCTTCGATGCACTCAACGACGAATGGAACCTGACCGCCGCCGCCGACGCCGTCAGAAGTGAGGGGCGACACCTTCAGATGACCATCTGCTACTCGGTGACCGAGGCCAGGATGGGAGGTCCCATCTACAACCTGGACTACTACGTGGGCAAGGCGAAGCGGTTCGAGGACCTGGGCGCCCACAGTATCGGCATCAAGGACATGGCCGGCCTCCTCGCCCCGTACGACGCATATGAGCTGGTGGCCGCCCTGAAGTCGGAAGTGGCCGTTCCGGTGCAGCTGCACACCCACTACACCTCGGGCATGGCTTCAATGACGGTCCTCAAGGCCATTGAAGCCGGTGCCGACGCGGTTGACACGTGCCTTTCTCCCCTTGCACTGCGCACCTCGCAGCCGGCGATCGAACCGCTCCTGGTGACAATGATGGGTTCTTCACGTGATCCGGGCCTTGACTTGGACCGACTCCTGGTCCTATCGGACAGGCTGGAAGCCATGCTGCCCAGGTACGCCGAGCTGCTAAAGACCCCGAGGACGGCGGTGATCGACGCCAAGGTGCTCAGCCACCAGATTCCCGGCGGAATGACCTCCAACTTGATCTCCCAACTGCGAGAGGCCGATGCGATCGAGCGTCTGGACGAGGTCCTGGCGGAGGTCGCTAGGACGCGGGCAGATCTCGGGTACCCACCCCTGGTGACGCCGATGAGCCAGATGGTGGGGTCACAGGCCGTTAGCAACGTGCTGTTCGGCCGGTACAGGATGGTATCGCAGACGGTGCGCGACTACGTTGTCGGTATGTACGGCAGGCCCGTCTCGCAGGTGGATCCGCAGGTCAGGGATACGGTGCTCGAGCAGGCAGGAGGTGGAGCAGAGCCCCCGTCCGGACGCCCGGCGGACGTCATCGAACCAGAGCTTGAAGCGGCCCGTGAGGCGGTCGCCGAAATCACGGCAGAAGAAGACGACGTCCTGACCTACGCCCTTTACCCCACAACCGGACTCCGGTTCCTGCGCATCAAGCACGGGCTTGACCCCGTGCCCGAGGAGATGCGGCCGAGCCAGGATTCGTCAGGAGCAGGCGATGCCGCGGCTAGCCCCGGCACCATTGATCGAAGCCCCGGGGCCAGAGCGTTTGACGTCTACGTAGACGGCGAGCGGTTCTTCGTCGAGGTTGACCCACGTGGTGGGGAGCCGGTCCTCGTGGAGCCGGGACGAGGCGGACGGGATACCCTGCTGTCCGCCCCCATGCCGGGCCTGGTCCTCAGACACCTGGTCAGCGAGGGTCAGGCGGTGGAAGAAGGTGAGCAGGTGCTGGTAATGGAGGCGATGAAGATGGAGAACTCGCTACCCTCCCCGATCGCCGGTACCATCAGGTCGCTGCCGGTCGGGGCAGGTACGAGGGTTGAAAAGGGCGTGACGCTGGCGGTCATCGCACCCCACTAGAGAAAAGGAGTCGAGCATTTGTCTGACGAAAGCGCCGTGAGGGCCGCACAGGCCCACTTCGCAGAGATCATCGAGCAGCAGTTCATTCGCATCGAACGGATGAAGCGGGACACCGCATGGATCGACTACGCGACCGTGTCGCCGATCGTGATCGGCATGCTGGGGGGCGACGGTATCGGGCCCGCCATCAGCGCGGAGACCAGGCGGGTTATGGAACATCTGCTGCTCGACGAAACCGAAGCCGGTAAGGTCGAGTTTCGCAACATCGACGGGCTGACCATTGAGAATCGCGCGGCGCAGATGAAGGCTATTCCGGATGACGTACTGGCCGAGATCAAGTCGTGCCATGTGACCCTGAAGGGCCCCACACACACTCCGGAGAAGGGCGATGGCTGGCCAAACATTGAGTCGGCAAACGTGGCGATGCGCAGGGAACTGGACCTGTTTGCCAACGTCCGGCCGATACGAATCCCAAGGCTGGGTATCGACTGGACCTTTTTCCGCGAGAACACCGAGGACATCTACGCCGTTGGTGATCGGGGTATCGACGTAACATCGGACCTGGCGATCGACTTTCGGGTAACGACCACGCAGGGTTCGGAGCGCCTGCTGGATGCGGCCTTTGCGCACGCCAAGCGCGCGGGCAAGAAGAACGTCACGATCGTGACCAAGGCCAATGTGGTCAAGACCACCGACGGCAAGTTCCTGGAGGTTGCCGAGAGGGTCGCCGACCACTACCCGGGGATCGACTGGGAGGGCTGGTACATCGACATAATGACCGCCAAGCTGATCGATGAGAAGCGCAGGAGCAACTTCCAGGTACTGGCCCTTCCTAACCTGTACGGGGACATCCTTACGGATGAGGCCGCGGAGATCCAGGGCGGAGTGGGCACTGCGGGCTCTGCCAACCTCGGACGGCGCTACGCTATGTTCGAGGCGATTCACGGCAGCGCACCGAGGATGGTTACAGAGGGCCGGGCCCAATACGCAGACCCCAGTTCCTTGCTGAGGGCGGGGGCGATGCTTATGGAACACATCGGCTATTCGGACCTGGGCGGCCGGCTTCACAAGGCACTGGACATCTGCGGCCAATACGAGCGAAGAGTCGTAATCACAGGGCGCGATACCGGAGCCACGGCCGAAGTGTACGGGGACTATGTCATGGCTACGGTCGAGGATCCGGACGTGGAGGCCCGATGGGGCGACTACGTCAGAGCGGAGGCGGCATGAGATCCAAGATCACTGTAGTGGGTGCAGGCAACGTCGGGGCTACCTGCGCGCAGCGCGTATTCGATGCCGGATACGCCGACCTGGTACTCGTTGACATCGTCGAGGGCCTGCCGCAGGGAAAGGCCCTGGACATCCTGGAATCGGGACCGGTGGTCGGCTCGGACGCCAAGATAGTGGGCACCAACGGCTACGAAGAGACCGCGGGATCGGACATCGTCGTAGTCACATCCGGGGTGGCGCGAAAACCTGGCATGAGTCGAGACGACCTTTTGTCGACGAACATGCGGATCGTCTCCAGCGTGGTGTCAGAGATCGCCGAGCGCTCTCCAGAAGCGATCTTGCTGATCGTCACCAATCCGCTTGACGCGATGGCGCAGCATGCCCTCAAGGTGAGCGGATTCCCCGCCGAGCGCGTGGTTGGCATGGCCGGGATCCTCGATACTGCCCGATACCGTACATTCCTTGCACAGGAGCTAAACGTGTCCGTCGATGTGGTCCAGGCATACGTGCTCGGCGGCCACGGCGACACGATGGTGCCTACCGTGGGACCGACCACCGTCGGCGGCGTGCCTGTCACAAGCCTTATCGCTGAGCAGCGCCTCAGCGAGATCGTCCAGCGCACGCGCGACGGCGGGGCGGAGATCGTCGGCCTCCTAAAGACCGGCAGTGCCTACTACGCCCCGTCGGCCTCCATAGTCCAGATGGTGGAGTCGATCCTCATGGACAGGAAGCTCATTCTGCCCTGCACCGCGTATCTCACCGGCCAGTACGGTATCGACGGTCTTTACGTGGGCGTGCCGGTCAAGCTGGGAGCCGGAGGGGTCGAGGAGATCGTGGAGTTCGACCTGACGGCCGAAGAGCAGGCGGCGCTGTGCAGGTCTGCCGACGCCGTCCGGGAGCTGGTCGAGGTGATGAACTCCTTCTGACCCGCGTGGCCGACGGGCCACCGGCAGAACGGAGGCCTAGGGCCTGAGCTCCATCGCAGAGAGCACCTTGTCCGTCTCGACGATGTGTTTGTTGAGCCGGAGCACCTCGGGATCGACCCCCAGGGCCAGTCCGAGCAGCTGCGGCAGGTGAAGGATCGGCAGGTCAATCGGCCGTCCGACCTGCCTGGCCGCGGTGGGCTGGTAGCCATCCAGGTTGAGGTGACACAGCGGACAGGGCGTCACCATGGCGGTCGCTCCCTCACGCTTGGCGGCCAGGGTGTGGTTGGAGACCATCTTCATGGAGTTGGTCTGATTGATGGTGAGGATCGGAAAGCCGCAGCAAGCCGACTTGCCCGGAAAGTCGGCCACCTGGGCGCCCACAGCCTCTATGACCATCTCGAGCGAGTTCCTGCGCTCAGGATTTTCGTCGAAGCCGAGTGCGTCTTCCGGTCGAACGATGTAGCAACCATAAAAGGGCGCTATCCTGAGCCCGCCTAGTGGCCGGACGACCCTCTCCCTCAGCCTGTCCAGGCCGTAGTCCTCCACCAGTATCCAGAGCAGGTGACGGGCCCGCTGCCTTCCTGTGTACTCCAGACCCTCCTCCTCAAGGTCTGCGTTGACGGAGGCCCTGTAGCCTGCGTCCTCAAGCCGCTTTTCGGCCTGCCCCATTACGCCCTGGCAGGTGCTGCATATGGTCATGATCGGAAGGCCCGAGCGCTCTCCAAGCGCAAACGTGCGGGCGTTCAGCGTGTCACCGAGTCGCTGGCTTTTTTCCTGAAGGACCCCCGCTCCGGTGCATGAGGCTGCCTCAAGCGAGGGCGTGTCGAGCTCGATCCCCAGCTTGGAGCACACTTCCAGCGTGGCCACGTAAAGTTCCGGAGATGCCCCGCGGGCAACGCAGCCGGGGTAAAAGGCGTACTTCACTTTCGCCTCTCCACCCTTTCGAAGATGCGTGCGACGTCATCGGAGCCCGGTATCTTCTCAAACGCCACCGGCGGCATCTTGCCCCGGAAAAATGCCTTGATCCCGATCGGCGCGAGCTTGAACATCTCGGGAACGTTGAACACGCCGAACGTCTTGATGGTGAGCCAGAACTCATTGAGCAGGCCGTTGCGCTCGACGATGTCGGCGAACGCGACGGCGTGCCGGGCACCGTTGTTGTCCATGTAGCCAGCCCCCATCGCCAGTTCTCTCATGGACATGATACGGCCCATGGGATCGACTCCCTTCGGGCACACCTGCACGCACTGCATGCATCGCGTACAGTCCCATATACCGCCGTATCTATTGAGATCCCCCAGACGGTCGATCGCCGTATCGTCCCGCGGGTCGGCCACGAAACGGTATGCCTTTGCCAGGGCGGCCGGCCCCAGGAAGTTGTCGTCTACCTCCAGCACCGTGCAGTCCGACACGCAAACCCCGCACTGTATGCAGCCCATGACACCGGCAAGGTGAAGCATGTCCTCTTCTGATGCTATGTACTCCTGCTCAGGCGGTGGGCCGGACGGCTTGAGCCAGGGGTCGATGGCCCTGACCTTGTCCCAGTGGACGTCGAACTCGACGACGAGGTCCTTTAGCAGTCCCATGTTGCCGGCGGGTTCCACCACGACGGCGCCATTGCCACCCGAGCTGAGATCGGAGAGCTTGGTGTTGCAGGCTAGGACTCCGCGGCCGTTAACGCGCATCGCGCACGATCCGCAGATCGCGCTACGGCACGAGCACCGCAGCGCCAGTGTGCCGTCTATCTCCTCGCGAACCTTTATGAGCCCGTCGAGAACCGTCGCCGTCTCGTCGACCTCAATCCTGAAATCCTGGTAGAAGGACTCCGGTCTGTCGGCTTCCGGATCGTATCTCTTTACGCTGAGGGTAACTTCCATATCGGCTCGTTTCGCCGGCTCGCCCCGGTGCAACCGGGACAAACAGGCCAACTCCTGCACCTGTCGGCGACGACTAGTAGCTGCGCTCCTGAGGCTGCCACCGGGTGATCGTCACCGGGGCATATTCAATGCTCGGCGTCTCCTCTCCCTTGCTAACCACGATGTGCTTTAGCCACTGCGCGTCGTCCCTATCCGGGATGTCCGTTCTCGTGTGCGCTCCCCTGCTCTCTTTCCTCTCCAAGGCTCCGGCTATGATCGTTTCGGCACAGTCGAGCATAAAGCCTAGCTCAAGCGTGAATATCAGGTTGGTGTTAAACACCCTGCCCTTGTCATGCACCGCCACACCTTCGTAGCGCTCCCTTAGCTTGGCCAGGGTCGCGCGGGCCTCCTCCATGCCGGCCTGATCACGGTAGACCGCCAGATGCCGGTTCATCGTCACGCCCAGCTCCATGCGGACCGGACCGAAAAGCTCGCCCTCTGTGCGGTCGAGCATCGACTGCAGACGGCGGTTCTCCGAGCATTCGACCGACTCGCCGCCGGAAGGAGCCCGCTGCCCCTTGACCCACTCCGACGCATGCTGTCCCGACCGCCGTCCGAAAACAAGGGTGTCGAGCAGCGAATTGGCCCCCAGCCGATTGCCACCATGGACGCTGACGCAGGCCGTCTCACCGGCGGCGTAGAGTCCGGGGATCGTTGTCAGGCCATCCACGTCAGTCCGGATGCCTCCCATGATGTAGTGCATGCCGGGCCGTATGGGCACCGGCTCGTAGGCTAGGTCCTTGCCGGCGAAGTCGATGCCCAGCTGCCGGATCTGGCTCAACCGTTCGTTTATCAGCTTTTCGCCGAGATGGCGCGCATCCAGCAGGACGCATCCGTCCACGTCCCTGCCCTCGTTGATCTCCGTCTGTTCCGAGCGGGATACAACGTCGCGGGAGGCCAACTCCATCATGTTGGGGGCATACCTTTCCATAAAGCGCTCGCCCTCGGAGTTGATCAGGTAGGCGCCCTCCCCGCGAGCGGCCTCCGACATCAGCGCTCCATTGCTCTTGAGCGTCGTCGGATGGTACTGGACCATCTCCATGTCCATGATCCCGGCACCAACCTGGTAGGCAAGGGCGATGCCGTCCCCGGTGCATATCAGGGCGTTGGTGCTCGGCTCAAAGACCCTGCCCACGCCGCCTGAGGCCATGATCACGGCCTTGGCGCGAAGGTAGTGGAGATCCCCGGTGCGCATGTCCATCGCTACGGCGCCGGCGCACCTTCCATCGTCCATGACCAGGCTCGTTACGAACCACTCCTCGTAGACGCGGACTCCGGACTTGATGACCTGCTCGTGCAGCACGTGCAGCAGCGCCTGCCCGGTAAAGTCCGCCACGAAGAATGTCCGTGCTTCCCGCTGGCCGCCGAACGCGCGCACGCCAAGGTGTCCCGTCTCGTCGCGGTTGAATGTGGCGCCCATGTGCTCCATGCCGATCACCTCGGCACCGGCCTCCTGGGCCATCAACTCAACGGCATCCTGATCGGCCAGATAATCGGACCCCTTGATGGTGTCGAACGCGTGGTCTTCCCAGTTGTCGCCCCGATCGGTGAGAGCCGCGTTGATGCCGCCCTGGGCGGCGTTGGAGTGGCTGCGAACGGGATAGACCTTGGTGACCACCGCGACGTCGGCTCCGTTCTGAACCGCTGCCAGCGCGGCCCGCATGCCCGCCAAGCCGGCGCCGATGACGATTACGTCGTGGTCGAACATTGGTTGGACTATAGCAGACGACTTATGGGACGGACAAGGCATTTGTGCCTACATTCACATACTCGTCGACGCCTGTTCCACCGGGTCCGTTGGTGACTGTCCATGCTGATCTAAAATGTCCCCCACGGCCCCGTCATCAGATGGCCGAAGGAGGGAAAATTGCCGCATCCGAACAACAACAACTGGATATCGCTGCTTGTGGGCGAGCAGGTCGATGCCCCGCCGGTCCAGTCGATCGACGAACTCCCCCACATCCGGGCGGCCATGGACTTTACGCACCTGAACACCGATATGCCTCAGATGGCGGAGATCCACGAGCGAGTCGTGCTGCGCCGACGGGACGGATGGGACCTGACGGCGGAAATCTACGTCCCGGAAGGGGACGGACCGTTCCCCGTGATCCTGTACATGCACGGTGGCGGCTGGTGCGTCGGCTCGCCGGTCGGCGTCAGGCGAAAGACGATGAGGCTGGCCGAGCAGGGATTCGTGATCGTCAACCTGGACTACTCCCTCGCGCCGGAGCGTCCCTTCCCCAACGCCCCGGAGGACACGGTGTACGCGGCCCGCTGGGTCACGCTAAACATAGGAGAGTTCAGGGGAGACGGCGCCAACCTGGTCATAAGCGGCGATTCGGCCGGTGCCAACCTGTCAGCCGCCACCATACACACCCTGCACGGCGACGCGGGCGCGGTCGACGGCGGTGACCTCGCGCAGGTGCCGGTGAGATTCTCAGGCGCCCTGCTCTACTACGGCGTCTTCGACTTTCCCCTGATGATGGCCGAGCCCCTCTCGAACCTGGGCTGGGTGGAGGTGGCCTTCAACCGGGCCTACCTCGGGCCCAACTTCCTCGGTCGCCAGCGCGATCCTCTGGTCAGTCCAATACTCTCGCCTCACCTATCGGAGTTCCCACCCTGCTACCTGGTCTGCGGAGACGAGGACTCGCTGCTGAGCAACACGCTGGCCATGACCAAGGCGCTCGCCAACGCGAACGTGCCGACAACGCTATCGGTACCCGGTGGCTTCGACCATACGTTCGACTACGTCGAGCACAAGCTCGAGGGGGTTACACCCGAAATCGAGCGCATCGCATGTTGGCTCAGGCGGGTGACCTCAGGCGACTGAGCCCGGGCTCGGTCCTGAATATCCGGACCGAAGGCGCAGGGCGCAGGGACGGTAGGGGTCGCCCTTACTCGCCGGCCGGCTGCTCTTCGACCGGGGCCTCGTCGGGCTCGCCGCCCCCGGTGATCCACACGTCCTGACCGGGATCGTAGATCTCCGCCGTGTCGGACCTGCGTCCATCCTCCCTGCCCTCGATGCCTCCGGTGACCATCAGGGTGCCGTCGGACAGCAGTGCGGCCGTGTGCAGGTAGCGTGGCTCGTTGAGCTCGGCCCTCGCATCCCAGTTGCCCGTCTCCGGATCAAATACCTCGGTTAAGGTGACCTCGCCGACTCCACCGACGACCAGCACAGTCCCGTCGCTCAGCACCGTGGAGGTGTGATCGGCCCGCGCATGCTGCAGGGTGCCTGCTGGCGACCACTCACCGGTTGACGGGTCGTATATCTCCGCAGAGGCGAGCGGCTCCTTGTCCAGGCCGTATCCTCCCACGACCAGGACCCTCCCATCGGCAAGCAGGCTGGAGCTGTGCGACCTGCGGGCGGTGGCAAGGTCGGCAGCACTGGACCAGGCGCCGCCTGCGGGATCGAATATGTCGACCTGCGCCAGGGCCTGCTTTGCCAGCTGCTTGCCCCCGGTCACAAGAACGCGCCCGTCCTGGAGGCGGGTGGCGCTGTGCCACGCGCGGGCGACGGACATGGTGCCCGCCGCCGCCCATGTGTCGGAATCGGGATCGTAAATTTCGCCACTGTCAAAGTAGGTAACCCTGGTCTTGCCACCGGTGACCAGTACCCGACCGTCCAGGAGCAGGGTGGCCTCGTGGTTGCCGCGCCCGGACTCCATGTCTGCGGCGGCAGACCACTCCTCGGAGGCCGGGTCAAACAGGGCCCCGGACACCGGGTACGAGGTCGGCCCGCGCCCGCCCATGACCAGGACCCGCCCATCCTCGAGAAGGACGGACCTGTGGTACTCCCTGGCCATCGGCATCGGGGCGGTGAGCACCCAGTCGAGCAGTTCGGGGTCGAACAGCTCGGCCGTGTCGGTCAGCGACCCTCTGGGGTACTTGACGATCCCCTTGCCTCCGGTGACCAGCAACCTGCCATCCTGAAGGGCCACGGCGGCGTGATCTATCCGGGCCTCGGCAAGCCGGCCGGCCGGCCTTGCGGCAAGTCGGGCCTGTTCGTCGGCCTCGGATTTGGTCCCGGGGGCCTGGACGATGACAACATCGGCCTCCTCGGTTTCGCTTACGTCACCACCACAGGCGATCGCGAGCAGCATCGCCGACGCAACTGCCGCCCAGGCCGTCAGGAAATACTTGGACATGAACACCTACCCTGGGTAATGGCGAAAGGAGACCGCCCCGCAAACGCTAACATCAATCTTGGCGCAGGCGCGGGTACGACGAGCGAAAGACCCCTCCCGAACTATGGCAAGGCGCGCCACGGGCCACTTGAAGCGGGCTACAGTCACGGCAGGACCCTTCCCTACCCCCGGGCCGCGCCTGTCTGACGAGTGAGGCTCAAGATATCCATCTCGACCCACACCTCGGCGATCCTGCCATCCTCAAAGCGGAACTCGGCCAGCGAAGTAATGGAAACCTCGTTACCCGTTGCGGCAACGCCCGCAATCTCCCCCACATGCCTGCCGACGTTGGTACTGCGGTAAACGACCCGGTCGCCCTCGGCGATCAACTCGTGGAGATGGTGGCGCAGACCTTCCAGGGCCGCGTAGGCGCTCTCGGTCATGGACCGGTATTCGTCGAATGTCAGGTTCGGAAGGCCGGGGAAATGTGCCGCAAAGTCACCGGTGACCAGGTGCCTGGGAGGAGAGCCGTCGCGATCGGTCTCATCTATGAATCGGCGGACGATCCCCTTGTGCTGGTCGGTCATGCGATTGAGCCCCTTCCTTTCCGGCCGGCAGGCGGCGTGCCGGGGCCTGCCACTGCGCCTACCCTACCACTACCCCGTACGCCCAAGAAGGCCTGCGAGAGCGAATGCACCGGGCCGCAGGCATCGCCGACTGTGGGGCTCAGGGCCGAAACGAGCCGCCGCGAATCCAGCTAGCCGCTATCCGCCCAGTCGCGCAGGTAGCTGGCCAGGAGCGCCTGGATGTTCGTGTCCTCCTGGACGCACTTGATCTTGACCGACTTCCACAGGTCCACGGGAACGCGGACGGTCAGGGCCTTGGAGTCCTGCGGGGCGTTCTCGCCGGGGGGTGCCACAGCGAGGTCTCCTTCTCGGCGGGTTGTCGTCATGACGCAGTGCATTCTACACGTATTGACTGGCTTACCGCAACGCATCTATACTATCTGACGTCAAATCTTCAAGACGATTTCGCGATCTGACAGATCGGCTGACAGCCGTAAAGTCAACCGTCGCCGGGTTCAATGGAGGGTCCGGGCAGATCGCCTTAAAGGGGGCCGGGAAGATGACCGACGCTGCCATGCTGGTCGACCTGCTAAAGGTGGAGCTCGAAAAGCTCAAAGAGTCCGATCCAACGCTCGACTGGGCGATGCTCGATCAGCTTCACGCGGCGGTCGCCGCCGATATTCGGATGGACGAACTATTCGGACCCCGGATCAACGAACCCCACCAGGACATGCACGCCCTGCTGGATGAGGCAGCCACCATGAGCCGCGAGGTGCAGGCCTTCATGGCGGCCGGAATCCGGGCCTACCGCTCCCTGGAGACGCGCCTGCCGGCCGCCTAGTTGCCTATCAGCATCCCGGGCTGACAGCGACGACAGTAGGAGGTCACCCGGCGGTTGGCTGTCACCTCGCTAATCCTGCCCGCGCAGTCCGGACACTGCGTCCCACCCTTGCGGTGGACCTTCAGGAAGTCGCGCTTCTTTTGGTGGATTCGCTCGCCGGTTCGCCTCCGCACCTGCTCGGTCGCCTCCGCGATCACCCTTGGCATGCTGAGCCTGAGCCGCTCAAGATCTTCATCGGTCAGATCCGACCGCTTCTTGAACGGATAGATCTTGGCATCGAACAGGATCTCGTCCGCATAGGCGTTGCCGATGCCTGCGACGACCCTGCCGCGCGTCAGGATCCCCTTTATCTCCCCTCTCAGGGGCCTGAGCCTATCCTTCAGCTCCGCGAGGGACAATTGTTCCAGCACGTCGGGCACCTCGCCCGACAGCCCGACGAGCCTGGGAATGGAGGACAGCTGTTCGCCGGTGACGTAGTACGCCATCCCCATCTGCTTATCGTCCAGGTACCTGAGCTCGTCGCCCGACGAGAGTACGATCGCAAAGCAGGTCTTCTTGAGGAGACGCTCACCCGGGCGGCAGTACTGCAGTAGCCCGCTGAGCATCATGTTCAGCGCGACCCTGCGGTCTCCGGAGAGTCCGAACAGCAGCATCTTGCCGACGCGGTCGATTGACTCGAAGACCCTGCCCGCGATGTCCGCCTCGAAGTCGCCCGCCAGCGGCCGCAGGACGCTGGGCCTTACGACGCGAGCTCCGACCACCCGTGCACCGACGATGCGGGGGGACAGAAAATCCCGTATCACCTCGAGCTCCGGCGCTTCCGGCAACTCCTTTGACCTCCGTACGAATCATGGTACACTTCGCTCCATCCCGCAGTCTTTAGACACGTTCGCGTGTCTGAAGGCCACTGCGCTAGGCAGACGGCCCCGACCGCGCTGGGCGGGATCCGGGAGGGCATGACATGGGCCCGTTACCGCCACGCTCCAACGGACGCAGGAATTGACCGTGTCACAGGACATAAGCGGAAGAGTCCAGACCGTGCTGGGGCCGGTCGAGCCCTCGGCCCTCGGCCTTACCAGCATGCACGAGCATGTCCTGATAGACCTGCGCTGCTATTTTCAGATGCCCGACGAGGCGACCGAGCGCTGGTACGTCGACGCACCCGTCACCATGGACATCCTGGGCAATCTCGGAAAGCGCTGGTGGTACAACCAGGACAACAACACGCTCCTGGACGAGGGCGTGCAGACCGAAGAGCTGAGGAGGTGGTTTCTGGCCGGTGGAGGCTCCGTGGTAGACACGACCTCGATCGGCATCGCACGAGACCCGCTCGCGCTCTCCCGCATATCGCGGGCGACCGGGGTTAACGTGGTGATGGGCGCCTCTCACTACGTGCCCTTGACATACACCGAAGGCCTGCGTTGCCGACCCGAGGATGAGATCGCCGAGTCGATCATCAGGGACATCACTGTCGGCGTCGGTGACACGGGTATAAAGGCCGGGATCATCGGTGAGGTGGGCAATTTCTGGCCCACCAACGAAACCTCCCGGAGGATACTGCGAGCGTCGGCCCGGGCATCCGCGGAAACGGGGGCCGCCATAACCCTGCATCCGGGGTTTCACGACGACGCTCTGATGCACCACATGTCTGACCTCGTTGAGGCCGGGGCCGACCCCTCGCGCATAGTAATGGGCCACGTGGACACGATGGCGATCGATGCGGTCAGGCGGGTGGCCGAGGCGGGGGCATTCGTCCAGTTCGATACGTTCGGGCTGGAAGACACCCTCTGGGGGGAGGTAGCCGGGCAGGCCACGCCCGTTCCCTCCGATGTACAGCGCATGGAGCGCATCGAGCAACTCATCGACTGGGGCCATGAGGACCGCATCCTCGTAGCCCACGACGTGTGCTTTAAGTCCATGTTGGGCCGCTATGGGGGCAAGGGATATTCCCACGTACTCGAGAGCATCGTGCCGCGCATGCGGCGGCGCGGTTACTCCGAGCGCAGCGTCAGGAGCATCCTTGTGGACAACCCCAGGCGGGTGTTGACATTCCCGTAGGCGCTGACATGGGCGACGACGACCGCCGGGGCAAGGTACAGACCGTGCTGGGCCTCATCGACCCGGAGCACCTGGGCATCACCCACACCCACGAGCATGTACTGATCGACCTGTCCTGCTATTCGCGCCTGCCCGAGGCGGCCTCCGACCGCTGGTACGTCGACCAGCCGATCACCATGGGCCTGCTGGGCGGAGCGGAGCCACGCTGGCAATACAACATCGACAACCGGCTATTGCTCAACGAGCGCGAGCAGATCGAAGAGCTGAGACGATTCGCGCTCGCGGGTGGAGGGACGATCGTCGACACGACCTCCATCGGCATCGCGCGTGATCCGCTGGCCCTTGCGCGGGTGTCCCGCGCGACCGGAGTCAACCTCGTGATGGGGGCCTCTCACTACGTGCCGCTGACATACACGGACGAGCTGAGAGAACGGTCAGAGGACGAGATTGCCGATTCGATCGTCCGGGATATAGCCGTTGGCGTCGGGGGAACCGGTATCCGGGCCGGGGTGATAGGAGAGGTAGGAAACTTCTGGCCCACCAACGAAACTTCCCGCCGGATACTGCGCGCCTCCGGACAGGCTTCCAGACGCTCCGGCGCTTCTGTCATCGTGCACCCGGGCTACAGCACGGAGGCGCTCTTCCAGCACGCCGACGACCTGGTGGAGGGCGGCGCCGACCCATCCAGGATCGTGATGGGCCACCTGGACATGTTCCACGACATGGGGGCGATAAGGTCGCTTGCCGAGATGGGGGTAAACCTCGAATACGATGCATTCGGCATGGAGGACACCGACCTGGGCGACGTCGGAGGACAGCCCGTCCACCTCCCGACGGATTCCGAGACGATCGGCAGGCTGGGGCTATTGATGGAGTGGGGCTTTGGAGACCGGCTCGTTATCGCCCACGACGTCTGCCGCAAGACCCACCTGACCCGCTACGGCGGCCGGGGCTACGCGCATATAATCGACAGCGTCTTGCCCAGAATGAGGCTCCGCGATTTTACGGATCGGGACATAGCAACCATACTCGTTGACAATCCGATGAGGATTCTGGCGTTCGCCTAGGAGGATACAGTGGCTAGTTCTGAGCGCAGCGGAAAGATCCAGACAGTCCTCGGGCTCATCGAGCCCGATGAGCTGGGAATAACGATCTCCCACGAGCATGCACTCATAGACCTGTCGTGCTACTTCGTGATGCCGGAGGAGGCCTCTGAGCGCTGGTACGTGGACGCCCCTCTGACTATGGACATCCGGGGCAACATAGGCAAGCGCTGGGCGCACAACAGGGACATCCAGCTGCTGATCGACGAGAAGGTTCAGACGGAGGAGGTGTACAAGTACTACCTTGCCGGGGGACACTCGGTCGTGGACACAACCTCCATCGGAATAGGCCGCGACCCACTGGCTCTTGCCCGGATGTCGAGGGCGACGGGTTTGAACCTGATCCTGGGCGGCTCGCACTACGTGCCGGTCTCCTATCCGCCCGATATGGATGACCGATCCGAGCAGGAGGTGACCGACGCGATCATTCACGATGTAACCGTGGGGGTCAAGGACACCGGCATTAAGGCCGGCATCATCGGCGAGGTGGGCAACTTCTGGCCGACCAACGAGACCTCCCGAAAGATCCTCAGAGCCTCCGCGTACGCCGCCCAGGAGACGGGAGCGCCCATACTCATCCACCCGGGCTTTCATCCCGACGCGCTGATGCACCACATCGGCGACCTGATCGAGGCGGGCGCAAAGCCGCACCGGATAGTGATGGGACACCTGGACACCTTCCCCAGCATGGACCTGATAAGGGAAATTGCCGAGACGGGCGTAAACCTCGAGTACGACACATTCGGCTCGGAGGACACGGTCTGGGGGGCCGTAGCCGATCAGCCGATATTCATACCCACCGACGTTCAGCGCATGGAACGCCTGGAGGAGCTGATGGTCCTGGGCTATGAGGACAGAATAGTGATCGCCCAGGATGTGTGCTTTAAGACCGGCCTGACCGCGTACGGCGGCAAGGGCTACGCACACATACTGGAGTCCATCGTCCCCCGCATGAGGAACCGGGGTTTCTCCCAGCGCAACATCGACAACATCCTGGTGGAAAACCCGAAGCGCATTCTCACGTTCGAGTAAGTGCCGGCGCGCGGCGAAATCACGGTGACCGGGCGGGCGCTTCCTGCCAGCCTCAGGGGGCGTCCTGCAGAGCCGTGAGTATTCGGGGTCTACAAGTCGACTGTGCCGGGTCCACCGGGACCATGGCAGGACCCAGTTTCTACGTGCATGGGGATTAGCACTACCACGGAATTAACACGCAAATTCCGCTCTGCAGGGTAGATCAGATTGCCCGATAGCCACGACAATCCTTTCCGGTTCTACGACAACCGTGAAAAGTACCTGCTATTCGTGAGCACCTGCAGCGAAAAGCAGGTCATAGCAGACCGAATAGCATCGGACGTCAAGGACCTGAACCCCGTACCTCCCGCACTGCGCGTCTTCGACGCCGGAATGGGCGACGCAACCGTGCTGACCCGCCTGATGAGAAACCTCCACCATCAGCATCCCACTGTTCCCTTCCTGATCGTCGGAAAAGAGATCAGCCAGGAGGATATCCGAATCAGCCTGGAAAAGATGGCCGACAGGTTCTATGAACACCCTCTCACCGTGCTGGTACTTACCAACATGCTCTACTCGGAAGCTCCCTGGCTCAGGCCCAGGGCGACCTCGGCGCGAACCCGCGTGAACTGGCTCGTGGCGCCGCTGGAGGGAAGCACCGCCTTCGAGTTCGACGAGCAGATCAGGGACACCGAACAGCGCGTTCAGCACTGGTGGGAGACGACGCCCAGCAAGCGAACCGGCAACCCGCTATATGTAACCCCCTCTGTGCTCGTTCTCTACCGAAAGGACCACGAGTGGCCACTGGCTCCGGTCATTCCATGTGGAGGCAGCCAGGATCACCAGTATGACCTGGTGGTCGCGGCACAGCCCTTCAGGGCCAGGCTGTCTCCGCGGGCCAAGGTCCGGAACGTGCTCGCTCCCCTGGCGCGCTGCCTGGCTCCCGGGGGCAGGATGATCGTCATACAGTCAACGGGCAAAGACCCGGGAATGGAGATCGTGCACGGGGTCTGGCCCGGCGAGCAGCCTTTCCTCACACCACGGCAGGACCTCCTGGCCGAACTCCGCCTGCAGCTAGATGAGAGTCATCCAGAGCTGCGGTTCCCTAGCCATACCGATACACGGGCCGAATTCCGCTATGACCTGCGACTGCCGCCGTCCGAACTCGAAAGCAGCATCAGCACCTCCACCATGCTGGCAGCATGGAACGCCGCGACATACGTGGCGCAGATAGAAGACGAGCGGCTGACGCGGGCCATGAGCCGCGGCGACTATATAGAGGTGACGTCCCAGGTGCTGAGAAAGTACCGGGGCCTGTGGTTCATAGACGAATCGTTCAAGGTAACCAGAAGGGCCTGACCCAAAGACCGGACAGATCAGCGGTACATTAGTCAGTCCTGAGGAAGGAGATATCCAGGTATTTCGCCTCCTCTTACATCCGATGAAGGAGCACCTTGTATCCGGCAAAGCGGCAGGATATAAGCCCGTGTTTATACCGACTCTTCACACAGAAATCGGACCATCATCTGGCAGTCCAAATATCCGGGACAGGCCGCCTTACCTGCAGCAATACTGGAAGTCTTTACAGGCCCAAGTCAGGCAGTTAGCCTCGGGCTGACTCTCCGGGTCTTACGGCCATCTCATAGATCGCATGATGGGCGCGCTCCATTCCCACGGATTCGTAAGTGGCCTTGGCGCGCTCGTTGTCCTCAAATACGTAGAGCTTTATGGCACGGACATTGCCGGCCTCACTGGCCAGCTCGAGCACGCCGTCATGCAGCGCCCTGTACACGCCCTTGCGGCGGTGCTCCCGCGATACGTAGACGCTCTGTATCCACCAGTACAGGGCGTTGCTCCAGTCGCTCCACTCGTAGGTGATCATCAGCGAGCCGACGATCGCTCCGCCCGATTCCGCCACGAGGTAAAAGCCCAGGGACGGATCATCAAAGACGGCCGCCGCCCCGGGTTTGGCAATCTCTTCGGGTATGGTGATCCCCTCCGTCTCAACGGCCATGACCGCGTTGAAGGAGGCGATCGTCCCGGCATCCTCACGAACCGCCCTGCGGACCAGGATATTCACGTCTCGCCCCCCTTTCCTCCCGGGGGACAGTCCTGCATCAGAACTCCGGACATAGGGTCCATTCTGGCCTAGTCGAACGGGCGGGTGCGGTTCTGGGTGACGGTGAACGGACTGGCGCGTTGCACCTCGTCCTGTACCAACTCAATCCAGTTACCGTCCGGGTCCTGCAGGTAGCAGGCGCGCACGGTGTCATAGGCCTGAACCACCGGGTTCAGCTGGGTGCCTCCCAGCTCAAGGCAGCGCCTGAGGGTCGCGTCGGCATCGTCCACCATGAACCCCAGATGGGCCGCCCCGATGAGGGCCCTAGGGTACTGCTGATCCTGCTCTCGCCTGACGCCCTGCGGGGTCAGATACTGCAGCAACTCCAGGATGTGTCCATCGTTTGCCTTGAGCATCACTGCGTGGATGCGGGCATCGTCGTAGCCCACCACCTGCTGGAGCCCGTATCCCGCGAGATCCATGTCGACATCCACGGTCAGGCCGACACCCTCGGTGTAGAACCTGACCGCCCGGTCCATGTCCTCTACCACGAAGCCCGTGTGGTACATCGTTAGCGCCATGCTCTTGTCCTCCTACATCTGCCCGGTATCCCCTGCACTGCCGGCGTCGCCGCCGGCCCAAGGGCGCGCTCACCAAGCCGGGGCGCATCTCCCGTCAGGGCAGGGTCTGATTTTGCCTGACGACGAACTGCTGACTGTTGTGCTTTTCGTCCGAGGTGATCTCTATCCAGTTTCCATCCGGGTCCTGCATGTAGCATTCCCAGACGCCCGGCAGTACCTCGATGGGAGGATTCAGGGGCTTGCCACCCATATCCACCAGACGCTCCCACATCGACCTGGCGTCCTCAACGAAGAATGCCAGGTGCGTGCCGCCGGTACGCCGACGCTCGTACTGGAAGTCGGCGTCGGCCTCGACGGTCGGCGGGTCCTTGTACTCGATTATCTCCAGGATATGCCCGTCCGCACCTGCGAGCATGGAGGCATATATGCGGGCGTTGTCGTAGCCGACGATGCGGCCCAGCTCGTAGCTCTGGGCATCGAACAGCCTCAGTTCCTCCAGACCCAGGCCCTCGATGTAGAACCTTCTCGACCTTTCCAGGTCCTTTACCACGAAACCTGTGTGATTCATCACTACGCGGGTCATCTATCGCCTCCCGGTCTCCCTGGTGAACCTTATCGCCCTGAACCTGCACCACGCCACAGCCGACAGCGGAAATTGCCGGTGGGTCCGGCCCTCGGGCCTCCTTGAGGGCCTATGCGGCCTACTCCGGCACGCCGAGGTTCTGGCGTACGGTAAATGGCTGCCTCTTGTTGGCCTCGTCCTCGATCAGTTCTATCCAGTTGCCGTCCGGGTCCTGCAGGTAACAGGCCAGCAGACCGTCGTAGACCTCCACCGGCGGATTGAGCTGACTTGCTCCCAGCTCCATAAGCCTGGCGTAGGTGACCTCGATATCGCGCACCACGAAACACAGGTGGGATGCGCCGAAGCGCGCACGCATCCTCTGGGACTCCGGATCGGAAGCGCGGCCTGCGGGGTTGAGGTACTGGATCAGTTCCAGCGTATGCCCATCGGCGCCCACGAGCAGCGCTATCAGCAGGTAGGCATCCTCGTAGCCGACTACGCTGGTAATACCCGGGCGGTTGGAGTGCACGAGATTGTACTGCTCCAGTCCCAGACCTTCGGTGTAAAAGCGAACCGATCGATCGAGGTCCTCGACCGCGAAGCCGGTGTGATTGAGGGTCGTCACTGGGTCCTCCGGTGGCGGCTGCCGCAATTGTATGGGGACCGGGTGGCCTGTCAACGCGCCGGGGCGGTCTATTGAAAAGGTCGACCCGCGCAATTACCGTTAGGCCGGCCAAAATCTGGAAGCCGTCCTGGAGGCCGCGGCCCCGACTACCGCGGGTCCGCCCGGGCGAGTAAGGAGCCCGCAATGGCGACCGAGATCGATCTGAGGTCAAGCCCGGTGTTCGACGCGCACTGCTTTGTCTACAGGGACGAGCCACTCGACGGTAACGCGCTTGCCGGGCAATACGCGATGGTGGGTACATCGCCGCCCCATATGGACGAGGCGGAGCGCATCGCCACCGCGACCAGGCAGGGCCTGAGCACCGGCGCCCTGCGCAAGCGCATAAAGGATCTGGCGGCCTACCTGGGTACGGAGGCCACGCTCGAGGCGGTGGTCGCCGAGAGGGAATCCCGCCGGGAGGCTGACTTCCCAGGCTACGTCGCCGGTCTGCTCGACGACCAGGCCATAAGGGGCCTGGCCCTGGATACGGCGCTGGGCACGCTGGAGGACCTCGACAGATTCGCCGAAGGCTATCCGGGCTTCATCCGAAAGACACTAAGGCTCACCACGCTCGTCAGGGACCTGCTGGAGAGCTCGGAGAGCTTCGATTCGCTCGTCGCCGACTACGACTCGGCGATGCAGAGCGCGGTGCGCGATCACGGCGCGATCGCCTTTAAGTCGATCGTCGCCTACCGCACCGGGCTGGACTTTGGGCGCGTGTCCGAGGGGGAGGCCGCGGCCTCGTTTGCCCGCCGCCGGGAGGAGCCGACCTGGTTCGGCTACCGCGTCAAACCTCTCCGCGATTACCTGATCCGTCGGGCCATCCTCAACGCGATCGAGCTGGACTCGATGGTGATGATCCACACCGGCCTCGGGGACAGCGACATCGTCGCCAAGGAATGCCGTCCGATCCTGATGTGGGACCTGCTCAAGGACGACGAGACCATGGCCTGTAAGACCATGCTCGTCCACGGCGGCTTCCCCTACACGGATGAGGCCACCTACCTTGCCAGCGTCCTTCCGAACGTCTACTTCGACCTGTCAGCGGGAACAGGACCCGCGTTCCTTGAGCAGGCGGTCGGCGCCGACCGGTTCCAGAACATCCTTCGCTCGGTGCCCAACGAGAAGATCATGTACAGCTCGGATGGAGGCGAGGGCGGTCCGGAAACGCTCTGGCACGATTGTCTGACGGCAAAGCATGCGCTCGGCGGAGCCCTTGGCCGGATGGTTGACGACGGCTACTACACCGAGGCCGAGGCCATGACAGTCGGAGAGGACGCTCTTTACAACAACGCGGCGAGGGTCTTCGGCCTGTGATGACGGCCTATGACCACACCGCGATCGGCGTCAGGGATGCACGCGGCGGCGGCGGCATGGTCTCGTCGGGCAGTCGGTATGCATCCGAGGCGGGCGCAGGAGTCCTGCGCGAGGGCGGAAACGCGGTGGATGCGGCCGTGGCAACGTCCCTGGCCCTCTCGGTAGCGGCGACGCCGTTCTCGGGCGTTGGCGGGGGCGGCTTCATGCTCGTCCACATGGCCGAGCGCGGCGAGAGCCTGATGATCGACTACCGGGAGAACGCTCCCGCGGCGGCGGCCGCCGACCTGTTCAGGCTTGATGCGGACGGCCAGGTGGTCGACGAGGAGAATCACCTGGGCGCCAAGGCGGCCGCGGTCCCCGGAACGATCGCCGGGATGGCCATGGCGCTGGAAAAGTTCGGGACGATGACCATGGCACAGGTCGCAAAGCGAGCCGTGGCCTACGGCCGCGAGGGCTTTGCGATCACCCCGTTCCTGGGCTGGGTGATCGAGAACGACATAGACCTGGCCCTGACCAAGTTCCGGCGCAGCGAAGAGGCCGGCAGGATCTGGCTGAGGGGCGACGGCACCGGCTACAGCACCGGAGAAATTTTCCACAACCGCGAGCTGGCCGCCACCGTCGAATCGATCGCGACAAAGGGAATAGGCGAGTTCTACGAGGGTGCCGTAGCGCAGAGCGCAGGGCGATGCATCGAGGCGAGCGGCGGACCGATGAGGGCTTCGGACTTCGCCTCCTACCGGCCCATCATGCGCACCCCCGTGCAGGGCACGTTCAGGGGACTACGGTATGTGACGTCCGCGCCGCCGAGCTCGGGCGGCATAGCACTTCACCAGCTGTTTCGCATGCTCGAGCCGCACGACCTGGCGTCGACCGGCCACAACACGGTGGCGACGATAGACGTAATGGCCCGGGCGCTGCGCAAGGTATATGCGGCGCGCGACCTTCTGGCGGACCCCGATTTTGAGCCGATCGACATAAACAGGCTCACCTCCGACCGCTTCATAGCCGGCCTGGACGGCGATGCCGGCCAGCAGCCTGGATCGGCGGGTGGAGGGGGAAGCCAGACTTCTCACTTCTCCACTGTCGACAGCAGCGGGAATGCGGTGTCATGCACCGAGTCTCTGGAGGCCTTCTTCGGGTGCGGGGTGGTGATCCCGGGCACCGGCGTCTTCCTCAACAACACGATGGGCGACTTCGACCCGGTGCCCGGACGCGTCAACTCCATCGCCTCATGCAAGCGGCCCCGCAGCGCCATGAGCCCGATCATCTTCCTTCGCGAAGACAGGCCGGTGCTGGTGGCGGGCTCTGCGGCCGGGCCCAGGATCATCACGGCCGTCGCGCAGGTGGTCCTGAACGTGATCGAGCACGGGATGGACATCCAGGCGGCAATCCAGGCACCCAGGTTCCACTACGACGGCGGTGATGTGCATGTTGAGGGGCGGATCGGAGAGGATGTGACGCAGGGCCTTAAGAACCTGGGCTACCGGGTCTCGGTGCACGAAGACATCACATTCCTCTTCGGGGGCGTGCACGCCATCACGGTCGGCCCTGACGGGGCGCACGGAGGAGCGGATCCCCGGAGGGACGGGGTGGCCGTCGCCCAGTAGCCGGGGGACGTGGTCGCCCGCCCCCGGAAGGGTCCGCCCGGTTTAGTACTTGGTGTAGTGGCGCCGCAGCTCGAAGTCGAGGTCGTGGGCTGCGAAGTGGCCCTCCTCGGCCTTGCGTAGCCGCACGAACGAGTCCGCCAGCAGCGGCCCCATCGCATCGGCAAAGAGCCGGTCGGCCTCGAGGGCCTCGATGGCTTCGGCCAGGCTCGCCGGCAGCCTGGTGATGCCGCGTTTCGCCCTCTCGGCGGCGGGGAGGTCGGCCGGGTAGCGGTCGGCGAACTGCGCCGGGTTCGGCTGCAGCTCCCGGTCGATGCCGTCCAGCCCCGCTGCGATCATCCCCCCTATCGCGATGTACGGGTTGGCGCTGTTGTCCGTGGGCTTGATCTCGATGTTGGCACTGCCCATCTCGCTGCCACGGTACTGCGATGGAATCCTGATGGGGGATTCCCGGTTGTCCGCGCCGTAGGTAAGGTACTCTCCGCCGCTCCAGGAGCCGGCGTGAAAGCGCCGATAGCTGTTGTAGCTTGGCGCTATGAGCCCCATCAGGCCGGGAAGATGCTCCATCACACCGGCAAGGAAGTGATTCCCTACCGGGCTGAGCGAATACGGTCCGCCCTCACCATGGAACAGGTTGGTCTCGCCCGTTGCATCCCATGCGCTCAGGTGCGTGTGTCCGCCGGCGCCGGCCTGGTCCGGGAACGGCTTCGGTGCGAACGTGGCGTGCAGGCCGTGGCTGAACGCCGTATTCCTCACCGCCTCCCGGTAGAAGATGTGGTTGTCGGCGGCCCTCAGGGCGGGCTCAGGCCGCAGCGTGACCTCGGTGTGACCGGGGCCGGACTCCGGGTAGTAGGTCTCAACGTCCATGCCCAGTATCTCGAGATTGGCGAGCAGATCATCTATGAAGTCGATGTACGGCGTGTAGCCGGTTATGTGAAACGACTGGCTGTGCTCGATGGGCCTGTAGTAGTCGGTCTCGGGATCGTACTTGCCGACGTACCACTCCGGCTCGAGTCCGACGCGGAAGTGCAGGCCGCGCTCGGCGGCCCTGGCTACCTGCTGCTTGAGGAACGTTCGTGGACATGCCCAGGGGGTCATGTCGAGCTGCAGCAGATCGCACAGGATCATCGCCCTGCTCGGAGCCCAGGGGAACGGGACCAGCGAATCCATCGTCTCAAGGTCCGGGAAGATGCGAGCCTCGCCGGCCGGCCCCATGCCCTCGATCTCGGCCAGAAGATCGAGATCGTGCGCGGCCTGCTGGCCGACGGTCAGTCCTATGCCGGAGTCCAGCCTGCGGTCCAGGTGCCGCACGTGAGTGGCCTTTCCGCGGATGAGGTTTGCATTGTCGCAGTAGGCGAAGACGACAAGGCTCAGGCCGGACTCCTGCGCGACTCGGACGACCTGTTGCTTTTCCAAGGCCCCGGCTCCTCAGACGAACCTGGCCGCAGCCATCGTGCCCACCCCGACCACCGTAAGTACGGCGGTCCACCGCACTGCCGCCCTGAAGCGCGAGCCAAGCTCCTGGGCACGGCTCCCCACCTCGTCAGGCGACCCGCCGGCGTCAACCGCGGACTGCTCGTCGACCCTGGCAAGGGCGCCGGCCGTCGAGCCGGTGATCAGGCTGGTTCCGAGCGCGATGACGGACACGATGAAGCCGATGAGCATCGCCACTCCCCAACCGGTGTCGAACCAGGCACCCAGGCTGTCCTGCCGCAACCGCAGGGCGAGCACGACGCCGGCGGCCAGGGTGATGACCGCGGACGCAACCAGCATGTGGCCGATCCCCCTGCTCAGCCGGCTGAGGATGGGGCCCCTCACACCGGGAGCAGC
Organism: Dehalococcoidia bacterium; assembly: GCA_034421295.1. GTDB lineage: Bacteria > Chloroflexota > Dehalococcoidia > Lucifugimonadales > UBA2962 > CAUZIR01. The sequence continues at coordinate 157,962 of DAOUKM010000013.1, forward strand.
CGCCCGCAGGGCGGGCTCGAGCGCTGCCGCAACGAACACGGCCGTTCCGACCCAGAATGCGCCGAACACGATGTGCAGCAGGCGCAGGGTGATTATCTCCTCTTGAGGCAAGTTCTTACCCCCTTAAGCGTCGGGGCGATAGTTTAACACCGGCGCCACGGCGCACCCGCACCTGCGGCTGAGACTCCTGCGGCCGGCCCGTCAACCGCCCACCGCAGCCAGCTCGGCGTCGATGACCTTTCGAAAAACGTCCAGCGGCCGTGCTCCCGACAGCAGCTTGCCGTTGATGAAGAACGTCGGGGTGCCCCTGACCCCGAGGCTCTGTCCGACCTGGATGTCCCCGACCACCACATCCCGCTTGGACCCGGAGGTCAGGCACTGGGAAAACACGGCGACGTCCATGTCCACGTCGCCCGCCAGGGCGATCAGGGTCTCGGGGACAAGGCGCTCGGTCGAATCGAACATGGCCTCGTTGTATTCCCAGAACCGCCCCTGGTCATGTGCGCACTCGGCGGCCTCGGAGGCACGGAATGCCAGCGGATGTATCGAGGTAAGGGGGAAGTGGAGCGAATAGTAGCGGATGCGACCACCGTACTCGGCCAGCAGGTCGTCCAGCACCTGCTGGCGGTGACGACGGCAGAACGGGCACTCGTAGTCGGTCATCTCGATCACCGTGACCGGCGCGTCCGGCTCCCCGAGGAACGCTCGTCCCTCCAGGTCTATGTCGAGGGCAGACACCCCCTCTGCAGGAGCCTCCCCCACGGGCTGGGCCACCTGCGGAGACCGGGGCTCTGCAACGGATGTGCGGTCCAGCAGCGCGAGGGCGTAGCCCACGCCCCCGGCAAAGCCGACGGCCAGGGCCACCACGACCAGCGCAACCGTCCGCGCCGACAGCATTTCGGCCAGCCTGGCCGCGAGATCTCGCAAGCTACAGGACCCTCAGGGCCAGCGGGGCTCGCGGCGAGCGCGGGTACCGGGTCGCGAGGCCCGAGGAGGATGCTCCGTCAGCCGGAGACCTCGCTGAAGGGCATATCTCTTTCCAGCGACCTTTCGAGCTCCCCCAGGTCGATGTCGCCGCCCTCTTCCAGTCTGCCCACCGGTATCGCCGGCATCGTCACGACGCCGACTCCGGCGCGGACGCCCAGCTCCAGGGAGAACCGGGCGATTGAGTCGTTGTCGGGGGACCGCACGATGGAGACGAAATCGTAGTCGCCGAGAACCGCGTAGCAGCCCAGCACCTGCGTATCTCCCACGGCGATGTCGTCCTGTACCTGCAGGAGGTGATCAGGGTCCTCCAGCGCCATCTCCCGGCCGCGGTCCGTAAGGGTCAGCAATAGAATGTATGTGGACAGTGCACTACCTCCCGGGGCCTGCGGCCTGGCTCAAGGATACTCGACGCCGCCGGGATTTGGGCGGAGCCATCGGTGCCATCCCGGTGCAACCGGGCCCCGGTTCGCGCATCTCGCCCGCATTCCCCGTCACTGCTGGCCGATCCAGCCGTCATCCAGCTCGTTCCAGCGACGGCAGAGCTCTTCTACGACCGATTCCCCGAGGGGCAGGCCTCCCTCCACGAGCTCGATGTTGGACCTCATGTGGTCCGGGTTTCGGGTTCCCAGGATGGCCGTGTCCACCTGCGGGTGGGCAAAGACAAAGCCCAGGGCCAGCGCTACAGGGTCCTTCGGCGCCCCGCGGAGCGGGCCCAGGGATGCCATGGCCTGGCTGCGGCGCCAGTATTCGTCGCCGTAATCGGAACCCCACCGAAGGTGCGCGGTCGGGCTGGCAGGCGAGCCCCAGGCACCGTTGGCTATGGGCCTTTTCGCGATCACCCCTACCCCGCGCTCCCCGGCCAGCCGCAGGAGACCGAACCTGGGCCGCTGATCTACCAGGCTGAAGGAAACCTGGCACGTGTCGAACACGCCGCTTTCGACCGCCCATTCCGCCATCTCATTGTCGCCCGAATAGCCGATAAAGCGAGTCTTGCCCGCCTGCCTGGCACGCAGGAGGGCCTCGATCGCCTCTCCCCTCCTCAGCGTCGCAAGGTCGCAGCTGTGAAGCTGAAGGAGGTCGACGTAGTCGGTGCGCAGGCGCCTGAGGCTGCGGTCTATAGAGGCGGCAATGTCCTGCAAGGCCCACTCGCCTCGCTCGCCGTCGGGGCTGTGGCCGCACTTTGTGGCAAGGAAGAACTCGGACCTGCGGCGGGAGATGACCCGGCCCACCATCTCCTCGCTGTCAAGGTAGCACTCGGCCGTGTCGAAGAAGTTTATGCCGCGGTCAAGCGCCGTCACCAGCGTTCGCTCAACGGCCCCCAGGTCGTCCAGGGTCTCCTGGGCGATCGCCGCAAGGCCGCAGCCCAGCCTGCTGACCTCCATACCCGTCCTGCCGAGGGTCCGTCTATTCATTTCAGGTTCAGGTAACCTCCCCCTCAGGCCTGTCCGACAGTCGCGGGACCCCTGGGAGTGATCCACTCCTCGGCTATCTCCATCCCGAAACCCGGGGCATCCGAGGCGGTCACGTAGCCGTCCTCCGGCACAGGCATTCCCGGTATCGGGCATACCTGCTCAAGCGGGACTCCAGGGTCCGAACCCATCCAGAACTCGGCCATGGGGGATTCCGGCATCGATACCGCGAAGTGCTGTCCCCAGGGCGTGCCGGCACCGGTGTGAGGGATGGTGATCAGGCCCGCCGCCTCGCCGATCGCATAGATCTTGACCGCCTCCGACAGACCCCCGCACCACATGATGTCGGGCTGGAGGACATCGACCGCTCGGTTTTCGACCAGCTGGCGAAAGGCCCATCTGCCGCGGTGATCCTCCCCGGTAGCCAGGGAAATCCAGTCGACCCGCCTGCGCAGCTCGATATGCCCCTCCAGGTCCGCCGGCACCAGCGGCTCTTCCAGCCAGCGCAGGCCGTAGGGCCGTAGGCGTTCGGCGATGCGCACCGCGAACTCGACGTTGAACGACATCACCGGGTTGTACATCAGCTCGGCGTCGGACCCGACGGTATCCCGGGCCGCAGAGATGTGCTGCTCGGCAAGATTCAGGCCGTCGATGCCCATGTCGTAGTGGACGGGGTTTGAGACCTTAAAGTGCTGAAAGCCAAGCTCCATCGACCAGTCCAGGTCGTCCGAGGTCGCATAGCACAGGGCTCTATCCCTGCACGGCCCGCCGAGGAGGCTGTAGACCGGCTGGTCGAGAAGCTTGCCCTTAAGGTCCCAGAGGGCAAGGTCGACGGCCGACTGGGCCGCCGCAGCAAGTCCACCCGAGCCGAAGCGCTGTGTGGAGCGCCACATCAGGTCATTGAGGTACTCAAGGGCCATGCAGTCCCGGCCCTCCAGGAGGGGAGCGAAGTGCCTGTCTATGACCGGCGCGGTGATCTGGCCGAAGCTGGTCTGCCCCAGGCCCCAGGTGCCATCCTCGGCGATCACCTGCACCCACAGGAGGTCAGCGGTGTCGGCGCCCGGCATCTCCCGGTGGGTCCTGGAGAACTCCGGGTACTTGTTTATGGGCAGCGCCCGGGGCGCGCGGGTGTTCCAGTTGGGCCGGCGCGCCCTGGCCCGCGGAGGGGTCACGGGAATGTCGACCCTCACCGCCCTTATCCGCTTGATCTTCAAGTAAGGGATAACCCTTTACCGGCTCTCAGGGCGGGCCGGCGGCTCCGTCCCGCCCCGGCGACTCCCGGGGGTTGATCACCGCGGGCGGCTCCACTCGACTATGGCCAGGGTGAGGGTGGGCTCGGCATCGCCGACCGGCACCGGGTCGAGCGCAACGAACGCCGCGGAGAACTTGCCCAGCTTCTTTACCGAGGGCAGGGCCTGGTCTCCCCCCAAAACCATCGTGGTATCTCCGAGCGGTGCGTCCTGCTGGCGCAACTCCAGGCGGATCACGGCCTCTCCGGGGTCGTCGCAGGTGTCGCCCGGGGCGCATCGCGTGTCGGAAACGACTTCCAGGAAGACGGCCACCAGACCGGTCTGAAGGCTCGGGCTTGCCACTACTTCCCCGATGGCCAGCCGAACCGGCTGGCCGGTCGGAACCTGGTTGGCGGCCCCCTCGGGCAGCGAGTCGATCGGGGCCTCCAGCGGGCCCTCGAACACGTCCCTGGCCTCGGCGGTCGGCTCCGGATCGGGGGCCTCGGCAACCTCTGCCACGGGCGTCGGCAGCTGCGGATCGGCGGTGCCCGTGCGCACGACCGACTCGACCTGCGGACCCAGGGCTATTGAGAAGATCTCAGTCTTGGCCAGTATGCCCTCCGCGCCATTGCCGCCAAGGATCAGTATCCGGCCGTCGCTCAGCAGCTCGCCGAGGTGGCGGTAGCGCCCGATCTGCATTTGGCCCGCCACCGACCACGAGTTGGAGGCCGGGTCCCATGCCTCGATGCTGGTGCGGCTGCCGGTGCCGCCCAGGACCAGTACCCTCCCGTCCGGGAGGAGCAGGGCGACATGCTCGGACCTGGGTTCGGTCAACTCGGCCACCTCGCCCCAGCTGTTGTTGGCCGGGTCGTAGATCTCCGAGGTCTGCCGCTTGCCACGGCCACCGACCACCAGGACTCTCCCATCCTTGAGGAGCGTTGCGGTGTGCTGGGTGCGGCCGACGGTCATCTCCCCCGCCGAGAACCACATATCCTGGGCCGGGTCGTAGATCTCGGCGCTCTTGATGAAGGGACCGTCGGGATCTCCCCCTCCGGCGATGAGCACGCGGCCGTCGCTGAGGAGGGTACCGCTGTGCCAGATGCGCTCGACGGACATGCCGCCGATCATGGTCCAGGTGTTCTTGGCGGGATCGTAGATCTCAGCCACTGCCGTCGGATCATAGTCACGATTGGACCCGCCGGCGACCATCACGCGGCCGTCCTGTAGCACCACCATCGGGAACGACTCGTGCGCATCGTTCATGTCAGGCGTCGACGTCCACGACCCGGTCTCCGGGTCCCAGATCTCTGCCTTGCTGGTACCGGTGTTCTTGATGTCGCGGCCCCCGGCCGCCAGCACCCGGCCATCGCTCAGGACGACCATGGAGTGTGAGAAGCGCTCGGCCACCATGTCGTCGGTGAACTCCCACACCTCGGGTCCCGGTGTCCAGAACTCGGCGGTCTTGACCGCCCCGGCGGCAAAGCTCGGCTGGTTGCCGCCGGTGACCAGCACCCGTCCGTCGGGCAGCGCAACGCTCGCAGAGCGCATCCTCTGGGCCCTCAGGTCGTCGATCAGCGCCGAGGCGCCATCCCCGGAACCGCCCTGCGCCTGGCTCACCTCCGCCTGCCGTGATTCGCCCGCGGGGTCAGGCACTGCATCGGACGCAGGCGAGCCGCCACAGGCCGCCAAAAGCGCCGCTACGAAAATCGCTCCGACGACCAGAACCCTCTTCACTCGTGCACCTCCTTAAACGGCGAGTGGTTTTCGCCAAGGGAATCTTACCCGCATGGGGCGCAGTCCACAGCCCCCATGAAGCCGATTACCGGGCATGGCGGGCAATTTCGGCGTCCGCCGCCGCCGGGGCTATCGACCGGCCCGCCGGGCCGCGCGGCCGCCCCTCTGCAGGATCCTCCTGTGCGCCCTGCTCACCCGGACTATGGATCTGAGGTTCCTTACCTGCCGGACATCGGTCGATCGATCCGCTATGCACCGTCGCAGGCCCTCCTGGGTCAATTCAGGCAGGTCGAGAACCGTGGTTATCACGCCGACCTGGCTCCAGACATGGGCGTCGCTGCCGCCGACCAAGGGAAGGTCCAGTGCCCTGGCCAGCCTGCGTGTCTCCGGCTCCACGTCCCTCCTGGACGCCTGGTTTCCGTTCACCTCCAGCGCATCCAGCCGTGCCAGGTGCTTTTTCAGCCTCTTGAGGAGGCCGGGCGAGATCTTCGTCGGATGCGCGCCGATCATGACCAGCCCGGCCTCCCGCGCGGGCCTGAAGATGTCCCTGAACGGAGGTTTGTAACCCAGGCTCGGGGACGGCGCAAGGGAACGGTCGAAGTGAAGCATCTGTCCGATGTCGCCGATGAGCACGACGTCCGCCTGCTCGGCGACCGTCAGCTCCATGCCGGTGAGAACGCCGAAACCGGGAGAGATCCCAAAGCGCCCGTCAACGTATTCGTACCGCTCCCTGAGCACGTGCAGGTTGGCCCAGAAGTCGGGGTGATGCACGTGCTCGGTCAGGGCAAAGCCCGAAAGGCCCAGTCGCCGTGCCCGACGCACCGTCGCCTCAAATGCCTCGATCTCGAAAGAGGACCTTACGGTGACCTTTGAGTGGACGTGCAGGTCGACCCTGATCGACATTGCTATTTCACGCGCGGACGGGCCATAGACTGTAAACTACCGAGCCAACACTATCGTATCCTTAATGCAGCGTTGGATTCTTGCTCGCGAGCGCTTTACGAGTCAGTACGAAGGTAGGTCTGATCGATGGCCGAACCCACAGTTGAATCCACCGGGCTGAGACCTCTGCTTCCGATCACCAAGGTCCCGGTCGAGATCTTGCGCAAGGTCGAGGAGGCGAAGAAGAGGGAGATCATCAGCGATTCGTACCCGTACCGCGTAAAGCTTGCGCGCGACGAGTACGAGCGGCAGAAGGCCGAGCTACAGGTCGAGCTGCTGAAGATGCAGCGCTGGGTGCAGGATACGGGCGAGCGTGTCGTGTTGCTGTTCGAGGGACGTGACGCGGCCGGCAAGGGCGGAACCATCAAGCGCTTCATGGAGCACCTCAACCCGCGGGGTGCATCGGTGGTGGCGCTGCCCGCCCCCTCGGAGAGGGAGCGCGGCCAGTGGTATTTCCAGCGCTACGTCCAGCGCCTCCCCTCCAAGGGCGAGATCGTGTTCTTCGACCGATCCTGGTACAACCGCGCGGTGGTCGAGCCGGTGCTGGGCTTTTGCTCGCCGGCCGAGAACCTGCGCTTCCTCAGGGACGTGACGACGTTCGAGGAGCTGCTGGTCAACGACGGATTCCACCTGTTCAAGTTCTGGTTCTCGGTGAGCCGGGAAGAGCAGATGAGGCGCTTTCTGTCGCGCGCGCAGGACCGTCTAAAGCAGTGGAAGATCAGCGACGTGGACATAAAGTCGCTGTCCCTCTGGGACGAGTACACGGAGGCGAAAAAGACCATGTTCGCCGCCACCGACACCAAGGTGGCGCCGTGGGTCGTGGTCAAGTCCGACGACAAAAAGCGCGCCCGCGTCAACTGCATGCGCTACGTCCTGAGGGACCTGCCCTACGAGCAGGACGCCGTCATGCGCGTCCGAAAGGCCGACGGAAAGCTCATCGGGCCGGCCAAGAAGATCTACGCCCCCGGCGAGGTCTGGTAAGGGTCCGAGCCGGCAGGCAGGCCTACCCGGCCTGCGGAAGATCCAGGACTCCCGGGCGCTCCCCGGGGTCGGGCATCGGCCCTAGATGCCCAGCGCCCAGAAGACCAGTCCGTTCGCGATGAACACGGGGATCGCGGAGATCAGGATCACGAAGACGGCCCTCAGGGTCGACCTGTAGTCCAGCATCTGGCGGACGGCTACTACCATCGCCGCGACCTGCCACACCCATGTGACGATGAAGAGCACCAGTCCCACCACGGGTATGAACACGAGCACGTTGAGAAGGCCGGGCGTCTGGGCAAATCCCGTACCCCGCGCCAGCTGCCCCCAGTCGGCCTCCGTTTCTGCGGTACTGAGGAGCTTGGTCCCGACGAACAGGGCCGCCAGCGCCCACACCGTCCAGGAGATCGCTCCCCGGATCACCCCGAAGAGCACGCCATCCACCCAGCCGGTACCGCCGCTCAATACACCGCCGACACCGGTCGCTATGGCGACGGCGACCACCACGATCAGGGCCTGGGGGGTGGCACTGCGGTCGTGCTCTACTTCCTCATACGTATCGACACTCAGGCGGGCTGCGCCCATCATCCTGGCCAGCATTAGATCAACCTACTCTCTTTGGTCCTGCGGGTCCGCTATATGCACCCGCAATCTTCAGAAGATAGTACGGCATGTGTCCGGTCGGGGGAACGTGAGGTCTTTCGGCAAAGACGACTGCGAATCTTAGTGACGGGCAAACCCGTGACCGCTTAATGTGGTGGAAAGTCGGAGCAGAGGCGGCTCGCCTCCCACTCTTGCCCGGGGTCGATGTAACTTGCTCCATATCTCGCTCAACTTCGTCAATGCAAGCGCCCGCGCCGCGGGCCTGTACTTCCTGGCCGCAATCGCGGCACTGCTGGTCGCCGCCGGGCTGACCGGATGCGGCGGGGATCCGGCCCCCGCGGTCGAGGAGCCCACCCCGGTCGCTGTGCCAACATCCACGCCGACGGTCCCGGCACCCCGGGCCGACCCGCAGGACGCGGCGGAGGAAGAGAGGGTCCTGACGATCGTGTACTGGCAGGCCCCTTCCCTGCCCGGCCCGTACCTGGCCGATGGCTACAAGGACCGGGACGCGGGCGCCATCACCCTTGAGCCCCTGGCAAGCTACGACCCGGACGGCGAGCTCACGCCGCGGCTGGCCTCGGAGATCCCGACGCTCGAGAACGGCGGCGTCTCACAGGACCTTCGGTCGATCACGTGGAGGCTGCGGGCGGGCCTCAGGTGGTCGGACGGCAGCGACCTTACCGCCGATGACGTGGTGTTCACATGGCGATACTGCTCGGACGAGGAGACCGGATGCTCGGGGAAGGATGCCTTTTCCGGCATAACCTCGGTCCGGGCGCTCGACGACCTGACGGTCCGAATAGACTTCGACGCCCCGGCTCCCTACCCGTACGGCGCCTTCGTCGGCGCCGATACGCCGATCATCAGCAGGGTCCAGTTCGCCGACTGCACGGGCGCGGCGGCAAGGGGCTGCGATGCGCAGAACACCGCCCCGCTGGGCTCCGGCCCGTACCGCATCATCGAGTTCGTCGCAAACGAGCGGGCCGTATACGAGCGCAACCCGTTCTACAGGGGCCCGGAGCCCTACTTCGACCGCGTGGTACTTACGGGCGGCGGCGAAGCGGAGGCGGCGGCGCGCGCCGTCCTGGAGACGGGCGAGGCCGACTACGCCTGGAACCTGCAGATAGACCCCGAGGCGCTGGCCGCGATGGAGGAGTCCGGCCGGGGCAAGGTGGTCTCGGCATTCGCCAGCGACGTCGAGCGCATCGTCGTCAACCAGACCAACCCGGACCCGGCGCTGGGCGAGGACCGCTCAGAGTACCTCGACGGCGCCAATCCCCACCCCTTCCTGACGTTCACCCCCATTCCCCGGGCCATGTCGATGGCCATCGACCGCACCCGGATCGCCGAGGACCTGTACGGCTTTGCCGGAAGGCCCGCATGCGACCTTATCGCCGCCCCTCCCAGGTACGCATCGACCGCGAACCAGGGATGCCTGGCGCAGGACATCGAGGGCGCAAACAAGCTGCTTAACGACAGCGGAGTCCTGGACACGGACGGTGACGGCATCCGCGAGTACGACGGCGCCGCCCTGCGGATCACCTACCAGACCACGGTCAACGCCGTCAGGCAAAGGACCCAGGACCTCATCCGCGACTGGTGGCTCGACATCGGCATCGAGGCCGAGCTGGTCCAGCACGACGCCAGCGTGTTTTTCGGCGGAGACCCGGTGGCCGACGAGGGCGCGACGTACCGCCGGTTCTTCGCTGACGTGCAGATGTACACGACCGGTCCCGGCATAGATCCGCAACAGTACCTGTCAGGGCTCGGATGCGAGCGCATACAGGCGCGCAGCAACAACTGGGCCGACGGAAACAACTCGCGGGCCTGCAACGAAACGTACGACGCGGCGGTGGCCCAGCTCGCCCAGACCCGAATCGGCCCGGAGCGCGACGCGCTGGTAATGCGGATGAACGACATCCTGGTCCAGAACTACTACGAGATCCCGCTGGTGGTCAGGGGCCTTGTCTCGGCGCACTCCACCGACCTGCTGGGCGTCCGCATGAACGCCTGGGACAGCGAGCTGTGGAACATCGCCGAGTGGCGGCGATAGGGACGGGATTCCGAAGGGGACTCGATGACCCGCTCAGGATTTCCCGGCAGCCCACATTCTGCGGTCTGGGACGGACCGGGCAGCCAGCGACCCGGGCGGGCCCTGCCCGGAATGATCCCTACCCTCCCGGCGTCGGGCGCTACGACCCGCTCAGCGCCTCGGCCGCGAGCCCCTGGATCCTACGGAGCTCGCCGTCGCTCAGGCACTCGAACATCCCCAGGCCGTCCTCGACTATTCCGCGGAACTCCGCTGCGGTCATCGCGGTGGTCCCGTAGATGCCGGCCCTGATCAACCCGACGTAGTCCGGGTGCTCCCTCCCGAAGGCCTCAAGGCATCCGCGCGAGCCGTCGCCCAGCCCACCGACCAGTGACTCGGTGATGGCAACGAAGATCTGAACGTAGGTCTCGCCCGACAGGCAGCCGGACAGGGCATCCGCATCTGCGAAGGCCTCGTGTACGGTGGCGTCCAGGAGCTCGGCGAACCGGTCCTCGGAAAGGCTCTCCCGCACGCACGCCGCCTCGGGTTCAGGGAGCACTGCGATGATGTCGCGCCCGGCGGACGTGCTGCGGTCCAGCGTCGCCTGGAGGCGAATCAGGAGATCCTCCTTTTCGCCATCGGCCAGGCACTCGTAGAGCGCAAGGATGTAGGCCTGGGTCTCGGCGGCGGTATCGTCCCGGGCCGCCTCCACCCCGAGGTTGACCAGGACCGCCTCAGGGTATCGCCCGCCGACCTCCACCACGCACATGCGGGTCTCGGCGGTCCAGCCGCCCGCCTGCGTATCTATGAACGCCACGGCGAAGTACACCACGTTGTCCTTCGTCAGGCACCCGAACACGGGAGCGGCGTCGGCGGTATTCGTACCGGCCTCAAGCAGCGGCGTGCTGACCAGGACCTGGAACAGCAGGTCGCCGAGGGTGGTCCGTATGCATGCAACCTCGTCTCCGGACAGCCGGTCCACCAGGTCCCTGCCGGTCGTCGAGGCGGTTATGGCGAAATCTTCCATCGAGCCCGCGGGCCCCGGCTCGCCTGCGGGAGCAGGCGTAGGAGTCGCCGGTACGGGGGTGAACGTCGCGGTCGGGACCGGAGCGGGCGTTGCGGTCGGCGAAGCGGCCGCAGGGGGAGTCGGCTCAGGCAGTGGGGCGTCTCCGCATGCGGCAAGCGCGGGAAGACAGATGAGGGCGAGCACCGCGGCCGCCGTGCGCACCCTCCTCGACTGCAATCTAAACAGGGCCGGGACGCAGCCACCGAGGCGGGCCGACCGATGCCGCATGGTCATCCCGCCTTCGCCCGCCTGCTCCGCAGGCCGGACCTGGACGCTTTGTAGATCTCGACAAACTCGGCGACCGGCGTCCTGGCAACGACCTCGCCGACCAGGTCCAGCGGCAGGTCATCGAGTTTTTTGAAGCGGACGCACGACTTGCCCATGTCCAGCTTCTTACCGGCCTCAAGGTAGCGTGCCCTGAACCACTCCTCGGTCGACTGATCACCGTACACGTTGGTGAGGTAAAGCGACATGTGCCGCTTCTGGGACGCCAGGGCCACGTACATCAGCGGCTGGCCGTTGTACGTGTCCGCCAGCACGCTCAAGGGCACGATGTACGTGATCATCCCGTACTGCATCGTCTCCTCGTAGCCGTCCGGCAGGTTGTCCAGGACGACGCCGCGGACAGTTGAGATGGCCTTACGCCTGTCGTCGTCCAGTTCAGACAGGTACTCCTCTACGGTCTTTGCATCGCTCTGCATCTTCTATCTCATCACCTGGCTGGATGTCACTGTCGATTGTTCCATGCCTTAAGGGCGTCTGTCAGCGCTGGCAGCCGGGGCAGTAGTATGCCGTGCGGCCACCGAGCCTGCGTGACCTGATGGGGACGCCGCAGCTCGGGCACGGTGCTCCGCGCCTTCGGGACAGCCTCATGCGATCATCGTAGGCGTCGACCACGAACGGGCTGCCGTCCGCGCCCGGATGGTCCTGGATGAACCGGACTGCGCCCTCAAGCGTCTCCACTACAGCTCCGTGCAGCCGCTGCAGCCTGGCTCGAGATATCCTGTGCGCCCTGCGGGCCGGGGATATGCCCGCGCGGTGCAGCGACTCGTCGGCGTATATGTTCCCGACGCCCGCAAGGACCGACTGGTCCATGAGCAGGGGCTTGATGGCAGCCCGGCGGCGCCCGATGCGCGCTGCAAACTTCGCCGCCGTAAGGCGTGGGTCAAGTGCGTCCGGCCCGAGGTTTCCGATGAGGTCCCCCGCCGACCCGGCGAGCCGCACTGCGGCCCAGCGACGCGCATCGTCCAGCTCGATGCGACGTCCATCGTCCAGGTGGAACGTGTAGCGGGCGTACCTGAGCGGCCCGGCGTCCGGCCGCATGACGACCAGTCTCCCCGTCATCCCCATGTGCAGCCCCAGGACGCCCCGGTCAAGCGCCACCACCATCTGCTTGCCATGCCGCTCGACCGACTCGATGCGCCTGCCCGGCAGACCGCCCAGGCCCGCCATGCCGCCGGCGCCCGGCCGGCTGGCATCGACCCCGGATATGACGCGTCCCGCCACGCGCTCAGCCACCAGGTAACGCCGCAGCGACTCGATCTCGGGTAGCTCAGGCATAGGTACGCACAGCCGACTCTACAGCACGGTAGATTCCCGGACCAGATTCCGGCCCCGTGCCGGGGATGTGTCTCCCTGCGACTCTTTGACAATAGAACGTATGTTCCCTATCATCCCTCGTCACCGGCATCGCCGCACCAACTCGCACAGGAGGAGCCTTGAGGGTCGCCTGCGTACTCGCAACCCACCTGCGGGCCAGGGTAGAGATCAAGCGACGGCCGCACCTGGCAAAGACCCCCGCCGTCATCGTCGACCGCTCCGGCAGCAGGGCCCTGGTCGTCGACTCGCTGCCGGCAGCAAGGGGCGTCTCCGCCGGCATGACCCTCGAGCAGGCCCTGTCCCGGCATGCCGAAACCGCCGTCATAGACGCGGACGAACCCGCCTACCGCAGGGCGTTCCGGGGCATGCTCACCTCCCTGCAGGCCGTCGGCGACCGCGTCGAGGAATCGGACCTCGGCACCGCGTACGTGCGCCTCGACGGGCTGCAAAAGCTCTACCGCGGAGAGGCCGGCATCGTCTGCGCCCTCATCAATTCCCTGCCCGCATACCTGGCGCCGCGCATCGGCGTCGCGGACGCCAAGTTCCCCGCGCTCGTCGCCGCACGGACCGCCCCCGCCCTCGGGGCCCGCAGGGTCCCCGACGACGCCAGGGCCTTCCTCGCCCCCCACTCCATAGACATGCTTCCCATCCCCCCGGGGACAAGATCGGGCCTCCGGCGCTTCGGCCTGCGCACCATGGGGGACGCCGCATCCCTGGGGGAGGGCGCGCTCGCCGACAGGTTCGGACCGGCGGGCGAGCGGGCATGGAGGCTCTCGCGCGGCATCGACGACAGCCCCTTCGTGCCCCTCAGGACCGAGCAGACCGTCGCAGAGCACACCCCCCTGCCCTTCCCCTCGACATCCATCGAGGTCCTGTCCGTCGCGGTCGACTCCCTCCTGAGGAGGGCCTACGCACGGCCCGACATGCGGGGACGCTACGCGGGCGCAGCCGACCTGGAGTGCATCCTCAGCAGGACCCCCGCCTGGGAGCGGTCCTTCCGCCTAAAGCACCCCGCCGGCAGGTGGGAGCAGGCGGCCCGCGTGATCAGGAGCGGGCTGGAGGCGGACCATCCACGCGCCCCGGTCGAGGAGGTGACGCTCTCCCTGTCGGACGTTACGGGCGAATCGGGAATGCAGCTCGGCCTGATCGAGGAGGCCCGAGACAGGCGGGAGCGAAGGCTCGTGGAGGTCGACAGGCGGCTGCGGAGACGCATGGACGGCGCACACGCCCTCTACAGGGTCGTCGAGGTGGCACCCTGGCACCCGGCCCCCGAGATGCGCTCGCTGAGAATCCCCATAGACCCTGCCACGGGGCGGGACATGGCCTCGCTCTCTGCGCCCGCGTCCATCGTGGTGCGCGAGGGAGGCGATCACCGGCCCGGGGCGGTGCGCACGGGCGGACGCTGGCGGCGGGTCGCGGATGTCGAGGACACATGGAGCTTCGACCTGTGGTGGATGCCCAGGCCGCTCGAACGCACCTACCACCGGGTACGCCTCTACGACGGCACCGGGCTGACCCTGTTCAGGGACCACGCCGGGCCCCACTGGTATCGCCAGGGCGACTAGCCCGACCCCGCATGCCCGCAGGCTACGTCGAGCTTCACGCCGCGAGCTTCTACTCCTTCGGCAAGGGCGCATCGCACGTCCACGAGCTGCTGGAACGGGCCGCCGATCACGGCTGCCGGGCGCTGGCGCTGACCGACTCCAACCTGTGCGGCGCCCTGGACTTCGCAAGGCTCGCTGGCGGCCTTGGCATCCGGCCCATCACGGGGGGCGAACTGACCCTGGCCGACGGCTCGTGCATCGTCCTACTGGCCAGCACGCGGCAGGGCTATGCCAACATCTCGCGCCTGATGACCCTGGCCAACGCCGCCGACCGAAGGGATCCCAGGCTCGATCCGGCCCACCTGCCCGATCACGCCGGCGGCGTGGTCCTGCTGACCGGGGGACGCCGCGGACGGCTGGCCGGCCTGGCGCTTGACGGCAGGCGTCGGGAGGCGGCGGACCTGCTCGGAAGCTACATGGAGTGGTTCGGCCCGGGCTCCGTGTACGTCGAGCTCCAGCGCAACTTCCTTCGGGGCGATACGTCGCGCAACCGCAGCCTTGCGGCCCTGGCAGACGAGGCGGGCGCCCCGGTGGTCGCCACCAACGACGTCCACTACCACGCACCGGAGCGCTACCGGCTCCAGCACGCGCTGGCCGCCTCGAGGCGCAATACCACCATCGACCAGGCCCTCCCCTTCATACTCCCCAACCGCCACCTGCACATGAAGTCCCCGGCTCAGATGCAGCAACTGTTCCGGGACCGGCCCGACGCGATCGCCAGCACCTTGGAGATCGCAGAGCGCTGCTCGTTCGACCTTTCCACCGACCTCGGCTACACCCTACCCGAGCCCGACCTGCCCGACGGGTTCACCGCCGAGACCTACCTGCGGAGGCTCTGTGAGGAGGCGACCGTACGACGCTACGGATCCATGTCCCCGCGCGTTAATGAGCGACTCGACGAGGAGTTCAGGCTCATCCGCAGGCACGGCCTGGCCGGCTTTCTCCTCCTGTACCGGGATATCGTGCTGCTGGCACAGAAGATCATGGAGGAGAGGGGGCTTTCAGGGCCCGAGACACCCCTTGAGGAGCGGCCTCCCGGCAGGGGCAGGGGCTCCTCGGTCGCCCTGCTCTCCGGCTACCTGATCGGCATCAGCCACGTGGATCCCCTGCGCTGGAACCTCACGCTGGAGCGGTTCATCTCAGAGGACATGAGCATGCTCCCGGACATCGACCTGGACTTCCCGCGCGATCTGCGCGACGAGCTGATACGCCGGGTGCACGAGCACTTCGGGCCGGAGTTCGCCGTCCTCGCGGGGGCCGTCTCCACGTACTCGGCCAGGGGAATCATCCAGGACCTCGGCAAGGCCCTCGGCCTGCCGAAAGAGGACCTGCGGAGCCTGTCGCGGCAGATCCAATCCCACGACGGCGCCCTGCTGCGCCAGGAGATGATGGAACTGCCCGCCTTCCAGGACCGGGTGGACGCGCCGGGGTGGCGGGACCTCGTCGAGCTCGCCCCGCAGCTCATGGGCGCACCAAGGGCGCTGGGCCAGCACGTGGGAGGCATGATCCTGAGCGACTCGCCCATCCCGGCCATGGTCCCGGTCCGCGCCGGGGCCACCGAGGGGCGGTACATCATGGACTGGAACAAGGACAGCGTGGCCGACGCCGGCTTTGCGAAGATCGACCTGCTCTCACTGCCCGTACTGGACCAGATCGAGGAGGCGCTGGACCTGGTCGAGGCTAGGGAGGGAAGACGGCCGGACCTGGCGACCATCGGATCCGAGGACCCGGCCGTGTACGACATGATCAACTCGGGCAGGTCCAAGGGCGTGTTCCTGCTCCAGTCGCCCGCACAGCTCAAGATGGGACAGCGCCTGCGGTCACGCAACCTGCTCGACCTGGCGTACCAGGTGGCGCTCATCCGTCCCGGCGTCGGCGTCCAGGGCAGCGCCGTATCCCA
>DAOUKM010000014.1:0-26514 GCA_034421295.1 Dehalococcoidia bacterium
GGGAATCTCCGAGGCCGCTGTGAAGAAGAGGCTGCACGACGCCAGACGAAGGCTGGGAGGGTACGTGATCGACATGGCAAGGACGATTTCGGATGAGGCCACGCCGGACGAGAAACTGTCTGCAAGGGTAATCGCAGATCTGGTGAGCCGTCCTCATCCCCTGCTAATGGAGGGACACCCCGTTCGTGTGATCGTTGATCGGATCAAGGCTGCCCTCCCAGAATTCGAATCCATAGAGACCAGGGAAATTGAAGAGGCCGATATCTACCCGTCGCTTCGTAAGGCCTACGCTTCAGGGTCGGCTGACGCCTACCGGCTCGACGATAAGACGGTGCTCCGAACGCAAACCACCTCGTCCGCGCTACGGGCCATCAAGGGTCGAACGCCTCCGGTACGGTTGATAACGGCCGGTCGCGTGTTCAGGCACTGCGAAGAGGAAGACGACCTGAAACTGAGAGTCTTTCATCAACTCGATCTCGCGTGCGTAGCACAAGGCGTCTCGGTATGCGACCTCAAGGTGATCGTCGAGTGCGTTCTGGCGACGGTGCTGAATGCAGTCGAGGTCAGATACCGCAAATGCGACTACGGATGGGTCGATGCCGGCATGGCATTTGACGTCAGATCCGGGCCGGAGTGGATCGCTCTCGGCGGATGCGGAATGCTCAAGCCGGCGATGCTCGCCGAGGCTGGATACGACCCAGGCGAGGCAGATGGCTACCTACTCGGTCTCGGTCTCGAGAGACTGGCGCAGGTCGAACTCGGGCTGGGGAGTCTCCGAGAACTGTGGCGCCCTCCCCACCTGCAGTTCGCATAGCATCAGGATGAGGAAGAGGGCCACATAGATCTAGCATGTCGGCTTTCAAATTGGATCGCACGCCCGACAATTGCTCTCGACCAGTTCACCACCGGCTCCGTGGCGCTATGAGCTAAAGTGATACAACGTATTGAAAGGTTCTACGTTCAGTCACCCACAGCCCACATCTTGGGATTGCAACTGCGGTCAGGCCTACATATTGTGTCAAACCTATTTCTGCCGGTCTTTATTCGCCCTGACTTGAGCTTGTGGCCTATCCCACTTTCAATCGTCCAGCCTACTACTATGCCAACTGGTACAAGAAATGGAGGCAGGTCAGAAGCGTAACCCGACCAATGGGAATGTCAGTGGCGAAGGGTAGCTTTCGGATTCCTTGCGCTCCTATGCAATCTGCTCTTGTCGACTAACATGGCCAGCCAATGCGAGGCCAACGAATCCGGGCAAAACGATGGCCGAAACGATGGCAAGTACCAACGCTATGCCCGTGTTTACCCATAACAGGAAAGCCAGAACAAGCAGGATCATCATTGCCAAGAGGGCTTTGGTCACTGCCAACCAGTATCTTATGAGCAGATCTGAGGATAGCGCCAAGACAACGATGTCCAGCGCGAAGGCTACGAGCGCAGTGACTATGAACGCATTGGTCTCACTCTCGCTGTCAGCGTATTGCGGCGAATCGTCAACGTAGCCGAAGGCGAACAACAATAGGCAGGGGATAGCAAGTGAGCAAAGGGCCCCTGCCAGTAGCAAGTCTTTTCGCACTCGGCTATCACGGGGAGTGAGTCCGGCGGCGGCTCCCAGTACGAACGGAGCCATAATCAGGACAAGGGGCCCGATTGTGAAGAGGCCGTCCGTCCCACCGATCGTAAACAGCAGGAAGACTATTACGACAGAGACAAACGCAAGAATCAGGGGGAACTGAGCTAAGTGTAGCAAGCTGCCTATTCTGTACCTTGAGATTGTCAACCCAATTCCTGTTATGGATAGGGCGAGGGCAAGCGTCGCTGCCCAAAAGCTGGTGCTTGACAGCAATAATCGCGTCCTATTTGCGAAAGAGAAATCAGTGGGTGAATAGAACCCAACGGCGTGTCGGGTCCACTGTCCGTTAGGCTTGCCAACGAGGACGCCCTGTACCCCCATGACCGCTATCAGATTTCGAGTTGCCGGGTCATAGGCGATGCCAACCGGGCCCCCGGCAAGTATATGGTCCTTGTACCTTTGACCTTGCACCCATTTGTTGCCGTCTCCCGAGAGGTACCCTGTCGAGTAGACGACCTCAGTTTCTCCGTCAGGTCCAAGCAACAGAACCCTTGGCCCCACGATCATGAACGTCCCTCTCGGTGTCTCAACCCTGCCGCCACTTTCTGTGAACTCGCCATCTGGAAGGACCCACCCACTCGAGACCCAGTTCTCCCCGCCGTCGCGGCTCTCGAATTCGCGCGCGAATATTGATCCGTCCGAATAAACTCTCACGGCAGTGATGCCCTCCGAGGGCGGGGGCGGGGCACTCGACGCCACACTTGCCAGGGCTGCTATTCCAGCGATCAACAGACTCCATCGCCGACTGGCGTTGTTGCTTTTGGTGGCGGTTTGCCGCCATATCCATACCGCAATTGCCAACCCTACAGGTATGACGATGGAATCCGTGACATCCAGGGGCGACCCGGCCGAACCGCCGGAGGCGATTGAGATTCCCCTCAGGACCCAGTAGTGAACAGGCTCGGACGTGTTGTACAGGGCGTACAAGATTGGCAGCCCGACATAGGCGGCGAACAATGCCAGGCGCTCGGCCAGCCGGTTGCCGCGCGTGATCAGTGATAGGAGGAATGCCAGGAGTGGGGAAGCGAACACCACCCAGGCCACGTCGCTGAGTTTGCCGGTGACCCACGAATCGGGCCACAACGACTTAAGGACCAGGTCGTTCGTCAACAGGACGGCTACAGCTGTGATGGTGGCCGGATGAAGCAGTGCCGATTCACAACGACGCCGAAAGCAAGTCGTCATCTCGAATCCAAGTGCGCTCAATTCTGGTTGGGGGCCATTCTACGTATGGATATGCTCCCTGCTAGCAGCGGTGATCATCTTGGTTCTTCACTTCGTGGTCTTCCGGAGTGCCTGCCAACAGCGCCAACGATACTCTCTCAGGCAGCATCTCGGCCTTCACAGCTCATAGTGCCCATGCTGCGCCGGTGGCGTCGGGTGTGGGCTACACCTCACTCTCCTCAAACCTTTCCCCGTATCTGCCCGCGAGAAAGCTCCCCGGCTCTCCGGGGTGTGGAACACTCGGCCTTTGCACGCCGCAGTGTCCCTCGCATTCGTAGATCAAGCCGTTCCCCTCCGGTCCTGAGCCCGCTTCCACCTTGTCAAGCCGCACGACCTCGGCGAGGGAAATACGCCGGGGGTGCAGGGGGACTCCTTCGCGAAGGCCAGTTGGTCTCGCATGCGGGCGTCGGTGTCGACGGCCTCCGCGTCTAGGTCGGGCCACCTGCGCATCGTTTCTACCCATCTCTGGCGAGACTGGTAGGACCAGCCGACGCAGGTCGATCTCTCAAGCGGTCTGTCGTACCGGTCCTCCCACCATTCGATACAGTCCCACTTGGACATGTCGGCCTAGACCAGCGGATAGCGGTTGCGAGTCCAGTGGTTTCAGGAATGACGGGTGCGGCTGAACCCGTCTGTGGAGATGCCTGGCCAGAGCTCTATGGTGTGCCCACGTGCACGCGCTGGCGGGGCTTCAGTCGCAGCATTTCCCTAATCTTGCGGCGGATCGGACTGATCTTGTGGTTGGTGATGCACTGGTGCCGGCCGAAGTCTTCGTCCTGCCCATCCCAACCGCTGAGATAGACGGGAATGTCCACGTAGCTGTGTGAGTCTGATGTTCTGCTCCCCGAATTCTGGTCCAGCCTGAATGTTAGTTTCTCGGAAAGTTGAACTAGCCCCAATTTCTGTACGAGTTGCTAATCCAGGCGGCCAGCCCACGGACTAAGAGGGAAGTCGGGAAGAATCTACGGAAACACGCGACTGGAGGGAAACGGGCATGGCCATCAGCATCAATCAAGCCCCAACGAATTGCTCTCCACCAGTTCAACACCGGCTCCGTGGCGCTATGCGCTAAAGTGATACGATGTGTTGAAAGGTTCTACGTTCAGTCACCAACAGCCCACATCTTGTGGTTACAACTGCGGTCAGGCCCGCATATCGTGTCAACCCTATTTCTGCCGGTCTTTATTCGCTCCGACTTGCGCTTGTGGCCTATCCCACTTTCAATCGTCCGGCCTACTAACATGCCGACTGGGCCAGAATTGGTGCAGGTCAAGCAGCCCGTCTCCTCTGCTGTCATGCGTCCAAGAGGCAACAAAGCAATAGGCCCACACGTGCTTGGGCAGTGGATCACAAGCAGGACGCGAGGTTCCGGAGAATGAGTCTCGGCGGCTAGTTGCTCCAGAATCCGGTCAGCCTTTTCAACTTCCGGGAGACCCACGCGGCCAACTTCCCTCGTGGCTCCCCACGGTAAGTCACTAAGTAAGGTTTCCCACCCGAAACTCCCGTCGCCTCGAATTGAATGACCCGGCCCGTGTCCATCTGGACCTTAATGATCAGCCCCACCACATCACCTCTCGCACCCTTGGTGACCGGCCACGCCTCAAGATCAACGACGTATTGCAGTCGTTTGCCAAGTTCCCTCTCCACCAACTGCATCGCCGCCCGCCTCAACTCATCCAGCGTATACGTCAAGTCGGCAGCCCCCCGTCCTTAACGTAGAGAAATATTGCTTCGCGAATATGAACCGGCCATGCCGCCCATCCACATACGAACTGTCGCATCGCTATCCGCACGCAGACCTTCACGTCTTCCTAATCCAGAGCTGCGAGATTTTCGCTGGGAGGTCCGCCTAGGCTATTGGTCGGCCGACACCAAGCGGATTTCTCGCCGGGACAATGATTGGTCAAGTTGGAGACTCACCACCTTCCTCTGCTGCGCCGGACTGCCCTGGCGTTGGGCAATACCCAGGCAACAGCTTCAGGTAAGACGCCGACTCGTCGAATCCCGGTGTCGCCGACGCCGGCGTGAGCGGCAGCGACCAAACGTCACGGCCATAGATTCCGGCACGACAATTGTGACGGTGACGGTACGCGACAGTGGGTGCCCAACCGCGAGCACCCGCCAAGTTTAGCCTCAAAAGCATTTTATTGTAAGAAGGCAGGCGATTGTGTTTCGTTCTTATTATGGTGCTATAAGATCCGTCGCACGTTGCGTAAGAATTCATATGCCATCTACAGACTCTCCGGTCAGCCGCCGCTCCTAACCCCATCGGATCGGCTAGAGGTCTTCGAAAACTCGGGCGACCTGCTTGTCCCCGAATTCAGATCGGAGACCTGTTGGAGGCGATACCTGCGCGAAGAGCTAAGCGGGTTTCAGGCCGGGACAGTACGGGGCGCCTGATGGCACTTCATACTCGGGCGACTCTAGCCGAATCTGAGCCGAAGGGAGATTGAGGATTGAGTAGAGCAAGCAACCCTGCCGATAACGAAGTTATCGATCGGCGCCAGGTCATGCTGGACAGGATCGAGCGGTCGACCGAGCTTCCCATGATGGTGCTGGCCTTCGTGATGATCCCGCTCCTTGTGGCGCCCTTCTTCTGGGATCTGAGCTCCAGGGCGGAGGCCGTGGTGCTCGCCCTCGACGGGTTCATCTGGGCGCTCTTTGCAGCGGACCTTGCGATCAAGGTGGTCATCGCTCCCCAACGCCTGGAGTACGTCAGGCAACACTGGCTCGACGTGTTGATCGTTCTGGTCCCCTTCTTCAGACCGCTGAGGATACTCAGGATAATCCTGTACGGCTCCAGGGTGTATCGAGGAACCTTTCGCCTGGCCCGCACGGACTTCCTGGTGGCATACGCCATCGGCCTCGTGCTTCTCGTAGCAACAGCCGTCACCCTCGTGGAGAGGCGCGGCGACTCTGAACTGGCTTACTTCTCGGACGCACTTTGGTGGGGGGTCGTTACGGTGACGACGGTGGGCTACGGTGACGTGGTACCCGAGACGCAGATAGGCCGGGCCTTTGCGTACGTGCTGATGATCGGCGGCATCGGAATTTTTGGCGCCATCACAGCCAACTTCGCATCCGTCCTTGTCAGGAAGGACGATCCGGACTCGGCCATTCTGGCCTCCCTTGTTGAGGAGGTGCAGTCGATGAGGGAGGAGTTAACGCAGCTGAGAGAGCGAAGTGCGGATCAGGAGTAGGAATGGCAGCGGCGGCGGAGATGGAGACCATGGAACGGCGACCGATGATCGGGTAGCACGAGTCTGGCATCGTTGACCCTGCGGGGAGTGAGGTCGTTGAGTGGCCCAGGGATGAGCCGGTCAGATGTTTTCAGGACTCGCGCATTACCCATTGGAGCCGTTGACTCCGATCTGGTCGGCGAGGTGCGGCAAAGACCCTGTCCCGCCTAATCCGGGAAGGTAGGTCGAAATGTACCTCACGCCCATGATCCCCCCAGAGCTATACGCACCAGCAGCCTGTCGCGCATGGGAATTATCCTCCTCGCCGATCCCGGTCGCGGACTCCTGCGGCTGGGAGCAGGCGGCCATGGCTCATGCCGTCGGCCAGGTTCCGAAGGGCCAGGAGGTGGTAGGCGTCGGCCCGGATTCACTATGGCGCTTCCGCCACAGGCCGAGGGTGCTCGCTGCGGAAAGGCAAGCTTCGGCCCGCGATAGACCTGACGCATCATAAGGGCGCTCCAGTCCCTCCAAGAAATTCGCCGATCAACGGGCAGCCAGTTCCCTGAGTGTGATTCACCTATGTGTCTCTGATGGGAGCCAAGGAGAGTGGGCATGTCCTCCCCCAACATTACTCACAAGAACTCACGACAATAATCGACGTTTTCTTACATATATCTAACATTGCGAATGTATAATGCCGAGCCATCCAACCCGTCATTGGAGATTTACGCTCGCACCGGATGGAATCTACTACTTCGCAATCTACGCACGCCGAGGAAACTCCGGCTCCCCGACCCTTGAGGCGCAGCAGTTGGCCTCACACCGATTCGACTTCCTCCACCGGGCAAGCGAGACGGAGTTGTCCGGGGCTTCCCTACTCGCCAGATGAGACGCGAAGCTGGCCGCGGGAACGCTGCGATTCTGAACTCCCAGAGCGAGGGGTAAAGCCAGCATGACAAGACTGCTTGACGTAGTAAGCCGCCTGGTCACTGCCAACCCGATTGTCACACTGATCCTGCTTCTGGCTGTCACCATAGTTCTCGGCGCAGGGTTCACCCGGATGGCCCCGCAGGCCGACAGCACGGCGTTTTTGCCCGACGACAGCCGTGTATACGCCGCCAACGGCAGGATTGCGGACCTGTTCGGCAGCAAGAGTGAAACTATCTCGGTGACGCTGCTGTTTCGTGGGGACGCACTGACGCCCGAGGGTCTTGCCCAGATTGACGGCGCGATGAGCCAGATCCTCTCACACCCCGAAGTGGCGCCGCTTCTCACCGACTCCAATCCGGTTATAGCCCCCACGTTCATCTTCGCCGCCGCGCTCGGGACCGACGACTTTGCGTCATTGACCCAACAGCAAATAGACCAGGCGAAGGCGCAGCTGCCGGTGAGCCGGATGGTCGGTACCGACTCCGACGGCTCGCAGGTTGCCATTGCAACCGTGCGCCTCGTAATGGACGCAGACGGCGACGGGGATATTGAGGATGACGCCGATATCCTCTCGTCCGCCGAGCTGGCCATACGCGAGATCGTCGAATCCAGCCAGGGACCGCTGGAGGGAAGCAGCCTGTCGCCATCCACCCTGGCCGAGGAATCCCAGGGCGCCACGGGCTCGCAGATGTTCCTGCTGATGGGGCTGGCCCTGGCGGTGATAGCGATACTGCTGCTGCTGTTCACCCGCTCGATCTTCGACCTCGTCCTCTCGATGCTGGGGCTGGTCCTGACCATCGTATGGGCGATTGGCGCCCAGGGCTGGCTGGGTCCCAACGGCCTCGGGTTGATGGGCCCGCCCAACCCCCTTACCACCATGGTGCCCATCATGCTCATCGGTCTGGTTGTGGACTACGCCATCCAGACGGTGGGACTGTATCGGGAGCAGCGACACGCCGGAAACGACGTGAGGACGGCGGCGCGAAAGGGGCTGCGGGCGGTCATCATCCCCCTCTCGCTGGCCGCTGTGACCACGATAGTCTCGTTCCTGACCAACATCACCTCACCTATTCCGGTAAACGGCGATCTGGGCATCGCCTCAGGCGTCGGGGTGGCCGCCGGACTGATCGTCATGCTCACGTTGCTGGCATCATCGCGGGCACTGCTGGACCGCTGGCGGGAGTCGCGCGGCTCGCTGCCCCCGGTGCGCCTGGTCTCCGGCGCAATACCCGCCGTGGGCCCCGCGCTGGAGGGGCTGGGCGGCCTGCTGGCCCGACGCCCGATGCCGTTCCTTGCTGCCATAGGCATCGTCACCATCCTGTTGGGTGCGGCTTCCACCCGCATCGAAACCGTGTTCGACACCAACGAATTCCTGCCACAGGGCGGCCAAGCCGTAAAGAACATCGAGACGCTGCAGGCGGCCTTTGGGGGCTCCACCAAGTCGGTGAATGTCCTCATCGAGGCCGAGATTACCGACGACCGCACCATCCGCAACATCCTGGATTTCTCCGCGGCCTTCTCTGACGACCTGCGCCGTCCCGAGGGCGCAGCGGAAAGCATCCAGTCCTCGGTGGGCATACTCCTTATCGATTGGATCACCGACGACGGCTCGGATGGCGACAGGTATGACCCTCAACTTCGGGAGATGGTCGAGGCGGCCAACGCGTTCCGCCTCGACCCCCAGCAAATACAGGCCGCCATCGATCGGCTGGAGGTGTTGGACCCCGAGGGTTTCGGTCAGGTGGCGGTGGACGATCCCAACGGGCAGGATGTGCTCCTGGTCCAGTTCCAGGCGCTCACGGGAGACCAGGAGCGGACCAAGCGTATGCTCGAAGACCTCTACGGGCTGTGGTTCGGCCCGGACGAGGAGTTGACGGCGACTTCCGGAGAGATCATCAGCCTCGAGGTCGTCGACACGATGACCAGCAGCCAGACGACCTCGATCATCACCACGGTCCTGGCCGCCCTGATCATCCTGTCCCTGTTTTTCTGGATTACCGAGGGCCGCCCGGCCCTAGGATTCATTGCGGTGGCCCCGATAGTAATGGTGCTGCTCTGGGTGCTCGGAACCATGGCGCTTCTGGGCATCCCCTACAACGTGATAACCGCACTTATAACGGCCCTGTCCATCGGCATCGGCGTGGACTACACGATTCACATAATTCACCGCTACGAGGAGGAGTTCGCGCACTCGCGAGACCCGGAGGAGGCGGCGCGGCGCACCCTCGGCACCACCGGCTCGGCCCTTCTGGGCTCGGTGCTGACCACCGCCCTTGGCTTCGGGGTGCTCATATTCTCCTCCCTGATGCCCTTTCAGCAGTTCGGCATTGTCACGGCCATCACCATCGCCTACGCCCTGATCGCCGCCGTGGTGGTGGTGCCGCCGGCGATGATCCTATGGGCTGCATACCAGAACCACCGTTTGCAGAGCGCGGCAGCACGCGCCAAACGGGAGTTGCCTGACGCGCAATGATGATACGGCGCCAGACAGGGCTACCGCTTCCTTTCCTGGACCTACGCAAGAACCAGCGCCACAATACAGCCGCCCGAAGGGTCCGCGGCCCTCACGCAGGTTATCGCCACCACTCGCTTGCGAAAACGTGACAGGTGACACGAGGTGGCATGGGTCTTCCTGCAAGGGAACGTCGACCGGTCGCGGCGCCTATTTCACCGACTCTACTCTCCCGTCTGACCCTTCGCCATGCGATATCCGACGCGGGGCTCGGTGAAGATATAGGTTGGGTCGTCCGAGGCGTCTCCCAACCGGCGGCGAAGTGTACTTATGACGGTGCGCACGGGCCGCATGTCGGCGTCGGCCTCAACTCCCCACACTCGTTGCAGAAGGTGCTCGTAAGGTAGCACCCGTCCGGCGTTCAGAGATAGCTCGGCGAGCGTCCGGTACTCGATGGGGGTCAGGCGGACCCGACTCCCGGCAAGCGTCACGCGGCGAGCGGCGTAGTCGATGGTGAGGTCTCCCAGAACATAGGGTCCTGATGGTTCCGGTGCCTCCCTTTTGCGCAGGGCCGCCCTGATCCTCGCCACAAGCTCGGTCGGAGAGAAGGGTTTGACGACATAGTCGTCGGCTCCCGCATCGAAGGCCTTGGCGACGAGTTGGTCCTGGCCGTAGGCGGATACGAAGATGACGGGAGTATCGTCCGTCTCCAGGATGTTGCGCATGAGTTCGATCCCGTCGATTCCCGGGAGCATCAGATCTAGCAGCGCGACATGGGGCCTGTCTTCCTCGATCAACTGGGGCACGTCGCCCGGATCGCCCGTTGCAATAACCGCGTAGCCCGCCTTTACGAGGGCGTCGCGGATGTACCTGAGTGCCTCAGGGTCATCGTCCACCACAAGGATGCGCACCTGTTCCCCCGCATCCCGTTGTCTCAGGAAGCGGGGAGAGATACGGATGGGCGTCGCAGGGGAGACGAATCCGGCCTCCTCGACCGTAGGGAGCGTGAAAGTGAAGCTCGCGCCCAGGCCAGGTCCTTCGCTCTCGGCCCAGATGCGCCCTCCATGGGCCTCTACTATTCCCTTGCAGATCGCAAGGCCCAGGCCGGTGTCGCCACCCTGGGTTTCCCCTTCTATTCGGGAGAACTTTCGAAACAGGTGCGGCAGACTCTCGGCCGGGATACCCCTGCCATCGTCCGATACTGACACGGCGACATGGAACTCCTTCTGTACGGCGGTCAACCGGATGGTTGAGGCCTCCGGCGAATGCCGCGCCGCGTTAGTTAGGAGGTTGCCGAGCACCTGCACCACACGCTCTCTGTCCGCCATGACCCAGGGCAGCTCCGGTGGCAGGTCTATCGCAAGGGCGTGCTTGTGTCCGGCGAGCCGGAAGCCTTTACCGGCCTCGGTCGCCAGCGTGTCCGGGTCGGTCGGCTCCGGTGCAACCGAGAGGGTGCCCGTCTCTATGCGCGCCACGTCAAGGAGATCACTTATCAGGGACCGCATACGATCGGTCTGCGCGTCGATGATCTGAAAGAACTGGCGGGACTCGGAGGAGTTGAGCGTGGCGGAAGGGTCCAGCAGAGTTGCGACCGAGCCTTTGACTGCAGCAAGGGGAGTGCGCAGCTCGTGGCTCACCATCGCGAGAAACTCGGCTCGTAGCCGCTCAAGCTCCTGCAGTGCGGACATGTCCTGCAGGGTGACAACCAGGGATTCAACCTCGCCTTCCTCCGAGCTTATCGGCGTGCAGTTCATCAGCGCGTTGATGCTCCTTCCGTCGGGCATCTCCAGGACGATCTCCTCCGCGCGCACCGTCTCCGCGCTGCTCAGGACCTGGACCATGGGAAACTCCTCCAGACGTATCTCCCGCCCGTCGGCTCGACGTATGGTCAGGACCTCAAGCAATTGCTCCTGAGACGTCTCGGGTGACATCAGGTCGGCGATGATCCGCTCCATCTCCCTGTTGAACGAGAGCGGCGCGCCCGTCTTCACATTGAAGACGACAACGCCCACGGGAGTGGTACTTATCAGCGTCTCGAGGTCGTTCCTCGCACGCTTTTCCTCCCTGTACGTGCGTATGTTGGCAATGACCAGCGCCGCCTGGGAGGCGAACATCAAAAGGACATCCTCGTCTTCCTGGGAAAACTCTTCCCCGGGTTCACTCTTGGCCACATGAAGGTTGCCCACTTTGACACCCTGGCGGAGTATGGGGACAACGAGGAACGCGCTCAGCGGCTCGGGCGGCCTCAGGTTGTGGATTCCTATCGATCTCATGTGAGCATCAAAGTCCGGCACCCGCACCGGTCCTGAAGTGGCTTTGAGGTACCTGGACAACAGCGGCCCTTCCGAAATTTCCAGCAGCCGCTCGGCGTCCTCGGCTGGCAAACCGGAGGTGAGAAAGTTCTGTAACGTTCCTGTCTTGTCATATAGCGTCATCACGCCATATCGGGCCTCCACTAGCGCCCGGGCCGAGTCCAGAACACCCTGGAGGACAGTGTCGAAATCCATGCTTTCGTTGATGCGAAGGCTGGCCTCACTCAGCTTGGACAGCCGGTCCCTGAGAAACCGAATCTCCCGGTCTCGCTCGTCTTCTCGGTTCATATCTCCGCCGCCGTTTGGGTTATGCAAGTCCCGGCGCATTCGACATTTCGGATCCGCTCGGTGAGGGGCAGGCCCCATCGCACAGGGAGATTATGTCACCTTGCGCCGGTTCGGCCCTTTCTTACAGAATTCTAATATGCGGTGTGTAGGGTCGCCTGGCACAGCAGCGGGGAGCCCCTTTGCCCTGACCTCAATCCCTTATCATGCCCAGGGCAGCGTTAGGGCCTCGCGTCACTTTGCGATTCAGCCCGACAGATCTCTTGTCTAACGGCCTTCCCTGACCAAGAACCTGTTGGTCTGCCCTACACCGATCCACCCAGCGCGGAGTGGAGCTTGCGCACGAAGATCGCGATACTAGGTCATTACGCGGCTTGAGGCCTCTAACTGCTTCCCGCTCAGCCAGATCTCCATGCCCTAACCGCCCGAGTGACGCCGTTGTAGAGAGCCGCGCCTAACGCTCCTGCGATCAGACCACCGGCCCCGAAGATCAAGGGCATGCCGATCAGGGCAAGAAATGCAAGGGCCGTACCCCGGCCCAGTCCCGGGGTCGACCATAACCCCGAAGAGGGCGAGTTCACCCACCCGAGGCTAACCAGCAGATCGAAGGCGGCGCCGCCAAATGAGTAGGCCGCCCCCGCCAAGAGGCCCAGGGCAGCCGCAGCAGCAGCCAACAGTCCTGCCGAAGAGACAACTCCAACCGTTCCCAGCTTCGCCATGCGGTCTCCATTTTCTAAGTCAGCCAGGACAAGCCTGCCGCGGCGAAATCAAGTGTCCCAAGCCACACGCCTCGATACTCTGGCAGCAGACCTCAGCGCCTTCGAATGAACTCAGTCCCTTCGCGTCAAGACCATGACCCGATTCTTGCGGGTGGTCTTACCTTCATACTCCGTGCATTTGACCTCCCCTCAAATTCTGATCCATCCAGAAGGTTAGTCGGCTGGACCTTGCGATTGCCACATTTCAATCTGCCGAAGCACACAGCTCTTGCGTAAAGAGCACGGCTCTCCGAGTCATTCACGCGTTCGGAACTGCTCTCCGCCAGTTCACCATCGGGTCCGTGGCATTGCGGCCTAAAGTAAGTGATATGACGTATTGAAAGGTTCTGCGTTCAGTCACCCACAGCCCACACTTTTCGGCTTTAGGCAAGTGAAGCTAGTACCTTTCGATACACGTACTCCTTTGTGCCACCCTACTAGCATTGCAGACGGATCAGAATTCTGGGGGGCAGGTCACGAGACTGATTTCGCCTCCTAAGTCGAGTAAATTCGATACCGCTTCCTCAGGCAGATCCGACTGGCATCGGCTCAATCGCCGTGGAGATCGCCAGACTGACTCGGCCCACTGCCGCATTGCGCTCTTCCCGCCTAGTCAAGATCCGCGGAGCGCAGAATAGATACGGCATCGCACCGGAGAAGGATCTAGCAAGAGCGAGATCACCCGTCGCCTGAAACCCCACACTGCCCGCGAGGTCTTGCTTTCGATCCGGCATCCTGCGAACCGGGTCCGCAGGGAACGTAGGAGCATCCGAGACATGGGCCGAGTACGCGCCGGACGACCAGGCAGGTCTAGTCGTCCCTGGAGACCGCCCAGAATCCCAGCTCCGCCTCCGCCTCCTCCGTGTCTTCCCGGTAGTCCCTATAGATGATGCCCTGGACGGTCTCGCCGATCGGTATCTGGAAACACAGAACCGTCTCTATCCGAGTGTCCGTGAACAGGACCGCTTCGGCTAGCTGGTCAGGGAATCGATGGATGGATATGACAGGGGAGTTATACGTCGCGGCGCAGCCATAGAACGACATGGGACTCGTCACGCTGCCTGAAGGAGAGGTCAGGAGGGCGAAGTCGCTGTGAGTCACCGTCACAGGTTGATGTGGATCATGGTCCCCCAGGTTGGAGATCTTCACACCGTATACGGCCAGCTTGTTGCCATAGTCAGGGCCTGGGAAGTACTCGTCCGAGTCTTCAAGTATCTTGTCGTGGTCCAGTTTGCCCGCTACCCGAACGGCTATGGCGTTGGAGGCGAGCGCTGTCTCCCCCAGTGGCACAGGGGCCTGCCTCGATCCGTAAGAGTCGGAGACGGCGGGCGGCAGCGTAGTCGGCGGCGGAGGCGCGGAGCCCGGTTCGCCGACGGTCCAGAATCCCAGGGCCCGGTCATCGGGTCGGTAGAACAGGGTCATGCCGGTCTCGTCTTCCGGAACGACGAAGCACAGGTCGCCCTCCGAGTAGGTGCCGGGGAGCATCACGTTCCGGTAGATGCTGTAGCGCGTGTATGGGCACGGCCACTCGTGCTGATGCAGGAAGACCTGGCCCGACGGGGTTATGACCCCGTAATCGTCCCAGTCGGCCAGATGCCAGGCGTCGTCCGGGATTGCCTCCTCCTCGATGGGGACCTGGAACCAGTAGCCCTGCATCGACCCGCCGGGGGCGTAGAGAAGGCCGATCCCCTCTTCCTGGTGGATGCGGACCCTGGCGACCGCGTATTTCATACCAGGCGGGGCTGGCCCGGGCTCGTAATGAGAGTATGTGCGGTACTTTCGTTGGTCCGCGTCCATATCTACCGATACGACCGTGATGGCATGACCGTCCCGGGCCGTCCCCTTCTCTCCCATTGGAAGCGGGTTCGCCCGCGAGCCCCTGCCCTCCGAGATCCGCGTCCCCTGCGACAGTGCCGCGTGCGGAGGCGCATCCGCCGAGAGCGACCAGTAGCCCTGAATTGACCCGGCAGGGGCGTAGAAGAGGCTGATCCCCTCCCCCTGGTCGACTGGGACCTGGAAGCACAGGTTGCCCTCGACGGCCCCGCTCCCCGGGAGGACCCCGTCGAGCTCGTCCTGGATGCTCCCGCACTCGTAGACGTGGTAGAAGTCGACAACGTAGATAACTTCGCCCGGATGCGTCACCAGCCCGAAGTCACGAAAACTCCCCTCGATAGCCCCGTCGACACCGGTGAGGTTCTCGACGCGCACCCTGAGGGTGACGTATCGGTTACCCTCATCAGCCGGCCTGTCATGCATGATGACGTTGACGTTGGTTGCCAGGACCGTCACAGCCACTCCCCCGGGACCGACCGCTTTCTGCCCAAGGGGAACGGGGTTACGGAGCGTACCCAGGGTCCTGGATATCGAGGGAGCCCCGGTCGCACGGGGGCCCGCGGGAACGGCCCAGAACCCCAGGGGTTCGTCGGCCCCATCCGGCCAGTAGTAGATGCTCAGGCCCTCCATCTCCCCGATGGGTACGCCGAAGCACAGGCTGCCGTTCCGTTTGGCCCCGGGGAACAACTGGGTATCCAACTCGTCCGCGCCCCAGGGGCACTCAAGGCGTGTCTCCTGTTCGTCGAGCATCCCCGAAGCGCCCGCCACGCCGAAATCACCGGCGCTGACCTCCCGCACGCTGAACGGGTCCGCGTCGAAGCTCTCCAGGCGCACCCGGACGACCACGGGCGTAGTCGCCTCGGTACCCGGTAGGCCCAATAGCCTTGCGTCAGTCAAGGCCCCGACCGCCGTTATGGCGACGCCGTCCGGGGCAAGGGCCGTCTCGCCCGCGGGAACGGGGCCTGAGAGCGTCCCAAAGTCGGCGGATATGGCGCGCGGGGTCTGGCTCTCCGGCGGCGGCACCGGATCGGGCGTCGTGGCCCAGAAGCCCAGGACCCCTTCGCTCGCCCTCGGTCCGTCCGGAAAGTAGTCGGACGTGAGCGGCATGTAGAAGAGGGTGGGGTCGACCTCTTCGGCCGGCACCCTGAAGCAGATGTCGCCTTCCTGCCAGCCGCCTCGAAAGACCGACATCTCCAGCCAGTAGGAATACTGGTCGCAGTATTCCTCGGACAGGACGAGACCCGAGGCGGTAACGATGCCAAAGTCAGAACCCTCGACGTCTACCGGCCCACTCTCTTGCCCAAAGTATTCGGCGCGCAGACGCAGTCTGAGCAGGTCGGGGTCCGGTGAAGCGCCGGCAGAGAGGACGGTCACGGCTAGGCCGCCGGAGGTGCGGCCCCCCTCTCCGAGGGGTACGGGACTTCGGCGCGCCCCGTACTCGTCCCCTATGCCCCTCGGAGTCTCGATGGAAGCCGGAGGGGGCCCATCCGCAGATATCTGCCAGACTCCAATCGAACGGTAAGAGCGATAGAAGAAGAAGACAGCGCGTTCCTCCGTGGGAATCTCGAAACATCGGTCCGACTCCACCCAGCCGCCCTCAAATACGCGATATGGCTGGAGAGGCAAGTCCGGACACCCGTGAGAGGCTCCGTCGATGATTCTTCCCGAAGTGGTCACGAGGCCCAGTTCCCAGTCGTAAACGGTCAGAACGTCACCGTATAGCCCGTAGTCCCCACTCACACCCTCTATCCTGAGACGCACTGTGATGTATTTGTGCCCCTGTCTTGAAGGAACATGCCAGTCTCCGTGTGACAGGACCGTGAAGGCCAAGCCGTCGGGGACCCTTGCACTTTGCCCCGCCGGAACGGGGCTCGCGACGGACCCATAACCCTCGGTTATCGCCGCGGGCTCGCTGACAGCGGCGGGAGCCTCTACCTGCTGCGACATCGCCCAGAACCCGCCCAGAGTCCGACCGACGTAGCTGGCGCTTTCACTGAAGAGGATAAGCCCGTCTTCGCCGATCGGGACCTGGTAGCAGAGGATCCCCTCCCACAGTCCACCGGGATCGAGCCACACGTAGGCATGGCCTGGCGACCCGGGGCAGGCGCCAGTCGGATCGTCAGCCCTGATTATCCTCCCGGAGGAGGCTACGAGCCCGAACTCCTCGGAATCCAGACCGTAAGGGCTCTCCCTGCCGTCGACCCGTATGCGGACGGCGACGA
The DNA here is from genome assembly GCA_034421295.1 of Dehalococcoidia bacterium. Lineage (GTDB taxonomy): Bacteria > Chloroflexota > Dehalococcoidia > Lucifugimonadales > UBA2962 > CAUZIR01. The sequence goes on from DAOUKM010000014.1 coordinate 16,829, forward strand.
ACCTGTACCCCTCGTCTGGAGGGGTATCTCCCGGACCCCATCCTCCGATTGTGGTCGAGGCGGCGATGCTGGAGGACAGGACGGTGATGGCCGCGTCGCCGTACATTGCGGTCTCGTATATCGGCACGGGGCTGGCGCGCGTTCCGGACGTGGTCATCGGACCGGCCGCTATCTTCTCCAGCAAGCGCTCGCGGACCTGTTCGGCCGTCTCCCCGGTATTATCGGCGATCGTGCGGATGACGAGTGTCGCCTGCGCGTTCTCGATCTTGCTATCGATAATCGCCATGCGAGACGCCTCTTCGAGCCTGGAGAGGAGGAGGGCGAAGGTTCCTTCCCAGGCGGCGGTCTCAGGCGGCGGTGAGTCGAGGCCCTGTTCCTGTACCGGGGGGGAAGGGTCGTCGGCGCGAGCCGCGATTAGCTCGTCCACCAGCCGAATCAGTGCATCGATGTGGTGGTCATCTAGGAAGCCCCTGTTCTGGGCTTCCAGGAGCGCAGCCCTCAGAGTGCCTGAAGGGTTGGACCCTGTAGGTCCTCCCTGGGCGCCTGCGTCGTCTGCAGAGGTAAGCGCGAAGCTAAAGGCTATCGCCAAGAGCGCTGACACCGACAGCAGAGTGGCCTTCATCATATGGTGGGTTCGTCACCCAGGGAGCAACTTCCGCTCCAGCCTACTGCAGTTGACGATACAGGTCGCTCAGGTTGGCCGACGATCATTGGGAGAGGAATTCCAGTTCCTGCTGTACCAGGGACACCACCAGGTCATCGAGCCTTTCCACAGTGTACTGGCTCACACTGTAGGAGGTGGTTCCCTCCTCACCGTAGACTATGAATATGAAGCGTCCCATGGTGTGCTGGGATATCTGTCGGAATATGTACTCGCCCTGCTCATCGAGCCCGCTGGAGGCTATGGAAAATACCTTCAGGCCCCGGCGGTGGGCTTCGAGCATCACGTCCGCGTAGCTGTGGTCATCGCCGTAGTCCAGGTGTGGCGGGGCGTCGGCTATCAGGAAGATCAACCGTATCGCGTCTTCGAGTCGCCAGTCGGGCTCGTGAACCGCCACACTGAACGCTTCGTTCAGGGACTCCGGGTAGTCGCCGCCCCCATCCGCTCTCACACCTCGAATGGTGTCAAGGAAGCGCTGAACATCATGGTCGAAGTCGTATACGCGGGTCACGAATTCGTCCCCCCTGTCCCGATAGGCCACCATCCCGAAGCGCAGGTCAGGCCGGGACGGCAGGTCGCTGATTCGCGACGATATCGACAGTAGAGTGTCCTTTATCTGGTCGATCTCATCCGCCATGCTGCCGGTGGAGTCGAGCAGGAACAGTACATCCAGTGCTACGCCGTCGGAATGGGACTGGTCCAGGTCGAGAGTTACCGTCCATCCACTTTCCTCGCTCTCCTCGCCGCGGGGGAACTCGACCTGATGGCTGATTCCATCCCTTTCCACATCCAGCAGGAAGGACTCGGCCCCCTCGCTGTCGGCAAAGGCCAGGGGGAAGAAGAGGGTCTGGCCATTGGCGTAGGTCCGTCCCTCAAAGAGGGGGGACTGGCCGTCGGAAACCCGAACCCGTGCGTTGGGAACCGGACGGCTGTCCGAATCGACTACCGTGATTACGTACCGCTCCGAGACGTCCACGTCATGGACGGGTGGCCCCGAGTACTGGTCCCGATACTGCAGGTATTCGCCCCAGCGCTCGTTGTCGTTTACCTCCCCGGCGGAGAGGCGCGCCGACTGGCCCTGGCTCCTATCCGACGAGGTCTCCGACTCGACCTCGATCCTCTCCACCTCGACCTCGACGATCGTCTCGACCTCGACGGGTACCTCGACTTCCTTGACCACCTCGATCTCGACGACTTTCTCTTCTACCACCGGCACCTCGACGATCGTCTCCACGATCCTCGGTTCGTTCGCGCAGGCCGCTGCGAGTAACGCCATTGCCACGGAGAGGACGAAATACATCACCTGTCTTCTCATGTGCTTCCCCCTCTGGCAGCTGTGCCATCGCAGTCTTCAGTTCTGACGGTGACCGGCTCCGGGCCGCATGCGGACCCCGGAAGACTCATGCCGTTAAGACGTGCGGCGGCGGGACTTTGTTCCACCTGCTTCAGAGTCCAAACGACCCGCCCTCACATCTGGTTCGGCCGGAACTTCATTCGCGCGGCGTGTGTGCCCTGCAGCCGGCACCTTTGGCGGTCGCTGCGCCCGGGCCACCACCGCCTCCGTCTGGCAGTTGTGGCCGCCGGACGGCCAGCGCATGGCGTCAATTGCACAAAGGACTAAGTGTCTGGAATGAGGAGTACGGGGAACCGGTCCCCCCGTTTGAAGGTGCTGAGCACCGGGGGACGATTGCCCCCTTTTCGCAGAAGTCACCCTGTCCAAGCTTGCATCAACAGACGAATTGGAGCGGTAGCATAATCCTTACGAGCACACATGCAGGGAAGGATGCTCTCCGCCGCGGGAACGGGGCTGGAGACCCCCGACAGTGGGGGAGCGGTCGGGCTGGTCTTCTTCAGGCAGGTACCATTGCCGGGAGGCTCCTTGGAACTGTGGGGTACCGGGTGGAGACTTCTGGACCAGGTCGATGTACGTGCGGGCCACCATGTTTTTCTTCGATGTCCGGCCGGTCGCCGGTCGCGGCGAAATCGTGACACGGACTAAAGCAACTGTCTTGAGAGTCAAAATCAATGGCCGAGTAGTGCCGGAGTCCTGGCGCGCGGAGCGCGCCAGGGAGAGCGATGTTTGAGCATGGAGTTGAGGATAATCAGCAGCTTGCGCATGCAGGCTGTGAGGGCCAGTTTCTTCGGTTTGCCAGCGGCAACAAGCCGCTGGTAGAAGTCCCGGATGGCGGGGTTGTAGCGACTGCCAAGGAATTAATCCGCATTCGGTCCATGGACTGCAAAAGGCTCTCTGCAGCCCTTGCCATGCTGGGCGTCTCGGGTCTTTTGCTCGGATCATCGATCTGTGGCCCCGCCGACCTCTCTGATTTCTACGCCGCTCGCTGGTACAACAGCGAAGCCCAGCTCACAGCTCACTGGACACCTGATGGCTCACACATCGTGTTTGGGCACGCGGGAAGAATCTACGTGGTCGACGTAAACGGCTCGAAGCTCCGGACTCTATCAGGCTCGTTTGAACCGGCTAATCTTTTCAGTGAAACCACCGAATTAGACTTCTCGCCCTCGGTTTCGCCCGACGGTTCCACAGTGGTCTACACCACCCTCAGGTACGCGAGAGGCGACATTACCGACCACACCTACGAGATTGCCTCACAGGCGATCCACGACACCGATCGACGGAGACTCACGAAAAACGACTGGCATGACGTTAGCCCGGCCTGGTCACCAGATGGATCGCGAATAGCGTTCGTTTCTTTCCGAGGGAATGGTCCACGCATCTACACGATTGCACCGGATGGCTCGGACGAGCGAAGTGTCGCTCTGTCAGTCAGGGCGGCTCGAGCCGATCCCCCTTCGTGGTCGCCCGATGGCAGTCGTCTGGCATTCGTAGGAGCTGAGGGCGAGGATGTATCGCTCGACTGGGTCGACACTTACTATAGCGACGAGTCCAAACGGGTCACCGCAACCGTCAAGCGTACGATCTATCGGGAGGCCGTGTATACCGTTCGCCCAGATGGATCGGACTTGAGAAAGCTCGCTTGGTCCAAAGGACCTGAGGCATTCCCCAGAACTCGAATGGGAGTGAGCGACATCTCATCTCCTGAAGAGGCTGTCAGATCCTTCCGTTGGTCGCCGGACGGGAAGCGAATTGCATTCGTAGCCAGTTACTACGGTGAGCGAGACGGCATTTACGTTGCAAACCTAGATGGTTCTGATGTCCGGCAAATCTTTGACCTCACGACCATTACAGGCACCAAACAGAACACGCTCGGCTGGATAATCGATTTCGCATGGTCGCGCGACGGCTCCCTGATCAGTTTCGAAGCCGGAGGTCGCACCACCTACGTCTACCGCGGCCTTAGACGCCCCGTGGCCAGCGTATACACAATCGCTTCGGATGGCTCCGATCTCCGTCTCCTGATTAGCAGGGCCGACCTTAGAACCTACCTGAAATGGCCGGACAGGCTTGAGGGAACTGGCCCCGAACGAATTGTCAGATATACAGACAGCACCGGGCCCAACGCCGAACCAGAGATTAGGGGATGGATACTGTCGACCGTACCCTGGGGTGAGAAAGATGAGCAGGTGCTGACCAAGATCTCTGGCGGCCGACTGGTTGCCGCAAATCCCCCTCAGTTGGCGGCCGCAGATTTCCCACGATCTGGCACCCCTGAAGACAAGACGCCATGCTCCGATGACGACATAGTGTTTGACGCCGACAAACGCCCGGGGCTTGTAGATGACTGCAATACGCTCTTGGATATAAAGGACAAGCTGTCCGGCGATGCAGTTCTCAACTGGTCCATGGAGTTCCCAATCTACGAGTGGCAAGGAATTGAGGTCAGCAACCGTTCGTCCCGCGTCACAAGCATCTACATGGGCCCTAATGTCTTGGTGGGTCCCAAGGTGCAGCTCACCGGAACGATCCCTCCAGAGATTGGCGAACTCACGAATCTTATTCAACTGCTCCTGGGGGGAAATGCACTTGGCGGCAGCATCACTCGTGAGTTAGGCAGCCTAACTGACCTGCATAGCCTGAACCTGAGTGGCAATAGCCTCGACGATGCAATTCCACCCGAGCTGGGCAACCTGTCCAGACTGAGAACCCTGGACCTGAGTGGCAATAGCCTCGACGGTGCGATTCCTCCCGAGTTGGGCAACCTGTCCAATCTGGAGGCTCTGGACCTGAGTGGCAACAACCTTGACGGTGCGATTCCTCCCGAGCTGGGCAACCTGTCCAATCTGGTGGTTCTGGACCTGAGTGGCAACAACCTTGACGGGGCGATTCCACCCGAGCTGGGCAACCTGTCCAATCTGGAGGTTCTGGATCTGAGTGGCAACGACCTTGACGGGGCGATTCCTCTCGAATTGAGCAGGTTGGACGAACTGAGACAACTTAATCTTGGCGATAACCCACTGCAAGGCCAGATACCGCCCGAGCTGGGCGACCTAAAGAAGCTCAGACGGTTGACAATAGACCTGACACGGGTGACCGGTCGCATACCGCCGGAACTAGGCAAACTCTATGAATTGAGGGAATTGCACTTGCAGGGCAGCAGCGACAGCAAAGGGAGTTTGAGCGGGCCCATTCCCAGTGAATTATCGGAGCTCTCGAAACTAAGAAAACTGAGTCTTGAACATAACCGATTGGAGGGAACTATTCCTCCGGAAACAGGCGATCTGGTTGGAGCGGTTGAGGACGGCTATAGCAAGGGCCTGTTCTATGTGAATCTCAGCGGCAACCTGCTGACCGGGTGTGTTCCGACAGAACTACAGTCCGTCCGAAATATTCACGTCGATCTGCCTTTCTGCGAGTAAGCCGCACCTCTCCCAGAATTGACCTGCCCCCCATCCTGGTCCAACCCGAGAGTTAGTAGGCTGGGCCAGTGAGCCTGCCCCATTTTCTCTACTAGGCGGAATGATCTCCAGGCGAGCACCGGGATCAGAAGGATGGCGAAGAAGGCTTGTCGAAGTGAGCTGTTCTTGGAAAGCGAACAGGCCTCTCCGCCTTAACCGGGCGTCGACGAACCGCTCTCCACCAGTTCATCATGGGGTCCATGGTCCAGCAGACTAAAACGATACGACGTATTGAAAGGTTCTACATTCAGTCACCAACAGCCCACACAGTCACCAATACTCCACATTTTCGGCTTTTTCGGCTTTAGGTGACTGAAGATAGAACCAATCGATACCCCTTCTGACTGCGATCACACTAGTTCTCGCCTGCTGCGCGACTCCGGGTGTGGATCCGGCAGGCAGGGTAAATGCGCTTACTACAGCCCCGCCCAGTCACCGTACTGTTGAACACAGTTCCTTCTATCCGGCTGTCCCATCCAGAGTGCCAACGGCCTCGACGAACGACGAAGTCAGAAAGCCCTGGCACATCGAAGACACAGGGCTCGTCAGAACAAGGCTGAACTCATCATCCACCTCGACCGACACACTCGCTTCCTCCGAAATCACCTCAACCGGGCTCCGAGCCAGTCCCAACCGGACCGCGGCGCTGGCTGCGGGTCCGTGGAAGTCGGGTTCATTCCAGAACCAATGTCCTCGTTGCGCTTATGCTGGAAGCCCTAGCGTCGCGGGCAATGCCTACGCCATGGGCAGTGGCTGGTATCGCTCGACCTGTATCCTGTCCTCGCCCTTACGCGCTTGCGCCAGGTCGTAAGAGATCTGCCGGCGCAGCCAGAAGTCCGCGCTGGACCATCCAGCCTTTTCGAGGCGAATGGCCATATCGGGCGAAATTGCAGCGTGTCCGTTCAAGACCCGTGAAAGCGTGTGTCGAGCAACACCCAAAACCGACGCCGCCTCAGTGACACTCAGACCAAGGGGCTGCAGGCAGTTTTCCCTGATGCTGCGGCCAGGATGAGGTGGATTCTTCATGGTCATGGTCTCTTCCCTTCTACTAGTGATAGTCGACTAGGTCGACATCGTGCGCGTCGCCATCCTCAAATTGGAAGGTGATCCGCCAGTTGCCTGAAATCGAAATGCTCCATAGCCCCCTCCGGTGACCTCTCAGGGGATGTAGTCTGTACCCAGGCATATCAACATCGCTCGGCTTGCTGGCAGCATCAAGGTCCGCAAGTGCGAGAGTGATCCGATCCATCAGGTCGGCACCTATCCTGCTGGGGTCGTCTCGCTCATAGAGCCTCCTCAGTCCTCGATGACGAAACGACCTGATCACAAGTGGATTATACCGTGTACCGGTACGCTTATCAAAAGGAGCGTATCACGCTGCCTACTCCCCTTATGTGCATGACCTGGGCTTCATTACATGCCGCCATCAATTGAGAGAACAATCCCCAAGGTCGTTGCTCGTGTCTCTACTCTGTGAGATCCCATGTGAGTTCGCCTGTTCACCCAGACTACGGTGGGCCGGTGGGTCTCCTTCTCAAGGCGATCCATGCGATTCCCGCCATCATTCCCACAACCGAGAGATCGCTCGTATGGGTAGACCGTCCACACCCGCCGCTTGCCGATGACTCAACCGGCTGGACTACGGTCGAGTGTGCCGTGGATGTCGGGGAGGCTGGCAACTGATCCTCAGGCGGGACTGGCGTAGGCGTCGCAGTCTCGACCGGCCGGCGTTCGGAATAGTCCGGCTTGGGGGTTGTAGCGTTCGATGTGGGAACCTGTCCCTGCCCCAGTTCGATCAGATCATCCGTGGCTTCCGAGCACGGACGTGTCCGGCTGCATAGGCTGACCGTCAAACCGTCACGCGAGTAGACGACGTATGTAACGCCCTCGAGAAACGGGTAGCCGCAACTTTCACTCCACCGGCGCGTCGTCAGGAACATCGGCTGGGAAACCGTCCCCTTCCAAACGGTTCTGACAAGAACTCAACGGTCGTTGGATCCGTGCTGCTCAGGAGCCCGTCATCCCGTTCGAATTCGCGTACGGAGACGACCGTTCCCATGAAGACCACGTCCGATTTCGCCAGTGCCTCACTTGGTGGATCGGGGGGAACGCACGAGCATGCGTAGCTCGGCTCAGGGTGCACGAGGACCCAGAGCCCGATCAGTGGAATGATCAGAGCCAGGCGGATGGCCATGGAACCGAGATGGGTGACTCTCGAGTTCATCGATACTGGTTCAGTCTGCAACAGAATCGAAGTCCGGTGCCTCGCCTGTCCGGGTAAGGCCGATTGTCACTCTGGCGTCGCATTTGGAAGGTCACACGACACATTGACGCGAGCGGGGCCTATTTTGTTCCAGTGGCACGCCAGGCACCGGATGCCGCTACCGACTTTCGGCCCTATGCCTCTTGGGTCGCAGTTGAAAGCTGGCATGCCGCAATCGATCCGAATACCGAGTTGACGACGGTCGCGCCGGTCACTTCCATCAACAATGTGCTTTGGGGGAAGCCTACGAGTCCGCGCAAGGGTTGAGCCTACCCCCATACGTCGCTAAACATAAACACTCTTTTCTGCCTGACTGCGCGGACGACAGGCCAATGGAAAGGAGTGCCCATGCCCTCTTCATCTCTGCCCGCGCGGCCCAATCTTGAGCAACTCAGGAAACAGGCCAAGGATCTCCTCAAGGCCTACCGGGCCGGCGACCCCACTGCCCTGCTGCGGTTTCGGGAATCCCTGCCCAGGCTGGCCGGCTCGTCTGACGATCAGTTGGCGGATATGTCCCCTTCGCTCCGTGACGCTCAGCGTGTCGTAGCCGCCGAGCTCGGCTTCGACAGCTGGACGCAGCTGAAGGACCACGTTTCCGCCGCGACAGACTCAAACCTGATCGAGGTGGTCATAGATCGCCTCCGGTCCAGGCCCACTAGCCGAACCCCAAACAGCCATATCAAGGTGGTCGTCCTAAGGGCGAAGCAACTTAACAGGTATCTTCCTATCTGGATCGGTGCCGCAGAGGCCGACTCAATCGCAGTCAAGCTGGAAGGGCAACAAATAACCCGGCCACTGACCCACGACCTTATGGATCTGGTGATAGGCGATCTCGGAGCCAAAATCGCGAAGGTAGTCGTAAGCGACCTACGAGAGGAGACCTTTTTCGCCAAGGTGGTACTACAGCGCAATGGCACCTCCCTGGAACGGGATTCAAGACCAAGCGATGCCATCGCCCTCGCCGTTAGAAACAACGCTCCCATATTTGTCATGGAAGATGTCCTCGAACGGGCCGGCATTGACTTCGACGCGAGGACAGGCTTACCCGAGATCGACTTCGATTACTCAAGCCTGTCGATTGAGGATATGGACCGAATGTTCTCCGAGGAGGTCCAGGCTGTTCTTATGCAGGCCGGCTTGCAGGCCCTGCGCCGTCGACACGAAGAAGTTGAGCCACATGACCTGATGCTCGCGCTCATTGACCTACCGCAGTGCGTCGGGGCCAGTATGCTCGTCGGCCTTGGCGCAGACCTGCAAGCGATCCGGTCGACGTTGGACCCCCCGCACATGATGGAAGATTCGGCCAGCGACCCCACTCCTCAACTGAGCGAGGCGAGCCAGAACGTCTTGCGGCTGGCAAAGTCAGAGGCGGCCAAGATATTCGACATGCTTGTCGAAACCGAACATCTCATCTTGGGTTTGGCCATGTCGTCCGATGCTCAGACTTCTCGGATCTTCACCGAATGCGGCATCGACATTGAGCGAGCACGGGCGGCCGTCATCAGGGAATCGAAGCAATGGGATGTACCATCTCCCGACTCGCACTTACGGAGTGTCGGCACCTGTATTGAGCCCTGCCCCACTCCTTGTACTACCTGTCTAAACACTGCCTTGAGCTAATGTGGCACCTAAGACCTCGCGGATAGTTCCGCCGATAGGGTTAGTAGGCTCGATCGATTTGACCTCAAGAGAGCATGAGTATCCCTGTATCCACAGAGTCGACTCGGTGACTGCGCCCAAGGCCATGCTCGTCGACCTCGACGACACAATCATCGGCTCCGAAAACAGCACCGAGACCTGCTGGCGTCTCGCATGTGAGAAATCTTTATCTCCAATACCCTCCATCAACGCCGACCGCCTGCTTCGGGAGATCCGCAGAACATACAAGTGGTATTGGTCCGACCAGGATCGTCACCGAATGGGGAGAGCCGATCTGAACAAGACCAC
>DAOUKM010000015.1:0-109346 GCA_034421295.1 Dehalococcoidia bacterium
TCCGGGGGTCCTGTTCCCAGTGCCCGGGAGCGTAAGTAGGGATCGAGCGCTGCTCTCCCGAACCGCTTCCAAGGGGAACATCGCCGAAGGGGTGGAGCGATTGCAACCTCCTCTCCCAGGCACCGTCCGGTCTGCGGAGTCGACCTTGGTCATTCGCGGATTGGACACCACGGCGAAAGCGCATCCAGCGCCTCGCCCCATAGCCGTAGCCGGTTGAGCGCCTGACGCCCTCCGGTCGGCTTTCCGCGCCCGCGGCGTAGCTCCCCGAGCTGCCCCGCCGATTCCGCACGCTTCGGCGCCGGCCACGATAGCCTCGCTGTCCATCTAGGTGGATGCCCCGCTCTTGGGTGTCCTGGTTGTGGCCGGGCCTCATTGCCCGGCGATGCGGCTAAAGCGGGCCCTCCTAATCCCCGTCCTGTTCCCCTGCAATTTCGATGAGTATTCGGCAGTGGTCGCTCGCCCCCCATTCTTCAACCGAATTCATGGCCCGTACCGTGACGTCCTCGTGGAAGCCGCGGGAGGCGAAGACGTAGTCGAGTTGGATGTTGCTTGCCGTCTCGGGTTTCTGGCCGGGGAGGTGGTAGGTGACGACGTTGCGGGAGTCGGCTGGCTCTCCCGTAGCCGGCGTCTCCGCCTGCCGACCATTCGGTGACTGTGGCCCAATGAACTCCAGACCGATGGTGGCCATCCTCTCGAAAGCGGACCGGTATCGTGCCTCCCAGTAGGAGGGGTCGCCGCCATCGCCATAGCCGTAAGCGATGTTGAGATCACCGGCCGCCAGGATGCGATGCGTCCGCGGATTCTCGTGGCCTATGAAGGCAGAGAGGTCCGAGATGATCCTGTGAATGGAAGAGTCCGCGTAGCCGAATCTCCAGGCCGTCTTGACGCTCGGGTGCGACCCGATCCAGCGGCCGTACATGGAGGCGGCGATGAACGGTCCGGCCGACCCGCCACGGGGCGTGACGCGGGCCGCCGCAATCGTCCCGATGCCGCTCACGGCGATCTCGTCACACTCTGTCCAACCTATCGGACTGACCTGCTTGAACCACTCGACGTCGACCCGGTCCGATAGCTTCACCACCATCGGCCAGCGGTCGAACAGATTCGAGTATCGGTCTTCGAACCAGCGTGAGTTCCAGGCGTGCGAGTCCCAGTGCTCCGCGGGGCCGGTATCCACACTGCCGGCCACATCTGACGGTGGGCTGACCGCCTCCTGCAGCAGTGCAACGTCGGCGTCCATCTCGAGGAGCTGTCGCCAGGGCTCCTGGCGTTTGGCGATGTTCCAACTCACTACCGTTACGGCCAATTTGTCCTCCGAGTTCGTTCCGTGGGAACCTCGCCCCTTGGGGCTACCTTGAGAGGCCGGGTCGCTCAGTCACCTTGCCTGCGGCGATGGCCATGGCTATGCCCTCAATGTCTCTGTAGGCTTCGCTGAACTCCAGTCTGCCCTGATTGATGCCGACTACTTACCCCTGACTGTTTACGAGCGGACCGCCACTATTGCCAGGATTTAATACGGCGTCGGTCTGGACGACTTCGACTCCTAGGCCCTTGGCCTACGACCCGACCTTGCCATTCCTGAGCGTCGACGGCCCAGCAGACGCGATAGCTCCACCATAGCTGGATGGCTCGCAGATGCCGCAGGCCGCATGCGCTCATATCGCTCAAGCAATTCGGACTCCGAAAAGCGGCGCGGCCAGTCCAGATCAACGGAGACGCGGCCGTTGTCGTAGACGATGGCATCTATGTCGATCAGTTCTTTCAGATCCCGCACCAGCGCGCGGTTGATGAACTTAAGGCCCATGTAGTGCTCTAAGACCTGCCCTACCAGGTCGTCCAGGTCCACAGACTCAGCGTCCAGCAACACCTCGATGATCCGCAGTTGCCTTTCCGCCAACGCCCTGCGACGTGGACTGCGCAGCTTGCCGAACAGCGAGTGGGCGAACCCGCGGTAGAGCATCCTCTTGTTGTGCGTAGCGATCTCTGAGGCGAGGTCGTCACACCTCTCGGAGATAGCTGGCAGAGCGAACCTCAGGAACGGGGTCAGGTCATGGCCGCTCTGCCGGGATTCATACAGTGCCTTCCTGTACTGCTCACTGTGCTCGTAGTAGTAGTTGGACAAGCTGACCATGACCATATCGTTGACGCCAGCTTCTCTGAGCATGAACGCCTCCGTCGCACGTGCCGTGCGGCCGTTGCCATCTTCGAAAGGGTGCATAGAGCCTATGTGATAGTGGACCGCCAGCGCCTGTATGATGCGGTCGTGACCACGAAACTCTCTGGCGATGGCTTGTTCGAGAGCCCTGAATGCGCCGGCGAGTTCGGCACCTCCCTCTGCGCCTCGGCAGGCAGGCTTCCCAAAGATGACGTTCGCACCGGCACGCCGCAGTGCACCGGGCTCGCAGTGGTCGTCGTCACAGCCCGTGACGATGCGCCGGTGGATGTCCAGAATGAACTCTGCCGTCACCGGCCGTCCAGCCGGTCGCGAGCGGAGCCATCGGTAGGCAGTGTCTGCTGCACGCAGCTGCCTTTGCGAATGGGTGAGGCCCGTGTCCGAAACAGAGTCACGGGCTAGAGCCTCGTCTTCCTCATGCCGTGTGAACTCAGCGCCCTCGATGCGAGAGGTCCCGACTGCCTCCAACCGCAGTTGCTCCTCGTGAACCTGTTCGATCCATCGAGGCAGATGAGGAAGCCGGTTCAGAATACCGGCCGCAGTCTTGGCCTCGACCAAGAGGCCGGCCACAGCTGAGATGTCGTAGCGTAGCCATCGGCCGGGTACAACGTAACGGCTGATTCGCTCCTGAGTCATTTACGTTTTATTCCTGGTTCGTTTCGTATTCGTTTCCATATGAATTTAGGCTTAGCCAGTCTATTCACATCGAAAAGCATGCTGCATATCATCGGAAACACAATTTCATTTTAGACTCATTTACGTCTCTACGTACACTACCTATCCCTTATCAAACTCGGAATGAATAGTCCGATTTGACACGCCTCGCCGGTTGATTCTGGGCTGACGTCCGCTAGGCTCCAACTAGGTGACGGTGTGGTGCTTCGTGCGGCGGCTGTTCTGTTCGGCAGCGCGGAGCGGCTCGAGTTCGAAATGCCGCAGTGTCTCTTGCGTGTGGCCCGTTTTCGAGGGACCGACCGGATGGAGTTCTTGGACAATCGCCAGTTCAACGGCAACGCCTTCACGCTTCTCACGAACGCGGAGCGCTTCCTGCGCGACACCCTGCCCATATCAGGGCGGTTCGAGCAGGACCGCTTCGAGCGAATCGATGAGCCACTGTACCCGCCCCTGGCCACACGTGAGGCCCTGGCGAATGCCCTGTGCCACCGTGACTACTCCATTGGGGGCGGTTCGGTCGGCATAGCGGTCTACGATGACCGCTTGGAGATCACCTCCTCCGGTCCCCTGCACTTCGGCCTGACGCCGGAGAAGCTGTTCGCCCCGCACGAGTCGCGGCCGTGGAACCCGTTGATCGCCCGCACCTTCTACCGTCGCGGGATCATCGAGGAGTGGGGCAGTGGGACGCTGAAGATGGCGGATATGGCGAGCAAGGCGGGGCTCCCTATCCCGGAGATAGACGATGACGGCGGAGCAGTCATCGTGCGATTCCGACACAGCCAGTTCGTCCCCCAGCCCATCACCAGCGACGTAAGCGGACCTGAGGGAAGGCGGGAAATGATAGTCACCCTGCTGGACGGTGCGAAGGAGGGTTTGACGCGCCGCGAGATTCGCGCCCGCTTGGGTTCCGGCGTCAGCGAGCGTCAGGTGCGAACGACGCTGGAGGAGCTGAGAGACGGCGGTCTAGTCACGCCCACGGCTCGCGGCCCGTTGACGCGATGGAGACGTGTGGAGGGTGCGAGATAGGTGCGTGATGGTGCGAGATTGGGAGCGCGATACAGGCGTCATGAAGCAGGACTCAAAGGGCGAGATAGGGGCCGGTCACAGAAAGGGCTCATTGACAACCCGGGCTACCCAACAATAATGTTGGGTATATGATACCTCCATTCAACAGGGACGGCCTCCTGCCTCCGGGGGCCACTGGGCTGACTGGAGTGAGTTGGCGGATAGATTCGGGAACAACCCCTGGAGGCTCCGTCTCGCGGCCGGGTTCAGGGCTGCGATAGAGAACTTGGGGGGCGCGGGCTGCCGCACCGTCTATCTCAATGGGAGCTTCGTGACCGGCAAGGCCATGCCCAACGACTATGACGCCTGCTGGGAAGAAGCTGGCGTCGATTCGACGGCCCTCGACCCCGTTCTCCTGACTCTTGACGCAGGAAGGGCGACGCAGAAAGCCAAGTACCTGGGGGAGCTGTTCCCGGCTTCTGTCATCGCGGATACCGATGGTCTGTCGTTTCTGGAGTTCTTCCAGACAGAAAAGGAAACCGGGGAACCTAAAGGTATCGTCGCCGTGGACCTGGGAGGACTTGCATGATCAAGAACGAACGACAGTATCGGATATCAAAGAACCAGGCGCGCAGGTTTTCCCAGACCCTGGAAAGCCTCAGACGGCGCTCCAAGGATTCGATGGAAGGGACTCATCCCCTAATCGCCAAAGCGCAGGAGGACGCGCTGAGGAGCCAACTGGTGGACCTTGAGGAGGAGTTGAGAGAGTATGAGTCTCTAAGGGCTGGTAACTTCGAGCTTAGGGATCTGAAGGTCGTCTCTGAATTGCCGACTGCCCTGATCAAGGCGCGCATTGCGCAGGGCTTAAGCCAGAGAGACCTAGCCGAGCGGCTTAAGCTCAAGGAGCAGCAGATACAGCGATACGAGGCTACGGATTATGCGTCAGCAAGCCTGGCGCGTATCAAAGAGGTAGTGAGCGCCCTGGGGGTGGACGCGGGCGACCCTGTACAGGCGGTGTGATCCCGCTGATCATGGCTATAGGGAAAACTCTGGACGCCATGGAGTGTTGGTATAAAGAACACAGCTCTGGCCTGACCCAAACCCTGATCCAGCCGCTCGATACGTCTCCTAGCCGACTGTGGTTGCCGGTGGCTTGCCGGCCTAATCCGATTTAAGCCCGGCCCTGCTGGCATGCACCTCAGTCCGGCGTGACATAGCCAGCCCAGGCGGTCATGAGCACCCGTCTGCTGCTTAATAGGTCGCTGCGCTGGTAGGCGCCCTCGACCCCCTTGACCACGTGGGCTAGGGCGTGTTCGGCAACCTCCCGTGGCTGGCCTGTCTCCGAGCACCAATCCCTGAAGCTGGACCGGAAGCCATGCGGGACGCACCCGACGCCGTTTTCGTGTAGCAGTTTGGAATAGGCTTCCGGCGTGATCGTCCGGCCTGCTGGGCCCGGAAACACAAGATCCGAGTCGCTGGCATATTCTCGGGCCTCTGTCAGAACCGCAATAGCCTGAGGGCTAAGAGGCACGCGGTGGTTTCTGCCTGCCTTCATGCGTTCGCCCGGCACCGTCCAAGTAGCCGAGTCAAGGTCGAACTCATCCCACCTGGCTCCTCTTACCTCGCCTGACCTTGCGGCCGTAAGGATCAGGAATTCCAGCCCGAGCTTCGTGGTCGGGTGGGCCCGAGTGTCCCTGATCGTCTTCAAAGCGGCCGCAACCTCCCGATGTGGCAGCGCCTTGAGGTGAGTTTTGCCGTTGACGCTCTTCGGGAGGGCTTCGGAGATTGCATCGCCCGCCGGATCTTCCTGTCGGTGGCCCTGGGCTATGGCCCATTTCATGGTGGCCGAAATTCGCTGTCGGACCCGTCTGGCGGTCTCGCGCTTTGTATTCCATATGGGCAGCAGGACGTCCATTACGTCCGCGCTGGTTATTGCGTTCACCGGCCTGTCGCCCAGCCTCGGCAGGGCATATGCCTCCATGCTGGCCCGCCACTGTTTTTCCGACCGCCCTCGGGCCCGCCAGCTGGCCGAATGCAGGTCTATTACCGCGTCGAGGGCCTGGGCGAATGTTGGCACGACTCTCTTCTTGGCCGACCGTGGATCGTGGCCCTGGCGGACTGCTCTGGCGTTCTCCAGTGCAATTTCTCGAGCCTCCGCGAGTGTGACAATTGGATAGGCGCCTATCCCAATGTTGAACGGCTTGCCATCTATACGGAGCCTCTGCGACCATGACTTTGATAGGCGGCCCGGAACGCTGAGGCTGTCCTTGACCAACAATGAGAGACCGAATCCGCCCCGGCCGTCGCCATAGCGTCCTGGTATCTTTATCGCCCTAACAAAACTTGCACTCAAGCGTGCTGGTCGCTTCATGCAGTATGTCCTCCATTATCACCGAATTATCACTAGACCAGGATAGATGACCAAAGACGTCAAGAAATATTTGCGTTTGCTCTTAGCACCTATGGCATGCGCCTAATGAGTATATGACATTGTACAAATGCAGACATTAGGAGACCCCATTTGTGCGGACACCCCGTCCGCCGGATCAGACTGTCTTGATTCCTGTTTTGACCGTCCACGAAGGTAGCCGTCTGCGTTCCTCTCCCACACGACGGTCGATACTTGAAGCTTCACGAATACCAGGCCAAAGATCTCCTAAGCCGCTACGGCGTTCCAGTGCCTGCCGGCGGAGTCGCCCGCACCGCACAGCAGGCTAGGGCACTTGCCTCTGATTCGGGTGGAAGGGTTGTGGTCAAGGCTCAGGTACACGCCGGAGGTCGGGGCAAGGCAGGTGGAGTAAGGCTGGCATCCGACTCGGAAGAGGCGGCACAGGCGGCCGACTCGATGCTGTCGAGCAGCCTTGTCACGGCGCAAACGGGACCCGACGGGGTGCCCGTAGGCGCCGTGCTGGTCGAGGAGATGCTCGACATCGCTCGCGAGCTTTATCTTGCTGTGCTGGTGGACGGCGGCAGCAGGCGCCCGGTTGTTATGGCCAGCGAGGCCGGGGGCGTCGACATCGAGAGGGTGGCAGAGGAAACGCCGGAGAAGATCCTGGTGGAGGAGATTGATCCGGCGCTCGGTCTGATGCCTTTCCAGTCGCGCAAGCTGGCGGCCGGACTGGGACTAGAGCGCGGTCCGGCCAGGAACCTCGCCAAGGTGGTGGCCTCTGTGCACCGTGCTTTTGCGGGCAACGATTGCTCGCTAGTAGAAGTCAACCCGCTGGTAGTAGGGACGGATGGATCCATCGTCGCCGCGGACGCCAAGGTCAACATTGACGATGATGCGCTGTTCCGCCATCCGGAATTGGCCAAACTCTATGACCCTACGCAGGATCCGCCCATAGAAACCGCTGCCCGCGAGCGCGGACTGAGCTACGTCAAGCTGGACGGGGATGTGGGGTGCCTGGTAAATGGAGCGGGCCTCGCGATGGCCACGATGGACGTGGCGGTAGCGGCGGAAGCAGCCCCTGCCAACTTCTTGGACGTGGGGGGTGGAGCGGACGAAGACAAGGTGGCCGAGGCCATGCTGATACTTCTCTCCGACCCCGCGGTCCGGAGGGTACTTGTTAACATCTTCGGCGGGATCCTGAGGTGTGACGTGGTCGCTCGGGGGATCCTGATGGCGGCCGAGCGGGTCACCGGCCCTGTGCCTGCCATGGTCGTAAGGATGCTGGGCACCAATGCAGATGAGGGCAGCCAGATTCTGTCCGGGTCCGGCCTGCCGGTCACACTCGTGGATGATCTGGGTTCGGCGGCCTCTGCGATAAGAAAGATCGGCTAGCGAACGTGTCGATTCTGGTAGACAAGCACACGAGGCTGCTGGTGCAGGGCATAACGGGACGTGAAGGGAGCTTCCACACCGCCCGTTGCATCGAATACGGGACGGTCGTAGTGGCCGGGGTTACTCCGGGCCGCGGCGGACAGACCTTTGGTGAATCCGTTCCGGTTTTTGACACGGTCCAAAGAGCCGTCGATGAGACCGGGGCCAATGCCTCTCTTATTTTCGTGCCATCTGCCTTCGCCGCCGACGCGATTGTCGAGGCGGTGGACGCCGGCATCGAGACTGTCGTCTGTATCACGGAGGGTATCCCGGTCCTGGACACCGTGAAGGTAGTGGACTATGTAAGGCGCTCCAAGGCGACCCTGGTGGGACCTAACTGTCCGGGAGTCATCTCGCCCGGAGACAAGGCAAAGGTCGGCATAATGCCGGGCCACGTATATGCCGCCGGGCGGGTAGGTGTCGTTTCCAGAAGCGGCACGTTGACGTATGAGGCTGTGGGGCAGTTGACTCCGATCGGAATCGGCCAGTCGACCTGTGTTGGAATAGGGGGTGATCCGGTAAGCGGCTCGGGATTCGTGGAGATTCTCGAGATGTTTCAGGCAGACCCTGACACGGACGTCATCGTGCTGATAGGAGAGATCGGGGGCACCAAGGAGCAGGAGGCCGCTGAGTTCATAAGCTCGGAGGTGACCAAGCCGGTCGTCGCGCTGGTCGTCGGCCGCAGTGCGCCGCCAGGCAGGCGCATGGGGCATGCCGGGGCAATAATTACCGGCGTCGCCGGAAGGGCATCGGAAAAGGTTCGGGCCCTGGAGCTTGCCGGTGCGGTGATCATTCCGACTCCGGCGGACATTGGCACTACCACTCAGCAAGTGCTGACTTGCCCATAGGACCGTCGGCTCGTCATACAGAGAACGGTCCCGAAGGTGGCACCGAGCCTGAAAGAGCCGGTCTGACGGCGTACTTCAACGGTGAGCACATGCCTCTGGACGAGGCGGCTCAGGCGATGAGGGAGGCCGGGCTGGAGTCTGCAGGGGGCTTTTACGACGTCGAGCGTACCTTCGGGGGCGCGTTGTATCGGTTGGACGATCACCTGGCCCGGCTCTACAGGGGCCTTGAGTATTCAGGCATAGATCCGGGAGTGACCAGGGAGAAGATGGCCAGCCTGACCACCCAGCTTGTGAACAGCAACCGCGAGCGCATAGGGCCAGGGCAGGATCTTCTTGTGACCCAGATTGTCAGCGTGGGTCCGGCGGCGGGGGATGGCGTCGATGAATGTGAGGACGGTCGGCCGGTGAGTGTTGCGATCTATTGTCAGATTCTGGATCCACTGCCGTTTGCGCTCAGCTACGGCTACGGTGTCAGGGTCTTAACGCCCACTACATACGCCGTTCCACCAGTCGCCATGCAGAGGCGTCAGTTGAGCTTTCCGCTCATGAATGACGCGGAGGGGAACATTACTGAATGCCAGGGCGGCAATTTCATGTTCGTCCGTGACGGGCGTATAAAGCTGCCGGACCGCTCCGGCGTCCTGCCCGGAGTGAGCATGAAAGCGGTGCTTGAGCTGGCAGAAGGCTTGGCTATAGGCGTGGACGAGGGAGACTTTTGCACCGGCGACGTGTATCTCGCCGAGGAGGCATTCGTGAGTTCGACGCGCTTTTGTATGCTTCCCGTGGCCACCGTCAACGGGCTGGGGATCGGCGCGGAATTACCCGGTCCGGTCACGCGCCGCCTCCTGGACGCCTGGATCGAGGAGACCGGCTTCGACTTCGTCAAGCAGGCGCTCGACCAGGCCGCCGGGGCCGGGATGATCTGACCTCCGGACCGGGTCCGGCAGCTTCGTTGACAAGCGTTTTTTTAGCCACCTATACTCGGGCCCATACGGGAAGGTCTAATCCGCCGGTTCGATAAAAGTCATCAAACAACCCGCACTCCCGAAAAGAAGTAAGCCCCAGGAAACTGGTGGCGGACACCCAGCCGGGTCAAACTCGATACCAGGGGGACCGGGAGTTCAATTTCTAACACCGCCGAATCGACAGATCCGCGATTCGGCGCGTCTCGCTGAGCCCCAGCGGCAATGACCAAGTTCCTTTTCGTTACCGGAGGAGTGGTCAGTTCGATCGGCAAAGGTATTAACGTCGCCTCGATAGGGCGCATCCTCAAGAGCCGTGGGAACTCCGTTTCGGTGATGAAGCTGGACCCCTATCTGAACGTCGATCCGGGAACGATGTCTCCGTACCAGCACGGCGAGGTCTATGTGACCGAAGACGGGTCTGAGACGGATTTGGACCTTGGCCACTATGAGCGGTTTATCGACGTTGACCTCACTCGCTCGTCCAACGTCACTGCGGGCCAGGTATACAGCGAGGTCATCGCAAAGGAACGCCGTGGCGAGTTCCTGGGAGGCACGATACAGACGGTTCCCCACGTTACCGACGCGATCAAGCAGAAGATTCTCGGCCTCGCCGCGGAAAGCGGCGCCGACGTGGTCGTGGTCGAAGTCGGAGGAACGGTAGGGGACATAGAGGGGCTTCCGTTCCTCGAGGCGATACGGCAGATGCGCAACGAGGTCGGGCGCGACAACGTCATGTACGTTCACGTCACGCTGCTGCCGCGGATCTCCTCCACAGGCGAGATAAAGACAAAGCCCACCCAGCACAGCGTTCGAGAACTGCGCTCCATAGGCATACAGCCCGATGCGATCGTCTGTCGGAGCGACGAGCCGGTTGGAGATGAAATCAAGAGGAAGATTTCGATCCACTGCGATGTTCCCCAGGGCGGGGTGGTGTCGCTTCCGACGCTGGACACAGTGTACGAAGTCCCCCTGGTTCTGGAAGAGGAGGGCCTGGGCGCACTGATCGTCCGCACCCTGGGTCTGGCTGCGACGAGCCGTGGCATGGACCAGTGGCGGTTAATGGTTGATGCCATCCAGCGCCCGAAGAAGAGGGTACCCCTGGCGGTGGTGGGTAAATACGTGGACCTCGAGGATTCATACCTCTCGGTGAAGGAGGCGCTGATACACGCTGGACTCAGCCATCGCATGGACCTGGATCTCAGCTGGGTCGCGTCCGAGGAGATCGAGGAACGGGGCCCGGAGCGGTTCCTGGGCCACGTGAGCGGGGTTGTCGTCCCCGGGGGGTTTGGATCGCGGGGCGTCGAGGGAATGGTGGATACCGTCAACTACTGCCGGACCGGAGACATACCGTACCTCGGCCTGTGTCTGGGAATGCAGGTGATGGTAATAGAGGCGGCGCGCGGCTTGCTGGGACTGCCCGCCGCCAACTCTTCCGAGTTCGACTCCGACACTCCGGACCCTGTGATCGACCTGATGCGAGACCAGAGAGGCATCGTCGAGATGGGGGGTACGATGAGACTCGGCGTCTATCCGTGCGAGCTCGTACCCGACACTTTGGCTCACCGATCCTATGGCAAGGCCCGGGTCGCAGAGCGTCACCGTCATCGCTTTGAAGTCAACAACGACTACCGGCGTGACTTCGAGTTGGTGGGACTGAGGTCCGCAGGTCTATCCCCGGACGGGAACCTGGTTGAGATTATGGAACTGTCCGGTCACCCCTTCATGCTTGGCGTTCAGTTTCATCCTGAATTCCTGTCCAGGCCCAACAGACCCCATCCGTTGTTCCGCCAGTTCGTCGGCGTCGCTATGCACACGCTCAGGGAGGGAGGCCAGCATGTCATGCCTCTTGGCGGAGCGGCGGTGGTCGGTGACTCGTCGCATCATGAGGTAACCTTAACGGTCAAGGAGACAAATTAGCCGGGCGCAGCGCCGTTTACTGCGGGGCGTGACTGTGCTATGTTCATGAGGTCCCCGTTGCGCATATTTCTTGATACCGCCAACGTCGACGAGATCCGCGAAGCCGCCCGTATGGGCGCGATCAGCGGAGTAACTACCAACCCCTCGCTGGCAGCCAAGGAGGGCATAGGCACCCCTACCGGCTACAGGGAGGCGGTTCTCGAGATAGCCGAGATAGTGGATGGCCCGATCTCCGTAGAGGTGGTGAGCCTAGACACCGAGGGCATGATCGAGGAGGGCTGGGGAATCTCCCGGTGGCATCCCAACGCGGTGGTCAAGCTGCCTAGCACTCAGACGGGCTTTGAGGCCATGGCCCACCTTTCAAAGGAGGGGGTTAAAATAAACCAGACCTTATGCTTTTCATCGAACCAGGCGATCGTGGGAGCGCAGGCCGGGGCCAGCATGGTGAGCCCTTTTGTAGGCCGTCTCGACGATCAGAGTCAAGACGGCATGTCGCTTGTACGAGACATAGTCGATATCTTCTCCCGCTACCCCATAAAAACGCAGGTGCTCGCGGCCAGCATTCGTCACCCTGTACACTGTCTAATGGCGGCGAGGGCGGGGGCGCATATCGCCACCATCCCATTCAAGGTTCTCGGGCAGATGGTCAGGCATCCACTGACCGACCTTGGAGTGGCTAGGTTTAGCGAGGATTGGGAGAAGGTCTCCGGCTAGCCCACTTACAACCCGCCTAAACCTTCAAACCTTCCCTTTAATTGCGGGTCCGCGAGGCATCGCCTGCACGGACGGCCGCACCGGGCATTTCCAACGACATCGCTTTGTAACCACCAGAGCCCGCCAGTTATGCGCGGGCCGGGACTAAGCCGGCGGAGTCCAGGACCATGGATCTATTAGAGCTACAGAGATTCACAGACGACGATTTAAAGAAGTTCGCGGTCGAACTCGGAGTGCCCGAGAACGGGATCTCCGGTCGGCGCCATGACCTCCTCCGAAAGGTTCTTCAGGCCTACTCGGAAAGGAATGGAAACGTCAAAGTCAACGGCATCCTGTCGATTGTCAACGACGGCTATGGCTTTCTGAGACAGGGATCTGTCACGCAGGGCGCCAGTGACGTATACGTATCCCAGTCGCAGATACGCCGCTTTGGCCTGCGCACTGGCGACGAGGTCGGCGGGCAGGTGCGTCCTCCCAAGGACGGGGAGCGATATTTCGGCCTGATCAGGGTGGAGACCGTAAATGGCCTGGAGCCCGACAGGTCCCGGAGCAGACCGCACTTTGAGCGCCTGACGCCGGTCTTTCCGCTTGAGCGCATAGAACTGGAGACCGACCGGCGAAAGCTCTCGGCGAGGCTGATCGATCTGCTCGCCCCCATCGGCCGTGGCCAGAGGGGGATGATAGTTTCCCCTCCCAAGGCTGGAAAGACCACTCTACTTAAGGACATTGCCACTGGCATTACCGCGAATGCTCCGGAGATCCACCTTATGGTCGCCCTCATAGGTGAGCGTCCCGAGGAGGTTACCGACATGAGGCGGTCGGTGAAGGGCGAGGTGTTCAGCTCCACTTTCGACGAGCCGGTCGAAGATCACTGCCGGGTGGCCGAACTGGTCCTTGAGCGTTCGAAGCGCCTTGTCGAGGCTGGCACCGACGTTGTGATCCTTCTCGACTCGCTGACGCGTCTCACCAGGGCGTATAACCTTGCCGTGCCAACCAGCGGGAGGACGCTGTCGGGCGGCATTGACCCGGTTGCCCTCTATCCGCCCAAGAAATTCTTCGGCGCGGCCCGCAATACCGAGGAGGGCGGCAGCCTGACCATTCTGGCGGCGTGCCTTGTAGACACCGGAAGCCGCATGGACGAGGTGATCTACGAGGAGTTCAAGGGTACCGGCAACATGGAAGTGCACCTCGACAGGCGGCTATCGGAACGGCGGATATTCCCGGCCATTGACATCCACAAGAGCGGAACCAGGCGCGAGGAATTGCTCCTGGACGAGACCACGCTAAAGCAGGTCTGGCTCCTGCGCCGCATGGTGAGCATGGTCACCTCCGACTCTATGCATTCCTCAGAGGCCATAGAAAAAGTCCTGGAGCGCATGTACAAGTCGCGCGACAACACCGAATTCCTCACCAATCTGGGGAGAGACGCTTAAGGCATTTCTCCGTCTACAGAGTGGGCGCGACTGGAGACCGGGTACTGGCGAGTCGCATCGACGCGGCTTATGCCGTGGCACCGCTCGGACACCTGCCGCGGTGCATTCCCGACGAGCCCCCTGCGTCGCCGCGGCGCGGCATGAACGGACGGCAGGAACAGGAGACCATTAGGGACCTCCCTCTCGATTGAGGAAAAGACCTTTATCACCCTCACGGGCACGCGATGCTCGCGGAGCCGGCTGATTCGGAGTGCGCCTTGGGCCCCGTCTTCATGCACCCCTTTCCCCACGTGCCCTGGCCGCCAGGCGCATTTGGCTGAGGTCATGGTGCGTGGCGCTGTGGCGGTCAAGTTGGGCCTTACCGGAAGGCTGGTGCGGCAAGCTCCGGCGGCACTTACCTGCGCCTATCGACGGTGACGTGGCCAAGGGGGGTAAAATGAGCCGTGAATCAAATGCTTACCGCACGGCAAAGGGCTATTCTCAACTCCATTGTGGAGCGCTACGTGGTCGATGCGACTCCCGTTTCTTCCCGGGCGATATCGCGTAGGGGCGCACTGGGCGTAAGTTCTGCCACGGTGCGAAACGAAGTGGCCGTGCTGGAAGAGCATGGCTACATTACGCATCCCCACTCCTCCGCCGGGAGTGTGCCGAGCGATAAGGCCTACAGGCTCTACGTGGAGGATGTCGCAAGGTCTGGCCCGCTCGAAGAGCCGACTGCGACAAGGCAGGCGGTACACGAGAGGCTCTGCCAGGTTGAAATGGATGATGACCAGTGGTCGAGCAGCGCGGCGGCCGCCCTGGCTCAGATGGTGGATAATCTTGCGCTTGCCACCCCCCCCAAGGCGGCTGAGGCCAGGGTTATGCGGCTAGAGGTCGTGCCGCTTGAAGGTCTTCTGGCGATGATGGTCATCGTCCTTCAGCAGGCCAGGCTGAGGCGTCATCTCGTTCGGCTGGCTCGCCCGATCGGCCCCGACGAACTGGCGCGGTCGGCGAACCGGGTACGCGACCTCGTAGAAGGACAGACACGCAGCCAGATCGCGGTTATCGATCCCGATCTGACTCCCCTTGAGATGGATATCCTCAGGTCCACCATACTGGTCCTGGAGGAGGAGGACAGGGATCTGTTTCGAGACCACTATCTGGATGGGCTACGCAACCTGCTGGCCCAGCCAGAGTTCGCCGAGAATCGTCGTGTCCAGAGGCTGGTCGAGGGTTTCGAGGACGGGACGCTTGCCCAGGCTGTCCTGGAAGAAACGCCCGATGGACCCGCTCTCAGGGTAGTCATAGGCGCCGAGAACAGGGAGGATGTGCTGCGCCCGCTCAGCGTTGTGATAGGCAGGTATGGGGCTGCCGGGACGGCAGTCGGTGCGATCGCGGCGGTGGGCCCCACCAGGATGCGGTACTCGCATACTATCGCCCGTGTGAGGCTAATGGCTTCCGTGATGACCGAGATAGTGGCCCCCGGTGGCCAGATCTAGGCCCCTCCCCGCGTCCTTAGCCGCCAGATGACTACCAAGAAGCGTGATTACTATGAGGTGCTCGGCATTCCCAGGGGCGCCTCGGATGAGGAGATAAAGAGGGCCTTCCGGAAACTGGCCCTCGAGTACCATCCAGACCGCAACAGATCCGATGGCGCGGCCGATCGATTCAAGGAGATAAACGAGGCCTATCAGGTCCTCTCCGATTCGGAACGCCGAAGCCGCTACGATCGCTTTGGGCACGCCGGTGTCACCAACGGGGGCGCCACTGGATTTGATGGTTTTGAGAACTTCGGTGGTGTCGGCGATATCTTTGAGGCGTTCTTCGGGGATTTCGGTGGCCGAGCACGCGCCGGTTCCGCACGCAGGGGCGCCGACCTTCGGGTTTCGGTCACGTTGGAGTTTGCCGAGGCCGCGTTCGGTACGGAGAAACAGGTTGAGATAACGCGCACCGAGAGGTGTGCCGTCTGTCGCGGCAGCCGGGCCGAGCCCGATACGACGCCCGACGTGTGTACCAATTGCAGGGGCTCGGGTCAGGTGAGGCGTGCCCAGCAGGGCTTCTTCGGGCAGTTCGTACAGGTCGTGACCTGCCGGGTGTGCGGCGGAGATGGACACGTCATTACCAGGCCATGCAGGCACTGCCGAGGCTCCGGGACGGAGCGAAAGCATCGAAAGCTCGCCGTCACGATCCCGGCCGGGATAGAAAGCGATACCCAGCTCAAGCTGCGTGGAGAGGGTGAGGCCGGCGTTGGCGGGGGCCCGAACGGCGACCTGTTCGTCTCGCTCAGGGTGAGGTCTCATCCGCTGTTCAGACGTGAGGGCGACGACGTCCGTTTCCTTCAGCGCATCAACTTCGTTCAGGCTGCGCTCGGCACCAAATTGACCGTTCCGACGCTGGACGGTGATGAGCCGGTCGAGGTGCCGGAGGGAACTCAGTCAGGCCATGTGATAAGGCTCAGGGGCCGGGGTATACCTCACCTTCGGAACTCGGGTCGCCGTGGCGATCAGTTGATCGACGTGTTCGTTATGACGCCCAGAGGCCTTTCCGAAAAGCAGAGGGAGCTACTCAATCAACTCGCTGCCACACTGCCCTCTGAGGGCGAACCCGGTGAGGGGGACGAGCGGGGTTGGGTAGGGAAGCTGCGGGATACCATCTCCGGCAGCTAGGGCATCGGTCGCCAGGCGCGCGCCTGCGGTCGTCGGCACCGCCATGACACTGGTTGAGTTCAGCGTTCGTACGCCCGCCGAGTTCGTTGAGCCACTCTCGCAGCTGTTTCGTCGGTACGGCGAAGGGGGTGTGGTCATCGAGCAGGATGGTGGATACAACCCGGACGATGGCGAGACCCCTCCGGAGGGCGCCTGGGTGACAATGCGGACGTACGTGCCGTCCGACGCCTCCCTTGCCGGCAGGCGCGCGGGGATCGACGCAGGCGTGAGGCTCATCGCCCATGTAGGTCCCGTCGGGAAGGTCATGGAGTGCACGATCCAGGAGTCAGACTGGCGGGCTGCACACACGCGCCACCTCGATTCGCTCGCGGTGGGAAAGCGATTGTTTGTCGTGCCGACGTGGGAGCGTTGCCAGGTGCCGGAGGGGCGAGAGGTGATATGGCTGGAGCCGGGCCTGGCTTTCGGCACCGGCCACCACCCTACCACCGCCATGTGCCTTGAGCTTATTGACGATGTGCTTTGCCCGGGCTCCAGCGTCCTCGACCTGGGGTGTGGCTCGGGCATACTTTCCATCGCCGCGGCCAAGCTGGGCGCCGCAAGCGTGCTTGGACTGGACGTCGATGCCCAGGCGGTTTCCGCTGCCCGTGCCAACATGCGCCGCAACGGAGTGGAACACGTTGCAGACGCCCTGGAGGGTACTTTGCCCGAAGGTGCGGGCGGCAGAGGATTCGATCTCGTCGTGGCCAACATCTCGTCCACGGTCGTAATCGACCTGGCCCAGCACATGAGATCGGCGGTTCGCAGCGGGGGCTCACTGCTCGCCAGCGGGGTGGTGGCGGACAAGGGTCCACAGGTTACTGAGGCCCTTGAGGCAGCGGGTCTGTCCGTGGACGGGGTTACGCAGGCGGGCGACTGGCTGGCGTTTCGCGCCCACCCCTAGGTTTGCCCTCCCGGCGGAGGCCGCTCCACTCAGGTGCCGGTCTGCGGCCCAGCAGATCGGATATGGCCTCGTCAAGCGAGATGCCTTCAAACATCACCGCGTGTATGGCGCGGGCGATGGGCATGTCCACCGCCAGAGAATCGGCCAGGCGGACGGCAGCCACAGTGGTGTCGATTCCCTCGGCGACGTTGCGCATGCCTGAGCGGATATCCTCAAGTGCATGGCCGCCGGCCAGCTGCTGGCCGACGTGGCGGTTCCTGCTCAGGGTGCTGTAGCACGTGGCCATCATGTCCCCCATCCCGGCGAGCCCGGCGAAGGTAAGCGGGTCCGCGCCAGCCGCTATGCCGAGCCTGGCGGTCTCTGCCAGACCTCGAGTGACGAACGCCGCCTTGGAGTTGTCACCAAGTTTGAGCCCGTCGCAGACGCCGGCGCCGATCGCCACGATGTTCTTGAGTGCGCCGCCGAGTTCAACGCCCACGACGTCGCTGTTCGTGTATACCCTGAAGTTCTGAGACGAAAGCGCCGCCTGAACCGAGGCGGCAGCCTCGGCCGGTCCGGCAACGACGGTTGTGGACGGCAGCCCGGATATTACCTCGGCGGCCAGGTTGGGGCCCGACAGGGCACATATCTGCCCACCTGCCGCGGTACCGATCTCCTCCGCCATCACTTCAGTCATGCGTTTTCCCGAGGAGACTTCCAGTCCCTTGGTCGCGCTTACAAACGTTGCCCCGGCCGGCAGGTGGGCCGAAAGCACGGAGAGGTTCGTTCTGATGGACCGTGACGGTACCGCCACGACGACTATATCTGCCCCGTCCATGGCATCGGCGGGAGATTCCGTTACAGAGACCCCCTCCGGCAGTTCAACTCCGGGGACGAATCTCCTGTTTTCGCGGAGCCGCTCTATCTCCTCGGCCTCGGAGCGGCGGCGCGCAAGCAGCCTGACCGCTCCGCCGTTTCTCGCCATCAGGACGGCAAGGGTCGTACCCCAGCTAGTCGTACCTATGACCGCTGACCGGGCCATAGACTAGGCTTTCGGCTCCTCGGGGCCGTGGCTTGAGTCGTCTTGATCGTTCGACTCCGGTCGGGTTCCCAGCCTTCGCTCCTGGCCACGCATCAGGCGCAGTATGTTGTCGTGGTGGCGAATCAGCACGAATGGGGCGCCCACGATGCCGTACCACATGTATTCGGTATCAACCACGCCTGCCGCCGCGAACCCTATAAGGGACGCGGCTCCCGCCGTGGCGCCGACTATGGACCCGAGAGACACGTACCTGGAGATGGCCACCAGGGGCACTCCGACGGCGGTTGCGATCAGGCCCGCCCAGGGTGTGAATATGAACAGTCCACCCCACCCCGTCGCAATCCCGCGGCCTCCCCTGAAGCCTGCGAAGACCGGGAAGTTGTGGCCGGCCAGGGCGGCCAGCCCGGCCGCAGCGTGCACGCCCGCGGCCGAGTCGAAGCCGAATTTGGCCACGGCGATGGCGATTACGGCCTTGGACATGTCCAGCAAAAGTACGACGGCCCCGACCTTCCTGCCGGAGGTGCGAATCACGTTGGTCATGCCGGTCTTGCCGCTGCCGAAGTTGCGCACGTCGACCCCGCTGGCCACTCGGGCGGCGATGAGCCCGAACGGCACGGAGCCGATCAGGTAGCCGACTACGATGAATACGACATATTCGACCGCGGTCAACGTTCGCCCCTGCCGCGAAAGCGCATCCTCAGCGGCGCACCCTCGAAGCCGTACGCATTCCGGATGGCGTTCTCCAGATATCGCCTGTAGGAAAAGTGCACGAGATCGCCGCGATTCACGTAGAAGGTAAACCCGGGAGGTCCCTTGGAGTCCTGCGTGACTCCGTAGATCTTCAGCCCGCGACGCCCGCCGGATGTCGGGGGATGTTCTGAAACGGCGTTTAGGACCGTCCGCCTCAGGTCATACCGCGGCAGGCCCCTGAACCATTCAGCGTGTACCGCCGCCACCGAGTCCAGAAGCTCGCCTACACCGGCGCCCGTTAGCGCCGAAATGAACCGAACCGGCGCGAAGCTGAGGAACTTTAGCCGCTCCCTTACGACCCGCTCGGCATCGGACCTGGTCAGCTCGAGCCCGCGGGCCAGGTCCCACTTGTTGACCGCCACCACGATCCCCCTCTGGGCCTCCAGGACGTAGCTGGCAATGTGTGCATCCTGTGCGGTGGCCAGCTCGGAGGCGTCGAGCACGAGCACGGCGACCTGGGCCCTGTCTATGGCCCTTAGCGAGCGCAGCACGCTGTAGCGTTCTATGCCGGGCTGGACACTGCCTCTGCGCCTGATCCCCGCAGTGTCGATCAGGAGGACGGAGACTCCTTCCCGTTCGATCAAGGTGTCGACCGCGTCCCTGGTCGTTCCGGGAATGTCGCTCACTATCGATCTATCCTCGCCCGCTATGGAGTTAAGGAGCAGTGACTTACCCGCATTCGTCCGTCCGACGATCGCCAGCGAGATGTCCGCGACCGCCTCATAGGCCGGTCCCGATTCGGGCAGCGCCTCGATGACCGATGCCATTAGATCGTCCACCCCCCGGTTGTGATATGCACTGAGGGGGATGGGGTCTCCAATGCCCAGCGAGTAGAATTCCAGCGCCGCCGCCTCCCGATCTTGATTGTCCGCCTTGTTTGCTGCGAGGACCACGGGCTTTTCGGCCATCCTGAGGATGTGGGCGATGTCCTCGTCGTCCGGGGTCAATCCCTCGTGCGCATCGACCACGAGAATGATCGCATCGGCGTCCGCCATGGCCACATCGATTTGACGCCGCACCTCCTCGGAAAGGCCGGCCTGTTGCGTTGACCCCGTCGGCGCGATCTCCAGGCCCCCGGTGTCGAAAAGTACGAAGCCGACGCCGGCCCACTCGGCCTGCGTGGTCAGGCGGTCGCGGGTGGTGCCGGGCAGGTCCGACACGATGGCCGCGCGGTCGCCCGAGATGCGATTAAACAGTGTGGACTTGCCTACGTTGGGGCGTCCAACAATGGCGATCAGCGGCTTTGTCACGTGGGATCGGGCTAGTCGAGCAGCCGACGCAAGATCGTCTTTTGTGCGTGCAGGCGATTCTCGGCCTGGTCGAAGACCACCGACCTCGGGTGGTCCAGCATGCCGGGTGCGATCTCTTCTCCCTCATGTGCGGGCATATCATGCATGAAGATCGCCCCCGGACCGGCCGCGTCCATCAGGTGTGGGCCGACCTGGTAGCCCCTGAAGGCATTCAGCCTGTCCTCGGTCTCGTCCTCGTCGCCCATGCTGATCCACACGTCCGTGTAGACGGCGTCCGCTCCCCTGACGGCCTCTTCGGGTGAACCGAGCCAGGCGATCGATCCGCCGGTCTGCTCGGCGCGCCTGCCAGCCTCTTCCCAGGGCTCGTGTGCCATCCGGTAGGCCGATGGACTGGCTATGGTGAACTCGGCCCCCACCGACCCGCACGCAATCGCCAGGCTGGCCGCCACGTTGTTGCCGTCGCCCACGAAAGCCACCCTGGCACCCTTCAGGCTGCCTCTCCGCTCCCTGAGGGTCAGCAGGTCGGCCATCGCCTGACAGGGATGCTCTTTGTCTGAAAGGGCGTTCACGACGGGAACCGAGGAGTGATCGGCCAGCTCGACCAGGGTGTCGTGCGAAAAGACCCGGGCCACGATGCAGTCGAACCATCTGTCAAGGACCCGGGCCACGTGCGCCACAGGTTCACGACTGCCGAGGCCAACGTCGTCGGGCCCGAAGTAGACGCAATCGCCGCCCAGCTGCCTCACCCCGATCTCGAAGCTTCCCCGGGTCCTGAGGGAAGGTTTTTCGAACAGCAGTGCCACGACCATGCCTTCCAGAGGTCGCGCCTGGTCACCGCGATGCTTTTGCTCCAGGGCCCGCTCCACGGCCTCGGTTACCCCGCTCGCGGGCAGGTCTGCCACCGACAGGAAATCGCCAAGATCGCTCATGTATCACAAGTTCCCATAGCGGCGATGATATGCCACCGGATCGCCGGGCTACAAGGAACCTTCCGGTCTGCGTTCGGTCGACCGTCCGCGTTAATATGGGAGCTGGCTACAGCCTCTGCGAGGTTCCTTGCGTCCGTCCGACGAATGACATGGAGACAGGTGAAGTAGGAGCAGACCGCATACTCCTCACGGAGGATGGTGTGATCATCGAGTGGAGCGACGGCCAACGCTGTCGCTACCCTGCCAGGGAACTGCGCATTAACTGCGGCTGTGCCGAATGTGTCGAAGAATGGAGTCAGCGCAGGATCCTGGACCCGGCCTCGGTGCCGGCCGACATTCGCGCCGAGGACTACCTTCTGGTCGGCAGGTACGCGGTGCAGTTCCTCTGGAGCGACGCTCACTACACCGGTATCTACCCCTTCGACGTCATACGGAGGATCCTGCCGTGTGAGCCGGAAGTGCACGGTGGCTGAATCGGCCGCCGGCATGGATGCAGCCCCCGAATTGCCCGACGCGGTCCTGTTCGACCTGGACGACACCATACTTGCCACCTCTGAGGGCGCCGACAAGGCGTGGGTGGCGGTGACAGATCGATTCGCACCGGTGCTTGCTGCCATGGGCCACAAGGTCGCCCCCGACATGCTCCGCGTGGCCATACACGACTACCGGATATGGTTCTGGTCTGACGCGGAGCGAAACCGTGTCGGCCGGCTGAATCCCTGCGAGGCCCTGCGGCAGAACGTGCGTGGAGGTCTGGAGAAGCTCGGCATTGCGCCGGACCCGGCCCTGACCGAGGAGATGGCGGTGGCGTGGTCCGCCGCGCGCTGGAAGGCCTGCAGGCCAATTGAGGGAGCCTTAGGGACCCTGCGGGCCCTGAGGGCCAGGGGCGTCAAACTCGGGCTCATCACCAATGGGGGCGCCGACGTCCAGCGAAGGAAGGTTGAGCACCTGGGCCTGCCGAGCCTCATGGACCACATCCAGATCGAGGGTGCGTTCGGCGTCGGCAAACCCGAGCCCCGGGCCTATGCGCACGCGCTCGACACCCTTGGAGCGGGCCCCGACAGGGCATGGATGGTTGGAGACAACCTTGAGCTCGACGTGTTGGCGCCCATGAGGATGGGAATTCGCGGCATCTGGGTCGATGGCGAGGGAGGGGGTCTTCCCGAGGACGCACCGATGCGTCCTGACCGGATCGTTCGCGCGATCTCGGAACTCGTCTGATCCCCGGCCGGGTCGGTTCGGTCAGGCCGGCCTGAACTTGGGAAGAGTCACCTGGTCTGTGACATCGTCAAAAGCCACCTTAAGGGCCATGCCTATCTGCAGGTCTTCCGGCCCGGGTGGCTCGGGCAGGTCTACGATGTTCGTTGCCATCAGGGGACCCTCCTCGAGTTTGACCAGGGCCACTACGAAGGGCGCGTCCGCCTGAAATGCCGGATGGGGCGATCGGTGCACGATGGTGAAGGTGAAAAGGCTCGCTCGACCGCTGGACAGGAACCATTCCGTGTCCCTGGAAAAACAGCACGGTGAAATGTCCCTGGGATAAAAATACGCTCCTCGGCAGTCGTTGCATCGCCGGAGCCAGAGCTCGTGACGGCGTGCGCCATCCCAGTAGGTGAGGGACTCACCCTGCGGGCGGGGCAGGGGCTTTCGATAGTCGGCCAACTCAGTCGACCGCCAGAACAGCAGTGCCGGTCGACGACAGGTACCCTCCGGTGCCGTTGACCAACGCGATCTTGGGGCCGGGCAACTGGCGCTCACCCGCCTCACCCCGAAGCTGTCGCACGGCCTCGAGCACCAGGAACATGCCGTACATGCCCGAGTGCGTATACGAGAGCCCTCCCCCCGACGTGTTCATGGGAAAATCGCCGCCGGGAGCCGTGCGCTGGCCCGCGACGAAATCGGCCGCCTCGCCCGGGCCGCAGAACCCGAGGGCCTCCAGTGTCACGAGCACCGTGTAGGTGAAAGAGTCGTAGATCATCGCGAGATCGATGTCGGCGTGGGTCATCCCCGCCCTGGCCAGCGCGCGGGGACCGGTCTCGCGGGAGATAGGGGCGGTGGGGTCCTCCATCTGGCTGATGATTGCGTGATCGTGCCCCTCTGCGGCGCCCAGGACCCATACCGGCTTTCTCTTCAGATCTCGCGCCCGCTCGGCCGACACCACAACGTAGGCGCCGCCCGCGTCCGTCACGATGCAGCAGTCCAGGAGGTGAAAGGGCCAGGAGACCCAGCGCGACTCGTGGTAGTCATCAAAGCTCATCGGGTCGCGCATGTATGCCTTCGGGTTCAGCAGCGCCCATTTTCGCGTTGCGACGGCTATCTCGGCCATCGCCTGGCGGGCCCGCTCCTCGCCGTAGACGTGCATGTATCGCCGCGCCGCAAGCGCATATGCCACCGGTGCGTTGACGATGCCGTATGGCACATCGAACTGCTGGCCCGGCTCGGCCGGATCGGGCACGGCGCGCCCCAGCCTGCTCCTGCCTGCCTCACCGTGGGTTACCAGCGCGACATCGCAGTACCCGGCCCTGATGGCGGCTGACGCGTGGGCGATGTGGATGATGAAGGACGACCCCCCGACGTAGGTGCCGTCCGTAAATCTGGGCGAGATGCCGAGGTATTCGGCAAGGACCATCGACGAGTAGCCGGCGGTGAGTACGCCATCAACGTCGCCGATCGCGATGCCGGCGTCAGCCAGCGCGTTGTGTGCCGCCTCAGCGTGGTGCTGGAGCGACGACTTGCCGGGTACCTTGCCGATCCTGTCGGACTCGGCGACTCCGGCGATCGCGACCGTGTCCGCCGTCCTGCTCATCCGCTTGTGGTCCTGCCCTTCTGCACGCCTCTTACGGTCCGCATCCTATGGCCTAGATGCTCTCGTTGTCGATCAGTCGGGTCTTGCCGACAAAGCCGGCCACCAGGGCCAGGGCCGGGCCGTCTATGGTCTCAAGCTCCTCCAGCGTGTCCGGGTCCGCGACCGAGACATAGTCCACCGTTACACCCCGCTCGTGCATCGCCCGGCGCATCGCCTCCCTGATCCGTCCCGCGTCCTGCTCGCCCCCTGCCCGGATGCTCCTGGCGGAGCAAAGACCCTCGTACAGGCCCAGGGAGGCTCGCCTTTCGGCCTCCCCGAGGCTGAAGTTGCGGCTGCTAAGGGCGAGTCCGCTGCGCTCCCTTACCGTGGGCACGGCGACGATCTCGGCACCCAGGCAAAGATCCTCGACCATTTGCCTTACGACGAGAAGCTGCTGTGCGTCCTTGCGTCCGAAGTAGGCCTTCTGGGGCCTCACTATGGAGATGAGTTTGCATACGACGGTGGTTACGCCCCTGAAATGGCCTGGCCGGGACGCTCCCTCCAGGCGCCGGGTCAGTCGGCCGACCGAGACCGTCGTGTCAAATCCCTCCGGGTACATCTCGGCGACGGCCGGAGCGTAGACGAGGTCGACGCCCTCCCGCTCCATGATGGTAAGGTCCCCCGGCCTGTTCCTCGGGTAGGATGCGTAGTCCTCTCCCTGGCCGAACTGGGTGGGGTTGACGAAGAGCGAGGCGACCGAGGTCGCGCACTCGGCCCGGGCGGCGCGCAGGAGCGCGACGTGGCCGGCGTGCAGTCCTCCCATCGTGGGGACCAGGCCCAGCGGCTGGCCGGCCCCGTCCAGTTCAGCCCTGACCGCGGCAACCGTCTCGACCACCCGCATTGCTAGTCCTGCCCTGGGCCCTCCACCATGGCGGAGACGACCTCCACCGGCGCATGGTAGCTC
Source organism: Dehalococcoidia bacterium (assembly GCA_034421295.1). Taxonomy (GTDB): domain Bacteria; phylum Chloroflexota; class Dehalococcoidia; order Lucifugimonadales; family UBA2962; genus CAUZIR01. The sequence continues at coordinate 24,835 of DAOUKM010000015.1, forward strand.
TCGGCATCGCCCGGGAAGGCGCCCTCACGGACATCCGACAGGTATCTTCCCAGGGCGGACCGCATGTCGTCGGCCATGTGGGCGTACCGACGGGTGTGCTTGGGTACGAACACCTCGAAGAGTCCGAGCACGTCATGCAGGACCTGTATCTGCCCGTCGCAGTGAGGTCCGGCCCCGATGCCGATGGTCGGGACGGTCAACCTGGCCGTCACCTCACGGGCCACCTCGGCCGGAACGAGCTCAAGGACGATGGCGTAGACGCCGGCCGCCTCCAGCGCAAGCGCATCGGCCAGGAGCCGTCTCGCCGCCCCCGCGCTCTTGCCCTGCACCTTGTAGCCCCCGAGCTGATTGACCGACTGCGGCGTCAGTCCCACGTGGCCCATCACCGGGATGCCTGCGGCTATCATCCTCCTGATGGCCCTGGTCATGTGGCGCCCACCCTCCACCTTCACGCTCTGGGCGCCGGCCTCCTTGAGAAAGCGGCCCGCGTTGCGCACCGCCTCGGGCCACTCGGCGTTGTAGCTGAGAAAGGGCATGTCGGCCACGACGTGGGCCCTGGTCGTGCCCCTGACCACGGCCCGCGTGTGGTGGAGAGACTCCTCCATGGTCAGGGGCACGGTGTCCCCGTAGCCGAGCACTACCTGACTCATCGAGTCACCGACCAGGACCGCCGGAAAGCCGATTTCGTCGACGATTCGCGCGGATGTATAGTCGTAGGCGGTGATCATGCCGATCAGCTCGCCCTGACGCTTCATTTCCGCCAGATGATGAATGCTGGTGCGCATCCGGTACCTCCTCTATGGTGCCCGAGTGAGGGCCTGCGCGTTTTCTTGCGGGAGACGGGTCCCGCCGCTACGTGATGGGGTTGTCTGCTATATAGGCCTTTAGCAGCCGCTCTATCTCCTTTGCGTCCGACGGATCGGCAACCCCTTTTTCAAGTGCGAACGGCAGGCCTGCCAGGGCGGCCGTCGCGTACATCTGGAGTGCCTCCGTTCCCACGCTCTTCATCGATTCCAGGTGTTTTCGCACGGTGCCCACGTCCCCGCGTACGTACGGCCCGGCTATGCCATCCGGAAAACCGTTGGCCTCGATCACCTCCGCCACTCCCTTCATGATCGGCATCAGGGAGGAGATGGCCTCGTTCCTGGGCATGCCGAACCTGTCCTGCCAGATCTGCGCCACCACCGCCGCCTGACCCATCAGGACGCCGCCGATCGTGACGACAGAGGCGTGGTACAGGGGCTTGTCCTCTGAGCGCAGGGCTATCGGACGTCCGCCCAGATCCTCTGCGACGGTGCTCAGGTAGGTCCTGATATCGCCCGTCCCCTCTATGCCGAATGTGGAGCCCGGGAGCGCTTCCAGCGCCGTCTCCACCGAAGCGAAGGCCTGCAGGGGATGCAGGGATCCGATATCGACCCCACAGCGGGCCGGCCTCTCGAGTACGTCGAGAGAGGTCACCCCGGAGCAGTGGGCCACCCCCTGTCCCTTCCTCCAGTTGATCGATTCCGCCACCGGTCGGATCGCCCCGTCGAAGGTGGTGATAAAGACGAAGTCGGCGCGATCGGCAGCGTCCTGGATCGACTCGTACGCACGGCAGCCGTCGACCCGGGCCGCCAGGTCCCTTGCCGAGCTGAACGTGCGACTGGCCGCCGCTACCACCGGGTAGCCCCTCCGGGATAGCGCTACCGCCAGGGTCTTCCCCACGGCCCCGGCGCCAACGAACGCTACCTTGGACGTCTTATCCCTGTTCACGTCCTGGACAACCCACCTCGCTGCTCATTTCTGACAGGCCCGGCACTCCGCCGAGACCGATCGCCCCGGCGACCGATCTGGCGACCGCCTCAGTTACGCAGATGGCCGCCGCCGCCGTAAGGCAATCCAGCCTCGCCGGAGCGACTCCTCCCGATTGCCCCCTGCCCGTTGCCAGGGCGAAGAAGGCGTCGCCGTCATGCACAGTATGGGCCGGTCGAACAGCGATCGCCAGCCCATCATGCGCCGCCGATGCCAGCCGTGCCGCCTGCGCCTTGGTGAGGGTGGCGTCGGTTGCGACAACCCCTATGGTGGTGTTTGCGCCTGCCGGCATGTCGGGGGGTGCCCAGTCCGGTGCCAGGATAGACTGCGCGGCGTCGAGCATGCCCTCGCCGCCGAGGTGGCGCGGACCTGCGATTACCTGTCCGGTTTCCGGATCGTGCACCCCGCCAACGGCGTTGGTGGCAACGATGGCCCCGACGGTGGCGCCGTCGCCGAGCCTGAGTGCCGCGGTGCCCACTCCGCCCTTAACCGCCCTGTCACGCCCCAGGGCCTTGGCTACCGTGGCGCCCGTCCCGGCGCCGACGGTGCCCTCTTGCGGTCGCTGCCGTGAGGCGGACGTACAGGCGCGATAGGCGTGCTCGGGGCCGGGCACGGCCGGCGCCCGCAGGTTTAGATCGAACAGGATGGCCGCCGGTACCAGGGGCACGCGGGCCCCCGGGGCCTGGTGGCCGTACCCCCGCTCGCAGAGATAGTCGACCACTCCCTCTGCCGCCCTTAGTCCGAAGGCGCTTCCTCCCCCCAGCAGGGCGGCCTGCACGCGGTCGACGTTGGCGGTCGGGGCAAGAAGGTCGGTCTCGCGGGTCCCCGGAGACGCCCCGCGGACATCCACACCTGCAACCGCCCCCTGCTCGCACAGGACGACCGTTAAGCCGGTGCCGCCATCGAGATCTGTGTAGTGCCCGACTGCGATGCCATCTACGTCGGTGATCGAGCCCGCTGATGCGGCCCTGGCGTAACGCTGCAATAGGTCGTTCAATGCTCACCGTTCCTTCCGGATTGGTTGCCCGCCGTATCTTAAACAAAGCCCTCTCGGGACGTCTAACCTTCCGCTCAGGCTGCCGTCAACGCCCGGCTCCGGGAGGCGGGAAGCAGGGGAGTAGATGTTACAATCACGACCCCGAACGACTCTGTCCGGACGAGGTGATGTTTGGTTGAAGACGGCTCGAAATACGACCTCGTGATCCTTGGCAGCGGGCCCGGCGGTTACGTGGCTGCGGTCCGTGCCGGACAACTGGGCATGAGGACCGCGGTGGTCGAGCGGGCCGAGCTGGGGGGCATATGCCTTAACTGGGGATGCATCCCCAGCAAGGCGCTACTCCGCAACGCCGAGGTACTGAGCCTGTTTCGCGAAGCCGAGCGATTCGGCATACACGTCGACGGCCTGAGCGCGGATTTTGGCAAGGCCGTGGACCGGAGCCGGCAGGTGGTCGACCGGTTGACCAGGGGAATCGGATACCTCCTCAAAAAGGGCGGCGTTGAGGTGGTCCGGGGCACCGGCTCCCTGATCGATTCCAGGACGATCGGTGTTCGCGGAGAGGGCGAGCGCACACTTGTGACAGACAACGTGATCGTCGCCACCGGCGCGCGTCAGCGTGACCTGCCGAACCTGCCTATCGACGGCGGCGTGGTCATCACGAGCCGCCAGGCGCTGGATCTGCGAGAAGCCCCTCGGCGGGTGGTGATAGTGGGCGGCGGTGCGACGGGAGCTGAATTCGCGTACCTGTACCGCTCGTATGGCTCGGAGGTGACCGTGGTGGAGATGCTCCCGCGGCTGGTGCCGCTGGAGGATGAGGAGGTCGGAGGACAGCTCGCCCGCTCTTTCAAGAGAATGGGAATCAACGTGATGACGGGCTCGCGGGTGCAAGGCGTAAGCACCGGACCTCAGGGTGCCTCGGTCACCGTCTCCGACGGACAGGTCGAGGAGACCGTCGCATGTGATCGGGTCCTGGTGGCTGTAGGCGTGATCGGAAACGTGGAGGGCATCGGGCTGGAGGAGGCGGGAGTCAGGGTCGAGCGTGGATTCATTCCGATCGACGAGTCGATGGCCACCAACGTAGAGGGGATCTACGCTGTCGGCGATGTGACGGGAAAGCTCCTGCTGGCCCACGTGGCATCGGCGCAGGCCGTCGCCGCCGTCGAGACCATCGCCGGTATGGACACGCCGGTCCTGGACTACGGGCTGATGCCGCGGGCGGTCTATTGCCGGCCACAGGTGGCCAGCTTCGGCATGACCGAAGAGCAGGCTCGCGACTCCGGACGTGAGCTCAAGATCGGCAAATTCCCCCTGGCGGCGTCGGGGAAGGCGCTTGCCATGGCCGAACAGGAAGGATTCGTGAAGGTCGTCTCAGACGCCGAGGTCGGCGAGATCCTGGGTGTTCACATGATCGGCTCGGAGGTGACCGAGCTGCTGGGCGAGGCGACGCTCGCCCGGTTACTGGAGGCCACAACCGGTGAGATCGGCTGGCTCGTGCATCCACATCCGACGATCTCCGAAGCGCTCAAGGAGGCCTCGCTGGCCGCTGAGGGCGAGGCCATCCACGTCTAGGGTCAGGCCTCGAGTCACCGCAACGGGGGCATTGTGCCAGCCATGAAGGTCGCTCCGAAAATAGACAGGGCCGTGGCCCGCGAACTCTACCGGCAGATGTATCTGATCCGGTCATTTGAGGAGGAGTGCGGCGTGCAGTACGTGCAGGGCCGCATTCGCGGGTTTCTGCACCTTTACATAGGCGAGGAGGCGGTCGGGGTAGGTGCGATATCGGTCCTCAAAGACGACGATTACGTGGTAAGCCACTACCGGGACCATGGTCATGCCCTGGCAAAGGGACTCGACCCGTCGGCAGTGATGGCGGAGCTGATGGGTAAAGCCGTCGGGGTCAGCGGAGGCAGGGGCGGCTCGATGCACCTTTTCGATGTCTCAAGGTCCTTCATGGGTGGCTACGCGATAGTAGGCGGCCAGCTGCCCGTGGCGACCGGCCTGGGACTGGCCATCAGCCATCTGGGGCAGGACAGGGCCGTGATGTGCTTCCTTGGCGACGGGGCGGTCAACCAGGGAGTATTCCACGAGGCTATGAATCTGGCTTCTCTCTGGAAGCTGCCGGTGATCTTCCTGCTGGAAAACAACCTGTACGGCATGGGCAGTCACATAGACCACACCCACGCTGCTGGCCGAGACCTGTATACAGCCGCCGACTCTTACAACATACCCGCCATGCAGGTTGATGGCATGGACGTGGTGCTGGTCCGAGAGGCGGCCGCCGAGGCCGAGCGCCGCGTCCGGGCGGGAGAAGGGCCCGTGTTCCTGGAGGCGATCACATATCGCTATCGGGGCCACTCGATGGCCGATCCGGTCCAGTACCGGGACAACGAGGAAGTGGAGCGGTGGAGGGCGAAAGATCCGATTTCCAGCTTTGTCGACTACGCGGTTGCCAACAACCTGCTGGGCCCGCAGGACCTGGCGGAACTACAGGATCAGGTGCAGAAGAAGGTCGCAGAGGCGGTGCGATTCGCCCTCGAGGCCAAGGAGCCGACGATCGAATCGATGTACGGTCAGGTCTATGGCTGAGCTACAGCTGCGAGAGGCGATAGTCCGCGGTCTCAGGGAGGCGATGGACTCGGATGAGCGCGTCATTCTGCTCGGGGAGGATATAGGCGAGTACGGCGGCGCCTACGCGGTGACCAGGGGACTGCTGGACGCCTATGGCCGGAAACGTGTTCGGGACACGCCCATTTCCGAGGCCGTGATCGTAGGTGCATCCGTGGGGGCCGCTATGGGTGGGATACGTCCCATCGTCGAGGTGATGACGATCAACTTCACCCTGCTTGCGATGGACCAGATCGTCAACCACGCCGCCAAGCTCCGGTACATGTCCAACGGCCAGATCTCCGTACCGATGGTGCTGCGCACCGTAACCGGCGGGGGCGGCCAGCTCGGGGCGACCCATTCCCAGAGCTTCGAGGGCTGGTATGCGAACGTGCCCGGTCTCATGGTGGCGACACCGGCGACGGCATATGATGCGCTCGGCCTCCTCAGGTCCGCGATACTTGCCGAGGATCCTGTCATCTTCGCCGAGCATCAGCTCCTTTACGGCTCCAGGGGCGAGGTGCCCGACGAGCCGTACGAGATTCCCTTCGGCCAGGCCGCGATCAGGCGCCGGGGCGGCGACGTGACCCTGGTGGGGTATTCCCGTATGGCCAACGTCGCCCTCGAGGCGGCAGCAATCCTCGCCGAGCGAGGGGTCGAGTCCGAGGTGATCGACCTGCGCACCCTGAGGCCCCTGGATACGGATACGGTGTTGGAATCGGTGCGCAAGACCGGGCGGGCGGTGGTCGTCGAGGAGAACTGGCGGACCGGCGGGTTCGCGGCCGAACTGGCGGCGACCATACAGGAAAGCGCCTTCGACGAGCTCGACGGCCCGGTCGGCCGCGTGGGAGCCGAAGAGGTGCCCTTCCCTTACAATGGCCGGCAGGAGGCCGCCGCCATACCGGACGCCGATCGGGTGGCCTCGGTGGTGGCCAGACTATTCGGCGTGTGAGCCTTTAGAGATCGGATCGGGAGCGCTAAGAGATGGCAACTGAGTTGACCATGCCACAGATGGGTTACGACATGCAGGAGGGCACGGTCGTGCGCTGGCTCAAGGCCGAGGGCACGGAGATCAAGAGAGGTGAGCCGATCGCCGAGATCGAGACCGACAAGGCGGTAGTCGAGTTCCAGTCGTACGCGGACGGACTGCTCCAGCGTATCCTCGTGCAGGAGGGCCATACCGTGCCGGTTGGAGAGCCCATAGCCCTGGTGGGCGATGGCGACGTAGCCGATGCGGTGCCGGCCGTGACGGATACGGGAGAGCCGGAGACGGTGGCTTCCCCGGGGGTTGATGAGGAGCTTTCGGTTCTATCGTCACCAGAGCCGCCGCAGGACCAGCCGGCCCCGCCCCGGATAGAGCCCGCCCGGATGGCATCCGACGGCGGGCGAGTGCGCGCTTCCCCCGTTGCCAGGAGGATCGCCGAGGAGCGGGGTATAGATCTGACGCAGGTGGTCGGCACGGGACCGGGCGGGCGCGTAACCCGGGAGGACGTAGAGGCCCTTCCCGCGGTTACATCCGAAGTGCCACCCTCGCAGGCCGACCAGGAGGATCAGGAGCCGGCTGCGGATGAGCGGCCGGAACCTGTCGCCCCCGAGGAAGATGAGCCGTCGCCCGCGGGCGTGGAGACGGTGCCCCTCACCCGCATGCGCAGGCAGATCGCCCGGGTGACCGTCCACAGCAAGGCCGAGACCCCTCACTTCTATGTCTCCACCGATATCGACATGACCAGGGCCATGGAGATGCGTCAGCAGATCAACTCGAGCCCCAGTTTCGAAGGTGCGAGGGTTTCGGTGAATGATCTGATACTCAAGGCCTGCGTCGAAGCCCTCCGCGCGCATCCCAAGTTCAACGCCGCCTTCACATCGGATGGCATCCGAATGCATGAGCACATCAACATTGCAATGGCCATAGCGGGAGACGACAGCCTGATCGTTCCGGCCATCAAGGATGCCCACACCATGTCGCTCAGGGAAATCGCGATCGCAAGCAGGGACCTTGCGGAACGGGCCAAGGGCGGCACGATAACTGCGGAGGAGTACACCAGCGGCACCTTCTCCGTGAGCAACCTCGGCATGTTCGAGGTAAGCGGCTTTGCGGCCATCATCCATCCTCCGCAGTCCGCAGTGCTTGCCGTCGGATCGGTGGCGAAAAGGCCGGTGGTGAGGGGGGACCGCATAGAGATCGCCGACATGATGACCGCGACCGTGTCCGCCGATCACCGGATAGTGGACGGTGCGGAGGGGGCCCTGTTCATCGGAGAGGTCAAGTCGTTCCTCGAGAACCCGTACCGGCTGCTGGTCTGATCGGTACCCCGCTGAAGTTTGGACCTGATCACCGAGCCCCGCGTATATCTGACCACCAGGACCGCCGTAGACTGGCGAGCGGTCGCCGATTTCCTTGCCGAGGAGGGCGTCCCTCCGATACCCGAGAGCATTCGCGCAGGTCACGACGAGTCCGCCGCAGTCGTAGAGATCTCGGCGCGCCTGTGCTACATGAGCTACGGCCGGGGGCGCCGGGACATCGCCGATTTCATAGAGAACCTGCTCTCGTCCAAGGACGGCAGCGTCTTTGAACACGTCAACTACGGATTCGTCGTGACCGGTGTCTCGCGAAGCCTCACCCACGAGCTGGTAAGGCACAGGGCGGGATTCGCCTACAGCCAGCGCTCGCAGCGCTACGTGGACGAGGCGAAGGCCTCCTTCGTGGTCCCACCCGCCCTGGTCCGGGACGCCGGCAACGCCAGGGCGGCCTCGGCAGTGTTCGAAAAGGCGCTAAAGGTCGCCTCGGACAGCTACGACGAGATGGTCGCCGCGCTGGAGGAAGCGTTACCCGGGGATCTCTTCGAGCTGAGGACGGACAGGCGCAAGGCCATCAGACAGGCGGCACGGGCGGTGCTGCCCAATGCGACCGAGACCAAGATCTTCATAACCGGCAACGTACGCGCATGGCGACACTTCATAGAGATGCGCGCGGCTCCCTACGCCGACTGGGAGATCAGAAAGCTCGCACTCCGAATACTGGAGCTTCTGCAGGAGGAGGCGCCGCTGCTGTTCGGCGACTTTACCGTCCAGCGGCTTACGGACGGCACCGCCGTCGCCGCTCCCGTTCACTCCAAGGTCTGATCTGTGCGCGGGATTGAGGGCAGTGTCGCCGTGGTCACCGGCGCCAGCTCAGGCATAGGCAGGGCGACCGCCGAGGCTTTCGCGAGCAAGGGCGCCAGTGTCGTTCTCGCCGCCCGCCGGGAGAAAGAGGGCCGAGCCGTCGCCGACCGCATCGCTGCTGGCGGCGCGCGCGCGATCTTCGTAGCGACCGACGTGACCGACAGGGACCAGGTGAAGGAACTCTTCCAGCGAACGATGGACGAGTTCGGTCGACTCGACTACGGGGTCAACAACGCCGGGGTCGAGGGAAGCCGGGCCCCGACCGCCGAATGCGCTCTCGAGGAGTGGGACCGCGTTTGCGCGGTCAACCTGCTTGGGGTGTTCCTCTGCATGAAGTACCAGATTCCCCACATCCTTGAGGGAACGGGCGGAGCCATCGTCAATGTGACCTCGGGTAATGGCCTCGTGGGCGGCTCCGGCGTCCCCGCATATATCGCCAGCAAGCACGCGGCGGTAGGCCTGACCAGGGCGGCGGCCCTGGAGTACGCCCGGCTCGGGCTCAGGATAAACACCCTGTGCACGTCAAGCGTCGCCACGCCCATGCACGATCGGATATTCGGCGGCGGCACGCCGGAGATACGGGCCCGCGTGGCGGATATGCACCCCAGCGGTACCATCGCCACCCCGCAGGAGTGCGCGGCCGCGATCCTCTGGCTCTGCTCGTCCGCCTCGTCCTACGTTACCGGCTCGGCGTATGTGATGGACGGAGGCTGGCTCGCGCGCTGAGGGCTGCGCCCTGCTCAGTCGGTGTCCGTGACGGGGTCGACGGTCGCCGGGGAGCGTTCTGACTCCGGGCCGGCCCGTGCTCTTTCCTCGGCCTCGTGGCTTCGTGAGCGGCTCCAGGCCATCAGGAGGGCCGGGACGATGGCGACCACAGTCACCACGGCGGCGATCACGAAGAACTCGACGAACAGGCCCATGCCGATGTTGTTGACCGTCTCCTGGAACTCCGAGATACGCTGCTGGGCAGCCTCGCTCGATTCGCCTTCCAGGGGGATGGGAAGGGGCAGTCCGGCAACGAGTATGGAGAACCGCTGGGAACCCCAGGCCGCTATCGCCGCCAGGCCGAGCGTCATGCCCAGCAGCCGCATCGCCGTGACAACGCCGGCTGCGGCACCCCGATCGCCCTGGTTGACCGGCTCGGTGGCGCCCAGGGCTATCGGTGCTATCAGGAGACCGAATCCGAGGCCGGCGAGGGCCAGGTGGATGGTCAGGTGGGGCTCGCCTATATCGAGCTCCCAGGTGGTCATCAGGCCATAGCCCAGGGCCACCAGGATCAGGCCGAGCACGGTTGGTATTCGATAGTCCATGCGCTGGCAGGCGATTCCGCCCAGCACGGCGCCGATCGGCATCGCAGCGGTCATGCGCATCAACCTCAGTCCACCCTCCAGCGGGGAGTGCCCCATCAGGTAGGTGGTCATGAAGGGGATGGTCACCATGCCTATGATCAGTGCCACCCCGATCAGCATGTGGCTTATGTTTGCGGTGATGACTGTCAGGCTGCGGAACATCGAGTTGGGCAGCAGGGGGACCGGCGCGGTCCTCTGGCGGTGCACGAAGGCGATCAGGGCGGCAGCCGCCAGCACGAAATAGCCGATCATCGCCAGGTCGAGTCGATCGATCCGCGACAGGCCGAGGGTCAGAGCCGCCAGTGAGAGCGCAATGAACGCCCCGCCGATGTAGTCAACCGAGGACTTGAACCTGGGGCTTGGCGCCAGCAGCGCGAACAGGGCCACCAGCACGATAAAGCCCAGCGGCAGGTTCATCCAGAAAACCCAGGGCCAGTCCAGGTATCGTGCCACCAGACCGCCCCAGAGCGGGCCGATGACGCCGCCGGCCTCCGCAGCCCCTCCGACCAGGCCCAGCGCTAGGCCTCTTCCGCCGCGGGGGAACAGGTCGCCCACCACCGCGATTGCGATCGGGAGCATCGCCCCGGCACCAACGGCCTGAAAAACCCTGATGCCGATCAGGGCCGGAAGGTTGGGTGCGAGGGCGGCCGCGATCGACCCGAGCATGAAAAGGACCATGGCGGCCGCGAACATTCGGCGGTGTCCGAAAGCGTCCGACATGCTGCCGATCAGTGGCATGGCGGCCACGTAGCCCAGCAGGTAGGCGGTAATGGTCCAGGATGCACCGTCCAGCTCGGTCGGTGGAATCCGGAAGTCGAGCATGATATCCGGGAGCACCGTGACGATCACCGTCTGGTCGTCTGCGGCGACGAACACACCCAGGCAAATGGGAATCAGGGCTACGTATGGGGATACGCGAAGCACGCTACGTTCTCAGTCCCCTGGGGGAAGCGCCTGTGACCTTGGGCTCGAGCCGCGTTCCGTGGAACACGGTCTACTGGGGCGTGATCTCAGGTGCCTCGATCGTCACCGGCTCGTCGAACTTCGACAGGGTTACTACCCTCACCGTACTGGGGTCGTCGCTGGGGGTTACCTGACCGGCGAAACGCATCTTTGTCAGGAGGAAGCTGTCGTCCTGTATCTCCAGGTCCACGTCCACACTGGCGTCCTCTACGGTTGCGCCCATCAGCGCGCTTAGTGCGCTGGCGGGCATTCGTCCTGAGATCCGGTAGACGTCATCTTGAGAGCCTTCGAATCTGGCCTCGGTGATCGATGACATGACCGTGATTATGCCCTCGTCCGGCTTGAAGAAGGCGACCGGAGACAACCTGGCCTCAACCGTTTCCCAGGAGCCGGTAATCGGGTTGGTCAGGTAGTTGGCGTCGTCGATTGCTATGAGCTTTACCCTGATGGGGAAATCCCCGAACAGACCTGTGAACTCGACGATCAGCTTGTTGGGAATCTCCAGCTGTCCCGCCGCCCGCTCCACGCTCACGCCCGGCAGGAACGCGCTGGCACCCACCTCGTGCGTCAGGTCGAACTGGAACGAGTCCAGGGCGCTCATCACGGTGCCGGAACGCGACAGAACCTCGTCCGCTGTCAGCGGCACCGGCGTGGAAGTCGGCGTGGGTGTGGGCAGGGGCTCAGGCCCGCCGCATGCCAGGGCGGCGGGAGCCAGGCATGCGGCGAGAACTGCTACGGCCAATCGCATCGGGATTCGCATCGGCGTATTTTAACCATTTGGCCGCAGATAGCGACCACCCGGGTGCGGGAAGACCCGGAGACCAGGTCCATCAGGCGGGGAGGTTCCCGCGGCGGCGGGGCCATCCGCCCGCCCTCAAGGCCGCCGCCTGGTCTCTCGATCGGGATGCGCATCCTGCGCTCCGTGGCAGCGATGCTCAACCGCTGCGCAGGCCGGGGGCCGGTGCCACGTAGCCGTGCGGCGCGCGGCACCCTGCTGCCAGATTCCTAGAGATCGCCCAGGAGCACCTGCCGGCCGGTAGGGCCGCTGCTTCCGCCCGCCGGCTCCACCGTGATCCCGATGGAATCGAACTCCCACATCGGGTCGGTCGGGCGTATAACCATCTGGCCGTATCCGGTCGAGTCTACCGTGAATACACCGCCGCTGGTCTTTACGTCATCCTTGATCAGCCACACCTGATAGACTTCGCCGCCCGGCAGCGCCGGCATGTCCAGCACGGCGAGCAGGCAGTCGCGGCCATCGCTGGAGGTGACCATCATGCCGCGACCCGCATCCGCCTTGTCGGCAGGACGTAGCATGCTGACCAGCCGATCCGGGTTTGCCTCCATATAGGTCAGGTCCCTCTGTTCCCTGACCATGTCCATGATCTGGGCGTCACTGGCGGCGCCGGCTTCAACCTGGCTCGCCAGCTCCGTCTGACCCTCCATCACGGCCGCCAGCATCTCGTCGACCTTCTGCATGTCCGTAGCGCTCTGCTCGACCGAGCCCAGACGGTTATCCAGCCAGAGGCCACCGGCTACCAGGAGCACTATGGCCACGACTGCCATTCCCATGGCGGGATGCGCCCACCGACCCTCAATGAGGGTCCCGATACGCGCCAGGAGGCCGGGGCCGCCGGCATCACGTGCTCTCCCAGCGTGCCGTTGACGGCCACCATCGACGCCCTTGCCCAGGTCCGCGTCAACCCTGGCGAGCAGGGCATCCAGCACCCTGTCAGGCACCGGGACGCGATCAAGCGCCATGGCGAGGGAAGACATCGTGTCGGCCGCCTCGGCGAGTTCGGGATGGTCGATCGGGCTATCGGTGAGATACGCCTCGAACTCGTCCCGCTCCGCCCTGGTCAGTGCTCCCAGCACGTAGGATTCGTAGTTTTCTTCTACTATGTTGCCGCGCATGGCCTACCCAGTATTAACGCTGCTGCGTGCGTGGCTGGATTCGCCGTCGCACGAACAGGGTCGCCGGATCTTCCCGAAATTCTCTCGGCTCCCATCCGCTCAGCGCATCAGATCCGGGCTGATAGCCCCGCGGAGCCTTTTCAGGGCCAGCCTCATTCTCGTCTTTACCGTACCGAGCGGCTGGTCTAGCCGCTCGGCGATCTCCGTGTGCGTAAGGCCTTCGAAATAGGCCAGCTCGACGACCGCTCTCTGCTCGGGGCGAAGAGTTTCAAGGGCCTCTTCCAGGATGCCGCGCTGGAACCGCGCGTCCGCGAAGCGGACCGGGTCGCTGGTATCGTCGGACGGGAGATCGAGGGTCTCGACCTCTCGCGAAGACCTGTGCTGCTCGCGCCGCCGCCGCCGCCGAATCTCATCGATGGCCCGATGATGCGTGATGCTGAACAGCCAGGATGTGACCGCCCCCCGGTTTCCCCTGTAGCTGTCGGCGCGTCGCCACACGTTGAAAAAGGCGTCCTGGGTCACCTCTTCTGCCGCCTCCGGGTCCCGCAGTATCTTGAGCGCCAGCGAGTAGGCTGCGGTCGAATATCGACCGTAGAGCTCTGTAAGGGCGTCGCGCCGCCGCTCGCTGATCAATCGGAGGAGATCTTCGTCGCTGAGCTCGGCGATGTCCGGGTTGTGATCGTTCACAGCGGCTGGATTATATTTGCATTCGCAACCCGTTGGACCCCATCTTTGTGCCCCTGGGAGCCGCGTTGACACTCCTTGGGGCCGGCCATAAACTCGCCGCCGTGGAAAGGTTGTCGGGGAAGGTCTGCATAGTAACCGGTGCCGCGGGCGGCATGGGCGAGGCGGAATCACGCCTGTTCGCCTCCGAGGGGGCGACCGTGGTGGTCACGGACGTTCAGGACGAGCTCGGGGGGCAGGTCGCGCGCGACATATGCGCGCTGGGAGGCGTTTCCCGCTACCTGCACCTTGACGTCAGCGATGACCGGCAGTGGCGCAGCGTCATCGACTCCACAGTCGAGAGCTATGGCCGTCTGGACGTGCTGGTCAATAATGCCGGTATCGGCAGCGGGGAGACGGACATCACGGAGGTCACCGTGGAGCAGTGGAACTCTGTGCTGGCCGTCAACTCGACCGGCACATTCCTGGGGACCAAGTACGGGGCGGAGGCGATGCGCCGGTCCGGCGGCGGATCGATTATCAACATCTCCTCGGTGTACGGGCTGGTCGGTGCGCCGATTGGAGCCTCCTATCCCGCTTCCAAGGGAGCTGTTCGGTCGTTTACCAAGGCGGCCGCCGTGCAGTTCGCGCAACACGGAGTGAGGGTCAACTCCGTGCATCCGGGATTCATAGATACCCCTCAGACGCGCTGGATGATGTCAGATCCGCAGGCCGTTCGGGAGCTGGAGGAACGTACACCGATCGGTCGCATCGCAACACCAGAGGACGTGGCCTGGGGGGTGCTGTACCTGGCCAGCGACGAGTCCTGCTACGTGACCGGGGCCGAGTTCGTCATCGACGGCGGCATCACCGCGCAGTGAGACGTCTCGAGGGCAAGGTCGCCCTGATCACCGGTGCCGCCAGCGGGATGGGTGCCGTGGAGGCACGGCTGTTCGCCGAGCATGGAGCAGCGGTTGTGCTGGCCGATGTGCAGGACGAGGCCGGCGAGGCCATCGCCCTGGCCATCAGGGAGTCCGGCGGCCCGGCGGAGTATCTGCACCTCGACGTTTCAGACGAGCCGCAGTGGACCGAGGTCATCGCCCACATCCAGGGCCGGTACGGACGACTTGACGTGCTGGTCAACAATGCCGGCATCTACAGCGGAAAGACCGGCCTGGTGGAAGACTACTCGGAGGAGGACTGGAGCTGGGTGGTCGCCGTTAACGCCACCGGCGTATTCCTGGGCACGAAACACGCTTCGGAGGCCATGAAGAGGACCGGCGCGCAAGGGTCCATAATCAATGTCTCGTCGATCTACGGCCTGGTCGGGGCACCTACGGAGGCCCCGTACCCGGCCTCCAAGGGAGCGGTGCGATCATTCACCAAGGCCGCGGCGGTCCAGCTGGCCCCCGATGGCATAAGGGTCAACTCCGTCCACCCCGGCTTCATAGATACCCCCCAGTCGGCGGGCCTGATCGACGACCCCGCGGAGCGGGCCAAGCTGGTCGATCGAACGCCCATCGGCAGAATCGGAACGTCAGAGGACATCGCCTGGGGAGTCCTGTTTCTGGCCAGTGACGAGTCTTCCTACGTGACCGGTGCCGAATTCGTTATCGACGGCGGCATAACCGCCTGCTGAAGGGCACGCCCCTTCGGCGGCGGCCCCTAGCCGGTTAGAACATCTCCGTGCTGGACCCTGTACAGGTTCATCTGAGAGCGCCGGGCGGGCGCCACCGCCCCGAGCTCAGCCGTCGTCAGCAGGCACTGGTCATAGGCCGAAACCCGGTCCAGGACCAGTTCTCTCCGTCTCGGGTCGAGCTCTGAAAGCACGTCGTCGAGCAGTATCACCGGCGTTTCCCCGCGGCTACCGGAAAGGTACTCGGCCTCAGCGAACTTGAGGGAGAGAATCGCCGTCCTGGCCTGCCCGCGCGATGCGTATCGGGATGCGTCGACCCCGTCGATGTGTATGTCCATGTCGTCGCGGTGCGGTCCCACGCACGTGTGTCCCTGTGCGACGTCCCGCCCGGCGCTCCGCTCGATTGCGGCGCCCAGCTCTTCGGAGGCCCCTTTCGGCGTGACGTGCTCGTCGGTCAAGGGAGGCTCAAAGCTTGCTCGATAATCTATCCTGAGGGTCTGCGCCCCGTCGGACAGGGACGCGTAGTTGATGGCTGACAGCTTCCTCAGCGCCGCTGTGGCGCCTATCCGGGATGCGACGATATATCCGCCGTCCTGGGCCAGTCGATCGTCCCAGGGGCCCAGTTCGGCCTGAGCCGACCAGCCGTTCCGGATAGATCTGAGCAGGTGGTTTCGCTGGGTCAGCGCTCGCTGATAGCGCTGAAGCGCGCGCAGGTATGGTCGGTCGTGCTGGGATATGAGGACGTCCAAGTAACGCCTGCGCAGCGTCGGTGCCCCGTAGACAAGCTCAAGGTCCTGGGCGGAAAAGAGCACGGCGTTGAACTCCCCCACCAGGTCTGCCGCTCTGCGGGGAGCCCCGTTGACCCTTATCACCTTTCGAAAAGATGTCCCGGACCAGTCGACATCCGAGGCCGGAGGCCGGTCCGGGTCTCCTGTGGCAGGGTGAGCGACCGGTGCCGGTCCTACCAGATCGATCTGTATGCGAACGGTCTCGCCGGAGCGGTCTACGGTTGCCGATATGACCGAATGCACCTGTTCAGAGGCCGCTTCGTCCCGGTCCTCGTAGGACGGCCCGAATCCGACCAGCTCGCGGTCCGCCTGCGCCCGCACCGACTTGGCAACGGCGAGCATGTACAGGGCCTCCAGCAGATTGCTCTTGCCGTTGCCGTTAGCGCCGTAAAACAGGCTGAGGCCCGGCCGCAGGTCAAGTTGGAGGCTTCGGAAGTTGCGGAACCTTTTCAGGCCCAGGTTGGAGAGGTGGATCTTTTGACTCGTCCCCGGTGATAGTCGGCTATTGTTGGTCTGACAGCGTCCGTACCAGGTCTAGGAATCCGTCTTCATCGAGTGTCTCTACGCCCATCTCGCCGGCTGCGTCCAGCTTTGAGCCGCCCGCGTCCTCGCCGATGACCAGATAGTCGGTGCGCTTGCTGACGCTGCCGCTGACCGAACCGCCCAGGTCCTTTATCCGGTCCTGGATACCTGAGCGGCTGAAACGCTTCAGACGGCCGGTGACGACGAACCTGAGCCCGGCGAGAATCTGCTCCTGCGACTCGCCGCGGTCCTCATCTTCAAGGTTAACGCCGGCCTCCCGCAGCTTTTCTACCATGGCCAGATTGGACGGCTCTGAAAAGTAGCTCACCACGCTCGCCGCGATCTTGGGACCAATGCCCGGGACCGCCAGCATGTCCTCGGCTGATGCGTCGATCAGGCCGTCCATGGTCCTGAAGCGGCGGGCCAGAATGTCAGCCACCTCCTCTCCGACGAAGCCGATTCCTAGGGCGACCAGCACCCTGGCGAGCGGCCGGGACCTTGAGGCGTCTATTGCGGCCAACAGGTTCGCAACAGAAGTTTCTCCCATGCGCTCCATCGACAGCAGGTGCTCTCGCATGCCCCCGAGAGTGAAGATGTCCGCTGCATCCTCGATCAATTCGCTCTCCAGCAACATGCCGACCTGTTTTTCCCCGAGGCCGTCGATGTCCATCGCCCCCTTGGATACAAAGTGCTCGATCAGCCGGGTCAGCTGGGCCGGGCAACGGGCGTTGACGCAATATGTCATCGCCTCCCCCTCGGGCCGCGCGACGTCGTGGCCACAGCTGGGACACTCGGTGAGCATTTCGAACTCAGCGAGTGGGTGCGTGCGCCTTTCCGGGATGGACCTGACGACCTGCGGAATCACCTCGCCCGCCCGTTCGACGATAACCCGGTCACCCTTGCGCAGGTCCTTGGAGCGTATGTAGTCCTCGTTGTGCAGCGTGGCCTGCCTGACGGTAGCACCGTTGATTACGACCGGCTCCAGGACCGCGTAGGGATTTATGCTGCCTGTTCGTCCGACGTTGAAGCGGATGTCGGCCAGCAGGGTTTCCTTCTGTTCGGCAGGGAACTTGTAGGCGATCGCCCACCTGGGCTCCCGGCCTACGTGACCGAGATGGCGCTGGTAGTCAAGGCGGTTTACCTTGACCACCACCCCGTCGCAGGCGTAGTCCAGGGCATCCTTGGACTCGAGCCAGAGCTGGTAGTAATCGACGGCTTCTTTGACCGAGCCAACCGGTTGATTGTTCGGGTTGACGTTAAAGCCCAGATCGGCCAGATGCCTGAGCGTCTCGTAATGCGTGCCGGCGGGTATCTCATCCTCGGGATATCCCAGCCCATATATGTATATGTCGAGCGGGCGCTCGGCTGTCACGCGCGGGTCGATCTGCCTCAGCGAGCCGGCTGCCGAGTTGCGAGGGTTGGCGTAGACGGCCAGACCCTCGCGCTCGCGCCTGCGGTTAAAGCTCTCGAACTCGGAGATGGGAAACAGCACCTCTCCGCGCACCTCGAAGAGGGATGGAAATCCTCCCGAGACCCGCTTGGGCAGGTTATCAATGGTGCGGAGGTTCGCCGTCACGTCTTCTCCGATGCGACCGTTGCCTCGTGTGGCACCCCTGACTAGCCGGCCATCTTCATATGTGGCAGCGACGGCAAGGCCGTCGTACTTGAGCTCGCACACCATCTCGAATTCCTCGCCGATCAGCCTGCTGGCACGCTGGTGCCAGGCGGCCAGATCCTCCGCATTGAAGGCATTGCCGAGGCTGAGCATGGGAACCGGGTGTGCGACCTCGGCAAAACCACCTGAAGGAGCGGACCCCAGCGTCTGGGTAGGCGAGTCCGGGGTGACCAGTTCGGGATGCTCGGCCTCCAGGGCGCGCAGTTCACGCATCAGCGCGTCCCACTCGGCGTCGCTTATCTCGGGGGCGTCGTGCTGATAGTAAAGTGCGCTGTGGCGCTCTATCTCAACCCTTAGACGCTCGATTCGCGCCAGAGTCTCAGACGCCAAGTCAGTCGAGTCGAACATGCCGACCAGCTAGTTCCTACTAGTCCCACATCCCGGTGCTGAAGTACCGCTCGCCCAGATCGTTGAAGATGGTCACGACCTGAGAGCCGGGTTCGGTGGCGGCGTCCACGGCTGCGACCAGGTATGCCCCCGATGACTGGCCAACAAACAGCCCGCGCCCGGCCAGGATCTTCGCCATCGCATATGCCTCGTCCAGGCTGACCTCGACACGGTCGTCGATCACGCTCTGGTCCAGGATCTCCGGCACCAGGCTCTCCTCTCCCAGGGGCTTGAGGCCCTCGATCCCCCTCCAGTCACCCGGCTCTATGCTGATGACCCTGATGCCCGGGTCGTGCTCCTTGAGTCTCCTGCCCACCCCGGTGATGGTTCCGCCGGTGCCCACTCCGGCAATGAAGTGGGTGAGATTGGGCGCCTGCTCAAGTATCTCGTTTGCGGTGGTCTCGTAGTGGGCGATCCAGTTGAATTCATTCGCGTACTGGTTGCAGAAAAAGTACCTGTCTGGATGCTCCTCGTAGCGGCGTACCACCTCGCGCATGGCCTCGTCATAGCCAAGCAAAGGGTCGGTCTCGACTATCGTCGCTCCGTGCGCGGCGATGCGCTTTTTTCGCTCTTCGGAGGCGTTGGCCGGGATTACCAGCTCCACCCTTCGCCCGATCGCTGACCCGATCATGGCGTAGGCAATGCCGGCGTTGCCCGAGGTGGAGTCGAGGATCGCCTTGCCCTCGGGGAGCTCGCCCGACAGCACCGCTTCGACGACCATTCGCAGAACCGGGCGATCCTTGATGGACCCGCCGGGATTGAGGTTCTCGAGCTTTGCCGAGATCCGCGTGTCGGCGGAGATGGCCTTGCCCGCGATGCCGGCCGGGAGATGCAGGTCGACCAGGGGGGTGTTGCCAATGGCGCCGAGCAGCGGGTGCCCGGCTATGAACTCGTCGTAGTTACCGCGGTCAGTCAAGCCCGGATGCCTTCCGGCCGTCAAACGTCCAGGTTCTTGACCTCAAGCGCGTGGGTCTCGATGAACTCGCGACGGGGCTGCACCATGTCGCCCATCAGCAAGGTGAAAACCCTGTCCGCCTCGGCGGCGTCATCTACCGAGACCTGCAGCAGGGTTCTGGTATCCGGGTTCATCGTGGTTTCCCATAGCTGTTCGGCGTTCATCTCTCCTAGGCCCTTGTAGCGCTGCACTCCGACATTGCGCTTATTCCTAAGCTGGAGCATTATGCCCTCTCTCTCACCCTCAGAGTAGGCATAGGCAGCGGTCTTGCCGGAGGTTATCCGGTAGAGGGGTGGTTGGGCGATGTAGAGGTGGCCGTGCTCGATTAGCTGGTACATGTGCCTGAAGAAGAAGGTGAGCAGGAGCGTTCGTATGTGGGAGCCGTCGACATCGGCGTCGGTCATTATGATGATCCGGTGGTAGCGCAGCTTGGCCCGATCGATCTCTTCATCCATCCCGGCCCCGACCGCCACGATCATCGCCCTGATCTCCTCATGGGCGAGCATCTTGTCCGCGCGAGCCTTTTCGACGTTGAGGATCTTGCCCCTGAGAGGCAGTATGGCCTGTGTCCTTCGGTCCCGACCCATCTTGGCCGTCCCGCCAGCAGAGTCGCCCTCGACGAGGTAGATCTCACAGTTCTCGGGATTCTTGTCTGAGCAGTCGGCGAGCTTGCCCGGCAGTGCGCCGCCGTCCATGGCATTCTTTCGAATGATCAGGTCCCTTGCCTTGCGCGCCGCCTCCCTGGCCCTCTGGGCGGTGATGGCCTTGTCTACGATGCGGCGAGCCTCCCTCGGATGCTCTTCCAGATAGGTGCCCAGCTCCTCGACGACCGCGCTCTCAACCATGGCCCGGATCTCGGGGTTACCCAGCTTGGCCTTGGTCTGGCCCTCGAACTGCGGGTCGGTGAGCTTGACGCTGACAACCGCAATCAGGCCGTCTCTGGCGTCCTCCCCGGCGAGGTTGGGCTCGTTTTCCTTGATGATCTTCTGCTTGCGGCCGTAGTCGTTCATTACCCGCGTCAGAGCCGCGCGCAGGCCAGTGAGATGTGACCCCCCGTCCACGGTGTTAATGCAGTTTGCGAAGGACAGGACCGTCTCGCTGAAGCTGTCGTTGTAGAGCAGCGCCACCTCCACGATGGTGCTTTCCCAGCGCTTTTCCATAAAGATGGGTTCGGGGTGGAGTGTCGCCCTGCCGTGGCACAGATCCACCACGAACTGCGATATACCTCCCTCATACCTGAAGTCGGCTCTCCTTGAGTCCTCCAGCAGGTTGGCGTGCATGTCACTGGAGAAGCGTATCTGGAGCCCGCGGTTAAGGTATGCCATCTCCTTGAATCTTTGAGCCAAAGTTTCGAACTCGTATAGGAAGTCTCCGAAAATCTCCGGGTCAGGCGTGAACGTAACCGTGGTGCCGTGCTCGTTCTCCGGGTGACCGTTGGACACCTCGAGATCGGTGACCCTCTTGCCACGGGAGAACTCCTGCCTGTGCACCTTTCCGTCCCGCCTGACCTCGATGGTCAACTCCGATGACAGGGCGTTGACTACGGAGGCCCCTACGCCATGCAGTCCCCCCGACACCGTGTAGGCCTTGCCGCCGAACTTTCCGCCGGCGTGGAGCGTGGTCATCACCGTCTCGATAGCTGAAAGACCTGTAACGGGATGGCGGTCGGCCGGTATGCCGCGGCCGTCATCGCTTACCGTCACGCTGCCGTCGCGGTCTATGTGAATGACGACCTGTGAGCAGAACCCGGCCATGAACTCGTCGACCGCGTTGTCCACGATCTCGTAGATCAGGTGGTGCAGTCCCCGCTGGTCCGTTGAGCCGATGTACATGCCCGGACGCTTGCGAACCGCCTCCATACCCTCAAGTACCTGGATGTCCTTGGCCGAATAGATGTTGCCTGACTCTCCGTTTCTGCGGTTGTTCTTCTGGGCCATCAAGTGCTCCGGGGAAGGATTGCTGTAGGCAGCAAAATCTTACCAATTTTTGGGAAAAACATCAAACGGTTTACGCGGGTATTACCGGCTGGAACCGGTAATCGGCTCGTCCGATTTACCCGTCGCGGGCATCTGGACTTCGGATCATTTGTCCCGAGGCTCGCAGCGACCACTGCCGGACCGGCGCAGCCGCGTCCGGCTGACCATGCGCGTTCGACCATAGAGGCGCCGAGCTCGATCGAGGGGCGGTTGGGAGGATCGAAGATGGCAGGGACAGGCCTGAGAACGGCCCGAGCGTTCCGCATTGTGGTCGTGCCCCGGAGATCTGCAGCACCGTCAATGGACCCTCTCGCGACCAAGCCCGCCCATGAAAAGCTCGGTGCCGGCGAATGTTGACCGGGTCGGGTCACTAAGGGTCTGATGCCTTGCCCGCACCCGGGGCGCCAGCTAGCATTTGCCGGATGCCACAAGGCAGATTACACGAACGGGGGCGCAATTGACCGACGATCTCCATTCCCGCATCCAGCGTCGAATCGCAAACAGATCTCTTCTGAACCACCCTTTCTACAGGGCGTGGCAAGACGGCGAGTTGACGATGGATGACCTGCGCGTGTACGCGGCCCAGTACTATCATTTCGAGGCCGAGTTTCCCACCCTGCTCAGCGCCATACACTCTCGCTGCGGAGACCGTGGGGTGCGCCAGTCCATACTCGATAACCTGTGGGACGAAGAACACGGCCAGGCCAATCATCGAGCCCTCTGGCTCGACTTTTGCGAAGCCGTGGGCCTTGGTCGCTCGGAGCCTGAGACCACCCGGCCTCTTCCGACCACTCAGGCCATGCTTCAGACCTACCGCACCCTGTGCCATCAGCGCACGTTCCAGGAGGGGCTCGCCGCCGTGTACGCCTATGAGGTCCAGGTGCCGGCCGTGATGGTCGAAAAGATCCGGGGTCTAAGGGACTATTTCGGCATCACGGACGAGGCCAGCCTCCGGTTCTTTGAGGTGCACAGCGTGCTTGACGAAGACCATTCTGACCGGGAGCGGGAAGGGATCCTGGAACATACCTGGGAGGAACTTGAGCCGTCCGTTGAGGCTGCTCTGCAGGAGGCCCTCGATGGCTGGTGGGGCTTCCTCGATGGTGTCATGGACTCGCGGTCTTCGCCCACCGGGAATTAGACCTGCCCGACCGTCGGGCGATGCGCAGCCGGCCCCTGATCCCCAGCCGGCTGGCGTCGCCCCTCGCCTTGTTTTGACACGCCCGTGTGGGGTAGAGTAGCACCCCGAAACGACCCCGTTCGGCGGGGCCGTGGCCGGGCTTATGGCGGAGCCCGAGCGCCCTTGCAGAGGAGGACCCTATGACCACTTCCCTGTTCGGCTCAAGTGTCAAGAGGCGCGAAGACCCGCGCCTGATTCAGGGCACGGGCCGGTACGTAGACGACATCAAGCTGCCGGGCATGCTGAATGTACAGCTGGTGCGCAGCCCGTACGCTCATGCCAGAATCGCAGGCATCGACTTTTCGGCGGCTGAGGCTCTGGAAGGGGTCGTTGCGGTCTTTACCGGAGAGCAGGTCAAGGATGAGCAGGGCTCAGTGCCCTGCGGCTGGGTCGTTCCCGATACGAAGGAGGTGGCACATCCGCCCATCGCCATCGACACGGTTCGGTTCGTCGGCGACATAGTCGCGGCCGTCGTGGCGACCTCCCCGGAGGTGGCTGCCGATGCGGCCAGGCTTGTGGACGTTGACTACGAGACACTCCCTGTGGTCGTACACACCGGCGACGCGGCCAAGCCCGGCGCCCCACAGCTGCACAGCGACGCCCCGGGCAACGTCGCCTTCGTGTGGGAGGTCGCCGGTGGAGATGTCGAGGCGGCCGCGGGCGCGGCCGAGGTCGTGGTCGAGCAGACCATGACCAACCAGAGGCTGGTGCCCAATGCCATGGAAACTCGCGGCATCGTCTGCGATTACAACCACGGCACCAACCAGCTCACGATGTGGACCTCGACGCAGATACCACACCTGGTGCGCCTGCTGCTGGCCCTTACCCTCGGGCATCCCGAGCACCTCATAAGGGTGATCGCGCCGGATGTCGGCGGCGGCTTCGGAAGCAAGCTGTACATGTACGCCGAGGAAGTCATTGCTGCAGTCGTGGCCAAACGAGTGAGGCGCCCGGTGAAATGGATCGAATCGCGCCAGGAGGCCTACCTGGCGACCACGCACGGCCGGGATCACCTGAGCACGGCGCGGATTGCCGGCAGCCGGGATGGAATGATCGACGCCATCGACGTGGAGACCACCGCCAACCTGGGCGCCTACCTGTCCACCTTCGCTCCGCTCGTGCCCACCTTGCTTTACGGCCTGATGATGTCCGGACCCTATGACCTGGCCAACGTCAGGTGCAAGGTCACAGGCGTCTACACCAACACCACTCCGGTCGATGCCTACCGCGGGGCGGGCCGTCCGGAGGCGACGTATCTCGTGGAGCGGATAGTGGACATTTTCGCCGCCGAGATAGGTATGGATCCGGCCGAGGTGAGGAGGAAGAATTTCATAGCACCGTTCGCCGACGGTCACCCGGTCGCAACCGGGGTCGCCTACGACAGCGGTGACTACGAGCCCGCCTTCGATCGCGCGCTGGAGATGGCGGGCTACGGGGAGTTTCGCAAGGAGCAGGAGGAGGCCCGGTCCGAGGGGCGCTACCTGGGCATCGGTCTCTCCACGTACGTGGAGATCTGTGGAGGCGCTCCCTCCCACGTCGCGGTCACCCTGGGGGCGCGGGCGGGCCTCTGGGAGAGCGCCACGGTGCGTGTCAATCCTACGGGAACCGTTCGCGTGTTCACCGGCGCATCGACCCATGGTCAGGGGCACGAGACGACCTTCGCCCAGCTGGTCGCGGCCGAGCTCGGCGTGGCAATGGAGAACGTTGAGATCGTTCACGGCGACACCGATCAGGTCCAGTTTGGGACCGGCACGTTCGGCAGCCGCAGCGCGGCGGTCGGCGGGGGCGCCATTCACATGAGCCTGACCAAGATCAAGGAAAAGGCCAAGAAGCTGGCCGCACACCTGCTGGAGGCCGCTCCCGAGGACATCGAGTACGAGGACGGCAAACTGTTCGTTAGGGGCGCCCCGGGTGAGGCAAAGACATTCGGTGACATCGCGCTGGCGGCCCACGTTTACGCCGGCGAGCTGCCGGAGGGCATTGAGCCGGGGCTGGAGGAGACGAGCTTTTTCGATCCCAGCAACTTCACCTGGCCGTTTGGCACCCACATCGCCGTAGTCGAGGTCGACGGCGACACCGGGGAGGTCACGCCCCTCAGGTACATAGCGGTAGACGACGTGGGCAATGTGATAAACCCGATGATCGTCGAGGGCATGGTTCACGGCGGCGCCGCCCAGGGACTCGGGCAGGCTCTCCAGGAAGAGGCCGTATACGACGACGAGGGTCAGCTTCTCACCGGCAGCATGATGGACTATGCGGTGCCGTCGGCCGAGGATCTTCCCTCGTTCGAGGTTGACCGCACCGTCACTCCTACCTCCGTCAACCCGATGGGTGTGAAGGGAGCCGGTGAGACCGCGACGATAGCCGGCTCTCCGGCCGTCATCAACGCGGTGGTCGACGCGCTGTCCCACATGGGAGTCAGGCACCTGGACATGCCGGCCAAGCCGGAGAGGGTCTGGCGCCTTGTAAAGGATGCGCGATCCTGAGAGTCCCGGTTCTCACCGGTAGCCCGTGACCAGCGGCCGGCGTCGCCCGGACCCGGTTGGAGAGATCGTCCAGAGTCTCGAGGCGGCAAGTTATATAGCGGATCCGTCGATCGGTACCGCCCTGTTCATGGCGCAGCAGCTCGGCCGGCCGCTGCTGATAGAGGGCAGGGCCGGCGTTGGCAAGACCGAGATCGCTAAGGTCATGGCCGAGATCCTCCAGGCTCGCCTCATCCGGCTTCAGTGCTACGAGGGGCTCGACGTCAACACCTCGCTGTACGAGTGGAACTATCCCCGCCAGCTCCTGCACATAAAACTGGAGGAGGGGACCGGGAAGGCGAGCCGGGACAGGGAACGGGAGATATTCGGCCGCGAGTTCCTGCTCGAACGTCCCCTCCTGGCCGCACTGTCCGAGCGGGAAAGGGCACCCGTGCTGCTGATAGATGAGATCGACAGGGCGGACGAGGAGTTCGAGGCGTTCTTGCTAGAGATTCTCTCCGACTATCAGGCGACGATCCCTGAGCTCGGTACCATCAAGGCGGTCCACATACCGCTTGTGATCCTTACCTCCAACCGAACCCGCGAGCTGTCGGACGCCCTGCGGCGGCGCTGTCTGTACCTCTGGATCGATTATCCCGAGTTCGACAAGGAGCTACGGATAGTGCGGGCCAAGGTTCCCGGAATTGGGGAGAGGCTTGCGGGTCAGGTCGTAAGGTTCGTAGAGGACGTCCGCGGTCTTGACCTGGAAAAATCTCCCGGGGTTTCCGAGACGCTGGACTGGGCCAGGGCCATGATGATAATGAGCTACGAGAGCATCGATCGAGAGGCGGTAGAAGTCACCGTTGGCGCTCTGCTGAAGGATGCCGACGATCTGGAGGAATTCAGATCCGGAGCGCTGGACAAGATACTTGCCAGGGTTTAAGCGTTAAGGTGCGATCGGGTAGGGCCGATCGAGTCACGGAGAGCTACACATGCCCAGGATGACCGGCAAAAGAGCGCTTTTGGAGATGCTGAGGGCCGAAGGCGTCGAGTACATCTTCGGAAACCCGGGCACCTCCGAGGGGGCGATCATGGACGCCCTGGAGGATTTTCCCGATCTTCACTACGTCCTGGTTACCCAGGAGGGTGCCGGGATGGGGGCGGCCGATGCATACGCAAGGGCGACAGGACGGCCTTCCTTCGTCAACCTGCACATCGAGACCGGCCTTGCCAACGGCATCAGCCTGCTCCACAACGCCGCCGCCGGTGGCACGCCACTGGTTCTGACTGCGGGCAACAAGGACGTCAGAAAGTTGGTGGAGGGCAGGACCCCGCTGGCCGACATGGTCAAGATCTTCACCAAGTGGAGCGTCGAGCTAACTCATCCAGAGCAGGTCCCCGCAGCCGTGCGCCGTGCATTCAACGAGGCACGGACACCCCCGACCGGACCAACGTTCATCGCCTTTTCCGCCAATTCGCTCGACGGCGAGGCGGACATGGAGATAGTGCCCAATTCCCCCGGCTATTTCGGGGTGGCCCCGGACGAGGGCGCCGTTCGGGATGCGGCGGAGCTGCTGGCCAGCGCCGACAGACCGGTCATGCTGGTCGCCGACCGGATCGCCCAATCGGGCGCCGCCGACGAGGCGGTGCGGGTGGCCGAGATGCTGGGGGCGGAGGTGTATTCGACGCTGTATTCGGAGATGAACTTTCCGTCACGCCACCCGCTCTACAGGGGGCCTCTACGCTGGGGTTTTCCGGATGCGAAGGAGACGCTGTCCCAGGCCGATGCGGTACTTGCGGTCGGCAACGTATTCTCCGGCTACTTTTTCTTTCCAGACGAGGGTGCAAGCTCATTCGCCCGTGGCACGAAGGTAGTGCACCTGGACGCCTCCCCCAGGGAGGTGGGAAAGAGCGAACCCACCGACGTAGGGATAATCGCAGATCCCAAAGTCGGCCTGGCTCGCCTTGCCGAGGCAATCGACGCCGGTATGAGCGGCTCTGCCAGGGAGGCCGCCAAGGGCCGAGCGGAGTCGATTGCGGCCCGGACCGCGGCGGCACGAGACGCCTGGGAGGCGAGAGTCAGGGAGCGCTGGCACGGAACCCCGATGTCGCCGGAACGAATGATGGCGGAGATTGCCGCGGCCATCCCTGAAGACACGGTGATCGTGGACGACTCGGTGACAACCAGGGCGGCCGTGATGGGCGCCATAGAGTTCAAGCGTCCGGGACAGGTCTTTGGTGAGAGAGGTGGGGCGATAGGATGGGGCATCGGCGGGGGCCTGGGAGCGAAGCTGGCCAACCCCGACCGGCCCGTAGTAGCGATAGTCGGTGATGGCAGCGCGATGATGACGGTGCAGGGCTTTTACACCGCGGCGACCGAGGGCATCCCCGTCGTATACGTCATCTGCAACAACGAGGCGTATCGGGTGCTGAAGGTCAACATGGACGTGTACAAGAGCCTTGTGACGGGCCAGGACCCGCCCGTGAGCAGATACATTGCCATGGACTTTCCGCAGCGCCTGGACCTGGCCGGCATGGCGAGGGCGATGGGGGTTCACGGCGTTCGTATCGAGGATCCACTGCAGATCGGACCGGAGATGAGCAGGGCTCTCGCCTCCGGAAAGCCGGCGGTGCTCGATGTCATCATCGACGGCGCCCTTTAGGAGCCAGTCCCTTCCCCTTGCCAACTCAAGATGAGCTCGACCGCCTGGAGATCTTTCTTAAGCCGCCTTTGATCGCGGTGGCCGCCACGATCGGCGTCACGGGGATGCCCCAGTTGACGCCCATCTGGTACGAGTTTCGCGATGGTGCGATGCTCATGTCCGTCACCAAAGAGCGACTCAAGTACAGGAACCTGGCAAGAGACGCCAGGATGTCGGTCTGCGTTTACGATCCCCCGCTTGCCAAGGTCTACGCGACGATCACGGGCCGTGTCGAGCTGGCCGACGATGACAGCATCTGGGAGCCCACCAGGGCGATCTGCGAGAGGTACATGGCCCCGGATGAGGTGGAGCCATGGATGGAGGAGCTGTACGGGCAGGACCGGGTGCTGATCACCCTGCGGCCAGAGCGAATCCACCATCTCGACCTCGGTCGTATCCTGCCGGAGGGTTGACCCCGGAGGCCATCCGGCAGGCCTGACAGCCTCCCCAAATCCCCCGGACCGGTCGCAAGGTGCAGCGGCGGGCTCCCAGACACTAGAATGACTGGAACATTTGTTTCTGTCCGTCGAATGTCCGACGCCGCGAAGATGGCCGCCATAATCCATGCTGATTTTGACGCCTTTTATGCCTCTGTCGAGCAGCGGGATAACCCGGCGCTGAGAGGCCGGCCCGTCGTGGTCGGCGGTGATCCCGACGCCCGTGGAGTGGTTGCAGCCGCCTCCTACGAGGTAAGGCGCTTCGGCGTGCGATCGGCGATGCCGATGAAGACCGCCATGAGGCTCTGTCCCCACGCCGTACGCGTGGCCCCCAGGTTTGAAACCTACCGGGAGGTGTCGCGCGGCGTAATGGACATATTCCGGGTGGTCACTCCCGCTGTCGAGCCGCTGTCATTGGACGAGGCCTTTCTCGACGTTACCCCGCGGGTGGGCGGCGAGTGGACCGCCGAGAGGATCGCCCGCGGCCTGAAGGCACGGGTGACCAATCGCACCGGTCTGACCATATCGATGGGCGTGGCCTCCAACAAGTCGGTCGCCAAGATCGCATCGGACATGGATAAACCCGACGGTCTGGTGGCCGTTCCCCCCGGGACGGAGCGCGAGTTCCTGGCGCCTCTCCCCGTCGGGAGGCTGTGGGGCATCGGGCCCAAGACCGAGGAGTGGCTGGCCCGGGAAGAGATCACGACGATCGGTCAATTGGCCGACCGGCCGCCTGAGTGGTTCGGCGACCGTTTCGGCAGGATGGGACCCGGCCTGCGCGACCTGGCCAACGGCGTCGACGGAAGGCCGGTGGTGGCCGAGCGCCGCCGTAAGTCCATCAGCGCCGAGACGACGCTGGCGATCGACACGGACGATCCTGAACGCCTGCATCAGGTCGTCGCAGGACTGGGCGGTCGAGTCGGAGGGGAACTTCAGCGTCGTGAACTTGCCGGACGCACGGTGAGGCTTAAGCTGCGGCTTGACGATTTCACCACCTACACTCGTCAGGTGACGCTTGATGGGCCGATCGAATCGGAGGCCCAGATCGTCTCGACCGCTTCCCAGATGCTTGGCCGCGAGCTCGGCATGGGTCGACGGTTCCGCCTGCTCGGAGTCGGAGTGTCAGGTTTCGAAGATGCGACTCTCGAGGCGAGTGAGGCCCCGGTGCAGCCCCGACTGTACGGCCTTGACTGACTCCCTGATACGATTCGCCTCCATGATGGAAGAGCCTGTGGCCAAACCCGCTTCTGATGGCCTGGTCCGTTGCCACGACGATGTCTACGGCTCTCCGATGCACACCGCGTACCACGACATCTACTGGGGCACGCCTACTCGAAACGAACAGAGGCTCTTCGAATTCCTCTCCCTGAGCGGTATGCAGGCGGGCTTGAGCTGGTGGGGGATCTGGCGGAGAAGATGCGCCTTTCGCGCGGCATTCGACGACTTCGACCCGCTGGTCGTTGCCCGGTACGGCGAAGAGAAGGTAGCCGAGTTGCTGGGGGACGCGGGCATCATAAGAAACCGGGCCAAGATCAGGTGCATCATCGGTAACGCTCAGGCCGTCTGCGGCCTCCGCCCTGAGTTCGAGGGATTGGCCGACTATCTCTGGTCGTTTGTGGGCGGCAAGCCGAGGATGAACCGGTGGCCCCGCAACATCCAGGTTCCCGCCGTAGCACCGCCCGCAGAAGAGCTCAGCGCCGACATGAAGAGGCGGGGCTTTCGCTTCTGTGGTCCGACCATCGTGTACGCGTATATCCAGTCGGTCGGCCTGGTGAACGATCACCGCGATGGGTGCTTTAAGCAGGCGGCGCTGCCTTTCGACTACAGCAGGTGACGAACCGTGCCAGCAGACAGTGATTCGTCGACCCCTGTAGAACGCGGTGGGGAGCAGGGACAGGTCCGCTGCGGCTGGGCCTCCGGAGACGCCCTGATGGTGGCCTACCACGACCGGGAGTGGGGGGTGCCTCAGTACGACGAGCGGGTATTGTTCGAGATGTTGACCCTTGAGGGCGCGCAGTCCGGGCTCAGCTGGCGAACCATTCTCCACAGGCGTGAGGAATACCGCCTGGCCTTCGACGGCTTTGACATCGAGGCCGTCGCCGCCTTCGGAGAGGATCGGGTAGCCGCGCTGCTGGCGGGCTCCGGCATCGTGCGTAACCGCCTCAAGATCCGCTCCGTCGTCTCCAACGCGGCGACGATAGTCGGACTCTGGGGGTCGGGTGAGAGCCTTTCGAGTCGCCTGTGGGGCTACGTGGGTGGCCGCGCGGTCCTGAATTCATGGCAATGCCAGTCGGAGATACCGGCATTCACCGACCTGGCCAGCTCGATGAGCAAGGACCTTAAGTCGCGCGGCTTTCGCTTCGTGGGTCCGACCGTCTGCTACTCGTTGATGCAGGCCTGCGGGATGGTCAACGACCACCTAGTTGGCTGCTTCAGGCGCGCTGAGATAGCGGGCTGCGAGCGGTCTCCTTCGTGCGGTTCCCCGCGCGCCCCGGGCTAGCCGACTACCGAGCCGGCAAGTCCGGGATGCCCGGCAACGAATTCGGAGGCCGATACCGCCCTTCGTCCCTCGATCTGCAGCCGGGTAACGATCAGTCCGCCCGCGCCCGTCGCCACCTCGATGGACCCCCTTGAGACCCTCACCGTTCCGGGTGTCGCCCGGTCGCCCGGGACAGGTGAAGCCTCAAGGATCTTGATGGTCCTGCCGCTCCAGGTCGTGAATGTCCCCGGCCAGGGGTGGTAGGCCCGGACCATGAGGGCGATCTGCTCGGCGGGGACGGACCAATCGATCCTGCCGGCCTCGCGGTCCAGCCGGGTGGTCATCGTTGCGTCCTCCTCGAGCTGCTCGCGCGCAAGCACGGTGCCTTCGGCCAGACCCCGCAGCACTTCTACCACCAGGTCCCCGCCCATCTCGAAGAGCCGTCTGGTCAGGGTGTCGGCGGTCTCAGTCCGGGTGATGAGGGCCTCCCTCTGCGCCAGCACAGGGCCCGTGTCGAGCCCCTCGTCGAGGAGCATCACCGTAACGCCCGTGACACCGTCGCCGCTGAGTATCGCCGCGGCAACCGGCGAAGCGCCCCGGTGTCTGGGGAGCAGCGAGGGGTGGATGTTAAGGCACCCGAGCTGTGGAATATCCAGGACGGGTCTGGGCAGGAGCTTGCCGTAGGCGGCCACGACGGATGCATCTGGCTCCAGGGCCGCCATGGCCGCCCATGTCCCGGCGCCCGAGAGGGACCTGGGCTGAAAGACGGCCAGCCCCCTTTCCAGGGCAAAGCGCTTAACCGGCGTCGGGCTCGTGCGCCTGCCCCTTCCGGCAGGCTTATCGGGCTGGGTGTACACCCCCACAAGGTCATGTCCGGCCTTGAGCAGGCGTCTGGCGACCGGCACCGCGAACTCGGGGGTTCCCATGAAGACTATGCGAATCTTCGGCCTCGCAGCGCTCTTGTAGCGTTCCTTCCGCCCTTCACTTTGCCAGCAGGGCGGGTAGCTCTTTGAGCCTGTCGACGTTCCTGATGGACGCGAAGTGGTCAACGTGTTCTGCGGCGGCTACGAGGCTGCGGGTGGCCTGCTCGTAGCCCTCGCTGCCGATCAGGGGATTCAGCCACACCACCTGCCTGACTCGCCGGCGCATTCGACGGAGCTCGCGAGACAGGCGGTACGGATCCCCGGTATCCCACCCGTCGCTCACCAGCAGCGCGGTGGTGTAGCGGTCCTGAAAGCCTGGATATCTTGAGTTGATGTGCGCGAGCGATTCGCCGATCTTGGTGCCCCCGGACCAGTGATCCACCGTCTCTTCCACCCTCCGCAGCGCCTCGGCGTACGTCGCCGCCCGGAGCTGCTTGCTGATCCGGCTTACCGAGGTACTGAACGCGAAAGCCTCTATGCGCGATGTGTGCTGGGCGATTGCCCAGGACAGCTCGAGCGTGAGGTGGGCATGGCGATTCATCGAACCGCTGGCGTCCAATAGCAGCAGCAGTCTTTGCTTGCGCTGTATGCGGACCCGACGCGGCAAGACTACGGGATCCCCACCGTGGCTCAGGCTCCTTCGGAGTACGCCCCGCATATCGATGTAGGCGCCACGACGATGCCTCCTCAGCCTGCGGCTCGGGCGGTCCCTGAGCGAGTCCACTATGCGCTCGGCTATGCATGCGACGCGCTCGGCCCGGTGCGATGCGAGCGCCGAAAGGTCCGGCTCGCGGTTGGCCTGCAGGGTGCTGGCGCCCGTGCGCATGAGGCGAACGAGGACTTCGTCCGGGCGTGCGTCGCGGCTGCCGGCCGCCGTCGGCATGGAGGCTCGACCCCTTCCCCTGCCGGGTAGATCCGATCCGGCTCCCCTCCTGGCGGGACGCTGCGGAGGTGGATCAAAATCCCAGAAGCGTTCGAACAGGCGGTCGAATGTGGGTATCTCGTGCCTTGAGGAGACAAGCACCGACCTGAGCGCCCAGTACACGCTCCCCGGCATCATCAGGTCGACCAGGGCCATCGATCGAAGCGCGTCCGCACTCTCGCCGGGGCCGGCCATCAGCCCGTGATCGCGAAGCGCCCTGCAAAACAGGGTGACATGCGAAGTAACGTCGTAATCGGCCCGTGACATGGTGCAATTCTAGCGCCAAAAAGCCGTCTATGGACCGGAAAGTTTGTGCTATGATTCGTGCCGTCGCCCAACCCGAACTTCCCGCGCCAAGGCTCCCTTCGCAGAGAAGTTGTCACCGAGTTCACAGGAGTCGAGAATGGCAACCAAGCAGGACCTTTCCCTAGTTGCTCATCTGATGCGCCGGGCCGGCTTCGGCGCATCATGGCCCGAGATCGAGAGGCTGGCCGAGCAGGGGTACGAGCGGACGGTCGAGGAACTTCTGCACCCGCAGGACAAGCCGCCGGTCGACGAGTTCCTCCTCTACAGGTACCACCCGACGACCGAGATCCCGGGCGGCAACGTCGCCCACGGCCAGGCCAACTACCTGTTCCACATGATCAATACACCCAGGCCTCTGGAAGAGAAGATGGCGCTGTTCTGGCACCACGTGTTTGCGACCGGAAACAGCAAGGTCGACAACTGCAACCACCTGATGGACCAGATCCAGATGTTCCGCGACTACGGCCTGGGCAACTACCGGGAGATGCTGGTCAGGTTGGCCAAGGACCCGGCCATGATCTACTGGCTCGACAACCAGGACAACCACAAGTACGCGCCAAACGAGAACTGGGGTAGAGAGCTGCTAGAGCTCTTCTCGATGGGCGTGGGCACCTACACGGAGCATGACGTCTTCGAGGCGTCGCGCGCCTTTACCGGCTGGACCGTATCGGCAAAGATGCCCCGATTCCCCTACGGCCGCTTTCCCTGGAAGTTCGAGTTCCGGCCGGAAGACCACGATGAGACCGACAAGACCTTTCTCGGCCACACCGGCAATTTCGACGGCTACGACATCATAGACATCGTCGTCCAGCAGCCGGAGTGCCATCGTTTCGTGGCGCGGCACCTTTACAACTATTTCGTTGCCGATGAGCCGCAGGTGCCCGCATGGCAGATCGAGGACCCCGGGGACCCGGAGGCCGTCGATGCGATTGCGAGGGTATTTGTGGAGTCGAATCTCGAGCTGCGCCCCGTGATGCGATTCATCCTCAACTCCGATTTCTTCAAGTCTGAGGCGGTGCGGTTCAAGCGGGTCAAGTCACCTTCCGAAGTGGTGGTGAGCACCCTGAACATGATCGATGAGTTCAAGGGTCCGGTCCCCTACCTGGAGGCGGATCTTTCCAGGCAGCCGGGATACATGGGGCAGGACATACTCGACCCGCCCAGCGTCGAGGGCTGGCACACAGGCAAGGAATGGATATATTCGGGATCCCTGGTGGCGCGGATCAACTTCGTTGCCGGCATGGTCAGCAACCCTGAGCACAAGGGCGTCCGCTACATCATCGACAGGGTGGCTGGCGATCCCGGCTCCACCGAACCAGAGGGGTTCGTCGACAACGTCCTGAAGTACATGGGCATGATCGAGATCGGCGAGGAGACGCGGCGAGAGCTGGTAGAACATGCCGCCGAAGGCGGGGCTATCGACTCCAACGGCGACGGGAGTGGCGACGCCAGGGTGATGGAGATGATGTCGTTGATCGCCGCGACACGCGAGTACCAGTTCTGCTGAATGACCTCTAGATCACCCGCCCGCGAGAGAGCAAGGAGCCCGAGATGACCACAGCCACAAAAGATCCAGTCCTGGTAGTAGTCCAGCTCTCCGGCGGAAACGACTACCTGAACACGGTGGTCCCGTATAACGATCCCAACTACTACGACAGTCGCCGCACCCTCAACATTCCCGAGGACAAGGTCATTCACCTGGACGACCAGCTTGGCTTTCACCCCGCGATGGGGCCCATGGCGCGGATGTACGCCGAGGGCAGGGTCGCCGTCATACACGGGATAGGCTACGAGAACTCGGTGCGGTCCCACTTTCGGTCGATGGACATCTGGCACACGTGCGAGCCGGAGAAGGTGGGTACGGAGGGCTGGCTCGGCAGAGCCATCAGGGAGATCGATCCGTCCGGGGAGAACCCGGTGACGGCGGTCAACATCGGCCATGGTCTTCCCCGCGCCCTCGTCGCCCCCGGGGTCTCCGTCGCCTCGGTTGCCGATCTGACCACATATGGCCTGCTCACCGACATAGAGGAGCGCGAGCGGCGAGAGGCGGTGCTGCGGCGATTCAGCAACATATACGCCCCCGCCGTGGGTGCCGGCCAGGTAATGGATTACCTGGGTCAGACCGGTCGCGACGCCCTTAAGGGGGCGGACATCCTCAAGGCGGCCCCGGAGCAGTACTCCTCGTCGGTCGAGTACGCCAACACGGGCATAGGCCGCAGCCTGCGGGACATAGCGATGACGCACGTCGCCGGCCTGGGCAGCCGCATCTTCTATACGCAGCATGGCAGCTACGACACCCACGCCGGCCAGGCCGTCGTGCACAACAAGCTATGGGAAGAGCTCTCGGTGGCCATATCCGATTTCTGGGACGACCTGCGTGAGCACGACGCCGACGAGAACGTGATCATGTACCTGTTCTCCGAGTTCGGCCGCCGGGTGCGTGACAACGGGTCCGGAACCGACCACGGGGCTGCCGGCGTGTCTTTCGTGATCGGTCCGCGGGTGAAGGGTGGAATGTACAGCACATATCCGGAGACCAGGGCGGAGGCCCTCGATCAGGGCGACCTGGTGCCCAACGTCGACTTCAGGAGCTCTTACTCGGCTATCTTGGAGGACTGGCTTGGAATCGACGCGGTGCCGATCGTCAACGGCTCGTTCGAGAAGCTGGCGTTCGTCGGCAACGGGTCGGCCGCCGCAAACGGCGCCTAGGAGGCCGCGGTGCTGACGACGACCGCTCTCGGGCGAACCTGGAACTTCAGCCACGCCATCGGTCGCATCGCGAACGCGGGCGATGGCTTTTTCGGCCCGACCGCCATAGCGACCGCGCCGGGTTCGATACTCTACGTCATTAGCAGGGGTCACGCGGGAGGTGACATCGGCGTCACCTCGCAGAACCAGCGCATCTCCAAGCTCACCATGGACCAGGAGATGATCGCGGAGATGGGGCGCAGGGAATTCACCTGGCCGGTGGCGCTCGCGGTCGATGGCGACGAGCTTCTTTACTGCTCCGACGAGCATCTGAACATGATCGCCATATACAGCCCCGAAGGCGAGCGCGTGGGCTGCTGGGGTGAGGGTGGCGGCGATCCCGGCCAGTTGGACGGACCGTCGGGTATAGCATTCGACGCCGAGCAGAATCTGTATGTCGCCGAGACGGGCTCGCACAGGGTGCAGAAGTTCTCAAGGAGCGGCGAATACCTGTGCGGGTGGGGCGGCCCCGGGACGGCCCCCGGCCGATTCAACCGGCCCTGGGGACTCACCGTCGATGGCGAGGGGTCCGTGTTTGTGGCCGACTGGGGTAATGATCGGGTCCAGAAGTTCAGCGCGGACGGCGATCACCTGATGACGCTCGGCGGGGAGAACACCCGGATGGTGGGGCTGCTGAGACCCTCCGACGTCGCGGTGGACTCCGCAGGTGACATCTATGTCGTCGACTGGGGCAACCACCGGGTCCGCATATATGACCCGGCAGGCTCTCCCATCGTGTCTCTGCACGGCGACGCCCGGGAGTTTTCCAAATGGGCAAAGACCGTCGTCGAGTCGAACCCTGACGTCATCAAGGCATACCGGAGGGTCGAAGACCTGACTCCGCTGTACAGGTTCAACAGGCCTACCGGCATCGCCATCGATGAGGAAGACCGCATCGTGGTCTCGGATACCAACCGGGGCCGTCTGCAGGTCTACACGAAGGAAAGGGACTACGCCGAGGCGCAGTTCAACCTTTGAAGCCGGCGCAGGGCCTCTAGATGCCGATGATGGTCGGCTTTTCGGCACAGCGCGAAGGGGCGCTTCGCCGCGAGGTCGAGCGATACGCCTCGATGATGCCGACCCTCGGGGTTGACCGCGCGATCCTGATCGGTGAGTTCACTGCCGGGAGGGCCACCCCGGACACGCATGTCCGGCTGGTCGTCGTGCGCGATACCGATCAGCCATTCGCACGCCGGGCCGATTTCTTCTACAGCCACCTGGAGCCACGGGTGGCCCTGGACGTTACGGTGTACTCCCGCGAGGAGTTCGAAGAGCTGTCCGAGTCGGAAGGGCTGGCCGGCCGCCTGATACGTGAGGGGGAAACCATCTTTGGGTGACGCTCCCGCCGAAGGAGCGCGCTGGGTGTCCCAGGCGGCCCGCGATCTCGATGACGCCGTCTATCTGCGCGAAGGAGGGCGCCACAACACGGCATGCTTCATGGCGCATCAGGCGGCCGTAAAGGCGCTGACCGGATATCTGTATGCCGAGGGCGCCGAGGCCGTGTGGGGCTGCTCAGTCGCCGACCTGTGTGAGGATGCCGCCGTGTTCGACCAGGGTTTCTTCGTGCTCAAGGACGACACGGTCTACCTGGACAAGTACGCCTATGCCACCCTCAGGCCAGACATGCTCCCTGGCGGCGTTCCGGCCGATGCCTTTGACGGTCTCGAGTCCAAGCGCGCAGCCGATTTGGCCCGCCAGATCCTCGACTTTGTCACCGAGCGAAGCCGCAGCCCTTGATGGCCCAAAGGGCCTGTCCTATAGTCCCCTAGAGCTACGTCGTTAGCCAGAAGGAGGCCCGATGGACACCGAGCGAATTGCGTACGTCAACGGAGAGATAGTCCCCGAGAGCAGGGCGACGGTCTCCATAAACGACGTCGGCTTCCTCTACGGCGACGCCGTATTTGATACGACCCGCACCTTCAACGGCGTGATCTTCCGCCTGAGCGAGCACCTGGACCGTTTCTATAGCTCCCTCAAGTACATGCGCATCGACCCGGGCATGACAAAGAGGGAAATGGCTGACGTCACCATGCGCGTTCTG
This sequence comes from Dehalococcoidia bacterium, assembly GCA_034421295.1. GTDB lineage: Bacteria > Chloroflexota > Dehalococcoidia > Lucifugimonadales > UBA2962 > CAUZIR01. The sequence continues at coordinate 62,414 of DAOUKM010000015.1, forward strand.
GACCACAACCTTAAGCTGCGGGGTGAGAACGAAGACTACTGGGTTTCCCAGCGGGTGAGCAGGGGCAGTCGAACGCCGAAGGGCCTTAGCCGCCCCACCGTCGTCATAGAGTGCTTCCCGCTTCCGCTAAGGGCTCGCGCGCCCCTGTACAGGGACGGACTTCAGCTCGTCACGCCCTCGATCAGGCGCACGCCGCCGGAGTCTCAGAGCCCCAGGGCGAAGGTGCACAATTACGTCAACATCGTCCAGGCGGACCTCGAGGTCAAGGCTCAGAACGCCGATGCGGCCGCGTTGATGCTCGACGTCAACGGGAACCTGTGCGAGGGGATGGGAGCCAACATCTTCCTCGTGAGGGATGGCGAGATCTACACTCCGCGCGAGCAGTACATACTCGCCGGCATCAGCCGCAGCGTGGCCGTCGAGCTTGCCCATGAGCTGGCCATCCCTGTTCACGAAACCGACCTTGATCTGTACGACGCCTATACCGCGGACGAAGTTTTCGTAACCTCGACGAGCTACTGCATCTGCCCGGTGGCTTCGGTCAATGGGAGCGCACCGTCCAACAGCGGCATACCCGGGCCCGTTACGGGCCGCCTGATGGACGCCTACTCAGGGCTTGTAGGCATGGATTTCGCTGCCCAGTATCTTGCGCACCTGTAGCAAGGGCGACGGGGCCCTGTAGAGTCATGCTCCGGCACCTGCCGCAAATCGACAAAGCCAAGCCTTGCACACACGCCTTCCCAAGATCATGCTCACCCGGTCGGATGGGGTCATCGACCTCGCCTGGGGCCACCCCTCCGATCGGCTGCACCCGCTAACCACCCTAAAGCCCGCCATAGACGAGGTATTCGGCAGGGGGGAAACCGCCGCCCTTCAGTACAGCGGCTACCAGGGTTACGGGCCGCTGATAGAGTCCCTTGCGGGGTTCCTGTCGGACGAACCCTGCTACGTCGAACCCGTGGCGCCTCAAAATCTCTACCTCGGCTATGGCGCTTCGCACGGCCTCGATGTCGCGTGCACCCTGTTCACCCGGGCTGGAGACACGGTGTGGGTCGAAGAGCCGAGCTACTACCTGGTGCGCCAGATCCTGCTGGACCACGGGCTCAACATCGTCGCGGTTCCGACCGACGAAAATGGCATTGACGTCACCGCCGCCGCAGAGATGCTGGCGCGCGGCGATCTACCCCGGCCGGAGCTTGTGTACGTCATTCCCACCTACCACAACCCCATGGGGAGTGTGATGCCCGCCGACCGCCGCCAGAGCCTGGTAGACATGGCCGCAGAGAACGAGTTCATCGTGGCTGCCGACGAGGCCTATCACCTTCTTCACTACGCCGATCCGCCTCCCCCGGCACTTGCCACGTACGACCGCTCCGAGTGCGGGACCGTCGTGTCGCTAGGATCGTTCTCAAAGATCCTGGCGCCCGGCATCAAGCTCGGATGGGTGCACGCGCTGCCGGGGCTGATCGAACGCTACACGTACGCCGGCTCCAACTTCAGCGGGGGCAACAACAACTTCGCGGCGGCGATCGTAGATGTGGCCATTCGCACGGGGCTGCTGGCAGAGCATCTGGCGAACCTCAGGCAGACCTATCGCGAGCGCGTCACCGTCATGGACAGAGCTCTGGCCGGGCACCTGCCCGACGCGAGCTTCCGGACTCCCGGCGGCGGATACTACTTCTGGCTCAGGCTGCCGGAGGGAGTCAACTCCAATGACCTTGAGCGCTGCGCCCTTGAGGCCGGGGTCACCATGAGGCCCGGGCCGGCATTCTCGGGCCACGGCCTTTTCGCAAACTGCCTGCGGATATGCTTTGCCCTGTCAGAATCCGACGAGATAGTCGAGGGCCTGCGCCGCCTGGGCGCCGCCTACGCGATCGTAAGGGACGGGGAGTGCGCCTGAGCGGGACCGGCGGCAGCGTTCCCGTAGGGATGGTGCCTTCTTCGGGGCTCGCCTACCCGCCTGTATAATCGGCTCCATGAAGGCCGCGGGGGCAATACCGTCGCAGGGATCTGATTCCAGGGCCGTCGAGGTCGGCGGCGTCAGGCCGATATCCGACGAAGTCCTGCTCGACGTTTATGGCAGGATGGTCCTTACCCGCACCCTGGACGAGAGGGTATGGCAGCTGAACAGGCAGGGCAGGGCCGCCCTGGTCGCCTCCTCCCAGGGACATGAGGCGGTGCAGGTAGGATCGGTGGCGGCGCTGCGTCCGGGAAACGATCTGTTCTACACGTATTACAGGGACCTGGGCGTGATGATATCGGTCGGCATGAGCCCATACCAGATCATGCTCGGGTACATGGCCAGGGCTGGTGAACCGATGAGCGGGGCGCGCCAGTTCCCCACGCAGGGTGCGATGCCGGGACTCGGCCTTGTCAACCTTTCGAATGTTGTCGCCACTCATCTGCCCCAGGGAGTCGGGGCCTCCCTGGCCATGCGCATGCAGCGCCGCGACGCGGTCGTGGCCATCTATTTTGGTGACGGCGCATCGAGTACCGGGGACTGCCACGAGGCCATGAACTTCGCCTCTGTCCACCGTTTACCGGTGGTGTTTATCTGCGAGAACAACGGCTACGCGATCTCTGTGCCCGTCAGCAAGCAGATGGCCGTCGATAGCGTGGCGTCCCGAGCGGCCGGATACGGCATCCCCGGAGCGACCGTGGACGGCACCGACGCAGCGGCCGTATACGAGGCGACCGCGGCCGCGGCCGGAAGGGCCCGGTCTGGTGAGGGCCCTACGCTTGTCGAGGCCAAGGTTGAGCGCTTCAGGCCTCATACCGGGGACGATGACGACCGCCGGTATCGCAGCGCCCGGGAACTGGAAGCCGCGCTCGCGCGTGATCCCATAGCGGCCCTCCGGTCTCACCTTCTCGCCTCGGGCGGGTTGAGCGAGTCCCAGGACGAACAAATATCGGAGTCTGCAAGGCGCGAGGTTGACGAGGCCACTGATCTGGCCGAGGCCGCTCCGTTGCCTGACCCATCCACCTTTGCTGAGCATGTATATGGTGAGAGGGTTCCTCTGGGGGATCCGGCGATGGGGCGCAGCTGAGGGTGCCCGGTGCACCGAGCCCGTGCCTGAAAGGACAGTAATACAGGCCGTTCGGGAGGCTATGCGCGAGGAGATGGAGCGCGACGGCTCGGTCTTCATACTGGGTGAGGACATCGGCGTCCGCGGTGGGGTTTTTCTTGCAACGGATGGCTTTATAGAGCAGTTCGGACCAGAACGCGTAATAGATACCCCACTGGCCGAGTCATCTATCGCAGGAGTGGCCGTGGGTGCCGCCATGCATGGCATGAGACCGATCGCAGAGATAGAGTTTGCGGACTTCATCTGGCCGGTCTTTAACCAGGTCGTCGGTGAGGCCGCCCGGGCGCGGTACGGCACGGGTGGCGGGGTCGAGGTCCCCATGGTCCTCAGGGCTCCCTACGGAGGTGGTGTTCGCGGAGGTCTCTTCCACTCCCAGAGCCCGGAGGCGTACTTCGCCCACACGCCGGGCCTGAAGGTCGTTGCTCCGGCGACGCCGTACGACGCCAAGGGACTGCTAAAATCCGCTATTCGAGACAATGACCCGGTCATTTTTCTCGAGCACAAGCGTACCTACCGCCTGGTCAAGGGCGAGGTGCCGGATGGCGAATATACCCTCCCCCTGGGCCGGGCCGACGTGAAGATGGCCGGTGACGACGTGACGGTAATCACGTACGGCCTGATGCTGCACCACTGCGCCGAGGCTGCCCGGGCCGTCCGGGGCGAGGGCGTCGAGGTCGAGCTGGTCGATCTTCGGACGCTTCGGCCACTGGATAGAGAGACGATCCTAGAGTCATCGCGAAAGACGGGACGGGTACTGGTCGTGCACGAGGATACGGAGGCTTTGGGCGTGGGAGGCGAGGTCAGTGCCATCGTTGCCGAGCACGCCTTTGATCACCTCGACGCACCGGTGCGCAGGCTGGCAGGCCCCGAGGTGCCAGCCATGCCATTCAGTCCACCCCTTGAGGCACAGTTCATGATCTCGCCGTCACGCATCGCTGAGGCGATCAGGGACCTGGCGGCTTACTGACATGCTATTCAGGGTCGAGTTGCCGCAGGTGGGCGAATCGGTGACCGAGGGCGTCATAGGCAGGTGGCTGGTGGCCGAGGGGGAGAGGGTGGACAAGTACGATCCAATGGTCGAGGTCATCACCGACAAGGTGAACATCGAGATGCCCTCCCCGGTGAGCGGAGTGGTGACCAGAATCCTCGCCGCCGAGGGCGAGACCCTGCCAATGGGATCGGTTATCGCCGAGATCGATGCCGAGGGGTCACAGGTCCAGCCCCCCAGTGCCCCGGCCGACACCCTGGGCACGCTGGTTCAGGGGGTGGCGGTGGGCCCTACCGGGGCGGCCAACGTACCCCAGATGGATGATGGTCCACCCGCACAACCCATGGATCGTTCTCCCGCCAGGCCCTTCACCCGCTCCGGTGCGGAACCGGACCGGACCGGCTTAAGGTCATCCGGTAAGGTGCGGTTTTCTCCAGCCGTCAGGCGACTGGCCGAACAGTACGGCGTCGATCCCCTGCTCGTTGACGGCACCGGCGTAGGCGGCCGCGTCACCCGAAAGGACGTGGAGCGGCACATCGCCCTGGGGAAGGCATCGGCAGGCGAACCCTCGGCGCCCGTCGAGGTAGACAGACGCCTGGAGATCTCCCCGATTCGGAAGATGATCGCCGAGAACATGGTGCGGAGCGCGAGAGGGGTGCCCCACGCATGGGCGATGATCGAGGTGGATGTATCCGGCCTGGTCACCCTCAGAAAGGCCATGCGGGACGAATTCGTAGCGGAGACCGGATATCCGCTGACCTACCTGGCTTTCGCCGTCTCGGCGGCGTCGGGAGCCCTCCGGGTCCACCCCATGGTCAATGCCTCCTGGGAAGGGGAAAGGATAGTCGCCTGGGGACGCGTAAATGTGGGCATAGCGGTCGCCGCCCCTGCCGGGCTGATCGTGCCTGTCATACAGGATGCGGACCGCAAGTCGGTTGCCGAGCTGGCTGTGGAGATCGGCCGTTTGAGCGAGTCGGCACGATCGGAGAGCCTTGCGCCCGAGCAGGTGAAGGGAGGCACCTTCACGGTGAACAACACCGGGGCCCTGGGATCGGTGATTTCAGGACCCATCATAGTCCCCGGTCAGGCGGCGATCCTGACAACCGAGGCGGTAGTCAGGAGGCCGGTTGCGGTCGGAGAGGATGCCATAGCCGTTCGGCCGATCATGAACATGTGCGTCAGCTTCGACCACAGGCTGCTCGACGGATCTGATATCGGCGCCTTTCTCCAGTCCGTAAGGGGCTCAATCGAGTCGATAGGCCCCGGTACCAGCCTCGATGGCGCACTGGCGGTTGAACGGTAACGACCCGGCAGGGCGCGGGCCGATTCGGGCGGTGTGGCTGGGCACGGCCGACTATGCCGAGACCCTGGCCCTTCAGCGACAGCTGGTGCGGCTGGTTTCCGAAGGGTCGGCTCCCGAGACCGTGCTCTTGCTGCAGCACGACCACGTCTATACCCTCGGGCGCCGCGGCAAACACGCCGATATCCTGGCGGAACCGGACGAACTCCGCGCGCTCGGCGTAGAGGTGCACGCCGTTGACCGCGGGGGAGAGATCACTTACCACGGACCAGGCCAGCTGGTGGGCTATCCGATCATGGACCTGCGCCCGGTTGGTGGGCCGCTGGAGTTCGTGTGCGTCCTCCAGAGGACCGTGGTGTCGACGCTATCCACGTACGGAATCGACTCCACATGCGAAGGCCGGCCGACCGGCATATGGGTCGGTGACGCCAAGATAGGCGCCATCGGCCTGCATGTCAGCCGCGGGGTTTCCAGCCATGGATTCGCAATCAACGTTGCGCCTGATCTCGCCTACTTTCGGCACATCGTCCCCTGCGGCATGCCGGGTGCGGACGTTACGTCGATGGCCAGGGAGGGTGTCGAGGCTACGGTTCGCGAGATGGCCTGGAAGGTGGCCGGCGCACTTGGATGCTCGCTGGGTCGGTCCGTCAATTGGGCGAGCAGGTCCGACCTGTCGATTCCCGCCATAGACCGGGGCTAGATCCGTTGCGGTGAACTTCACCCGTCTCCTGGCGCGGCTGGTCCTGGGCCGCCGTCTACCCACCGCCTCGGGGTCGCTGCTGGTTGATGGACTCGACGGCGAGATCCTGATACGGCGGGATAAGTGGGGGATCCCCTACATCAGGGGGTCGAGCGAACGCGACGTCTGGACCGGGCTGGGCTTTTGCCATGCCCAGGACCGCGCGTTTCAGCTTGAGACGATCCGTCGACTGGCCTCCGGCACCCTGGCCGAGGTCGTCGGGCGCCGGGGCCTGCCCATCGACAGGCTGGTACGGCGGCTCGGGTTCGTTCGCTATGCACGTATGCAGTTCGACTCACTCGACCGGGATGAGCGTCGCACCCTGGAGGCCTATTCCTCGGGCATCAGCCTGGGGCTGGACGTCGGGGGAGGGGGCAGGGCGCACGAGTTCCTGCTGACTCGATCCGGCCCCTCGTGCTGGGAGCCCCTGGATGTCCTTGCGTCGGCCAAGTTGCTCGCGTTCGCAATGTCCGCGAACTGGGACGCTGAACTGGCACGATTCCGCGTGTTGACAGAGGACGGCCATGACGCTCTGTCGGCCGTAGATCCGGAGTACGCCGCCTGGCACCCTGTAACGGCGCCTGCCGGGGTTCCTGCCGGCCCGCAGATTGACCGCCTTTCCAGCGACATGGGGGCCTTGATCGACGCCCTCGGAATTTCGGGAGGCTCCAACGCCTGGGTGGTGGGTCCGGCCCGCTCCTCAAGTGGTCGGCCGATCCTCGCAAACGATCCCCACCTCCCTCCGCGCCTGCCGTCCGCCTGGTACCTGGCGCACCTTGATTCCGGCGATTGGAGGATGGCGGGGGCCACCTTTGTGGGCATGCCCATCGTCGCAGTAGGTCACAACGGCTCGGTGGCATGGGGAATCACACTCGGTCTGGCCGACACGAGCGACCTGTACATAGAAAGTGCCCGCGAGGGAAAGGGTGGGACACATGTGGTAAGGACCATCCGGGAGGAGATAAAGATCAGGGGCCGGGCCAGCATCTCTGAGGAGGTCGCTATCACCCCCCGCGGTCCCCAGATCTGTCCACCCATAGACGGGTCCGGCTACGGGGTCTCGATCAGGGCCGCCTGGATGGAGCCCAGAGCCATACACGGCCTTATGAGAGCTCACCGCGCCCGGGACTGCGAGGAACTCAGGCAGGCGTTTTCAGCCTGGCCCCTGATGTCATTGAACGTAGTGTTCGCAGATGTGGAGGGCTCCATCGGATGGCAGCTGGCGGGGGACGTTCCCGTTCGTGCTTCAGGGCATGGAGTCCTGCCTTCGGCCGCCTGGAGGAAGGAGGGTGCCTGGGAGCCCGAACCCGTGCCCTTCCGGGAGATGCCCGGAGCGTCCAACCCGGAGACCGGGTACCTAGTTTCCGCGAATCATCGCCCCCTGCCCGAGGGAGTCGGCCCCTTTCTGGGGGTGGACTGGGCCGACGGCCTGAGGGCCGAGCGGATCGGCGAACGGCTGGCCGCCTCATCCTCCTGGGATGTGACCAGTACCGCACAGCTGCAGATGGATCAGCTGTCGGTCCAATGGCGCGAGGTCAGGAAGCAGATCCTTGACATCCGGCCCCGCACCGCCGAGTCCAGGCTGGCCCTCAGCCTGCTCGCCGAATGGGATGGCTCGGTGAGCGGGGATTCGGCCCCCGCCGCGGTCTTTCAGCTGTTGATGGCCCAGATCGATCGTCTCGATGTTGAGGGTCATGCCCCCAGGGCCGGCCACTTCATGCTCGGTGCGGACGTGGCCCTTCTGGGGGTACCCAACCTCCTGGCCTTCCGCCGGGCGGGACGCCTGACACGCATCCTGCGCGAAAGGGATGGGGACCAGGGTCCCGCTGGTTGGCAGGGCCTGCTGTCTGATGCCCTCGCGGAAGCCGCCGGAAGGCTATCGGTCGCTGGAGGCCCCGGGCCGGCGGGCTGGCGGTGGGGCCGGGTAAGGCCCCTGGTACTTGAGCATCCAGTGGGCCGAATCAGGCCCCTGGATCGCGTATTCAACGTAGGCCCGCTTGACTCTGGAGGAGACACCAACACCGTGTCCCAAGCTGCCGTCAATCCCCTCGAACCACTGGCAAATCCGCTGGTCATAGCCTCGCTTCGCTGCGTGGTGGATGTGGGGGATTTCGGCCGCTCCTCCTTTTCGCTGGCGGGCGGCCAGTCGGGTAATCCGTTCTCACCACATTATGCGGACATGGTCCCACTGTGGATCAGGGGTGAGGGCGTATCGATCGCCTGGTCTCAGGAAGAGATAGATCAGGCCGCTAAAAGCACCCTGCGCCTTCGGCCGCCGTCGCCGGGTGGCTCCCCTTAGCATGCGCGTGTCGGTCCCCCATCTATAATTGGCGCCACCCGGCCGCAGGCTCCATGGTGCGGACGCCCTGAGTGACTTCAGCGGTTCACATCCGGGCACGGTGTTGACCTGCCGGTTGGGCGAGCCACCATGTCCAATCCCCTGAACACTCGCAGGCTCGTCATAAGGCGCCTCGGTCAGAAGTGGCGTCTGATGGCCTGCATATTCGCCGGCGTGGTGTTCGCCACCACCCTGGTGGCCGCTGCGCCCATCTATCTGCGGTCACTTGAAAGGCTCGGGGCCGACACCGAGATCGATCGCACCTCCAATCTGATCCTCAACGTGCACGTCTATTCGCCCAACGTGCCCCTGTCTTACGCCGGTCTGTCGGAGAGCCAGCGGGTGATAGACGATGCCGTGAGTCGCAATCTGTCAGAGGCCTATGACGGCGAGCGCCGCTTTCTGCGCAGCGACACGTATCTCGCAGGCCTGCCGTACCGCCCCCTCGGTGATGTTGCTGCCGGGCAGGCCTCCAGGGGCTACATCCAGCACATGACCGACATCGATCAGCACATCTCCTTCATAGATGGGCGCATGGCAACCGATCTCGTCACCTCGGATGATGGGGGCCCCACGGTGGAGGTGATACTGGGAGCCCCATCCCTGGAGAACTTCAGGCTGAGTGTCGGCGATGTCGTCGAGATGACGCCCTTCGTTGCGCACGATTCCCGCATCTATGCCCGCATTGTCGGCATCTTCGAGCCGCTGGACCCTCTTTCAGATTACTGGCGTCGCAACGCCAACATCTTCCTTCGCCCCCAGCCCCCGCAGGAGGTACCCGAGGCGGGCATCACGATCGACCCGGATGAGCCTCCCCTGCCTCTGTTCACGACGCAGGACGCGATGGTCGACGCGATAGGGGACGCCTATCCGGGGAGCCTGGTTGACTCAACCTGGCTCCTTTTCATGGATAAGGATGGCCTCAAGGGCTATTCGGTGGAGGACGGAAAAGATCGATTCGTGCGCTTCAGGAATGAGGTCTCCAGGGCTCTCCCGGGGTCGGCGGTCCTTTCCGGCGTTCCCAGGCTCTTTGACAGTTTTGAGAGGCGCAGCTTCTTTTCGAGCGTCCCGCTGCTGCTCCTGCTGACCCTGATGGTGGTAACCGTCCTTTACTACCTGTCCATGATGGTGTCCTACCTTGTGCAGAGCCGCGAGGCAGACGTCGACCTGCTTCGCACGCGCGGGGTGGGCACGGGGAGGCTGCTGCGCCTCTACGCTCTGGAGAGCGCCGTCCTTACCTCCGTAGCGGTCGCCGCCGCCCCTTTCATCGCAATGGCGCTTATAGCCCTGGCCGGAAAGCTGCCGTATTTCCAGCCCATCACGGGCGGGGCCACGCTGCCCGTCGCGCTGGCATGGGAGCCGTTCGCGGTGGCGGCGGCGGTGGGGACGGTTTGCCTGGTCATCTACGTGCTCCCTGCCCTGCTCAGTGTCAGATCGGGTCTCATCGGCCAGAGGCTGCGGGCATCCAGGCCAGCTACGGAGCCCTTCTTTCAGCGCTACTATCTCGACGTGGCGTTCCTGGCGATCGGCGCCCTCGTCTTCTGGGAGCTGCAGTCCCGCGGCAGCCTGGTGTCGGGAGGGCTCTTCCAGGAGGTACAGGTCAACGAGGCCCTCCTGTTCGCCCCGGTACTTTTCCTCATAGCCGTGGCGCTCGTGTTCATGAGGTTCTTTCCGCTGGTGGTCAGGTACATCGGCGGCGAGTCTCCGATGCTCGTGCATCTGGTGGCCGCAGGGACCGTCATTGCCCTGGGCCCGGTCGTGGCCATAGTGGCGCTGGCGGAGGATGCTCAGTCGCCCTGGGTATGGCAGCTGTCTCTCGGACTGGGCCTGGGCGCGGCGTATTGGTGGACACGCTCCGCCTTGGAGGCAGGTTTTAGTCGGGCGCCCTTGCATCTTGTGGCCGGGCTGGCCTTGCAGGGGGCTCTGGTCGGCCTCTACCTCTGGCAGGACCCGCCGGAAAGTGGCCAGCTGCTGAACGTGGCCAGGGCGGCCGCGGTCGCCCTGGTGCCCGCCCAGCTGGCCTATCTCGTATTGAGGTCGGCGGCGGCGCGGACTCCCGTGTGGCTCTCGGTCGGCCTCTGGCACATGGCCCGCAACCCGCTCCAGTACAGCTGGCTGGTCCTCCTGCTGGTCCTGGTGACCGGTCTTGCGGTCCTGTCGACGACCGTGGGCGGAACGCTCGAAGCCAGCCAGCGTGATCGAGTTCACTACGAGACGGCGGCAGACATCAGGGTGACAGGTGTGCCGGGAGACCTGGCCCGGGGCACGCAATCACTCAAGCAAAGATACACGGAGATCTCCGGGGTCACCGGCGTCTCGATGATCTTCAGGGATAGGGGAACGGTGGGAACCTCCGGCCGGGGTCTGGCCTTTGAGATCATCGGGCTCGAGACGCAGGAGATGCCGTTCATGTCCTGGTACCGGGAGGACTTTTCGGACCGGACACTGGGCGCCATGATGCAGGCCCTGCGGGTCGGCCGGCTGTTTGAGCCGATCGCCATCCCCGAGGGAACGACGTCCCTGGGTCTTTACGCAAAGCCCGAGGACGGCTACGCGAACATGTTCGTGTGGATGATCGTGGAAGATGCCGACGGGCTACTGACGACGATCACCCTCGGGAGAGTCGGCCCTCCCCAGTGGCACCTCATGAGGGCCGCCGTGCCCGATCGCGCACGGCCTCCACTGCAGCTGGTGTCGATCCAGATCTACGAACCCGCCTTTGGGCCGACGGGCACCCCGGGAGCCGTCTCGTTTGACGACGTGCACGCGGTGATTGGGGGCCCGCAGGACGAGGAAGGGGTGTTTGAGGATGGCGCCGCTACCGTGTTGCTCGAGGACTTCGAGGGCCGAATGACCTGGATACCACTGGCGACATCGGCTCTCGCGACGAACCGTTTGACGGCCTCGACGACCAGCGCATTCAGTGGCGCACGCTCCGGCAGGTTCGAATTTGGCAAGGATACGGACAGGGGGATAAGGGGCTTTTACCACAGTCCGACAGGCGGCCCGATACCGGTCGTTGTCAGCGACACGCTCGCGGTGGCCTCGGGATCGGGAGTCGGGTCCTCGCTGATAGTCGACATCGGCGGCCGGCTGGTGCCTGTCCGCATCGTCGACACGGCACGCTATTTCCCCACCGCCGGCGCCGGCCGGGGCGGTTTCATGCTGGCCGACCTCGAGGTCCTGCTGAGGCACCTCAGGATGGTCAGCCCGATCACGAGCGTGACCCCTGAAGAACTGCTCATCACCCACGCACCGGGTGCGGGGGACACGGTCGTCGAGTCTCTTGTTGAGCTCGTGGGCAGGGCGGCCCCGGTGCGGATCTTGAGCCGCGATGAGAGCATGGATGCCGTCAGGCGAGACCCGCTCGTCTCGGCGGGCTGGAAGGCGATGGTCCTGATCTCGGTGGCGGTAATAGTCTTCACCGCTTCGCTGGGCTATGCGACGTACCTGCTGGCTTTCTCTGAGCGCAGCCGCGGAGAGATGGCCGCCCTGAGGTCGGTCGGGGTCTCAGGCAGGCAGATGCTGGCACTGCTGTCGCTTGAGCACCTGATCATCGTGGGTCTGGGCCTGGGCCTGGGTACGTGGGCAGGCTTTCAGATGAGCTATCTGATGGTCTCCTCGGTGGCTGTTACCGAGGATGGGTCCCCGGTGATTCCGCCCTTCAACCTGATGACGGACTGGGCGATCATGGGCCCCGTTTACGCGATGCTGGTCGGTACGTTTGCCGTTGCAACCTTCGTTCTGTACAGGTCGGTCGCCCGTCTTGATCTGCACACCGTCGCGCGCGAGAGCTCGCTCTAGTGCACTCGTGCCGCGGGGCGGAGCGCATGTCTGATTCCCCTGTGAGCGCCTCGAATTGCTGACCGACCTTCTGACCACCTGGCGTTTTGTGCTCAAGCGGAGCATCGCGCACTGGAAGCTGCTCTCCGCGGTGGTGATCGGCGTCGTGCTGGCCTCGGCCATAATGTCCGGAACCGTCATCTACTTCGATGCCCTCAAGGAGCTGGCTCTCGACAGGGCGTTTCAGGCTGTGCCGAGGAACGACCTGGACATCGTTGTCAAGGCGGTGCGCGGCCCCACGACCACGGATGAGCGGGACAAGGTGGCCGGGGCCGTCAACTCTGCGGTAGACGCCCATGTCGGCTGGTTCGTACAGGACCGGATCGCCTCCGGGTCCTCTGCCACGTTCTTCCGCTCCCGCGTGGGCGAGGAGGACCTGGCTGGCTCCGATAACAAGCGCGCCTATTTTGCGTATGCGCCTAGGCTCAGCGAGTTCGCCGGCCTGGTAGAGGGGGGCAGGGTGCCGGATGAGGGGACGCGCGGCGAGCCGGGCGGCCCCGTCCTGATCGAGGCCCTGGCGGCCGAGGCGGAGGCGATGGCGGCGGGTGTAGGGGTCGGGGATGTCGTGGCCGTGGTGCCCTACTGGGACGACCGCGTCCCGTTTGCGCATGTGCTGGTTACGGGGCTTGTCCGGCCGCTTGATCCGCGAGCGCGGTTCTGGAACCTGGACGAGCGGGTGCTGGGCGCCGCCACCGGTGGGAGCTTCAGCACCGTGCCGCTGTTCCTGTCCGAGACCAGCTATTTCCATGCACTGGGCGGGACATTCGCTGAGATGGACACCACCTACGGATGGCTGCTGGCGGTGGATACGAACCGCATCGTTGCCGACTCCGCCCGCAGGGGCCATCTGAGCATCGGCCTGATGCGTGATCGCCTGAATGCGGACCTGTTCGCCTACGGCCAGTTCACAGGTCTCGGCCGGGTACTTGACCTGTACGACCGCAGGGCCTTCTTCTCCAGGCTGCCGATGCTTGTGGTCATGATCATGGTGGCGGTTGTCGTCCTCTACTACGTGGTCACGCTGTCGGCGTTGCTGATGGAGCGCCAGCGTGGGGAGATCGCGCTCCTGCGAAGCCGCGGCGCGGGCACCGGACATCTGGTGTCGATATTCGCCCTGGAGGGTTTCATGGTTGCGGGAGTGGGGACGGTGGCGGGCCCTCTCGTGGCCGCCGCCGCCGTCGAGCTGGCCGGCCAGACCCCGCTGTTCTCCGGCCTTTCGGCCGAGGGTGGGCTCGACGTTGGCATCTCCGCAGCCGCCTACGGTTTGAGCGCTCTCGGAGGCCTGTTCTCATTCGTCGCTCTGATGATCCCCGCGATCCAGGCCGCGAGGGTCTCGGTCACCGGCCACCGGAGGCAGAGCGCGAGACCCGAGCGCAGCCCTCTGTATCAGCGCATCTACCTGGACGTCCTGCTGCTCATCGTGAGTATCGTGCTCTTTCGTCAGCTGACCGAGCAGGGTTCGGTGGTGGCCACCCGGGTCTTCGGCGAGTTCGCGGTCAATCAGCTGATACTCGCGGTACCGGCGGTAACACTCCTGGCGGTCTCGATGGTGCTGCTTCGTCTCTTCCCCCTGCTCATGGGCGTAGTCAGCCGCACACTGTCGTCCTGGATTCCGGCGGGTCTCGCGCTCGGAATCTGGCAGATGGCGCGCAATCCCACCTACTACGCGCGCATCTCGCTTCTCCTGATACTGACCGCCGGGCTTGGCCTGTTCGCCGCCAGCTTCGGTGGAACGCTGGAGCGCAGTTTCGAGGAGCGAGTGCTGTATGCGACCGGTAGCGACATCCGCGTGGAGAACGTGGTCATAGATGCCTCCGGGGCCACCAGGCCGGTTGGCGATAGCTACGAAGAGGTCGCGGGCGTGGACCTGGCCTCGCCCGCCTATCGCGGGAGGGCGTTCGACCTGACCAACCTGGTCTCGGAGGAGGTCGGTCTGCTCGCGGTATCTTCCGACAGCTTCGGCGACGTGGCCTACTACAGGGAGGACTTTTCGGAACTGCCGGTGTCTGAACTCGTCCAGTCGCTGAGGCCCGGTGTCAGGCCGGTAGGTATACGACTACCGGACCAGGCGCGGACGATAGCGGTGATGGGCAGAGTCGACCGGCCGCAGCCAACGCTGCGGCTTACGGCCAGGGTGGTGGACGCCAACAACCGTTATTTCACCTACGACCTGGGTAGCCTCAGCTCGGCCGACTGGCGAATGTACGAGGTTCCCCTTTCACGCTCGAGCCGCTTTCAGACCCGGATGCGCCGCCTGGAGCCCGTGTGGCCGCTGACCCTGATATCTGTCGCCGTGCAGGAGACCGACACTCAGAGGGGCACGTTTGCCGGGTCCATCCTGCTGGATGAGATGAGCGTTCGGACCGTCGATGGCTCGTTCCTCGAGATAGAGGACTTCGCCGATCTATCGGGCTGGGCCATTCTGAAGACCACCGCCGAGTCGGCATCGGACAGCCTGAATCCGTCGGGGCTGGGCCCCGAGGGGGCCGACGGACACTCCATGCGGTTTACCTGGTCGGAGGGGCCCGCCCTCCAGGCCCGCGGCGTGTACTTCGGGCCGTCCATTTCATCGCTGCCCGTCGCCGCCAGCGAGTCATTCATGGATTCTTCTGGGCACGCACTCGGTGACGTTTTCTCCCTGTCGCTGGCGGGTCACCGGGTCCAGGTGCATGTATCGGAGACTTTCGAGTACTTCCCGACACTCGATACCGAGAATGAGACGTTCCTGGTCGCCGATCTGTCATCTCTCATTGCCTATGCCAACGCCGATCCCTCCAGTGCCGAGTTCAGACCCAACGAGATCTGGCTGGCATCCCGTTCGGCCGGCGCCGAGCGGGCCGAGCTGCGGCGGGCGCTGATATATGACCCGTTCAGCGCGACCAATGTGGAGGATCGAGACCTTAACCTCAGTCTCAGCGAGGTCGACCCGCTCACAAGAGCGGGCTGGCGCGCCCTGCTGTTTATCGCCTTCGGAGCGGTGTTCGTGCTGAGCTGCGTGGGCTTCGTTGTCCACGCGCACGTTTCCTTCGTTGGTCGTCGCGTCCAGTTTGCGCTACTGCGCACCGTCGGCCTGACCAGGCTCCAGCTGGCCACCGTCGTGGTACTGGAGCAGGCCCTCGTGATAGGCGCGGGCATCGCCCTTGGCGCCTGGATGGGCGAGCGATTCGGTGCGATCATCATGCCGTTTCTCGCCAACGACGACCTCGGCACTCAGATTCTTCCGCCGTTCGTTATCGAGGTGGACTGGCCCCTGCTGGCGATGACATACGGGGCCATGATCGGCGTCTTCATGTTGATAACGGCGTTTCTGGTATCGTTCGTGCAGCGTATCTCAGTGGTCCGCACCCTGCGGCTCGGCGAGAACTGATCCAGTGACCTACTCCGACTCTCCCCCATACGTCCTCTGCGAGGACGTGTTCAAGATCTACAAGCTCGCCGACCTGGAGGTCGTTGCCCTGAGGGGTCTGGATCTGCGGGTCCAGCGTGGCGAGGTGGTTGCGATCGTGGGTGCCAGCGGTTCCGGCAAGTCCACCCTTCTCAGCATTCTGGCAGGTTACGATCTGCCGTCGGCAGGTCGCGTGACCGTCTCGGGCCGTGACCTCCTCAGGATGAGCGTCTGGGAGGTGGAGACATACCGGCGCAACGAGGTCGGCTTCATCTGGCAGCAGACCGGTCGCAATCTCTTTCCGTACCTGACCGCCCTGGAGAACGTAGAGCTGCCGATGATGCTCACGGGCACGACCGCCTCCGGTCGACGCCGACGGGCACGGGAGCTGCTCGAGCTGGTGGGCATGGGCGAGCGCACGGGTCATACGCAGGACCGCCTCTCGGGGGGAGAGCAGCAGCGCGTAGCCATAGCCGTCTCCCTTGCCAACTCCCCGTCGCTCCTGCTGGCCGATGAGCCGACCGGTGAGCTGGACGACGCTACAGCGGCCGAGGTGCTCGACGTTTTCGGGATGGTCAACAGGGAGCTCCAGACCACGGTCGTGATCGTCACCCACGATCCGGACATCGCCTACAAGGTTGGCAGGGTGGTCCTCATCCGGGACGGGAAGCTGTCCACCGAGATCAGGCGCAGGGTCAGCTACAGGCCCAGGATGGAGGGCTCGACCGAAGACGAGGTGGAACTCGACGAGTTCGTACTGGTCGACAGCAGCGGCAGGGTCCAGATCCCCAGGGATGTCCTCGATCGCCTGAGCATCGGTGAGCGGGCCAGGGTCACGACCGACGAGCAGGGTGTGAGGCTCGACCCTGGCGATGCCTAGGGCTGACGACGAGACGCAGGAGCGGTCTTGGCGCGTTTGCAGCGTATAGTCGCCACCGTCGACCTGGACCGTACCTACACGATGGCCGGGGAACTGGTCCACGCCCTGCGGGGGGTGACCTTCAACGTTTTTCCCGGCCAGTTCATTGCCGTAGTCGGTCGCTCCGGCTCGGGCAAGACCACCCTTCTGAACCTGCTGGCCGGGCTCGACAGGCCGTCATCCGGACTGGTTCTCTTCGAGGGGAAGGACATGGCCGAAATGAGCGACCGCCAGCTCACCGAGCTCCGTCGCCGCAGGCTCGGTTTCGTGTTTCAGTCGTTCGGACTGCTTCCGCTCCTGTCAGCCTACGAGAACGTCGAGCTGCCCCTCCGCATAACCGGAGTGGGCCACTCGGAGCGTGGTCGCAGGACCGAGGAAGCACTCGAGATGGTGGGCCTGGAGAGGCGCGCGCAGCACCGCCCCTACGAGCTGTCCGGTGGTGAACAGCAGCGCGTTGCGATCGCCCGCGCGATAGTGCACAGGCCCACGCTGATTCTCGCGGACGAGCCCACCGGCGAGCTTGATTCGGTCAACGCCAGGGCGATATTCGGCCTGTTCAAGGACATGGTCCGCGATCAGGGCATAAGCGTTATCGCCGCCACCCATGACTCTACCCTGCTGGCGATGGCGGACCAGGTCATGCAGCTGAGCGACGGCCAGTTGGACGAGCATGCAACGTATGGCAGGCGCTTTCGCGACTGAGCTCGGCCTTTGCGCCCAAACGGGGTCAGGTATCGCTTGCATGGCGCTGGCCGTTAATCTAACTTTTGTTCGGAATGTTTGTTCCGAAAGGCGAGGGGCGCCAGATACCCGGCACGGTCCAGTCAAGGATGCAGGGCTACCTCGACGCCCGGCTGCCCCCGTCCCACAGCTCGGTGGACGCGCTGCACCGCGAGGTCACCGTGTGCCATGCATACCTGTGCCCCTATGCATACGCCTGCAACCAGAAGTCCGCCCGGCCGGCCAGGGTGCTGACTCGCCGGTGCATGCGGTACATGCCGGATCACATGCGCGCCGCCCCGTCCCTGTCTGAGATGGCGATAGACCTGCTGGCCAGGCGCCGCCGGTCAGGGGGGGCCATATCCCCGGAGGCCGGGCTGCTGCTGGACCGCCTGCGCCCGGAGGGTCCGATTCGCTAGCCGTGCCCGGCGCCCCCGCCAGTACCCTGTGCAGGGACTTCGGGTGGTGCCGATTGCTGGGGTCAAACGGCTGATATACCATCCGTCCCCGAAGACACGGACGGAGCTGAACGTGAAAGAGCTCTTGCTCAGAGGCGGACGGGTCTATGACCCGGCCCGGGGAATGTCAAACCAGTGCCTGGATCTTGCCATTTCGGGCGGGCGCATCTGCGAGGTGGCCGAAGGCCTTGACCCGACCGGCTTTGAGCGGGTGATCGACGTTTCGGACAGGATCGTTGCACCTGGCATGATCGACCTGCACTGCCATGTGTACCACGGATTCAACCCCACCGGTGTGCATCCCGA
This sequence comes from Dehalococcoidia bacterium, assembly GCA_034421295.1. Classification (GTDB taxonomy): domain Bacteria; phylum Chloroflexota; class Dehalococcoidia; order Lucifugimonadales; family UBA2962; genus CAUZIR01. The sequence goes on from DAOUKM010000015.1 coordinate 80,496, forward strand.
CGTCGCGGGCGTCGGCTCGGGGGTGACGACCGTGGTGGACGGAGGCAGCGCCGGCCATGCGAATTTCGGGGGATTTCCCTCCTACGTCGTGCCCTCGTGCAAGACCAGGATATTCTGCATGGTGCACATCGCCGCCAATGGCCTGTCGCGGATGCCCGAGCTCAGATCGCTCGACGATATAGACGTCGCCGAGACGGCCCGCACGGTCCGTGATAACCGGCCGCTGACCCAGGGCGTCAAGATCAGGGCGATCGGCCCGACTACGCGGGTCGCAGGCGTTGAGATCGTCAGGCTTGCCAAGCGTGCCGCCGATGAGTCCGGGAGCCGACTTATGGTTCACATAGGAGAGCTCTACCACGATGGACCCACCCTCACGCGCGACCTGTTGTCGCTGCTGGGCCCCGGTGACATACTTACCCACGCGTTCACCCCCAATCCCGGTCGCATCCTGGACGAAGGAGGCAAGGTCCTGCCCGAGGTGTTCGACGCCAAAGACAGGGGCGTCGTCATGGATACGGCCTTCGGGCGTTTCAACTTCAGCTTCGATGTGGCCCGCAGCGCACTGGACCAGGGCCTGATACCCGATACCATAGCCACCGATATGACCATACCGGGTCGTGCACAGTCGGTCTTTAGCATGCCCGAGATGCTGACCCGTTTCCTGGCCCTCGGCATGTCGCTGGATGAGGTCATGGCGATGGCGACGGTCAACCCGGCAAGGGCCCTGGGCATGGGCGACGTCCTGGGCAGCCTGGAGCCCGGCAGGGAGGCGGACGTCAGCGTTCTGGAGGTCGTCTCCGGCGACTGGACGGTCCTGGATGTAAAGGGTCAGGCCCTGCGGACGGAACTTGCCATCAGGCCCGCGCTGACCGTCAGGGCGGGTGAGGTCATCGCACCCGACTGGGGGCCCCATCCATGGGGATTCCTGCCGAATTGACTGTGAGCGCCGGCCGCCCATGACGCAGGACATCCTGGTTAAGGCCGCCGATGGGGTCGCCACGGTGACCATCAACAGGCCCGAGAAGCGCAACGCCATCGACTACGCGGGCTGGCTTGAGCTGCGCCGCGCGGCGGAAGAGATGGAGCGCGATCCCCGGGTGCGAGTGGTCGTGATAACGGGCGCCGGCGATTTGGCCTTTTCCGCCGGGGCCGACATCGCGGATTTCGATGAATATCGGAGTGATAGCGAGAGGGCGAAGGTGTACGCCGCCGCATTCGAAGGTGCCATGGACGCCATAGAGGCGATCTCCAAGCCGACGATCTGCATGATAAAGGGCTTTTGCATAGGCGGTGGATGCGAACTGTCGATGGCGGCCGATATGCGCTTTGCCGCCGACAACTCCCGTTTCGGCATCCCCGTCGCTCACCTGGGCATCCTGATCGGCTACTCGGAGATGACCAGGCTGCTTCGCCTGGTGGGGCCCGGCAACGCCTCATCGATACTGCTGACGGGCCGCACCCTCGATGCCCGCGAGGCCCTTCGGATCGGACTGGTTAACGGTGTCCATCCCGTCGATCGGCTCGAGCCGTATGTGCGAGAGCTCGCCGAATCCATGGTGCCGCTCGCCCCCCTCAGCCAGTCCCGTCACAAGCGCATCATGCGTACCACGCTGCGAAACCCCTCGCTTCGCGACCTGACCGCTGAAGAAATGGAGCTCCCCTTCACCAACTTCGATTCAGAGGATTTTCGAGAGGGACGCAGCGCCTTCCTGGAGAGGCGCAAGCCGAACTTTACGGGCAGATGACCTTCCGAGCGGGATACAGCCTCCGGCATCCGGATGTGATAGCGTCGGCGCCACGACCGGGGCCGGTCATATGAGCCGCGGCGCGCTCGATGGCTTGAGGGTTCTGGATTGCACCCAGATTCTGGCGGGGCCGTTTTGCACCATGCTGCTCGGTGACATGGGGGCTGACGTGGTCAAGGTCGAAAAGCCTTCGGGCGGCGACGACACGCGGCGCATGGGTCCTCCCTTCGTTGGCGAGACAGCTGCGGCGTTCCTGATGGTAAACCGCAACAAGCGCTCTGTTGCCCTGGACCTAAAGTCCGAGGGAGGCCGGGCGGCGTTCCTGCGCCTCGTCGAGTGGGCGGACGTTCTCGTGGAGAACCTGCGGCCCGGCGCGATGTCCCGGCTGGGCCTTGGATACGAGGATCTCAGGAAGCGAAACACCAGGCTGGTGTATTGCGCGATTTCCGGCTTCGGCGCCACCGGCCCGTACAGGCAGCGCCTGGGCTTCGATCTGGTCACCCAGGGCATGAGCGGGCACATGAGCTTCACGGGCCACCCGGACGCGCCTCCGGTCAAGGTCAGCGTCCCGATCACCGACCTGAACGCCGGCATGTTTGCGGTCTACGGCATACTCGGAGCCTACGTGCACGCACTGCGGACCGGCGAAGGCCAGTTCGTCGACACCTCGCTCATGGAGGGCGGAATCGCCTATACCATCTGGGAGTCAGCGGTCCTCTGGTTCGACGGAGAGGTGCCCGGTCCGGTGGGATCCCGCCACCGAATGACGGCTCCGTATCAGGCCTACCGCACCGCGGACGGTCACATAAACGTCGGCGTCGCCAACCAGAACACCTGGGCGCGCTTTTGCGAGGCCGTCGGCCGACCGGACCTGCGCGACGATCCGCGCTTTTTTGTCAATGCCGACCGGGTTCGCAACCTGGGGGCGCTCAAGGTCGAGATAGAGAGGACGCTGGTAAAGCGCGGCACCGCAGAATGGTGTGAGCGTTTGACCGAAAACAACGTACCGTCAGGGCCGATCTACGATATCGCCGACGTATACGCTGACGAGCATGTCCGGGCCCGGGGCATGGAGATGGACATCGACCATCCGTCGCTCGGGCCCATCAAGAACGTTGGACCAGCTGCCAAGCTGTCGGTTACGCCGGCGACCCTGCGCCGACCGCCGCCGGACCTGGGTCAGCATACCGATGCGGTTTTGGGCGAGGTGGGCTACTCGGGTGCCGAGATAGCGGCGATGCGAGAGTCCGGCGCCGTGGGACCCCGGTCCTGAGGCCGGACCGCGGGTCGAGCCGTCCCTGACCTGATCATTCAGTCTCGCAGGCGCTGAAGCACGGCTCGTGAGGCGTCGACGAAATCGTCCACCTCACGCTCGGTGGTCAGCGTGCAGAGGGCACCCTGGGCCTTGCTGAACATCAGCACGCCCTCGTTCATCATGCCGGTGTAAAAGGACGCCTTCAGGTCCTGGTCGCCATGCATCATGTCACGGTAGTCGTTGATCTGTGCGGAAGTGAAATGGAGGCCGAACAGCGATCCTATTCCGGTCGCCTGACCCTCCATCTCCAGCTCGCCGAACACGGCGTTGATCTTGGCCCGCAGCTGGTCTCCGAGCAGGTTCATGCGATCGTAGACGTCAGGGGTCAGCTGCTTTAGGGTCTCTTCGCCCGCGACCATGGTGGGAGGGTTGGCGTTGAACGTTCCGGCGTGGGTGATCGCGGGGCTGTTCTCGTTGTCGTAGAGGGCCATCAGCTCGTCCTTGCCGCCCCATGCCCCGACCGGCAGGCCACCGCCGATGATCTTCCCGAACGTGGTGACGTCGGGAATCACCCCGTACATCTCCTGCGCCCCGCCCTGTGAAAGCCTAAAGCTCTGCACCTCGTCGAATATCAGGACTATGCCCAGCTCCTCGGTGAGCTCGCGTATTCCCCTGAGGAATTCCGGCTTTGCCGGGATGTACCCGAAGTTGGACGCAACGGGCTCCATTATCACGGCCGCCAGTTCATGGGCGTGCCTGCGGATCGTCTCCTCGCAGCGGTCGATGTCGTTGTAGGGCAGGACGATCACATCGTCCACCACGCTCTGCGGCTGGCCTGGCCACTCGCGTACGGCGGTGGTCCTGTCCGGGTCGAGCTTGCTAAGGGGTGTGTAGACGCTCACCGAAACGAACTCGTGGTTGCCGTGGTAGCCGCCCTCGAACTTGGCGAACTTGGTCTTGCCCGTGTAGGTGCGGGCCATGCGGATGGCGTTGAGTGTTCCCTCCGTCCCCGAGTTGGTAAAGCGCACCTTCTCGACCGACGGCACCCGGTCTACTATCAGCCTGGCCAGGCGCACCTGCGCCTCGGTGGGAGCCGAGTAGCTCAGGCCCTTATCGGCCTGCTCCTTGACGGCCCCGACCACGGCCGGGTTTGCGTGCCCGACGATATAGGTCGTGGCATTGATCATGAAGTCCAGGTACCGGTTGCCGTCGACGTCGTAGACGTGGTGGCCGGCGGCGTGGTCCACGAAGAAAGGGTAGGGGTCGAAGTACGCGGTCCCGCGCGAACTGCCCCCCGGCAGGTACTTGCGGGCCTCGGCCTGCAGTCCCCTGGAGATCGGGTGGTTGGTGGTGTAGGTGGCCGCCTCGCGGTTGAACGCGTCGCTCATGTCTCCTCCTCGGTTCCTGCCCGCGCCGTACGATCGCTGCGCAGGGCGCACTCGAAATCTGCTTGTGCGCCGGTACCGGCGATTATACCCGCGAGGTGGGCCGTTGCATCAGCGCCCGGCCCGTCAGCGGCCGGGAGGGATCGGGCGACAACGCCTTCGAATCGCGCCCGGGGCGGCCCGCCCAAAAGACATGGGGGGCTGCGGCCTCAGATGCGGTGGGTCTGGCCGCCGTCGCTGACTATCATCGAGCCGGTGAGAAAGCCGCACCTGCCGGACGATACGAACACGATGAGGTCGGCGATCTCCTCAGGCGTACCGAAGCGCCGGAGGGCAACATTCCGGTCCAGCATCGATCGCATTGCCTCGGCGTCGGATTCGACCTGGCCCTCCCAGAAACCGCCCGGGAATATCACGTTGCCGGGCGCCACGGAGTTCACCCTTATCCCGGTCGGCCCCAGCCTGACCGCCAGGTTCTTTGCATAGTTGGCCAGGGCCGCCTTCGCCGCGTTGTAGGGAATGGCGGCGGGATGGCTCTCAAGGCCCGCAATGGAGTTCGTAAACACGATCGAACCGCCGCCCGCGCGGAGCATCGATGGTATGACCTTCTGTACCAACCGCACGCCTGACCAGAAGTTGGACGCCATGTCGGCGGACCAGCTCTCCTCCGGTATGTTCCAGCCCGTTTCCTCGGTAAGCGCGTTCCCGATGTTGGCAACCAGACAGTCGATGGTCCCGAATCGCTCTTCGGCGCTGCTCAGTGCGGAATCGATCGGCCCGGGCCTCGTGAGGTCCGCCTCGATCGCCAGTACAGCGTCGACCCCGAACTCACCTGCCAGCTCCTCGGTCGCCCGGTCCAGAGACTCCCTTCCCCTCCCGGTCACAACGACCCTGGCGCCTTCCGCCAGGAATGACCTGGCGATCGCCTTGCCGATGCCACGCGAAGAGCCCCCGACGAACGCCACCTTGCCGCTCAGACCTAGGTCCACTGAAGTCGCCCCCACATAGATCGATTGGGTGTCACCGCTGCGGAGTCTACTGGGCCGTCAAACCGCCGTCCAACACCAGTTCTGTACCTGTCACGTAGGATGATTCATCGGATGCGAGGAACAGCGCGGCGTAAGCGACGTCAAGTGCGCTGGCGAACCGGCCCAGGGGGACCTCGAGCTCCCTCTGCTTCCTGACCTCGACCGTCGGGTAAACCAGGTCCAGCATCTCGGTATCCGTGGGACCCGGGTGAATCGAATTGGCCCTTATGTTGCTGGAGGCGTACTGAATGGCGGTCGACTTGGTGAACACGCGCACGGCGGCCTTGGAAGGGTTATAGGCAGCCGAGATGCGGCTGCCCACGATGCCCGAAGTGGACGATACGTTTACGATCGAGCCTCCCCCCGCCTCGACCATATGCGGCACGACGGCCCTGGTGCCCAGGAACACGCCCCTGGAATTGACCGCCATCACGGCCTCCCACTGCTCGAGCGTCGCCGTGGAGATTGAGTCGCGGACGTAGATCCCGGCGTTCTGTACCAGTACCGTCGGACGCCCGAGCCGCGTGACCGTCGCATCTACGGCCTCGGCCCATGAGGCCTCCTCGGTCACATCCAGACGCATGTGGATCGAGCGGCCCCCGCTGGCCTCGATCTCGGAAGCCAGCTTCCCTGCCTCGCGCTCCCTCAGGTCGGCGATTGCAACGTCCGCGCCCTCGGCGGCAAAGAGCCGTGCCTGGCAGGCGCCCAGGCCCCCTGCGCCGCCGGTGATAAGCGCAACCTTGCCCGGGAGTCTCAACGGCCCTGCTGACCCCGCCCTTCGAAGTCGGCCGAAGGCTCTTTCGAGCGTGATGAAATCACGAGTCCTGGCTTCTCACATCCTGCGCCGGATCCAGGACCTCGTTCATTGAGCCCGAACGAAAACCCTCCAGATCGACCGCCACGTACGCATATCCGGCCCCCTTGACCGCGGCGGCGATCTTTGCCCTGGCGGATGGTTCGACCATCTTTGAGATCTGCTCCGCAGGCACCTCTATGCGGGCCACGCGGCCGTGGTGTCGAACCCGCACCTGCTCCAGTCCGAGCTTCCGGAGGGCCGCCTCGGCGTCGCCTATGCGCCCCAGGGTCTCAGTAGTGACGGAGGTCCCGTAGGGGATACGTGAAGCAAGGCACGCCTGCGCGGGCTTGTCCCACACCGCAAGGCCAATATCCCTGGCCTGCTCCCGAACCTCCTCCTTCGTCAGCCCCGCGTCGGCGAGCGGGCTTCGCACACCGTGCTGGGCTGCTGCGGATATGCCCGGCCGGAAATCTCCGAGATCGTCAACATTCGTCCCGTTGGCCACCGCTCCGTAGCCCTCCAGGCTGGCTATCTTCTTGAGCTCCGAGTAAAGCGTGTCCTTGCAGAAATAACAGCGGTCAGGACCGTTGGCGCGGTAGCCCTCACGGTCGAGCTCGTTGGTGCGGATCGTCCTGTGAGCGATTCCGATCCGGTCCGCTATCTCCGCGGCCTGGGCCAGCTCACTCCTCGCCAGGCTCGGAGAATCGGCAGTGACCGCCAGCGCTCGGTCACCCAGTACCTCCTGAGCGACCGCCGCCACCAGCGCACTGTCGACCCCGCCGGAGTAGGCGACCACTACTGATCCGTAGCCTGTGAGCTCGCGCCGGAGCGCCTGTGCCTTGTCGGCGTGCGTACGCTCACCTTCGACGGCGGAGGGGGCGTGGGTGATGTGCGGTGCGCCCAAGTCCTTCAGATCTCCTCCTCGGATATGAAGCGGCGAAGTACGTTGTCGGTCATGCGCGAGACATCATTATCGTAGTCATTGTGGGACAGTGCCCCGCACCATGAGATAGAGCCGACCGAAAAGACCGCTCCTCCCTTCGGACCCTCGTAGAAGACGATGTCACCCCTTACCAGCGGGTTGACCGAGCCGCCCTGCATGCCGTCGTTAAGCAGCACCTCCTCTATGACGTGCTGATATACGTCCGAGAACCCCTCGGTCGTGGCGAGGACCAGCGCATGTGGTGGCGTGCCCAGCTCGGTGTCGGCCCGATCGATTTCGAATCCGCCGGCACCGCCCTGTGTGAGTCCGTATGCTCCGAAGCTCTCACCCTCGGTCAGCCCGTCGACTATGAACTCGGCGCGCGGATCGGCGGAATCGGCACCCATCTGGTAGGGCAGCGACACGTCAAAGCCCTGGGAGGTGAAGCCTACTCCGACCAGTTCCTGGGGAGCCCTTCCCCTGAAGCGCCACAGGCCGCCCAGCTCGCCGGTACTCTGGTGATAGTACTCGCCGGCCGCCGCCTCCCAGGCCTCCGTGCCGCGGTGACGGCGCACCTCGATGCAGTGCGTCGACTCTGCGGCAAACGAGGTAACCCAGTAGTAGCCATTGCCTCCGAGGTACATGTTCCTGCCGCCCTCCTTGAGGTAGGCCTCCAGGGCGTCAAGGCCCTGGCTTGTCCAGTACTCGGGGTGCGAGCCCGTCAGGACCACACGGTATCTCCGCAGCAGGTCGACACCCTCTCTCTGAAGGTCCTCGTCCGTTGCAACGTCGAAATCGTGCCCCATCTGCTCCAGCCAGTCCGTGAGGTGCAGGTCGGCGTTGAACTGGTGGGGAGCCCCGCGGCCGAAGTGCAGCAGCGGCGAATGGTACTTGGGGCGCATGTTCAGTATGGGCCTCAGCCTCGAGGAGTGCGAAACCCCGCTGTTGTCCGAATGCCGGTCATACTGGCTGCGCAGCTTGTTTTCGATCATATAAAGGTCGCGCGGATCGACCGGGTAATCGAACGTGATCTCCTCACCACCCGCGAGTCTGCCCAGCTCGACGTACTTGATGTCGGTGTAGGCGAATATGTGGATGTTTGCGTACGAGAGATAGCTGTTGGTCGGCACGAGGAACAGCGCCGGGGCCGTCGAGGTTCCCCTGGGTGGACGCACGAAGAACGGTACGTAGTCCTCGGAGTCGCCGGCCCTCAGATGGGCGGCGTAGATGCCGCTTCGCATCGTCTCGGGCACGGTCAGCTCGAAATCAACGTCCCAGCCGGCGTCGTCGAGATCGTCGTCGTGAAAGTACATCGCCCCGTAGAGCTCCGGGGCGATGCGGAAGTTGTGCTCCTGGCCCCGCCACAGATGGCCGGTCATGGCCCTGTAGGGGCGGTTCACGGCACGCCCGGTGTGACCTCGTCCGGATATGTCGTCGACCTCGTCGGTCGAAAAGTTGGTGGTAAACGTCCAGGCGGACCGCAGGGATCCGTCACCAACCTCGCCGGGCGGGGCGTTCCGTCTCAGGCGCTCTACCTCGTCCTCGGTCAATGCGGCGGCATAGACCCTGGGGCTGTCGATCTTCCCGTTGTACTTGGCCAGTGCAACCGGCTTGCCGTCGGCCAGGGAGGTCAGGTGAGCGGCCATGGTGAATGGGCCGCCGGCGCCCTTGAGAGGCAGGGTGCCGGTGTCCCTTGCCAGGACCGACCTGCTCGGCTCCTGCGGCCACATGGTAAGCGGCAGCTGGTAGAGCGACACTGCTCCCGCATCGGCGTCGTAGGACGCGGCTGCGAAATACCAGACTCCGCCGCGCATCGGGGTGCCGGTGGAAACGGTCTCGGTGGCCGAGCCGTCTCCCACCGAGATTCCGAGTGATCCGTCCCCGCATATCATCAGCCTGTAGCCGGCGGCATCCTCCGCGGACCATCTGCCGATGATTGTCTGTTCTCTGTCCGGCGTGGTGGGGTATATCCACGCCTGCAGGGTGAAACTGCCCGTCAGATCCAGGTCTGCGTGGCCCTTGACCGTCACGTACGAGCCGTTGCGAATGGGCTGCACCTTCCCGGGATGTTCGCCGTCGATCTCGGTTGCAATCCGCTCGTCCCTGTAGCCGGGCCCGAGCGGATTCTCATCGCCGTGTATGAGACGGACTATGCCCGCCCCGTAGGTCTCGTGCCGGGAGCTGACCATGAATCTGATCGTCTCGCCTGGGTGGACGCTAAATCTATCTGCGTAGCCAACGATCTCCACGATGGACCCTCCTCGGTCGGCGGACGGACCGCCGACAATAAGCGGCATGGTAGCAAGTGGCCATCCACCTCTCAATCAGGACGGCCCCGCTCGGGTGGGGACCGTCCGGCCCATCCCACGGTGTTGTTGCCTATACTAGCCTCAAAGGGAGGCTCCAGATCGACGAGACTGCTTTAAGGACGCTGCTCAGGCGCTACTCCGTCGGCGAGCTGGACACCGAGGATCTGGTGGAAGCACTCGCCCAGATGCCCTACCGGGATCTCGGGTTCGCGCGAGTCGACCACCATCGCCAACTCCGGACCGGCTTCCCCGAGGTGATCTTCGGCCAGGGTAAGACCCCCGAACAGGTCGGTCGACTGGCCCGGGAGATCCTCTCTCACGCCGACCGACTGCTGGTCACGCGCGCCACCGGCGAGATGCACGACGCCGTTGCCGCAGTGGCGCCCGAGGCCTCGTACGAACCTACGGCGAAGACGATCAAGGTGGATCGTCGTCCCGCGAGGAAAAGGACCGGACGTGTTGCCGTGATCAGCGGCGGCACCGCAGACCTTCCGGTGGCGAGCGAAGCGGCCGAGACGGCCGAGTGGATGGACAGTGAGGTCGAGTGCATCCTGGATGCCGGTGTGGCCGGACTGCATCGCCTTCTGGATCGGCTCGGCGACCTGAGGAGGGCGGACGCGATCGTGGCGGTTGCCGGCATGGATGGCGTGTTGCCGTCTGTTGTATCGGGGCTGGTGAGCGCACCCGTAATAGCTGTACCCACCAGCGTGGGCTATGGCGCCAGCTTCGAGGGGGTGGGGCCTCTGCTTACGATGCTGAACGCCTGTTCACCGGGCGTTGCGGTCGTGAACATTGACAACGGGTTCGGTGCGGGCTACATGGCGTCCATCATTGCAGGCAAAGGAGTCTCCTCGGCGCATTAGCGGACATCCCGCCGGACGGATAGCCCGCGCCGGTCTGGCCGTACAGTTCCCTCCTGAGCCCGTGGAGTAGAATTCCGGAATGCGAAAGCGTGTGATCGGCAGCGCAGGGCGGGTGAGCTTCGAAGTGGTAAAGCCGTTCGGTCAGTTGCCGGCCGGGATGTCATGGGGGGCCGTCAGCGCCTGCTGCGTGGATTCTGATGATCGCGTATACGTACTCAGGCGCACCGATCCACCCATACTCGTGTTTGATCAGCAAGGCTCTCTTGTCGGCTCGTTCGGCGAAGGAGAAGTGACGGAGGGCCACGGCATGTCGATCACGGTCGACGACGAGATCTGGGTCACCGACAAGGATGGACACACCGTTACCAAGTTCAGCACCGGCGGCGACGTTCTGCTGCGCCTGGGAAGGCCCGACACGCCCAGTCTTCAGGCCCCTTTCGCCCACCCGGCGGATGTCGCCGTCCACCGGGCCAGTGGGGATGTGTTCGTTTCCGACGGCTACGGCAATTCACGCATTCACCGATTCTCTGCGGATGGGGAGCTGATCGGAGGTTGGGGACAGGCCGGTCAGGGCAGGGGGCAGTTCACCGTGCCCCACGCCATCTGGATTGATCGCCGGGACCGCGTGCTCGTGGCCGATCGAGAGAACCTGCGCATCCAGGTATTCACGTTGGACGGCGAGCTGCTGGATGTGTGGACCGACCACTACAAGCCCATGGACATCTACGTTGATGGGTCGGATCGCATCTTCGTTACCGACCAGGTCCCGCGACTGACGGTCATGACGCTGGATGGGGACATAATCGCGCGAGGCCTCCACCGCGGTCACGGCATCTGGGGCGATTCGTCGGGCAACCTTTATTCCTGCTGGCCGACTCCGGCCGACAACCCGGTCGTCAAGCTGGCGGCCCAGTGAAGATAACCGACGTTCGCGCGACCCTGCTGTCGGCCGTGGTGCCGGAGGAAAAGCGCTGGCGGACGGACCTCGGGGTCGCCGTCAAGATGGACAACTGCATCGTCGAGGTCGAGACAGACGAGGGGATAACGGGCATCGGGGCCGGCCAGGGCAACGCCGAGGTGGTCAAGGCCGTTGTGGAAACCCAGCTGCGTCCCCAGCTCCTGGGCCGGGACCCGGGCCTGATAGAGGGCCACTGGGAGCGTATGTACAGTGGCTCGCGCGGCGAGCCGGCCCTCGAGCGAGGCTACCCCCAGCCAGCTTCTTCGCGCAGGGGGGACACGCTGTGTGCCATTGCAGGGGTCGACATCGCGCTCTGGGATATCCTGGGCAAATCTCTGGGCCAGCCGATATATAGGCTGCTGGGAGCGGCGCGCACCAGCGTTCGCGGCTACGCATCCGGCGGGTGGGCCCCCGGACAGCAGGCGGGCGAGGAGATGGCCGGCTACGCGGCGAGGGGCTTTTCCGCAGTGAAGATGCGTGCCGAGGGACGCGATGGATTCTCCCTGGCCAAGGCGGCCACCCGGGTGGCCGCGGCCCGAAGGGCGCTGGGGGAGGACGTGGAGATAATGGTCGACGCGCACGGGTCCCTTGACGTCTCGACCGCAAAGCGGCTCGCCAGGATGTTGGAAGAGCAGGGAGTCGCCTGGTTCGAAGAGCCTGTCTCCTATGACAACCACGCCGGACAGGCAGAGGTGCGGGCATCGACAACCGTCCCCATCTCGTCAGGCGAGAGCGAGTCCACGCGCTTTGACGTGCTGGATCTGCTGCGGATGAACGCGGTCGACATTCTCCAGCCCGACATAGCCATCGCCGGCGGCTTCACCGAATGCCGCCGCATCGCCGCACTGGCGCATGCCCATGGCGTGAGACTGGCACCCCACGTCTGGTCAAGCGGGGTGATCGTTGCAGCCTCCATCCACCTGGCCATGCATGCTCCGGCCTGTCATATCTTCGAGGTCTCGCAGAGCGCGTCCCCGCTGATCTGGGAGCTGTTCGAGGAGCCTTTCGAGATCGAGGATGGCTGCGTGCGCGCCGTTGACCGCCCCGGTCTGGGATTTACCTTGAGGCAGGGTCTTGCCGACCGATTCCCGTTCGTTCCGGGGCCGGCATATGTCTACTAGCTGCACTCGTTCAGCTCAGCGAGCCCCGGTTCGCCGGGGGCGCAGGTTGTCCGGCCGCCCGGGTCCTCTGCCCCGGTCCCCCGCTAGCATCTGTCGCGATGGCCGACGCTAAGGTCGATTTCACCCGCATCTCCCGTCTAGAGGCCGAGGCAGTCGGCGAGCCCGGCCGGCGCACGTTTCGCATAATCGCAGAGAGCGACTCAAGCAGGGCGGACGTGTGGCTGGAGAAAGAGCAGCTCTTCCAGCTCGCCCTGGCCATCCACCAGATGACCAGCGTAGTTCGGGAGGGCGAAGACGCGGCGGCCTCGGCATCTGCGGATGAGGAGCGCGAGGCCGACCCGCTGACCAGGGTCCAGTTCAAGGCAGGTCGGCTCGCACTGAGGCATCAGGACTCCCACGGGATGTTCATCATCGAGGCGCACGACATCGAGTCTCCTCAGATGATGGAGGACGACGCCCCCGCCGACATCGCGCTCTGGGCAAGCCGCTCCAGGGTCGGCGAATTCGCCGAACAGGCACTGGAGGTATGCGCGGCTGGAAGGCCTCTCTGTCCCCTGTGCGGGGCGCCCATGGAGTCAGAAGAGCGGGGAGGTCACAAGTGCCCGATGGTGAACGGCAACCGGGCCATACGCATCCCTGACAGACCTTAAGGGCCAGAGCAGCCCGCATCCAGAATGTAGATCCCCTGGTGCCTACCAATCCGCCGCCTCTATCCGCCGGCCGGCCCGAGCCCCGGCTAGTCGATCCGCCGCCCGACCTGGCCCGAACCATACTGGAGTCGGCCGAGATAGTGGCCGGCGCGCAGGTGCGCCTCGGGTCCAATTACACTTTCCTCGTTCACCTTGACGCGGGGGATGGCGGTAGCGTGATGCGCGCGATCTACAAGCCCAGGGCCGGCGAGAGGCCGCTCGCGGACTACCCCGATGGGACCCTGTATCTGAGGGAGTACGCTGCCTTCATGGTCTCTGAGCGCCTGGGTTGGCCGCGAATTCCCATGACCGTGATCAGGGATGGGCCCCACGGACCCGGGTCCATGCAGCGCTTTGTGGAATTCGACCCGAGCGTGACCTACTTTAACCTGCGTGAGGAAAGGCTGGACGAGCTGGCCCCGTTTGCCGCCTTCGATCTCCTTGTGAATAACGGCGATCGCAAGGGAGGCCACTTTCTTAAGGATTCCCGAGGAGCGCTCTGGAGCGTGGACCACGGCCTGACATTCAACGAGCAATTCAAGGTCAGGACCGTCATGCTCGAGTTCTGGGGCGAGCCCATTCCGGAAGGGCTCGTCGCCGACCTCCAGGCCCTGACGCGGGAGCTCGATGCGGGAGGCACCCTGGGGACGATCCTAGAGGGCCAGATCAGCGTTGCCGAGCTGGACGCGCTCAGGGCACGCCTCGCCGGGATCCTCGAGACGCCCGTGCACCCGGTGCTCGATCCCTACCTCAATGTCCCCTGGCCCCTGGTCTGACCGCCGCGGGCGTTTGCCCTTCCCCGGGGCCGACGCCGGCTGCGGTTCTCCTTAAGGCGGGTCGCGAGCCCAACAGGCGCGTGATCCTAACTGAGCGCCGCAATCATCCCGCCCTCAGCCCGATGCGTCACCGCAGCGCAGGGTCCCGCCGCTTCGATTGCCTTCAGGACCGCTGAGGATTCCGCACACGCCTGACCCATCGCCTCAGCCCTCTTGTCCAGCGGCCGCGGGGCCTTATGCCGGCCGCTACGGCGTCGGCGACACCGGGAGAGCCAAAGATCATCGGCCTGTACCACTTGTGAAGGTCCGCACCGCTCGGGGGATCGTCCTCCCAGCCGGGGACGAACGTGCTTAATGGACACCAGGATCGTCCCGCTCCCGCCTTCTCGCCGACCAGCACCCTGCCGCCCGCCTCGGCGACGATCACGGACGCTGCTGCCACGTCCCAGAGTGAGAGCGAGCCGGTCAGTGCGCTGTACTGGAAGGTCCCTGATGCCACCATCGCCAGTTCGTAGGCGATTGAGCCCGTCTGCCGCGCCTCACCCACCCTGCTTCTCATCGATTCGTCGAATCTGAAGCGATGGCTGAACCCTCCGGGCAGGCCGACGAGACGTCGAGAATCCGGCTCAGCCGCGCAGAGAGCATTAAGGGGCGTGCCGTCGCATGCCGCGCCCCCGCCCGTCCTTGCGTGAATTACCCGGCCCCCGACCCCCGGCCAGGGAATGAAGATCGCTCCGGCGACGGGCGCGCCCCTTAGCAAGACCCCCACCGAGGAGGCGAACATGGGCAGCCCCTGCGAGAAGTTTCTCGTACCATCCAGGGGATCGAGCACCCACACGAAGTCCGGCAGGGGCTCGACCGATGCGGCTTCGTCCTCCTCCCCTACGATCGCGTGATCCGGGAAGGTGGCCTTGATGCGGCCCGTAAGGAGAGCCTGGCTCTGCCGATCGGCTTCGGTTACCGGGTCCGACTGGCTCTCTCCCTTGTACTCGACGTCCAGGGGTCGGCCGAAGTAGTCCATGACCAGATGCCCGGCCTCACGCGCCGCGTCCGCCGCGACCCGCTCGAGTTTGGTGAGGATATCTTCTGCCAGGGCCGGGCTGTCGTCGCTGCGTGTCATGGAGAGTAGGAGAACCGCGCAAGTGTAAGTAGCTGTCCGGTGGGAGGTCAACGAGTCTATCCGACGGCGTATTCGGTTAAAATCGGCCGATGCGCCTGATACCTCGACGAGACAAGATCGCGGTCGTCGAACTGTTCGGCACCATAGGTGGTGGAGTCAGGTCGGCTCCCTATGAGAGGGTCTTTGACCAGGTACGGATGGCAAGGTCCGTAAGGGCGATGGTGCTCGACATCGACTCGCCCGGGGGCTCAGTGCCGGCGTCGGAGTACATCTATCGCTGCGTGGCCAAGGTTGCCGAGCAAAAGCCGGTGGTTGCAGCCATACGTGGAGTGGGTGCGTCCGGTGCCTACATGGTCGCCTGCGGCGCTCAGCGGATCGTCGCGACTCCGGGTGCGCTTGTGGGATCGATCGGAGTCATCTCGGTCCGGCCCATGCTGCGCGCGGCACTTGAAAAGATCGGTGTCGACGTGAGCGTTACAAAGAGCGGCGAGCTCAAGGACATGGGCGCCGTCTGGAGGCCCTTCACGCCCGAAGAAGAGGCGAAGATGCAGCAGCTCACCGATGAGTCCTATGATCGATTCGTCGAGATAGTCGCCGATGCAAGGGGTCTCGACTGCTCTACGGCCAGGGAGCTTGCGACCGGCGAGGTATTCTGGGCGGCCAGGGCCCTTGAGGCGGGCCTGGTGGATGAGCTAGGCGATCTGGACCTTGCGGTTGACCGGGCCGCCAAACTGGCCGGCTGCACCAGGAGGGTGGTGCGAATGGGGCCTCGCCGCAGCCTGGGACAGCGGCTGCTCCGGCCCCTGTCCGAAACGCTGGTCGAGTCGGTGACCAGCGAGCTGGAGCGACGGCTGTGGGCAGAGAGTCTGCGTTAGCGTCGCTCTCGACCCGCTAGACGGGCCTCTCCTTAACCTGTCTCCACAACGATTCCTTATCCTCGGCGCAAAGCGCTCGGAACTCGTCGCCACGCTCCTGCGCCAGCATCTCCATCGCCCTGAACCTTGAGGCGAATCGTCGGTTGGCCTTGCGGAGCGCCGTTTCGGCATCGATCTGCAGCCACCTTGCGGCGTTCACCAGCGAAAAGAGCAGGTCTCCGAATTCGGCTTCCGCCTCCTCCGCCGTGGTGGCGGCGCCAAGTTCATCTATCTCCTCGCGGACCTTTTCGAGCACCCCGGCGACGTCTTCCCAGTCAAAGCCAGTTCTTCGCGCCTTGCCCTGTATGGCCTGGGCGCCGGCCAGGGATGGCGTCGCCCGGGGCACGCCGTCGATCGCCGATCGACGGCGGGAATGTGGCTTTTCGGCCCTCTTGATCTCGTCCCAGTTTGCCACCACCTGCGAGGCATCCAGGTCCTCGCGGTCGGCCTCGAATACATGTGGATGCCTGCGGACGAGCTTGGAGATGAGCGCCCCGAACACTTCGGGCTCGGAGAATCGTCCCTCCTCCTTGCCAAGCTGCATCTGATAGGCAGCGTGCAGCAGGACGTCCCCCACCTCCTCCATTATTGCCTCGTCGTCATCCTCATCCAGCGCCTCGACAAGTTCATACGCCTCCTCCAGGAACTGGTCGCGCAGGGATTCTCTGGTCTGATCGCGGTCCCAGGGGCAGCCATCGGGGGCGCGAAGCCGATCCAGCACGTTCATCAGGCCCTGGAAACTCTCGTCGAATTCGCTGGCTCCGGCTGCCTGCTCGCGGCCGTCCATCTGGCTGCGGACCCCTTGGGCATCACCTTCCGGCTCCGAAAATCCCTGTGCTAACATCGAGCCGTGCGACCCTTGAGGCTTGCGTTGACCGCGCTCTTCATCGTCTGTATACCGGTGTTTCTCGTCACGTCCAACGTCCGCTGGGTGATAAACGCACCGTTCCTATACAGCTACGGTTTCGATAAGTACGGCGTGGCCGAAAGAACCGGCATTGAACGCGACGAGCTGATCAGGGCCGGCGCGGCCTTCCGCGAATACTTCAACAACGACGCCGATGTACTCGAGGTCAGAGTAGTCCAGCATGGAGTGCTCAGAAGCATATACAACGACCGAGAGATTGCCCACATGATCGACGTCAAGGGCCTGGTCCGGGGCGTGTGGATGGTCCACGTCGCCACCGGGGGCTACATTGGCTTTTTCCTGCTCGCCGGAGCATTTGTGTATCGGCGGCGGTGGCTCGGCATCGCAGGCGACCTTCTGGGCGCGGGCGGGCTGCTAACGCTCGGCCTGGTGGCGGTCGTTGGACTGGCGTCCCTGGTGGGTTTCGATCGGTTGTTTCTGGCCTTCCACCTGGTGTCATTCTCTAACGACCTGTGGCAATTGGACCCCAACCGCGACGTGCTGTTGATGATGTTCCCGCAGGGCTTTTTCTTCGACGCGACGATGTGGATAGTAGGGTCGACCGTCGTGGAGGCGCTACTGCTTTCGATGTACCTTATCGCCCGCCGAGTTCACGGGTTGTGGTCTGCGGGAGATTCGGCTAAAGGCGCCGCGGCTCCTCGATGAGGGCGGTCATCGCAGTTGCCGGGAGCGGCGCGGACCTGGCGGCGGGCCCGCGGTCCCCGGCCACGCTATCCGCCGGTGCGGCAGCCCCCGCCGCAGCAGCCACCCCCGCCCTCCGGGCCTCGGTGAGCCTGGCCGTTGGAGGCAGCGACCAGCGAAGGTAGCGAAAGACGCCGGTCGCCGAGGTCGCCACAGGTCGGGCACGGTGCCCGGGCACTCAGGCTGGATACAGACCTTCGAAGCTGAAAGGCAAGTCCGCACCCGGTGCAGGTGTACTCGTAGATCGGCATTCCCGAGGGCTAGGGGCCAGCCGGCCCGCCGATGAGGAAGGTGACGCTGAAGCTTACCGGCGACCCCAGTCGATCACCGTCGTCGCCGGTGTACTCGAACTGCACAGTCGTCTCGCCGTCCGCCATGACGCGATATCGAAAGAGCTCGACTCCCGGTGCCTCACCGGCATCGGAACGTGCCACGAACCTCGGCTCCTCCTCCGCCCTGAGCATCCTGCTTTCCAGATGCGTGGCGACCCAGCCCTGATCGGCGCCGGGGAAGGACGGTAGAGCGATGGTTACGAAGTCGCCGCGCGCGGCCTGCACCCGCGCTCCATTGTCGGACCGCTCAAGGTCAATCGTGGCCGGAGTGCAGGCGGCCGCAGAAATCAGGATCACCAGCGCGAAGGCGGCGACGCCAAAAGGCCCGGATATCTTGAACGCACTTTCCATGTAACCGGCGGTCGATCCTCTCGATCCCAGCCATTCGCGCAGGCGACGGCGAGGCGCCTCCCCGCCACCGATTCTATCATCGTCCCCCTCACTGTCGGGCTGGCCGCACGCCCATATAATGGCTGCTGACCCCTTCCGCTACAGAGATGCAAACACCCCACTCACAGCCCGACCAGCGAGGACGCTTTGGACCTTTCGGCGGCCAGTACGTGCCTGAAACGCTCATGCATGCCCTGGACCAGCTCACGCGTGAGTATGAGGCTGCGATCGGCGACCGCGGATTCGCTCGTCAGCTGGAGGATCTGGGTCGCAGCTATACGGGTCGCCCGACGCCCCTCTACTTTGCGGAGAATCTGACCCGCAGCCTGGGCGGCGCCCGGATCTACATCAAGCGCGAGGATCTGGCCCATACAGGAGCGCACAAGATCAACAACGCCCTGGGACAGGCTATTCTGGCGAGGCGCATGGGAAAGGAGAGGATCATAGCCGAGACCGGGGCAGGCCAGCACGGGGTGGCGACGGCGACCGCATGCGCGATGATGGACGTCGAGTGCATCGTCTACATGGGAGAGGAGGACATCGCCCGCCAGCGGCTCAACGTATTTCGGATGGAACTGCTTGGAGCCGAGGTCAGGCCCGTCTCCTCCGGCAGCCGCACCCTCAAGGACGCCATCAACGAGTGCATCCGGGACTGGGTTACCAACGTTGAGACCACCCATTACCTGATAGGCAGCGCTGTGGGTCCCCATCCCTACCCGGCGATCGTGCGCGACCTGCAGTCCGTTATCGGCGCCGAGGCGAGAGACCAGATCATCGAGGCTGAAGGTCGTCTGCCCGACCACGTCCTGGCATGCGTCGGCGGCGGAAGCAATGCCATCGGCCTTTTCCACCCGTTCATCGCTGACGAACAGGTAGAGCTGATTGGCGTGGAAGCAGGGGGCACAGGAACCGCCTCCGGGGAGAATGCAGCCACGCTTGTATCCGGAGAAATCGGCGTGCTGCATGGCAGCATGTCTTATCTGCTTCAGGATGAGGACGGCCAGGTCGTGGAGACCCACAGCATCTCGGCGGGCCTCGATTACCCTGGCGTCGGTCCCGAGCACAGCTACCTGAAGGACAGCGGACGGGCCCGCTACGTGAGCGTGAGGGACGAAGAGGCGATAGAGGGCTTTCGGCTCCTGTGCCGGGCGGAGGGCATCATCCCCGCCCTCGAGCCCGCCCACGCGATCGCATACCTGTCGAGCTGGGTGCCGGACGTTCCGGAAGAATCGATAGTCCTGGTCGGCTTGAGCGGTCGCGGTGACAAGGACATCGAGACGGTCTCGGGATGGCTGTCAGAGGGCCGAGGCCCCTAGCCCGAGGCCCGTTTGCACGCCTTGACGGTGCGGCGTGTGGCGATTGGTGCAGACCGCCCTGTCACATCGCCTTGCTACAATTTGATTGTGATTAGGATCGGTGTGGGTCTCCCGACAGGGGTATTGGCGCCCATCGCCGCGGGCCTGCTGTTCGCGGCGGCGGTCATGGTGCCGGCATATGGACCGCTGATAGACCACCACTACGCAGAGCGTCTGCCATTTCACAGTCACATTGCTCGCGACGGTCCCCACTCCCATAGCTACCTGGAATTACACGCTCATCCGATGCCCGCGCCCGCCGAGCCCGACATGGCTACAGCCATACCGGGCGAGGACGGATTGCCGTCATCTCCTTCGGGTGTGGGAGACGACCGCGGCCTGCTGATTCGATCGGCCATAGAGCCGCCCGTAAGCCTTGATCAGCCGTTGGCCCGACTGAGTAGACTTGAGCAGTTCGGCCCATCGCCACCGGTCAGGCCGCCTCGCATTTCGGTCTGATTCCGTCGCGTCGTCCCTCGACGCCCTACCGAGATTTCCGTCCCCGAATGGCGGATGGCTGGAGGCTTGCCCCATTTACTGCGTGCAGCGACATTTCACCGTGCTCGTCGTCATGACGTCCGTGCTGATGACGGCCGTGCTGTGGCCGCAGTCCGTCGAGGCTCACGGTGGCGTGACAGAGTTTCGGAAGGAGCGGGCCGGTCCATACGAGATCGCCTTCGGTACCAGTCCACGTTCTCCCTCGCCCGGGGCCGTACACGTGTCACTGCGGGTCGTCGATCTGGCGAAGGGGTCGGCTGTTCCTCAAGCCACGGTGACACTGTCAGGCCGGGTCCTTGGCGAGCAGGGTTCAGAGATCGAATCGTTCGAGGGTGTGGTCGCCGACCTCTACGAAGAGGACCCCGTCTTTTGGGACATAGACCTCACGGTCGAGCAGGTTGGCGACTGGGTATTCACGGTTGCCGTAGAAGGGGATCTGGGCAGCGGGATGGCCGACTTTGACGTCACAGTACGAAAATCCAACCCCGTTACCGGCATCATAACCGTCGTCGTGCTGGTGGCGTTCCTATCAGTGGTCGCCCTGGCGATGCGCACCTACCTGAGCGCAAGAAAGGTTAAGCGTAATTGATCAGTAGACTTACTGCGCTTTCAGTCCTGGCAGCCGGGCTTTCGGCGGCCCTTGTAATGTCCTGCGGCTCGCCGCCGCCTTCCTCGATTCCCACCGCCACTCCATTTGTCATTGACCTTGGCCCGTCGGCAACTCCAGTCGCGACGCCCACCTCCGACGCCGTGCCTGGGGGTCCTCTGGCACCTGAATTCACGCTGACGTCGGCGGCGGGGGTTTCGGTCTCGCTGGCGGACCTCCTGAGGGGCAGGGATGCTGCGGTAGTGGTCTTTTACCGGGGCTTTTTCTGAGGCATCTGCCGTAGCCAGCTCGGCGAGCTGCAGAACAGTCTGGGCCAGTTCGAAGAACTCAATGTCTCGCTGGCAGCCATAAGCGTCGATGATGTCAGGGGCGCAAGCAGCATGGCTGCCCTTGTGCGGGCCGACTATCCACTGCTGGCCGATCCGACGAAGGAGACCTCCATCTCTTACGGGGTGTTTGACCTGCTGGGTGACGGCGTGGCCGCCCCCGCGGTGTTCGTCATCAATCCAGATCGCTCAATCCGCTGGGCATACGTCGGCAGCGACATAGATGACAGGCCGGCGACCGCGGACATACTTGCCCGTATCCGCAACTAGGGAAAGCGGGCGCTTGCAACCGAGGTAACAGAATGAAGCTGAGTTCCACCAGATTACTCATATTGGCTCTCGCCACCCTGGCGGTTCTTGCAGCCGCCTGCGGGAGCTCTCAACCCCAGGAGCTGACCTTCGACGTCGTCATCGCCAACGACTCCTGGAATCTGGAGGGGGAGATCATCAAGGTCAAGCAGGGTGACCACATCACCTTCAACGTCGAGTCCGACGTCAGGGGAGGCTTTCATCTTCACGGGTACGATCTGTACAACGAGGTAGCTCCGGGCCAACCAACCTCGTTCGACTTCATCGCCGATGCCACCGGAAATTTCGAGATCATGCTGCATAAGTTCACCCTCGCCAGCGATAGGGAAGATGGCATGGATCACCAGGATGGTCACGGGGGCAGTGGAGGCGAGGATGAGGAGCTGGAGGTTCGATTGGGCTGGTTCCAGGTGTTCCCCAGATGAGAGATCGGCCTCTGTCGCCTAGCAGGGGGCCGTGATCCCCGGCCACAGGAATGGTCTGATCGTCGCCTCGCTCGCCGTCGTGGCCCTGGCGGCGGCTGAACCCGCGTACGCCCATGGCTTTGGAGCCCGGTACGACCTGCCGGTGCCGCTCTCGTATTTCCTGGCCGGCGCAGCCGCCGCGGTGGCGCTCTCCTTTGTGGTGGTAGGGGTGTTCGTAAGGGGCGTGGGTGCCGGTACCGGGTACCCGACCTACTCCCTAAGTTCGCGCCCGTGGTTTCGCCACGGCGTCGGATCGCCCGCGTTCGTGCGGCTGGCGAGGGCCGCGTCCGTATTCATGTTCGGGCTGGTGATCGCCACCTCGCTGGCGGGTTCGCACAAGCCGCTCGACAACCTGTCGCCGACGTTTATCTGGGTCATCTGGTGGGTGGGTGCGGGCTTTGCTGCAGCCGTCATAGGCAACGTCTGGAATGTCATCAACCCCTGGAAGATCGTCTTCGAACTGGCCGAGCGCCTGCTTGCCGGCCCAAGAGGATTCGCTCCCCTCCAGCGCTACCCGCAGGCGTGGTCGACATGGCCTGCGGTAGTGCTGTTCGGCGTGTTCGCCTGGATCGAAAATGTGTATTCGGGAGCCGCCGTTCCGGGCGACCTCGGGACGATCATCGTGGTGTTCTCCGTCATCCAGTGGATCGGAATGTACTACTTCGGGAAGGATGACTGGCTTCGCCATGGGGACCCGTTCTCCGTGTTGTTCGGTCTATTCGCCCGTTTCTCACTGACCGAAATCAGGGTCGACCGTCGCAGGTCCTGCCGGCGCTGCCCTTTTGAATGCACCGCGGGTGAATGCGTCGACTGCTACCCGTGCTTTGAGCGGGCTGCCCCTGATGAACGCAGGGTGGTCCTCCGGCCCTTCGCCGCCGGCCTTGTAAGGCCCGAGCACGTATCGGTCGCCAACATGGCCTTTGTGATTCTCGTCCTGTCGACGGTTACCTTCGATGGCCTTAAGGAAACTTCATCCTGGAACTGGGTTCACAGTGGGCTCGCCGGCTTAGACGGCACGGCCGTGGACACGATAGGCCTGTACGGCGTGCCGCTGGCCTTTCTCGGCCTTTACCTGGCTTTCTCATGGGGCATGCGCCGCATGTCCGGGGCGGACATCGGCGTTCTGCAGTTGGCCCGGGTCTCCGTTCTGTCCCTGGTCCCGATAGCACTGGCCTACCACTTCGCCCACTTTCTCGCGCTGCTGCTGATTCAGGGCCAGGCGATCATACCGCTGGCCTCGGATCCGTTCGGGCGCGGCTGGGACCTGTTTGGATCCGCCGGATACGCGATCGATATCAGCGTCATAAATGCGGAGGCCGCCTGGTTTTTCTCGGTCGCTGTGATCGTCGTCGGCCACGTCGCCGCGGTGTTCGTTTCACATGTCGTCTCTCTCAGGGAGGTCCCGGGGCACGAAGCCGCCCTGCGCAGCCAGTATCCGATGCTGGTCCTGATGATCCTGTACACGGTCGTCAGCCTCTGGATCGTCTCCCAGCCGATAGTGGAGTGACCGGCAGGGCGGGCCGCCAGGCGCGGGCCTCATCCGGGCGCGATAGAATGGATGTCATCTCGAGGGCACGAGCCCTCCCGGGAAGGTCGTGGAGGCGCGTATGAGGCGGCCCATGCAGATCGGGCGCGATACCGAGTTGACCGTGAGGATGTCGGCGACAATGCTGCTGCTGGCCATGGTGTTCGTGGCGTTCCTCGGCCTGTTGTTCTGGGCCGGGGTGCCCTGGTTCCTGGTCCTGGTGATCGCCGTTGCCGTGGCCATGTTCCAGTACTGGGGCTCGGACCGGATAGTGCTCATGACCACCGGCGCCAGGGAGGTCTCCGAGCAGGAGGAGCCATGGCTGCACGAGACTATCGCCCGACTGGCGCGGGCCGCGGAGATCCCCAAGCCCAAGAAGATCGCGATAATGGAGACGCATGTCCCCAACGCCTTCGCCACGGGCCGTAATCCCCGCAATGCCGTGGTGGCGGTAACCCGGGGTCTGCTAAATCGACTCACCAAGGCCGAGGTGGAGGCGGTGCTGGGTCACGAGATGAGCCACGTCAAGAATCGCGACGTCATGGTCCTTACCTGGGCCAGCGTCATAGTGATCATGGCAGGCTTTCTGATGCAGATGCTGTTTTGGATGAGCCTTTTCGGAGGCTTTGGCGGCAGGCGGGGCGGCCAGGGGGGCGGCCAGGCTGCCCTCATCATCCTGGCGGTATATGCCGGTACGATCCTGGTCTACTTCATCAGCCAGATGCTGATAATGACCCTCTCCAGGTACCGTGAGTACTCGGCTGACAGGGGAGGAGCTGTGCTGACGGGCAATCCCATGCAGCTGGCTTCGGCCCTGGCCAAGATCTCCAATGACGTCTACAGGATTCCCGAAAAGGACCTGCGCAGCGTTGAGCACGCCAACGCCTTTTTCATAATCCCGGCCCTTAAGGGTGGAGGAATGACGTCAATGTTTTCCAGCCATCCGCCGGTGGAAAAGCGCATCGAAAAGCTCAAGGCCATCGAGAGAGCAATGAGTCGCGGTGCGACCCAGTACCGTGAGTTCAAGTTCTGACCTTTTCCTGTCTGGAGCCTGGAGATGGGTTTCCTAGGGGGTCTGTTCGGGCGTAGTCGGATAAGGGCGCCTCGCCCGAGCCGGTTCGCCGCCCTGGTCGGGGCGGCCCGAGTCATGACAGACCGGTCATCCCTGACAACCGGGGATAGAGCCGGTGTCCTGTTCAATCCGGAACAGGGCGCATCCACGTCCGACCTTGTGAGCGAGCTTGAGGGTGTCATGAGACGGAGTGAGGCCGCCTCGGGCACAGGGCTGGACCTTCGGACCGACGAGTTCGAGACCGCATGGATAGTCCTCCAGAATCGCAATTTCGAGCGTCTGGTCGGATCGGTGCAGCTGCTCAACGAAACTCTTTTCGAACGCGGCAACGGCGAACGACTGCTGGCTGCCGTAATCAGGGTGGATTTCGAGAGGAGGCCAGCCTATTGGATCTACAATTACAAGAGAGGGTACTTTTATCCTCTGGTGCGGGGCTCAGGAGGAGAGGGCCGCGACAATGAGGCCGAACTGAGGCTGGGCGAGTCGATGGACAGGCACCGAGTCGCCGTCGAGAGTTCCCTGGAGCACTGGTACGGACTGTCTGGCATACCCTTCTGAGATCCTGCCAGGCCACGGGGCATCTCGGTGACGATCCAACCGCCTACGGATCGTCAAAGTTTCGGCGGCCCCTGCCCGACATCATGTTGATGAGTCCGAGTAGGCCGAGCACGACCCCGAGCGCTATCAACATGAAGCTGATCGCCGTAACGACCCTGTCAAACTGCAGGACCACCCCCAGAATCAGCAGGACAGCACCAATGGGCAGCAGCCCAACGCTGCCGAGTCGGCTCATATGCCTCGACCCCCGGACGCCTCGCCGCACCGTGCGCAGCCGCGTTTACGCTAAGCGGCAGGCCTCCGGAGGAATTATAGGACCACCGGTCCTTTCGGGCAGAGCGGTGAATCCCTGCAGCCAAATGGCCGCCCGGTGAATCCGGGCCTCGTGACACCTGCCGCCGCAGGCTGGCTCCTGGCGGTCGCGCTCGCGCTCGCCGCAGCCTGTGGGGGCGCTGGTGACGATCAGGGACCCCAAGCAGGCCGTGCGGTCCCCACCACCCCGGCTCATCCCGACACGGGCAGTCCCCCGGCCTCAGAGGGCGAGGAGACCCTGCCGGGTCGGTTGACCCCCCGGCCCGATGACGCCGTCGCTCCGGAGCCAACCCCCACATTCGATCCCGGCGAGGTAATCCTGCCGACCGTCTCACCGCCGACCGCAGTCCCGGACACCCAGGAGGACGGTCTCTACGCCCGGCTGGACGGCATCGCCGCACGCGTGTCCGTTCTGCGTGGGCTCTATTCTGTCGGTGACGTCCATAGGCGCTTCATCTCCCGCGAGGAATTGCGTGAACGTCTCTTGGATGACCTCGGGGCGCAGCGCGATGAACTGTCAGCCGTCGGGCAGCTCTATGAGATCCTCGGCGTGATCGACCCCGGCACCGATCTTTACGAGCTGTACGTCGATCTGTACAGCGAGAACGTCCTGGGGTTTTTCGACACGGCCGAGGACGAGCTGTACGTGGTCGGCGAGGACTTTCGTGAGCTGTCTCCCCAGGACCGCCTCACGTATGCTCACGAGTTCGTACATGCCCTTCAGTCGCAGCACTTTGACATCGGCTCGATGCTGGACTCTGAAGAGACGAAGTACGATGCCGATCGAACGGCGGCATATCTGGCGATGGTAGAGGGTGACGCGGTCCTTCTTCAGACCATCTACATGCTGGAGAGCATGACCGAGCAGGAGCAGGCCGCCGCCCGGGGGCTCCAGATCGACATGAGTACCTTTCTGGCTGCGCCGCACCTGATCCAGCGAATCTTCGTCTTTCCCTACGTGGAGGGAGCACAATTCGTGTACCAGTTCTTCGTCCAGGGCGGCTGGCCGAAGGTTGATGCTCTGTACGAGCGCGCCCCCTCCTCCACGGAGCAGATCATGCACCCGGGTAAATATGTGCTGGGGGAAGAGCCGGTCGATGTTGACATACCCTCTGTAGCCGGCGCCCTGGGTGAGGGCTGGTCGGAGCTGAGGAGAGACACCTTTGGGGAGTTCGCGCTCCTGGCCTATCTTGAGGGTGGGCTGGTGCAGCGTGAGGCGGCCATCGCCGCGGGCGGCTGGGGTGGAGACGAGTACGTAGTCTATTCCGGCCCCGACGGTTCGTACGCTCTGGTGCACAGATATCAGTGGGACTCGCCGCGCGACGCCGAGGAGTTCCTTGAGGGGTTTTCGGACTTTACCGAGGCGCGGGCGGGGGCGACTTTGATCCCGCTGGACTCGGTGGGCACCGAGGTGCTGTTCGCCCTCCCCGGGCAGCTTATCTATGCGGTCAATCGCGGGATCGTCACCGATGTCATGATCGCCCCCGACCAGGGCGTCCTGGATACGGTGATCGGAACCCTGGCTCCAGCGGCCGGCTCCGCCGATGATGAGGCGGCAGAATCGCCGGGGGGCGAGGCGCAGGCCAGTGGAGACACCGGTCCGGACAGGGCCGACGGGGAGTAGGAGCGCTGGCCTCGGGTGGTGGCGGCCCGGGGTTCCCTGACCTTATAATGCCGGGCCTGTGACGGACTATTCCTCGGTCGTAGCGAAGGTAGAAGAGCTCGCGCGGCGCGTCCGTGTCCATGCGCTACAGATGGTCGCCGCGGCCAATAGCGGCCATCCCGGCGGTTCGCTGTCGGAGGCGGACATACTTGCGGTCCTGTACGGTCACGTAATGGTTCACGACCCGTGCGACCCTGCCAGGTCGGATCGTGATCGTTTCATCCTGAGCAAATCCCATGCGTGTGCGGCACTCTACGCGGTGCTTGCGGAATCCGGGTACTTTCCCATCGACGAGTTGTCGAGCTTCAGGAAGATAGACTCCCGCTTGCAGGGTCACGCCCATGTAAAGACCCCCGGTGTGGAGATGTCCGGTGGCTCCCTCGGCCAGGGGCTCTCATTTGGTGTGGGCACGGCATTGGCGGCCCGGCTCGACGGCAGGTCCACCCGCACCTATGTGCTTCTGGGTGACGGTGAGTGCGATGAGGGTCAGGTGTGGGAGGCGGCCATGTCGGCGCCCCATCACGGCCTGGACAACCTGGTGGCCATAATCGACCGGAACCGGATTCAGAATGACCGCTGGACCGATCAGGTGATGACCCTGGAGCCACTTGCGGACAAGTGGCGGGCATTCGGCTGGGAGGTTACAGAGGCGGACGGCCACTGCGTTGCCGACCTCCTCGCGGCCTTTGATCGCTCAGCCCGGACCAAGGGTCGTCCAACTGTGATCGTCGCCCACACCGTAAAGGGCAAGGGAGTCTCGTTCATGGAAGACAATGCTGACTTCCACGGCAAGGCACCGTCTCCTGAGGAGCTCGCGCTTGCGCTGAGCGAGCTCGATTCAGCCCGTTGACAGAAGCCGTCTCCACCCGCCAGGTCGCCGGCCAGACCCTGGTCCAGCTGGGTCATGAGTACCCGGACCTGGTCGTAGTCGGCGGCGATCTGAACAAGTCTACCTTTGCGAATCGGTTCGAGGCCGAGTTCCCCGATCGCTTCTTCGACTTTGGACCGGCCGAGCAGAATATGGTCGGGGTGGCCGCGGGCCTGGCCGCCTCCGGCAAGATTCCGGTGGTCAGCACCTTTGCCGTCTTCGGCTCAGCCCGCCCGTTCGACCAGTTGAGGGTCAGCGTGGCGCAGCCGGGTCTGAACGTAAAACTCGTGCTCACCCACGCCGGTCTCATGACCGGAGAGGATGGCTCATCGGCTCAGAGTGTCGAGGACCTTGCGATAGTGTCCGCCCTGCCCACGTTCACCGTGATCGTGCCGGCCGACGGGCCGGAGGCCGCTCTTGCCGTCAGGGCCGCGATCTCGACGCCGGGTCCGTTCTACGTTCGCCTGTCCCGCCCGGCAACGCCGGTGGTTCACGAGGGACCGTACGAGTTCGCCGTTGGAAGGGCCGAGGTCATGCGGGAAGGGAAGGATGCGTCGATCGTAGCCTGCGGCATCATGGTCCACGCGGCGTTGACCGCGGCGGACTTGCTGGCCGGGGAAGGCATATCCTGCCGGGTCGTCAACATGGCCACGGTCAGTCCGCTTGACCGGGGTGCCGTGCTCGCGGCCGCCCGGGAGACCGGGGCGCTGGTGACGGCCGAAGAGCATCTGCTGCAGGGTGGCCTGGGTAGTGCGGTCGCCAGCCTGCTTGCCGGCAGCCTTCCCACGCCCGTCGAAATGGTCGGACTGACCGGCTACGGTGAGTCCGGTGACCCCCAGCGCCTGCTGGAAAAGTACGGCCTGACCCCGGTTCACGTGGCCGACGCCGTCAGGAGGGCGGTCGCCCGCAAGGGCGCGTAACGCAGCCGACCCTCCTCGGGGGCTGAACCGGTCCGCTGCGGGTGTGGCACGGACCCGGGCGCTAGCGCATCAGTCTCGCCAGATTCCTGAGACCCTTCCCGGAAGACATCTGCTTCATGATCTTGCGCGTCTGGCGGAACTGGTTGAGTAGCTGATTGACGT
>DAOUKM010000016.1:0-4109 GCA_034421295.1 Dehalococcoidia bacterium
TTTGAATCAGCCAGCGGCAAGGTGCTGACCTCGTTAAGCAATGGTGACAGATTCACCTGCGGCATTGAGAAGAGCGGCGTCCCGGTCTGCTGGGGCATAAATGACTATGGGCAAGCGTCGCCGCCCGTTGACGAGAGGTTCGTTGCCGTCAGCAGTGGCGCAAGACATACCTGCGGGCTCCGCGATGACGGTACTGCCGTCTGCTGGGGAGACAATGCGCAAGGGCGAGCATCGCCGCCTCAGGGAGAGACTTTCGCCGCCATCAGCAGCGGTTGGGCATACACTTGTGCCATTCGAAGAGACGGCACCGCAGCCTGTTGGGGGCAGGACCGCTACGGGGAAGCTACTCCGCCACAAGATGGGCAGTTCAATACCATCAGCAGCAGCAGAGACCATACATGTGCGCTGGGTAAGAACGGCTCAGCGGTCTGCTGGGGCCATGATGAGGATGGTCAGTCGTCACCGCCCGAAGGGAATAGTTTTGTATCCATAAGCAGCGGGCTGACACATACCTGCGCCCTTCAGGATGACCGTCGTCCCGTATGCTGGGGCGATCCGGACAGACGGGTGACGATTACGCCCCATTTTGAAAGGCTACTTTGGATTAGCAGCGCCAACCGGTACTCCTGCGGAATCCGAGAGAATGGGACTACCACGTGCTGGGGAGAGGGTTCCCTGGTGGCACCTCTTGACGTGGAATTCACCTCCCTGAGCATCGGCGCGGCCCACACCTGTGGTATTCGTCGCGATGGGAGCCCCCTGTGCTGGGGCGAAGGATACGAGACGGCAACCGCTAATGCCAGGCACTCTACGTATCAAGCAGTCCGCAACCAGACCGCCACCGCCGTTAGCAGCGGGTACGAACATGCCTGCGCCCTGTTGGAGGACGGAACCCCGGCCTGTTGGACCTTCGGCGGTTACGGTTATCTAGACGGCGAGGAGCGGGTACCCTACGGGGAGAAATTGGCATCGATCAGCAGCGGCGGCGGGCATGTTTGCGGCCTGCGGCAGGACGGAACGCCTGTCTGTTGGGGAGCCGATTGGTCGGGTCAAAGCTCTCCCCCGGAGGACGGACGCTTTACGGAGGTCAGTAGCGGTCACGACTACACCTGCGGCCTGGGCGACAACGGGTTCGCCGTCTGCTGGGGAGCGGACGAATATGGTGAATCGTCGCCACCCAAGGATGAGCGATTCACTACCATCAGCAGTAGCCTGGGCTTGTATGAGAAACACACATGCGCACTTCGCGAAAACGGTACGGCAGCCTGCTGGGGTGCCGACTCGCAAGGACAGGCGTCGCCGCCTTCCACTGAGACGTTCATGAACATCAGCGTCGGCGCGAGGCACACCTGCGCTCTCCGAATAGATGGCTCGGCCGTCTGTTGGGGATCCAATAGGGCACAGCAGTCCTCCGCGCCCTACGGGGAGACTTTCACGGACATCAACGCAGGCACGAGGCACACCTGCGCCGTCCGCAAGGATGACGGAACAGCTATCTGCTGGGGAGATAACTATTTTGGCAGGAACTCCACCGCAGCCGTACATTATTTGCCCCCTTACGAGCAGCGTTTCTTATCCATCAGCGCCGGCGATGAACACACCTGCGGCTTGACGACTGAAGCCGGAGTCTTATGTTGGGGACAGGGTTACGAGGTCGAATCGCCGCCCTATGGGCCCGTCTCCGGCTCGGACTTTGTGGCTGTGAGCAGCGGCAACATCCATACCTGTGCCATGGAAGAAGACGGAAACCCCGTTTGCTGGGGTGATGACAGCCAGGGGCAGGCATCTCCTCCCCCGAATCTGACGCTCACAGCCATCGGCAGCGGCTTCGAGCACACCTGCGGCCTGCAGATCGACGGGAGCGCCGTGTGCTGGGGCTCCAACCGGAATGGGCGGTCCTCACCGCCGCAGAGCGAGACGTTCACGGCGGTTAGCGTCGGGCTCGATCACACGTGCGCACTAAGAACGGATGGCTCACCGCTGTGTTGGGGATCGAACCAGGATGACCAATCCACGCCGCCGGACGGCCTGTTGCTCGTCTCCATCAGCGCCGGAAGGAATCACACCTGCGGCCTGCAAAAGGATGGTTTCACCGTATGCTGGGGTTTAGAAGGGGGGACTTATGGAATTAGACTCCGCCCTCCACAGGACGAGTCGTTCGTGGCCGTCAGCGCTGGACATGAGCATACTTGCGCTCTGAGAGAAAACGGAACGGTCTGGTGCCGCGGTGGCTACTGGCTCCCAAGGTCTGTCCCTGAAGAAGAGAAGCTGATCTCCATAAGTAGCGGGGGCGAACACGTCTGCGGTCTGAGGGAAGATGGCTCCGCGGTCTGTTGGACGGAGGTAGAGGAGGATGGCCGCGCTTTTCCGCCGACTCGTGAGCGTTTTGTGTCAGTCAGCAGTGGAGGCAAACACACCTGTGGACTGCGAGGCGACGGCACCATAATCTGTTGGGGCGACAACGCTCATGGGCAGTCCTCACCCCAGGACCAGCCTCGCTGGTCGTTGTACGGAGACCGGTTTGCGACCGGCAGCGTTAGCGGGAGCTCGTGTGCCTTACGCAGAGATGGCTCTCTCTTCTGTTGGCTTCCCCCCGAGGGACGGTACAGAGACGATTTTGATCCCACTCCCCTGGAAGGCGTTCGCCTCGCCGCCATCGATGGCTGGTGCGGATTGCAGGAGGATGGTGCGCCCATTTGCTGGGCCAGCGACCGCCTAGGCCGGGCATCGCCTCCAGAAGGTGAGACGTTCGTGTCCATAAGCAGTGGCAATTCCCACGCCTGTGGGCTTCGAGCCGATGGCACCGCTCTTTGCTGGGGAAGCAATCGAGACCACTGGGATGGAGACGCCAATCAGGCGGTCGTTCCGCCCGGCGAGACCTTTTCGGCCATCAGCGCCGGCGGCGCGCATACCTGTGCCCTACGCCTGGACGGAACGCCGGTATGCTGGGGCAGCAACAACACTTCCAGCGGCGGCAGGTATTCAGGCCAGTCGATAGCGCCAAGTGATGAGAGTTTTGTTCAGATAAGCAGTGGAGAGAGCCACACCTGCGGCCTGCGGGCCGACGGTATTCCGGTATGCTCGGGCCCTCGAGGGTGGACACCCTTGGACTTGCGTCTAACTGCCATAAGCAGTGGCAGGAATCACGCATGCGGCCTACGGTTGGACGGTAGCGCTGCCTGTTGGGGGGCGGAGGGGCCAGCCTCTCCTCCTTCCAACGAGCGGTTCAAGGCCGTCAGCAGCGGTTTTGATTCTAGCTGCGGTCAGCGGGAAGACGGCACCGTTATATGCTGGGGTACGGGTTATCCTACCCCTTACCCGGTGTCGCCGCCGTACGTGCCGCCACGGACCCCGCCGCCAGACCCTATCCCACCCTACATAGCCGTCAGCAGCGGAGGCCGCCACACTTGCGCCCTCGCAGAAGATGGAACAGCGGTATGCTGGGGGGACAACAAGTCTGCCCAAGCGTCCCCGCCTGTGGATAAGCGGTTCAAGACCATCAACAGCGGCGCCTTCCACACTTGTGGACTGGAGCAGGATGGCAACCTAGTCTGTTGGGGAAGCACAAGCGACCGCCGACCTCCGGTGACAGGACACTTTGCTGCCTTGGGCGATAACGGAGGTTCCACCCAGTGCGCCATAAACGAAGACGGCGTAGGTCGCTGCTGGGGAGACGACTTCTATGGGCAGGCACGGGTAACAGGTGGGCCCTTTGTAGCCATCAACGGCGGGAGAGGCCACGTCTGTGGATTACACGAAGACGGAAGCATGGCTTGTTGGGGCGATGACGACTACGGGCAGACCACGCCTCCCGAGGAAGAGCGATTCACTGCCATATCGATTGGAAGATCACACACCTGCGGACTGCGAGAAGACGGGAGCGTACTCTGTTGGGGCGTTGACAGCCAGGATCAGGCGTCGCCGCCTCACGGTGAGACCTTCACCGCCATCAGCAGTGGCCTCGTTCACAGCTGCGGACTGAGGACCAATGGCACGGCTCAATGCTGGGGCGATGACCAGACTGGCCAAGCATCCCCTCCGCCCGACGAGCGATTTATCGCCATTAGCTGCGGAGACTGGCATACCTGTGCAGTCAGGGGGGACGGGAC
>DAOUKM010000017.1:0-83867 GCA_034421295.1 Dehalococcoidia bacterium
AGGGACTCGGTGCTGACCTCGAACAGATAGGCAAGCTCTATCAGGTGGTCGGAGTTGGGCTTCATCTTTCCGGCCTCCCAGCACCACACGGAGTGGTTGCTGACGCCGACCAGTCCGGCGACCTGCTTCTGGGTCAGGCCGGCTTTGGTCCTGGCCTCCCTGATGCGGGCGCCGATGCCCTTCCATTTGTAGCCGTCGTCGTGCGGGGTGTGCGTGGTCAAGGCTGGCGGTCGGCCCCGGGCAGGGGTGTGGTCACTGGGTAAGCATTAGCACAGTAGTTCTTGAATCTTCGATAATCCTATCATAGAATGAGGCACTAAGTGCACTTATGGTAACAGTACTGGGAGCCAGGTCATTGCATGGAACGTGCCGGACGTACGGTCGTCCTCCTGAAGAAACGGGTCATCTGGGACCGTCTGGAGCTGCTGAACAGGTCGCAGCGCTGGCTGGCCCGCGAGGTCGGGGTCAGCCCGGGCTACCTGTCGAGGCTGCTGCGGGATGGTCGTGCGCCGTCCGGCCGCATCCGGCGCCGGCTGCAGTGCGTCCTGGGCTTCGACGGCTTCGACGACCTGTTCGAGCTGCATCGCCCGGCTTGAGGCGGCGCCGGCGCTTTCTTCCACCGGCCTCCTGTTGCGGCGGGCTCAGGATCGATGGCCGTCTGCTGGTCTATGCGACGGCCCAGCTGCCGGTGGACTTTCCCCAGCGCCTGTGCAGGCTCAAGGAGATGATCGGGCTGAGCTGGAACCAGTTCTGTGACGTCCTCGGGGTGAGCAGCAAGCAGATGCGCAGGTGGCGAAAGGGTATCGAGCCGTGCGGCGGTGCGATGCTGGCGATCATCTGGGTTGCGTCCCAGGTTTCGGGCGGCCTCGACGTGATCATGGGCGAGGGGTTCGCCGCGTCCTTCGCAGCGGCCTGGCAGTAATGCCCCGCCAGCGCAGGACGCACAGGAAGCTGACTCACGTCTTCCCCGAGGAGTTCGGTGAGAGCCTCGAGCGGTTCAAGGATGCCTCGGGCCTTCCGTGGGCGGAGATCGCCCGGCTCATCGGCACCTCGGAACTGGCCCTGTGGCGGTGGCGAAAAGGGGTACATCCGAACTGGTCGCACCTGCTCGCCCTGCTGGACCTTGCCGAGGGCATGGGGCTGGCGCACACGCTCCCCATACGCAGGGTCCGTCCCCGGTAGGATTCCGCTCTGTACGTCTTCGGTGCCGCGCAAAGTGAGTCTGCGAGGATGGTCTTCAAGCTGCTTCTCTAGGGGGTCATCCACCCAGCGAAGTGGGCCATGGTGCGTAGCGATTGACCGTCTGTCTCATCGCAACGCCTCCCTGTCCATATCTGCCGCAATGTCTCGGGCTACACGCTCTCTCGCCTCCACCACCGGTGCGCCAAGTTGCCGGACGTATCGCGTTGCGGCGTCCATTGTTGAATGGCCTAGCAGGTCCTTGACTATGTGCGCCGATGCCCCGCTGGCTGCGGCCCGCGTTATAACCGTTCGCCTCAAGTCGTGGATCCTGACGTCTGACAGGTTTGCGGTTCCAGTAACGATTCTGAAGACGTGACCGACATGACGGT
Source organism: Dehalococcoidia bacterium (assembly GCA_034421295.1). Classification (GTDB taxonomy): domain Bacteria; phylum Chloroflexota; class Dehalococcoidia; order Lucifugimonadales; family UBA2962; genus CAUZIR01. The sequence continues at coordinate 1,572 of DAOUKM010000017.1, forward strand.
AGGTGACAGCGGCATCTCTCCCGGAGGTGAAGCACCAAGGGTTGATGTGTGGTAGCCGCATGAGGATGTCTCGTGCGGGCTCGGCCAAATGGTGAACCCTTCGACCCGTCTTGGATTGGGAGACAATTAGGCGACCCGAGTCAAGGTCAACGTCCTGCCAAGCTATCCCGAGAATCTCGCCTATCCGCAAACCCGTAACTGCTGCGAACCTGATAGCCGCGACCGCCGCGGGGTATCTGTGCTCGGCTGCGGCCAGCGCCCTAGATAGGGTCGCAAGTTCGGCACTGGACAGCACTCTGTCACGGACATGCTCCGCACTGAGTTCGATGCCGTGGACCGGGTTTGAATGGCGGGGACGAATCTCCCAACGCTCGAATACGTTGAACACTGCACGGGTGAAACCTAGAACCCGATTTCGGGTTGGGCGGGACAGGTCAGCGACCATCCTCTCGACGTGACGGCGCTCTACGTCAGCCACCTTTCGCCGCCCAAGGCCCTCGTAAACGTGTTTCGACCAACTTCGGTAGTTGGTGATGGTCCTTGGGGACAGTAGGCCATTCTTGACCCGTTGCGGAACGTGTTCGTCAAAATACCGGTCGAGTGCCTGCGAGACTGTGGGAGCCTGCCGTCGATCCTGACGTTGCTCCAGAGGGTCAATGCCTCGGTGCCTTACGTTGTCGAGAAGCTTCGCGGCCCGCCTACGAGCCTCGGCAAGAGATATCTGCCCCGGGTGGCCAATAGTGAGCCTTCGTTTACGACCGTCCACCCGGTAGGTGACTACAAAGCTCTTTCGGCCCTTTGGGTTGACCTTCAGGGCAAGACCCAGCACCGTGCCATCCGCAACCATGTACGGATCGGCCTTTGGTTTGGCATCTCGAATCCGGCGCTCCGTCAGCATTTCCAAGTCTCCTAGAATAAAAGTGTCCCAATAGTGTCCACTTGAGACAGAATAAAGCGCCAACGAAATTCAAGCAAGGACAACGGATAGAATACCTTTAAGGCGTGTATCTCCACCTGTACGAGTATGCCAAAGCAACCAAGAGCAACAAAGAGAAATAGTGTTTGTATTTGTTCCCAAGCAGAAGGTCGTGGGTTCGAATCCCATCACCCGCTCCGTCTATAGACTTCTAAAGCACTTACAGGCAAAGTAGCGGTAGGTCTTCCAGTAAGCAAATGGTAATCATGCTTCGTTCATTGCTGGGGATCCAACGCTACTGGAACGATGCTCGCTTGCCTCCACCTGTCGGTCGTCCGCGGATCAAGCAAGTTCTCCAGAATGCATGCCCCGTTCGCTCGGCAGTTGGCAACTCAGTCTCTGGTCCTCTCGGACCGGGAGCACTTCTTAGCCAACCTCATGGCCACCTGGACTGCCACTAACGGGATCCTCAATCAAACCGTCATCTCGGAGAGAAAGTCGCTAGTCGCAGCTAATGGATCCTCGCGACCGGGAATTGGTAGCAAGGTCTATGCCGGCGTGCTACCGATAACGTCAGTCGACCTACTATGGTCTATGGCCCGGTCTTGATAGTAGCGGGGTCACGACCGCTCCCTTAAGGATGACGCGGTGGTCTCTCTTTATGTAGATCTCCTTAATGCCCCACGTGATGGGACTTTATTCGTCCTCGTCCTCGGGCACTAGCTCCAGAATGCGCTCGGGCTCGTATGCGACCTCCGCCAAGCTGCCATCCTAGGCCCAATAGCCCTCCCGGAGGATTTCCGCGTATCCCGCCACCACCGCGGACAACTGAAAGCCCCGCGAGGCGTTCTTGAAGCTGGCCGCCAACTCATCCCGAGCGAATGAGCGGCTGATCTCCATAGCTTCACCGTCGTCAGGGTCTTCGTAGCACAGGTAAACGGTTGCCAGATTCCCTTCCGCGTCCTTGGCGGAGGCATAGTGCGCCCGAGGTCATGCAAATGTGAACGCGGATGCCACGTTCAGACCAGCGGAGAAGTCAGGGACCCTTAGTCCAGGCCCCTCCGAAGGGCCCTGCCGGGTAGCGCCCCGGTGTTTTCGTCTCGGTCGATCACGATCTCGCCGTTTACTATTACGTACTCTATGCCGACGGCGTAGCGCCTTGGGTTGATTCTGGTAGCCGGCGCCTCGACGCGCTGCGGGTCGAAGACCACGATGTCTGCCCTGAATCCATTGCGAAGGATACCCCGGTCGCGGAGCCCAAGGCGCTGGGCAGGGAACGATGTCATCTTGCGGATGGCCTCTGAAAGCCTCAGATGCCGCTCGGCCCTGACGAATTCGGCAAGGACCACAGGAAAGCAGCCGTAGCTCCGCGGATTCGGGTATTCGCCAAAGAGTATGGCGTCGCTGGCGATCATCCCCATTGGATGGGACACGAACGCGTGCAGGGTGTGGGCATTGGTCCCGGTGCCCACCTGGGAAATCCCCAGATTCTCCGAGAGCAGCAGGTCCATCATCGCCTCGACCGGGTCCTGGCCCTTCAGCTCTGCGATCTCTGCCAGGGAATGGCCGTCGTAGCGTTCGTTCTCTGGACGGCTAAACGCCGTCAGCCACAGCTCGTGCCATGATTCCGTCCTTTCCGAAGGTATCGAGCGAGAGCCCAGTTCTCTGGCGATCCGGGACCGCTTCTCAGGATCTGTCAAGGAATCGATTATTCCCTCCGGACCTCCCTGGCGCGCCCACATGGGTAGCTGGATGGTCAGCGAGGTGCCTGAGTAGGGATACGTATAGCAGTCGAACGTGACATCCATACCGCGAGCCCTGTTGTCCTCGACCAGACCGAGGTAGTCGAGGTGGCTTCCGTCTCTCTGGTAGCCTTGGCGGTAGTGGGTCAGGTGGACCGGCGCGCCGGAACGCTCACCGATCTCGATCGCCTCTTGCCAGGGTGCCAGCCGCCCCCTGGCCTTCAGGCTCGCCCGTGTGTGCGTGTGGTAAAAGCCTCCCATTTCGGCGACCACCGAGCTGAGTGCCACCAGCTCTCCAGTGCTGGCAAAGGACCCGGGCGGGTAGTCGAGCCCCGTGGACAGACCCCATGCCCCCTCCTCCATCGCCTCCCTTACAACGGATTTCATGACATCGATCTGCGAACCTGAGGCGGGCGTATCATCCCAACCGGCGGCCCAGATCCTGACCGGCGAGTTGCCCAGGATTATCGCGATGTTCACAGCCACCTTCCGGTCGTAGCGGGTGAACTGATCTGCGACCGTGAGCCAGTCGGCAGCCACCGGCGGATAGCCGTTCAGCCCCGAGTCCATCCATATATAGCGATTGAGTTCGTCGACCGTCCTGAAAGGAGCGTGCGATATGCCGTCTATGCCGACCAGTTCGGTGGTAACGCCCTGGCGGACCTTGGGATCGTGGTTGGGGGCCCCAAGGATCGTCAGCCCGGCGTGCGAGTGCAGGTCTATAAAGCCCGGGCAGATCACCATGCCCGACACATCTATCGCCCTGGCCGCCTCGACCCCCTCGGTCTTCCCCCGGAGAATCGTCACGGCGTCTCCAGATACGGCTACTGTACCTAGGTAGCCCTCGCTCCCCGTGCCGTCAACGATTGTCCCGCCGGTCAAAAGTAGATCGAACATTCTTCCTCTCCCGTTAAGGGCGAGTCTACCAAGTTAGCCCGCACGACCCCAGGGGCCGCATCGTATCGGCCTGTTCGCCGGCCTTTGGCTGGCGCGACAAAGCCGGGTTATGCTGGATGCTTCATGAGACTCGTAGTTACGGGCGGTGCGGGATTCATCGGATCGCACATTGTCGACATGCTGGCCCGGCGCGGAGACGAGGTCCTGGTCGTCGATGACCTGTCCACCGGCAGGCGATCCAATCTGCCGCAGGGTGTAAAGGTCGTCGAGCTGGCTGTGGGCCGCCCGGAACTCTCCGCCGCACTCGCCGATTTCGTGCCCGATGCCACGATCCACTGCGCGGCGCAGGCCGCAGTGCCCGTCTCCATGCAGCGGCCCGGCTTCGATGCGCAGGTGAACATAATAGGCGGCCTTAACGTCATGGCCGCCTCCGTAGGTGCGGGCGTTGATCGCTTCGTCTATGTCAACACTGGCGGCGCACTTTATGGAGAGCCCAAACGCCTGCCGTGCAGGGAGGACGATCCAATCCGTCCGATAAGCCCCTACGGCCTGAGCAAGTGGACCCTTGAGTTATATCTCGGGATGCTGTTGCCTCCGGCTGCGTCGCTGGTGACGCTGCGTTTGGCCAACGTGTACGGGCCTCGACAGGATCCGCACGGTGAGGCTGGCGTCGTCGCAATCTTCGCCGAGCGCATGCTGGAAGGGAGGGAGCTGACGATATACGGGGACGGGGAGCAGACCAGGGATTTCGTGTACGTGACCGATGTCGCCCGCTCCGTGGAGGCAGCTCTGGCTTTCGACGGACGAATCTCGGTGAACATAGGTGCGGGTCGGCCGTTTTCGGTCAGACAGATCTTCGACGTCTTGTCCGGGCTGACCGGGTATGGGTGCGAGGCGGTCCATGCGCCCGCGAGGCCGGGGGATGTGCGGCATATCTTCCTGGACGTTCAACGGGCCAGGGACATGCTGGGATGGCAGGCCACAACCTCAATGGAAGAGGGCCTTCGGCTGACGGTCGATCATCTTCGAAACGCCAGGGATGAGCCGCGGCCCTGACCTTGTCGCCCGGCCCGAGACTGACCAGGTGATTGGCGACACAGATCGTGGGCAGGGGAGCTGCCTCCCGGTCGCGAACTGGTTTCTCAGATCGGAAGCGGGTGAGCCGCTCGGCCAGACCTATGGTCCGGTGCCGAGGATTGGGGATCGGCTGGAGAGACCGACGGGACTCGCCGGGTGGTTGATAGTGTCCGTGGCTGAGCTCAGGCCGACCTGCTCGTTCAGGCGCTTTCAGGTGACTGTAACTGCGCCCTGAATCCTAGTTCGAGGCGTCGCGCCAGGCGGCCCCGGCCATCAGGCCCGGCCGCTACTCGATGAGCCGGTACTGCGGATTGTCCCCCTTCGAGCCCAGCTTCATGCAGTTCATGGTGGGCACGCTGCCAGCGTACTCGACCGAGACATCCAGGCTGCCCGGCGGGCGCGCGGGAGACTCGGTGTAGGTGAACCTGACTCGATGCCTGTCGGTCCCGGAAACGGTGCTCAGCTTCTCGATCCGCTTCCGGGCGGTGACCCAGTTCCAGCCGACCCGGGCGAATGCGGCCCTCTCTGCACTCTGCTCGGCGGGAGAGGCCAGGGCTGCCCAGCCCCTGTAGCGGTCCACCATGGAACCCGGGTCACCGCTGCGACGAAGGACGTCGGCGGCCAGTTCGTTGTCGACGAACGCCCAGTAGCGTCCATCCGGCAGGTCGATGAGTGTAGGGGCGAACCGGTGGCCTCCCGTGTGGCTGGTGCGCCAAACCCTGACCCTAGAGCCGTTGCCCAGGTGATCTCCGCCGGCCATCTTGCGCAGGGATTCGTAGATCGGTACTCCGTAGGATCCGCAGCACGCATCCCGGTTGCCGTGCGTGCATATCAGGATATCGCGGGCGGGTCCTGCTGGTTCCCGCCATCGATCGAACCGCTCCGGGGCCGCGCCGACCTCCAGCAGCGCGCGGGCGACCTCGCCAGCCGACTCGCTCGGCACCAGATACTCCGCCCTGTCGCAGCCGGCCAGGGCGTCAGCGGGTCTCGAGAAGGCAATCAGCCTCGTTCTGCCGGGGAAGGAGTATTCGCGATCGGGCAGCACGCACTGCAGCCGCACGGGCTCACCGCGCGCTTCGAGACGCCTGAGGATCTGTCTCGGTTCGTCCGGGAACGCCCTCGAAAGCTCGACCCTTGCCTCCCAGGGGGCCGGTAGTTCGAACACCAGGCATCTGTTCCAATGCGGAGCGCTCCCGACGGGGTCCTCACCCAGCTGGCGGGCCTGCTCGGTGCATCTCGGTAGGGTAGGGTCTACGTGCAGGGTCAACCCTTCTTGCCCGCATCCTGGGAGCTCATGCGACAGGGTCGAAATATACCATCCGACCAGCCGCTGCATGAGGTCGCCCGGGGCGTTTAAACTTGACCCGTGCCCGGATGCGTACGTTCCCTGGCCAGGGACCGCCAAATCCTCGGGTGGAGGAACTGCCGATGAAGGCCGCCGTTCTCTACGAGGCCAACAGACCCCTGGTAATTGAGGATCTTGACCTTGAGTCTCCCAGAGCGGGCGAGGTCCGGGTGAGGATGGCGACCAGCGGTGTGTGTGCGAGCGACCACCACGTTATGACGGGCACAGGGGTAATCCCATTGCCCGCGGTGCTGGGACACGAGGGATCGGCGATCGTCGATGAGGTGGGCCAGGGGGTGACCGCCGTGCGGCCCGGGGACCGGTGCATACTGTCTTTTGTGTCTGACTGCGGCCGCTGCCGGCAGTGCCGCACCGGGCATCCGCAGCTATGCGCCACCAACCTGGCGACCGGACCCTCGCTATTCGATGGCACCACACGCCTGAGCAAGGGGAACCTTCAGATCTACCAGATGTCCAAGATAGGGGTGTTCGCCGAGATGGCGGTCGTGCCCGAGCAGGCCTGCTTTCCGGTTTCGGACCAGGTCCCGATGGAGGTAGCCGCTCTCATTGGTTGCTGCGTTACCACCGGGGTGGGCGCGGTTATCAACACGCCGGCCGCGCGACCCGGGGCCTCGGTGGCGGTCTTTGGCTGTGGCGGAGTCGGCCTCAACGTCATCCAGGGTGCGCGCCTGATGGGAGCCTCGCGCATCATCGCCGTCGACGTTCACGATCACAAGCTGGAATTCACGTACAAGTTCGGGGCCACCGACGTTGTGAATTCGCGGGAGGTGGACCCGGTCTCCGAGATAAGGCGTCTGACGGGAGGCGGAGTGGATCTGGCCCTGGACAGCTTTGGGTCGGCGGCCACGACCACGGCGGCCGTCGACTCGCTGCGCAGCAACGGCACCGCCGTGCTGGTTGGATTGGCCCCGGTCGGCGATGCTGCGCCCATCGACATGGTGGACCTCGTCCGTCAGCAAAAGACGCTCGTCGGCAGCTACTACGGGTCGGCAAGCCCGCACCAGACCTTCGCCAAGCTGGTCGACTGGTACCTGGCGGGAAGGCTAAACGTGGAGGAATTGATCACGCGCCGCTACAGCCTTGACGACATCAACGAGGGCTTCGCCGCCCTGGCTCGCGGTGAGGACGGACGCGGCGTGATCATCCACCGGCCCTGATCAGACCCCGCTCGGTCTTCGGGACAGCCATGGCAGCCGGCCCGGGCAGAGGCTGGCTGATCGTCGCCGTCGTGTTCCTGGGTGCAGGTCTTACGATCGGGTCATCCAACTACGCGTTCGGGCTGTTCGTCGAGCCGCTGGAGGGGGAGTTCGGCTGGCGCCGCACATACATAAGCGCCTCGCTGTCCTTCATGGCTCTTGGCAGCCTCTTTGGACCGCTGATCGGCCGTCTGATGGACCGACACGGGGCGAGGCCGGTGATGGCGGCCTCGCTGGTCGTCCTGGCACTCAGCTTTGCCCTTCGCCCCCTGATGACCCATCTGTGGCACTGGTACGCACTCTCCGCCATGCAGTTTCTGGCCTTCTACGGAGCGGCCATCCTGCCTGCCGGCAGACTGGTGGGCCTGTGGTTTCCGAGGACGCGCGGCCGAGCGATGGCGGTCGCGACTATGGGCAACAACTTCGGCGGCCTGTTGGTGCCACCTCTCGTGGCCATTGCGATCGGAGTTGACGGCTCCTGGCAAACGGCGTATCTGGGCTTGGGCCTGGCGGCCCTCGCGCTCGCGATCGCAGCCGCGCTGGTCGTTACGGAACCCGGGTCAGGGAAAGCTTCGGGCCGGGTGCCGACCGCCCGGGACCGGAGAGTTGAGCCGTCGGCCGGCATCGGGGGTTGGACACTCGGGCAGGCTCTCAGGAGCCGGGCGTTCTTTGCGGTCGCGGCGTCAATCATGCTGGGCAACTTCACGTACACGATCATCCTCGCGCACGTCTTTGCGCACCTTGAGGTCCGTGAGATATCGGGAACAACCGCCGCATTGTCAGTGAGCGTTCTGGCGGCCTGCGGGATGGCGGGAAAGCTCGTGCTCGGATATATGACCGAAAGGGTGCCTGCCAGGTTCGTCATGATGGTCGCATTCGGCGGCCAGATCGTCGGAATCGTCATGATGCTGACGCTGCTTTCCGGTTCGGCCCTCTGGCTGGCGGTCGGCCTGTTCGGGTTCTTCATGGGATCCTTCGGTACGCTGTCCCCATTGCTGGTCCAGGACAGCTTTGGGATCAGGAGTTTCGGTACCATAATGGGCCTGATCTCGGCGACCACGGTCATATCTTTTGGCCTTGGACCGCTGATCGCGGGTCTGTCGTACGATCTGTCCGGAGGATATGGCCCGGCGTTCATCGCCGCGGCCGTGATGTTCGGCCTGGCGGCGGTGTCGCTCACCCAGGCCGGTCCATCACCGGCGCCGGGGTCCCGGCGTTCTTCGATCGTGGGAGCCCGGGAAGATCCTAGCCAGAGGCTGAAGTGAACATGCACCAGGGCGGCGCCGAAATCGATATGGATGGCTCGATACGCAGCCTGGAAGCCGAACTTGCAGAACTTTCTGCCAGGATCGAGGCCGACCCGGACGACGTGGAGTCTCTATCCAGGCGTGGCGTGGTGCTGGGCCAGTTGGTTAAGCCCCAGCCGGCCGTCGAGGACTTCACGCGCCTTTTGGTCATAGACCCGTCCAACTCGGAGGCCTACTACAATAGGGCCATGGCCTACGTCCACCTGAGGCAGCTGTCTCTGGCGATCGAGGACTTCACCAGGGCTGCCGAGCTAGACCCATCGAACGTTGATGCGCTGTCCAACCGGGGAATGGCCAATTACGAGGCCAAGCATCCAGAGCTGGCCGTGCGCGATGCGGAAATGGCGATGGCGATCAGGCCCGACCACGTTCAGGCCTACGCCGTGCGTGCCCTTGGGAGGGCTTCTCTGGGCGAGGAGGAGCCTGCCCTGGAGGATCTGGCGAAAGCGGTTGAGCTCGGCTTCGATGCGCATACGCTGGGCATGCTGGTCAAGCAGGCGCGCCTTGCGTCAAGGAGGGTAGGGAATTGACCGCTCGACTATCCGGAAAGGTCGTGCTGATCACGGGCGGAGCCAACGGTGTCCGCGGGCAACTGATGGGCTTCGGTGGGGCCTTCGCCTGGATCGCGGCGCGCGAGGGCGCATCCGTCGTTGTTACAGACGTGGACGAAGAGAACGGCTCGCTAACCGCCTCCCAGATCGGTGAGAGCGGCGCGCGGGCCCTGTTCGTACGTCTCGATGTCACCAGCGCATCCGACTGGCATTCGGCGATCGAAGCGGCAACCGGCGCCTACGGGCGATTGGACGTGCTCTTAAACGGCGCCGGAGTGCACGCCCTCTACGATGTCGAGAGCACCCCGGAGGATCAGTGGAACAGGGCGATGGCCGTGCATGCGACTGGCACGTTCCTCGGCATAAAGCTGGCTACGCCGGCCATGCGGCGCGGAGGGGGAGGCTCGATCATAAACGTGTCATCCATCGCCGCGATGACCGGGAGCCCAAGCAATACCGCCTACCATGCTGCAAAGGGAGCCATCCTGTCGCTGACCAAGGCTGCGGCGATACAGCTGGCAGGGGCTGGCATACGGGTCAATTCCCTGCATCCGGGCTATGCCGATACGCCCTTCACGGTGGCTCCCTTCTCGGAGCCGGGGGCGCTCGAGCGCAGGCTCAGCAAGGTGCCAATGGGCCGGCTGGGCACGGCCGAGGAGATAGCGAACGCAGTGCTCTATCTCGCCTCAGACGAGTCGTCGTACGTTACCGGAGCGGAACTGGTGGTGGACGGAGGCTTCCTGGCACAGTAGCCACTTAACGGGGGACGACGGGCAGCACCACGTGCGAGTGGTGGCCGGCGTCGTGAAGGATCGTTTGGGTGGCCTCTACCGTCCCCCCTCCCTCGCCGACCGGGTCTCCCGTGTTGGGATTGCGGTCAAAGCGTGGGAAGTTCGAGCTGGAGATATCCAGCCTGATCTGGTGCCCCTTCTTGAACACGTTGCTCGTCGCCCAAAGGTCTATGGTGTACTCGTAGACCTGGCCGGGGACCAGCAGTTCGGCGCTGTCCGTTCCGTTGCGGTAGCGCGCCCTGATGATGCCGTCGGTCAGGTTCACAGCCTTCTCCCCGTCCGGGTACACGTCTACGAGCTTGCCGGTGAAGTCGGTGTCCCGGGCGCTCGATGAGGCGTACAGCTTGACGGTCACCGGCCCGGTGACCTCGAGATCCTCGGTAAGGGGGGGCGTCGTGTACACGAGCACGTCCTCACGGCGCTCTATCTCCGTCTGGTCGAAGGCGCCCGCCCTGCTCGGATTGTCGTAGCAGCACAGTCCTCCTCCCCTGGTCGGGACCGGGAACATGGGGTCATAGACGAATGAATCCGAGGGTGCTCCGCTCGGCGCTTCGACGCCAAGTGTTCCGTCCCCGCTCAGAGAGTTTGCGTGACCGCCGCTATCCAGGTAGTACTTCGTTTCGACGGCCCGGCTCAGCGGCCACTCGTCCTCGTCGCGCCAGGCGTTCTCACCCATCACGAAGATCCTGACGGGCTTTTCACCCGCTACGCCATTGTCGATTCCCTTGAGGTGATGATCGAAGTAGCGCAGGAGGATGCCGTGCAGATCGATGTTGGCAGAGTAGGCGCTCCAGCCGAAGTACTCTTCACCTACGGAGGTGCCCGGGAAGGTGGGCAGCGCGCCGGGGTGGACCCAGGGACCTATCATCAGACGCTGTCCGCCGCGGGCCGCCTCTCCATCTCCCATCTCGCGCATCCTCGTGTAGTTGCGCAGGGTGCCGCCCATGAAGATATCGAACCATCCACCGAAATTGAGGGCCGGCACGTCGATCTGAGCGTGGTGCTCCTCAATGCTGACGGCCTTCCAGTACTCGTCGTACTCGGGGTGGTCGAGCCACCTGTAGTAGAACTCGCCGATGTCCCTCAGCACGGACCAGTCCTTGAGTGGCAGATGGCTGTACTCGGGCGTCAGATCGTCGGCCCTGGCCAGCAGTTCCATCTGCCTGCCTTCGGGGGCGCCGTGGTTCCGTACGAGGTTGTTGTAGTTGGCGCCGACCAGGTAGAGAAGCGCCCAGTTGAGATTGAAATCTAGCTCGAACGCCCCGCCCTGGTAGGTCCAGCCCTCGTGGTAGTTGGAGGCCGTGATTCCCGGTGTGATCGCCTTGAGATGCGGCGGCCGGGCGCAGGCGGCCAGCCACTGGGTGGCTCCCACGTAGGAACCGCCGAACATGCCAACGTTGCCATCGCACCAGTCCTGGGCGGCAATCCACTCGATCGTGTCGTAGCCGTCGTTGGCCTCGTTGACGAACGGGTGCCACTCCCCCTCGGACTGGAACCGACCTCGGCAGTCCTGGACGACCACCGCGTAGCCCGAGCGCCCCGCCCTGATCGCATCGACCGCCATCGAGTAGGCGAACGGGGTGGTGCGGTCATACGGGGTCCGCGTGAGGAGTGCGGGGTAGGCGTTGTTATCATCCGGGCGGAACAGGTCCGCATACAGTCTTGTGCCGTCCCGCATAGTTACGGGAATCGACGACTCGAACTTTATCTTGTTGATCTCTGACATGACCGATCGTTCTCCTCGTCTGCGGTTGCTGACGAACCGGCCCCCCCGACAGGGGGGACAGTCCGCCAGCTAAGCGGTTCCCGGCATACCCGGGGCCTGATCAGCCTGGCCGATATGTAAGTAGGGGCGGTGCTGCCCTTGCCGGTCGCCCCCGCAATCACACCAGCGCGGGGCAGATCGTCTCCATCATCAGGTGAGTAGCCACGTACGGATCGACGTTTGCGTTGGGCCTGCGGTCCTCGATATAGCCCTTCTGGTCCCTCGCCACCTGCCAGGGTATCCGGACCGATGCTCCGCGGTCAGAAACGCCGTACTTGAACTCGCGGAACGAGCAGGTCTCGTGCAGGCCGGTAAGGCGCTCTTCGATGGCGTGACCGTAGTTCGCGATATGCAGGTCGTGATTTTCCTTCAGGGCCTCAATGCCCAATATGATCGGCTCGTAGGACTCGCGCATGGCCTCCGTGGAGAAGTTGGTATGTGCGCCGGCGCCGTTCCAGTCTCCCTTCACGGGCTTGGGGTAAAGGGTGGCTGAGACTCCGAAGTCCTCGGCGATCCTGTACAGGAGCCACCTGGCGACCCATATCTGGTCGGAGACCTCTACGGGCCCGCCCGGGCCTATCTGAAATTCCCACTGTGCGGGCATCACCTCGGCATTGATTCCCGAGATCTGGATGCCGGCCTTGATGCACGCGTTCATGTGCTTTTCCACAACGTCGCGGCCGAACACCTCGTCGGCGCCCACACCGCAGTAGTACCCTCCCTGCGGTGCCGGAAAGCCGTTCGTGGGCCACCCCAGGGGATGGATCCCCTTGAACAGGGTGTATTCCTGCTCGATGCCGAACCAGGGCTTCTGGGAAGCGTACTTGGCCGCGCTCTCGACGCATTTGCTCCGGCGATTGGAGGGGTGGGGGGTCTGATCCGGGTTGAGCACCTCGCACAGCACCAGCCTGGCCTTCCCCCCCCTGACGGGGTCACGGCACTCGTAGACGGGGTTAAGAACGCAGTCGGAATCGTGGCCGGTGGCCTGATTGGTGCTCGAGCCGTCGAAACCCCACTGGGGGGGAGACTCGCCCACGGGGATGATCTTGGTCTTGGAACGCAGGTACTGGGTTGGAGTAGCCCCGTCGATCCAAAGGTATTCGGCCTTGTAAACGCTCATGTGTACACCTACTCTTCTGCGCCGTGAGCACGGCGCATTGATCTTGTCTATTCGGCGATTAAGATATCACCCACATGTAGCCTGCGCAACGGCCGAAAGGTTGTCCATTTGACGCTGTATACAGGCGCCCAAGAGTTCAAGATATCTCCCCTTGCAAGGCCGCCTGAAGTTCCGGGCCGCACCGGGGATCTGTCATCCTGCGGCCGCAGTGGCCCGGTTGGGTTCGAGATTTGACCGCTGCTTTGGCTTCATTTCGACGTCCGGCACGCCGCAAGGCTGGAAGGCCTGTCGATTGGCAGTGTGCGCAGGCCGCCCTGCTTTCGCTGGCCCTGGCGGCTGTATTGCTTGCGGCCTGTTCGCCTTCGACGGGGGAGGATGCCGAGGCGGGAGAGCGGCTCTTCGCTGCCAACTGCGCGGTTTGCCATGGAACCGATGGACAGGGTCAGGCGGACTGGCACATTCCCAATGAAGATGGCACGCTGCCCCCGCCGCCACTGAACGGAGACGGACACACCTGGCACCATTCGGACGGTCTGTTGTACCGAATCGTCAGCCAGGGAGGCCAATTCCAGGAGGACACCGATCTCTCGAGCTTCAGGAGCGCGATGCCCGCGTTCGGCGACCGGCTAAGCCGCGACGAGATAGTCCACGTGCTGACCTACGTAAAGAGCCTGTGGGGCGATAAGACCAGCAGGGGGGCTTCCATCAGGGAGTGGCAGGCGCTCGCGAGCGAGACCGATCCGTTTCCCAGGTGACCGGGAAGCTGGCAGATCGTCGTAAGGCGGTCGCCCGGCGCACCGGACATCGCCGGCCCGGCCCGGAGATTGCATGGCGGATACGCCGAGCCCCAGGGGTGGGAGGCGGTTACAGGGGCGAGCGCATCCCGGGGTGACTGCTCTCGGCAGGGCGAGCCGGGCGGATTTCTATTCGGAGGTCGGAGAGTGAACGCAGAGAGCCTTGTTCCACCGGTCGGTCGCAGGGGCAGGTGTCCTGACACCCTGGCTCCTGATGGGTCCGAGATACGCCTGCTGCTCGGAACCGCCCAGGCGGCTGAGAGCGCTTCTCTCTGTGAAGTGACCCTGGATGCCCGGCAGCGCTCCAGACCGGTCTGGCATCGCGGGGTCGAGGAATTCTGGTACGTGCTGAGCGGTACCGGGAGCGTCTGGCGAAGTCCCCCGGGTAGCGACCCGGACCGCGCATTGCCTGTGGAGGTAGGGCCGGGCGATGCGCTTGTCATACCGCCCAGGTGGCATTTCCAGTTCGCCGCTGGCCCCCGGGCCCTTACTTTCCTCTGCTTTACCTGTCCACCATGGCCCGGAGCCGATGAGGCACAGCCGGCACCGTTCGGGGGTCTCGGCCTGCCAACGCTGTGAAGGGAGACACCTTCGGCCCCGGCTAAGGACCGCCCCCGAGGCGCCAAGAGGGAGCGGCTCGTTTTGAGGTCAGGGCGTTACGGGAAGCGTCGTCACGCCCCGGGAGCCCTGCTCGTCTCTGGGGAGCTGGCTCCGGAGTGCGGGTCGGGCCGGCGGCCAGCGGCCTAGGAGACGAACGCGCCGGCGCGGCCGGCAAGCTCGAGGGCCTTCTCCACGCACACCACACGGGGACCCCTTTCGACCAGGGTTACCGAGGCACTTTGCCCGGGATAGAAGGCCACGCTCCGCTCGCCGTCGACAGCCAGGGTCCCCGAGCTTAGGGATACCTCCCTTGGCTCGCCGAACGGAAGTGACGACCACCGCGCCACCCGGACCGCCTGGAAGGTTCCCGGAGTCACCGGGGCCGACACCACGACGCCCCCTTCGCCCAGCTGGATGTGCAGACCTCGTCCCGGCTCGGCCGGCAGGCGCGAGGCTATCGAGGCCAGTCCGATGCTGGTCGGGTAGATGCCCGAGACGAATAGCTCGGTGACCTGGTCGGCGTTCCAGATCGCCCGCGCTCCGATGTACTGCTGCATGGCAACCGCGGCGTCGATCAGGGCGATGTCCCGACGCTCGCCGTCAACGGACACCTCCAGCATCGGCCGCGAATAGGTAACGGATTGAGCGTCCACCGCTCCGGTGGCAAGCACCCCGGCGGCAAGCCCGGCCATGGTTCCCTCCACCAGGATCGGGAATACGTTGTTGGTGCCCGTGGAGACCGGAACGAGCGGCACGGACAGCTGAGCCGATGCAACTGCCCGGTTGGTGCCGTCTCCACCGAGGGTGACTATGCAGGCCGCTCCCCTCTCCGTCATCGCCCTGGCTGCCAGGATCGAGTCTCGCTCCCGGCCCACGATCGGCATGTCCAGGCTCTCGAAATCCATTGCCCCGGCGTGTTCGGAGGCCGCGGCCCTGGCGAGGCCGGCGGAGTCGGGCATGGCTATCACCCTGCGCACCCCGGCGGCGAATAGTCCAGCGAGGATGCGCTCGACGATATTCACCTTCTCCTCGTCGGGTACGAACCGGCCCTTGGCGACAAGCCGCCTGATGTCCCTGCCCGCAGCGGGGTTCACGATCAAGCCGACGGTCGGCACCGGGCCGTTCATCAGATGGGGAGACCGGGCGAGCGGGAGATCGCCTCGAGCAGCGATGAGCGCAGGTGGGCGCCGGTGATGATTGCGGCGACCCTTGCTCCCTTGAGCTCTTCGCGGTGGCCGTGGCATGCGGCCAGCGTGATGGCGGCGGATGGCTCCACCATCGTCTGCTCCAGATCGATCATGCTCCTTACCGCCGGGACCAGGCTCTGCTCTGGCACCAGCCAGACCCCGGCCACCAGCTCACCTATCTCTCGGGAAATCGGGACGATCGGCACCCTGACATCGAGCCCGTCCGCCTCGGTGCTCGTCGGCGCGGCAGGATCGAACGGCTCGCCGGAGATGGCCCTGGCCATGGCCGGCGCACCGGTCGAGACCAGCCCGATCACCCTGGAGTCGGGACTCAAGGACCTGAATGCCCAGGCTATGCCCTTGATGAGCGATCCGTTGCCGACGGGCACCAGCACCCAGTCCCAGGTCATCCCCGATTCGATGAGCTCGGTCGCTATCGTGGCCGCGCCCAGCGCCATCTCCGGGATGACGCCGTCCTCCCAGAAGGCGGCGCCGGCCTCACGCGCAGTGCTGCGGGCGTGCTCCTTGGCGGCGTCAAAGTCGTCGCCGTGGTGGATGACCGATGCGCCGGTCGCCAGGATGCGCTGCACCTTGGAGGGGTTGGCGCCGTTCGGGACCACGACGGTGACGGGGACGCCGCGACGGCGGCCGGCCTCGGCGAGGGCCAGGCCGTAGTTGCCGGCCGAGGCACCGTAGACGCCCCCGTCGGTAACCGACCTGTCCGCCATTGCCATCGACACCAGCCCGCCCCGGATCTTGAAGGATCCGACCGGCGTGCAGTCCTCCCTCTTGAACCACAGGTCTATTCCGAGCCGCTGCCCGGCAACAGCCGAGGGCAAGAGCGGCGTCGGCAGCCAGGGCTCCGATGTGAGGACCTGCCGCGCCCTCTCGAATTCCTTGTCGCCGATCATCCGCCGAACCTCACGCCCAGCGGATCCTCCTCGAAATCCACCACCGCGAGGGCTGACCGGGCCGCCTGCTCCAACGCCTCGTCGTCGGTTTCAAGGCACTTGACGAGCTCTTGCCTTGCCACCTGACCGCCCAGATGACCGAGGGCCGTTGCGGCCGCCTGCTGCACCAGAGTGTCTTCATCCCTGAGCAGTGGTACAAGGTGCGGTACCGACGAGCTTCCTCCCAGTCGACCGACCGCGCCCGCCGCCTCGTACCTGATCGCCGGCTCGTCGGCACGAAGGGCGTATATCAGCCTTGGCAGCCACTCCAGGTGGACGCTGTTGCCCATCGCGAAGATAGCGCTCTGGCGCATGAGCGGGTTGTCGTCGCCGAGGGCGATCTCGATGACCTCGTCCACATCACTGCCCTCGAAGTAACTCGCCGCCTCGATGGCGCGCCTGGTTACCTGCGTCTGTTCCCCGTGGCGTGCGATGGCGTTCATCAGGGCCCTCCGTATCCTCTGTTCGTCCCGATCGATGAGCTTGCCCTCCTGGGCCTTCTCTGCGAACCGGCGGAGCGCCATTGCTCCGGCGGCCCGCACCTCTGGCGAAGGGTCCCTGGACAGCAGTCGCGTAAGGGGACGAATCAGTGTCCTGTCCTCGCTCTCCCAGAGGCCCCTTACGGCGGACTCACGGACGGCCGCGTCCGTGTCTCCAATGCACATCCTGAATACGTCTGTAAAGTTTAGGTCGACGTTGTCCTCCGCGAGGTCGGCCAGGATACCGAGCAGTTCCAGCTTCCGTGTATCGGGAACGGCGGCCCAGCCGGCCGAGAGATGACCGATGTCCTCGGCGGACAGGTCCGACAGGAGCAGGTGGCTGGAGTGGTCCAGGGGATCGTCGCCTTCGATCAGCTCCGCTATGTATTCGGCCAGCGTCATTCGCAGTGGTTCCAATTGCCCCCGAGCGGCCTGTGTTAGCCTTTCGTGGCCTGCCTACCCGACGGTGTACGAGGACGACAGCTCCACTTGAATACCTCTCCGCGAAAACCCGGCCGTCGTCGCGCAAAGGCCCCCGACGTGATGTCCCATTTGGCGCCGGAGTACGGACCTTTCGAATGGGCACCCCGGTACGATGCGGCCTCCGAGCTCGTATTCACCATCCTTTCCCAGCATACATCGGACATCAACTCGGAGCGTGCGTTCGGCAATCTGATGGAGACCTTCGGATCGGTCGAGGCGGTCGCCGATGCCGAGGTCGACGATATAGAGCGGGCCATCAGGTCGGCCGGCCTTTCAAAGACTAAGGCGCCGAGAATAAAGCGAGTGCTCGGTATCGTGCGGGAGAAGGTGGGATCATTCGACCTGAGCTTCCTGGCCGAAATGCCCCTGCCGGAGGCAAAGCAGTGGCTGAAGGACCTGCCCGGCATCGGTCCCAAGACCGCGGCCATAATCCTCTGCTTCTCGCTGGGCCTTCCCGCGATGCCGGTCGACACGCACATATACCGGGTCTCGCGCCGGCTCGGCCTGATAGGCCCTAAGGTCAGCGCCGACCGGGCCCACGACCTGCTGGAGCCGATGGTGCCGCCCGACCAGGTATTCGCCTTCCACCTGTACCTGATAAATCATGGTCGCAAGGTCTGCAAGGCCATCAGGCCAAGGTGCTCAGAGTGCGTCCTTGCCTGGGGCTGCAGGTCGCGCCCAGGATTCGAGCGCGAGGAGAGGGCTCGCTCGGGCAAAGGGAAGGGGAGAAGAGCGCGCGCGGGCTGAAATGCCCCCAAGATGCGCCCCGTCCCTCGTTGTGGACGTGGCGTCGGACACCGTAACATCGGCCAATGAAGGCGGCGATCATCAACGTAACCGGTTACGGGGGGGCCGAGCTCGCCCGGATACTCGACGGCCACCCGGACATCGATATCGTTGCCGTCACGGGCCGCAGCTCTGCCGGAAAACGCCTGGCCGAGGTCTTTCCGCACCTGTCGGACCTGCAACTGACCATTGCCGATGAGCTGCGGGACGATGCAGACATAGTCTTCTCGGCCCTGCCGCATGCGGCCAGCGCCGAAAAGGTGGTACCGCTGGTGGAGGCGGGAGCCAGGGTCGTTGATTTCAGCGCCGATTTCCGGCTGAGGGAGTCGACGGTCTACAGCGAGTGGTACAGGGTGGATCACCCATCACCGGCTCACCTCGAGGCCGCCGTGTACGGTCTGCCGGAGCTGAACCGGGAGGACGTGCGCGGCGCTGACCTGGTGGCCAATCCAGGTTGTTACCCCACCGCAGCCATACTGGCCCTGGCCCCCGCAGTCTCCGAGTCGCTGATTGGAGGAGACGTCATAGTCGATGCCAAGTCGGGCGTTTCGGGCGCGGGCAGGGGCCTTTCCCTGAGCACGCACTACTCGGAGGTGAACGAGAGCCTGAGGGCATATTCGGTATCCGGCCATCGCCACATGCCGGAGATCGTTCAGGAGCTGGGACTCATCAGCCCGGATCTGGATCTACGGCTCACGCTGCTGACCCACCTCGTGCCCATGACGAGGGGCATACTCGTCAGCTGCTATGCGCCGCTCGGCGAGAGCATCGCCGGCACGGGGAGCGCAGCGTCCTCGAAGATCGTCGAGGCCTACACCGAGCACTACCGAGATGAACCGTTCGTCGAAGTGGTCAGCGAGCCACCTGCAACCAAGCAGACTCTTGGAAGCAACAGGTGTCTCGTGTACCCGACCGTCGACGCTCGTACCGATCGATTGGTGGTGATCGCGTGCATCGACAATCTGGTCAAGGGTGCGGCCGGCCAGGCTGTGCAAAACGCCAACGCGATGCTGGGCCTGCCCGAGACCTCGGGCCTGCGGCATCTGGCGCTCTACCCCTAGAGGGGACCTGTCGGGTTCGGACCTGTCGGGCTCGTCTCGCTTAGAATGGGAGACTGCGAGCCCCCATCGTCTAGTGGACTAGGACAGCGGCCTTTCAAGCCGCAAACACGGATTCGAATTCCGTTGGGGGCACGCTCCCGAACCCTTCCTCACGGCCGAAAGCCTTCACTGAGCTCCGGGCCCTAGAGCACCGCGATCGGATTTACGGGCGAGCCCGTGCCCCCCACCAGTATGAGCGGGTTGACGGTGAGCATGAATTCATAGCGATTTACCCGCGCGCACTCCTGCGCCAGGTTAACGAGGGCCGCGCAGTCTATCAGCGCCATTCCGTAGGCGTGGATCGCCCCGTGCACCGTCCAGGCGATACCGTATTCGTTGGGCGATGCGTCCTCCATGTCCCATATCAGCATGGCCAGATCATTGCCTCTGAGGAAGGGCAGGCACGATGCGTGCAGGCCCGGGTACTGGCTCCCGACTGGATCGCCTCCGTAGTTGCCGTTCGCCTCCTCGTAGGCCTCTCTGCCGCAGTACACGACGGCCGCGTCGCCCGGCGTGAGCTCTACTCCCTGGGCGGCGGCTATGTCCTCCAGCTCCCATCCGTGAACCGGCGAGTCGAGGTCGACGTAGGGCTGGCCCCTGTGCCTGGGAACATCCAGCAGCACTCCCCTGGTCATGATGCCCTCGCTCCACTCCTCGACGCCCCCGAAGGTCGCACCGTCGAAGGTCAGCACCTCGTCCGGGTCCCTGTTCTCCCATATGCCGTTCTTGTCCCACATGTGGCAAAGCGCATCGAGGTGGGTGACGGACAGACCATGCTGGAAAATCGAGATGTAGTCGAGCGCGGCGCCTCCGTCGTCGATCCAGGGCAACCGCTTCATGTAGAAATCGACGGGCTTGACGTTATCGTGGGACGGTTCCACGGCGAGAGGTCGCGCGAGCGAGATGGCCTTGCCGCTCCTCACCAGCGAGGCGGCCTCGAGGCGCTTTTGGTCTGTGACCAGGTTCACGGCTCCGGCGCCGGGCCTTTCCTTCCACCGGCCCCAGTTGCGTTCATCCCAGAGGTATGACTCGACCTGTTCACGAGAGGGGATCTTGCGCTCCATTGTCTAAGGCTCCTTCCAGTCATCCCGCAGGGCGCCCGCGGGCCTGCTCCGGCGGCTAGTATTCTACGTG
This sequence comes from Dehalococcoidia bacterium, assembly GCA_034421295.1. GTDB lineage: Bacteria > Chloroflexota > Dehalococcoidia > Lucifugimonadales > UBA2962 > CAUZIR01. Next base: position 21,813 of record DAOUKM010000017.1, read on the forward strand.
GATCGGAGTGTTAGAATCTGCGGTGGAGTTATGAGGATGAGAGTACTTTTGCTGGTCGCATTGGTGATGTCCGCTGCGTTGGCGGCCGCAGGGTGCGGCGACAACGAGGCCGGAGCCGATGAGGCCTTCGTCGAAAACGTTGCGGATACGACCCTCAACCCGACGCCCACCCCCGAGGGCGAGTTGGGCGCGACCACCGCTTTGGGAGAGTTCAAGGGCGAGGCTGAGCGCGGCTTCGGCGTTCCGCTGGAGATTGCCCTGGGGGAGCGGCTGGCGGTCGAGGAGGTCATCAAAGTGACCCTGACCTTCATGGAGGTTCGCGAAGACACGCGCTGCCCGGCTGGTCAGACATGTGACGATCCCGGAAGGGCGGCCATAGTGGTCTCCGTTCTGACCGGCGGCCTCAGCCTGGGGGAGACCGAGTTCGCCCTGGAGGGTGGAGTGGCGGGTGAACCCAGGAAGATGGCTGGCAACCTGTCGATCCAGCTGCTGGACCTGCAGCCTCTGCCGAACGCAGATGGCAGCGAGGTCACCGACTACGTAGCAACCGTTCAGCTGACCCGCTAGGCACCCGGCCCGGCGGGAGACCCCTTCCCGCAACCCTCGGGCGGTCACGGCCGGATCCTTCCTCCATGCCGAACCGCTCACCACCCGGCCGCATTGAGTCGGACCCGACCAAATCGCGCTGTCTTGCGTTGTAATAGCAGATATGGCCGGTTCGTTCACATCCTCGGTCGTCAGGTTGTTTGTGCTCGGTGTGGCCGTCTCGACCGCCGCCATACTCGCCGGCTGCTCCGATGATCGGCGTGTCGAAGATCGCGCCACCCCGACGCCGACGCCCGGTCTCAACGAGGATCTGGTGCTTGCACAGGCAGATGAATTCGCCCGCGAGTTCGCCTCGGTCCCCACGCCGACCCCTACCGTCGTTCCCAGTCCGACGCCCACCCCGACCGCAGAGCCGGTCCCGCCACCGACGCCGGTGCCGGAGCCCGAGGCCCAGGTGCTTACCGAAGACCCCGCCGTACCCGGGCCCGAGTTTGGACAGGCGCTGGAGGATGCAGCCGACCTGACGGACGGGAACGGCCCGAACCTAGTCGGGCATACGCCGGACGGCTGGCCGGGTCCGGTAGTGATCACTTCGGCCACGGGGCGGAGGGACTCCGGGCCGATCGATGTGAACGGTGAACAGTACATCAGCCTGGCGGTCGCCAACGTGGGGGGAGCGGGAATCGGCCGGGACTTTTTCGTCGACGTGTACTTCGACGAGTACCTCGTGCAGCGCTTTCCCCTTCGCGGGTCCCTGGACGCAGGCCGATTCGTCTCCTGGACCGACTACGGCCACCTGGGGGATCTGGTGCAGCTCTCACCCGGGCGACACACCATTCGGATGGTGATCGATTCTACGGGGCTTGTGGCAGAGAGTGACGAGATGGACAACGTGTACGAGGTGGCCTTCGACCTCGTTGGCGAGAAACCCGACGCGCCGCAGGAGCGGCAGTCGGGCAGGGGAGTCAACCTGACCCTGTACAGCCCGCTGGAATGGGGCGTCCCTCTGGTCGCCAGCGCCTACGGATCTTCGCTGCGGATAGACAGGGGTCCGTATGAGCCTATCCATGCGGCGCCCATGGAGCTAACCGGCCCGCTTTCGGTGCAGGCCGACACATTCGTTGCCTACGGGATAACTAATTCCGGACACCTGAGCCATCCTGGCGGAGTGCTGGTCGATCTGTACATCGACGACACGCTGATCCTGCGCGACAGGTGGGTCCACATGATCGCCCGCCAGCGCGTCTTCCGAAGCCCCTGGGGTGGTCTGAACAGCGTGGTGAGCCTCGAGCCCGGCAGGCATGTCCTGAAGGTGGTGGTGGACCCGAACGACCTTGTGGCCGAGACCGACGAGTCTGACAACGTGTTCGTAAGGGAGCTTACCTGGTCCGATGGACCGATCGGCCCCGACGACAGCGCCGCCGGCGAGCCCCCCGAGCAGGAGGTTCCCGAGGTCCTGCTCCTCCCCAACCTGGTGCCCGGTTGGCTCTGGGAATGGGATGGACCGATCGTGGTCAACTCGGCTGCGGGAACGATAACCGACGGCCCGCTCTCAGTCGATGAGCCCGTCTTCGTCGACCTTGTCGTCTTTAACGAGAGCGTCAGGCCTGTGGAACAGGACTTCGTCGTGGACCTGTTCTTCGACGGGGTCAGGGTGAACATAGTGGATCTTCCCGGACCCACGCCGGCAAAGTCCTTCCGGATAGCGACCGATTGGGACGGGCTCAGCCGGGTGGTGCGCATGACACCGGGGCCGCACGTGCTGAAGATGGTGATCGACCCGGACGACAGGATCAGGGAGGCCGACGAGACCGACAACGTGTTCGAGAAGCGCTTTGTCTGGTCCACCGGCCCCGTTGCCGCTCCGCCCCGGATCGTCTACAGCGAGGAGGAACTGCGGGAGGCCTTCTCCGGTCTCGCCGAACTGCTTTACAGCGGGGACCCGGTGCTAACAGATGAGGGAGAGGGGGACGCCGAGAGGGTCTTGACGGTGGCCGACGCCGGCTTTTTCTTGATAACGGGATCGAGCTTCCGCGACGAGAGGATCAATGCGCGCGTCCTATCCAGGCCCGAGTACGTCGCCTGGATCGACGATACGTACCGCGAGTTCTTCGCGGTGGACGACGGCTCCAACTACGAGGCGTTGGCCAGGGGCAGGGAGTGGGATAAGAGCATATCCCTTGCCAAAAAGCAGCGCCGTTTCGGGGTGATCGACATAGCGGTTGACGGAGACCACCCGTTCGGCGAAGTGCTCAACTCTCTGGTCCACGAGCTGGGCCACGCCCTCCAGGACCGCCTGAACCCCGGTCAGACGGAGGCCGGCAACCACCTTGAGCTGTCCGCGATTCGAGAGGCCCAGGCCCAGCAACTGGAGAGGGTGTTCTGGCTTGCGGTCGAGGAGTTCACGGGTGAGCGGTTCACGAGATACCCCGACTACGGAGGCTATCGGACCTTCATAGACGTTGCGATATCGGCCGATCTGTCCTCCCTGAGGACATCGGAGCATGCCCTGGGTCGGATGATCCAGTGGACTGCGGTTCTGGCTGATCCGAATCTGTCACGTCTCAGGGAAGAGCTGCTCAACCGTGGTGAGCTCAGCCGTTCCTCGGCGTTCGCCCTCTACCTCTACCTCGTCTCACTCGACTCGTCCGTGGCCGTGGACTACCTGGACGGCCTGATGAGGTCCCTTGGACCCGTAGTCCCGAGGATGGCGGCCATCGCCAAGTCCAGGCTCGCCGACCTCTCATCCCCGCTGGATGAGGGCTCTCCTTACCTGAGGCACGCCGCTCTGCTCTCTCCCTAGCCTCCACCCACGGCCCTGACGATCTCCACCTCGTCCCCGTCGGACAGCACCGTCTCGCTGAGATCCGACCTGCGCACCACCACCCCGTTGATCGCGACCGCCACCAGCCTGCTCTCGATGCCCAGCAGGTCCAGCAGATCGGTCGCCGAACATCCCCTCTCGAGCTCGCGCGGTTCGCCGTTGACCCTCAGGCCGATGACTTCATCACTCGAGTCCAACGCTCTCCTCCGCTGATCCGATCGAGCAGGTGGCGCGCCGCCGACTCGGGATCGGAACTCTCCCAGATCGCACCTATGACCGCCACACCGACCGCGCCCGCGTCAACTACACTCGCCGCATTGCCGGGTCCGATGCCGCCTATCCCGACCACCGGCACGTCCGTTGATCGGCAGGCTCGTTCGATCAGCCCTACACCGGCCGGCGCCACGCCCGGGTGCGAAGCCGTCGGGAAGACGGCGCCGGCCACGAGCAGATCGGTCCCGGCCCTGAGCGCGCGGGCGATCGCCCCGGGCGAGTGCACCGATCTGCCGACCATCAAGCCTGCCGGCAGCAGGTCGCGTTCCACCGATTCGCCGGACTCCGGCAGATGGACCCCGTCCGCACCCGACTCAAGCGCGATTTGAGGATAGCCGTTGATGAACAGGACGGCGGATCCCCGGGTCGCCCTGCGGAGGGTGATGGCCAGGTCGAGTATCTCGTCCGGATCCCGCTGCTGGCCCCGGACCCTGAGCTGGACCAGGTTCACGCCGCCCCTTACGGCCGACTCCACGACCTCGCAGAGGCGCCCGGCACGGCGTCTCTCCGGCGGTGTGACCAGTGCCAGACACGGCCTGGGTATGAGGTCCAAACGGCTCAGCCCGCAGCCGAGGTCTGCGCGACTCCCCCGGTCGGACTTGACGGGGATCCGATCGATCTTCGCTCGATCCTTCCCGCCAGATACGCTCTCCGCCCCGCCTCGACGCCGAGCCGGAATGCACCACCCATCGCCACGGGATCCCCGGCCTGGGCGATCCCGGTATTTACGAGCACCGCATCCGCCCCCGCCTCAAGGGCCTGGGCCGCCTCCGAGGGGACGGCCAGTCCCGCGTCGACAACAACGGGCACGCCGGCCTGCTCGATGATCATCCGGATCTCGTCCATGGTGTGAATGCCCTGGCCCGATCCGATTGCCGAACCCAGCGGCATGACAGTCGCGCAGCCCAGGTCCTCCAGCATGCGCGCCAGGACCGGGTCGGCGTGTATGTAGGGCAGGACGTCGAAACCCTCGCCAACGAGTCGCCGGGCCGCCTCGAATGTCCCCACAGGGTCCGGGAGCAGGTTTGATCCCTCCGGTATGACCTCGAGTTTCAGCCAGTTTGAGCCCGTCAGCTCACGTGCGAGCTGGGCGGTGAAGACGGCCTCTTCCGCGGTGCGACACCCGGCCGTGTTGGGCAGGATGGTGTACCTGTCCCAGTCAAAGTAGTCGAGGATGCTCTTGTCGCCGGGGTTGGACAGGTCAAGGCGCCTGATGGCGACGGTGATTATCTGCGCCCCGGACGCCTCCACGGAGGCGACCATCTCCTCGGGGCTCCTGTGCCGGCCGGTGCCGACCATTAGCCTCGAGCCAAAACTCTTGCCGGCGATCGTCAGCGGATCGTCCATCACTCCCAACTCACTCCAGATAAGCGCCGAGAGCCGCCGGACTACTCCGGCGGCTCTCGGGCTGAAAGGCTTCTATTCGTCTCCCTGCGCTGGCATTATCCAGATCAGGTACGGCGGTCGGCGGCGTGTGGGGCCGCCCTCTCAGCCCGGCCACCCGAGCTCCCGACTAATATGGCGTCTTCAGCACCAGAGTATTAGACCGACCTGAGCACGTCAAACCTGCGGTCCTCATCCGTCCCGCTCCCCGGGAACAAAATCGAGGCGGCAATCGTTCCTATACTTGATCAGGCTGAAGTTGGCCGGGCCGCAGCAGGTACCGGCGGCAGCGCAGACGGGAGACGAGACTTGGGCAGGCCTATATCAATCGGATTTGCGTTCTTTTCGGTAACGATTCTGGCGGTGGCAGTTGCGGCCGGGGGCTGCCTGGGCGACCGGGCCCAGAACTCGGCGGCGGCAGTGTTTGTGGAGGAATGGGAGTCCGCCGGCGCATTCGCCCAGGACTCGGGCTTTCAGGCGGAAGGGCCCGGAGAAGGTGGCATGGAGGTGTTGAGGGAGAGCGAGGCGCTGGAGGTCATGGAGGTCGAGCTTGAGCGGATGGCCGAGCCCGAGGCGTTGAGCAAAGTGGCCGCGGCGGCCGATGAAGTCAGCGCCGATGCGGCGGTCTCACCCGATCTGGTCGACAGGGTTATCGTGCGCAGGGTCGACGCATCGATTGTGGTCGACGACATCCCAGGCTCCATCGATTCCCTGGGAATGCTCGCCTCCTCGCTGGGTGGCTGGGTGATCGACTCAAGCCGCGACTCGGGCAACTTCGGGTTCGTTTCTTTCAGGGTGCCCGCCGACCGCCTGGATGAGGCCATGGCCAGCGTGCGCGGCCTGGCCGTAGTCGTAGAGGCCGAGAACGGCTCCAGCCGCGATGTTACCGATCAGTACGTTGACCTTAGAGCCCGCCTGAACAATCAACTGGCGACCGAGCAGGCCCTGCTGGATCTGCTCGGCCGCGCAGAGACCGTCAAGGAGGCCCTGGACGTTCAGCGTGAGCTCGCGGTTGTCCGCGAGCAGGTCGAGCGGCTGCAGGGCCAGATAGCCTTGATCGAGCAGACCTCGGCCTATTCTCTGGTGAGCGTGACGCTAAGGCGCGCGCCCGCCCGGATGGTCGTCGAAGCAGGGGACGACATCGCCGGCGCGGTCGGACAGCCGGTGCGCTTCAGGGCCTCGTTCCGGCCGCCTGAGGGAATCGATGACTTCACGGTCGCCTGGGACTTCGGTGACGGATCGGAGCCCGTAAGGGTCCACCGCACGGCACCGACGCAGGATGCGGCCGTGCGGGTGACGGCGACCGTGACGCACCGGTATGGGGATGACCAGGACTCACCATACATCGCGGAGGTGAGGATCGAGGGCAGCGGCGATGGGGGCCTGGTTGAGGGGAGCGACGTCCTGATCGTCTCCATCTTCCGCCTGCCCAGGATCGAGGTGTTCGCCGGCGAAACTCAGATAGTCGAGGCCGGCGAGACGGTCAGGTTCTCCGGCTCCTTCACACGGCCCACGGAGGTCAGGGACGTTACTTTCGCCTGGGATTTCGGCGATGGCTCCGACCCGGTGACGGGCTCGCTGGAGTTCGGGGTAACGGCGGCGCTGGCAGAACACTCCTACCGCGACCACAGGCCGGACCCCTACAGGGCGACACTGACCGTGCGCGCCGAGAGCGAGGCGGGAGCAGTCGAATCTTCGGGCGTCGTCCTGGTCAAGGTGGACGAGGCGCCGGGCTGGACGCTGGGAGGCTGGAGCGCCGGCGATACCTGGCGGTCGATCATCCGGGCGCTCTCGGGAGTGGGCCAGGTCCTGGCAACGATAGTGTTCTGGCTGGGTATTCTCAGCCCGGTGTGGCTTGTGGCAATAGCCATTCATGTGTGGCGCCGGCGCCGTGCATCAAGGCTGCCCTAGGCCGTTGCGAACGGCGTGTCGAGCACTCGTTTAGACTCTCCCCAGGCGTCTTGTTCTTCCACCGGAAACACCCAGGGTCCCCTCCGAGCCGAGAGTGATCAGGCACTTCACCGCAACCGGATTCGTCGTATCGGGCGGCTCGGTGCTGCTTCACTGGCATCCCAAGGTGTGCGCGTGGCTCCCGCCGGGCGGGCACATCGAGCTGAACGAAGACCCGGTTACGGCGGTGCTCAGGGAGATCCTGGAGGAGACCGGCATAGCGGCCGAGGTGGTGGGCGGTCCGCCGGACCTGGGGCTGCGTTATCCGGAACAGGTCGCCCCCCCGGTCACCATCCTCATTGAGGACATACGCGATCCTGTAGATGGTCCCCACCAGCACATCGACATGATCTACTTTTGCCGGCCGACCGGTCGGCCCGGCGCCCTGAACCCGGGCTGGCGCTGGGTGTCGCGTGCAGACCTGGCCGAGGGCACTGCGCTCGGGGGTCACGGCGGGGAGCCTGAGCCGCCCCCGCGAGACGTGTGCCTGCTGGCCGAGCAGGCGTTCAAGGTCGTTCAGGATCGACCGGCCCGGGATTAGGAGGAGCCGCCGGGCGAAGTTCGGGCCTCTGGCGCCCTGATCGCGGCCTGCGCCGCCGCAAGCCGGGCGACCGGCACCCGGTAGGGAGAGCAGCTCACGTAGTCCACACCTGCGCTCTCGAAGAATTCGACCGACGCCGGATCACCCCCGTGCTCGCCGCATACGCCCGTCTCGACATCCCTGCCGGTACGCCCGGCCGCGTCCAGTCCGGCGAGAATAAGGCCACCTACGCCGTGCCGGTCGATCGTCTGGAAGGGGTCGCTTTCCAGCACGCCGTCCTGCAGGTACCTGACCAGGAATTTGCCCTCTGCGTCGTCCCTGCTGAATCCGAAGGTCAGCTGCGTAAGGTCGTTCGTTCCGAAGCTGAAGAACTCGGCCGATTCCGTGAGACGGTCGGCCAGCAGCGCGGCCCTCGGAGTTTCGATCATCGCGCCGATGCGCGGGGCGAAAGGCTCGTCTCCCGGCTCCGATGCCTCGCTCAAGGCCTCCTCCAGGATCCTGCGGACCGTGGTCATTTCGCTCGGGTCAGAGACCAGCGGCACCATGATCTCTGGCCGCGGCGACATCCCGGCCGCCCGTGCCGCGCGGACCGCATCGGAAAGGGCGCGCACCTGCATCTTGAATATGTCCGGGTGCAATATGCCCAGCCTGCATCCACGCAGTCCCAGCATTGGGTTCGCCTCGCGCATCTCCTCCACGGCCGCAAGCAGGTCCTCGCGATCGACGATCTCCCTGCGGGAAGCGCGGCGAACCCTCAGGGCGTGAAGGTCCTCCAGGAGCTCGTCGTGCGAGGGAAGGAATTCGTGCAGGGGCGGATCGAGCAGCCTGATGACCACGGGCATATCCCCCATGGCCGCGAGGATCTTCTCGAAGTCACCGGCCTGGATGGCCTGAAGCCGGTCCAGGACGTTGCGGTAGCGCCAGGCGTTGAGCTCATCCTGGGGCCACCTTGCAAAGGCGTTTGCAGCAAGGATCATCTGCCTTACCAGGTCCAGGCGCTCCGGCTCGAAAAACATGTGCTCGGTGCGGCAAAGGCCCACTCCGTCCGCACCGAACTCCCTGGCCAGCGCGACCTCCGCCTCGGTGTCGGCGTTGGCGCGCACGCCCAGCCGCCGTCGCTGGTCCGCCCAGGCAAGCAGGCGCCGAAGGTGACGCTCCTCGTCGACCCTCGCCTCGACGGTGGCAAGGGCGCCCAGGAACACCTCCCCGGACGCGCCGTCTATGCTCAGATCCTGGCCCTCCTCGATCGACCTGCCGTCGCATGTGATCCTGCCAAGGTCCGGTCTTACATGGATCGCCTCCGTTCCGACCACGCAGGGCTTTCCCAGGCCCCTTGCGACGACCGCCGCGTGGCTGGTGGCGCCTCCCCTTGCCGTCAGCACACCGGCTGCCGCTATGAACCCGTGAACGTCCTCGGCGCTGGTCTCTGGCCTGACAAGCAGCACGCGTCGCCCTTTGGAGGCCATCTCCACGGCCCGGTCCGCCGTCAGTGCTACCGCTCCGGTGACCCCGCCGGGAGAAGCTCCCAGACCGGTGGTGAGCAGCCGGCCGCCGCTCCTGGCCATCGCCGCCTCTCCCTCGTCGAGCCTCGGGAGCAGAATCTGGTAGACCCTGTCTGCGGGGACGCTGAGAAGCGCCCTGTCGCTCGTGAGGATGCCCTCTTGGCACATCTCGACCGCAACGCGCACCGCCGCCCGGGCGCTTCGCTTGGCCGTCCTCGTCTGGAGGATGTAGGGTCGCTGCCCTTCGACCGTGAATTCGATGTCCTGCGGATCTTCGTAGTGGGCCTCTATACGTCCTGCAACCTCAACCAGCTCGCTGTAGGCTTCGGGCATGGATTCCGCCATCGCCTCAAGGGGCTGGGGTGTGGCGATCCCGGCCACGACATCCTCGCCCTGGGAGCGGGCCAGGTACTCTCCGAATATGCGCCGCTCGCCGGTGGCCGGATCGCGGGTGAACAGGACTCCCGAGCAGCTGTCGCGGTTGGCGTTGCCGTAGACCATGGCCATCACGGTGACCGCGGTCCCGAGATCTGCCCGTATGCCGTGGTGCGAGCGGTAGTCGACGGCTCGACGGGACATCCAGCTGCGGAATACCGCCTCGATGGCCGACCTGAGCTGCTCTCCGGGGTCGAATGGGACCGGCCGCAGCGCCTCCTCCTCGACCAGGGTGGTCATGTGCGTGAGCAGCTCGCGGGCCTCGGGGGGGTCCAGATCTTCGATGCGGCTGGTGCCGCCGGCAGCGCGGGCGTCGGCCTTTGCGACCTCGATGGGCTCGGCCGACACGCCGAGGACCACCTCGGCGTACATCTCCACAAAGCGCCTGTGAACGTCCAGGGCGAAGGATTCGCCGTAGGAGACGGCAAGTTGTTCGGCGACGTCGCCGTTTACCCCGACGTTCAGCACCGTGTCCATCATCCCGGGCATCGAGACCGCAGCTCCCGAGCGGACCGACACCAGCAGGGGCTCCGGACCCCTCCCGAAGGTTCGGCCGGCCTGCCGCTCAAGGACCTCCATGGCCGTTCGAACCTGGTCCCACATTGCCGCCGGGGCCTCCCCGTGCCGAAGGAAGTACCGGCAGGCCCCGGTGGTTATCGTAAAGCCCGGGGGAATGGGAAACCCCAGGCGGGTGAGGTTGGCAAGCTCGGCACCCTTGCCGCCGAGCAATTCGCGGCCGGGTCCGTTCGGTTCCGAAAACGAATAGACCCAGGATCGAGGTGATTGGCGGGTGTCGTCTTCGGTCATGAGCCCTTGGAGCCGAGGCAATGTTAGCGAACCGGGGCATCGCGGACAATCGAGTGGTCGATCCGGGCCGTCACCTCGTGTTGAGGATCGAAGTACCTCGATCGTATAATCCCGGCGGCCGCCGGCCATCCCTACCCATGAACAGGTCCACCTTGCGCGCCCTCGATCGCGATCTGGATGGTGACGTCGTCTCCCCGGGTCACCCTGACTATGCATCGGCCCGCAAGCTGTGGAATGCGATGATAGACAGGCGGCCCGCGGTGATCGTCCGGTGCCTGTCGGACTCCGACGTCGCCACGTCCATACGGTTCGCGACGGAGGAGGGCCTGACGCTGGCGGTAAGGGGCGGCGGCCACAACGTGGCCGGCAACTCCTCCTGCGACGGCGGCCTCGTCGTGGACCTGTCGCGAATGCGGCAGGTGACCGTTGATCCAGACTCCCGCAGAGCACACGTGGCGGGAGGTGCGGTCTGGGCCGATGTCGACGGCCCCTGCTCTGAGCATGGCCTGCACACGACCGGCGGGGTCGTGTCGTCTACCGGCGTGGCCGGCCTCACACTCGGGGGTGGGATCGGCTGGCTGTCGAGGCTTTGCGGACACACCTGCGACAACCTCGTCGCGGCCCGTGTCGTCACCGCCTCAGGGGAGGTGGTGAGCGCATCTCAGGGGGAAAACCCGGACCTCCTGTGGGGCCTGAAAGGAGGAGGCGGTAACTTCGGCGTGGTAACCCGCTTTGAGTTCTCCCTTCATCCGGTCGCCACCGTGGTCGGGGGGTGGCTGAGGTTCCCCTGGGACAGCGCCCGCGCGGTGCTGGAGACCTACAGGGACGTAATGGCCGAGGCCCCCGACCGACTGTCGGCCGCTGCGATCCTGACTGCGCATCCAGATCTCGGGCCTGTCGTGGCCGTGGTGCCCTGCTACGTCGGAAGGGCCGCCGACGCCGAGAAATGGATCAGGGCCTTTCGCTCGCTCGATCCGTTGTTCGACGACGTCGGGGAAAAGCGCTATGTCGAGCATCAGGCGATCTACGAAACGCCTCCGCCTCCGCGCATGGGTCACTACTGGAAGTCCAGCTTTTTCCGAAGGCTGGACGACGGTTCGATAGGTGCCATGATCACCGCCGCCGAGCTGGACTTCAGGCCCGGACTTGTGATCTCGCTTGAAGTGCTGGGTGGAGTCGCCTCGCGCCTCGGGGGCGATGAGGCCGCCTTCGCGCACCGTTCCGAGCCCTACAACTTCCTTGCCGACGCGGGATGGGTGGATCCGGCCGAGGCCGACGAGAGCATTGACTGGGCGCGCCGTGCCTCCTCGCTCATGGAGCCGCACCTGTCGCCGGGCAACTACGTTAACTACCTGAGCGAAGACGATCAGCCTGACCCGGCCGCGCGCATTCGACGAGCCTACGGCGTCGTTGGGGCCGCGCGCCTCATCGCCCTTAAGGACAGGTACGACCCCGGCAACGTATTTCGACTCAACCACAACATTCCGCCCTCGGCGGCAGCTACCAGCCCTTAACCGGTGACAAAGGGCATTGAGCGCACGCTGAGCGGGGGGTAACCTATAGCCATCGGCGGTGGTGAAAAGGTGCACGAATCCCGTGCCCGGCCGGCGGCTCGAATGGAGTCGCGATTCCTCCTGACAGGCGCGTCCCTGCTATGACCAGCACCCGAAAGAGAACCCAGGTCTTTGACCACGCAGCGCTCGAGTCGAAGTGGCAGACCCGCTGGGCCGAATCGGGGATCGACGCGGTGCGCGACGATGACCCGCGGCCGAAGTGGTTTGAGCTCACGATGTATCCGTACCCGTCGGGCGACCTTCATATTGGTCACTGGTACGCGATGGCCCCATCGGACACCCACGCCCGCTTCCGTCGCATGCAGGGCTACAACGTTCTGCACCCGATGGGCTTTGATGCCTTCGGCTTGCCTGCCGAGAACGCGGCCATCCAGCGCGGGATACACCCCTACGAGTGGACCATGTCCAACATCGAGAACATGCGCCGGCAATTGCGGTCCATGGGAACGATCTACGACTGGGAACGAGAGGTGGTCACCTGCGATCCCGAGTACTACCGGTGGAACCAGTGGTTCTTCCTGAAATTCCTGGAAAACGACCTGGCCTACCAGGCCTACGCCCCGGCAAACTGGTGCCCTAGGGACAACACGGTGCTCGCCAACGAGCAGGTCCTCGACGGAAGGTGCGAGCGCTGCGGAACGGAGGTGACGCAGCGCGATCTCAACCAGTGGTTCTTCAGGATCACAAGGTACGCCGACGAACTGCTCGACCAGTCCCAAATCGACTGGCCCAACAAGATCAACGTCATGCAGACGAACTGGATTGGACGCAGCACAGGGGTCAGGATCGGATTCGACATATCCCACCTTGGGCTGGAGCACGACAGGATCGAGACGTTCACCACCCGCATCGACACCATCTTTGGCGTCACCTTTATAGTCCTCGCACCTGAACATCCCCTGGTAGACCAGATCACCACGCCAGGCAGGCGCGCGGAGGTTGACGCCTACGTCGAGCGTGCCAGACGGCAGAGCGAGATCGAGCGGCTCTCGGTCGACAAGCCCAAGACGGGCGTCTTTACCGGCGCCAGCTGCGTCAATCCGCTAAACGGGGAGAAGGTGCCCATACTGGTCGGCGACTACGTGCTGATCAGCTACGGCACCGGAATCGTCATGGGGGTGCCGGCCCACGACGAGAGGGACTTCGTCTTTGCCAAGGAGTACGACCTTCCCATTCGCGTGGTGGTCGCGCCGTCCGATTGGGATGGAGAGGAGCTTGATGACGCCTACGTCGACCCCGGCGTGCAGGTCAACTCCGGTCAGTTCGACGGCCTGAGAAGCGAGGAGGGGATCGAGAGGATCGCCGACCATGTCGAGGCCAACGGGTGGGGGGCACGGTCCGTCGTATATCGGATGCGCGACTGGCTGATCTCCCGCCAGCGGTACTGGGGCACCCCCATTCCGGTCATCTACTGCGACGAGTGCGGCACCGTGCCCGTGCCCGAGCGCGATCTGCCGGTGCTGCTGCCGCCGGACGCGGAGTTCCGGCCGACCGGCGAGTCGCCACTGGCCATGCACGAGAGATTCGTCAACGTGGACTGTCCGAGGTGCGCGGGCCCGGCGAGGCGCGAGACCGACACCATGGATACCTTCGTCGACTCGTCCTGGTACTTCCTGCGTTTTGCCAGCCCGCACTACAGCGAGGGGCCGTTCGATCCGGCGGCGATAGCCGAGTGGAGGATGGTGGACCAGTACACCGGCGGCGCAGAGCACGCGGTGATGCACCTGCTCTACTCGCGATTTTTCGTCAGGGCCCTGCGTGACCTGGGTATGCTGGAACTCGATGAGCCGTTCGAGCGCCTGTTCAATCAGGGTCACATCACGCATTCGGGCGCACGAATGAGCAAGTCGCGCGGCAACGTCGTCGCTCCCGACGAATACGTAGAGAGGGTGGGCGCGGACGCCATCCGCTGTTACCTGATGTTCCTCGGCCCCTGGGACCAGGGCGGCGACTGGAGCGACTCGGGAATCGGGGGCATGTCCCGCTGGCTTGGGCGCCTGTGGGGCCTGTGCACGCTGGACGCTGCCGACCTGAGCGATTCGCCCGGCGACCCCGCCGCGGTTCGAGACCTGAACCGCGCCGTGCATAAGACCATCAGGTCGGTGACGGATGATCTTGACGCCTTTAAGTTCAACACCTCGATCGCGGCCCTGATGAAGCTGACCAACTCGATGGCAGAGGCCTGGGAGGCGGGGAACCTGGATGGAGAGACCTGGAGAGGCGCCGTCGACAAACTGCTGCTGATGCTTGCGCCGATGGCGCCCCACATCTCGGACGAACTCTGGGAGCGTGTGGGCAACCCCTACTCGGTCCATACCCATGCCTGGCCCAGCTGGGACCCGGAACTGGCGGCCGACGAGGTGATCACACTCGTCGTTCAGGTCAACGGCAAGGTCAGGGACAAGATCGAGGCGCCGGCCGACATCACCGAGGACGCAGCCAAACAGATGGCCCTGGCCTCGAGCAGGGTGCTGACTCACACCGGGGGCAAGGCCGTCGCAAGGGTAATCTACGTGCCCGGCCGCCTGGTTAACGTGGTCGCGCGCTAGGCGAGGATCGCCGCACGCCCCGTGCGGATCCGGCGACCTACTCTGTCAGGGCCGCCGCACCTCCGTATTCCAGCGCTGCATCGCCTAGCCAGAGCGCCGCATACTCTGCGAAGCTGCGGCGAATTATCAGCTCGAACGACGGCGAACTGTCGACGCATCTGATCAACGCGCCCGCCTTGGCCACCAGGGTTTGCGCGCAGTCTCCGGGCCCGAATACCGCCGGATGGAGATCGAGCGGGCAGCCCTTGGCTAGGACGTCGCGGGCCCTGGGTCCGCTCAGCGCGATGGTTGTGTAGCCGCCGGACAGGTCGGTCACGGAAGCGTGCACGCCCTCTAGGGACGCCTCCAGCGAGTCGATCAGCCAGGCCTGGACGTTGGGGGGCGTAACGATGAGCCACTCGTCGGGCCCCAGCCAGTGAGCGGCCAGGGAGTTCTTGTCGGCCGCCCGGTTCGGCTCCGTCGGCAGCTGCAGTCCCAGGGCCGACTCGGCCGCGGCCGCAAATCCTCCGTCCGCGGCGTCGCCTCGGAGGTTCAGGTACCCGAGGAACGGGCGCTCGACAATGAGGACCGCGGCGCCGCCCGCCCCGGTCCCGCCCTCAGTCGCGCCCAGAAGGTGACCCAGCGGGGATTGCCGTCCGGTCCCGTCAGTCGACATTCTGTCTTTGCCCCTCCTGATCGTAGAAGCAGGGACCCGTGATACGCGCCGGTATCGATCTTCCGCCCGCCAGAGGTACGTA
Source organism: Dehalococcoidia bacterium (assembly GCA_034421295.1). Lineage (GTDB taxonomy): Bacteria > Chloroflexota > Dehalococcoidia > Lucifugimonadales > UBA2962 > CAUZIR01. The sequence continues at coordinate 36,934 of DAOUKM010000017.1, forward strand.
GACCAGTTCGCCCTCCCGGGCCCTCCCGCCCTCGACTACCCCCAGTGCGATCGACCGCCCGAGGGTGGGGCTGTAGTAGCTGGAAGTGACGTGGCCCAGCATGGGAACCGGCTTGGGCGCGGAAGGATCGTCGACTATCTGCCCCCCATCCGGAAGGATCGCCTGGTCGTCCTCCGTGAGCAGGCCCACGAGCTGCTTGCGGTCTACCCTGGCCAGGTCCTGCATGGCGAGCGACCGCTTGCCGAGAAAATCCTTGCGCCTCGACAGCATGCGTCCGGCACCAACATCGACCGGCGTCATGGAGCCGTCCGTGTCCTGGCCCACGATCACGTAGCCCTTCTCCGCCCGCAAGACGTGCATCGCCTCCGTTCCGAACGGTGTAATCCCGAACTCCTGGCCGGCTTCCATGACCGCCTCCCAGACCCGCAGGCCGTAGTTGGCATTGACGTTTACCTCGAACGAAAGCTCTCCGGCGAAGCTGATTCGGAAGATGCGGGCGGGGACCTTGGCAAAGGTGCCGGAGCGGACCGACATGAATGGAAACGCCTCTGAGGACAGGTCCACGTCGCCGCAGAGTCTCTCCATCACCTTCCTGGTCAGCGGCCCGTTGATCGAGACGGTCGCCCAGTGGTCGGTTGCCGACGTCAGGTACACCCTGAGGTCCGGCCATTCCGTTTGCAGCCATCTCTCCAGCCATGCCATCACCGCCGCCGCTCCGGAGGTGGTGGTGTGCATCAGGAAGTGATCTTCGGCTAGCCGCGCTGTGACCCCGTCGTCGAGCACCATGCCCTGCTCGTTCAGCATGAACCCGTACCGGCAGCGGCCTACGCCCAGCTGTTTCCAACCATTGATGTAGACGCGGTTGAGAAATCCCGCCGCGTCCGGTCCCCTTATGTCGATCTTGCCCAGGGTCGAAGCATCGAGCACCCCGACCGCAGATCGGACGGCGAGGCACTCTCGGCTTACGGCCTGGCGCATGGTCTCGCCGGGTCGCGGGTAATACCAGGGGCGCTTCCACTGGCCGACGTCCTCAAGCTTTGCCCCGGCCCGGATGTGCCACTCGTGCATCGCGGTCTTCCGGACCGGATCGAACAGCGGGCCGATGTCGCGACCGGCCATGGCGCCGAATGTCACCGGAGTGTAAGGCTGTCTGAAGGTGGTGATACCCACGTCTCCGACGGGCTGGCCGAGGATCGTGGCGATCACTCCGGCCCCGTTAACCGTGCCGGTCCGTCCCTGGTCCGTTCCCATACCCAGGGTGGTGTACCGCTTCACGTGCTCGATCATCTGGTAGCCCTCGCGGGTGGAGGTGGCTACGTCGGCAACGGTTACGTCCGTCTGCAGGTCGACGAAGCTCTTGCTGTTTCTTGAGGGCGGGGCCTTTCCCGGCACGATCCAGCAAGGGTCGGTGGGGAATTCGGCACCATCGGCGACGTCGATGGCGGGAGAGGAGGGCAGGCCGTCGCCGAATCCCGCCGCTCCGACCGCGGCCGCTCCAGCGGCGAGGCCCTGCGCCAGGCACTCTCCAAGGCTGAAGGCGCCGTTGCAGGAACCGGCAGAGCGCTCCGGCTGGACGGGTGGTCCCGGTACAAAGCATGAGCGCTCGTCGTCGAACCGGGGCCGTGCCCCGGATTGAGAGTGCAGGTTAAGCGTCGGGTTCCAGCCCCCCGAGGTGGCCACGAGGTCGCACTCAAGCGTTCGTGGCCTTCCTGCGATCGAACCACTGGAGACACCGCTAACCTCCACGGCCCTTACCCCCCTGCCGCCTCGAACATCGACCAGCACGTGGCCTGCCAGCACCTCGATCCCCATCGCGCCAGCCCTGCGAGGCAGGTCACCCCGAACCTCCGGCCTGGTGTCGACAACCGCCCGCACGTCGACGCCGGCGTCGGCAAGGTCGAGCGCGGCGCGGTACGCGCTGTCGTTGTTGGTGAACACCACGGCCCTCCGTCCCGGCGCCACGCCGTATCTGTTCACATAGGTCGAGGCCGCCGAGGCAAGCATCACGCCCGGGCGATCGTTGTTTGCAAACACCAGGGGTCTTTCCATCGCCCCGGTCGCGAGCACTACCTGGTTTGCCCTGATGCGCCAGATGCGCTGGCGCGGGACGTATCCGCCGGTCGGCCCCAGGTGATCGGTGACCCTCTCGAGCACCGCCACGAAGTTGTGATCGTAGTACCCGAACGCCGTGCTGCGGGCCAGGAGACGAACCTCCTTCATAGACCTCAGCTCGCCGGTGGCCGACTCAAGCCACTGAGCGGCCGAGGCGTCTCCCACGCGGTCCCGGCTGGCCAGCAGGCTGCCGCCGAACTCCTGTTGCTCGTCGACCACGATCACCCTGGCGCCGGTTCGGCCGGCCTCAAGGGCCGCGGAGAGGCCGGCCGGCCCCGATCCGACCACCAGGACGTCGCAGTGCCCGTGCGTCTTGTCGTAGCGATCGGCGTCCGATTCGCCCGGGGCAACGCCCAGACCCCCTGCCGCCCGCAGCACCTTCTCGTAGAGGGGCCACATCGCCCTGGGCCACATGAATGTTTTGTAGTAGAAACCGGGGGGAAGGAAGCGGGCGATGAGGCCGTTCACGGCCCGGACGTCGAAGCCGACCGACGGCCAGCAGTTCACGCTCGCGGCCTCCAGGCCGTCGTAGATCTCGATCTGGGTGGCGACGTAATTGGGGAGCGTTCGGGCCCCGGTTTCCAGCTGCACCAGGGCGTTCGGCTCGTCTACCCCGCTGCCGAAGATGCCGCGGGGCCGGTGGTACTTGAAGCTGCGGGCCACGAGACGAACGTCGTTGGCCAGCAGGGCGGATGCCAGCGTGTCGCCGCGATAGCCCTCATACCTGGCGCCGTTGAACGTGAACTCGACCGGCCGGTCGCGCTCTATGCGCCCGCCGCTGGACAGCCTGCTGGGCTGGGTCAATCGTCACCTCGCGCAGGTCTTTCCCCGATGCGGTAGACCTCCTTGACGTCGTAGGTGACGGTATCGCGCCTGACGTTGAACCAGCGCCTGCACCCGGCTGCGTGACACCACTGCTCCAGGTGGTCGCCCCTGGTATTGTCCCGGTAGAACAGGTAGCTGGCCCACTCTTCGTCGCTAACGGCCTCGGGAGGCTCAGGGCGGGTGATGTGTGCCTGGCCGCCGTAGTCGAACTCGGACTCGTCTCTCGGTCCGCACCAGGGGCAGCTTATGAGCAGCATCTTTCGCGAGTCCCGCCTCTGAGCTAGTGGGCGACGCCGGCCGCCCCGTGTTCGTCGATGAGGTGTCCGGTCCTGAACCGGTCCAGGGAAAATGGTGCGGCCAGCTCATGGGTGTTTCCGGTCGCCAGCTGGTGGGCGAAGACCCATCCTGAGCCCGGGGTCGCCTTGTATCCGCCGGTTCCCCATCCGCAGTTGAAGTAGAGGCCTTCGACGGGGGTCGCCCCTATGACCGGGCATGCGTCGGGACACACGTCCACGATGCCGCCCCACTGGCGCATCATGCGCAGCCTGCTGAAGATCGGGAACAGCTCGACCAGGGCGGAGATGGCGTGCTCTGGAATGCCGAAGCTGCCCCGCTGTCCGTAGCCGTTGTACGAGTCGAGCCCCGCCCCGGCCAGGAGCTCCCCGCGATCGGTCTGACTGACGTAGGCGTGGACGGCGTTCGACATCACGACCGTATGGAGTACAGGCTTGACGGGCTCGCTCACCCAGGCCTGAAGGGGATGGCTCTCTATGGGAAGGCGAAATCCCGCAAGGCCCGCCAGCACCCCGGAGTTGCCCGCGGTGGCCACACCGATCCTCTTTGCACCGATCGGTCCCCTTGAGGTCTCCACGCCAGTCACGCGGCCGTTTTGCCGGCGGAACCCTGTGACCTCGCACCGCTGTATCACGTCCACGCCGCGCGCGTCCGCCGCCCGGGCGAATCCCCAGGCGACGGCATCGTGTCTGGCGGTTCCTCCCCTAGGCTGGTATGAGGCTCCCAGGACCGGGTACCGAGCGTCGCTCGAGATATTGATGATCGGCACGATCTCCTTGATCTCCCGCGGGGTCAGGAGCTCGCTGTCGATGCCGTTGAGGCGGTTGGCGTTAACGCGCCGGGCGATGTCGCGCATCTCCTGCAGACTGTGTCCCAGGCTGACCAGCCCGCGCTTGCTGTACATCAGGTTGAAGTTGAGGTCGCGGCTCAGACCTTCCCACAGCTTCAGGGAGAACTCGTACAGCTGGGCAGCCTCGTCCCACAGGTAGTTGGAGCGGACGACCTCGGTGTTCCTGCCCGTGTTCCCACCGCCAACGTAGCCCTTCTCAAGCACCGCCACGTCCGTGATGCCATGCTCTTTGGCCAGGTAATACGCGGTTGCCAGGCCGTGCCCGCCCCCGCCGACTATAACGACCTCGTACTCGCTCCTGGGCTCGGGGTGACGCCACGCCCTCGGCCACTTCTCGTTGTGGCTTAGTCCATTGAAAACAAGGCTGAAGAGAGAGTACTTCACGGGGCCTCGAAAGAGCGGTCGCAGGGGGTTGTACCTATCATAGTGCACCGTGCCGGTGCCGGCTCTAGGCGCCGCAATATAATACTGGGCTGGATCTTCCACACCCACCTATTGGAGCTAACAGAGGTGAATTTCACAGTAGCCGTCTTGCCCGGCGACGGCGTCGGCCCCGAGGTTATCGCTGAGGCGGTCAGGGTCATGGAGTCGGTAGGAAGCCGCTTCGGCCACGAGTTCGAGGTGGTCTCGGGTCCGATCGGCGGCAACGCAATCGATGCCCACGGCACGGCGCTCCCGGAGGAGACGGTCTCGACGTGCAGCGGTGCCGACGCCATCCTCTTCGGTGCCGTCGGCGGACCGAAGTGGGACGATGCGCGGGCCGCAACCAGGCCGGAGGACGGGATACTGGCCATTCGCAAGCAGATGGGCCTGTTCGCCAACATCAGGCCGGTCAAGGCCTACGAGTCCCTTCTAGGCGCGAGCCCCCTCAGGAGAGACCTCCTTCATGGGGTGGACATGGTGATAGTGCGCGAGCTGACCGGAGGGCTGTACTTCGCCAGGCCCAAGAGGCGCTGGAGCACGGCGACCGGCCGCCGTGGCGTCGACACGCTGCGGTACACGGAACGGGAGATTGTGCGCATACTCAGGGTCGCGTTCGAACTGGCCCGCGGGCGCCGCGGGAAGGTGACTTCGGTGGACAAGTTCAACGTTCTGGAGACCGGCCGCCTATGGCGGGAGCTGGCCACGGAGGTGGCCCAGGGCTATCCCGACGTCGAGCTGGAGCACATGCTGGTCGACAATGCCGCCATGCAGATGGTCAGGTCACCCTCCCAGTTCGATGTGCTCGTTGCCGAGAACACCTTCGGGGACATTCTCTCCGACGAGGCGTCGGTGATCACCGGGTCCATGGGAATGCTGCCCTCGGCCAGCCTCGCCGGTCCGCTTGGCGAAGGTGCGCCCAGGGGACGGGTGAGCCTCTACGAGCCGATTCATGGGAGCGCTCCGGACATCGCCGGCAGGGGCATGGCCAACCCGATCGCAGCGATCCTGAGCATGGCGATGATGCTGAGGCTGTCGCTCGGCCTGCCTGAGGAGGCGTCGGCGGTGGAGGCTGCCGTGGACGGCGTACTGGCAGAAGGTTACAGGACCGCCGACATCGCCTCCGACGGTGGGGCGGCCGTGTCCACGGCCGAGATGGGAAGGGTGATAGCCGGATCCCTGTAGCGGCCGCCAGGGCCGTCCCGGGTCGGAGAGTCCAATCGCCGCGGCCGTTTCCGGCAGGCGGCCTACTTGACGCTGCGCGGGCCTCCCATCCCGAGAATGGTCTTCCATTCGTCCTCGGTTACGGGGGAGACGGACAGGCGCGAGAGCTTTACCAGCGCCATTTGCGATAGCTCGGGAGTCGCCTTGATCTGCTGGAGGCTGACCGGGGCGCTCATGTCCGAGTCTGCCCTTATGTCGACCATGTACCAGACCGGCTTTTCGGGCGTGCTCTTGGGATCGGGGTGCTCTGAGGCCGGATCCCAGGCCGTGTGGTCCGGGTAGGCTTCCTTGACCACGACCGCTGTGCCGACCACCGCCGGGGGCTTGCACTGGGAGTGGTAGAACAGTATGCCGTCTCCGACCTTCATGGCCTGCATGTTGTTGCGGGCGGCGTAGTTGCGCACTCCGTCCCACTCGGCCGTCATGTCCTCCTCTCCCTTCAGGTCATCGAAGGAGTAGGCCGAGGGCTCGGACTTCATCAGCCAGTAGCTTGCCATTCTCGGATCCCTCCTGGCGCCAGAGGCGGGGGCCCGGCGCGATATGGCCGAGGTTATGTTGGCCCCGGTCGTGTGTCAACGGAGCTCGCCTTTCGCCGTCGGCCCGTGGCCGAGCGCAGCGACCCGCTAGCCCAGGCCTAGCCGGTCGGCGACCGAGTACTCTTTCGCCAGAGTGCGCAGCAGGTTCCAGGTAGTTTCCTCCACCGTTATGCCCTCGACACCAAGTCGTGCGGCGCGAAAACTCTCCATCTCACCGGGGTAGTAGATTTCGTCGAAGCCGGCCGCTCTGGGCGTGTCCTTAAGGTAGCGGGCGAACTCGGCAACCTCCCTCTTGAACTCGTCCAGTGGGCGGAAGGCCTCCACATCGAATGCAGCCATGAAGCAGCCGTCGTTGTGTCTTCCCGAGGGGTCGTGGCCGAACCCCAGACCCGTGAGTATCCCGCACAGTATCTCGATCATGACCGAGAGGCCATAGCCCTTATGACCCTCGGTGCCCCCGAGCGGCAGCTGTGCTCCTCCGTCAGCAAGATCGTTCGGATCGGTCGTTGGGTTGCCGTCCTTATCGACTATCCACCCCTCCGGGATCGAGGCTCCCCTGGCGACGGCAACGGAGATCTTTCCGCTGGCCACCGCGCTGGTGGCAAAGTCGATGAACATGGGTCCATCCAGGTCGCTTGGTACCGCCATGCAGATGGGGTTCGTACCCAGTCGCCTTCTTCGCCCACCAAAGGGCACCACGTTCTTTGCGGATCTCCCCGAGTCGGCCGTCATCAGGCCGATCAGCCCGCGTTTCGCTGCCATCAGCGGGTAGTCGGTCAGGCGCCCAACGTGGCTCTGGCGAAAGACAGTTGCCGCCGCGACCCCGCGCCTACGGGCCTTTTCGATGGTGATGTCCATCGCCCGCTCCGAGACTACGTATCCGAAGCCCCAATGCCCGTCTATAACCGTGGACGCATCGGTTTCGGTCACGATCTCTATGGGCGCTCCCGGGACTATGTGGCCGCGGCGTATCCGGTCAATGTAGACGGGGATCTGGATGATGCCGTGCGAGTCGTGCCCCGCGAGGTTCGCGGCGATCGAGTGGCGGGCCACAATCTCCGCTTCCTCGGCGCTGGCCCCGGCCGCCCCGAGCAGGACCCGCTCGATTTCCATCAGCCTCTCCGCCGGTACGGTCGGCATCTTCCTACCCCCAATTTCCGGACCGTGTTCTGCAAGGTCCGCGGACTGCCCGCGAGAGTTGCGATATTATCGTTTCCCCCGTCGGCGGAAGGATACTTGCCGGCGGACGGCTTGGACAGGGATGGTCCGCGATGACAAGGCGCATGCGAATCACGTCAGGAGAGGTAGCGGTCACCGCGACGCTCGTCGAGAGCGAGACGGCCGACCTCGTCTGGGACGCCTTGCCGCTGGAGTCCGCCGCCAGCACCTGGGGCGATGAGATCTACTTCCGCACCCCGATCTCTGCGGGGGAGTCTGCAGATTCCCGGGCCGTACAGGATGTGGGGGCGGTCGCCTACTGGCCTTCGGGCCAGGCTCTGTGCCTGTTCTTTGGACCGACGCCCGTCAGCACAGGGAACGAGCCGAGGGCGATCAGTCCGGTCAACCCCGTCGGCATGATCGAGGGCGACCCCCAGGCTCTCAGGTCCGTCAGAGACGGATCGAGCATCCTGGTGGAGCGGGCATGACCGGCTTCAGCCAGTGGCTGCGGGAATCGGTGGCCGAGCAGTGGGATCGCGAGAAGGCCCATCCCTTTGTTAGCGGCATCGGAGACGGTACGCTTCCCATCGAAACATTCCGCTTCTACATGAGGCAGGACTATGTCTTCCTCATCGGCTTTTGCCGTGCGGTGGCACTGGCCGTCGCCAAGGCCGAACGGCTTGAGGACATGGCCTGGTTCGCCCGGCTGCTGGACGAGACGCTCAATGCGGAGATGGCACTGCACGTCTCGTTCTGCGGGGAGTTTGGCATAACGGAGCAAGAGCTACTGGAGACCGAGCCCTCCCCAACGACCAAGGCCTACATCGATCACCTCGTGGGCACCGCTTACAGCGGCACCGCACTTGAGGCCGCGGCGGCCATCCTCCCGTGCTCGTGGGGTTATGCCGAGATCGGTCGCACCCTGACGGACCGCGGTCTTCCGGAGGGACAGCCACTTTATAGACGCTGGATCGAAACCTACGCCGCGCCCGAGTTCGCCGCGCTGGCAGAATGGCTGCGCTCCTATCTGGACGGCGCCGCAGAGGGCGCGGGAGAGGATGGAAGGCGACGCCTCGCCGAGATATTCGAGGTGAGTAGCCGTTATGAGTACATGTTCTGGGATTCAGCGTATCGCCAGGAGATCTGGCGGACCTGAACCCGGGTAGCCCGGCGGAGACCCTGCCGCGCGAGTAAAACGCAAATGCGCATTTGGTGGGTGGAAAACGCCTTTTCCGGCGGCCCGCATCGCGCTTCAATTGGGCCTTATGGGAGGGTTTCCAAGAAGATGCCCAAGAGCAAGAGCAAGACGCACGTCGAGGCCGAACAGGCCTGCGAGCACTACTGGATAATAGAGTCTCCCAACGGCCCCACGAGCGCCGGGGTATGCCAGGTCTGCGGCGAGACGCGCGACTTTGCCAACTACCTAGAGAGTTCGGCATGGAGCAGCGCCGGGGTCACGCTGCAGCAACTGTCCGAGGCCGAACTTCGCAGAAAGTCTGCGTCGGCCGGCAGGCGCAAGCCCGGCGAGACGCCCGGCAAGCGAGCGGCTACCGGCACCAGGGGCGCCTAGCGAAAAAGGTCGCTCTCGTGATCCCTCAGAAGGGGTCGCACGCCCATCGGATCATCCGGGGGCCCCACCAGTTCTGCCGCCAGACCGCGGACGATCGCCAGCGGCACTCCATTCGTCTTGCCCATCACCAGTTCCGCCGCGCCCGCCACCTCGTCGGCAGTGGCCATTTCCGTCACCCTCATCACCCGCCCGAAGGTATCCTCGCTGCCTCGGTAGTCGATCAGAGGCCTGAGGCCGGCGATCCCGATGGCGACGTTGGCGTGGCCTGTGCGCCATGGACGTCCGAAGGTGTCGGCAATCACGACCGCGAGCCGTTCGATACCCGCAAGGACCCTTACCTTCCCCGCGATCGCCATCGCCGAAGAGTCGGGATCCTCGGGCAGCAGCAGGGCCACATCTCGGCCGGGCACGTTGGATGTGTCGATGCCGGAATTCGCGCACACGAGGCCTTGCGCCGTCTCGGTGATCAGAATGCCGCGGCCAGGGTCCTCCCTGATGACCGCCCGGCTCTCCCGGAGCACCAGCTCTACCATTCTGGCGTCCTTGCCGCTCGCGGCTGCGAACCGCAGCGCCCTTTCGGAGGGCTCGATTTCGAGGAGGTTAACCAGTCGGCCCTCCGCCTTGGAGACCACCTTCTGGGCGACGACCAGAACGTCACCCTCCTCAAGTGCGTCTCCCTGCTCAAGGGCCGCCCCGACGAACAGCTCCGGCAGGTCGTCTCCCGGCCGGACCTGCGGGATGCCGCCGATACCGATGATGTTGATTCTCTGGCTGACCATGCTGTGCGCCCCGGTGAATCGGAGCGCTCGGGTTTATAGCACGGCGTTTTTCGGGGTGTCAACGCCTGGAGCCCCGGTGCTATACTCACCGTCGCCAAGCCGTCCCCGATCCGGCCCGGCCAGTTCCTAGTATGCCCGATCATTCGTCTCCCACGCCGCTGTGCAGAAGCTTGCTGTTCGTGCCCGGCAACCGCGCCGACATGCTCGACAAGGCGTTCGGACTACGACCGGACGTGTTCGTTCCGGACATGGAGGACTCGGTTCCGGCGTCCGAGAAGCGGACGGCCCGTATGTGTGTTTCCGACCACCTCGGCCGTCTTGCCGGGACGGGCAGGCCCGTCCTGCCCAGGGTGAACGCACTCGGGTCCGGGCTGATCGACGACGACCTGGCGGCGGTGGTCGGTCCCGGGGTATACGGGGTGTCCGTGGGCAAAGTTGGCTCTGTCGCCGATCTGGCCGTCCTTGATGCCAAGCTGTTGCGCCTGGAGGCGGCGGCGGGTCTGGAGCCCGGTTCCATCCGGATCGTGGCCTGGCTGGAAACCGCGGCGGGGATCGTCGGGTCCGCCGACATTTGCCGGTCCTCCGCTCGTCTAGCAGCGGTTGCCTTCGGGGCGGAGGACCTGACAAACGACATGGAGATGCCGCGGCACGTCGACGGAGGAGAGAATCCGGCGCTCGCCTTTGCCCGCAGCTCGATCGCGCTCGCCGCGCGGGCGGCGGAAATCCCTGCCCTGGATACGCCGTACTTCGGTTTTCGGGACCCCGACGGTCTAGAGCGCGACTGCTCCCGCGCCCGTTCCGCCGGGTTTGCCGGAAAGTTCGCCATCCATCCCGCACAGATAGAGGTGATCAACAGGGCGTTTTCGCCATCCGCGCAGGAGGTCGAGCGCGCCCAGCGCGAGGTGGAGGCGTTCGAAGCGGCTGAGCGGCAGGGAAGGGGCTCTACCTCGCTCGATGGTCAGGTTATAGACGTGCCCGTGGTAGAAAGGGCGCGCAAGCTTCTGCGCCGGCACCAGGCCGTGCGCTCGGAGGAACGCTGATATGGCGGAGGACCGCATACACCTCAAGGGGATGGTGTTCTACGGGCATCACGGTGTCACCCCGGAAGAGCAGGCGCTCGGCCAGAGGATAGAGGTGGATCTGGAGGTCGAGGCCGACCTGGAAACGGCGGCCCTTGAGGACGATCCGGAACAGACCATCGACTACGGCGACCTTTACCGGATCACGCGGGAGGTCGTGGAGGGGGATCCGGTGCGGTTGCTTGAGACCATCGCCCAGCGCGTGGCCGATCGCATCCAGGATGAATACGATGTGGGCGCGGTATGGGTCAAGGTGATCAAGCCCGGCGCACCCATCGATGGCAGCGTCCTGGGCCACGCCGCCGTGGAGATCCTCAGGGAGGCGGAAGAAGACGAAGACGAGGAGGAGGACGGGGACGAGGAAGAGTGAAGCCGATGCTCCTGCTGATCACATTTAGGGCCAGGGACAGCTATACGGAGGAGGTTGGAAGGCGCGGTCTTGAGCTGTTCGCGCGCTGGGAGCCGCCCGAGGGCTTTCGGATACTGCATCACTACCTGCGTGCGGACGGCGGAGGCATAGCCATCGTCGAGGCTGAGAGCGCGGCGGCGGTACTCGACTTTACGATGTCATTCGACTTTGAGCACACCTATGAGGTGACGCCGGTTGTTGAGGCCTCGGAGGCGGTGCCGATCTACAGGAAGATTGAAAAGTGGCGCTCCTGAGGCGCCGAAGCCTCGTCTGACAGCCGGACGCTGGCTGTCAGACGACCCGCCCTGAGGGAGCTTCAGGCCGCGCGCGAGCCGGCTGCTAAACTGGTTGGCGCCCCATGGCAGCATGTGAGGAGGACCAGCAAATGCCCATAGTCAAGGTCGAGATGTGGCCCGGCAGGACCCGGGACCAGAAGGCCAAATTGGCGCGCGAGATAACGGACGCCTTTGAGCGCATCGGCACGCCCAGGGAGGCGACCATAGTCGTGTTCGAAGATGTCGAAAAGCACAACTGGGCCCAGGCCGGGGCCCTGGCGGACGAGTCGTAAGGCTCATTGACCGACCACCTTCGACCAGTCTATACTCAGGTCTATAGACAGATATAAGTAGAAGGCTGCGAACAGGAATAGTAGGTCTCAAGCACGGCCGAGAGAGCCGGGTGAGCTGTGAACCGGCGCCGGGGGCGGAGACCGAATGGACCTGGGAGCCGCCGCCCGAGCCGCGAGGATGGAGGGGATGCGTCGCCGGATGCTTCTCCCCACCGAGCGGGGTAGGGTGGGACGGGATGGGCTCCGTTACAAATGCCCGGGGCGCAGAGCGCGTCCCTCAGGAGAGTCCCGGCCGCGCGCCGGGAAAACAGGGTGGCACCGCGGCAAGGCCCGTCCCTAGATTGGGTACGGGCCTATTTTTTTGCGCCTCAAGGCGGGTCATATGGGCGAAGAGAAGATACGGGTTTTTTCCGGCATACAGCCGTCGGGCAGCATGCAGCTCGGCAACTACCTCGGCGCGGTCAAGGGCTGGGTCGAAGGGCAGGGTCGCGGCATCAACTACTTTTGCATCGTCGACCTTCATGCGATAACGGTCAGGCAGGATCCCGAAGAGCTGCGCGAGCAGACGCGGTCCCTTGCGGCCATGCTGTTCGCCTGCGGCATCGATCCGGCCCGCAGCACACTCTTCGTCCAGAGCCACGTCTCGGCCCACGCCGAGCTCGCCTGGATTCTCAACTGCGTCACCCCGGTGGGCTGGCTCGAGCGTATGACCCAGTACAAGGAGAAGGCCCGGAACCGCGAACGCGTATCGGTGGGCCTGCTCGACTATCCTGTGCTGCAGACCGGGGACATAGTGCTGTACGACACACACGAGGTTCCCGTGGGTGAGGACCAGCGCCAGCACGTCGAGCTGGCCCGTGATATCGCAGAGCGCTTCAACCGCCTCTACGGCGACACCTTCGTCGTGCCCAGGCCCGTTATCTCACAGGTCGCCGCCAAGGTCATGGCGCTGAACGACCCCATGGTGAAGATGTCCAAGAGCTTTGCTCACGTCCGCGGGCACGCCGTTCAGATGCTGGACGAGCCAGGCGAAATAGAGAGGACATTTAAGCGAGCGGTGACCGATTCCGGAAACCAGATCAGGTTCTCTGACGACCCGGACAAGGCCGGGGTGAACAACCTGCTCGGCATATACCAGGTGGTAACCGGCAAGGCCGCAGGGCAGGTGGAGGCCGACTTCGCCGACGCCCGTGGATACGGCGACCTGAAGGTGCGCGTGGCCGAGGTCGTGATAGACGAGCTCGCGCCGATCCGGGCCCGCTACGCTGAGCTGATGCGCGATCCGGCCGAGCTTGACCGGCTGCTGCGCATCGGCGCCGAGTCCGCCAGCGATTTCGCCGTGCCCAAGCTGGATGCGGTCAAGGACCGGGTGGGACTGACCAGCCCCGGACGGGACCCGATGGACTGAGAGATGAACGCCGCCGAATACGTCCCGTCGCTCAAAGAGGTGCTCGAACTGCGGTCCCGGAGGGCCGATGGCAACCTCGTGCCGATTTCCCGTGACATCAGGGCCGATCTCGAGACACCCGTCTCGGCCTACATGAAGGTTGCGCGCGGCCGGTACTCGTTCCTGCTCGAGAGCGTCGAGGGGGGCGAGCGCATAGCCCGCTACAGTTTCATCGGCACCGAGCCCTACGATGTCATAAGGACCGGAGCGGGACAGTCCCACGGCCGGGTTGATCCGCTCGTGCCGGTGGAGGCCGCTCTCTCCGGGCTCAAGGTCGTGCCCGGATTCGAGTCCACACGGTTCGACGGCGGTGCTGTGGGCTACCTGGCCTATGAGGCGGTAAACCACTTCGAGCGCCTGCCCTCGCCCGAGCTGGATGTCCTCGGCCTCCCAGAGTCGGTGTTCATGCTCTGTGACACGTACCTCGTCTTCGACCATGTTCGCCACCGAATCCGCATCATCAGCCACGCGAGGCTCGACGGGGATGTGGCAGCCTCCTACCATCGTGCAACTGCCAGGATCGACGAGATCGCGGCGCGACTCGCATCGCCCCTCGACTCCTCACCGGGAGCGCAGCTGGGTGGGGGAAGGGGGCGGGCGGTGACGGTCGAGACCGCCGCGGGCTCGGCGGCCCTGGAGATCGCCGGCGTTCCCGTGACCGCCAACATGGGCCGGGATCACTACGATCACGCCCTGTCAAGGATCAACGACTACATCCACGCCGGGGACTGCATCCAGGTGGTCTTCGCCCAGCGCTTCAGCGTCGCCGCCGCCGCGCCGCCGCTGGACGTCTATCGGGCGCTTCGGGGCATAAACCCGTCGCCTTACATGTTCTACCTGGACCTGGACGGCTTTCAGATCATAGGCTCCTCGCCGGAGATGCTCGTGCGCTGCGTGGACGGAGAGATTGACTACCACCCCATAGCGGGCACCCGCCCCAGGGGCGCCAGCCGGGAGGAGGACGACAGGCTGGCCGCCGAGATGCTTGGCGACGAAAAGGAGCGGGCCGAGCACATCATGCTCGTGGACCTTGGCCGCAACGATGTCGGACGTGTCAGCGCCCCCGGCACGGTAGAGGTCACGCAGCTGATGGACGTGGAGCGTTACTCGCACGTCATGCACATCGTCTCCCACGTGAGGGGGCGCCTGCGTTCCGACATGACCTGCTATGACGCGCTGCGCGCCTGCTTTCCGGCAGGAACCGTATCGGGCGCGCCCAAGATCAGGGCAATGGAGATCATCGCCGAGCTTGAGCCGGACAAGCGTGGGCCATACGCAGGGGCGGTCGGATACTTCTCGCTCTCGGGCCACATGGACACGGCCATAGCCCTGCGAACAATGGTGATAAGGGATGGTGTCGCCCACGTGGAGGCCGGAGGCGGCATAGTCGCCGACAGTGACTGCGAGGCCGAGTACGAAGAGACCATCAACAAGGCCAGTGCCGTGATCAGGTCGATATCGGAGGCCGGGCCATGATCCTGCTCATAGATAACTACGACTCATTTACCTACAACATCTACCAGTTCATGTGTGAACTGGGCGCACAGGTCGAGGTGCTCCGCAACGATGAGGCGACGATCGAGGAGATCGACCATATGGCCCCGGAGCGCATCGTAGTGTCCCCCGGACCGAAGACGCCTTCGGAGGCCGGCATATCGGTCGACGCAATTCGCCACTTCGGTCCACGGCTTCCCGTGCTCGGGGTCTGCCTCGGGCACCAGTGCGTGGGGCAGGCCTTCGGTGGTTCGGTGGTCCCGGCCGGCGAGATAATGCATGGGAAGACCTCCCTCGTGCACCACGACGGCCGGGGCGTGTTCGCGGGGCTTCCCAGCCCGTTCGAGGCGATCAGGTACCACTCGCTTGCCATCGACCGGGATTGCCTTCCCGGGGACCTGGAGGTCTCCGCCTGGACCGATCGGGGCGTGATAATGGGCGTTCGCCACGCCGATCACCCGGTCGAGGGGGTGCAGTTCCACCCCGAGTCGATCAAGACCGAGCACGGAAAGGCCCTCCTTAAGAACTTCATCGAGCTTCCCCAGGCCTTAGCGGGGTGAACCGATGATCAGGGAAGCCATCGAAAACCTCGTTGAGGGAAAGGACCTCGGCGGCGATCAGACGGCCGCAGTCATGGCCGAGATCATGGACGGTACGGCCACCCCGGCGCAGTTCGGGGCCTTTGTAACTGCGCTGCGACTCAAGGGTGAGACGCCGGAGGAGATCGCGGGAATGGCCCGCGTAATGCGCGATCGCTCCCTGCGCGTAAGCGTCCCCGGCCCGCTGGTAGACACCTGCGGAACCGGAGGCGATTCTTCAGGGTCGTTCAACATATCGACGACCTGTGCCTTCGTCGTTGCCGGGGCCGGCGTCAAGGTCGCAAAGCACGGGAACCGGGCGATGAGCTCCGGCTCGGGCAGCGCCGATGTGCTCGAGGCCCTGGGCGCCAAGATCGACCTCGGTCCGTCCGGGGTAGAAAAGTGCCTTAACGAGACGGGCTTCGGGTTCATGTTCGCCCAGAGGTTCCACCCCTCGATGAAGTTCGCCGCCGGCCCGAGGCGAGAGATCGGCATACGCACCGTCTTTAACATACTCGGTCCGCTGACGAACCCCGCCGGGGCACGCGCCCAGATGATCGGAGTCGCCGACCCCGCTGCCGCCCCGAAGATGGCCCGCGTGCTGGCTCTGCTCGGGTCGGAACGGGCGCTCGTTGTTCACGGAGGCGGAGGCCTCGACGAGATCAGCCTTGCCGGCGAGAGCCGCGTCTGGGAGCTCGGAGGCGGCCAGGTGCACGAGTACACCGTTGCGGCCGAGGAGATTGGCCTTTGCCGGGTGGACGCAGAGTCGATCCGCGTGGACGGTGCCGACCAGAGCGCAGCAGTCCTCAGGGACGTTCTGTCCGGTTCCAACACGCCGGCGCGGCGGGTCGTGCTGGCCAACGCCGCGGCGGCCCTGCTTGCCGCCGATCGTGTCGACTCGCTCAGCGGGGGAGTCTGTGTGGCCGCGCGGTCCATAGATTCCGGCAGCGCCGCGGGCGTCATGCAGGCCTTCGTCGACCTGAGCCGGAGCCTGGGGTAGAGGAAAACAGATGCCCTCAGCAGGTGCCCCGGACATACTCAGGCAGATCGTCGAGGTAAAGGCCCGCGAGGTCGAGCTGCTCAAGCGGGCCGTTTCCGCACCGGAGCTAGAGGCGCGGGCACAGCGCCAGCGGCCCCCCCTGAATCTGGCGGGCGCCCTAACCGGCGGAGAGATGCGAATAATCGCCGAGATAAAGAAACGCTCCCCGGCCAAGGGCGATCTTCGGACTGACCTGGACGTGGCGGCGCTCGCGGGCGATTACATCCGCGGGGGTGCGGCGGCCATCTCCGTCCTTACCAACGCCGACCACTTCGGCGGCAGCGTCGATGACCTGGCAACGGTCGCCGAGCTCGCCCACGCTCACCAGGTACCGGTGCTGCGCAAGGAGTTCATTTTCGATCCCTACCAGGTGATCGAGGCCAGGGCCTACGGCGCCGACGCCATACTGCTGATAGTGGCCATGCTGGAGCCTGATGAGCTTTCGAGCCTTAAGCAGCTGTCCGAGAGGATGTGGATGCAGGCGCTCGTCGAGGTGCACGATGAGGCAGAGCTGGAGATGGCCCTTGGGGCCGGCGCCGAGATCATCGGCATCAATAACCGGGACCTGCGAACGTTCGTCACCGACCTTGCTACCACGGAGCGCCTGGCGGGCCGGGTGCCGCCCGGAAAGCTAGTCGTCGGAGAGAGCGGGATCCATGGGCGGGAGGACCTCGGCCGCATAGCAGCCGCGGGCGCCCACGCCGCACTCATAGGTGAATCACTGGTGCTCGCTGCGGATCCGGTCGCAGAGATCAGGAGCCTGCTCGCATGACGCTGGTAAAGATCTGCGGCCTCAAGGATCCGGTCACCGCCTCGGTCGCAGCGGACGCGGGGGCGGACCTGATGGGCTTTGTATTCGTCCAGGGTGTCAGGCGTCAGCTCACCCCCGAAGGCGGCGCCGCCATCATCTCCCGATATCGCAGGGCACGCCGGTGCCCCGGCCCCGGCCTGGTCGGGCTGTTTGCGAATCAGCCGGCAGGCTTCGTGAACGAGGTGGCGCGGACCTGTCGGCTGGACTTTGTACAGCTGTGCGGCGATGAGGGCCCCGACTACTGGCAGCGCATGGACACGGCGGTCATAAGGCAGATCAAGGTGCGAGTGGACGAGCCCGGGATGGACGACATCACGGGCCGGCTGCTTGAGGACGTGGATCGCGTCCACGGCGCCGGCCACAGGCCCTTGCTGGATGCCTACGAGCCCGGCCAGCTCGGCGGCACCGGCATGACCTTCGATTGGTCGATCGCCAGGGCCATCGCGGCCAGCCGGAAAATCATTCTCGCAGGCGGTTTGACACCGGATAACGTCGGCGCCGCGATCGAATCGGTCGCACCCTGGGCCGTAGACGTTTCGAGCGGTGTGGAAACCGATGGGGAAAAGGACCACTCCAAGATAAGGGCGTTCCTTGAGGCCGCCCGCGCGGCGGATGATGTCTTGACACCCTGAGCGGCAGTCGCCTAGCCTGAGCGCCGCACCCGCCCGCCTGCAGGCATGCCCGCCGGACCCGGCGGGGTGGGACTAAGAAGCTTCGGGGGGGACACTTGGCTTACGAATTCAACCACGTCCATATCAAGGCCGAGGACCCGGCCGCCGTTGCCGACTGGTATGGCAGGGCGTTCGGCTTTACGGTCGCCAACGACTGGACACGGGAGTTCGGCGACCGCTTCATCGCCTGCGACACCGTCGACGGGGTTCGGGTCAACATCTCCAACGCCCGGACGGGGGAGGATCTCGGAGAGGGCGACCACGGCGCGCACTACGGCATAGAGCACTTCGGCGTGAACGTCGACGATGTCGATGCCGAGATCGAGCGCCTCGGGGGCCTTGGGGCTGAACTGCTAGAGGGCCCCATCGATGTGGCGGGAGGTCTTCGCATAGCCTTCGTAAAATGTCCCCAGGACACAAGGGTCGAGTTGCTCCAGCTGCCCGGGTAGGGCTGGGCTGACGCCGTGGCAAGGCAGGTTTTTTCTCCCGATCCATCAGGTGGTCCCTCCGGGTTTTCCCCCGCCGCCGGCGTGGGCGGAACGGTCTTTGTGTCCGGCCAGGTAGCACTGGATGGGGAGGGAAATCTGGTCGGTCAGGGAGACTGCGGCGCCCAGGCCGAGCAGTGCCTGCGCAACATCGGGGCGGCCCTTACGGCAGCCGGTGCAGACTGGGACGACGTTGTAAAGCTGACTACGTTCCTGGTGGACGCGTCGGACTACCAGGCCTATGCAGACGCCAGGCTGAGGATGTTTCCCTCGGGTGGACCTGCCTCCAGCACCGTCATCATCGCGGCGCTGGTAAAGCCGGAGTTCCTCATCGAGATTGAGGCGGTGGCCATCGTCGCCGACCGGGACTAGGCCTGGCGTAGCGATGACCGACGAGGAGAGATGCATATTCTGCAAGATAGCGCGCGGCCAGTTACCGGGCGAGTTCTTGCACTGTGATGAGGTCTGCTTTGTGATCCGGGACATCGCGCCGTCGGCCCGGGTGCACCTGCTGGTGATACCCAACGACCACTTCACCCACCTGGAGAACCTGACCGAAGATGCAGAGCCGATGGTGGGTCATCTGGCGGCGGTCGCCCACAAGGTCGCCGCGGCTGAAGGGGTCTCAGAGTCCGGCTATCGTCTGGTGGTAAACCAGAGGGACGACGCCGGGCAGGTGGTCGACCACCTGCACATGCACGTCCTCGGCGGTGAGAAGCTTGGGAGCATGGTGTAGTGCCGTCTCTCACAGTCCTCGTTGCAAAACAGTTCAATAACCTGCCGCGCTCGCTGCAGGTGCACATGAACCGCACCCGTATCCTGGCCTCTGAGCTGGCCGAGCGACACGGGGTTCCCGTAGAGCCCAGCGATCTGGCAGCCTCGACCCATGACCTGCTGAAGGCCGAGGCGGACCACGTTCTCGTGGAGATGGCACAGAGATACGGCGTCGAGATAGGGCCTCTCGAGAGGGAGAGGCCGATGCTCTTGCATGGCCCGGTTGCGGCTGCATGGATGGAGATCGAGGGAGGCCTCGAGGACGAGAGGGTGGCCAATGCCGTCCGCTGGCACACCTATGGCTGGCCGGAGATGGATGGAGTCGGCAAGGTCGTGTTCATCGCCGACAAGGTCGAACCGTGGAAGGTGGACGCGGACCCGTCGCTCGGGCCGATACGGCAGCTTGCCGACTCGGATCTGGATGCGGCGGTAATCGCGATCCTGGAAAAGCGCGAGGCCGATTTCGCCGAGAAGGGCAGGTCGCCGCATCCGCAAAGCCTCGCCCTGCTGCAAAGGCTTAAAGGCTAGCCGGATGAGGGCCGCCCTTCTGCGCAGACCGCACGTGCCCGTCGAGATCGAGCAGGTTGACCTGGACGATCCGGGCCCCGGGGAGGTCCGGGTTGGCATGGTCGCCGCCGGCGTCTGCCGCAGCGACCTGCACAGGCTGAGCGGCCACACGGTCGTAAAGACGCTTCCGTTCATTCTGGGTCACGAGGGGGCGGGCATCGTGGAGAAGGTGGGAGAGGGCGTGAGCTCGGTATCCCCCGGGGACCACGTGGTGATGTCCCTGACCGCCCAGTGCGGCCGCTGCCGCAACTGCACGGACGGCAGGCCCAACCTGTGCGAGTGGCATGCCCTGGGCACCGGGCGAATGCCGGATGGTACGCGCCGCTTCAGCCAGGACGGAGAACCTGTCTTCGCGGACCTGGCCGCGTTCTCGGAAGGAACCGTTGTAGCCGAGGGTTACCTGGTCAAGGTGAGGGAGGACGTCCCGCTCCAAAAGGCGTGCCTTGTCGGTTGTGGGGTAATGACCGGGATAGGCGCCGTCGTCAACAGGGCGAAGGTCGAGCCCGGTGCGACGACGGTCGTGGTCGGCTGCGGAGGCGTCGGACTCAATGTCGTCCAGGGCTGCTCGCTTGCGTCGGCATCCAAGATCATCGCCGTGGACAATGTCGAGGCCAAGCTACACCTTGCAGAGTCGGTGGGAGCGACCCACCTGGTCAATTCGGCAAAGGTGGATGCGCTCACCGAGATCGATCGCCTCACCGGCGGCGGCGCCGACTATTCGTTCGAGGTCGTTGGAGTCCCTGAGACCCTGAGGATGGCGTTCTCGGCGATCAGGCCGGGTGGCACAGCCGTCATGGTGGGCCTTCCCGCCCAGGAGGCCGAGATCTCGGTGCCCGGCCGCGCGCTCTTTTTCGATCGGACGCTCATGGGCACCTTCTACGGAGCCGCTCGTCCTCGCCAGGACTTTCAATGGATCCTGGACATGTACATGGACGGCCGCCTGAAGCTGGACGAGCTTGCGACCAGGGTACGCCCGCTGGATGAACTGAACGAGGCCTTCGAGGACATGGAGATGGGCACCGCCGCCCGCACCGTCCTCACCTTCTGACCGGCGGGCTGACCGGCGGGGCCCGGATCGGTTGTCCCCGCCCCGACGAGGGAGATCAGCCGTCGGGTCGGACCAGCGGGCCCAGCTCGCTGGCGAGGTTGAACAGCAGGGGCAGGCCGCCGGTGTGGAAGAACACCGAGGTGTCGCCCGGCCCGGTGCGTCCCCGCCGAACGTCGTCTATCAGGGCGGCGAAGCCCTTGCCGGTGTAAACGGGGTCCAGCAGCAGCCCGTCGGTCCGCGCGGCGATCTCGATCGCCTCCATGCCCGCCTGGGACGGCACGCCGTAGCCCTCACCAACGTAGTCGTCACGATTGTCGATATCACCGGCGCTCACAGATATGTCGATTCCCAGAAAGTCGGCCGCCACGTTCACTCCATCGGCAACGACCCGGGCGGCCCCGCCGTCAACGTAGTCGACGGCCGAGCCCACCACGCGTGCGGGGAGGCCGAGCGCCCTTATGGCCAGCTCCAGCCCGGGCTGCCCTTTGCCGGTGGATGTTATGTATAGGGACAGGCGGCCCGCGTCGACCCCGCGCCCATCCAGCTGGCTGAGCAGCTCTAGCGTAGCGTCCACATAGGCCATGGCCGACGTGATCGGGAACAGGGGGCTGTCGCTTATCACCCAGGGTCTCCTGCCCACGGCCTCGAGCTCGGCCACGACCCCGTCGATCGCCGCACGCTGCCCGGCCGCGTCGCCGCCGAACACCACCCTTGCCCCGAGCAGGTAGTTAACCAGCAGATTCCCCGTGATCACGTCCGGACGCTGGCCCTTGAGAACCAGCACCGTCTCCAGGCCATGCCGGTTTGCAGCGGCCGCGGTCTGGCGGGCTGAATTCGACAGGACGTCGAGTCCCATGATGACGGTGTCCGCCTCCTTCCCGAGAGCCTCGGCCATTCGGAACTCCAGGTTGCGCACCTTGTTGCCGCCGAGCGCAAGCCCGGTCAGGTCGTCACGCTTTACCAGGACGGTCGGTCCACCGAGCCTCTCGGCAAGACGTGGCATGTCCTCCAGTGGCGTCGGCAGGAGGGCGAGGGGCACCCTGGGGATCCGGTCGATGCGGCCCCTGAGCTCCTGCCGTGATAGCGGGGGAATCGTCAGGCCCGCGGACATGTCAGTCTCCGGATTCGGTAAGGGGTCCGGGATAGGTCCCCGGAGGTCATCGCGGTCCGGGAGGGGCGGACCCGGCGCCGATGGCCGGTCAGTTGGCTCCGGGGATGCCCAGCTGGGCGGCAAGGCGCCTTCGCTGGCGCTCGCAATCCCGCAGCGCGGTCTTGAGGCGCTCCTCTTCCGTTACGTCCATGTAGTATCCGATGGCGGCTCGCCGGCTACCGTAGTAGAAGAAGGTGATCCCTCCGACGATCCAGCGAATATCGCCGCTGCGCGTTCGGATCCTGAACTTGTAGGGGACCTTGCGCCTCCCGCGCAGCATGTCCCTTGCCGCCTTGCTGACCTTGTCACGGTCCCCGTGAACCACCAGGAACAGCGGGCTCTTGCCGATCAGTTCACCGTGCGGATAGCCGGTGCTCTGCTGAAAGTACAGGTTGGTCAGGCTGAACAGTCCTTCTTCGACCACGTAGACGCCCACGGGTGAATTGGAGAACATGGACAGGAACATCTGCGAGGCGAGGGAGTCAAAGTCAGAGTAGTCGCGACGCAGGCGATCCAGATCCGGCGGCGCCTGGCGTCCGGAGTTACCCTGCACTGCGGTCGTATCCACTCTTTCGGACTCTTCCATAACCCTGACGCTATCTGATTTGCTGGGGGCTCCCGGCCGCATGTGTCGGCGACCTCGAATGCCCGGCCGGTTCCGTGCCTCCCTGCCTAGCCCACCATCCCCGGCTGGATCGTATGCCCGTGTGCGAATATTATCACCCCGACATGGCCACCCTGCACATCGTCGCAACCCCGATAGGCAACTTGGGGGACCTGTCGGCTCGCGCGATAGAGGTCCTGGCATCGGTTGATCTCATAGCGGCCGAGGACACCCGGGTAACCCGGCGCCTGCTGAGCCGCCACGGAATCTCCACGCGGCTAACCAGCTACCACGAGCACAGCCCCGCCTCAAGACTCGACAGCCTTCTGGCGTCGCTGGCGGAAGGCGACGTTGCGGTTGTGTGTGATGCTGGCACGCCCGGCATCAGCGACGCCGGGCGCGAGCTGGTGCGCGCCGCCGCCGCCGCCGGTGCCTGCGTGGTCGCCGTGCCGGGCCCCTCGGCGGTCACGTCCGCGGTGTCATTATCGGGTCTGGCGATCGGCGGCTTCGTATTCCTGGGCTTTTTGCCCAGGGCGCGGGGTGAGCGCCGTGCGCTGCTGGCCGACAGGGCGGAAGAGAGGCTCGCGCTGGTCACATTCGAGGCAGCAAGGCGCCTTCGCTCGTCGCTGTCCGACATGCTGGAGGTGCTGGGCGATAGGCAGATCGCCGTGTGCAGGGAGATTACCAAGATCCACGAGGAGGTGTTCCGCGGACCGATATCCGGGGCGCTGGACCACTTTACGCAGCCCAGGGGCGAGTTGACGCTGGTGGTGGAGGGGGCCCGGGGCCGCCCCTCGGACCCCGGCGCGCTCGAGGAGGAGGCGGTTCGAATGCTCGCACTGCTGCGATCCGGGGGTTCCAGCGGACGTGACGCCGTTTCCGAGGTCACCCGCGCCACCGGCCTTGCCAAGCGCCGCGTGTACGAGCTATGGCGGGGCGGATGATACCATTCGAGTGTGAGTTGGCTCCGGGCCGCGTTTCGGGCTGCGGACCCGCCCTGACCCGCTGATGCCCACGGACGCACCTGAAAAGATCCTCGTAGCCGTCGCCTGGCCCTACGCCAACGGCTCCATCCATGTCGGGCACATCGCTGGCACATACCTTCCGGCCGACATCTTCGCCCGCTATCACCGCAAGAGGGGTAATGAAGTGCTCATGGTGTCCGGGAGCGACGCCCATGGAACCCCGGTCACGCTCGAGGCGGAAAGACAGGGGATAAACCCGGAGCACATAGTCGACAGATACCAGGCCGAGTTCCTTGACAACTGGGAGAGGCTGGGCATCTCCTTCGACCTGTTCACCACGACCCACACCGACAACCACACCGCCGTTTCGCAGGACATCTTCCGGGTTCTGGGGCGAAACGGGTACCTGTACGAAGAAACTATGTTGCTCCCCTACAGCGAGCTGGACAGACGTTTTTTGGCCGATCGCTACGTGGAAGGGACCTGTCCCTTCTGCCGCTACGAGAGGGCGAGGGGAGACCAGTGCGAGGACTGCGGTCGTACCCTGGACCCCAAGGACCTGATCGACATAAGGAGCCGGGTGAGCGGAGATGCCCCGGTCTTCCGGGAGACCAGACACTATTTTTTCAGGCTCTCGGCTTTCCAGCGGCACTTGGAGGACTGGGTTGACCAGGACAAGGAGCACTGGAGGCCGAACGTTCTGAACTTTACGCGGGGCTTCCTCAAGGGCGGCCTGAAGGACCGGCCCATCACCCGCGATATCGAATGGGGGGTGCCCCTGCCGGCGGACTCGGTGGAAGGTGATTCGCCGGATGCAGGCAGACGGCTCTACGTGTGGTTCGAGGCGGTAATAGGATACCTTTCGGCCTCCAAGGAGTGGGCCCAGCAAAGGGGGGAGCCGGACGCCTGGGAGCGCTTTTGGACCGGCGACGCCCGCGCATACCACTTCATGGGCAAGGACAACATCACGTTCCACACGATACTGTGGCCGGCCATGCTAATGGGATACGGGGACCTCAACCTTCCGTACGACGTCCCGGCCAACGAGTACCTGAACATGGAGGGCTTTAAGCTGTCGACCAGCGGCAACTGGGCCGTGTGGCTTCCGGACTACCTGGACCGCTACGAGCCCGATCCGCTCAGATACGTCCTGGCCGCAAATATGCCCGAGGCATCGGACTCGGACTTTTCGTGGCGCGAATACGTGCGGGCCAACAACGATGAGCTGGTGGCCACCTGGGGTAATCTGGTCCACCGCGTGCTCAGCATGACTCACCGCAACTTCGGCGCGGTACCGGGGCGCTGCGCCGATCGGCAGGACGCGGAAGGGGAGGAGCTGCTCAGGGCCGCAAGAACCCTGCCGGAAGAGGTTGGCGCCGACATCGGAGCGGCCCACTTCCGGCGTGGCCTGGAGCGCTCGATGGGCCTTGCGAAGATGGCCAACCGCTACATAGAGAACCGCCGGCCATGGAGCGCCGTAAAGACCGATCGAGATCACGCGGCGGCAACCCTCTGGACGGCGATCTCGGTGATCAACTGCCTTAAGACCACCCTCTATCCGTACCTGCCGTTCAGTTCGCAGAGGCTACATGAGATGCTCGGATTCGGGGACCGGGTCGATGGGCGAACCTGGAGCTGGGACGAGGAGGAAATCCAGCCCGGTTCGCCGGTTGCCGCCCCTCAGCCCCTCTTTGCCAAGCTGGACGAGTCACTCATCGAGAGCGAGGTGGCCAAGCTTGGCGTCTGATCGGTTGGTCGTCTCCAACCCCTACCTGGAGGAGATCTACGAGCCGATATCCGGGAGCCTTGCCCGGGTTGAGGACAGGCTGGCCCGGGTGGGGGATGGCAGGTACCTGTACCTGGCCGAGCCGCTGGACCACGTCCTTCAGTCCTTCGGAAAGATGCTGCGACCGGCCGTCACCCTGATGTCGTCGCGCTTCCATCCCAACGACGGTCGAAGGGTCGAGCTCATGGCAGGGGCGGTGGAGCTCCTGCACGTGGCCACCCTGATCCACGACGATACCGTCGACGAGTCGGATCTTCGCAGGGGCAGGGCGACCGTCGCCAGCCTGTGGGGGCGCAACGCCGCAGTGGTCGTGGGCGACTACATCTTCGCCGCCTCCGCCAGCTTCGTTTGCGATACGGAGAACGTGAGGGTCATTCGCCGATTTGCCGAGACGATCATGGAACTGTCGAAGGGACAGCTGCACGAGATGGCCAATGCATTCAGTCCCGATCAGGACATGAAGGGATACACCGACCGCATATACAGCAAGACGGCATCACTGTTTGCGACGGCGGCTGAGTCGGGCGCGGTGCTCAGCGGGGCGAATGAGGAGACGGTTCAGGCGCTGCGGAGCTACGGGTGCAACCTGGGAATGGCCTTCCAGGTCGTCGACGACATCCTGGATGTTCAGGGCAGCACGGAGGAGGTGGGTAAACCCGTTGGCAACGACCTGCTGAACGGGGTCGTCACCCTGCCCGTGTTCGCATATCTAAAGGGTCATCCCGAGGACAGGTCGGTCGCCGAGTTCTTCGCCAACCCGCAGGACCGGGCCCCGGCAGAGCGCGTGCTGCGTGCCGCCAGGGCCCCGGAGGTGATCGATGAGGCCTATGCCTTCGCAAAGGATATGTGCGACCGGGCGCGGCGCAGCCTGTCTGCGCTCCCGGATACCGCCGAGCGTCGCTCTCTTCTGGACCTGGTCGATTACGTGATGGCCCGGGACAGGTAGAACCTGCCCCCGCTCCCTACCGGATGACCGACATGGGGGTGGCGTTCATGCGGGTGATGACCGAGCGCTCGCGGTCGAGCATCTCGGTGACCCTCGGAAGCATCTCGTTCTCCCACCGCTCGTTCTCGTATATCGCCTTGTAGAGCCGCTCGCGCTCGCTCTCCGACTCGAATCGACGTATCCAGACGTAATGATCGGGATCCTCTTCGTCTACGAACGATCCGACCACCACCACGCCCTTTGAGATCTGAAACGGGATCACCGTTTCGTCCATGTAGCGAGCCCACTGTTCGCGCTTTCCGGGCCTGCACCAGTACTGCCTTAACTCGAATAGCATGTCGTTCTCCTGCACTCATCCGTTCTGGTTGCCACCGCCGCTACCCCCTTCTTCTCAGCCAGCGTAGAACAGTCCGACGCTCGCACCAAGGTACATTGCGATGAGCAGGGCCGCCTCCGGCTTGGCCCACCGCCTTCCCGGACGACCCGTCCTGCGGGATCGGTAAAGCAGCGCCGCCACGACGACCGCGGTCATGGCTATCGCAATGAATCCGGTAATGGCATGAGAGCGGGAGATGGCGGCCCATATGGTGCCGCCTGTTACGGCGAGCTCATCGGCCGACAGTATGAAGCCCATGTTGAAAAGGTTCGACCCGAGGAGGTTGCCCACCGCAAGCGCCGGCGACCCTATGCGCAGCGCGGCCAGTGAGGTGGCCACCTCGGGGAGCGATGTGCTGATGGCCAGGAACTGGGTTCCGACGAACGACGCTTCCCAGCCCAGGTTGTCGGCGAGCCGGTCGCCGGCGTAGGAGAGCCATACGGAACTTGCGATGACCACGAGGGCCGAGGCCAAGTAGATGCCTACCGCACCGCGGAGACCGGGCGGCTCCTCCTCGGCTTCCTCCCTCCCGCCGTCGGACTGCGGGCCTGGCCCATCCCCGGCCTGTGCGGAACCCTGGGAAGGGCTCTCAAGCCTGTAGACGGCGAACGTGGAGAGCGCGAAAAAGGCGAACAGCGCGGCGGTGAGGGGGCTGATATACCAGCCCGCCATCACGCCCGTTGAGTGGTGAACCAGGGTCGCCGCCGAGGCGATCAGGATGACCCCCGCGCCCACGCCCGCCACGACCAATGAAGTCCTCGGCACATGGCTCAGCAGAGGGCCGTTTCGCCAGACAAGGTCGGCGATGCCTATGATGAGAATATTGACGAGGTTGCTGCCGAAGGCCGCCCCCGCCGCAAGGTCCGGAGAGTCCTGGAGCCTTATCGCGCTAACGCCCGTTCCCAGCTCTGGCAGGGACGTGGCGGTGGCCAGCAGCACCATCCCCACGAAGGTGTGCCCCAGTCCCGTCCTTCTCGCGATGACGTCCGAGGACCGGGTCAGATACCTGGCACTGCCCAGGATCAGTACGGCCGAGGCAAGCAACTGCAGCCACAGTAGAGCTGCCTGCAAGGGCTATTCTACCGACAGTACCCTGAGGAGATTGGTACCTCCGGGCACGCCTACGGGCAGGCCGGCCACCAGCACCACCTGGGTGCCGGCCGTGACCCCCGGGATCTTGGTCGCCTCCTGCTGCACGCGGGCGAAGAAATCGTCGACATTGCGGATCGGCTCGGTAGTCACCGGGAGCACCCCCCAGCTCAAGTTCAGGGCGCGCTGCGTGCGATCCGAAGGCGTCAGGGCGAGTATCGGTGCCTTGGGCCTGTACTTTGAGACCCTCCCCGCCGTGCTGCCCGACTCGGTGAAGGCAACGATCAACCCCGCGCCGATCTGCCGCGCGGTCTGGCAGGCGTTGTAGGCGATGGCGTCGTCGGTCAGGCTCTCCAGGTGCTGGCGCTTTTCGACCAGCATCGCCTCGTATGGCAGGGCCGCCTCCGCCTCGACTGCCACCTCGGCCATCACCCTGACCGCCTCGACCGCGTAAATGCCGATCGCGGTCTCGCCGGAGAGCATGATGGCGTCGGAGCCGTCGAACACGGCATTGGCAACGTCCGTCACCTCGGCGCGGGTGGGGGATGGCGAGTTGATCATCGATTCGAGCATCTGCGTGGCCGTGATCACCGTCTTGCCGGCCGCATTGCAGGAGCGTATGAGTCGCTTCTGTATCATCGGGACCTTCGCCAGAGGAACCTCTACTCCCAGGTCGCCCCGTGCCACCATGATCCCGTCGCTCGCCTCGAGAATCGCCTCAAACTGGGAGACGGCCTCGGAGGTCTCAATCTTGGAGACGACCAGCGGCGAGGCGCCCTTCTCGGCGAGGATCCGCTTCGCCGCGTCGACATCGGCCGAGGTTGTAACGCCGGACACGGCCACAAAGTCCACGCGTTGGTCCGCAGCGAACTCCAGGGCACGCCGGGCCTTAAGGTCCGGGAAGGGCTGCGATGGAGCGACGCCGGGCAGGCTGACGCCCCTTGCCTCCGTCACCAGGCCAAGGGTCAGGGCCTCGCAAAGCACGTCCGGCCCCTCGACCCGAATGACCCTCAGGCGGACCATGCCGTCGGATATCAGCACGAAATTGCCGGGGCTGGCGTCCCTGTGAATGCCGGGCGGCGAGATGCAAAGCAGCTCCTGGTCCCCGACGACCTCCCTGCTGGTCAGGGTGAGCCGGTCTCCGGGCTTGATGGCGATCCCGCCCGATCTGATCGTGCCGGTCCTGTACTTGGGGCCCGGGACGTCCACCATCAGTGCAACGGGCAGCCTGAGATCGCTGGCGACCGAGCGCACCGTCTGTACGGCTCTTATGTGCTCATCGGGAGAGCCGTGGGCCAGGTTCAGCCGCGCTACGCTCGCGCCGGCCCTGACCAGCGCAGTAACGTCGGCATGCGACTCAACCGCCGGCCCGAGAGTGCAGACGATCTTGGTTCTCGGGATTTCGTGGTTGCGATAGGTCGTCACTGTGCGGCTGATCCGACACTAGGCTACTACAGGGCAGCAGCGGGGTCACCAGATGGGGCGAAGGTACGGCCCCGTTCGGTAGGCGGTGCCGCCGGGGTCGTTTAGAATGGCCGCCGATGGACGATCTGAGCCGCCTTAACGACCTGCAGGGAGTCGATCTGCACCTGCAGTCGTCGAGGGAGGAACTGGCCGAGGTGAAGCGAAAGCTCTCGGATGAGGGCGACCTGCCAAAGATAAGGAGTCAGCTCCAGAGGATTGAGACGGTCCTTGAGGATCGCTCAGCTAAGGGACGGTCGGCGGAGAGGGAGATGGAGCGCCTTTCCGGGGTCGTGAACGGTCTGGAGCGGCGTCTCTACGACGGATCGGTGACCAACCAGCGGGAATTTGACGCGCTCAGCGATCAGCGTGATCACGCGGCCGCCGAGAGAGGCCAGGCTGAGGAGGGGTTGCTCGAGCTGATGGTCGAGATGGACGACCTGCAGGGCGCAAGGGAGCGCCATCTGGTGGCCATCGAGAGGATGACCAGGCTTAGAGCGGACGAGGTTTCCAACCTGGAGGTCCGCGAGTACGAGCTGTCCCTGGACATCGCCGACATGGAGGAGGTCAGGGAGCGCAGTGCGGCGGACCTGCCGGCCGGGCTTCTGGCTCGATATGAGGCCCTGAGAAAGAGCCGTGGCGGCCAGGCGGTCGCATCCCTGGACGGCCGGGTCTGCGGGGTCTGCAGGGTGGAGCTCCCGACGGGGGACCTGGCCAGGGCGAGGGCCGGCCAGGATCTGGTGCAGTGCAACAGTTGCAGAAGGATTATCTTTACCGGGTGAGCGGGCTAGGCCCCCGCAGGGGACCTGGATGAGGGCCCTCGGCTACTGTCGGCCAGACGCCCCGGACTTTCCGGCAGAGCGCTTCGATGCCCTCTTCGAAGAGTTCTGCGATGCCAATCTCCACCAGCCGGTCCAGACCTTCGTGGAACTGGAAGCGGGCACCGAGCAGTTTGCATCGATGCTTGAGTACATCCGGGGCTCGGGCAGCGAGTTCCTTGCGGTGGTACCTGACGCGAGGCACCTGGGGAGGGACCTTGAGGCCGTGGCTCGCTCGCTCGTTGACATAGAGAGCACCGGATCGACTGTGACCTGCATGGACGACGAGTTCCCGGACCCGGTCCAGAATGCCTTCCAGAGGCTTGGAATAAAGGGGGTTTCCCGGACCAGGAGCCTGCGTGTTAGCGAGGCGATGAGGAGGAGGGCATCCCAGGGCAAGGCCCTGGGCCGGCCCCTTTTCGGTTATCGAATCGGAAGTGACGGTACCCTTCAGGTAGTGCGCGAGCAGGCCGCCGTGGTCGAGCTGATCTACCGGCTCTACACGTCCGACGGACTCGGCTACCGCCTGATTGCCCAGCATCTCAACGAGAGGGGAATCACCACACGCCGCGGGTCTCCGTGGAACGTGGTCACGGTCAGGGACGTGCTACGGAATCCCGTCTACACCGGCACTTACAACAGGTTCGGCATGCGCCTGCCCAGGGTGCACGAGGCGATCATCGCACCGGCGATATACAGGCAGGCACAGGACCGGATGCGCGCCCGCAGGCCCATCGGACGGGTGTCGAAATCGGAGCCGTTTCTCCTCTCCGGGCTGGTGACCTGCGCCGGGTGCGGCAACAACATGATGGGGGTGACGCGACGCCAGAAGTGGAAGCGCAAGGATGGTCGCAGGGCCTCGGGGGTCTACCGTTACTATCAGTGCCAGTCCCGGCAGAACCAGGGCCGCTGCGAATACCGGACCTGGCGGGCGTCCCTCCTGGAGTCCACCGTCATCAGCCAGCTCAGAGACAGGATCGCCCGGTCCCTGCTCGAGGCCAGGCTGGACGCCGAAGGAAATAGCGAGCGCCTCGCGCAGGTGCGCCGGCGCAGGGAAGATCGTGTCGAGGCGGCGGAACGCAGGCTGGTGAGCGCGCTCAGGCGGGTGGCGAGGGCCGAGATACCCCTCTATCTGCTGGAGGACTACCTGAAGGAACTGGACTCCCTCAGGCGGCAGGCCGCACGGGGCGAGGAGGCCGGACCCTCCGGGACGCTTGCCCGCCTGCAGGCCGAGCCGGCGCCGGGCTTCGACGAATTGCGGTCGCTGATCGAGGACAATGTGGAGCGCATCATGGTGAGGGACGAGGGGGTCGAAGTTCACATCTAGCCCCGTTTTCTTCGGCATGCTCCCCGGCTGCCCGTTACGACTGCGGCGGTCACGCGCTCTTCCGGGGGTCTGTTAGAATCGAGACGGGCGCAAGATGGCCGGGCGGCCGCCCTCCGCGGGCCGGAGGGAGGAAAGTCCGAGCTCCATTCGGGCGGGATGCCCGCTAACGGCGGGGCGGGGCGACCCGACGGAAAGTGCCACAGAAACACACCGCCCGGTCCCACTCGTTCGAGCAGGGCGGGGTAAGGGTGAAATGGTGAGGTAAGAGCTCACCGCCCCGGCGGAGACGCCGGGGGCAGGGCAAACCCCATCCGGAGCAAGGCCTAGCAGGGGACACCGGTTGCCCCGTGTTCGGGAGCGATCGGGGTAAGAGGGTGCCCGGACCTTCCCCGGGTTGGCCGCTCGACCCCGGCGGCAACGTCGGGGCTAGATAGATGGTCGCCACGCCGTTTGCCCGCGGGAAGAAGCAACTGGCGTAAACCGCAAGCAATCGGCGTACAGAACTCGGCTTACAGGCCGTCTTGCGCCCGCACAGCCCTCCCGGTGACCGGCGAGGGTGAGCGGGAGGGTGTAGTCACGTTCCGCCCCGTCGGCACGTTGACCGGCCGATGCGCCGGCCTTAGAATCTGCGCGGCGGGAGGCCGACACAGGAGCGTAGCTCAGTCTGGTCAGAGCATCGGTCTCCAAAACCGAGGGTCGCGGGTTCGAATCCTGCCGCTCCTGCCAGCCGCCGCCCGGTTCTCGAGGACCTAATAATTTGCTTCAGCTTGAAGGTCGATCCGCCCTTGTAACCGGTGCCGGACGAGGCATCGGCAGGGCAATAGCGATTGCGCTGGCAGGGCAGGGCGCCTCTCTACTCCTCGCCGACGTCGACCTCGAGGCCGTAACGGGCCTTGCGGGCGAGCTCGGCGAGGGAAGGGCGATCGCCCTTCGGGCCGACGTATCCGACCTGTCCGACGTTGACGGCATGGTCGAGCGGTGCGCGGCCGCCTACGGATCGGTCGACATCCTCGTGAACAACGCTGCCGTGACCCGCTTTGCCGACGTGATGCGGATCACGCCCGGCGACTGGGACAACATGCACTCGGTCAATGCCCGGGGCACCTTCTTCACGATGCAGCGAGCTGCTCGCGAGATGATCTCCTCCGGCAGGGGAGGGCGCATCGTCAATATAGCCTCGATAGCGGGCAAGGGATTCTCGGGAACGTCAAACGCCGCGTACGCCGCATCCAAGGGCGCGGTGATCGCCATGACCGCCATTGCGGCCCATCAGCTAGGGCCCCATGGCATCAACGTGAACTCGGTCTGCCCCGGCCTTACGAGAACGCCGCTGGGAGACGAGGTGGCCGGACAGGCCGCCAGGATTCAGGGAATGCCGGAAGAGCAGTTCCGGGACGAGCGCGAGAAGACCATACCCATAGGCAGGGAGTGCGAGCCCGGCGAGATCGCGGCGATGGTCGCCTTCCTGGTGGGCCCCGGCGGTGACGCCATTACCGGACAGGCCATCAACGTCGACGGCGGCCTACTGAATTTCTAGGGCTCTACCTGTCCCCGGGCGGCCTCTAGAGGCCGGACGCCGGGACCTACAGCCCGGGTCCCGGGAAGGGCCCCAGTGCCTCCTCAAGGTAGGCTCCCACCGCCAGTACGACGTCCTCCCGCCAAGGGGCGGATATCACCTGTATGCCGAGTGGCAGACCCTCCGGCGATGTGCCTCCCCTGATAACAAGGGCCGGCCAGCCTGCCAGGTTGTAGGCATGCGAGTAGCTGCCGCTCTCGGGGAAGCCGTCGTAGCCGTGGTGGTGCAGTGCGGCCGGAACGGGGGCGGCCGGTCCCAGCATCACGTCGTAGCCCTGCATGAAGCCGATCATGCGGCTGCGGTACTCCTCCAGACCGGCCAGATCGTCCATGAACTCCTTAACGGATTTCGGCTCGGAGGGCATCATGGCGATCCTGGCCTTCAGATCGGGATCCATCTCCGGCGAACCGGCCTCCCTCAGGATGGCCCGGGCGACCTGACCTGCGTCGGCACCCATGATGGAGGCGTGCAGGGCTGGCGTCCCCTCCAGGGCCTGAGGCCGGTCCTCACTCATTGCCTGGACCTCTTGCTCCAGCAGCCCCGCCGCCCGGCGCACCGCCTCCCTGAGCTCATCCGTGGGCGAGGCGACGCCGTTGGAGGTATGAAACGCCACGCGAAGTCCGCCCAGACTGACCCTGTCCGGGTCGCCCAGTGCGACCGGAACCACCGTCGGATCTCGCCCGTCGGGCCCGGCAAGGATCGGGAGGGCGAGCGCCAGGTCTCGCACGGACCTGGCCATGGGTCCCGGCTGCGTAACGAGGCTGAACACCCCCCCGAACGGTGGCCAGTGACCCGTCCTGGGTATCCTGCCGGTCGTGGGCTTTAGGCCGGCTATGCCGCAGCAGTGCGCAGGCCAGCGTATGCTACCCCCGGCGTCGCTTCCCACCCCGAGTGGTGATCCGCCTGCCGCTATGATCGCGGCCTCTCCGCCGCTGCTGCCCCCCGGGGTTCTGCCTGTGTCGTAGGGGTTCTTGGCCCTGCCGTACACCAGGTTTGAGCTCTCAAAGCCCATGCTGATCTCGGGCAGGTTGGTCTTGCCGAGCACTATCGCACCCGCCGCCCTCAGCCTGGCGACGACGGTCGCGTCCCGATCGGGCACGAAGTCTTTTCGGCCAAGCGTGCCACCCGTAGAGACCACTCCCGACATTTCGTAGGCGTCCTTGATCGTGACCGGCACCCCGTGCAGGGGACCAAGCCCTTCGCCGAGCTCTACGGCCTTATCCGCACGCCGGGCCTCGTCAAGGGCCGACTGGCGGCAGAGAACGACGATAGCGTTGAGCTTCGGATTTACCTCGTCGATGCGTGCCAGGAAGGCCCGGACCGCCTCCTCCGAGGACAATCGCCGGGATCGGATGGCCTCGGCGAGCTGTGCGGCCGTTAGATCGGTGATCTCGTGCATTTCACTCCACCTGCTTGCGGGAACGACTCTACTCGAAGGACAAATCTTGCAGCCTACCGTGGATCCCCGCAAGGGTGGCCAGAGGGATGGGACGCAGCGGTGGGCGAGCCCTGGGCCTACCGATGTTACGGATGTCAGTGCCCGACCTCGTGGCCACGATCTCGGCCACTGGTTCATCGCAGTAGATGCCCTGGCACAGCCCCATCCCGGCGCGGCTAAGCCGTCTGATCTCAGCCGCCTTTGTGCCGGCCGGCTCGATGGCGGCCGATATGTCCGCGAGCGTGGCGCCGGTGCACCTGCATACGACGACCGAGTCGGGCAGCGAGTCCCACGCCGGGGCTCGCTGCCGTGCCATTTGCTGGCGGGCGGACGCGCCTCTCACGCCGGCTCTCACTGCGATCCCGTTCGCCGCCTCGGCGGCCAGCAGGTCATGTCGGGGATGAATGAACCCGACGTCAGCGGCGGCCGCCAGTCCCGCAAGCCTGCCCCCGTATATCGCCGAGGCCGTGTTCCCCACACCTGCCGCGTCGCCGGCGATGAAGATCCGATGGTCCGAGCTCCTCAGGTTCGGATCGACCTTCGGAATCCACCCACCCATCTCGTCCCCGAAGGACGCACGCGCTCCGAGCAGCGATGCCGCCCGAAAGTCCGGGATGCGATGGGTGGCCAGTACGATCGAGTCCACCTCTATGTCGATGATCCTGCCCTCTGCCCCGCCGGCGGGAGCAATCCTCGCGCGCTCCACGACTCCCTCGCCGAAGGCCTCCTCCAACCTGTGGCCCGGTAGCAGCTTCACCCCTTCCGCCTCCGCCGCCTCAACCAGGGTCCGGGACGCCGAGATGCTCGGATCCGCGCAGGCCACCGCAACGGTTTCCGCTCCACGGCGGAGCAGGCCCGTCGTTATCGTCAGCGCCGCATCTCCGCCCCCGACAACCAGGGCCCTGAGACCCGGCGAAAGGCCCTGGCTGCTCAGCACCGCCATGGCCTCCCTGAGAAGAACCACCCCTGGCAGAGTCCAGCCAGGGAAGGGAGTCACTCCGTCCGTGCTACCGGTGGCGACGATAAGGCGTCTTGCCGCAACCCGGCGGGCCGCGTCTCCGGCGGCGAACGATATTCGCAGGTCGCGGTCCACGTCCCATACCAGCGCATTCGCCAGCACCTCAGCGCCGGCCTCCCGGGCGGATCGCTCCATGGCCTGGGCGTGCACCTCGCCGGTCAGACCGCCGAACATGTCGAAACGATCCCTCAGTGGCCAGGGTTGCAGGGCGATCAGCCCTCCTGGCTCCTGGCCGGCCTCCATCAGGATGACGGATGCACCGGCCTCGGCCGCCGCGGCCGCGGCGCTCAGTCCGGCGGCTCCGCCACCGATGACCACGACATCGACCTCAGGACGGGGCATCGACCTGCGCTTCCGTGGGTGAGTCGAGTTTATGAGGCCCGCCGCCGGCTTCCCGGAGATCAGACACGGCTCAGGCTCCCTCGGTTCGCCTTCCAGAAGGCCTCGAAGTCCTCGCCAGGGGGATCGGCCGAGTCGAAACGGGCGGGCGAATAGGGAGAAATGTCGACGATCCTTGCGCTTCCGTCGACCACCAGCTCGGACAGGGCGATGCCGACCACGGGCGACAGCGTTATGCCGCTGTGGGTGACGGCCACATACAGCCCCTCGAGGCCCGGGGCGCCGCCTATGATGGACAGCCCGTCCGCCGGCCACGGACGCAGGCCGGACCAAAAGCGCATGGCGCGCGCGCCGGCCAGCGGGGGGAATAGTCGCAGAGCCCTGCTGGCCAGGGAGGCCAGAGTCGGCACCTCCGTGTCGCGGGTGTACCCGGCGTTCTCGTAGGTCGAGCCGATGATGACCGAACCCCAGGCAACCTGCCTGAGCTGCCCGACCGGTATGGGGAGCAACGGAGGAAGCGGTTCCGTGGTGACGATCTGGCCTCGCTTGGCCATGGCGGGAATTCGCAGACCCGCGGTCTCGGCAAGGGCGGGCGTGTGTATGCCCGCGGCCATGGCGACGACCGGCGCGGAGACCGGCCCGATGTCGGTGATTACCCCGGTGACCCTGGACCCTTTGACCCGTATGCCCGTCACGGTTGCTCCCGTCACGATCTGTGCCCCGTGCCGTCGCGCAGCCGCCGCCTGTGCGAGGGTCAGCCTGAAGCTGTTCACACACCCGTCCGCCGCGCAGAAGGTTGCCCCGAATATGCGGGGGGACAGGGCAGGAATTAACTCCCTTGCCTGCCCCGAGTCGAGCACCTCGACCGTCAGTCCGGGGACCTCGCTCTGGGTCTTGGCCACCCGGTGCGCCTCCTCCATCTCGTCCTGTGTCTCGGCCACGATGCCGATGTTTCCACGACCCTCAAAGCCGATGTCGGCGTCCAGCTCCTCCGGGAGGCTCCGGTAGAGCTGGGCGCTTCGAAGGTTCAGTTCCGTGTAGTGGGTAGGCGGACCCTTCGAGGACGCGTTGACCAGGGCCACTGTCGTGCCCGTGCAGCCAGAGGCCAGTCCCTTGCGCTCTAGCAATACGGTGCTGAGGCCCGAGGCGGCGAGCCTGTAGCAGATGGACGTGCCCAGGGCGCCCCCGCCGATCACCACGGCGTCTGCCGTCCGGGGTAGGTGGCTTGAACTCACCTCAATGCTGTCCCCAAGTGGAGATTGAGTATCCGTTTATCGCTATGCCTGAAGGCACTTTGACCAGGGGATCAGCCGTCGTAGAGCAGGCGACCGTCTACGTAGGTCTGCTGGACGACGATCTCGCCGATGTAGTCCGGATCCACGGTGGTGGGGTCGTGACTGAGCACTACCATGTCCGCCCGCTTTCCGATCTCCAGGGAGCCCACCTCGTGGTCCCTGTTTACGGCGTAGGCCGAGCCATTGGTGTATTGCCTAATCACCTCGGAGGCCGAGATGGCCTGCTCCGGGGACAGCCTGTTTCCCCCCTTCTGGAGCCGTCGATTGGCCAGGGCTGCGATCCCAATCAGAGGCGGCAGAGGAGCGCACGGAAAATCGGAGCCGGCGGCGATCATCGCTCCCGAGTCGACGAGTTCTCGGTATGGATAGGCCGGAAGGTCCAGGCCAAATTCGTCGACGACACCCTGGAACATTTCCCCGATCGAGTACAGGAACGGAGGCTGCAGAGATAGCACTATGGGCATTTGGGCGGCCCTTGGGATCTGAGCGGCCCTTGGAAAGGACATGTGCTCGACTCGGAACCGTAGCAGGTCCGCTCCGCTGACCTCGTCAATCGCCCTCTCGAAGGCGTTAAGGCCCTGGTCGATGGCCCTGTCGCCGATGCAGTGTATTGCAACCTGCAGCCCGTTTCTTGCGGCCGCCAGCACGAGCTGGTCGACCTCTTCCTGCGTGTAGTAGATCTCGCCCTCCGGCGTCAGGCTGCCGTCATGATGGCACCTGTTCATGCCATATGCAGGATAGACCGGGTCCATGAACAGCTTCATGATGCCCCCCCTCAGCCGGTCCGAGACGTTGTCCTGATCGAACTCTCCCCGCGAAGCGCGCTCGGGAGCCTGGAAGAACTGGTCTCCGCCCCTGAGCTGCTGCACGCAGATCGGCAGCTTGCCCCGGGCGTCGGCGATGCGGTACATCTCCGCGCTCGCAGGCATGGTCAGGGCGTCCCCGATGCTGGTGATCCCGTGAGACAGGTGTCTCATGGCATTGTGGTGGACCAGGTCGGCCACCGCATCTTCACCGTAGTGCTCGATGTGGGCGCGCATGGACATGTGGTGGACCGGATCCATGGCCCGCTCCCAGAGAACGCCGTTGGGCCTGCCGTCATCCCCCCTGTTGATCCAGCCCTTGTGAGGATCGGGCGTCTGATCGTCTATGCCGGCGAGCGCGAGGGCTGCCGAGTTCGCGTAGCAGGCATGGTATGAAAAGTCCATGATGCAGACCGGGTTATTGGGCGCCGCCTCGTCAAGGTCCTGCCGGGTCAGCTCGGTGGCGCCCTCGGTGGTCAGGGAGTTGTACCCCAGTCCCCAGACCCACTGTCCCCGGGGAGTTCCGGCCGCCGCGGATGCAATGCTGTCCAGCACAGCCGTCTTGCTGGAGACGGGGGGCATACGGCAATCGACCATTACCGGCTCGAAGCTGGTCATGGAAAAGTGGTTGTGGGGGTCGATAAAGCCGGGAGTGACCGTGCGGCCCTGCAGGTGCACCACACGGGTGTTCTCGCCGATCAGCCGCCGAACGTCCTCGCTCGAGCCGATAGAGGAGAGCTTTCCGTCGCGCACTGACAGCGCCTCGGCGGTCGAGTCCCTTCCGTCCATGGTCAGGATCTTTCCGCCCAGCATCACAAGGTCCATCGATCTCCTCCTTTAAGGCAGGGTTCCGCGTGGGCAGGTCTGGGCTAAGGAGGCCCGCGAACGCCTGTACGTTGCGGCGCTGCGAGTTTATTTGCCCGGTCTGCCCCAGTCAAGAAAGCACCCGCTGCCCGCTGCCCGCGGTAGCGTCCCAACGAACATCCATGACCTCGATGGCTGTGAATTTGTGGGCGTCTTGGCCGGGTGGCTATAATCTTCCTAGTAGCCACGACACTGTTGGCGCGCGCAGCCGTCCAGAGTGTGGCTCTGATGAGTGCGTGGCAATGCGCGCCGAGGTGGCGGAATTGGTAGACGCGCAGCGTTGAGGGCGCTGTGGCCGCAAGGCTGTGGGAGTTCGAGTCTCCCCCTCGGCACCAGTCGACTCCCGATCGCAGGCTCAAGAGGTCTGCCGGAGTCCAGGGGCCCGGGAAGTCTGTTGGATTCTGCGACTTTTGGCCCGTCAAATGGGGCGCCGTAGCCAAGTGGACTAAGGCGGAGGTCTGCAAAACCTCTATTCGGCGGTTCGAATCCGCCCGGCGCCTCCACTGACTCTCCCTGCGGAGAAGCGAGTCGACATGCATCGAGACGACAGCTCAGGGAATCCGCTGGCCGGTGAGCGCCGGCCCCAGTTTTGTCTGAGTCAGATTCGCCCGATCGCCTCCTCCCCGATCTCTTTGACATGGATGCGATTGGAACGCGCTGCCGGGGTGCCCCATTGAACAGAATCTTTGCCGGAGTCGCCGCATTGGCCGTCATTTCCGCCGCCCTTGCGTGCAGCAGTTCGCCCGGATCGTCCCCGGCCGATCCCGCTGATCCCGCAGGCCCTTCCGGGCCGGATTCCCAGCCCGCAGCCCCGGGGACCTCCACCCAGGCGTCGTCTGAAGCCATAGCCTCCATGGTGGAGGGCAGGCAGTATCACGCCCTGGTAGTCCTTTCGGACGGACGTCTGCTGGCGATAGGCGGTAAGGGCATTGCGGCTCAGTCGCACGGCCGCGGCTCCCCTCATCTCTCCACGGTGGAGATCTTCGACCCCGCCGCCAACGAATGGGTGCGCACAGAGTCGATGAGTCTACCCAGGGAGCGGCCCGCGGCAGTGACCCTCGCCGATGGCCGGGTGGTCGCCGCTGGCGGGGCGACCTTGGATCGGAACAGCACCAACGTCACGGAGATCTGGGATCCGGAGACGGGCCTGTGGACCAGGGCGGCCTCCATGAACCAGGCTCGGGAGAAGATGCCGGTTGTCTTGCTCGGCGATGGGCGCGTCATGGTCATCGGCGGCGCTGATTCGGAGGCGCAGCGCAGCGCCACCGCCGAGATATTCGATCCTGATTCGGGCACCTGGACAGAGGTGGCCCCAATGGCGGAAAAGCGCATCTGGCACACCGCCACCACTCTGGCCGACGGTCGAGTCCTGGTGACCGGTGGAGGCAACCCCGACGGTCCCTTCCTCGCATCGGCGGAGATATTCGATCCGGAGACGGGAGTATGGACATCGGCCGGCAGCATGACCGAGTCGCGCTCCCAGCACACTGCGACGCTGATGGCCGATGGTCGCGTGCTGGTGGTCGGAGGTCGTGGCAAGAGGCAGAGCTCCGAGGTGTACGATCCGGAGGCCAACGGATGGCTGGCGCTGGCGGAAACCAACTGGCCGAGGGCCGAGCACATAGCAGTCGCCCTTCCAGACGGAGGAGTCCTGATCGCCGGAGGATCGGGCAACATCGACACGATCGAGGTATATGACCCGATCGAGGCCACCTGGATCGAGGCGGGCAAGATGGTGCTAAGCCGGTATCGATTCTCAGCGGCCAAGCTGCCGGACGGTCGAGTCGCCCTCGTGGGAGGACAGGGAAGGGACAAGGTGCTGGCGGAGAGTGAGGCCGTCATAGCGCCGGACGCGGGTCGCTCGGTTGACGATCTGCTTGCGGCGGCCGCAGCCGCCCGGACTGAGGCGGCGAAGATGCTCGCCAATACGACCCCGACCCCCGTGCCGACCCCGACCCCGGAGCGCCAGCGAGGCGTGATCACCGGGGAAGGACTGGATATCGACTTCCCTGATGCGGTCGAGTCCGATCCTTCCGGCTCGACTCAGGTGCCGCTCAACCAGCCTGTCAAACTGACCCTCGGGCAAAGCGTGACCAGCCCCGACCCCAGCACGGGCGCCACCGCAACCTTCCTGGAACTGGTCGAGGACGACCGTGAGGCCGGCGGTACGGCGACGGTGAAGGTCGACATGCGGCTCACGGGCTTTGAGCAGGGAGCGACGGACCTAGTCCTGGACCCGTCGCGGCCCGAGCTGAGACTCAAGAAGCTGGGCCGCATCTGGGTGGGGGTTCTCGAGTTGGAGCTGGACGCCGGCGGGAACCCCGTCGCCACCGTGGTTATATTCGTGCCCTAGGGGGCTCGCTGCGTTCCTATAGCCGTCGGGCGCCACATGCCGCGGCGGACCCTGCGGGACTCCTCCTATTGGGCCGCCTGAGGCCGGTTAGGCGAGAGCCTCATGCGATCTCGGACCGCGGATGGACTCGCAGCCGCGACTGGCTGGCGTCGTCGCCGATTGATGGCGATTTGCCGCTTGTGTAACATTTCACACTTGTTTGCTGACTCTTTAACTATTCGGTATGCGAGGAAATATCAATGACGAAACTTGCCGCCGTGCTAGTAGCAATTCTTGCAATGCTCCTAGCGGTCGCTTGCGGAAGCTCGCCCGCAGCAGCGCCCGCCGAGCAGGGCGATACCGGAGACAGTTCCGGTACCAGGGCCGAGACACAGGCACCGGCCGTGGATTCGGACAGGGAGGTCGGTAGCGAGTCTATCGCCTCCATGCTGGAGGGCCGCCAGTACCATGCGATGACGACCTTGGCGGACGGAAGGCTGCTGGTTGTCGCGGGCAAGGGCATCGCCGCCCAGTCCAGCGGTTACGGCTCCGGACACTTGGACACCGCCGAGGTGTTCGACCCCGCCTCAAATGAGTGGGTGCGCACCGGGCAGATGGGACTCTTCAGGGAGTTGCCCGCGGCCATAACCTTAAGCGACGGAAGGGTGCTCGTGACGGGCGGAGCCACCTTGAATAGGAACAGCACGGCGTTCACCGAGATCTGGGATCCGGCGACCGGCCAGTGGACCGAAGTGAAACCGATGAATCAGGCACGCGAGAAGATGCCTGTCGTGCTGCTCGGCGACGGTCGCGTCTTGGTCATCGGCGGTACCGACGATGAGGCGCAGCGCACGGCGACCGCGGAGATTTACGATCCGGCGACCGATACCTGGACCGAGGTCGAGTCCATGGCCGAAAAGCGCATCTGGCATACCGCCACGGTGCTGCCGGACGGGCGGGTCTTGGTGAGCGGGGGTGGCAATCCCGACGGTCCCTTCCTGAGCTCGGCGGAGTTATTCGATCCGGAGACCGGAACCTGGTCATCGGCCGGCGAGATGAATCAATCCAGGTCGCAGCACACTGCCACGCTGATGGCTGACGGCCGGGTGCTGGTGGTTGGAGGCCGTGGCAAGCGGCAGAGTTCGGAGGTCTACGATCCCGAGATCAACGCATGGCATTCCTTGGCGCAGACCGCCGCGCCACGAGCCGAGCACGTCGCGGTCGCCCTCGCCGATGGAGGAGTCCTGATCGCCGGAGGGTCGGGCAAC
Organism: Dehalococcoidia bacterium; assembly: GCA_034421295.1. Classification (GTDB taxonomy): domain Bacteria; phylum Chloroflexota; class Dehalococcoidia; order Lucifugimonadales; family UBA2962; genus CAUZIR01. Next base: position 79,127 of record DAOUKM010000017.1, read on the forward strand.
ATCGACCTGGTCGAGGTGTACGATCCGTTGCAGGCCACATGGACAGAGGTCGGCACCATGCGCTTTAGCCGGTACCGGTTTGTGGCGGCAACTCTCCCGGACGGCCGCGTGGCGCTGGTGGGAGGACAGGGTAAGGACAAGCTGCTTGCCGAGAGCGAGGCCTTTACCCCACCGGCCAGCGGGCGCAGCCAGGACGAGCTCCTGGCCGCGGCCGAGGTCGCCCGCCAGGAGGCTTCGCAGGCTATAGCCAACGCCACGCCGACACCGGTGCCGACACCGACTCCCGAGAAGGAGCGAAAGTCCACTACCGGCGAGGGTCTTGACATCGAGTTCCCGGAGGCGGTGGCCTCGGAGGCCTCGGGGAGAACTCAGGTACCCCTGAGCCAGCCCGTAAAGCTCGCCCTGGAGCAGGCCGTCATCAGCCCTGACCCCAGCACGGGCGCCACCGCGACGTTTACGGAGGTGGTCGAAGACAACCGGGCAGATGGGGGTACCGCGACCGTCAGGGTCGACATACGCATGGCGTTCTTCGAGCATGGAGCGACCGACCTCGTCCTCGACCCTGACCAGCCAGGGCTGGGTCTGAAGAAGCTGGGTCGAATCTGGGTGGGCGTGCTCGATCTGGAGCACGACGCCGCGGGCAACCCCGTCGCCACCGTGGTCATATTCGTGCCCTAATGGCCGGGGATCACTGCCCGCCGTAGATCTCCATGGTCGCCAGCATCCCGTCCTTGCTGGTGCCGCCCATGATTAGGGTTCGGCCGTCGTCCAGGCGGATGGCGCTGTGTTTATACCTGCCCGTGCCGAGTGACTGGCCGGTCGTCCAGGCACCTTCCAGGGGGTCGAAGAACTCGCTCGTGGCCAGGTAGCCGGTGCCGCCGGCGACCATGACGGTGCCGTCGGCAAGCAGTGTTGCGGAGTGCTCGCTGCGCGGGTCCGCGGTCTCGCCTGCCGAACTCCATGCATCCAGTTCAGGGTCGTACAGCTCGGTTGCCCTGATCTTGCCCTTGCCGCCTACGACCAGCACGCGACCGTCTTCGAGTAGCGTTGCGGTGTGGAAGGCGCGGCCGCGAGACATCTCCGCGGTCTGCGTCCATTTGTCGGCGGCGGGATCATAGATCTCGGTGGATTTGAGGTAGGGACCATCCAGCTTGCCGCCTCCGGTGACAAGCACGCGACCGTCGGAAAGGACGGTGGCGGTGTGGTTGGCACGCTCGCTGAGCATGGGCGCCACGTCAGACCAGGTTTCCGTCTCCGGGTCGTAGGCCTCGGTCTCGGCATTAAGTGCGATCAGGTGTCCATCCTGGTTCTTGCTCGTGCCGCCGATCATCAGGAACCGCCCGTCCGGCAGGACGACCGTCCCCATCAGGTCGTGGGGCCGGTTCATGGCGGGACCAAAGGTCCATCCGCCGGTGGCGGGGTCCCAGATCTCCGTGGACGCGAGCGGCTCCCGCTGCCCGCTGAGCCCGCCGGCGACCATGACACGGCCGTCGGGGAGCTCGAACAGGGCCGGGGACCTGCGCTGCTCGCCCATGTCGCTCGTAAAGGTCCACACGGTTTCGGTCGGTTCGAAGACCTCCGCAGTCTCATTGAAGTTGCCGCTCTGTGCCTGAAGGCCGACGGCCCTGCCACCCACCGCGAGCAGCCTGCCGTCGCTCATCTTGAGGGTCGCAAATCGCTCCCGCCTTGATTTCATATCGGGGCCGCTTGCGAACTCTCCCAATGTGGCCTGGCTGACCCTCACCTGGGTCGCACTCTCGCCTGGTGCCTGCTGCGCGGCTGGCTCGCCTCCTGAGCAGCCGACCAGGATACCGCCCGCCAGGACCAAGATCGCCCCGAGGGCCGCTATGCCCTTGGGAAGAGCGCGCGAGTGCGCGAGTGGATGACGTGGCCGCCGGGTGCCCGCCTTGGCCGTCCTTGCGGGTCGCCGACCGGCGAAAGATCTTGTGTCTGGGTTATGCATTTCCACCCCGAGGATCGAGAGAGGTAGGCGTTTTGCGCCCTGAATGTGGCGAGCCACTGCGGGCCTGAGTCTAAGTGTACCGGTCTGGCCCGGCAACCAGACATCCATTGCCCGGCCGTCGACTCTCGTTGGGTTACAATCCCAACCGCCCAGGCCGCATGATGGCCAGGAGGACGAAATGACCTTGCTACGAACACGATTCTGGATCCTGTGCCTTGTTGCCGGGGCCGCCATTCTCTGGTCGGCTGCCTGCGGCGGGGAAGACCCGGTTCCCACTCCGGTTCCGACGAGCACCCCCGCCCCAACCGCGACGTCGACCCCTGCGCCCGAGCCCACGGCTACCCCGACGCCAGAGCCCACGGCGACTCCCACGCCCGAGCCTACGGCGACACCCACGCCCGAGCCCACGGCCACCCCGACGCCCGAGGCCATGCCCGAGCCCGAGCCCACCGAGGCGGCTCCGACCCCGTCTGCAGAGATGATGGACGAGGACACCGCGAAGATGCCCGAAGAGGAAGAGGCCCCCCTGGCAACGGACGCGGCCTCTCTCGTCGGGTCCTGGAAGGGCGGGATGCTCGCCATGGGACTCCAGATCCCCTTCACCATCGAGTTCGCGCTCGAAGGAGATGTCCTTACCGGCCTGATGAGCGTGCCGGCCCAGGGGGTCGAAAACGCTCCCCTGACCGATATCAGCCTTGAGGCTGGCAAGCTGCTCATCCAAGATGCGGAATCGGGGATGGTCCTGGACGCCGAGTACGACGGCGTTCAGATCGAGGGGACCTTCTCGGTGCAGGATTTCCAATTCGGATTCACGATGACCCGTGCCGAGTAGGCCGGGGCAGGGAGAAGGTCAGCCGGACCTTCTGCTGATGTCCTGACCGGCGCGTGGCGGCCCCCACAGCCGACAGCCGTTTCTTAGGAATCCTGCCCTTCCCGGGGCCCTCTTGGTCTGCCTCTGGGAATGTCTTGCCGGCTATCCGTAGCGCTCTCGGAGGATCCTGGCCGCCTCCACCTGCCGGGTGAGCTTGAGGTAGCACTCGTCCAGAGGAATGTCGTGGCGTATGTCGGGAGCGAACCCGCAGTCAGGGTTCAGGCTCAGCCGCCCGGCGTCAACGTACCTGGTGGCCTCCTCGACCCGACCCACTATGTCCATAGTGGCGGGAATCGCCTCTGAACGAGGATCCAGGCATCCCAGTCCGATCAGCTTATCGTCGGGCAGCTGCCTGAGTATGGACACGCTCCCGGCGACAGGTATCGAGAACTCCATAACGAACTGGTCGACGTCGATCTTGTTGAGAGTGTCGATGATCGGTTCGTACCCTCCCTCCCAGTGCCAGCCGCGACTGAGCGAGTTCCACCGGCACATGTGCATGCTGATGCGAACTCCATCGATCTCTCCGATCATCTCGTTGATCTTGCTTGCCCCAAGATCCAGGTCGTATTGCCGGTCTCCGTAGACGGGTTCACGCCTGGGGTCCAGCAACACCGCCAGGTCCGGCTCGTCGACCTGGACCACGTCCACCCCGGCGTCGCGAAGGGCCAGCACCTCATCACGCAATATGGGTACCAGCGCATCGACAAAGTCCCTTCTTTCGGGATAGGCGGCCGTCGAGTACTCGGGGTCCCATAGCCGGGCGCCCAGGATGTAGGGCGAAGGTATGCATACCTTGGTCGCCACTCGACCTGCGGTCCTTTCGAGCAGGAATCTCGCCTCTTCGGCCAGCAGGCCCGGCCTGACGACCTGGAGGGGTTCTGTAACGAAGATCCCGAAGCGTATCCCCGGTCTCGGGTCGACTGCAAAGCCGGTGCACATGTCGGCAACCACGTGCGTGTATGCGTGTCGGCGCCACTCACCGTCGGTTACCAGGTCCAGGCCCGCGGCCTCCTGTACCGCGATTGCGTAACCGACCGCCGCGTCCATCTGGGCCGTGCGCGCCGCCCTGGCCGACTCCGGTCCCGGCGAAGACGGGAGCATGGCCCGCACCGGCGCGGTGCGCGGTAGGCTTCCGACCACGCCCGCCGCGAAGGGGGTGTCAAGTCTGCTATTCGGTGTGCACGGCATGTATCACCTCCTGGCGCATCCAAAGCTTCGGAGATCTGCGACGCCTCGTTCTTACCGAGGTGGCCCTATCTTAGCCTTGTCGACGACATTTTCCGGGCCGTGGCCGCGGTTGACGCCGCCACCTTCCCGGGGCATCCGGCCAATCGCCCCACACGACGGGCCCATCGACGGTTGGACCGGTCGCGCGCTCGCCGAAGGCGGCGACCTGGATTTCAGGATCCTCAGGCGTCTTGGAACAAAACCGCGGCGCTGTACGTCTTATGCAACAGGGATTCCCTGTGTAGGTATGCCCCCCAGGGTCTGACACCGTGCGACTCGCGAGCTGGGGCGGTGACAACTAGAGGTTAAGGAGGAAAGACATGACAAGGTTTACTTTGCCCTTACTCCTGTGCGCGACCGCAGCAGTCTTCGCAGCGGCCTGCGCGAGCGATCCCGAGGTCGTGGAGAGGATCGTCGAGGTGCCGGTGGTGGTGGAGGAGATAATCGAGGTCGAGGTGGACAAGGTGGTGGAGGTGGAGGTGCCGGTGGAAGTGGAGGTGCCGGTGGAGGTGCTCGTCACACCGACGCCCGATCTCGCGACGACCGGACCGCAGTTCGGCGGGAACCTTCGGATAGTGTCGCAGGGCTCGATCAGCACGCTGGACCCTGTGTTCTCGCTGTTCTACGTGGTTAACGCCGTAGCCACGCAGATCTATGAGGGTCTGTACGGCTGGGAC
>DAOUKM010000018.1:0-91847 GCA_034421295.1 Dehalococcoidia bacterium
AGGGATTGCGCAAGCGCTCACGGCGGGTTCACACTTGGCGCAGCATGTGTGGTAGATACAGCCTGATAGCCGATATCAGAGATCTTGCAGGGCGATTCGAGTTCGACGGCGACCGGGTCAAACTCAAGCCGACCTACAACGCCGCCCCCACTCAGCAGGTCCTGACCGTCGTCGGTGGCGAGGCCAGGCGGGGCGGATTCATGCGGTGGGGACTGATTCCGCATTGGGCCAGGGACCCGGGGATCGGGTCACGGATGATAAACGCCCGGGCCGAGACGGTCGCCGAAAAGCCCGCCTTCCGCGACGCGCTGCGGCGCCGCAGGTGCCTGGTGCTCGCCGACGGATTCTACGAGTGGCAGCGAACGGGCGGGGCCAGGAAGCCCATGCGCATCGTCATGCGATCGGGAGAGCCCTTCGCCCTCGCCGGGCTGTGGTCTGTGTGGAAGGACCCGAACGGAAATCGCGTCCCCTCATGCACCATCATCACTACCGAGGCAAACGACCTGCTCAGGCCCATTCACGACCGCATGCCGGTCATCCTGCCCAGGGATGCAGAGGAGTTCTGGCTCGACGGTGGCGTCGACGACCCCGGTGAGCTCGGCGTCGTGCTGGCTCCCTTCGACGCCGATGCCATGGAGGCATACGAGGTGTCAACCCTCGTCAACTCGGCTGCCAACAACCATCCAGAGGTCATCGCCCGAATCGCATAGGGTTTGGATGGCAACCGCCGCAGACAATGGATCACCCATGGCCCGCAAGGTGGGAGGCTTTCTTGGAGCCCCCCAACGGCGAATGGCAGGGTGAGGGGCCGTCAATGTAGAAACACTCCGGACCCCTTCCAATCCTACCTGTTGAATTCAGGCCAACCATCTGCCGATGAGCCTTAAGAAAATCCGAAATCATGCAATAGTCCGGTTCTATGTCGGATACTGGCTCTATTTCGGTCCATCGTATGGAGCCTTCTGGATTGGACGTCAACTCGACCCAGAAAACCAAATCGTCAATTTCCTATTCGGCAATTACCTATTCTTCATAATCTGGTTCTTGATAGGTGGCAGTATGGGCTGGCTGGTCCATCAACAGGCTTGGCTCAGGCACATAGTCCAGAATCTGTGCGTTTGGTTGTTTCAGAACGAAGAATTCGAATTACGGCTCAACCAACCATACCTATCGGCTTTCGGCCTATTTGGTCTAGCCCTAAGCGTGGGCGTCACTCTTGGGATGTAGAGATTAAGACGAGGTTGATACCACTACAAAGCGTGTCCTATGGATACTTCCTGTTCCTTGTTGCTCGGGGCTTGAGACCGTAGGGCTGAGCGCACGACTATCTCCAACCCCTCCCGTGCACACCTTGGAATGTTGTGAATAACCGGCGTCCTGCGGCGAGCTGGGTTCAGGTGAAGCCATAAGCAATGAGATCGAATCAAGAAACTGCTGACCGAAGTCAAAGATCCGACTCTGGATTAGCAACCGCACCCGTTGCGGACAACTGTTGAGACTGAGAACTCCGCGCATAGCGACGAAGGAGAATCACCCTTGGCTGAGACCAAATTTGTGCAGCAGTTCGACTCCGTTCCACAGTTCTGGCAGTTCATCAGAGGTCTACGCTTTGAAGACTTGCTCGTTGAACTTATTCAAAACGAGTTGGACGCCAATGCATTACATACCTCTATTTCCTTTAAGCCGGATCGACTGATCTGTAATGGAGACGGTGAGTCTGTGGGCGAAGACGGTTGGAAGCGACTGTCATTCATTGCCGGTGCAGGTGACCAAGTTGAGGCCAAACGATTCAGAATAGGGGTAAAGAACCACGGCCTAAAGGCTTGCTTCAGGCTAGGAGATGAAATCATTTTGCGGTCCGATGGACGCAAGATGATCCAGACTCTCTACAAGGACGGCTACGACAGTCAACCGTCGCCAGGAGCGCTTCCAGAGCCGGTTTCAGACGAAGCAGCCCCTTCTATTGGTTGCTCGGTTGAGGTTCCGTACAGGCGAAAGGACTTGATAGTACCGAGGGGTGAATCCCTGACCCTTGTGGCTCCTGATGAGAAGCTCATAGACAGACTCTTTCAGGATGCCTGTAAGCTCCTTCCTGACAGGCTGATGGGGGTGGTCCGTCCTGGCATTCGAGAACAGTACTCGCTACTTCTGAGTCACCACTCGCACGGATCCGTCGAACTTCGTTGGCGAGCCAAGAGAGGCCGGAACTTTAGTGGAAGACACGGGAAACAATTCCTCTTGTTCGGCAGGGAGTGCAACACCTCCTCGAACGTACCCGGGATACAGTCTACTACCACTTACGAGCACTCTTGTACATTCAGGCTCCCATTCCCTACGGGGAAGAGGCCGGAGATACCCAGCTTCTACGTCCGGGACAAGAACTCCTTCCTAGGTGAGATCGGATGGGCCACCGACAGGAGAGGCACACCTAGGTCAACCAAAGGAGTCCGTAGATACCCCATCGCCTACGACGCTATTTCGGATTCAGCGCTTACCGGACATGGGATTCACTTCTCAGGGCCATACGCTTCTGATGCCGAAAGACATGGCGCCAGTCAGACGGACGACATAAACGGCTACATTGACAATGCTTGTAAAGACGCCTTAGTGGAGATCATGGCTAGCTATCTGCTCCATCGATACGGAGGGAGGGCGATGGAGCTCTACATGGCTGATCCTACTAATCCAGAGGAGGACAAACTGATTGATCTTGTCGCGCGTACCCTTGACAGACGGGCGCTCCCACTTGCACGCAAGGCACTACGAGTACCGAAGGGACCAAGGCGGCTTCCACTAGGTCCCAGGAAGACATTCAGCGGCGATTTGCAAAGGGTCGTCCTTCCAATGTTCACATGGGACCGTCAGAGGGTTTCGTCTCTTCTCTCAGCGATATGTCCAATTGAGGAAGATCAAATCGACAGGACAGTTCCCAGCCCCATCTTGTCCTATCTCGGCGAACATTGTTATGACCCACACGACGGATTCGATGACCTTGTGACAACATTTGATGAATGCGATGCGATCGAACGCCTACAGCCCCAGCTAGACATTAGCTACTTCCCTTGGAAGAGCGATTCCGAATGGCAAGAGACTCTAGGTGACCCATCAGCCGCTAGGATCTATCTCGACGTCGCCTGAGAGACAATTCAATGGGGCGAACTGGAATCTGATTCAGATGTCCCAGAGAACACATATCTATCTGACGAGCATTCTACGGCACAGCCGCTAGCAGGAATGTTCAGTGCAATCAATTTGCCACCACATCTTGATGAGCGACAGCATGTACCGATTCTTCATCCAGATTTGCAGGATCATCGGCTGCTGAAGAAGCGGGGATGGAAACCCAAGCCATTTGGGTTGGAGGAATTCCTTGGTTATGCTCAGCTCGAGACAGCTTCGCTCGCGAAGCGTAAGTCGTTCTGGGCTTGGCTCCGTACCAATTGGAAGCCTGTCAAGCGACAGACGCTCATTCGGATCTCCGCCTTGCCAGTGTGGCCGAGCACCAACGGCCGCCTACAACCGCTGGACAGCCTGTGTGAGCCTAGCACCACTCGCGTCGGTTCTATCCTGGGCGGCGCAATCGCACGACCCTCTCGCGAGCTCTTGCACAGTGGACTTGTAACTCGTACTGGTCGAGGGAAGCTCACTTTCAGGAATGCGCCTACAAGTCAAGAATTCAGGAACTACTTAGAAAAGCAGATGGAGCGCTTCCCAAGGGGAGAGCAACTGACCCCCGATGAGCAACGTGAATTCCACAAGATCGAAAAAGACCTTGCCACTCTCGTCTCATCTGTCCCACGTCTAAGGGGATACCTAGTGGAGCTATCCGAGGAGTTTGGCGTCGCACTGGACCGAGATGGATATCTGAGAGACCCTGCCGAGCTGGTCAGAGTAGAAGGGTCGATTCTAAATCTCCACTTGCTGAACGAACACATCATTGATCGCCCAAAAGGTGTTCTCGATCGAATAGACGGCTGGAAGCCGGAATATAGTCCGTCAACTGACCAGATTGTTGACACGCTACGAGAGGACAGCGCTCGCATTGACGCACATGTACCTAGGCTTCAAGAGTACACAAGACAGGCTAAACGCGAAGGAATTCCACCTGACGGCCTAGTGGCCCTTCCCTGCATTCCGATTGACGGTGAACTGCTCCGACCCATCGACATCTCGTTGCGTGGACAAAGGGACTTCTGGAATGAATGGAAAACTGTTCTGCCTATGACTGGCATTAATCCAGAAGTGCAAAGACTCTACAAGACCGTTGGGGTAGTCGGGGGAGAGCCGGACTCTACCAATTCCCGACTCTTCTTCGAGTGGCTGTCATCCGAGAGCGCCGACACACTGGCCAGGCACATCGACCAGATTCTCCGACATATCGGCCACAAGGCCGGACCTCGCAGATGGGCGGCAGAATTCCCCAGAGTTCCGTTCATACCAGTCGAGTCCGATGATGGCGGGCTCCGATTGGTCACCCAGGCCGAGTGCATTAGGAAGAGGAGCAGGGTAGTCATTCCTGACTTCGATCAACTCGCAGATGCCATTAGGCAGCACGCGGGCAAACGCCCTGTGAGTCTGACGATTCTGGAGAGCCAAAGGGTAGTGCACCCGATTTCTCCACATCTGCGTGACCTACAAGTTAGATCCCTAAGAGAGCTTGCGGGAGATCCGATCCGGGTATTCGGCGAAGGTGGTCCCAAGTCTGTTTCTCAACCTAACTTTGGTCGTATTCTTGCCTCGCTGCTATCGGGTCAGAAGGGAAAGCAGCTGAGGAAACGTCTGGCGAAAATTGGCCTAGATGCCCCCCAGAATGGCCTGAAAAGCAATTGGCGTGAACGCCTAACTGGCATCCAGCGAGTTCAGGTCTCAGACTCCGTACACGCTAGCTACAAGCTCGGTCGCAACACATTCTCCATTGCTGTAGACGCAGAACTCGACAAGGCATCCGGGACGCTGTGGCTCAGATCCGATTCTGACCTTCAGGCGAGCTTCTTCGATGTAATTGCGGACTACATCTTCGAACACCCACAGAGGTACTATGGCTCAGTGCTTGATCGAGCGTACAGGATGGAAATGAGGGACCGGTATCCTCTCGAATACACTGCTGACACGGAGGCGGTCGATGAAGATGGAGAACTCGAAACAGCTACTGAGACAGATGAAGAAGGGGACGAGTTGGCAGAAACCGCAGGGACACATCCGATCCCGCAGCCGGACCCTTCGAAGAATGTGCCCAAGCCCGGTCCAATCCCCACGGGTTCCGGGGCAATAACAGCGGTGAAGAGGGGGCCACGGGGAACTGCTAGACCGCAGTCAACTGAGGAGAATGCTCAGATTGAAGACCTCAAGAAGAAGCAGTACGCCTGGCATTGCCAAGCGTGTGTCGCGGAGGCTGAGCCGAAAATACTAGCTCCGTCGGCAAGCTACGCTGCCATCTCCCAGAACAGGAGCCTCATGATGCAGGCTCACCACTGCGATCAGGTAAACGCTGGCGGGGCTCGTCATGTGGGGAACATCCTCCTGCTATGCCGCTATCACCATCTGGCACTTGGCGATGCTGTCAGTCGTCTAGAGGTCATCCAAGCCCTTAGCCAGGCGCGAGACCGTAGGCTCTCATTTGATTCGACCAACGGGGTCTCGAACACTCTTAAGGGCAAGGTCATCACGATCCATCCCCCGCAGCGCGAGGAGTCTGTCTCCTTGTTCTTTACAGCGCAACACTCAGGTTATTGGTTGGCAAAGGCCAAAGAAGAAGGAGTGGCCTAGTCATACTCTCCAGCGGGTCCGGTAGAGAAGATGCAGACGGCGATGCGCGGACGGGACAGTTCCGACATCGGACGAGCAGCGAGTACTCCCAGCGTGAAGGGACGATTGTCCGGATGAACTTTCGACGGAGTAGCACGGAGCACGGCCGCAAACCCCGGGCATTGTGGCAAAGCCCATTCCCGCTGTCGGATGCCAAGGTAAGGCAAGCCGGCCTCTAGCCTCGGCAGCCGCCGGACACGCCCTCGCCTTCCAAGGCGGTCTAGGTGGGGGGGTATGGATGCCCCAGCTCCAGTCCTATGGTGGATTACTTCGAACGTCCCCACGGTGAGCTTCAGGTTGACACCTATTCTCAAGCTTCCGCATGATGCTGAGATGGAGTTGTCATCACAATTCGAACGCTTCCTCGGGAACATCAGCGTCGATCAGCCCAAGCTCAACCGGATCATGTCGGCCCACTCCACACTCCGCAGGGCATTGGAGACTGATGCTCATGCCGGGCCGGCTCTGCTGGAGACGTTCCTGCAGGGCTCGTACGTCCACGGAACGGCCATCCGTCCACTTGGAGGAAGCGCTGATTATGACGTTGACGTCTGTTGCCTGCTCGACCTGACCCAGGTCCCTATCCAAACTGAGGAACCCAAGCCGTTGGTTCGCTGGCTGGCGAGGCGTCTGAGAAGGGTAGAACGGTACCGAGGCAATGTGAGCACCCGCTCCAGATGTATCCGCATCGAGTTCCCGGGCGATTTCCATATGGACGTCGTCCCCATGGTCGAAGGTAGAAACCACGGGAGTGTTGAGTTCCCTGGCACGTATTCCACAGGGGTTGTCCTCTACGCCAGGGACAGGAGACTCAACAATGGCAGCCTACTTGCTCCTAATGCGGCAGTGAACACCTGGGAGGCCACCAATCCGAAGGGGCTGAAGGAGTGGTATCGTCAGCAGAACCAGAGTACGAACGGCAGGTTCACGCGAGTAGCGAGGATGCTGAAGCACTGGCGCAACCAAGCATTCGACGCGCCAGTCCGCCCTCCATCTGTAGGGTTCGAGGTCATGATGGCGAGTTCATGGCCTCACTTCGCCAGCTCGGATGCTAGAGCAGTGTCTGGGGTCCTACGCCAGATCTCCACCAGTTTCAGTTTCACTCGGCCAACGGCCCCGAATCCGTCCCTCCGGGGCGAAGACCTGCTTAGAGACTGGAGCCGCGACAATCATGAGGTCTTCATAACGGAAGTCCGGGCAGCTGCCGATCTGGCCGAGCAGGCCGTTCGCGAAACAAATGAGGGTCGTTCGATAGGCCTGTGGCAGCGTCTATTCCGGACTCGTTTCCCACAACTAGGAGATTGAACTGGTCCCCTGGAAATCCAGATCTGCAGGAATGCATTAGGCATGCCGAATTCCGCTTCCGACGAAAGGTCCACTAGGGATTCGCCTTCGGACGAGCCTGCTCCCGTCCGGCCTCTTGGGATGTGTTCTAGCAATTCTCAAGCTATTACCTATGAGATCCTGCAGGCGGAATGGGAACGTGTTAAAGGCAACCTTCCTGAACGCCTCGGGCTCCGGGTGCACCGTGCATTGAGCTGGGTGGAGAGGGCCGAGATGGAACGGGAGGATCCCGACGCGGCGTTCATTTTCTACTGGATCGCCTTCAATGCGGCCTATGGCCAAGACAGGCCACGTTCCCTGGAATCAACGGAGCGGAACCATTTTGCTGATTTCTTCGTCACCATCCTGTCTCTCGACTCGGAAAACATGATCTACGACGCCATTTGGCAGAGATTCTCCGACTCGATCAGGGTGCTTCTCGACAACAGGTTCGTATTCCAGCCGTTCTGGAACAACCACGCCGGCAGGGGTTTTGAGAACTGGGAGCACACCTTCGAGAGCAGCAAGAGGAGGGTCCATGATGCCCTGGCCGCCCGTGAAACCAGTGTCATCCTGAGCACGCTCTTCGATCGATTGTATGTCCTTCGCATTCAACTCATGCACGGAGGAGCATCATGGCAAAGCTCGGTAAACCGCGACCAAGTGCGGGATGGTGCTAGGATACTCGCCTTTCTGGTTCCCTTGTTCGTTGGGCTGATGATGTCACGCCCGGAGATAGACTGGGGACCCCCAGACTATCCAGTAGTGAATAGAGGGCTTGAACTGCATCCACGAATCCGACAGTCCTCCAGTTAGTGCGCTGGTCGGACTCGGCCTGAGATGGCCCGGGAACATAATCGCAGTTAGCCCCGCCGGTGGACTATAGGGACAGCCGCGCCACGTCGGGAACTATGGGCGAGCGGGAACCGTACCAGTGAATCTGAAGATGATGCCTTGCCCTCGTACATGCGAGATACAGGAGCATGCGATCAAAGTCAGACTCGTTGAAGTTGCCCTTGGCCGCATTGGCGACGATGACCGCGTCGAACTCCAAGCCCTTTGTGAGAATGATCGGGCTCACGGTTACATCTGTGGCTATTACATCCCCTTGCATAAGCACACTCAGACTATCGATCCCCTCGTCCGCAAGCACTTCAGCGACATCGTTCGCGGTCTTCCGCCATTTCGTTAGCACGGCTACGGAACTTACGTCGTCCAGGCTGCTCAACTGCTTGACGGAGTCGGCTATCGCCACCTTCATCTCGGCGGCGCTCTTGGAACGGACCAGTCTCGGCCGGCTACCACCCCGGCCATGGGGCACCGGGGTCTTCGTGCGGTCAGGCAGTCCCTTCAGAATCCGGTTGGCATACTGCGTGATCTGCTTTGTGCTGCGGTAGGTCAGGCGGCTATCGAGCCTGGAAACGCTCTGGCGTTCGAACAGGCTCGCGAACTGATTCCAATTGGTGATCGACTTGTACGGTAGTGCGCTCTGCCTTAGATCGCCCAAGATCGTGAAGGTGTCATTCGCCGAGTGCTTTTGCAGCAGAGCGAGTTCCAGTGGAGATACATCCTGCGCCTCATCCACGACAACATGTTCAAACCTCTCGCTCTCGTACCCGTTAATGGCGTAATCAAGATATAGAGCCGCCGCCAGATCGGTAACGCTGAGCGCCTGCCCCGCGTGGGCGCGGGAACGAGCCGTTCGCACGATTTCATCGGCCCCCGAGGGGTCCACATCGCCCTTCCTCGCATGCTCCATGATCTTTTCGGACGACGTTGCAAGCTCGACATATTCTGCCCGGAAGTCGAGCCTGGGCCAGATTGAGGCCAGGCTGCGGTCAACCTGCCGCCTGGCTTCGGCAGCCATCTCGGACCTCGCCTTGAGCCGGCGTGGATTGAGCCGCGACCATTCCCACGCCAGTCCGTTCACCAAGTGCTCTCTTGCTAGATTAGGCTCGGGACTCGCCTTGAAGGATTCGGCGACCCGGCTCTTGAGCAAGGCAGCGCCCAACTCCATAGGAGGAGAGCCGGGATCACTGGGGATGACGAGTCCCGCGGCCTTATCGATCCGCGTCCGTATCTCTTTCTTCAGGTGACCCACGTAGTTGTCGATCAGCCTCCTCATCTTCGGTCCGGCCTTGAATTGGTGGGCTTCAATCTCGGCCTGCGAGAGCTTTCGGCGATTGTTCATCAGGTCGTCGAAGATCCTGTCGCGACTGCTGAGGGTGACACGAGAAGAGAATTGGCTCAGCAGCCAGTCCCTTACTGTTGTCTGTCTGACCCTGTGAACGCCCAGGCCCGGCAGCAGGCCCGAAACATACTTTAGAAACGCGGGCGATGGCCCGAACATGATCACCCGCTCCGCCGTTGGCCGGCGAAGGCTGCCGATGTCGCTGAAGGGTGACAGGATGAAGTCGATTCGGTGAAGCCCCACAAGGCTCTTCCCGCTCCCGGCGGCGCCCTGCACTATCAGGACCGGCTTCTGTGTCGCGGCCATTTGCTCATATTGCTCGGGCTGGATCGTCTCGACCGCGTCCGAGAGCCCGACGCGCCCGGAGCTTGAGAGCCTGTTATCCAATGCCCTACTTGAGGTTGAATAGGCGGCACTCGGGGCTGATGGCAACCTCAAGACGTCGTCAAAATCGATGAGATGGGCATCCTCGATCGTGAGGGTTCGCTTAAGGTGCACGGAAGCTTGCCTTTGGACCTTTCGCACCTCGTAGAAACCGTCGACAGGTCGGTAGTAGAGCCTGGCGATGGGGGCGTTGTGGCTGGCTATGAAGTAGCGAGGGTCCTCGTGATCGACGTTCAGTTCGCCGATGTATAGAGTGCGAATCTCATTCTCCGGCGCCACCAAGTAGTCGATCCTGCCGAAGTAGGGCCTGTCGCGGACCCTCTCGATTTTCTCCAATTGCACGTCCAGCAGGCCCTTCACGATGTCGGCGGCCTTTGCATCCCCTGCGTACACCGGGCCCAAACCCTTCCGATGCTGGACCGTGGCATCAATGGTGCCAATGACAGTTTCCAGGTGTAGTTCCTCTTCGCTGAATTCCGCCTGCCGGTCATGTGCTTCCCGATCGTTCAGATCTGTCATCATTACCTCTCAGCCAATAGGCTTCCCGGAACTCTCCCGAAGCGCTTCGTTGCCAAAACGACACCGTTCCCTGCTTCGGCCGGTTGCGCTGCACGGTGCGCGATCCAAAATGGGCATGCACAGTTGCAGCCCGAACAATCTGCCAAATGCCCGCGTGTCTGACGCACAGGGTAGGCTCAATGAGGCTATTTCAGGCTTATGCGCCCGCTTCGGCGGGGCGCAGCATGCATCCGGGAGGGATTGGCTAACGGCCGTAGGGTAAACGAAGCGTTCTCGCTCTATCGTTTACCCCTGTCTACAGATGTGGCGAGACGTCGGCGCACGTTTGCAACCCACGGGCGCTTCACTTCGGTGTTTGACTGAAAGCCCCTGTACACATGCTAGACAGGACCCAGATCCTGTCATGCCCATCGGTCACAAAGGCCGCATAGGCGAGCCGACCGAATTTCCAGCAACAAGACTCCCACAGGGCATGCGCATGCCCTGTGGGACGAATGCACAGCGGTCCCTTAACTCCTCAATTCCGAGCGCAGACCTAGCTATGCAGGTCCACGCCAGTGCTAGAAGGCATCCGCAAAGTAGTTCTCATCCACTTTCTTGACGTAGTAGGAGGTTTCGGTGACAACCCCAACATCATTTGAAATCATTAGTCCGGCCAGCTCCAAACCGTTTATCAACCGAATGAACTGCTGGCCTCCAGAGATTAAGCGTGCTGTTTCCCTAGCTCTGGAGTTGAAGCTCGAAGCTGTAATGAATACGCCTTTACTCGCTCCCCTGGCCTGTAGGCTGCCAGAGAAATTTCGAATCTCAGGCTCTCCAACCTGGTCCTTCTTGCGCTTTGCTTGAACATAAACTTTCTCAAGGCCGAGAGGATCTTGGGTGATAATGCCGTCGATTCCTCCATCACCGCTTCCTCCGACAACCTGACCCTTGCCGTATCCCATGCGTTCCAGCAAACCCACTACCAGTCGTTCGAAGCGGCCGGGAGTCACCGAAGCAACGCTCTGTAACAGCTCGTCGGCCAACCTGTCACTTAACTCTCGATAGAGTCTCTCCATGGATTCATCCGGTGTGGCGTTCATCGAGTCTGGCTCGATGTGTTCGGGAATGGCCTCGTCGGGCTTGTCTTCGGAATCCAGCTTCTGCCGCCTTAACTCAATAAGCTCAGTCAACTGTCTGTGCCTAATTTCACCAAGTTGACTTGCAAGTAACTTGCTTCCAGGCGGAGTAATCACGAACTGGGCTCGCGAAGGCGACGTAAGAAAGCCTGCCCGTCTCAAATACGACACCGCCCAGTACAGCCGATTGACGAATCTTGTCTGTTCTCCCGACGGTACCTTTTCCGCCAATTCATCGTCGGTCAACGAGAATCGTTCTGCTAGGGAAAGCCTAATTTGGGCAAGGGATACAATCTCACCTCGGGCGTCGTTTACTAGTTGAAGCACCGGTCGGTATAGCTGCTGCTGGGTCGGGATGGGCACGTAACTGACTCCTACCAGTCTAGTATCGAGCTTTAGAAATCATAATCTTGCCAATCCCTAATGCAAGCTCAGATATGGACACTGAGAGACAGGCGCTCTAGTGCCACCTCCTAGGTCCTGTCAAGGGCTAGCGTAGCCATCCGCAGACGAAACGATGATGCAACAGCGTGGTCCATGGCCCGTTCAGAAGGAAGGTTTGATTCCATCCGTGCCATCACCTGATTCCGCAGCCTGTGATGTGGAATCCTATGGCCGTTCGGGCTCACGGGAACCGATAAGGCCCGTGTCAAGGGCCAAATTTACACTAGAATCCTAGCCTGACACAGTCGCATAGGCGGTTCCAGATAAGAATGCCAATGGCGGCCAATCATGGGACCGAGCCCTAGCACCTCTACAGACGTACTATTCGCCTAAGCCTGGATACGGTCTTTCTTCGGCTATCCGGCTCAGAGCCGCCATGTTGTGTGTCACCCTCGCGCGTTTCCTCCGTGCGGGCTTCGGCCTTCAATCCCGCATCAAGCTCCAACTGTTCTCTGGCACGTTCTAGAGCCTCTTCGGCAATACCGGCAAGATCTTCCCAATCAATAAGGTCGAAGGCAAGCGCCACACCGTGGCGAGAGAGAATGCGGGCCGTTAGCTGCATCTCCAGAGGCCGGATTGGCTCGCCACCTCGCCTGGCGTCCTTATATAGGTTTACGAGAGCGGCACGAGCCCTGGGCTGATTTAATACGGTGATGCGGTGAATCGAGTCGCCGATCAACCGTGCCCAGGCGTCGTTGTGGGAATGCAACACCTGATGGATCTCAACTGCGTTGAGGGACAGATCGTCCCCGGCAGCGTATGCGATTTCGGAGGCCACGCTGCCCCTCCACCAAGCACGCGAGATCGGAGAGTCGCTCAAAACGGAGACTTTGCCACGTACATGGGGTAATCCTCCAACGCGCCTTAGCAAATTACGGGTCCTCTGGTCCTCTGTCGAATCGCGCCCACCGCCGCGCAAGAGCGTTTCCTCAATTTGCTGTCCCAACTGGCCCTCTTCCAGCCAGCGAATATGTGCCAAGGTCCAGAAAATCGGGCGGGCCGCATTTTGGCGACAGATTAAGCCATCCCATAAGTTGCACACTGTTCGTTCGAGCTCAAATGGCGGATCGCGGTATTCAAAAGAGGTGACAGGGCTAGGCAGCAAAGGAACATCAATAGACTCCTCCTGCGTAAGGCCAAGCCGATTGCGTAGATAGTCTGCAAGCGATTGGGGTCCATCCGAAACGACACGATGAAGTTCGACTTGACTGTTGGCGACCGTGGCTGAGATTGTCTTGCCCCTAGTCGCAAGAAGGCCGCGCTGCCAATCGCTGAAGTTCTGTTCAACCCCGGGATTTAGTTGCTTCACGACCGGTCGCTATCCACAACGTCTATTGCGAACTGCTCTATCGCCGTCGCCGCACGAGCCGGGTCGAAATTCTCATTGTCCTCGGCTCCCCAGGTCGACACCCCTACCTCACGCAAGCGCTCTTTAATCGTTGCCAAGATGGGAAATTCGACAACATCCTCTTCTGCGTCTGGTGCACCCTCGCTGTCTAGGTGAGGGATCCTTCCAAATGCCGCGATCAAAGCAGCGATCTGTAGATCACGACGAACTGGGCACTGAGGAAATAACTGCTCCGAAACGAACACTTTGAAATGCAAATCGCCACCGCCCGTGTCGGGCTGCACCTCCATTTCTCCATCACGCAAATCCGTCTTCGGGTGAAACGTCAAGAGCGATGCGGCAAGCGATTTCGCACGGGTAACATCTCCCCTCACCAGCCAGCATCCGGGCGGGACCCTTATGGGAGGTGTCCACAGTTCTCCCAAACCGTCTCCAGTTAGCGTGACGGTCTCCCGGGTGATCAGCCCGGGGGTAAAATAGAGTTCCCCCTGTACTTCGGCAGGATCCCATTTCGCCGTGCACACGGCCGTCTTCCTGAGTTCCCAGCGCGACAGAAGCGTGGTGGGACAGCGCAGTTCCAACGCCCAATGGGCAGCTCCAAGTTCAACAAGTGACTGAAGCTGCTGCGCACCTTCCAAAATGTGTGTGACTGTCGCATACCCGTCCCCGACTACCAGTTCCGTCGAGTATCGGGCCGACTCCCAATCAAGTGATGAGCCGTCCTCCCGCAGTATTGGATATGGTTCGTACATGTATTAGGGTGTCACCGGCTGCTTGGACCTATGCCTGACGACATCCAAAGACACCCCAACCGTGTCTGGGAGCATATCTTTGAGTACGATCGTCATTCTGCCGGCATCCTGGGGAATACTGACTTCGAACGGACCGCTGGCATCGAGCGAAGTGTCTCCGATAGTGACTTTAGACAGTTCCAGCCAGGAATCAGGCAACGGCTGATCGCAGGTGGCATCTGATCCTGACTGAACTCGGACCCTCAGGACCAACTGATCGTTGGGAAGAAGTGTCTCATCGACCCGAAGTTCAGCCGTAAGTTCTCTGACTTCGCCGTCAGAATCAGTCTTGGGAACAATCGAAGAGCGGGCTCTCAGAGCATGACCAGATGAAGGGCCTTGACGCGGGGTACGACGAGTTCTTCCTGGACCCGGACGCTTTGGAGCAGGTCCAGTCTCAGTCTTGGTGCCACCGGGCTTTCCGCTATCTTGGCTGCCGTCGTCCGGCTGGCGAACCGGACGCCTAACCCTTTCCGCAACTCGCTCTATTTCACCACCAAACAAAGCAAAGCCCCGGGGCGTGAAACCGACATTCGCATCAAGTTGCCCGGCCTCTAGGCGAAGGCGCGCCGCAAGCTTCCTGAACATCGTGCGTAGATCTGCTCGTTCCCCACTAGGAAGCTCCCGAAACTTTTTGAGATCCCGGTGCTCAGGGCCTTCCGAGTTTCTCACGAGATCATAAAACTCAGTGTGATCTTCCGGGTCCGCGTCATTTAAGAGCACAACTGCATCGAATGGCTGGACGCCTCCAAACGCTCCAGTTCCTAGTTCCGGAGCTCTATTTGTAATCCACATACCGTCTCGAAAGATCTGAACCCTAGATCTTTCGCCGGAATTGGCGCCAAGGCTGCGGAAGTGGACCTTGATCGACCGATCGATTTCTGCCTCAAGGACGTATCCGTCGTTAAGAGTTTGCAGGCTTCGGTAGCCCTGCTCACCAGCCAGCCAGCCTCGAGAGGGTGCCCTCTGCTGAGTCTTGAGGGAGGCAAGCAATCCGTGAAGGGACTCCGCATCGACCGTCATCTTACGACCGGTATCTTCATCGTGTACGTGCACGATCATTTTCCCTGCCCAGATCGCGCCCAGGAAATTCAGTGCGGCCACACGACAGATGGCATCCAAGGCAACTCTCGGATCATCCTCATGAAAGGAATTGAAGCCAGTAATCGCGACGACAGTACCGGAGGTGTGAATCTGGTCCATCTGATCGCGCATTATCAAGGGAACAACTGTCGGGAAATTGCCGTCCTCCAGACTGAATATGTCCGTAGGAGTGCGCCAAAATCCGTGTGCCGAATGGCGCGTCTGGACCCGCCTGTGTGAAGCTAGGATCGCATGACCACTTGCGATCTCACGCTCTCCACGCTTTCCTGCGTAGAGGACGTACCTCAGATCCGAAGCTGCATAGGCTGTAAGGTGTCCTAGTCCGTAAGAGCCAGCACCTTGAGTGGCTTTATCGCTCTGTCCTTCCGATAGCAGAGCACTCATCCGGTTAGGATTCAGCCCGACGCCGTTGTCGCGGCAGAAGAGAATGCTCATCTCCTGCCTGCCAAGAACCCTCTCAATCCGCCGGATGGCAGATCGGACATCGTGGGTCGCCGGCTCATTCACCTCCTGCTTCGCGGCATCAAAGGCTTCGACATACCCTGCGTAACCGGGTAAGTCCGCTAGTGGACGCCTGGCGATGGTAAAGTGGATTTCCGCGTACTCCCGATCTGCCTCGCGTACGGCCGCGTCCAGGCAGTTCTGGAGGAGTTCGCGCACAACTGGGTCGGGTTCCCCAGCCTGCCGGCTGGTGACATTGGTCGTGAACCCATCCAGTTGCCAAGCGTCGGGGAAGATTAGCTCGGCGGTCACAAGAGCCTATAATCGCACAGCCATTTGTAATCTGCATGTTCTCTATGGGGCTCGGCTCTCGAAGCCCGAACCTCCGGTCCAGCGGCCCGATGCATATCAAGGCGGATATAACCCTCGATCAATCCTTCACCCCCTGTCAGAGCCGCATAGAAGACAAGGACGAGCTTTCACAAGTGGAGCGGCCATGGACAAGGTGGCATATGGAAGATTGACATCAATCCATATCGTCGAGAACGTTCAGGGACGCATGGGACCTGAACCTGATAGTGTTTGGAACGCCAGATCCTTCAAACAGGTGAATCGCCGAATTCTCAAGCCCCACTACAGGCCACCTGCACGCCTTTTCTGGGTACACCGCTGTACAAGCTCGATTCAGTATGTGGCGGGTGACGTGATTGTCTAGGCCAACGTGGCATTTCCCTCCACGTTTAGGTGGCATCGACTTTGTCAGCGACCGTTCGAGTGCCTACTTCAGCGATGCCCCGTTACCCAAGCTGGTGAGAGAGCTGATCCAGAACTCTCTCGATGCCAAGCATCGCGGATATGACCGTCCGGTTTCGGTCACATTTGCAGAGACAAAGGTGGAACCGGATCTTTTTGGCGGAGAGGAACTCAAAAGGCATCTGCTCTCCTGCCTACACAGAGCCAAGGCTGAAAGCAGGCCTGACCTGGCATCCACCTACTCACGCGCCCTGTCCCCATTTGACAAGGGGACCATTCGGTGCCTGAGGGTCCAAGACACAGGGACGATGGGTCTGAACGAAGACAGGTGGAAGGCACTTGTTACGCAGGAGGGAGCGGTCAGCAAGAGTAGCGGCGCCCCGGGCGGTTCATTCGGCATAGGCAAGAACGCCATTTTGAATGCATCAGACCTACAAACTGTCTTCTACAGCACGCGGCTGGTTGAAGGCAAGAAGGGCCGTGTCGAAAAACTGCAGGGCAAGGCGATCCTGACAGGCCACGCCGATCCAAGGGGGTCAGGTGAAGATCTTCAGCACATTGGATTCTATTGCCAGCAGGGCTTTAGCCCCGTTACGGGGAGAGATATCCCTGCGTTCTTTCGCCTTGAGCAAACTGGCACTGCCGTGTACGTCATTGGCTTCAATCCCCACGCCTCCGACTGGGTGCAGCAGATCGCGGCGGCCGCCATAGAGAATTTCTTCCATGCGATTCATCACCGCAAGTTAACGGTTGAAGTTGCTGCCGAGGGAGAAAGCCCTCTAGTGATGAACCATCAAACCATGGACCATCTGTTTGATCAACTGGCCCCGATAAACAATAACGCTGTCCACTACTACAGGGCTGTCAGGGATTGTGCAGAGAGCGAAGTTCACATCACCAAGCGGTTTGAAGGCGCGGGCAGCCTTCGGGTACACGTGGCCTTCGGAGAAGGCGCGCCTCGGCGGATGGCGCATATCAACCGCAATGGGATGCTGATTACTGACAGCAGGGAACAGAAGGTCAATCCGCTGGCGCCCAGAGGTAGAAGCTTATGGCCCGACTACGTAGGGGTGGTCATGGCAGATTCGGACTCGGGAGATTTGTGGCTGAGGAGAATGGAAAGTGCCAGTCACGATTCGCTGTCTTCCGGCCACCTCCTTGATGAGGGCGACCGCAAGTCGGCCGATAGGCGCCTTAAGGAGATCAGGCAGACTCTTGCCGGGATCATTGAAAGCCAGGCCGCGATTCACGTGTATACGGAGCCTTCAAATCTTGACGAACTCGCCGAAATCCTGCCGGATGAGCAAGGCGGTTCAGACACGAAGGCACTGACTGCGAGCCTGATCGAATCGTTACCTGCCGAGTTCAGTCTAGGTGAAGTCGATGAGGCTATAGAAGGGGGCAGAGAAGAAGGATACCCTCCCGTAGGGGTGCCGGGGGAAGGTGACGACTCGGGGGGGCAAGGTGCGGGACAGCACCAGGGTGGCGTCGGGGATCGATCCGCTGCGTACACGGCTAGACCATCCGTTTTGAGGCGTGTTAGGTTTATACCCTTGTCCCCTACGGAGGCTATCGTCGCCTTCGATCCTTCGCCAGATTCGGGGAGGGAGGTCAAGCTCTCGCTGGCGGCTGCTGGAACTGACCCGGATCCTGGACGTCACCCATCGGTTGCCATCATTGAAGCAGCGAGGATGGGAGAAGAAGAAACGCCCCTCACGGTTACGGATGGACAAGTCATCCTGGTTCCAGATTCACTTGACAGGGTGACAATTAAGGTTGTCGCGGACGGCAATTTGGATCAGCAGGCTTTCCGGCTGAGATGACAACCTGGCATCAGCGTCTACTTCCCTATCCTCTCCTTTCGCCATGGACGGATGACTATCCAAGTGCCGACTTTGGTGTCGACGTTCCCAGGGCTGCCCTGAACAACGGACGAGAGATCAGAATCGACCTGGAGTTCCACCTTTCATCGGACAGCTTGAGTGAACTAGTAAACTCTGATCGCGCCGTTTACGCCGTAGATGTGTCTTGCCCAAAGACGTTCGCGCGACACACCTGCAAGGTCGGGGTGGACGACAGGCTGGTCTTGGAAGCGGACCATTACGCCGAGGAGGTTCTGCTAACCCCCTACCTGGTCTCAACTTGTCCCTTAGAGGGATTCAATTCGGCCGACCACGCCTCCGAGTGGAGAGACCACAGGCCCAAGGGCTTTGACGTCCCAGCCGCCGGCATACTTGCTGTCGGTGACACTACCCGTATCGTCTTGGCGGACTCGAGCGTCGAGTCCGTTATAGACTTGGTCGCCAACCCCAGTGTTCCTGAAGGCACCTTCGATGTTCGACTTGACGAAGATCGCATCAAGATCCACGTGCCCCCCAATGACAAGGAGAAGATAGAAGCAGTGCGGAAAAGGCGCAGCAGCGGCGTAGAGTTCGTCGCCCTGTTCCCGAGTATGTACATGCATGCGGTAACAGAAGCCCTCAGGAATCTTCCCGAATACGGAAACACGCGGTGGTCCTTCGCTGTTCGAAATGCCCTTGACCGTTGTGGCTACGGTCACGTTGACTCCGAGCTGCTCCGGTACGACGCCCTCAAGTATGCGCAGGACTTGATGAAACAGCCCGTCGGTATTTTCTTGTCAGCAGCGCTGACCCACGACAACGAGTATTAAGGCACGCATGGCCGAAAGGCATCCAGTTCATCGCCTCACCCAGGAGGCGTATGACCAACTCAGACTTGCGGCGCAAGACAACCCCGATTCCTACCTGGATCCCGATCTGGACTTCGCCGAAATCCTTACAAGGCGCGGCGTATCTGACCAGACGGAAGAAACTTCCATCACTACTGACAGGCCGATCCACCTGACAATGGAAGGTACCGGTGGCATTCGGAACCGCGCCGACATCCGGGCCCTAGACTTCTACAGGTCCTTCAACGGGATGAGTCCGAGCATGGCGTCTGACGAAAGGCTCTGGGCATGGATGACCCACTTTCGCCTTCACGCATACAGCCTTGAGCGATGGCGGCGACCCTCGAATGTCAACATCCAAAGCTACGTTAGGTCCCACTGGTTCAATTCGGGAACCACGGACGCATTCTGGCGGCACAACACCGCCTCGCGGACCTGGTGGATAGCTCACACGGCCACGAAGGCCGCTCAGGGCTCCGGTGGCGCGTTCACGGCAGAGGAGGCTTTGGGCCTCTTTGCCCAGACGGCCTCCTTCTACCACATTCCCATGCACTACAACTTCACACGCGACCCGATGATCTTGGCAGAGTTGGTTCGCGCCATTCTGACGGAGGCTGAAGGCATCAACGCCGAAAAGGGAACCTACGCCCTACTCAGGCAACTGAACCTAATGGGTGGAACGCAGCTGCTCCCCATGGTCTCTCGCGCGGAGTTACGAGAACGGATCGTCGACGATGTGGACAGGATCATGTCGCAACCTGCCCTAGTCACCGACCGCACAAAGATACGCAATCGAACACCCTTTAGGTCATTGAGCCTTGGGGCAGGCGTGCAGTCCACCGTTCTGGCGCTGATGGCAGAACGTGGGGAATACGGGCTCGAAAAGCCCGATGTCGCCATCTTCGCCGACACCGGGTGGGAACCGCCCCACGTTTACGAACACCTTGACTGGCTTACCGAACAACTCTCTTTCGAAGTCGTACGAGTCAAGGCGGGGAACATAAGGGACAACATCCTTCAAGGAACCAGTCCCGACGGAAACAACTATTTGGGCATACCCGCGTTCTTGGTGAACGGTGACGGCACGCGTGCCGTTGCGGCAAGGCAATGCACGACCAAGTACAAGATCCGGCCGATCAATCAATACCTCCGCAAACGTCTTGGCTTCGCACCTGGACGACGCGCGCCCAAGCACATCCAGGTCGAAATCTGGATGGGCATCAGTGCCGACGAAGTGATGCGACAAAAGCAAAGCCGGGAGGAGTGGGCTACAAACCGATATCCGCTGATTGAACTCGGATTCAGCAGAGCCCAGCTATTGAACTGGTTCAGCGAAAACTACCCGGAGCGCTACCTGCCAAGGAGCGCTTGCATAGGGTGTCCGTACAAGAGTGACGGTGAGTGGAAGTGGCTAAAGTCGAACGATCCCGCGGCCTTCGAAGAAGCGATCACCGTCGACCGGGCACTGCGAGACGTTCCGGTGGTCCGCAACGCCATTACCCGTAAGGGTGCGGCCTACTTGCACAAATCCCGACTGCCGCTCGCCGAAGTCAACTTCGACGCCGCCACCGACTATGACAGCCTGATGGTCGAAGAATGCGAAGGCCTCTGTGGAATATGAGTGCTCTTCTATAGGGGTCTGCCGCGGAGCTAACGGAGAGAGCTAATGTTCAGCCGAGTAAAAGATCTGTTCGAAGCTGAAGCTGGGAGCTTCGGTGACACGATGATGGCCCACAACGGAGTCGCTGGCTACAAGGTCCCCGAATATCAGCGCCAATACAACTGGAGGCAGGAACACCTGAGACGCCTGATTGCAGACTGCCTAAATGGATTTCATCGGCTCTCCACGTCCCCCGGGCCAGAATACACTTTCCTGGGTAGCATAATCCTAGCTACAGATGGCCCGACCGAACCAACATTTGATGGTACCTCTCTAATCGTCATTGATGGCCAACAACGACTAACCTCTCTAATCCTTATGACCTGTGCGCTGTTCCAACGAATAAGCGAACATAGGTCCGACATGCAGGCTTTGTCACAAGATACTCAGCACTGGTTGGATGCCGAAGTCAAAACGCAGTTAAACCAGCTTCACCAATGTGCCATAGGTCAGTTCGCAAGACTCGGCAGCACATTCCCGTATCCTCGGATGATTCGCTCCATGGATCATCGAGGTGATTCTACCGCAAAGTCTGAATACACATCGCCGATCGCCAAATTCTTATGGCAGTTTTCGGACTACGCTACCAGTCACGATGCAGCGCCGCGATTCACGCCAATTGATGACGAAGCACCTGGTAGCTTTGTGGCTCCTAATTACAAGTTCATTTGCCAACGCTTGGACGCCCACCTCTACAATGCTAGCTTCGAGTCGGAGGAAACCGATCAAGATGAAGATATCGGAGTTGTAGAAGAGGCCAAGTTTAAGGAAGCTAATTTCCTACAGTTATTCCGTCGTCGGGACGTTCATCCCGATCAGCCCACGAAAGACCGGTGCGCCGCGGAACTTGCCAGATCGTCGGAAGCAGCGGGCCTAGCGAGACTTGTCCTCTTTTCTTCATACTTGACCCACCGTGTGGTTCTGACTCGCGTCGAGGCTCAAGACGAAGGGGATGCTTTCGACATATTCGACGCTCTTAACACTACTGGAGAGCCTCTTACCGCCTTAGAGACATGCAAGCCCCTAGTGATCCAATTCGAGAGTAGAAGGGATGGCTATAGGGGCTCTAAGTCCGAAGAGGCCTGGGAGTCAATGGAGTTGATGTTGGCCGAAGCCTACAGCGAGCCGGCCAAGCAACAGATCGAGACAAAACAAATGTTGACGTCCTTTGCCCTCTACTTCGATGGCTATAAGTTGCCGTTAAATCTTACTCACCAGCGTCGCTATCTCAGGGACAGCTTTCGGCAAGCTGGCACGCTTAATGCAGACACCGCACAAGGATTTGTTCGTTCATTGGGAGAAATGGTCGAATTCAGATTGCAGTATTGGGACAAGACGGCGATTGACGGTCTAGGAGTAAGTGCTGTCGGGCCCAGAGAGTCCGATTCCCTGAAGCTATGCCTCAGGTTTATTGCAGATATGAACACAAGCCTTGCAGTCCCTATTCTGGCGCGGTACTGGTCTGAATACGGCGAATATGATGAAGAGCAATCTTTTCTCTCCGCCACGAAGGCAGTTACGGCCTTTCTAGCCTTAAGACGGGCCGTCACTGCAGGCACAGCTAGAATTGACTCCGACTTTCGCCGCCTCATGGGGAACGACCCTAGCTCAGGGGGTGACCCCCTTTGTGTCGGTCGACGTCTATCCAACCAGATCCTGTCCATAGAATCCCTCAAAAGGGAGCTGCTGGAACTCTTGGGGCAACCGGGGATCGGTGTCAAAGACAAGGCCTCTTGGATGGCAAAGACCCAAGAAGTTGAGTTCGGACGAATAGCGCCCCGTCCCTTATGCCGATTCCTGTTGCTTGCGGCAGCCCATAATGCCCGCCCTGATAAGGTTAATCCAGGCCTGCTCACGAGATCAGATGCGGTAAAGGGTCCGGACATCGAATTCTTCAATCACCGAGATTGGGTGGGGCCAAAATACGCAACCGTTGAACACATTGCTCCTGAAACGGAGCCTAGCCAGGGATGGGATCGCGGCATCTACACACGAGCGGCTACCCGTCAGCGGATTGGTAACCTGACCTTGCTACCGGAGAGGGAAAACCAGAGCATTGGGAATTCCGCATGGCAGAGGAAGAAGATATTCTATGCCGCCCTGGCGGAGAGATCGCAGTCCAAGCGGCTTGACTACATCAACACCGCGAAGAGTCAGGGCTACAGGTTCGGGAAGAAGACGCAAACGTTGCTCCAAAGCCAGGAGCGACTAGGCATGCTGGATCATTTGACTGGCGTTGAACGCTGGACGGCAGCGCTAATTGAACGCCGCACGGAGAATATCTTAGAACTCGCGTGGAAAGAAATATCGCCGTGGTTGTTCGGCGAATAGCAGGGTCCGCAAGGCTTTCTTGACAGGAACGGTCGCGCTCCTGTTCCGGTCAAGGGCAACGGGCACCGAGACAGCCAGGGCACAGGGCCGCAGCGTACGCTGTTCTCTTGGACCGAACTCATGGCCGAGCCGGTCGAACCCAGAGACCGCTGGGCCCAAGCCCCGTCCCAGTCGCTTTCGCGGGCATTGACGACGGAGTGAGGTCGAGGCGGGCACAAATTCGTCTGCGGGGCGTGCCAAGTCCCGCAATGCACCCTCTCCAACGACTCCAAGCACCACCAACTCAGCATTGTGAATGGTAGCTTCGATGTGATCGCGCTCACCAGCGTCCACGGCAGATCAACAAATCCCCTTCCTCCGAAGGCCTCCGATTGGGTCGGCGCCGTAGACTCCAATCGCCCAATAATTCGGAAAGTAGCTGGCTGGCAGAGGGATTCATCATTTCTTTGAATCACCTAGGCACATTGCCTTAAGTTGGGCTCTATGAAAGATTGGGACAGAATTCATGGTGAACTTCCGTTAGAGATTCTTGGGCCGAAACGTAAAACAAAAACTGTCAACGCGCCACGGCTAATTCGTCGGAAGTACTGTGTAGACTGCTCTAGAGGTCAACTGATTGACAGACGACTGCCATCGACGCAAGTCTCTTACAAGTGCTCATGCCGGATGATGGCAATATTGGTTAGGTGGACTCCTGTGGTGAGTATCGACGACATAATGCCGAAGGAGCATTTTGCCGAATGAATTCAAGGTGTGCGACGCTCGTAGGTAAATATGTGAATTCGTCAGGTTCTAGAAGGACTTCAAGGGTGCCTGAGCAGCACGCCCTTGATGCTGCTCCCCTTGAGAAGGCGGTGTGTAGACCAGGCGCAGTGGTAGGCAGTTCGGTCGCACAGTGCGTTGAAAGCTGTGTGCAAGCGATGTGAGCGCGGTCTGTGACTCGGAGGACGGCTGCGATGATCTCGGGTCGGGGTGTTCCGTAGCGGCCCCTCCCGATCGAAAAAACTACAAGCTTAGCCTCCACAGCCGTCGCAATTGATTCCGCGAACGCAGCAGGGGACGCCCTTCCTGGTCGGCCGCCATGGTGCGGAAACACGAGCACGTCTGCTCTGACGTCCGAGTTGTTTTCCAAGAGGTCGTCGAGCCCCACCTGATCGATGTCGCCGGCAACGAGGATGCGTGGCGAATCTCCTGACCACACCCGCACAACTGCAGACATTGCGTTGGCGGTCAATTGTTTGCCGCCGACTGTCACGCCGCCGGCAGTCCTTATCGCCAACCCTTGCGACGGCGCGAGCACTTCTATACGTGTGGTGCCAGATAAGACTTCGCGTGGGTTAGCATTGGTCAGTTCGAGGTGAAATGTGGTGCCGCGTTCCTTGGCGGCAACCATCACTGCCGCGAAGTCTTCCCAGAGACGTGTCCCACGAACGTCGGGATTCAGGAATACTTGCCCCACCGCGAAGTGGTCACTAGAGAGCAAGAGGGATATTCCGCCGAAATGATCGGCGTCGGCGTGTGAAACGATAGCCGTATCGATCCGCTTGATGCGACGCTCCCTGAGGAATCTCGGAAGCGTATCTCCCCGCCCTCCGTCGACCACGGATACGTGACCCGGTTCCTCGACGACTGTCGAGGAACCGTGGCCGACGTCTAGAATCCATGCCCTACCTGGCAAGAAGATCCATGTCAGGCTCTGGCGCCCACTCGAAGGCCTGTAAGAAGAGGTCGCTCTCTTCGCTGCAACCAACGTTCACCATCGCGAACAACCGCATCGGCAGCCTATTGGCCTCAGCCACAGCCTTCCTGATAGAGGTGTCTTCAATCAGATCGAGAGGAAACCGAATCGCGTCGTCGGGGTCCCAAGTGTGGATAATCGCGTCGGCGACCGGAATGTCACTTTCTTCGGAGATTCCTTCAATACGCACGAGAGTCCTCCACAATTGACGCTCGGGAGGAACGTTCCCGGCCAACTCGCTCTCACAGCGCCTTAATGCCGCTACCAACTCTTCCGGGCCAAGTGCGCTTCGGGTGAGGAGGGATGGAATCTGGGCCCTGTGGAGCTTGATGGACGTTTCACTATCGATCGATGAGAACGTCGAAAGCAGCACCGCTGGAATGCGCTTTCTGAACAGACTCGCTACGAACTCCGCTCCAGTGAACCGCGCGAACCCAGTTTGGGAGAGACGGTGATCACATATCACTGCTGCGCAACTGCCTGCACGAACCCGTGCCAGTAACTTCGTCGTGGAATCGAACGATCCATCGGCTTCGCTGATAATGAACGGAAGCAAGTTTGCCTCCTCCGCTATGCCAGCAGCCGTTTCCGCTTGACCCGCGATGTCGTCTACGACGGCGACGCGTGTACCATCTGCGATCATTTTTCTGATCCCGCTCTAGGAAGCTCGACGATGAACTCTGCACCTCCGAGTTCGCCTTGGAGAACCACTTGTGTACTCCCGCCGAGTTCCTCGACAGTGTCTCGCACGATCGTGAGCCCCAACCCTGTCCCATTCTCGTCGCTAGTAACGCCAGGGAGCCAAATCCGGTCACCGAGTCTCGCTTGGACGCCCGGACCACTGTCGAGGACGGAGATTAGCACATGCCTGTCGACGACAGTCGTGCGTACGATGATCTGACGCGGTCGTGGCGGCGCATCCATTCGCTTGAGGGCCTTCACGGCGTTGGTCAAAAGGTTCGATACGATGGCCTCGATGTCCGCGACGGATCCGTGCACCCGTGCAGCCTCGTCGCTCCACGAGCAGGTCGTTTCCACGCGGGCATCCGTCAGGTAGGGATGCAGAAGTTCCACCGCTGCCTGAACGGTCTCGTTGGTATTGAGAATGGTCCGCCGACGCTTGCTCTGCTTGAGCATCTTGAGAGGCAGTGTCGTAAACCGCGCGATGAGCTCAGCAGAGTTCCTTACGGCCTGGATCTGACTCCCAACCGTCGATTCATAGTCGGCGGCAAGGGCCTTACGGACTCGCCTTTCTATCGCCCGAACAGACACCGTTAGGTTGCTAACGGGACCTTCTATCTCGTGCGCGAACACGGACACTGCGGTCCCGACGCTGGCGAGTGTCTTGTACAGGGCCAATTCTTCTCTCAAGAGAGTCTTCTCGGTATCCCTTGCAGATTCAAGCTCGTTCGTTGCCTTCTTGATGGCCGGTTGTGCCTCCGGGGCGAGCCGATCAATCTCTTTCCTGAGCTTCGTTTCGGCTCGCTTGGCGCGCTTCTCTGATGCTAGCCTCGCCTTGGCTCTTCTCTCTTCTCGTTCGTCGACACGCTTTCGGTGCATCCATTCAAGAGCGTCGGTCGCGAATCGCCTAAGGTCGGTAAAGGAGTCGTTCTCAATGAACCCCGTACGGTCCGTTCTCTGGAGAAGCTCTCCCCCCTCATCGACGACAACCACACGACCCACAGAGGTGTTGGTCGATGGCCGCAATTCCGGATCTCGTACCCGATGCAGATTCATGCTCAGCCAGTCGTGCCCAGGGTCGCCGTAAGGCAGAACACGCAGACCGCGGTGGTACAGATGAACGCCACCCACCTGCTCAAGCCATCGCCGGACCTCTCCAACCGTCGCGGAACGGCCAGCAAAGGAGGCGCCCTGCAACAGGAACACCCAAAGCTCGAAGTTCGCCGCGGGAGCGCGATAGTGCGTATCGAATTCTCCGTCGTGGCTGGCCCAAAGGAGGCTGCCCGAGCGACCGAAGACCTGTGCCGAGGCGGAACCGCTCTCGTCGAGGTGAGCCACTAGCCGGAATTCACAGTCGTCGAAATACGCCTTCCGCACAAGGTTCTCGAGACCCGTGAATTCTGGGACAACAAGCTCCGGTCTGAAACCGGAGGGATCGCCGAATGGGTCAGCAAGCAGAACCAACTCTCTCGCCAACTTGCGTACCTCGCGCTGGGTTGTTGCTCGCTTGAGACCGTTGATAACGATGCGCGATCCTGGCTGGGAATCTGAGTCTAATCGCTGGATGTCAAGTTCTACATCTTCAACTACATCTCTCCGCTCGAAGTCTGACCAGCGTAGAAGGAGAGAATACTCGACCCCTGGCTCGCTAAACGGCCTGGTAGCGAGCAGTACCTCTTTACCCATCCGGAGCGCCCCGAGACGTCCGAGCCCCTTACTGCCAGCGGGCAGCCGGCGTCTCCGTGTTCGGATAAGCGGAGCCTTACGTGAGCGGCCGAGAACCAGCCAGCCATCTCGAATATCGTCGCCTGTCATTCCATCTCCATCATCGGAGACGATGACAGTTCCGTTTGGGTTACGTGTGCCAATTAGCTCGACGCTGCACGTCCGTGCGTCGGCGTCATACGAGTTCTTCACGAGCTCCACGATCCCCTGATCGAAGCTTGTGACGAGTTCCTCACCAAGCCTCCGCAGAAGGTCTGTCGAGAATCGAAAACTGGCAGAGGTCACGACGTCCACCAAGGCATTTCGCTCATGGCCCTGACTGTGAGGTGCCGACAGCGAATCCGTTCATCGAGCCACTGCTTAGCACTCGTTGAGTCCAGCAGTGCCATGACTTCTCGACACGCGCCCAGTGAACCGTGCTTCGGCTTGAGCACGATGAGGTGATTTTCGACCAACGCGCCCTGCGAACCAAGAATCATAGTGCCTAGACCCCTCGAACTATCACTCGGACGAGATGTTCTCCGAACGACCACGAACGGCGGTCTGAACAAACGCTTCCGAAAGCCACGCTGTTCGGCACTCGACACATCGAATTCGCCACTAAGCGGGATTGCTCGGGCGTGCAGGTAGGGTCGAGAGGGGCCTGACTCTGAGTCGCGGTGGGGGACCACAGGGCCAACATGGACGTCGAACTTGTCACCGACGACTCGCTCCCCCATAGGCCGATCCCACCACTCCACGGCAGGGGCGTCCGTTCCCCCATCCGCAACAACCCCTCTGAGAATGAACACATCTATATCGGTCCACGCGTCGAATCGCCCGTACGGCTCGATCGACGAGACGCGCAGCCGACTCTGAACGAGCGAGCGCAGTCGGTCGTACCGCGACCCCGTTCGAATGACATCGGGGAGGATGGCAGTCAGACGAGTCCCAGGTCGCGCACTCTCCACAGCGGCCCCAAGGAACATCGCCGCAAGACTAGTGCGCCCGGCACCCCATGTCACACTGTCAGATGCGGGCCGGTACGTGAACGGAGGGTTCATGACTATATGACCTGCAGAATGGGCACGATGGAGGAGGGCGAGTCCGTCACCGACCTTGATGCCTGGCAGGACGTCGCTAAGAGGTGGTGGTGGCGCAACGCCAACCGCAGTAGCGCCCCGCGATGCCGCCAGCAGCACCAAGCGTGCCCTGCACAGCCTTACAAACCTTGGCTCGACATCTCGCCCGTGAAGCAGTTCACCCCATTTGCGCAAGGTCTGAGTGAGATCCTGATCGATTGGGAAGACCTTCGCCGCCTCAATCAGCAGATCGCCTGCCCCCACTGCGGGATCCAGGGTTGGTAGGACTGGCTCTGCTACGCCGGTCCAAGAGGTGAAAGCTACGGCGCGGAGAGTAGAGCCAGTGAAGAAAGCTCCGCAGTCTCTTCGAGCATTCAAAGGGACGGTCTCGCGGAGAGTATTTCCAGCCTGGCCGTCTAGTAGGTCCGGTTGCACCAGCGCAGGCCGTCCGATTCGAGCGGAAGCCAAGGCCGCCGTCGCTTGGTCTTCGACCGAAGAGACGTACGATTCGAATGTCGACACCGTTACAGGGTTCATGGACCAATAGTACCCGCTAGGCGGACCATTCGCTGGTCGTTTCCGGATCCTGATCCAGCCGTAATGTGCGTCTTGGACGCGCGCTTCAGCGGAGGAGCTAGGGGTACCCGTGATTAAGAGGCGGCTCGGCGGGTGAACGTCTAAGCCAAGGTATCAGAGTCGGCGCGGCGGAATCGCGGTAGGGACGCCTTTTCGGAACGCCCATCACTTAGACTTATTGACTTGTTTATTATCTGTTTACTGGCCTGCAGTTGGAAAAAGACCAGTTTTGCCATTAAGCGCTGTATATACGGAGCCCCGGCCCGGATTCGAACCGGGAACCTGCTGATTACAAAGTAAGTATCCGCGATCGCGAGCATCAGGAACAGGTTGCGCGGCCGACACATGCGAGGGCAGGTCGTTTAACCGACGACACCGGCCTTAAGAGCTATATCTCATCGCCCAGAACAGCCTGCCACGAGTAACGCAATTGGGGATGTCGATTAGTTCCTGTCCATCTCCATGCTCTACCAGAGCATCCCGTTCAAGCACGACCACGCCAACCACATCGCCGACGAGTACGTCAGGGACGAGATCTCCACCAATTCGATAGAGTCGTTCTGGGCTCTGATGAAACGGAGCTACAAGGGCTACCACCACTTCTGGACCTTCAGGCACACTCCGCCATACCTCGACGCCCTGCAGGGACGGCTCAACAACAGACACCTGTCAACCCTCAAGCACATGCAGCTCGTCATCGAACGATCCGACGGCAAACAAATGACCTACCGCGAGCTGATCGGACGAAGCTACCAAGCCCGACTACTGGGAATCTGGAGAAAGCCGCCGGCTAACGACAGCAGCCACCCTCGGGGATAACCCCTCGGTCATCCAGACCGCGCTGCCTATTATGCCGAAAGGCGGCACGCCTGGCAGCCGCAGCGGTCTCGAAACGCCGCCACCAACCATCGGTCTTCTCATGCCTTTCCACGTTCGAAAGGTACCGCCTCACCCATCCGCACGACTCAAGATGAAGCACAGCCGCATAGTGCCTCAACCGATAACGATGCCAGCCTCTCCTGTAGAAGTGGACGATGCGCCTCATAAGCCAACCTCCAACTAACGCGCTATCGGAACGTCACCTGTCCACTTGCAGTTGGCAGAGAAATAGTCCATACCTCGATTCATCTCGTCAAAATCCCGAGAATAAGACGCAGCAGCCGCAGCCTCACGACACTTGCGGTCCTCCGTCTCCCAATCGACCCTCTCGCAAAAGCAAGAGGCCATCCACAACGAAACCAGAGCCAGAACCAAGAGAACAACCCTCACGAACCAGACATCAGACGCCGAATACCTCGAACGATCTCGACGAGCATCACCGCGAGACCGGCAGAGCCGATCGTGACGGACATCATCCCGCCGAGGAAAGCGAGGAACACCGTCCCGGAATCAATACCACCCCAGGATATTTCTAGCAGCCAGACCACCATGCCGGCAATGAACAGCGGCAGCCACACCGCAAAGTAGTAGCAGAACGGCTTCTTGAACTCCATCTACGGTCCTCCCAACTTCTCCGGAATCTCCGTCGCCACCGGCGTCGGAGTCGAAACCGGATCATTCAGGGTTTCCATCTCGTAATACTCGGCCTCGGTCAACACAGACCAGTCCTCAGACGACTCGTACACCTCGGTGAAACCACCGAGACCGCCCATCATCATCAGACCAATCAGCATCTCGAACAGCTCGTTGCTGCCGGAAGACACCGAAAAGCCGAGCACCTCGACCGCCTTCTCAAGCTGCACCTGACGCTCAGACAGAGCCACCTGCCGCTCCTCCATCGCGGCAAGCCTCGTCTCAATACGCTCAATCCCCGCAAGAACCTGCGGATCCACACCGGACACGCAGGACACGGCAGCGACCAACAGGAACACCGCCAGAAAGGCGAAGGTCACAGATCTCATCGCAAGCCTCCCTAAACTCGATTCATGTCATCGGCGGATCACCGAAAGGTCTCGAAACTGCTGGCGCCTGATCGATTGCACCAGGGCAAATCACCACTCGCCGACGATCTCCGGCGACATCCAATTCGCCTCCTAACGGTTACTCAGACGAACTGCTAGGGCACGCCAGGTTCGCCACCAACCGCAAGGTCTGGATTGACCTCCGGGACATTTTCCCTCATCCCTACACTGTGGATCATGCTGCGGCCTAGGTTGAGTCTGGTCGAGTCGGGTCAGCCATGTGGGTATGCTTGAGACAGGCACCACGAGCTGATCCTTCATCGGAGAAGGCCCTCATAGGACCTTCTCCACGGGTGCCTCCTCCAGCACACTGCCAAAGTGAGAACGGTCGTCTGAGCAGTCCAAGCGATCAACTCCGAACTGTGCCGGCCCCTAGCTACTGAGAGGGAAGCATCCTCGGTGCGTCGGAGCGAACCGATGGTCCAACACGTTTGGACCTCCCTTCAGTCAATAGGAAGGGCCATGTCGACTGCCTCTAACAGTTTGCACGCGGCAGGAACGGGAGGTGCCAGACATATGTATCGATTCGAAGATGACAGATATTATCGGACGAGTGATCCGGAACTGCTTGTGATCGCCACACCCGGAACTATGGCCAAGTGGCGGTGTATGGGCATCGGCCCTCCATTCATTCGATTCGGCGGCCGCATTCTCTACTTGGGCAGGGACCTTAACGGATGGCTTGATCAGCACCGCATTGAGACCCAGGCGAGCTGACATGCGGACAAGCCAGGCACCAGAGCTATTAACTACCGGGTCTAGGCAAGCAGTCACCTACAGCTTCACGTGAAAGCGCAGCTCGATTGATTGGTGACCGGCACCCAATCATAGGTGAGCTTGCCGATGTCAGCGTGTAGCTCACCCGGCTTTAGGTCGCCGATGTCTAGCTTTTCGCTCCTGGGAAATCTGCTAGGCGACCCTGCAGCCTGTCCACGGTGCGCAATCGTGGATGTCAAGCAGATCCCCCCCTCCACATCTTCCCCACCGCACCAAACAACTATCTCCAACCCTGGCCACGGGCGAACCTAGGAAAGCTAACCGATTCGGGGGCCAATTGTGGACACTATTGGGACACTATTGCTCAACAATCAATTACGCCTGTCGCAATTTAGCGGTCTATAGACGGAGCGGGTGATGGGATTCGAACCCACGACCTTCTGCTTGGGAAGCAGATACTCTACCGCTGAGTTACACCCGCCCGAGGGCCAATCTTTGACCGCAGACACCTGATCAATAGGTCGCAAGAATGTTAACAGCGCGCCCGGATTCACCTCAACATTTCAGGTCACAGCCCAGGTCATGGTCCTATCCATGTCGCCGATCCATTGTGTGGCTAACGGATCGGCCACCGTGGTGGGATTCGCCAGGCACAACGGCTTTGAAATGCATGGCTCACGAGGCCGTGGTGGTCGCCCTCCCCGCGTTGACACTTCAAAACAGCCATTTATATACTCCGGTTATCCGGTCGCACGGCGCCGCCCGGATGATCGGGCCAGTAGCTCAGCCGGTTAGAGCGCAGTCCTGATAAGACTGAGGTCCCTGGTTCGAGTCCAGGCTGGCCCACATTTTCCGACCATGCTGTACTGAATTCATGACTCTGCGGTTTCCCTGGTCGCTGCTCATCGGGGACGCTAAAGGCCAAGCGAACCCGGCAAGGTTACCGCCCTGTCCGTCACCGACATAGAGGCGAGATCGACTCAAGGACGTTGCTCATACGAGGCGCGCAGTCCCAGTGAGCAAGGGCTCCAGCGGCCACCGTGACGTAGGAGCTGCTCTCGAGAAGAGGATTCTCAGGCGTGGGCCCTTCGCCTGAACGAGACCGCCAGTACGAATATCCCGCTTGCAACTAGGGTCATCGCAGGACCGGTGGGCAGATTGAAGTGGTAGGAGACATACAGGCCCGTCGCGGCGGCCATGGTCCCTATCACCGAAGCCGCCATCATCACCGGGACAAAACGTCTGACCAACAGATACGCCGCGGCAGCAGGTATTGCCAGCATTGCCATGATCAGAACAGAACCGGCCGCCTGAATCTCCGTTACGAAAACCAAGGCAAGCATGATTAGCAGGACGTAGTCGACGACGTTCGTACGTGTACCGACCACCTGCGCCCCCACGGGACCAAAGCTCGCAAACATCAGCCAGTGGTGGAGAGCGGATAGCCCCAGGATGACCATCACGGTTATCCCGCAGACCCACGCGGCCTAGGCACGCGTAAACAGGCTCACGATCTCTCTTCCCGGGCCCGGGTCACCGGAACCATCGCAGCCTGCAGCACCGGCCCTTCATTACAGCGTCCATCACGGCCACAGGAAACCGCCAGTTGACGCTCTCTCACGGAGGAACGTTCGCCAGCGCTCTACCACCCTGGTCTACACGCTAAAGGGTTACCTTCCCCTGACGAACCGGGAGGAGTCCGGCAATAGCACTCTGTCCAGTGCTATTGCCGGCCCCGTCCGGTCCTACGACTCCCATTAGGGTTCCCGCATGTACGTCGAAGGTGACGCTGCTCGGGGCCATGTGACCATCGAACTCGAATGACACGTCCTGAAGCGACATGCTCGCCCTGTGTGGTTTCGTATCGGTGCTTACTTCAATGCCCCAACAATTACCTCTACGTTTGCTCGCACCATCCCAAGGTAAGTGTCAGCGCCGCTGCCTGCCTCCCCAAGTGAGCCCGAATAGAGCCGGAACAGCTCCGTGCCAGTCTCCCTTGCTACGGCTTGTGCCAGCCTCTCACTGACTGTCGTCTCGCCAAACAATGCCGGCACGTTGTACTTCCGTATCGCCTCGACCAGGTCCGCGATGTGCTCCGCAGAGGGCTCCACATGAGTCGACAAGGACGGGATAACCAGCCCAACTATCTCAAACCCATAAAGCTCTGCAAAGTAGGCGAAGCTGTCATGGGACGTAACCAGCAGTCTTCGCTCCGGCGCCACCATACTGACCTGATCTTGGATCCAGGCGTGAAGCTCGTCCAGCTGTTCTCCATACTCTGAGGCGTTCTGGAAGTAGACGCTCGCGTTGCCGGGGTCTACAGCCGAAAGCCGTGTGGCTATCTCGTTGACAGCGATCTTCACCCGGATCGGATCGAACCAGAAGTGAGGATCGTAATTGCCGTGGGCGTGCCCGTGCTCGTCCTCCATGTGCCCGTGCTCGTCCTCGTGCCCGTGCTCGTCCTCGTGCCCGTGCTCGTCCTCGTGCCCGTGCTCGTCCTCATCCTCCATGTGCCCGTGCTCGTCCTCGTGCTCATCGACCCACTCGATGGGATCGACGCTGTCACCAAGTGCGACAACCTTGGACTCGTCTGCACTGGCGTTGCGTATCAGGTCCTCCAACCACATGTCCTCAAGGCTGAGGCCGACAGTGAACACGACATCCGCATCGGCTACCTTGGCAATGTCGCGAGGTCCCGGCAGGAACGTGTGCGGATCGCCACCCGGTGGCAGAAGGCCGAAGACCTCCACCCTGTCTCCGCCTACCACCCGAGCCCAGTCAGCCACAAAGTTGGTGGTTGTCACCACCTGTACTAGCGGCCCGGGGGGCGTGTCAATTTCCGTAGCAGCCAAGGTTGCCGCCGCCACGGAGGCGTTCACGATGTCCGTCACCTGGTCGGCGGTGAGTTGGTCGCCGGCCGCGTCCTCGACGGCCCTTGCAACCAGGTCCTCAATGTCGCCGCGCGTAAGCGTGTCGGATAGCCCAGCGCTCACCTGGGCCTGCACGGCCTCGACGATCCTGCTTAGCTCGTCAGCGCCGACGCCTTCCGACACCGCATCGGCAACCGCGGAGTTGACAAGGCTGGTGAGCAGGCTCTCGTCGATCTCAGGCGCGGGCAGTGCCCGGAAGGACTCGTCTACGATCTCCTTCACGTCGGCCGCGGAGAGCTGCCCCGCAGTCGACTCGCTCACGATAGACTCGACGTCCTCGCGCGTCAGACCCTCGGGCTGAGCAGCGATGGCCGCCGCTACCGCCTTCTGTATCTCGTCGGCGCTGGCGCCCTGTGCGCTGGCGACTGCGTCCTCGATCAGCTTGGCCGTGTCGACCGCTGGAGCTGGCTCCGGCTCGCTGCAGGCAATGGCGAAGACCAAAGCCACAATCGCTGCGACTATGGCCGCTGACCTCCACCTCAATAGACTATGTCCCATTTTCTCCTCTGCTCCTTTTATTGTGCGGATTCTCTCTTTCAGTTAGTTCGGCTTCCTGAGGATCTATCATGTATCTATACGAAGTATCAGTCTAGGATCCGGGGCGCTGGGATCTCAGCCGGCTGGAACACACCCTCTACTCGCCCCCGTCGGCGCGGCAATAGTCGCAGGTCACGTAGAACTCTATGCGATGGCCGACCAGTTGTCCCGGAATATTGTTGCCTATTGCCCTGAGCATTCTATCCGCTGCGGGCGCCCTGAACTCCCCCACTGCTCCGCACTTGATGCACAGCGTGTGGTGGTGACGATCAATCTGGGAGACACTGTACTTGGGAGCGCCATCCATCGTCGAGAGCTTGCATACTGCTCCCGACTCAAGGAAAAGCTTGATGGTGCGGTATATGGTTGCCCTACCCACCGAGGGCAACTCCTCACTGATCTCCTTGACTGTGAAGCCCTCCTGCTTCTGCTTCAGGAGATTGACTATCGCCTTTCTGGCGGTGGTGGACCTATGGCCCGGGATTTCCAGTGCCGCCATCAGCGTGATGCGTGGTGTTTCAAGTCTAATGATGATACTAAATATCAGTTAGACGCGCTTAGTTCAGCCACTTCTTAAGAAGTGAGACCACGTATCAGACTATAGCTCGCTTCTCAACAGGCAACAACCCGTCTTGAAGGTTCCCATCCACTGTCCGCAGCAGCAAGCAAGCCGGACTGACCGGTCTTCAAAGTTCATGAGTCTGGCACACTAGGCCAGGCTGTCCCCATAGCGAGTCCTCCCAACGAAGAGTTCGCAATTCAGTCTTCCACGGCCCACACCCTGTAATCTCCGGCCGAGCAACCACTGCATGGAGTGGCCTTGATCTGTTCAGGCGGGATGGCGACGGTCGATCCGGCCTATGAGTTGTCTCCCTAATCTGCCCCCAATTCTGGTCCGGGCAAATGGCTAACTCTGCACCCTCATTTCATCCCTTCAGCGGGCACCTCACCAGCGCTAGAATTGTCCAGATAGCCACACGAGCCTTACGCGCGACAGCAAAGAGAGGATATCCATGGGAGAATTCTCCTACGCTCCCCTGCAAGCCAAGATTGACGCCCTGATATGTCCGCACTGTGAGAGCGAAATCACGTCACTCGAATCGACTTATAGTTCTGTTCAGGCAGAAACCATCGTAGTAGTGGCATGTCCGCACTGTCGCAAAATCCTGGGGATCGTCAACCATTCATGCGATGACTAGCTCACCTTCTTCGATGGCGCTTCCATCATGGTTGCAACCTTCTCCGGACCGTGATCGCCTCTTGCCATTCGTCCCCATTTCGCTGCCCCAGGCCGACACCGAAAGGTTGGAGTCGGCCATTCAGCTCCTGACCAAGGCGGAAGGGAGTTGCTAATCGCAACCAGCGTACTGTTGGCATTGGCGGTTTTTCTAATCTCGTTGATAGCCGTGGCCGCCTTTGAAGACTGCAATCTGGCCGGCGCCAGCTCAGCCGAGACGCACCCGCACACGATCGGCAGCCCTGTGACAGCCGCTCTCCCTTATCCTCAATCCTCGTATGAAAGTCGGGCCTGACCTATCCGATCCCTCAAGCAAATGGCTCAGTTAGCGAGGTCAGAACTCAGTGCTGGCTAAAGGGAATGGCTGGCCCATGCCGGCATGCGAAAGGGTGCGCTTCAGCAGGGGAGAGGAAATCGCCTGATGGCCGAATTCGGAGTCACATCCGACCAAAGCGAGATTCTCTCCTACTATGAGCGCTTCGACGAGGCAAGCAGGCTGGGAAGAGGGGCTGGGCTCCTGGAGTTCGCCCGCATGCAAGAGCTCATAGGTCGATTCCTCCCCTCTCCACCCGGGGTTGTCCTCGACGTCGGCGGGGGCCCAGGCAGGTACGCGTGCTGGCTGGCCAGTCAAGGGTATGAAGTCCATCTCATTGACCCATCCGAAAAGCACCTGAGGCAGGCGAAAGAGGCTTCCGAATCTCAGCCCG
The DNA here is from genome assembly GCA_034421295.1 of Dehalococcoidia bacterium. Taxonomy (GTDB): domain Bacteria; phylum Chloroflexota; class Dehalococcoidia; order Lucifugimonadales; family UBA2962; genus CAUZIR01. Next base: position 36,772 of record DAOUKM010000018.1, read on the forward strand.
ACAGCCCTGTGGCAAGCATGAGTCTCGGAGATGCGCGCTCGATCGATCACGGCGACGGTCGTGCCGACGCTGTACTCTTGATGGGCCCCCTCTACCACCTGACCGCCAGAGACCAGCGGCTAAGGGCTCTGGGGGAAGCGCACAGGGTCCTGAGGCCGGGAGGCCTGCTGATCGCCACGGCTATCAACCGGTTCGCTTCACTGGTGGACGGCTTTACATTGGGCCTCATCGATGACCCGGAATTCGCTTCCATACTGAGTCGCGATCTCGTGGACGGACAGCACCACGGCGATGGGCACGACTACTTCACGACAGCGTTCTTTCACAGGCCGGAGGAGCTTAAGGAAGAGGTGCTTGTGACGGGATTCGACCAACATGATCTCTATTCGGTTAAAGGTCCCGGGGAGCTTGCCAAGGATCTCCAAGGGCGCATGTCAAGTCCCGTAAGGAGAGAGTAGCTATAGGGTTTGAAATCGCGGATTTTCGAGTTTGATCTCGTAGCACGGATGTTTTAGTCTGTAGCTATGATCGAGAGATTCGTAGGATACGCCGTAGGAGTCGTGCTTCTAGCCATCAGCGTAAGGGTGGCTTGGGCTGTACTCACCGGTTAAGCCGCTACACGCTTCCTGTACGGACCACGTACCTGAGCTGGAACGCGAGCGTTCATCAGCTCGACGATCTGACGCATGTCGTAAGGGTACTGAGCTAATCCTGCTGCTTGCGCCGGTGTCTTGCCGATAGTGTTGTGTTCGCGGCAGAAGTTGTACCACACGAAGTACAGCGCCAACGCGTAGCAGTGGTTAGCGAACTTCCGCGAGAACGCGTTTGTGCTCCGAGCTAGCCGCTTCAGCGACATCCGCATCGTGAGGTTCTGACGCTCGATGATGGTGTTGCCCATCTCGTCGAGGTTAGGCGCTCCGACTACGGTTAGCATCCTGCGTTCGGCACTAGGCTCGTACTCGTGCGGGAACCTAGCGTAGTCTACCTCTCCGCCGAAAGCCGCCTCGACTGCTAGCGGATATGCTCCGTATCCGTCACTCGATAGCTGGATGCGATCCGCAACTCGTGAGTGCAGGTCGCGCATGAACCGCGTCGCCGACTCACCATCGCGTCCACCAGCTAACCAAGAGATGATGAGCTTCGTGTCAGTGTCGATTGCTGTCCACGTCCAGACGTTGCCTGCACGGTCGATGATAGCTGTCGCTGTCTCGACGTTCCGAGATTTGGCGTAGCAGAAGGACACCATCTCATCGACCTGGACGTATCGTGCTGGTACGTTCTGTACGGCGTCGTCGTGGAACGCGATGCACGCTTCACCAGCGTCCTCTAGCAGCTTGAGGACCGTGGTGTAGTCGATTCCGAGTATGCGCGACACCGAACTCATCGACGACCCTTCGACGAGCATGTTCAGCGCTTGTGCGCGTACTTTGGTTGCCAACCTGTTCATACCAGTATTATAACGACTCTCCGGGGCGGATTCAACTAGGTCTCGTCCTTTGGACGACGAATAGCGTCGTCGCTAGTTGAGGTCTGTTCCGTAAGTCGTTATAATACCCATGGAGAGAGCAAAGGACGAAAGCGGGAGGTTAGACTGTGGAAACTCGACAGAATCAGGAGCCGGAAGACGAGGTTCAGGCAGCTATCATGGCTGGTCGAGCTCTGACAGGCGACGCTGAATCGCAGTCGCTATTTCCCAAGCCTCGTCCACTGACAGAGCGATCTGGATACTTCGACGAGATAGTTCGAGACGAAGTAACAGGAGAGTCACGGACGGTTCGCCGAAAGGCCCGGATCTTAGGCGATAGTTGACGACAGGCTCGAACTGTACGTCGCCCTCTGCGTTAGTCTCCCAATCCGTCACGACTTCCTCCTACTCTAGTAGCTCCGCGCTCCTAACAATGCACTGACCGTCCGAATCCTCTCGGATGTACACCCTCGCTGAACCAGGTACTCGACCGCCGAACATGTTGTCTGCGGTCATCGACACCCTGATAGAGCCGTAGTACTGGCTGCCGTCGTGGCGCACTCTCATCGGTCCGCCTGAGTGATAGGTTCGAGCTTCGTAGGAGCCAGGATTGAGTAGTAGAGGGCTGACTTCCTCTGCGATATCGCGCTCCAACTCGTAGCTAACGTCAAAGCCCTCACCCATCGTAGGGCATCCGTACGTACAAGCAGCGAGACTGAGTATCGATACAACGAGGACGGAGAGTCTGAGCAACGCATGGTGCCTCCCGGTAGCTTCGTTGCTCAACTGTCATGGAGAGCCCCAAAGTGGGTACGCACTACCGGGAGACGCGTTCACGTGAACAACGAAACGTGAACGTACCCGGCAGCGCGTAGACTGCCCCAAACTCTCCATGACATGAACTAGTCTAATATCGGTCTAGGAAGAGTTCAAGGTCGAGGCTTCGGCTTGAGCGGCTTGGGCATGGGCTTCGGAGACGGTGGTTTGGTCTTCTTGATGAGGTCCCATACCTTCTCGCCTATGTCACCCATGGCGCTACTCCTCGGCTATACTGAGGCTGAAACAGGAGGAATAAATGCAGCAAGCGCAAATGACCAACCTAGTGAGCATGTTGAGGAGGATGGACCGGAACCTTGAGAAGATCGCCAGTGAGCTAGCATTCCACAACGTTCTTCAAGCGAGCGTAGTAGCTCAGCAGAATGGCATTCCGGTAGCTGACAGGATCCTCAAGCATCTGCAAGACCGCGTCGGTCAATGATTGAGTAGACATCGAGACCGTCAAGGACTGGCTGCCCGGATTCCCGAAACAAAAAGCGGGCAATAGCAGAGTGCTGGTCACAGCTAGCCCCACGTCCTTGACGGTCTCGATGTCTACTCAATTTCAAACCCTATAGCTACTAAGGAGAGAGCAGCTGATGGACCTGGTTCGACTGGTAGAGCGGGAGGAAACCTTGCTGGGAGTGTCCAGTCACTTCGCGGTTGTAGCAACGAAGTGACCAAGGGCCGGAGCGGTCGGTTTCTTGGCCCTACGCCACCGGCCCCTCGGTGCAGCGCCGGCAGGGAAATTCCGGTCAGGTAGGGAACTTGATGAGGCCCCCAGACCAGGTTCTCCCCACTGCCAGACCCTGACCGGGGATGTGCCAGTCTTCCTTTTCCTAGGGCGTCGCCACTTGGCCTAGTATCCCCTCAATCCACGCGCCACGCGCGCGGGGGGGCAAGATGACGGCAAACTCGGCAGCTGGTTGGTTTCCGATCATTGGCGAATCATGACCCGGTCGGCGAGAACATGGGGAACGGCAGGCCCGTCGAACGCCAAAGGGCCTGCCAATCCTGCTTTCCTGGCCTCATGCAAGGCCTGTCACCAGGCTGTGCCGCGCCGTTAAAGATGTCGCGGCTATAGACATGACCTGCTCTGGTAGATGCTCGAGTTCACCGGGGCTTGGGAAAGACTCACCAGCCCTGCAGGGCTGCCGAGGCCGTCGTTTACGGCCCCCTGGGTCGACCCACAAGCACGGCGTCAGCGGCTGTCCGCCCTGCAGGATTCCCTAGGGAGATCCGAGAACGAGTTTCGGCATCTCGGTCTTCCTGATGCCACCACCTTCCGAGATCACAAGACGTGCGTCTATCGGCAGGTCCGAGAAAGTATCGGTTCTTCCGGACGGCCACCTCACCGTTACGGAGACTATTTCGGTAGCGTTGCCGAGTCCGATCTCCTGCTCGAGGCTGGAGGATCCGAAGCTTCCCCCGCTATCGACCTGCAGGTAGACCCTTCGCTCCCCCGCCGGATGCCGTGTGACTACCTCGATTCGGGCCCCGATCGCCACCCGGGGGGATTCTTCCCCAATCAGCTTAAGCGCGACCCAGCGATTTCCTTGGCCGGGATTATCATAGAGCGCGCTGAGAGCGGAATCGCCCCTATAGAACCCTCCGAGCTGGACGACGATGTCCTGGTCTCCATCCCTGTCCAGGTCGGCGAAGCCGATTCCGTGCCCCTTTTGAAGATGACCTAGGCCCGACGCCGTGGTCAGGTTCTGGAAATGCCCATCGCCGGTGTTGCCGTACGCCACGTTCGGTCCCAGGGAGTCATAGCTTACAAAGCCTGTCCCGAGCAGAAAGTCGAGAAAGCCGTCGTTGTCAAAGTCGCCGAAATTGGCGCCCATGGTCAGATTCACATCTGCGAGGCCGGCCGTCTCGGCGACATCACTGTAGTTTCCGTCGCAGTCGTTCTTGTAGAGAGCCGGACTGCTGCCATCGTTCCCAAGCCCCAGACGGTCGGCCGCAACGTCCTCTATGTCGAATCCATAGCCGGCGACGAATATGTCCAAACAGCCGTTATTGTCAAAGTCCCAGAACCAGGTTGCGAAGCTCTCAAGAGGGCCCGTAGCGCCGAGTGCCGGAGCCACATCTATGAACGTTCCGTCACCGAGGTTGTGATAGAGGCGATTGTCGTCTAGAAAGTTCGAGACGTACAGGTCCGGGTCCCCGTCATTGTCATAGTCTCCCCAGGCACTTCCCTTGCAATAGCGGTCGTTGGTGACCCCGGCGCTGAGCGCAATGTCCGTGAATGTACCGTCCCCGTTGTTCCGGTACATCTGGCTGGGGTACAGGGTGGCGCTGCTGCTCTTGCTTGGATCTCCAATCCATGTGTCCGGCTCGGATTCAGAGCATGCGAACAGATCGAGGTCGCCGTCCAGGTCGAAATCGGCCCATGAAGCGCTGTTCCTGGGAAACGCCGGGCTCCCGAGACCGGACGGGCCAGTGACATCGGTAAAGGTGTTGTCGCCGTTGTTGTGAAGCAGGGACATGGGCATGCGCCCGTATTCCTGCATCCAGCCCCCGCGGATGACCAGCACGTCCAGCCACCCGTCGTTGTTGTAGTCGGTCTGGACGATGTTCAGCCCGCCGAATTGCTGATCAAGTCCCGACCGAAGCGAATAGTCGGAAAACAGGCCGTTGCCGTCGTTGTGGAAGTAAGAGAGCGAACCGCAGGGGTCCCAGGTGGAGATGATCACATCGAACAGACCGTCGTTGTCGAAGTCGTCGACGATAACCCCTCCAGCCGTGTTCAGGCTAAATATGCCGGCTTCCGGGCCTGTCTCGACGAATGGTGCAAGCTCGCCTTCCTCACCGAACGCGGAGGGAGGGATCAAGAATTCGGGTGGCACCTGATCGGGGTAGGTGCCCAGATTCATGTGCGCGATGTTCAGGAGCCACACGGCCCGCAGGTCGCTCGCGTCCGCTTCCAGCAGGCGTCCCAGTGTTTCGATCGCTGCCTCCGCCCCGCCCGGGTAGCGGTGTCCCTGCCCGCCCAGAGGCAGGATGCAGGCGAATCGTCCGTCCGGGCGCAGGCAGTTTTCCAGTTCCCCCTTCCTGAGATTCGCAAGGGCAAGCGCGTGCTCCGCCGCCCTGATCTGGCCATCTGGGACCGCACCCTCGTCTTCCGAAATCACGGCGCGCAGGAGGCTGATTGCCTCGTCGGTGTGCCCGAACTTCAATTCCTCTTCCGCCAGACGGATATATAGCTCGGCTCGAAGCGCGCTGTCGCCCCGGTCCGACCCCCCCAACAGCTCAAGGAGCTTATCCCTGGGCCTCTCGCCGAGATACGGATTCGAGCCCCGGGAGAATTCCTCACAGAAATCAGGATAGTTTGTGGTCCGCGTCGCGGGCTGCGGGGCCTGCCCAACCAGCGATTCGGGACCCTCTTCAGATGGCCAGATGGCAATCGATATAACTATTCCCACCCCTGCCAGCATGCACATCCCGACAGCGATTAGGGCGACCAGACGATGGCGGGTGGTCACGGGACGTCTCGCCCGGCAGCGACTTGATTGAATTCGAGTATTGCTGGCATCGCCGACCGCGACGGAGTGTGCGGCAAGAGTCCTCGCAGAATCCTCTGGCTGTCAAGATCGGATTGAGCAAGTGGCTCGATTGATGGTTGAAGAACATGTGTATACTACGCGGCACTTCTCCGGTTTCCGCTTGTACGCACCTGTGAGTTCGCGGGGGGATGGTCTCTATGGACGGTAAGGCTAAAGGACCGTTTCGGTTGGGCCGAATACACCTTGCCGGTCTCCTCCTCGCCGGAGTTATCGCCCTAGCAGCAGGCTGCGGGTCGGCCTCTCCCGCCTCTAGTCCGGAACAGGAACCGACTCACACGCCGATTCCGACCAACACTCCCGTTCCAGCCGTCGCCGAGCAGGTGGGAGACTGCCAGGTCGGCTCGGCAGCAGAATGTCCCGGGGCCGATTTCAGTGGCCAGGACCTGGGAGAAGTTGACAAGACCATGCACGGCAGCGAGGGGCGAGACGCAGCCGACTTCTCCGAGGCCAACCTGAGGGGGGCGAACTTCTCTGACGCCAGCCTCATCGGTGTCGACTTCACGGGCGCCGACCTGAGGGACGCAAATCTTCGAGGTGCTTCGCTTAAGCGCTCATTCCTCTACAAGGCGGACCTGAGCGGTGCCGACCTGACCGACGCAACGCTCGAGCAGGCCGACCTCGAGGACACCCTTTTCGAGGGAGCCATCTTCTGTAACACCAAGATGTACGACGGAACCAAGAACAATAGCGACTGTCCCTGATTCGTTCATACATGGAGGTCTGAACGATGGTTCATCGCGGGCGGAAATACGGTCAGAATTCCCTTAACCGGCTGCTGTTTCTGCTGGTCACCGGAGCCCTTGTCCTCTCCCTGTCTTGCACCAGTGAACCCGGAGGGTCTTCTGAGCTTGAAGTAGCTCCAACGCATACTCCAATCCCCACCGTTCCGAAGGACGTAGGGGGCTGCGACCTCGATTCGGACTTGGAGGTGGATTGCCCGGGGGCCAACTTCGATGGGCAGGACCTCAGCGAGATATCGGTGGGCCACGTCGGCGCCTCCGAGGGCCGCGAAGGCGCCAACTTCTCAGACGCGAACATCGAGGGCGCCAGCTTCGTGGGTTCCAATCTCGAAGGGGTGTTCTTCGAGGGAGCCAACGTGCGCGGCGCCAACTTCCAGGATGCCAACCTCAGGGGAGCCTCCTTCTACAAGGCTGACCTGACCGGGTCAGACTTCACCGGAGCGACCCTGGAAAACGCCGACTTTGAGGACGCTGTCTTGGAGGATGTCATCTACTGTCGCACAAAGATGATCGACGGCCGTATGAGTGACAGAGATTGTCCGTAGATTCCGTAATTCGTGAACGAAAGCACAAAATTGACAACCATCTAACCATACTCTAGGCTCCGCCTCCGAACTTAGTCCCTCTCTGTCCGCAAAAAACTCAACATAGAACTACTCTGGTCTCTGGCGTCTGGGATTGAACCCTAGGGGGTGCGACATGAAGCTTCGGTTGACCATGCTAGTCGGGATCACGGTGATTGCACTTGCCGCATTCGCCTGCGGAGGGGCGGAGGAAACCGCCGAGCCGGCGGTTCCAACCACGGCCCCGGCCGTTGAGGAGGAGGCCCCGGCACCCACGGCAACTCCAGAGCCCGTCGTCGCGGACACGCCGACCCCCGAGGTCGCCATGGAGGCAACGGCAATCCCCGATGCCATGGACGCCATGGAAGAGGGCAAGTTCGGTGGTGAACTGCGGATAGTTTCGCAGGCAAGCATCGCTACCCTCGACCCCAATTTCACGGGCGCATACGTGACGATTGCGGTCGCAGCCCACATCTTCGATTCGCCGTTCGGCTGGGACGAAGCACTCACCGACCAGCCGGAAATGGTCGAATCCTTTGAGGTGAGCGATGACATGCTTACCTGGACGTTCACCCTGAGAGACGGGCTGAACTTCCATGACGGCACGCAGGTCAGCGCCCAGGATGTTGTTCCCTCCTTCACCCGGTGGCTGGAAAGCTGGGACGCGGCCGCGACCTTCATGCGAGAGTTCGTGTCCGAAACCGCCATAACCGCCGTGGACGATCTGACCTTCAGCATCCACCTGGACGAGCCGTATGGTGGAGTTACCGTCGGGCTTGCCAAGCCGTGGGCGGCCGTGTTCATAATGCCCGCTCGGATATCGCAAAAGTCCGCCGCTGAGGGACTGACGCAGGAAGAGTATGTCGGCGCCGGACCCTATAAGTTCAGCTCCTGGGATCAGGGCGACAAGATAGAACTCGTGCGATTCGAGGACTACGCTAAGGATTCGCGTCCGACGGATCTGTACACGGGGACGCAGCACGCGTACCTGGACAAGCTGATCTGGCTTGAGATTCCGGACGAAGAGACCAAGATAGCCGGCCTTGAGACGGGCGAATGGGATGTCGTAGATGGGGCTGGGCTGGACTTTTACAGCCGCCTTGTCGAGAACCCGGACATCGTTGTACCCCTGTACAAACCTGGCCACCGAACCCAGATGGACCTCATCCCCAGCCATCCCCCGTTCGACAACACGGTGCTGCGCCGTGCCGTACAGGTTGGCGTCAACATCGAGGACCTGATGGCTTCGCTGGGGCCGGACGACCTGTGGCAGCTTTGCCCGGCCATCTACTTCTGCAACGCGCAGTATGAGACCGACTTCGGCGCCGAAGGCTACTACAACGTCAACGACCAGGACCTCGCCCGCGAGCTTATGCAGGAGGCGGGTTACGCCGGGGAGACCATCACCTGGCTGAACCCGACCGACTACGGCACCATCACCCCGGTCGGGATCGTCTTTAAGGCTCAGATGGAAGAGCTCGGTTTCACCATTGAGATGCCGGCGAACGACTGGTCTACCGTCATTGCCAAGCTCGGCAATACAGAGGAGTACGACGGGTTCAGCAACTGGGCCATCCACTGGTGCTGCGGCGATCCGATAGTCGACGTCGTCAGCACCGGCGGGGCGGGCTATTGGCCAAAGATCCCCAAGATCACCCGTCTGCGGAGAGAGTTCGCGCAGGCAACCGACTTTCCGACCAAGTTCAGCATCGTCGAGAGGATCCAGGAAGAGGCCTATAAGTCCGTCATTACCATCTACGGAGGCAACTTCTTCAGCATCTTCCCGCACCGGGCCGACGTAAATGGCTTTTCCATTAGAGGCCTGGCCTGGTACACGAACGCCTGGCTGGACAGGTAGGCTCGGACTGGTCATCCAGACGGGAACCGAATGACGTAGCCATCGAAGTGGGCTACGGCCTGAGACGGCCGTAGCCCACTTTGCGTTTTCTAGCTATGGTCAGTTCTTCTCTGAACCGCACCTGCGACCAGGCGAAGTGAAACGGCTGGCGGCATTGGGCGGGCTGGCTCGTGCCTCGAGCCCGCCGGGCAGCAGGACAAAGGTCCGCTGGTTACTCCGGCCCCGCCAGGGCAAGATGTAATGGAGCTGCGCCTCCCTCCACGGCTCCCTGGCTTCAACTCATGGATATCCAACCTGCCATGACCGACCCGTACCGCTTTCAGTGGATCAGCTTTGACTGCTACGGCACGCTGATCGACTGGGAGACAGGCATTTCATCTGCTGTCGGACAGGTCCTTCTTTCGCGAGGGATAGTCAAGGGCCGATCGGAGATCCTGGCGCTCTTCGCTGAGGTGGAACCCAGGGTGCAAGACTCGCACACCTACCTGGAGTACCGAATAGTCCTCCGGGACGTAATGGCGATGATCGGCAAGGAACTCGGTATTGAGCTCACCGATTCCGAACTGTGCTGCCTGGCGGACACCCTACCGTATTGGCCGGTCTTCCCCGAAGTAGTGGGCGCCCTGAACGCACTGGGAGTCCGGCATGAGCTCGCCGTGATCTCAAACATTGACGACGACCTGTTCTCAAGGACCGCCGACGCGCTGAACGTAGAGTTCAGTTGCGTCGTAACCTCCCAGCAGGTGAAAAGCTACAAGCCGAACCCGCGCAACTTCGAGGTGGCCTCAGAGCGAATGGCGGTCGGAAAGGGAGGGTGGGTCCATGTGGCCGAGAGCCTGTACCACGACATAGGGCCGGCCAATCGGATGGGCATCAACAGCGTGTGGGTAAACCGCGCCGATCGGGGAGGTGCAACGCGTCCCACCGACGCTGTACCGGACCTGGTTGTACCCGACCTGGCAAAGCTCGTGCAGGTGATGACTGCGGCGTGACGTTCGACCTGGTCCGGCTCAGAAATCACGCTCTTGCACGATGCCCTCTCGGGCCGCCGCCCAGCCGAGAGGTACAGAGGCTTCCGACTCTCTTTCCGTGGGTTCGGTGGTCCCCGCAGAACCGACCTGTCCGACGGTCAGCCGCAGGCCCAAACCTGCTAGGGCCCATTTCACCTACCTGTCGGGGCACATTGCGCGTACTCTGAAAAACCGGGGATAATCTCGGCAACCTACAGACGGACGCGCCAGTCCGGCTCGCCCGCAGTCAGCGCGGCCCCGCCGAATCGGCTGCTGGGGAGGACACCTCAGTTTGCACATACACGATGCCCTTTTCTCAATTGGCCTGCTAATCGTCGCAGCCAAACTCATGGAGGGCATATTCAAGCGGTTCGGTCTGAATTCGATCATCGCATTCGCCGTCACCGGGGTCATCCTTGGCCCCGTGACTGGACTGGTCAAAACAGGGCCTGACGTAGATTTCATCCTGGCCATCGGGATCTTCATGTTCTTCTTCCTTATCGGCCTGGAGGAGCTGGACATCAGGGGCTTCCTTTCCGCAATACGCGGTCGGATCTTCGTCGCCTCCACATTGTCCGTGGTCATATCGCTTCTGGTTTCACTGGCCGTCACCACCGATTTTCTCTTCGACCTGCGGCTGGACCTTAGCTTTATGCAGGCTCTGGGATTGGCCGGGGTGCTGTCGCTGTCCAGCCTCGGCGTGGTCGCCAAGGTGCTGATCGATGAAGGACGCCTGAAAGAAGCGGTGGGCGTCCAGATCTTTACTGCGGTAATCATCGCCGAATTGATAGTCCTGCTCGTCGTCGGCTTTGCGATCAGCGAACATTTTTCGGCGGGCGAGCACGGTGAGACCTTAGATTGGGCGAATGTACTGACGATCATTGGTCAGATACTTGGGTTCGCCATCGCAACGTGGTTCGTTTCTACCCGAATGCTTCCTCCTCTAATAGTTCTTCTGCATCGCATTTTGCGGGTACCTCAGCTGTCTTTTGGCTTGCTACTGGGCGGACTACTTCTGGTGGTGGTGGCAGCTGAAAAGGTGGGGCTACATGGTTCACTGGGAGCGCTGCTGTTTGGCGCGGCCCTTTCACTTCTCCCCTATCAGGTAAGGCGCGACATCATGCCGGGCATGCGGGGTACCGCGGAAGGACTGTTTGTCCCCTTGTTCTTCGCATCTGCGGGTCTGCATCTCAGTCTGGATTTCCTAGACTTGTCGGCGGGAACAATTTTGGCTCTGGCTCTGGTGCCTTTGGCCGGAAAATTCGTAGCTGTGCTTGCCAGCGCCTACATCGCCAGGCTTCAGGCTCCCCTCGCAACGGCGGCCGGCCTGATGGCAAAGGGCGTCGCCGAGATCGCACTCCTGATCGTGCTGCTGCAATCGGGCGCGATCGACAAGGGCATCTTCTCCCTGCTGGTGCTGGTCATGTTCGGCTACATACTCCTTACGCCAATAGGTATCAGCTTTGCGCTAAGCAGGCTCAGGCACGCTGAAACCATCGTGGACCGAGAGAATTTGCCACCCTCCCTGTACCGCTTTGCGCTCGAGGGGATAAGGGTCAGGGACATAGTGGATCGCTCCAGGGGCCACCCGGAACCCTCTCAAACTGTGAAGAGTTTTGTCGAAAGCTGGCTGCTGCCGGAGCAGCACGACTATGTGGTTGCCGAGCGAGGCGGCTACTCGGGAATAGTCTCGCTGAGCATGTTGCGATACCTTCCACGCGGCGAATGGGACAAGACGCCACTCGCCAGAGTCCTTCGCAAGGACACGCCGCGGGCCAGCACCGAGGATTTTGTGGAGGACGCGCTGCAGCGCATGACGGAAAACTCTCTAACCGTCCTTCCGGTCACAGATTCGGACACGGGTGAGTTCATTGGTTCAATTTCAAGCCACGAGGTCCTTGAGATGGTGGTCATGTCCGCCCAGGGGCAAGATATCTGAATGTACGCGCCCTTCAGAAGGGTCCCGCCGTGGATGTGATCGACTCCACCCTGGCCGGTCGCTGGCGGCAGGAGTCCACATTAGATGCCGGCCCGGGGCCACGGAGTTAGAATCTTCGAAGGGCAATGACCTGATGGCGGTCCTCAGGCCGGCAGGATCAACCCGGTACACGGGAAGCACACCGGCAATGCTTACGGCCGGGTGTACAGGGCGGTATGTGAACAAGCGTCACAGGCAACTGCGAGCCAACTGGTCCGGCGTAACACTATCTACCGGCATGCAGCGGACCGACGGCAGGCTCTTAATCAATGTGCGGCCGCTCGTCACAATCGGTGGTGGCGGTTCCTCAGATGTGAGCCTGGAACAGGGAAGGAGAGACCAATGGCACTGAAGGAAAATGCCGGTCATGCGACGGAGCTGGCCTCTCCCTCAATAGATTTGAATCGGGGTACTTTCCCCACCCGAGAGCCCATAGCCATCGTAGGCATGGCCTGCAGGTTCCCTGGTGCGCCCGATCTGGCGGCCTTCTGGCGGCTGCTGGAAGGGGGCAACAACGCAGTAACGGAGGGCGTCCCGGGCTCAGGTGTCGGACGAATCGGCGAGCTCTACCCCGACGCCGAAGTCCAAAGCGACGCCTGCCGGTTCGGAGCATTCATCGAGGGTGTCGACCTGTTTGACGCGGAGTTTTTCCGCATTTCGCCCGTGGAGGCTCAACTGCTGGATCCTCAGCAACGGCTAATGCTGGAGACCAGCTGGCAGGCCCTTGAAGACGCGGGCATAGACCCAGAACGGCTAAAGGGCAGCCGTACGGGAGTCTATATCGGCATCAGCAACATGGACTACCGTTTCATCAACCTGGATGCCAGTCAGACCTCCGAGCCTGCCGCGAGCCTGTATACCGTAAGCGGCACCTCCCTGAACACTGCAGCCGGCCGGGTCGCCTTTGCCCTGGGTCTGGAAGGACCCGCCATGGCGGTAGACACCGCCTGTTCCTCATCCCTGGTCGCGGTGCACCAGGCGGTCTCGGCGCTGCAGCGCGGCGAGGCGGACATGATCCTGTCAGGCGGCGTGCAGGTAAATCTCTCCGGCCGCCTGACTGAATTGCGTGCCAACGCACGGATGTTGTCCCCCGATGGCCAGTGCAAGGCATTCGACGCCTCAGCCAACGGCTTCGTCCGGGGTGAGGGCTGCGGGATAGTGGTGATGAAGAGGCTCAGTGACGCTGAGGCTGAAGGAGACCGAATCTGGGGACTGATCTTGGGCTCTGCGCTCAACCAAGATGGGACCAGCACCGGTCTGACGGTGCCCAGCGGACCGGCACAGGCCAGTGTGATCACTGAGGCGCTGTCGCATGCCGGAATCCCGCCCTCGGAAGTCGACTACCTGGAGGCACACGGTACGGGCACGGAGGTTGGCGACCCGATCGAACTGAACTCCGCCGCGGCCGTGTATGGCGAGGGAAGGAAGTCGGACAGCCCCCTGCTGGTGGGCTCCGTGAAAACGAACATCGGCCACCTAGAGCCGGCGGCCGGGGTTGCCGGGTTGATGAAGGTCATGCTGTCGATGCAGCACGGAGTAGTGCCCAAGCATCTGCACTTTAGGAACCCGAATCCCCGTGTGCAATGGGACCGGCTGCCCGTGAAGATCGTCTCTGAGTCTATGCAGTGGCCGCTCCATCCCGAGCGCCCTCGGCGTGCGGGGATAAGCGCCTACGGCTGGTCGGGGACAAACGCCCACGTCATTGTTGAAGCCTACGGGGAGACTGACCATAGCTCCGAGACAGGCCGGCAAGACCCTGGACCGGCCGGCCTGTCCCGCGACGTTGTCATATCGATGCCCGATTCACTGGCCGGTCAGTCACCGTCCTCGGGAGAGTTCACAGGGCGGCCTGCCCGGCTTCTGCCCCTCTCGGCCAAGTCGGAGGTTGCCCTAAGGGAGCTGTCGGAGCGTTACCTGTCCTGGCTGGACGAGAGAGCCGGCAATACCATCGCCGGTGGGACCGCCGCCGACCCGGACCTGTCCGATATAGCATGGACCGCAGGCGAGGGTCGCGGGCACTTCGACTTTCGAGCCGGGCTGGTCTTTCGCGACGCCGCCTCCCTGCGAGCCGGCCTAGAGGCGGTCGCAGAGACGGAACCGGTCCCGCGGGCTCGGAAGCCCGCCAAGGTGGCCTTCGTCTTTACGGGGCAGGGTGGCCAGTGGCAGGGCATGGGTGAAGCCCTCTATCTGAGCGAACCGGCTGCCCGGGCCGTTCTCGACCGATGCGACCAGCATATCCGTCAAGAGCGAGGGGCATCCCTGCTGGATGTCATGTTCGGCAGGCCTGACGCGGCGGGTGACCTGCATGACCCGGCCTGGACTCAGCCGGCCATCTATGCCCTGGAATGCGCCCTCGCAGCCATCTGGGACGGCCTGGGAATTAGGCCAAGCGTGGTGCTGGGTCACAGCCTGGGTGAGATAGCTGCGGCCCATGCAGCTGGGGTCTTTACCCTGGAAGAGGGGCTGCGGTTCGCCTCTACCCGCGGTAGGTTGATGGCGTCCCTCCCCCGCGCCGGGGCGATGGCCGCCGTTTTCGCCCCGGCGCGCCGGGTACAAACGGCGGTGGACGATTGGAACGAAGCCCGCGACGGCGCAGACGTGTGCGTCGCCGTGGACAATGGCACCCACCAGGTGGTCAGCGGGCCGGTTGCGGAAGTACATGCCTTCTCCGACCGCATGGAGGAGGCGGGCATTAACGTGAGACGACTGCGGCCCTGCCCCGCCTACCACAGCCCACTGGTGGAGCCGGCCCTAGACGGCCTTGAGGCCCTGTTCCTCGATATCGCGGCCTCTCCTCCCAAAATCCCGATGATCAGCAACGTGACGGGCGATGCCGCCGAGCCCGGCAGGGCGCTGGATGGCGCCTACTGGCGTCGCCAGGCTCGTGAACCTGTGGCCTTCAGCAAGAGCGTAGAGACGCTGTCCGGCCTGGGTGTGGACGCGGTCATCGAACTGGGTCCCCACGCGGTTCTCGGCCCCCTGGTCTCCCTGAACTGGCCGCAGGGCCAACAGGGCCTACAAGAACCGGTCGTCCTGGCAAGCCTGCTGCGCCCGGCCTCTGACGGGTCGGAGCCCGAGCGGCGTGATGCCTTTGTCCTGGCGGTCGCCGGCGCTTATGAGGCGGGCCTGCCCGTCAACTTTGCCGGCTTGTTCGCCGGGGAATCCAGGCGACGGGTTGCCCTGCCCGGCTATCCCTTTCAGCGACGGCGACACTGGGTACCGGCGCCACGTCGGGGTCGCCACAGCGATGCCCACCCCCTTCTGGGCGTCCGGCATGAGCTCCCCCGCGGCGAGGTAACTTTCGAGACGGAGATGTCTCCGTCGGACCCGGAGTGGCTGGACGACCACAAGGTCTTCGGACGTGTGGTCATGCCCGGCGCACTCTACGGGGCAATGGCCGCCTCGGTGTCACAGACCGAGGGGATCGGACCGGTCGTCGAGGAGCTGCAGCTGCACAGCCCCCTGGTCTTCCCTGAGCAGGACGAACAGAGCGAGGCGGAGGCCCCAGGCCGGCGGATTCAGGTGCTTATTGACAGCGCAAAAGGAAGTGAGCCCCGAAGCTTCGAGGTGTTCAGCAGGGGGCCTGGCGAAGAGGGTTGGACACTGCACGCGGAGGGCAGGTTGGCCCCGGATATGGGGCGACCGGGCTCTCGGGAGAGAGTGGACCTACGCGCCCTCACGGCCGGGCTGCAACCACAGGACCTGCGTGCCTACTACCGGGCCAAGGAGGCCACCGGGATAGATTTTGGCCCACGCTTCCGGTCCCTGGAAGCCCTATGGGGCAGTCCCGGTGAGACGGTCGGAGAGGTCTCCCTGCATGAAACCGTGGAAGAGAGTGCCGTCCCGATGCACCCTCTGCTATTGGACGGCTGCTTCCAGGTGCTATCGGCGGCCCGTGACCTGACCGGTTTCGGGAGCGACGCCACCTACCTGCCTTTCGCCTGGGAGCGCCTGTGGCTCAGCGGCCCCCTTCCCCGGCGGCTCGTCTGCCATGCCCGTATGAGGGAAATCGACCTGACAGCGACCTCGGAACCAGGATCTACAGGACGACCGGAAACCCTGACAGGCGACCTGTGGTTCTACGATCAGCAAGGAGCCGCGGTCGGAGGGTTGTCGGGATTCACCGTGAAGCGGGCTACGCGCGCTGCACTCCTTTCCGCCTCGGAGGGAGTGCAGGACATGCTCTACGAGATGGTCTGGCGGCAGCGCCCACTGGTCGGCGGGCTAGAGTCCGCCGATGCCCTGGCCGGGCCGACGGCGGTCAGTGAGGGCATGAGCCCGTTTGCAGACTACCTGTCTGGCGAGGGCGTCGCAGTAGACGACCGGGTCATGCTCCTGAGCGATTTGGAGCGCCTGTCCCGCTCCTACTCCCTGGCGGCTCTGGAGAAGCTGGGCTGGGAACGCCGCAGGGGCGAGGTGGTCGAGGCCGAGGCCCTCAGAGACCTGCTTGAGGTTGAACCGCAGCACTCCAAGCTGGTGGGACGTTTGCTCCGGCTGCTGAGGGACGGTGGTGTGCTCGGTGAGGCGGAAGGGAAGGCAGGATACGTCGTTTTGGTCGGTGCCGGCGATCCCTTGCCCGACGAGGCGCTGGCCGACCCGGAGGCCTTCGCGGACAAGGTGGCTGAACTATATCCCCACGGCCACAACGAGCTGGGCCTGATACGGCGGAGCGGCATCGCGCTTGCGGGCGGGCTGAAGGGGACTGTCGACCCCCTGGAGATCCTCTTTCGAAGTGAGGGACCCGGGGTAACCGAGTACTACTTTGTTGCACCCGCTTCGCGTGCGTCCAACCGACTCCTGGCTGATGCCGTCTCCCAGACGGTGAGGGACTGGGCAGACGGACGACGCCTGCGCGTGCTGGAGGTCGGCGCAGGCACCGGATCGGCTACGTCAGTTGTACTGCCTGTGCTCCCGGCAGAGTGCGATTACACGTTCACAGATATCTCGGCCGGCTTTTTTGCCGAGGCCGAAGGCCGCTTCGGTAATTCTGAAATACCAATGGAATACCGGCCACTGGACATCGAGAGGGAACCGTCAGGCCAGGGGTTCGAATCCCATGCCTATGACCTGATTATTGCGGCAAACGTGCTTCACGCCACCCGCGATCTGGGCGAGACCCTGGCACACTGCCGCGAGCTGCTGGCGCCCTGTGGCAAGTTAATTGCCCTGGAGAATATGCGTGGCCGCGGCTGGCAGGACATCACCTTTGGTCTGCTGGACGGCTGGTGGCGATTCGCCGACGAATACCGGCCGGCCCACGCAATGGCCTCTCCATCGGTATGGCATCAGGCACTGATGGAGTCGGGCTACAGCGAGGTCAGTTTCGTTGGTACGGAGGGTGCCGAGGAAGGCGGGCCCTTCGGCTCCAGCGTTTTTCTCGCGCAGGGCCCTGTAGAGATTGCCCCGCCTCCCGGGTTATGGGTCATATGCTCGGAAGGCGGCGGTATGGGCCTTCAACTGGCGACGGAGCTGGCTGGCAGAAACCAGACCGCTGTTCTGGCTGGATCGCTTCAGTCAGCTGAAACGCGGGCAGGAGAGGGAAACATTTTCAGGAGGGCCATAGGGACCGACTGCCGGAAATCATGGCAAGCGCTCCTTGAGGAACTTCCCGAAGACATCCAGCTTCAAGGTGTGCTGCACCTGAGTGCACTTGATGGGCACGGGCCGGATGCCTCCACGGACCAGATGCGGGAGGACGCAAAAGGTGCCGGGGGTAGCGCTCTGGCCCTGGTGCAGGCCCTGCTGGATGCGGATGTTGCTCCAGACAGAGGCCTGTGGTTCATCACGCTTGGGGCGCAGGCCCTTGAGCGCAGCTACATGCGCGAGAGCGCAGGGCAGCTGGCCGGGGCGACCCTATGGGGCTTCGGAAGGGTGGTGGCGCGAGAGGCAGGGCATCTTCGCCCGCGAATGCTGGACCTTGACCCCGCCGATCCGGCGGAGATCACCCGCCTGGTTGATGAGCTGATGCATCCCGATCAGGAGGCCCAGGTCGCTTACCGGGATGGCGACCGCCTTGCCGCTCGCCTCATCCGAGGCGGCACATCGAGGAAGAGACTGGACCTGCCGGAGGGATCGGACTGGCGTCTCATGCCCGATGACCAGGGAGAACTGGAGGGGCTGCACGCAGAGCCTGCACCTGATCAGCCCCTGGAATCTGGCCAGGTTCGAGTGGCAGTGGACGCGGTCGGTTTGAACTTCCTCGACGTCCTGCTCAGCATGGGAGTCTTGAGTTCCACAGAACCAAAGTTGGGCGAGGAATTCTGCGGACGAATAGTGGAGGCGGCCCCGGACGTCGCGGAGCTCGCAGTGGGCGACCGTGTGGTCGGCCTGGGCTTCGGCACCTTCGCTTCCCAGGTCGTTACGCAGGCAGAACTGGTTGCGCCGGCGCCGAAGGGAATGTCGGCCGCGGCACTTGCAACCATACCCTCGGCCTTCGTAAGTGCCGGCCTGAGCTTTCAGATGGCCGGGCTCGAGGCCGGTGACCGTGTCCTCATCCACACCGCCTCCGGCGGAGTGGGGCTGGCGGCGGTACAGCTGGCGCGGGCAGCGGGCCTGGAGGTGTTCGCCACGGCAAGCTCCCCCAAGCAGGCGTACCTTCGGTCGCTGGGGATCGAACATGTCTTCGATAGTCGAACGGCCGATTTCGGGCAGGAGATCCTCAAGGCCTCCGGCGGCGCCGGTGTAGACATGGTGCTGAACAGCCTCACCGGTCCCGGCTTCATCGAGGCAAGTCTTTCCTGCCTGGCCTTGGGGGGCAGTTTCGTGGAGATGGGCAGGCGGGACATCTGGAGCGCTGAGGAGATGGCGAAATCGCGCCCCGACGTCTCCTACTCCATCCTCGAGCTCGACTGGCTGAAAATGCATGAACCGGCCCGCCCGGGCGCCGTGCTCCGCGATGTTATGCAGGAGATAACGGCCGGCACCCTGAGACCGCTGGCCCATACCCGGTGGCCGGTTGCCGAAGCGGGAGCCGCCATGGAGCTCATGCGGTCGGCCCGGCACATCGGCAAGAACGTGCTTGTAATGCCGCCCCTGGCCGGTGGTCTGCTGCGGCCTGATCGTACCTACCTGATCACCGGAGGTCTGGGGGGCATCGGCGTCGTAGTTGCCGAGTGGCTGGCAGAGCGCGGCGCCGGCGCGATAGTCATGAACGGTCGCAGGCCCCCTGACCCCGCCGCCACGGAGGCCATTGAGTCCCTCAGGCGGCGTGGCGCCGACATACGGGTGGAGTTGGCAGACGTGACCCAGCCCGCGGCGGTTGACGCCATGCTGGCCCGAATGGACGCTGAAATGCCCCCCCTGGCCGGCATGATACACAGCGTGGGAGTGCTCTCTGATGGCGCTCTCGGAAACCAGACGTGGGAGCGCTTCGAGCAGGTCCTATGGCCCAAGGTCCTGGGGGCGTGGCACCTTCATCGGGCCACGTTGGACCGCGAACTGGACCTTTTCGTCCTCTTCAGCAGCATCACCGGGGTACTGGGTAACTCGGGTCAGGGCAATCACGCAGCGGCCAACGCATTTCTGGATCAGCTGGCCGCGTACCGGAGGTCCCTGGGACTTCCCGGCCAGTCTATCGCCTGGGGAGCCTGGTCAGGACTGGGCGAAGCCGAAGAGCAGAGAGAGAGGATCGAGAGGCAGCTATCAGCATCGGGGACCGGGTGGATCAGCGCTCAACAGGGCCTCGAAGCATTCGACTGTCTGGTGCGCCGGGACCTGACCTCCAGCATGGTGGCGGCGGTGGACTGGCAGGTCTTCAGCGAGAATTTTGAAGACGCACCCAAGTTCCTGGAAGACGTGCTCCCCGGACGATCGGAGTCCGATGAGGCCCGCGCAGCGCCATCCAGCGCAGCCGACCTGATGTCGGAACTGGGGCAGAGAACAGCCCTGGAGCGGGAAGGTCTGATGGTCTCCTTTCTTCAGGGGGAACTACAGGCGGTGCTGAGGATGCCAGCAGCCCCCTCCCCGGACGTCGGCTTCTTCGAACTGGGAATGGACTCGTTGATGTCGGTGGAGTTCCGCAACCGTCTTAACCGGGCCCTATCCGGAGAGCACGTGCTATCGAGTACGGCCGTGTTCGACTACCCGAACATATCCAGCCTTGCCGGCCACCTGGTTGAGGAACTTACCCGGACCATGGCGGACGATGCCCCCGTTTCAGCTCAAGAGGGTGCAGTCGTGCACCTCCGACAGCATGCGGCAGCCGGGGAGGAGAAAATTGCCGTCGTCGGGATGGCCTGCCGCTTCCCCGGCGCGCCCGACCTCTCAGCCTTCTGGGAGATGCTGGAAGCGGGGAGAACTGCGGTAACGGACGGGCGGCAGGACCCGGGACCCTGGCATGGCCTTACGGGAGACCCGGCCGCCGAGGATGTCGTTTACCGCCGCGGTGGCTTCGTCGAAGGGGTTGACCAGTTCGACGCCAGATTCTTCCGCATTGCCCCCATTGAGGCTCGAATGATGGACCCCCAGCAGCGGATGCTGCTGGAGACCAGCTGGCAGGCCCTGGAAGATGCGGCGATAGATCCGGACCGGCTGAGGGGTAGCCGCGCCGGCGTCTATGCAGGGGTTGGCAGTGCAGAGTACAGGGATCTGATCGCGGCCTGCGGCAAGGACGACAGCTACCTGGGGACGACTGCGAGCGTAGCGGTCGGTCGTGTTGCATTTGCCCTGGGCCTGGAGGGACCGGCCATGCCGGTTGATATGGCCTGCGCATCGTCCCTGGCCGCGGTGCACCAAGCCGTCGCGGCGTTGCAGTGGGGTGACGTAGACCTGGCCCTGGCCGGCGGCGTGAATGCAACGCTATCGCAGAGTTTCGTGAGGTTCCACAAGGACATCGGCATGTTGTCCGCCGCAGGACGATGCAACGCCTTCGACGCCGCTGCAGACGGTTACGTCCGGGGCGAAGGCTGCGGGATGGTGGTTCTCAAGCGTCTCAGCGATGCAGAGGCAGACGGTGACCGCATCTGGGGAGTGGTAAGGGGCTCGGCCGTCAACCAGAACGGTGCAAGCGCCGCCCTAACGGTGCCGAACGGCCCGGCCCAGGAGCGCGTGCTGGAGGAGGCTCTTACACGGGCGTCCATTTCGCCGCGCGATGTCGACTACCTGGAAGCACACGCCGTCGGATCGCAGCTGGGCGACCCTATCGAGTTGAATGCGGTGGCAGCCGTTTATGGCAAGGAGCGAGATCAAGGTCGTCCGCTGCTCGTCGGATCGGTAAAGTCCAACATCGGACACATTGAGTGGGCGGCGGGGATCGCTGCGTTCATCAAGACTGTCCTTTCCATGAGCAAGGGGGTGATTCCCGAGAGCCTGCATTTCGAGTCCCCGAATCCGAATCTAGAGTGGGACCAGATGCCGGTGCGGGTGACGTCCAGCAGGACGGACTGGCCGACCGTTTCCGGCAGGCCACCCCTTGCGGGCGTCAGCGCATTTGGCCTGTCGGGCACAAACGCGCATG
Organism: Dehalococcoidia bacterium; assembly: GCA_034421295.1. GTDB lineage: Bacteria > Chloroflexota > Dehalococcoidia > Lucifugimonadales > UBA2962 > CAUZIR01. The sequence continues at coordinate 58,222 of DAOUKM010000018.1, forward strand.
TCCTTATAGAAGGCTACGGCCCTGAGGCAGACACCCCTTCGGCAGGCAAGGGCGCGCCCCAACCAGCTGGCGGTCCCAAGCCGATACCTGTATCGCTCCCTGCACCTCTCGGCGATATGAAACCGTCCGGTGAGGGACTGACCGGGCGCGGCACCCGCATACTGCCGCTTTCAGGGAAGTCGAACGATGCTCTGCGGGAACTGGCGGTGCGGTATCTCTCGTGGCTGGGTGACAAAGAAGGCCCGGCGTCTGATGCCGCCCTGTCCGATCTGGCCTGGACGGCCGGCACGGGCCGAAGCCACTTTCCGCACCGCTCCGGTCTGGTCTTTACCGACGCTGAGCAGCTTCGGCAAGGACTGCGTGCCCTGGTCGACGCTGATACCGAGGCGGACGAGGCCATGTCGCACGCAGCAACCAAGGTTGCGTTCGCGTACACGGGACGGGGCAGCCTGTGGCAGGGCATGGGCGAAGCCCTCTACCGGAGCGAGCCGGTTGCGCGTGCGCTGCTTGACAGGTTCGATGAACTGATCCGACAGGAGCGAGGGATCTCGCTGCTGGATGTGATTTTCGACCGATCAGATGAGGAGGATGGCACCGGGGATCCGGCACGGGCAATGCTGGCAGTCTACGCGCTCCAGTGTGCCCTGACCGCGCAGTTGGCGAGCGCAGGCATACGCCCCGGTGCGGTCTTCGGCCACGGCCCGGGAGCACTCACGGCTGCACAGGCGGCCGGGGTATTCAGCCCGGAGGAGGGTTTGCGAATTGCCCTGGCACTGGGCGAGCTGGAAGGGTCCTCCCGAAAGGACGAGCAACCGTCGCTTGACGGCCTGGAATCATTGCTCGCCGACAACGCTCTCTCCGCCCCCTATGTCTCTCTGGTCAGCAATCTGACCGGCCAGTCTATCGAGTCTGTGGACGAACTGGACTGTGGGTACTGGCTTGGGCAGGCCCGGGAACCGGCAGACTTTGCCGGTGGCGCAAAGACGCTTAAGCGGCTCGAGATGGATGTGGTGGTGGAGATCGGACCCGACAAGACGTTCGGCCGGAAGATTATCGACGCATGGCAGGATCCGGCGGGATCGCCCCTCCTGCTCCCTAACCCGGCTAGTCCGATCGGCAATGGAGCGACAGCCGAGCCCGGTGACTGGTTTGCCAGAACTGTGGCGGGCGCCTACAAGGCCGGGCTGGACATCTCCTTTGCCGGCCTCTTTGCGGGCGAGGTCCGGCGTCGAATCTCGCTACCCGGCTACCCCTTCCAGCGCAGGCGCCACTGGGTGTAGCCACCGGGCCATCCGACTCCGCCGGCTTTGGCCGCGCCTTAGACCGGTCGATTTGCTCTGTGGGCATTCCATGAGCCCAGCAGCGGACGGGCTCGATCGGGCCGCCCGCTCCGCGGCGTCCCGCCTAAGCCGAATTGACCTGTCCCGCTGGCATAGCTATCCTACGATCAAATCTGACTGGAGTACTTCTAGTGGCAACAACCGAAGAACGCATCAGGAAGTTGGTAGACGACAACCTCGAGGTGGAGGGGCGGACCGCAGGTCAGCCACTGGACCTTAACTCAAGCCTCAGGGATTCGGGCGTATCTTCCCTGGATATCGTCGCTTTCGGAAAGATAGTTGCCCAGGATTTCAGCGTCTCCATGACACCCGACGATTGTGCAACCATCAACACGATCGGGGCGCTCATCGATTTCCTGGATTCCCGGAGCGGCTGACCAGCGACTCCCGAGGCGGGCGTCCGGTCTCATAGGCTACCGGGCACGGCGACGGTCAGGACACTCGCAGTACCCCCATGTCCATTGCCGAGGACTGGTGGCGTCCCTTCTCAATAACCGGCGGGGTAGAAGTTACCCACGTTGACCTAAGAGCCGACGCGGCGCGTGAGAGCGCCGCGTTCTCGCTGCTCGATGATGGAGAGAGGGCCCAGTGGCGTAGATTTCTGCATCCCGGCCCCCGCCGCCGGTTCGCCCTGAGCCGCGCTGCGCTCCGGACCGTCGTCAGTAGGCGGCTCGACTGCAAGGGCGAGCGAATTGCATTCGGCTCCTCGCCCTACGGCAAGCCCTTCGCCCAGGTGCAGGGAACGCCGGCTCCCATAAGCCTGAACGTCAGTCACAGCGGTGACCACGGGCTGATTGCCGTTGCGCCGATGGGGCGTCTGGGCGTTGACGTTGAGGAACGTACCAGCCGGCACGACCTCGACGGGCCCATTGTGGACGTACTTGGTCCAGATGAACGGTCCGAGCTGTCCAGGGCGATCGGTGACAGGAAGATCCACATGTTCTTCCGCCTCTGGACGATCAAGGAGGCATTGATCAAGGCCCTGGGCACGGGCCACCTCACGGATGTGTCCGGATTTCAGGTACCGGCAAATGTGCGCGGCGGCCAGTCCAGGGGCGTATTCCGGTTTCACCACCTGCCAGCAGTTAGCTGGCGAATCGAGGATCTCGGAAACAGTGATTTTGCCGCGGCCCTTGCACACGAGATGCATCCGGTCAGCCACCCGGCGCCGGATTCGGCCTCTGCGCATTCTGCAATGCAAGGATGAGGTAGCCCAGGCATTGTCGACCGGTCAAGAAACTGTCTGGGAGGTGCCCGAACCGCTCTCGGTGCACGAAGTCCGCATCGACGACGAGACCGTCATCGTCATGCGGCGTCACGGGAATCCTGACGGCCCGCGGATAATCCTCAGCCACGGCAACGGCCTGGCGATCGACCTGTACTATCCCTTCTGGTCTCTGTTGGCCGATGACTTCGACCTGGTGATCTATGACCTTAGAAACCATGGCTGGAACAGTGTCGGCTCTCTTCGCAAGCACAACTTCCCCTCACTGGTCAGCGACCACGACGCCGTCGCCAAGGCCGCCGAAGGCTACTACGGCAGCAAGTCCACGATCGGAGTATTCCACTCCGTCTCGGGCCTTGCCTCGTTGCTGTCACCGGCCAGGGGCAGCGGATATGCGGCCATGGTGCTGTTCGACCCGCCCCTGTGCAAGCCGGACGACAGCTATGAGCAGTTCGATGCCGCCGCCATGCGGGCCGCCGCCCTGGCACGAAGCCGGTCCCCGAGGTTCGAGAGCATAGACCAGTTCGCCGAGTTGCTGCGGATCCTGCCCGTATTCCAGAATGCGGTTCCCGGGGTCCACGAACTGCTGGCAAGAACAACACTTCGGGAAGACGAGGCAGGACAAGGCTACACACTGAGATGTCCCCGCGAGTACGAGGCTCAGATCGTGGACTATGCCAGAGCCTTCGCCGTTCTCGTGGACTTTGCCGCCCTGCGCTGTCCTCTGAAGGTCATCGGGGCCGACCCCACCCTTCCTTTCTCGTATCTGCCCTCCCTGGACCTGAGCGATATCGATGAGGTGGAATACGATTTCCTCCCGGAGACAACACACTTTCTCCCCCTGGAAAGGCCAGAGGAGTGCGCTGTGGAAGTGCGCAATTTCCTCGGCTCCATTCCCCTTGAATAACGCTATCTGTTGCCGACCCACTTCACAGATCATGCGTCGGGCCCCGGGGGCAGTCTCATTTGCCGGGCCGAGGCACCGGCTCCGAAGACAGCCCGGATACGCCCCTCGGGGAACTAGCGTGTCAGCTTGCCTTATGACGCAGGGAGCGGCTTTGGGGATGGACAGCGCATGAGGGTATTGGTGTCCGGGTCGAGCGGTCTGATCGGCTCCATGCTCGTCAGGACCCTTGAGGGCAGCGGTCACGACGTGGTCAGACTGTTGCGTCCACAGTCGGTGGGTGTGGAGCGAGGCATCCTGTGGGAACCTGATAAGGGGAAAATCGAGCGGCGCGAGATCGAAGGGTTCGACGCGGTCGTCCACCTGGCGGGTGAGAACATAGCCAACCGCCGGTGGTCCCCGGAACAGATGGCACGTATCAGGGACAGCAGGATCGGGAGCACAGGCCTGCTCGCAGGGACGCTGGCCTCCCTCGAGTCACCTCCATCAGTGTTCGCCTGCGCGTCCGCGGGCGGGTACTACGGGGACCGGGGCGACCAGCTGCTCGGCGAGAGCTCCCCTTCGGGCGCCGGCTTCATGGCCCAAAGCACAAAGGACTGGGAAGATGCCGCAGCCGCAGCCGCGGCGGCGAATGTCAGGGTGGTGAACCTCAGGATAGGCGTCGTGCTGGCCGCCGCCGGAGGCATGCTGGCAAGGGTGCTGCCCTTCTTCAGACTCGGCCTGGGCGGAAGGCTTGGCTCGGGATCCCAGTTCATGAGCTGGCTGACTCGATCAGATACCATCGATGCGATTGTCTGGACGCTTGAGCACGGCGATCTGTCCGGGCCTATTAATGTGAGCTCTCCCAACCCGGTTACCAACTCTGAGTTCACCCGGGCGCTGGGACGGGCGCTCGGACGTCCCGCGTTCTTTGCGATCCCCGAAGTGGCGCTAAGGATCATGCAGGGCGAATTGTCGGAAGTCGTAACATCCAGTGCCAGGATGGATCCCGCCCGCCTCACCGCGAGCGGCTTCGAGTTTAGGCACCCCGAAATCGACGGCGCCCTGAGGTGGGCGATGACCGATACAGCACGCTAGTTCACCGTTAGAGCGGGCTCTTGCCTGGTGCCCGACGAAGCCTACCTGCAGCCCGCCGCGGCCCCCGGACTCGCGATTTGACCGAATGTCCGCCGATGGTCAGATCCTTCACCAGGAAGAGTTATTCCCATGCGGTCCGGTTCGACATTTCATTTGACACAGGCTATACATGTTTGGATCAATTCAATGACACTTTGATGCAGCCAGGAGATGGAAAGATGGCAGAAGCCAGCTACACGATGGGCTACAGCGAGGAGTTCAGACAGCTTCTCGATCGCCGCAGCGCAAAGAGCCACGCAGCGCACCTGCTGCCCCTGCTCGAGCCGGGAATGCGCCTGCTGGACTTCGGCTGCGGGCCGGGTAATATCTCCGTCGGCCTTGCAAGCGCGGTCAATCCCGGCGAACTCCACGGCATTGACATGGAGGAGTCACAGATCGACCTGGCCCGGGCGGCCGCCCGGGCGGGCGGGCACGACAACGCCACCTTCCATGTCGGTGACGTAACCGAGCTTCCCTTCGAAGACGGCTCGTTCGACGTCGCGCACTGCCATGCCGTTCTAATGCACGTCCCTGATACCGAGAAGGTGCTGGCGGAGGTAAGGAGGGTGCTGAGGCCCGGAGGCATCATCTGCAGCCGCGAAGTAATCGTGGAATCCTCGTTTCTCGAGCCCAGTTCAGAGCATACTCTTGCCGCGTGGTCGACCTTTACAGGCCTCTTAACAGCAAACGGCGGCCACCCCCAGATGGGAAAGGAGCTCAAGGGCAGATTCATCGCCGCCGGTTTCACGGACATTCGGTCCTCCGGCTCCTTCGAATTCTTCGGAGCGCCCGAGGACGTTGCGTTCTTCCATGCCTTCGTTGCCGACTGGTTCTACTCCCCCCAGGTAATGGAGGTGGTGACAAAGTACGGACTGGCTACCCAGCAGCAACTCGACGAATGGCGCAGCGACCATGACCGATGGAGGGACGAGGAGGGGGCAGTAGGCGCACTGGCCTTCGGCGAGGCGATAGGCCGAAAGCCCTAGCTGCCACCGATAATGCTGCGGCCGGTCGTCACCTCCGGCCCCGGTGCTCTATCGCAGCGCGGGGCGTCAGCGTCGAACCCCAAGGGCGAGAGAGGGCCGTCGAGCGGCGCCGGCCGATGGACCCCGCCCGGGGAAGGTGCGCCTCAGGATCGACGATCGGCGCCGTCTAGCGCACCGGTTGCGAGTACCACCCTCCCCAGACCGACCTGGTGCGGCGCAGCAGCGCGATGAAGACGGGATTGGTCCAGAGCAGGATCCGCCATAGCGGCCACATGTCAAAGCGACGCGTTGACGGCCTCACCCGGATGTCACGTATCAGGTGGACCCTCTTACCCTTCTTGTGCGCGAGCCGTCTGAGGCGCCAGTAGAAGTCGACGTCCTCGCCGATCCAGGCCGTCTCGTCGTAGCCACCCAGCTGTTCGAACGCGCACCTTCGAGAAAACTGTGCGGCGCCCTGCACCATCGTCATCAGGCGGCCGAGCAGACGCCAGCCATGGAGATACAGCCTAACGGAGAGGCGGCGGGGCCGGTATTCGACGTCCACCCCGCCTCCGATGCAATCGGGATCGCTCATCGCGGCGTGAATTTCTGTTAGCAGCGTCTCAGGCAGCGCAACGTCGGCGTCCACAAACACGAGCACATCCCCCTCCGCGTGGCGGGCGCCGACGTTGCGTGCCCGCGAGATTCCCTGCTCCGGCTCGCGGACAACCTTCGCGCCGTTGTCCCTGGCAACCGCGGCGGTCTCGTCCGAGCTACCGTTGTCAACGACGATCGTCTCTATATGAACATCGGCTCGGCCGAGCAGATCCGCCGCGGCCCGGTGGATGGAATCGAGCGTCGAGGCCAAGTAGGCCTCTTCGTTAAAGGCGGGAACGACGACCGAGAGCTTCATTGGATCTGGCACGAACCGCGGGTGTGGGCTCGACGGCCGGGAGCCGGGACCGCCCTTCCATTGGACTCAGAATGGTGTGTGAGATAGCCATGAGGCGGGTACGGGTTCGTATGTTACGCTTCGGCCGACCACGCGGGAGCGATTTGCGCCGCTGGACAGGTATTGCCGAAGGGGTTGCTGCCGGTGGACGGGAGATCCCCTCCCAGGTTCTCGCCGCAGGGGTCCCGGGCCCGATTACCTGAAATCCGTTCGGCGGCAGGGAACCACGTCGGCTGGCTGGGTCACTAAAGGGGGCGCCGTCGTTATGGCGGGGCCCGCCGAACAGCAAACCCTTAGGAGCCCGTTCAGCGCACCGCAGGGTGCGAATAGGCAGAAAGAGCGGTTCCCGGCCGCGAGGCGTTATTGGCATCATCCGGCACTAACGAGACCATCCGATACGAGCCGGACGAGCGGTGTCCGCCGCTCGTTTCCATCGGCGTCGGCCTCCAGGGCGTCATATTCGGCCTGGCCCCCCTGGTACTGGTCGTGGCGATCACCGCCAGCGCGGGCGGCCAGGGGGAAAGCTACCTGTCGTGGGCGGTGTTCGCGGCGCTGATCATCGCCGGCGTGCTCACAGCCCTTCAGGCGAGCCGGGTGTGGCGGCTTGGAGCAGGACATGTGCTCATCATGGGAGCCACGCCGAACTTCGTGGCTGTCTCGGTTCTGGCGCTTACCGAGGGAGGCCCACCCCTGCTGGCGAGCCTGGTCGTCGTCGCATCACTGTTCTACATTGCGCTGGCCGTATGGCTTCCCCTGCTGCGCCGGATCATCACGCCGGTGGTATCCGGCACGGTGCTCATGCTGATCGCAGTCACGGTCCTTCCGATCGCGCTGGACAGGGTCAGCGAGGTCCCGGAGGGGGCGCCGGGCTTCTCCGGGCCGGTCATCGCCGTTGTCACGCTGGCCGTCGCCACGGGCCTTGCGCTTCGAGTCTCCGGGGCCTGGCGGCTCTGGTCCCCTCTGATCGGGATAGGCGCCGGCTGCGTGGCCGCCGCCGCATTCGGCGCATACGAGGTTCACAGGGTGATCGATGCGCGCTGGGCCGGCATACCCGGGGGAGGATTTCCCGGATTTGATCTTACGTTCGGTGCGGGATTCTGGGCGCTGTTGCCTGTCTTCGTGGTCATCACGCTCGTCGGGGGGATCAAGAACATCGGGGACAGCGTCGCCATCCAGCAGGCCTCAAGGCGCAGGCCGAAGGTGACCGATTTCCGATCGGTGCAGGGATCGCTCAATACCAACGGGATCGGGATCCTGCTGTCGGGCATCTTCGGGACCCCTCCCACAACCGTCTATTCCTCCACCAGCGTCTCGCTCACCAACCTGACGGGCGTGGCAGCACGCAGCGTCGGGCTCGTGATAGGCGTGGTCTTTGTGATCCTGGCCCTGTTCCCCAAGATACCGGCCGCCCTGCTGACGATCCCAAGCCCGGTGATGGGAGCCTACCTGCTGACCGCGACCGGGCTGCTGTTCGTTGGAGGCCTTCGGACGGTCATACAGGACGGCCTGGACTTTCAGAAGGTGATGGTTGTGGCCGTGGCCTTCTCCCTTGGCGCGGGTATAGAACATCAGACGATCTTCGCCGATATTCTGGGAGGGGCCTGGGGCGACCTGCTCGACAACGGCATGCTCATCGGCGCCGCGGCCGCGCTGGCGATGACCCTGTTCCTGAATATGACCAATCCGCGCAGGTCCGCGCAGCTTCAGTCCAGGCTGGACATCTCGTCGCTGCCCGAGATCGACGATTTCGTTAGGCGCACCGCATCGAGGATCGGATGGAACAGAGAGTCCACCGACCGCCTGCGCTCGGCCGCCGAAGAGACCCTGATCAGCCTGATACAGACGGACGACGACCGGACGGACGATCAGGCGCCTCGCCTGGTGATCGTCGCGCGCCCGACCGCGGGCGCGGTCGAGATGGAATTCATGGCGATCTTCGATGAGGAGAATCTCGAGGACAGGCTGGCGTACCTGACCGAGGAGGCCGAGGGTCTGGAGGAGGGTGAGATATCGCTGCGACTGCTGCGTCAATACGCCTCCTCGGTGCACCACCAAAAGTACTACGGTCTGGACATAGTGACCGTGCAGGTCAAAGGATCGCGCTAGCCGGTCCCGCGCCACTCTGCCCGAGGCACGATCCGGGACCGAGCGGCCACGCGGTAGCCGCCAATGGTCTCTGCTGCGAGAGCCGGTCCCGCTATCGCCGCCCCGCGGATGCCGTCAGGGGGTGGGTGCGGGCCCGAGGACCCTGTATCCCAGGTTCTCATCGGTCCGCTCCGCCGTCGGCAGGACCTCGATCACCACGTTGTAAAGTCCTTCCACCTCACCATTCTCGTCGAAGCTGTAGTCATCCCCTATGGCTCCGCTCCAGGTCAGGCCGTAGAGGCAATCCCGGAAACCATCGGCGTCCTGGTCATCACCGGTCTGCCTGAGGCACTCGGCGGCGATGTAGACGTCGTCATACGCGGACCCCTGGAACCACGGCAGCGAGGCGACCACGCCAAAGCGTGATTCGAACTTGGCCAGGAACTGCTTACCTGCGTCGGTGGACAGGTCCGGGTTCGGGACGATGGCCTTCAGGCCGGTCGCCGCGTCGCCGGCTATGCCAAGGGAGTCAGGCGAGCTGGCCACGGACTCGGCATAGATGGGGCCGTCGAAGCCGAGCTCGCGGGCCTGCCGCATGATCGTTCCCGCCGAGACCTCCCCCTGTGCGGCCAGCAGCAGGGCGTCGGGGCTCTCGGCCAGCAGCTTGGTCAGCTGGCTGCGGAAGTCGAGGACCTCCGACGAGTAGCTCTCCGCCGCCAGGACCTCTCCGCCCAGCATCTCGAACTGGGCAACCGAAGTGCGCCGGGTGCCCTCGGCATAGTCTGTTGCCTCTGTGATGGTTGCTATCTTGCGCATCCCATCAACCCACAGGGTGTTACCGGTGTCGACGCCCAGGCGAAGGTCGTTTATGGCCGTGCGGAAAATGTAGTCGCCGGCCAGGGCGATATCGGGGCTGGTGGCCGATGCCGACAACAGGACGACGCCTTCCTTCTCGGCCAGTGGTGCCGCCCCCAGCATCGAGCCGCTGCAGGTCGTGCCCAGTATGATCTTGACGCCATCGACATCGGTCAGCTTGTTGTAGGCCGTGATGGCGTCCTGGGCGTTGCACTTGGAGTCCTCAACGATCAGCTTCAGTTCGCGACCGTTGATGCCTCCGGCGGCGTTGATCTCCTCAACCGCCAGGAGCTTGGCCTGGTGCAGGGGGTTGCCATAGGACTCGGCGACCCCGGTCAGCGCGTCCATGGCCCCTATCACGAAAGGCTCCGGCGGGCTCTCCTCGGTCGGTGTGGCGGTCGGCTCGGCGACCGTCGTCGGTTCGCCGACCTCGGTAGCGACGGCGGGTGTCGGCTCGTCTCCGGAACCGCAGGCAACGGCGGCAAGCATCGCCACGCACGCGGCCAGACCGAGCAAGACTACTATTTTTCGGGATCTGGACTTCACTTGATCCTCTCCTGGACCGATGATCTTGAGTTAGCTACGGTCCGGCGCGGGTCGGCCCCAGAGAGCCACCGGATACCCGCACCGGTCAGTCGAATCATAGCAGCACGCATGCAGGTCTCATCATTATCGGCGGTCCGGGGCAGAGTCCATCGGGAGCCGGGGCTCAGCTCAGGAGGACGGAAGTGAAGCTCGACGCCGTGCGATTGCCGGCCCTGCGGGACTGTTGGCCGGCGCCCACCCTATTGCTGCGGGATACGCACCCTCGGCCTCCAGTCCGCTTCCCCCTCGTAGTAATGTTAGCTGGCTCATGCTTAAAGTCGGCGACGCGGCCCCTGACTTCACGATCACCCTGGGATCGGGCGAGCAATTCAGTCTGTCCGAGCAGCGGGGAAAGAACGTCGTCCTGTACTTTTATCCACGTGCCTTCACCCACGGATGCATGGTCCAGACCAAGAAGTTCGGAGAGGCCTATGACGATTTCAGGGAGCACAACGCCATCGTCCTGGGCATCAGCACGGACGGCGTCGAAAGGCTGAGGCGCTTCGGTGAGGCCTGCGAAACACCCTTCGGGCTCGGTAGCGATAAGTCCGGGAACATTCGCCGGCTCTACGATGTCGAACGCCACCTGGGGCTGGGCACGTCGCGCGTCACCTACGTCATATCCGAAGACGGGCTGATAAGGGGCGCGTTCCACGACGAGCTTGTGATGGCCAGCCATGTCCGCAACGCGCTCAGGACGCTTGAGGACCTTTAGTCAGTCGATGCCGCAGGCCACCAATGCCGGCCACGGATGCCCGCCGAAGGCCGGGAGATCCCCCGGCGGTGCACAGGACCATCCGGCAGGCGTGTCGGGCCGCTGACAGGGTGGCGGCGGGCGGGGTCCCTGGCAGCGGCTACGGCGCGCAAGACGTCCGAAGCGAGCGTAGGCGCCGTTCCGGCAAGATCTCTCTTTTTACCATCGGCTACCAGGGACGGTCCGTCGAAGACTACCTGGGCATGCTCTCCCGGGCGCAGGTGACCGTGCTGTGCGATGTGCGCAGAAACGCGATCAGCCGGAAACGAGGGTTCTCAAAGAGGGCCCTGGCCGGGGCCTGCGAACAGTTAGATATTCGCTACGAACACCTGCCCGATCTCGGGATCGGCGCCGAAAGACGGCGCCTGGTAAAGACCGACCGGGACAGGCAACTGCTGCTCGCTGAGTACCTCAAAGTTGACCTTGCCCGCAGGCCCTCATCCCTGGAAAGGATCGTCAACTGGGCGGCATCCGGCGAGCGCGTTGCCGTCACCTGCTTTGAGCGCGAGTTCAGCTCGTGTCACCGGAGCCTCGTTGCGGCCGAGGTCGAGCGGCTGGGAGGCCCGAGCATCGCGACCCAGCATCTGGGGTGAGCTCTCTTTCACACCCGCCGCAAGGCCCATAGCATCCGATGGCCGAAACGTGGGCCCCGGGCCTTCTGCATTAGCCGGCCAGGCGCTCCTGGGCCCGGCTTTCCGCGTCCTGCATCGCTCTCGGCAAATCTTCCAGCCTCACCTCTGCTCTGGTGGCCAGGTATAGGAACACGACCTCCTTTACCCTCTTGCCTGTAACCCGCTGGATGGCGTGCGCGTAGGCCCCTCCCTGTAGACGATAGCGCACCGAGGGATCGGAGTCCCCCGATGGGTCCACCCGATCGGTCTTGTAGTCGACCACCACCAGTCCGTCTGGCTCCTCGAACAGCAGGTCTATAAAGCCGTGAAGGGAACCGTCCCCCGCTGCGGCAGCGACCGGGACCTCCCGCCACAGGCGGCCGGACACAACTGCTCTCCGAACGATCTTGCTCTCAACTGCCCCGCGGCAGAGCCTGGCTATTTCATTCTCAAGATCGGGTATACCCTCGGCTGAAGCCTGCACCCTGGCCCGATCATCGATGCCATCTCCGGTGTCCAGATCGATCGACTGCATCACTGCGTGGACCGCCCGCCCGAGCGATGTACCCGCCCTGCCCCGCCTCCAGGGCTCAGCGGTCTCCTGCTCAACCTTGTCCCCTTCGTCCCCCCCGCTCAGAGCCGTCGCGGCGACAGAGGATGGGCGGCTCATCTCGTCTATCAACCGTTGACGCCCGTTCTTCCACCGATCGCGGGCCTCCGGGGAATGCTCTTCCTGCGCGGTGGTTCGCTCCGGCTCTCGGCGCGGGTCCGGCGAAGCCGGCTCGGCACGTGGAAACAGCACGACCTGCTTCCAGAGCTCGGGGCACTCGGCCATGCGGCCGGAGATTACCGCAGCAGCCGAGTTCCCGGCCTTGGGACCGCTCTGGCGCCTGAGGCTGACCACGAGGTGATCCCGGGCGCGGGTGGCTGCAACGTACATCAGCCGCACATGCTCGGCGGCCGTCATGAGCTTTTCGCGCTCTGCCATCAACTCGTAACCCGGCGTGCCCATATGGTCGGCTCCGGACCCTATGCCGACCTCAACGCTCCCGGTCTCCCGGTCGATGAGCACGCCCGGGCTGCGGCCTCTCTGGCCCGAGTTGAGGCCGGTGAGGATGACGACCGGAAACTCAAGCCCCTTTGAGCCGTGGACGGTCATCACCCGGATCGCCTCCTCGTCCGTTTCCGGCAGCGGCGCCTCTGTTACGCGGGCACCCTCTTCGATCTGGTCCTCGACCCAATCTACGAAGGCCCTAAGTGAGCCACCGCCCACCTCGGCGAACTGCCTGGCCTGTTCGACCATGAAGCGATACCGTCGCCACTGCTCGCGCATCCTGGGATGGCCCACCGCCGCCTCCATCAATCCCCTCTTGCGGATGAAGCGGTCGACTACGGCCGACGCGGGCTCGCGGACCCTCCTGCGGTGGAAATCTCGAAGCACATCCAGTCCCTCTCCCACTATGTCCGCATCGCCCGGCGCGCGGTCCCTCAGGTAGTCAAAGCTACCGTAGGCCTCGTAGTGGCGGAGCAGGTCCACGTCGCTGCAACCGAACGCGGGCGACCGCAGAGCGGCAACGGTCGCAACGTGGTCCGAAGGGTCGTCAACGGCACGCAGGAAGTTCAGGAGATCGCGGACCTCCTGGGTCTCGAACACGAGCGATGCGCTCTCCAGTCGATAGGGTATCCGAAGGCGCGCGATCTCCCTTTCCAGGTTGGCCAGCCCGGTTCGCGTTGGGATCAGTACGCAGATGTCCGAGTAGGCTGCGGGCCTGTAGACCTCGCGACCGGTCGCACCGGCGGCCTCCGCATCGAGGACCAGCCACTGCTGGTCGACGATCTGCGCCAGAAGGGACGCGATATCCCTGTGCTCCTCCCTGCGAACCGCATCCATCGGCCCTTCCACCGCCACGTCCCCGAGAGCCCACACGCGCGGTCCGGTGCCGGAGCCGGCCTTCCCGCTCCACCTCGGCGACATATCCTCGTAGCGGGCCTGGGCATAGCCCCCTTCGACGCCCTGGCCATCCCCGCCCGCCATCCACTGTCCGAAGAGCCGGTTGACCCAGTCGGTGATCGGCCTGTGAGAGCGAAAATTCTGCACCAGACTAACCGTGCTTCCACCCGCCCTCTCCATGCTTTGCTGAAGCCGTCTCATCTGGGCCACGTCGGCACGTCGGAAGCGATAGATTGACTGCTTAGGATCGCCCACGACGAACAGCTTTCCGCTCTCGGGGGTGATCCGGTCCCAGGCGGCGGGCCGGGAATGCGCCGCCGTCCCGTCGGGAACCTGCTCTGCCAGGAACATCGCTATCTCGGCCTGTATGGGATCGGTGTCCTGGGCCTCGTCGATCAGAAGGTGAGAGAACCGGCTCCTGAAGTGATCCCGGACCCCGATGTCGTCGCGGAGCATCTCATGAGCCCAGACGAGCAGGTCGTGAAACTCCGCGCGCCCCTCCGATCGCCGATGTCCCGCATAGTCGATGACGAATTCCCGCATCGCCCCGAGGATGGGTCCAAGGCAGGCTCGCCTGGCCTCGTTGACCTGGAGTCGGGCCTCCTCGTCCAGGTCCTTTAGCAGGTCCTTCAGGGCCGCGCAGGCATTGGCACCGGTCTCCGGGTCATGGCCCCAGTCCGACCTCCTGCCCCTGGTGAACTTGAGGGGCAGGACTCGCAGCAGCAGGCGATAGGCGGCGGGCGGGCCGCTCGGGGTACCCGCCATTCTGCGGATCGTACCGAGCTTGCCCTTAACGTGGCGGTAGAGGGGATCCTCCCGTCCGAGGTGGGAGAATTCGCAGAGCCGCCCGAGCTCGGACCCGGCTTGTGAGATCCTGCGGGCGGCGCCGTCTCCCGGGGGTTCCGGCTCGTCAAAGACGGCTTCCAGAAGGTCGCTGTAGCTTCGGTGGAACTCGAGGGCCGTCTCCTTCAGCTGGCCCAGCTTAACGCCCAGCGACAGAGACAGTGCAAGATTTTCGGCCAGGGGCGAATCCTCCTCGAGCGCCGCGTCCAGCCACTGCTGCCAGGCGTCGTTGAACCTGATCCCCGCCGCGATCTCGTCGGTCACCTCAAAGCCCGGAGGCAGGCCCGCCTCCAGCGGCCTATCGTGAAGCAGGGAGGCCGCAAATGCGTGAAGGGTCTGGATGGCCGCCTGGTCCAGGTCGTCGACGCCCCGGCGGCAGTTGCTCCGCTCGCGCTCGCTACGTGACCGGTCCTCTGCGCCCTTCTCCAGCCCCTCCCGAGCCCTGTCTCGCAGCTCGGCCGCGGCGGCCTCTGTGAAGGTGATCACGGCCACCCTATCGAGAGTCGCCGCACCGGTGGCCACCAGATTCACCAGCCTTCCCACCAGGCTGTGTGTCTTTCCGGTGCCGGCGCTGGCCTCGACGAAGAGGGTCTCACTTAGCCGCTCGGCGATGACGGTGCGGGCCTCCTGGTCAACGGGGATGAATCGGGCCGGAGGGGCGGTCACCGCTGCTGCTCCCCGTCTCCGCCTGCAAGGGCTACGTAGCCGGACAGGATGGGGTCTGCTCTCTTCGCCTCCCAGAATTCGTCCCTGCGCGCCGGGCAGAGCGAGTCGAAATCACAGAACCTGCAGTTGGCACCACTACCCCTGTCCTGCGGGCCGGGATTGGCGGGGAACAGCCCGCGGCGAATGCCCTCGACTATCGTCGAGACTCCCTCCCGAAATCGCCTGTTCGCCCGTTCGTCCCCGATATCGAGGTAGCCGTGCGGGGCAAACTGGAACCCGCCACGAGCGGTTGCGAACCAGTAGGCGGCCCGAACCCTCCCTGCGGCGGGCTCTATGCTGCGTGCCGCGAGGGAGTAGATACCCAGCTGGAGGCGCTTGCCGCGGTCGATAACGTCCCGCTCCAGCTCCCGGTACGAATATGCGCCGCCCGTCTTGTAGTCAATGACCAGTACCGATGACCCGTCGGCACTAATGTCGAGCCGATCGGCCATGCCACGAAAGCCGATGCGGGTTCCGTCCGACAGTTCCATGCCCGCCTGAGGCTCCCCTGTAAAGCCGAAGGCGGCTTCTACCCGGATGCTGGTCGACCCGTGCTCGCTGCGCACCTGTGCGTCCTCTTCGAGGAACGTGTCAAGGTCGGCCTCTATGTCCTGTTTTTCCAGCTTCCACAGTTTTCGCTTACCCGTAACGCCTCGCGCCTCCGCGGCTGCGAACTCCTGACTGGCGATCTCCATGATGCGGCCGCGAGACTGCGTGCTCCATCCCTCGCCCGGCGCCGGCAAGAGCCCCCTATCCTCCGCGTCCCGGATGAACCGCTCGAGGATCCTGTGAACCAGGGAGCCGCGCTCGAGCGGGCTGATGGTCATGATCTCCTCGGGCGTCTCGACCATACCCAGCCGCAGCACCTGACCCAGGAAGTAGCGAAATGGGCAGGCGGCCCAGCTCTCGAGGCTTGTGGCCGAGACCGCTGACCGGTCCAGGTTCTCCCGGAACCTTGAGGTCGCCGCGACGGACGACAGGTTGCCGTCATACTCTGTCAGCCGCCGGAGGCGGCGATTTCGACCCATACGGGCAGCCCTGTCGAGCGGGCCATCCAGCGCCAGCGGGTGGCGCGCCGGCGCCCTGCCCGCCTTATGCCACTCGAGGAGACGGGCCAGATTGTAGTCGAGAGTGTCGGCCATGGACCGCTCGCCTGCACCTGCCAGGGCGTGGATCCCCGACTCTACGAAAGTCAGCCAGGGGCGATTCCGAAGGTCTCCGATGTCACTGGTGTGCACCGGCTGCCCCTCGAGAGCGGTAGCCTGCTCCAGGAACCAGCGCGACGGGTACGCCCTTGCTCCCGAGGCGGCGTCGACAGCCGGAAACGACAGGGTCCGCGCGCCAGACCCGCCAAGTGCTGAAAGGTAGTCATAGCGGTCCTTGGCCGCCTGACGTTCCATGCGCGACCTCCCGCCAGAGCCAAGAAGGTCAGGCTCCGGGAGCAGGGGATCGGGGCGGACCGCAGGGGGCATCTTTCCCTCTATCATCCCGACCATCCACAGCGCATCGAAGCTCATTCCGGAGGCGGCGTCCAGGCTCGACACGAATACTCCCTCGCCGGTCACCCCCAGATGTCCTGCGGGCGCCTTGAGGGAGTCCTCCACGGCCCGGCGAAACTCGCCCAGCGTGGTCCCGGCCGTGACCTTGTCCGTCACCGCCAGCTCCTCGACCCTCCGGCAAACCTTGTCCAGACCGTCAGGTGCGACCATCGCCTCGGGACCTGAAGGCTCCGACGAAAGATACGTGTCCAGTAAGCCGAGCGCCCACCTGCAGTATTCCTTCCACGGTCTGCCTGAGGCCGGTGGACCCAGTCTCCTGGCCAGTTCCTCGACGAATGAGAGCGCCTGTGCCGCCTCCTCCGCCTCCGCCCTCATCCCGTCGACCCGGCCCCGGCTTGTCTCGCCGTCCTGCTCGCGGCGGTCCGCCTCTGCCCTCAGCGACCTCTCGTAGCTCGTAAGCCGGCTCCGCCACTCGCCGAGGCCGCCGACTATTCCCGCTTTCTTGGTGAGCCTGTCCCACCGGCTGGGGCTGAAGCCGGCACGTGACGAGGCCCCCGCCTTGACGGGACACCCGGTGAGCCACGCCATGAGCTCGGCGCGACCGAGTTCGCCGCCCGACAGGCTGAGCAGCCCGGTGAGAGTCCTGCCCGCGGCGGTGTCGCCGAGCGTGGCACGGTCAGGACCGGCCACAGGAATGTCCGCCAGCTTAAGCTCAGCCGGAATCAGCGTGGCATACGGGTTGTCCGCACGGTAGAGGATCGCCATCCTGTGGAACGGAGTCCCCTTCTCCTCGGCCCTCTCCACTATGCGGCGGATCACCCACCTGAGCTCCTCGTGGGCGTTGGGCGCCACATGGAGACGGGTCTCACCGGGCGGCGGGACAGGCAGGCCCTTCCGGCCCTCGCCTCCGGGGGCGAATCCAAGTGCCGCGGCCAGCGCGAGCACCGGTCCATCGGCCCTATCGTCTCCAGTCGTTCCAAGCAGGACGGCGCAGCGGCCGTGCCCTGACAGGGCCTTGATCAGCCTGGTCTCGGCCGGAGACGGGTTTCGCGGGAGGTAAAACACGATCAGTCCAAGGTCGGCACCGACCAGGGGGCCTTCCACGCTCACCACGTCGGCTGCCGCCTGTATCAGATCCTCTTTGTCGTACCAGGTGCTTGCGCTTGCTCCGGCGAACATGCGGTACAGCCTTACGATCTCCGCACCGAGGCCGCCGCGGCGCTCCAGCGACTCCAGGACATCGTCATCGGAAGCCCGCAGCTCCCTGAAGGAGGTTCGGAGACTGGTCAGTGCGGCCGGGTGATCACTCACCTGCCCCAGGGGCTGGGCCGCCTGGGCGATGACCTCGCGAAGGAAGGCACCCTCCAGGACCGCCGTCAGCGGGCTTCTTCCCTCCCGTGCCAGCCGGGGGCCGCCGAGCATCTCGGAGATGACGGGACTCTCGGTGAAGCGAACGTTGGCAAAGCCGCTTCGGCCCAACTCGTGGCGAAGGCTAAGGCTGGCATACCGCGTCGGCGAGACCACGGTCACCGGCGCCAGCACGTCGTCCCGCTTGGCATGGCTCACCAGCCGCCACAACTCTCCGGTGAGAGCTGGCGACCTTCTTCCGACGATCAGGCCCGCCGGACTCAATCTCTCGATCCCAGAAACCTCCCTGCCCATGCGCTCATGATACGACCTGGCGCAGCGTCCGGCGCCGCCGGGCGCAATGGGCCGCGGCCTGAGGAGGCGAACTCGTCTCCCCCGGAATCTGCCGAGAGCTTACATGTACGGCTAGGGGGCGCTGCTCGGTGCCGGAATGGTCGCGGTACCGCGAGACGCTCAGACGGTGCCCCCGCCTCTGCGCGGGGGCCGGGGACCTGTTCTTAGAGCCTGTTCAGGCCGTCCAGGGCCGCCGTCTTGTAGCACTCGGCAAGCGTCGGATAGTTGAACACCGTATCGAGGAAGTAGTCCACCGTCCCTCCGAAGGTCAGGACCGCCTGGCCGATATGGACCAGTTCGCTGGCTCCCTCGCCGATGATGTGAACCCCGAGCATCTTCCTGGTCTCCAGGTGGAAGATCATCTTCAGCAGGCCCGTAGTGTCCCCGATTATGTGGCTGCGGGCGATCTCACGGTAATAGGCCTTGCCGACCTCGTAAGGTACACCCTGCTCGGTGAGTTCCTCCTCCGTTCGGCCGACCATTGAGATCTCGGGTATCGTGTAGATGGCGAACGGGAACAGCTCGGGAACGTGATTGGCCTCTCGTCCAAAGGCGTGCAGCGCAGCGTACCTGCCCTGCTCCATGGATGTGGAGGCCAGGGACGGGAACCCTATTACGTCCCCGACCGCGTATATGTGCGGGACGTCGGTCTGGTAGTGCTCGTTGACGCTCAGCCTGCCCTTGTCGTCGGCGCCGATACCAGCGGCCTGCAGATTCAGCGAGTCGGTGGCGCCCATCCGCCCGGCTGCGTACAGCACCTTGTCTGCGGCGATCTGCTTGCCACTGGCCAGCTTGATCCTCACGCCCGGTCGCTGGCCGTTTCCGACACGTTCAATCCCCGTGACCTCCTCGCCGAGGCGCAGGATCGCCCGCTCCTGCCTGAGCTGATAGCTGAGCGACTCGATAATTTCCCCGTCGACGAATGGAAGCACCCGGTCACGCTTGTCGACCAGAGTCACCCTGACCCCCAGGGCTGCGAAGATGCAGGCATATTCGCATCCGATCACGCCGGCCCCAACGACCGCCATGGTCCTGGGCAGATAGTCCAGGTCCATGATGTGCTCTGCTAGGAGCACCGTCTGGCCGTCGACGCCGGACCTGCCGTCGTCATACGATCCGCTGCCCGTGGCGATCACGATCCTCTCCGCCGTGACCCGGCGCTGGGCGCCTCCGTCCACCATGTCCAGGTTCAGCTCGTGGGGCCCGAGGAAGGCAGCGCCCGCGGCCATAAGCTCTACGCCGTTCCTGTGGAGCTGGTCGCGTATGACCTCTATCTCGTTCCTGACCACGTGGTCCGTGCGGAAGGTCAGGTCCTCGATGCGGATGTGATCCTTTACTGCGTACGAGGCGCCGTAAACGCCCTTGAGGCGGGCTCCCGACAGGTACAGGACGGCCTCGCGAAGGGACTTGCTGGGGATGGCCCCCGTGTTGATGCAGACGCCACCCACGACGGTCTTGCGCTCGGCGACCGCAACACGCTTACCCAGTTTGGCAGCCTGTATGGCCGCACGCTGACCGGCGGGGCCTGAGCCCACGACGAGCAGATCGTAGTCGTAGTTAGCCACTTTGGCCCTCACTTACTGCCGACGATGATCTTCTACGTCCGGTATACCAGTAGATCGGTGGAAAGGCTACCCGGATTGTGACGAATTGTGGATGTTGTTGCCAATTCAGGCACGCATCCAAGCCTGGTGGAGGTCCTCCTGGCAGCTAAGGTCGGGCGGGCGACACCGGTCCTCAGGATCCGTATTGAGCGTGCGGCGCCCGGCTCATGACTTCCAGAGACAAATGCTCCTGGTACCGATCAGCACGATGAACCAGACGTCGATGACAGCCCAGTAGGCCAGGCGAACCTGGCTCTGACCATCTTCGCCAACAGTCAGGTCATCGAACCAGTTCCACGCAAACAGAATCGCGAGCACAACGGCCGCATAGAGCGCCACGTTGACCCAGACCTGGCAGGCCATTTCGGCTTCGCTGAGCGCTCTCTTCTCGATGTAGATATCCGCCAGAGCCAGTACTATGCCCACGGCCATTATCCAATTGAACACATACCACATCGAGTCGACATTCACCGAGTCTTCGTAAAAGGAGCTGAGCACAAAGTGCAGCAGCACGGCGACGGCCATTAGCCCAAATGCGATAGAAAGCGGCTTTCTGAGTCTCTCCACGGCTACCTCCCTCTCCGGCACACGGTCACCGGTACGATGAGCGATCGGTCCAATGGTGGGCATATTCGCCAAGCAAGGTCAATCGCCGCTCCGGCACACGCTCTGATACCCTCGACTCGGCTCGGTCCGTCTGGCCAGCCTCGTCCCGCACGCCTGACGATATCTCGGGACATCAACCCAACACACACGAGTACGGCCGAACCCCGCATTCGGTAATGAGCCCAGCCGGTGCCAACCATATACGAATGTTTCAGGAATCCGGGCGAGTTCCATTCGACGCAGGGTTGGGGATGATTCTACGCTCGGATAAACTGGCCTGAACGTCTGCAGGCGAGTTGAACACGCGTGAGGGGATAGCATGATCGTCAGCACCACTGACTCGATACCCGGCCGAGAAATCGACGAGATTCTGGGCCTCGCACGGGGCAACGTGGTGCGGACCAAGCACATAGGCCGCGACATCCAGGCCGCACTGAGGAGCCTGGTCGGAGGCGAGGTAGGCGGTTACACCGAGATGCTCAGCGAGGCGCGTGAACACGCAACGAGGCTAATGATCCGGGATGCCGAGGACCTCGGCGCCGATGCTCTTGTGAACATACGCTACACGACCAGCGCCGTAGCCTCTGGCATGTCCGAAATACTCGCCTACGGCACCGCAGTCAGGCTCAGGTAACCCCGGGTACACGGCATTTGCGCGGCGGGACGCGGCGCTTCGGATCATCCGGCCGGGTGCCCCCTTTATTCGACATTGGCCACCGTAAGCGTGTATGAGCCTGTTCCTGCTCCCCACGATCCGGAGACCACAACGTAGTACCTGCCCGAGCCGGGTGCCTCCCAGTCGAATTGGGTCGGCTCAAGGCCCCCTTGGTCGATGTAAACGAGCTCGCGCAGGTCGGCATCTACGATCGCCATCGCCTCGCCGGCCAGTGTTCCCGTGGCCACATCTATGCGGTATAGCTCAGCCGCGACAGCCTCAAAGACAAATGCGTCGGAGTCGCCATCGTAATTGAGTGTGCCTTCGACGGCCTCACCAAGGGCTATTGAGGTGGCCTCCTCAAACGAGTTGGCATGATCGTCGGAGACATCCGCGACGGTAACCGCCAAGGTGTAGGAGCCGGTGCCATCCCCGAAGGGACTGGACACCTCGACGTAGTATTCGCCGGCGTCCGGGGCCATCCAGACGATGCGGGAGCCCGCAGAGCCCCCGTGGTCGTCGTTATATGTGATCTGAAACAGGCCGCCCTGATCCATTGACAGGTCGGCCTGATAGAGCATCACCACAGAGTCAGTCAACGTTCCCAGAGCCACGTCTATCTGGTAGAACTTTCCCCTCTCGGCCTTGAAGGCAAAGAAATCGACGTCGAACGTGTAGTCCAGCCCCGCGTCGATGGGCTCGCCCACGGCTAACATGGTCGCCTGGTCGAATGAGTCGGCGTGATCGTCGGATTGTCCCGGCATGGATCCCTGGTCCATGTCGATGGACGGGCCGCCCAGGCCTTCGGGCGACGGGGTGATGGCGAGATAGCAGCCGGCTGCGTCCAAGATCGCTACGGTCTGTTGCGGGAGGTCTTCCCTGACCTGCTCCAGGACAAGGGCCGCCGCCACGAACTCCGGACCGAAGAACTCTCCGAATTCGCCCTGTACGAACTCGATCAAGAGAGCCTCTTTCTCCTCATCGGTCTTGCCTGGATCAAGGCCTACCTCGAGAGATGTCGGTAAGATCTTCTCGAAGAGCAGTGTGAACATTGCCTCAAGGAATGAATCGGAGCTGGGGCGAGACTCGGCGCTGTCGCGCAGGGCCTCAATTACCTCCAGCTGAGCCTCGTGATACTCCTCCAACTCCGGCGGCGGTTTGAGCTGGCCATATGCGTTCAACACGGCCTCGAACATCTCTCCTACCTGTCCCCACGTAATGTCCCCTCCGCTGCCGGCCGCAAGGGGATCTACCGCCAGCGTCGCGTCCAGGGCGGCGGTGACCGTCCGGCACTGCATGGCATAGTCGTCGATCCCCAGAGTCGCCACAGGCGTCGGCGTATCTGCGGGCACCAGCGTCGCGGTGGCAGTGGGAGCCGGTGTCGGCGTGTCTACCGGCACAGGAGTCGAGGTCGGCGTATCGGCAGGCTCTGGCGTCGCGATGGCAGTGGGAGCCGGCGTATCCGCGGGCACTGGCGCCGGTGTTTCAGTCGGCTCTCCGTTTCCGCATGCCGCAGAAGAGGCGACCGCCAGCAGGCACACCAATAGAGCCGCACCAAGCACGAGCCAGCGCCTTAATTTGCTGCCGGTCACAAAGCTGGCGGATCGGAGTCTCACGTCTCGGCTAACTCCTTTCTAGAGTCCAACGGATGGCAGGATGCATGCTCGGACGTGACGGCCGGGGCTGAGGCGGACCACATTCCACCGCGGCCCGGGCCGCGGTGGAAGAACGTCCCAGAGTCGGCATCGCCCACACCTAGCTGGAAGAACCAGTCGCCAGTCCATTGTAAGCGAGCCGTCATGAGTCGGACCGTCTTGCGCAATGCCTCATATCAACAAATACGTTGGACGTTGCTCTCCGGTTACGTGCTTAGGACGGGCGACCACCCTGCAGAGTGTGCGTAGCGAGGGAGAAGAGAGGTTACGGTGCGCGCCTAGCATGGGAACGAAGTCCGCCGGTACGGCGGCGTACGGAGCGGGTCCGCGACACATTCGCGCACGCCTTCTATGTTCCGGCCGCCGAGGCGTGACTGTACACGCCATGACGTCTACAATGCCGACGGTGATCCGGTGACGCAGCGCCTTGCGGGGGGAGTCGACCATGGATCCAGTGCAGCAGCGCCTACGCGGGATGGCTAGTATGGACAAGAGCTGGCGGCTGGTCGCCGTTGGCATGATCGCTGCCGCGGCTGTGGCGTGCGCCGGGCCGGCAGCCAGCACTCCCGATCCTGAAGAAACGGACGACCAGAAGGCCCCGACAGCCACTAGACTCGAGCCTGCGAGGGACTTCGATAGCGCGCCGGACCTGAAGTCCTCACGCGAGCGGTTTGCCGTCATACGGCTGGCAGACGGGCGGCTGCTGGCGGTGGGGGGGCGTGCCCGAGGATTGGGAGGTCTAGAGGCCGGCAACTTCAACGAGACCGCCGAATTGCTCGACCCCAAGACGCTGGAGTGGACTCTTACCGGGCCCCTTGAGCACAAGCGAAGGTCTCCATCTCTCATCCAACTCAGCGACGGGCGTGTCTTGGTTGCCGGCGGCACGAACGAACACCACAGGCCGATGGCGTCGGTCGAGATCTGGAGCCCCGGCGACGGCGAGTGGGCGCCGGCCTCAGACATGAATGAGGCCCGCGACTCGATGGGAGCTATCGCTCTGCGAGACGGGCGAGTCCTGGTCACAGGAGGCGCAGGCTTCGACGAAGATGGTAGCCTGGTCCCTTCGATAGCCGGCTGCGAGATCTACGACCCGGGCACCGGCGAGTGGAGTACCGCCGCCCCGATGTCCGAGGCAAGGGTCAACCACACGACCACCTTGCTGGCCGACGGCAGAGTGCTGGTGGTAGGCGGCGGCGAGGAGGACTCCTACTCGAACACGGCGGAGGTTTACGACCCGGGCACCGGCGAGTGGAGTACCGCTGCCCCACTGGCCGTCAGCAGGGCATTTCACACGGCCACGCTCCTGACCGACGGGCGAGTCCTGGTGGTCGGCGGCAGGGGCAAGAGGACCCTGGCAGAGATCTACGATCCGGACTCGAACATGTGGGACCCGGCCGGGGAAACGGAACTGCCCCGCGCAGAGCACGCTGCGACCCTGCTCAGCGACGGGCGGGTGCTGGTCACAGGGGGCATCGGCCATCTGGCCCCGAGTGAGGTATTTGACCCTTCGACCCAGGAGTGGAGTACCGTGGGCTCCCTGAGGACAGGCCGGTACCGGCATGGTGCGGTCAGGCTCACAGACGGGAGGATCCTTGTGATGGGTGGGACCGGAAGCGAGGGCATACTGGCCTCGGCAGAGGTGCTGACCTCGGTCGGCTACGCGTCCCCGACGACCGACGGGTCGACAGGCGAGCGCCCAACGGCCCTGCCCGATCCGACGCCGACCCGAGTGCCCACCCCGGAGCCCACTCCGACCGAGGAGCCCGTGATCGATGAGGCCGCCCTTGAGTTTGCAGAGCCCGTCGATGCCGAACCGGGTATCGGAAAAACGTCCGTAGAATTGGCGACCCCCGTGAGGCTGGGCATAGGCCAGGAGATCAGCAGTCCCTTGGGTCCCGGCGGCCTTATCGTCGAGTTCCTCGGCGTGGTCGAGGACACCCGATGCCCCGCCGGCGAGACGTGTGCGGAGCCGGGGCGAGCCGTGATCCGGGTCAAGCTGAGGGTGCCGGCCGGCCCCTTGGGCGAGTCTGAGATCGCGCTCGAAGGCGGCCAAACCGCGCCGACGGTCCAAAAGTTCGGTCGTTACTCGCTGGTATTCCTTGCACTTGAGCCCGAGCCGGCCGCCGGAGTCGATCTGGACCCTGATGAGGCGATCGCCATACTGGCGGTGATCCAGCCCGGTCGTTGACCCCAACCCCGTTCAAGATGCCGGCCATGAGCCGGCGCGACCTCCGCGATCTACTGGACGGGCTTCCGAGGGTTCGCATCGCCGCAATTCCGACACCCCTGCAGGAGGCGGAAAACCTCTCGCGTGAGTTGGGGGTAAGGGTTCTGATCAAGCGCGACGACCTGACAGGTCTGGTCCTCGGGGGCAACAAGGTCAGGCACATGGACTTTTGCATGGCCGACGCGCTGGAAAAGGGCTCCGACGTGTCGGTAAACGTCAATGCCTGGATGTCCAACAACTCGCGCATCATCGGCGCGGCGTCCAGGAAGGTTGGCATGGACTACGTGTGCATCGCACCTGGAAGCCGGGGCAGGCCCATTCAGGGCAACCTGCTCATCCAGAGCCTGTTCGGCGCCGAGCTTCACCTGCTGGACACGACCGACACCGAGGAGGTCACAGGTTACGTAGGAGAAGTAGAGAACCGGTTGAGGGACGAGGGCCGGGTCCCCTATAACCACTTAAGGGAGCATATGTCCCGCTCCTCCGCCGTAATCTCGTACATGGACGCGTCTCTGGAGATAGCCGATCAGCTCGATGAACTGGGGGTCGGCGAAGCAAAGGTCTACATCGCGAGCGGCGGAGCGCAGGGCGGCCTCCAGATAGCGTCGGACGCACTGGGGCTAGGTTGGCAGGTAAACGGTTTCTTGGTTGGAACCCCCGAAGAGTCGTTCGTCGACATGGTCACCTGGTCCAACAACGCCCTCAGGCATCTGGGGTTCGACGAGCGCCTCGGCTGGGAGGACGTGGTCCAGATTGACGACTACGTCGGGCCGGGCTACGCAAAGCTGAGTCCCGCCTGCGCCGAAGCGATAAGGATGCTGGCTCGACTCGAGGGGATACTGCTCGATCCCGTCTACACGGGCAAGGTCATGGCCGGCCTCATCGATCACGCGCGCGCGGGCGTGCTGGGACCCGACGACACCGCGGTATTCGTCCACACCGGTGGGCTGCCCGAGCTGTTCAACTTCGCGGAGGAGCTTCAGAGTCCATAGGCGGTTGCGCGGACTCGAAGGTGTCTGTAGTGTCTTTAGGCGTTGCGCGGCCCGTTCGAAAACCGTCGTCTGGCGGCATGCGGGCAGCGGATCGAAACCTCAGCCGGGGAGGACCTCTAAGATGGGAGTCACGCTCAATCACACGGGATTCGTCGTTACCGACATCGAGAAGGCCATCGAGTTCTACTGCGATGGGATCGGCCTTTCGGTCAGGTTCCAGGTCGAAGCCGACGGCGCAGAGCTGTCCCAGCTTCTGGGATATGGCAACGTGCAGGTCAAGGCGGCGTTTGTGGGCGGAATCGACGGCCATTCCCTGGAGATCATCGAATACGTCAATCCCAAGTCCGAGGAACGCGACACGGCTGAGCAGCACCGAAGGAACGTCACCGGCGCGTCACACCTGTCCTTCAACGTAGAGAACATCGACGATGTGCTGGCCCGGATAGAACCCATGGGCGCAAGGGTCAATAACCCTCCGGTCGAGCTGATCGAAGGCCTGCGGTGCGTCTACCTGCAGGATCCGTGGGGCAACTGGGTCGAGCTGGACGAGGACGCCGTTCACAACGAACAGCAATTCGTCGTCCACCAGCGCACATCGATAAACCCAGCTCCCGGCGACCTCCGCCTCTAGGACCCCGAGGGGCCCCGGGGCGTCCTACACGTCGACCGACAGGCGATCCACGGCGGCCTCGTCCAGCTCAACGCCGAGACCCGGCCCCTCCGGCAGGCTGGCCACGCCACCCTGCCTGGGAATGGGCCTTGCGAGAATGGTCGACGGGTCTCCCGAGAATTCCTCCGAGTACTCGTGCGGGCGCGCCGCGTCTATCAGGGTGCTGTAGAGATGCAGACTCGCGGCGCTGGCGATACCCGCGGTCGGGCAGTGGGGCATGACCTCCTTGCCGAAGGTCCTGGCAACCTCGTAGATCCGTGCGGACTCGGTGATGCCACCGGCCAGTACCACGTCGGGCTGGAGTATGTCCGGGTCGGCCAGCTCTATCAGGTCGCGGAACTGCCAGCGCGTGTGCTGCTGCTCTCCGAATGAGACCGGGAGGTCCAGCGCCCGCGCCACCTTCCTGAGGCCGGGCATGTCGTGCTGTGGCACCGGCTCCTCGAAGTGGGAGGCCCCCATCTGCTCGAGTTCCCTGCCCTGCCTGATGGCGGTCGATGCGGTATAGCCGTTGTTCGCGTCGAAACTCAGCGCGACCTCGCCGGGCAGAAAGTCCCTGCAGACCCTGAACCGCTGAAGGTCCGCCTGCGGGTCACGGTCGATCCTGTCTGAGTTCCAGTCCATGCGAACCTTGAAGGCGCGGAAGCCAGCTTCGAGGCCCCGCTGGACCGTCTCGAGTATCTCCCCCGGGCTCTTTCTCCAGCCCATACCCGTGCTCAGGTAGAGGGGTATCGTCCCTGTCGCCGCCCCACCGAGCATCTCGTGGAGGGGCCGCCCGGCGGCCTTCCCCGAGATGTCCCACAGAGCGATATCGACGGCGCCTATCGCGGCGGTCTGCAGGCCCATCGGCCCGTAGCGCGTGGTCGCGTAGAACATCTCGTCCCAGAGCCGAGGGGGAAGCGTGGGATCTCTTCCCGTGACGATGGGGGCCAGCAGGTCGTCTATGAATAGCTTAACGACGCCGGGGGAAAGGACGTAGCATTCCCCGAGGCCCGTCAGTCCCTGGTCGGTGTGCACCCTCACCAGCAACTGCCCCGTCCTGAGCGGGGTCGTCTCGACCGATGTGACCTTCAGGGTGTCGCGCCCCCTTCTTCAGCCGCTGCCGACGGCGGCCGGCGAGCCGGATCGGGCGGACTCGTACACGGCGTCTATCACGCTCAGGACGTCCACGGCCGCCTGCACCGGAATCGGCGGCTCACGTCGGGCGGCCAGCGAGTCCACCCAGTCCCGCATCTGCAGCCGGTACATCTCGTTGTAGTCGGGGAGCATGGGGGTGATCCTGGTCTGGGTCTCGTATTCGGCGACAACGTCGCTCTGCACGTCCAGGATCTCCGAGGGCCACTCGGTCCTGACCCTTCCCCGCGTTCCGAAGAACTCGACGAAGTCAAATGGCCGCGAGAGGCTCGCGGACACCGTCACGCTCGCTGTCAGGCCGCCCTCGAACACGATCGTAAAGGCGGTGTCACGGTCGGCCCCGGTCTCCGGGTGCCAGCGCGTCTCGGCATGAACCCTGACCGGGCGGACGCCACACATCCAGAGCACCTGATCGACTATGTGCACGCCGTGCCAGCGAAGCTGTCCCCCGCCGAACTCCATGCGCGAGTTCCAGTGCTCGAGCGGCGTCGCCGACTTGCAGGCAAGGACCTGAACAGGCTCCCCCACGGCCCCGCCAACAATCAGTTCGCGTGCCCTGATACGTCCCGGGTTGTAGCGCATGCAGTAACCGACCATCACGCTCGCCCCGGCGCCTGCGGCCGCGTCGCGTATCAGTGCCGCCTCGGCCGCGACCGCACCGGCGGGCTTTTCGACGAACAGGTCGGCTCCCGACTCCAGGACGGCCACCGACGCCTCGGCCAGGAGGTGATGCGGGAGCGAGACCATCACAGCGTCAAGCCTTTCACGCTGGAGCATACGGCGATAGTCCGAGTGGACGCCGCCGTACCTCCACTGCGCCGCCGTACGGGCCGCAGCGGCCTCGTCCACATCCGCGCAGGCGACCAGCTCCACCCCGTCTATGGCGGCCATCGCCGCCGATAGCCGGGTGCGTCCGTGATGGCCGCAGCCGATCAGCCCTATCCTCATGCCCCCGACCTGCCGGAGCCGCCAGCCGGCCACACCAGGCGATCTGTCACCTGGCCGGCTCGACGATGTCGTGAATCCGATCGGCCTGCAGGTCCTCTATGACCTGCACCACCCCGCTGGGCCAGTAGACCACGATCTCTTCGACCGAGGTCGCCTGCCCCAGCCCGAACTCAAGATCGATGCTGTCCATAGAAAGGTAGCTTGAGCCGGCCCTGACCTCCTGCACCTGCACCGAGTCGCTACCTTGCGCACGCAGGTAAACCCTGGCCCCTATTCCATCCGCATTGCTGCCCGTCCCGTCGATTGCCATGCGCCCGGTCAGCCGCAGGGTGATCCAGTGATTGGTGCCGCCGCCGTTAATCCAGATGAACACGGGACCGGCGACCTGGGAGATCGTGCTCTCCCTTCCCTCCCACACGGGACCGCTGCTATTGGTGGCGATCAGGTCGACGTACCCGTCGCCGTTGAGGTCCCCGTGCACCACTGCCTTGCCGTTCTCATGGAAGCGATTGGATATCTTGCGGGCCCTCATGGTGAAGATCGAGTCGGGGTCATCGATGCCATCGTACTGCACGCCGAGCACGTCTAGCACCCTGGCGCGGATGGTGACATCCTCAAAGCCTCCGGCGCCATCTCCCCGCATCAGGCGGCCCGCCCCCGGGAACGCATCGCCTCCCGGACCCTGCCCGGAGGCGACGATCGAACCCAGCCAGTAAAGGTCCTGATCGCCATCGTTGTCGAAATCGAAGAAGGTCGCGCCAAAGCCAAAGTCGTAGGCGGCAAGGCCGGACAGGACGGGCTGAAGGGGGTCGATCCTGGAGGGATCGAGAGACTCGGGGGGCATGTAGGGGCTGGGCACAACGCGCGTCGACGGGGCGACATCGTAAAGCTGGGGAACGGTGCCTACCCCCTCGATGTCGACGGTGCCGTCGTTTCGCAGAAGGTAGTGCTGGCACGTTCCCCAGCTGAAGCGCTGGTGGTACTCGCAGGAGCCGCTGGGGCCGCGCATGGGAGGGCGGGTGTTGGGGTGGTACCCGATGTTGGTGACAAACACGTCCAGATCCGCGTCCAGATCGATATCGCCGATCGCAAAGCCCATCCACGCTCCCACCTTGTCTATCCCTATTGCGTGGGCCACTTCCGTGAACCTGACGCCCGACCCGTCCGAGTCGTTGCGCATGATCTTAAGGCGATCTCCATCGCTCGCGATCCACAGGTCGGGATCTCCGTCGTCATCGTGGTCGAAGAAGAAGGCGGCGTGCGTCTGAGAGGTGGGCTCCCCGATCACGTTGCCGGCGTCGTCGAGCCAGGTCGGATCCCAACCCTCATACCACTGCCCGGTCGCCGGATCCTCGAACATGATGGGCTTGCCCGTCGGATCCCGCATGACTATCTCTCCGCCCCTTACCCCCGCCTCTGCCGCTATCTCTGTGAATGTCATATCTCCGGCGTTCAGATAGAGCACGTCGAAGTGGCCGGGGTGGTTGCCTGAAGCAAAATCGCGAAAATCGTGCGCCATCAGGTTGCCGACGAACAGGTCCAGATAGCCGTCTAGGTTGATGTCGGCGCAGGCCACGGAGGTAGCGGAGCGCATGTTGACGAGATCTCCGAATGCCGCCTCGGTCACGTCTGTGAAGGTCCCGTCTCCGTTGTTGCGGAACAGTGAGTCGACGATGCCGTCGTCGGCACCGTAGGAGCGAAAGTCAAGCTCGTCCTTGGGATCGCCCCATGCCCCCACATAGAGGTCCTGAAACCCGTCATTATCGAGGTCGCAGGCCACCGCGCCGGTGCTATGACTGTCCTTGGCGGCAACGCCGGCCTCCACCGCCACATCCTTAAAGGCACCGTCCCCGTCGTTGCGAAACAGCTTGTTTGTATGACCGCCTTCGGTGGTCAGATAGAAATCATGATCCCCATCGCGGTCGAAATCGAATATCACGACGCCTGGCCGGTCGTTCCATATGCGCCAGTCGTGACCCATCGCCTCCTCGGATATGTTGGTAAAGGGCGTAACCAGGTCCGGGGTGCCGGCATCCCCTCCTGTGGGCGCCAGCCGCTTGGGCTCACCGCGGAGCACCTCCGCACCCTCCGCGGATCTCCTCGACTCATCCACGACGGACGAGTCGATCCTGTCCTCGCCGCTTTCCACCCGCTGGCCTGTCTCGGCGTCAATGCACACGCCCTGCACGCATACCACCTGCGGCGTGACGTCGATCTCAAGCGACGGCACGGTGGCCGTGGCGGGCCCTTCGCCGCCATCGCCACAACCGGCTAGGGCAGCGCAGGCTGCCGCCATCGCCACAGCCAGGGCCACCCGCACCGAGCGAAGGCTCATCCCCGATGTGTACCGAGAGGGTCGACCTGGTGGCATGTACCGAGTTTACGAGACCGATGCGGACATTAGGATCGCAAAAACATGGGCCCGGGCGGATGCCCGGGCCCATTCATCCGAATCCGGCTCTTAGATCAGCCCTCGGAGCGGGACAGTTTCGGATCGAGCATGTCCCTGAGGTTGTCACCCATTACGTTGATAGCAAGCACCGTGATCGTGAGGAATCCGCCGGGGATGCCCACTACCCACAGGGCCTGGGAGATCGTCCTGCGACCGTCCGCCATCATCGAGCCCCAGGCAGGCGTCTCCGGATCGATACCCGCGCCCAGGAAGCTCAGGATCGCCTCCGTCAGGATCGCTCCGGCTACGATCAGCGTGCCGGTCACCATCAGCGGCGCTATGGTCCCGGGGAACACATGGCGGAACAGTATCCGGGGCGTACGGGCCCCGATCGCGCGCGCCGCCTCCACGTACACCTCCTCGCGGAGGCTCAGCACAGACGAGCGCACCACCCTTACAGCACGTGGGAACACCACGAACCATATCGCAAAGATCACTATCGCTACGTTGCCACCAACTATCGACACCAGCGCGATCGCTAGCAATATGTTCGGTATCGACATGATCGCGTCCATGATCCTCATTAAGATCAGGTCCGCAAAGTTGAAGTACCCGGCTATCAGGCCCAGTATCGCCGCGCTCAGCGCCGTCAGCGCTCCGACAGCAAAGCCCACCGCCAGCGATATCCGGGCTCCGTAGATCACTCGCGAGTACACGTCGCGACCCACAAAGTCGGTCCCGAACCAGTACTCACCGCTCGGCTCCTTCAGACGGTTCGGAGGGTCGACCGCCGTCGGATCAACCGTGCCCAGCACCGGGGCCAGCACCGCCAGAAGGCCCATGATCACAAGGACTATGAAGCCCACGATGAACATCGGGTGCCGACGCCACGTCCACTTGTACTTGGCCACCGCCGCCTGCCATAGGATGCCCAGGCGGTCCTGCACCGAGGGCGGAGCAGGGACGAAGGTTTGGGGAGTCTGTATGTCCTGCTGCATTAGTACTTGATCCTCGGGTCAAACACTGCGTATGAGAGATCGGTAAGAAGATTCACAACCACCTGCAGGACCGCCACTATGAGCATCGCTCCCTGGATCACCGGGTAGTCGCGCCGCACGATCGAGTCGACGATCAGCCGGCCGATGCCCGGCACCGCGAAGACCTGCTCGGTGACCACGATCCCCGCGAACAGCTCGGCGATCCCCCAGCCTACGACGGTCACTATCGGAAGGGCCGCGTTCTTGAGCGCGTGCCTGATCAGCACGCTCGACTCGGCCAGGCCCTTCGCCCTGGCCGTCCTGATGTAGTCCTCGCGCAGCACCTCGATCATCGTCGCCCTGGTCATCCTCACCAGGAAGGCCCAGAAGATGATCGCGGTCGCAAGGCTGGGCAAGATCAGCCTGTGAAGGAACCGCCCGAAGTGCTCCTCTGGAGGCACGTAGCCCGCCGCCGGGAACCATGGCAACTCGAGCGCGAACGCCTTTATTAACAGGAACCCCAGGAAGAAGATCGGGATCGAAAAGCCCAGGGAGCTGAACACCATTATCGACCTGTCGACCCAGGTATTGGCCTTCCAGGCCGCCAGCACCCCCAGCGGTATTGATATCGGTAACGTTAAGAGCTCCGTCATGATGGCGATCGAGATCGTGGGAACAACCCGCTGCTCGATCAGCCTGATCACTGGAATCTTGGAGTTGATCGACTTGCCCAGATCACCGGAGAGAATGTCCTTTAGGTAGATACCTAACTGGGTGATTATGGGCCTGTCGAGTCCCAGGTCCTTGCGGATTGCCTCGATCTGCCACTGGGGCGCATCCTTGCCGGCGATGATGGCGGCTGGATCGCCTCCAGACACCCTGAGCACAGCGAAGATGATGACCGCCAGTATGAACAGGACCGGTATCGAGGCCACCAGGCGCTGGAGTAGATACCTTTGCACCTCAACCTCCCAACTACTGACTAGACGGAGCGATTCGGAAAGTGACTGTACGCAAACGACATAGGCACCAAGACGATGCCACAGGTGTGCCGGTACCCTACACAGCGGCCCGCCGGGGTGTCAACCCCACCTGAGAAATCGACCGTTCCGCACCCTGCCGCCCGGGTCGGCCGCCCCGAAGCGTGGCCCGCAAGTCTCCTGACCGGTCGGCCCTCACGTCTCTCCAGTCCGTCAGGGTCAACCGTGATAGATACAGCCTATCAGCCGAAAGGATCGGCGAATTCCCAGCGTCCCTTCCACACGTTAGTCCTCCGGTAAACCTCCGCCTATCAGCACAGCCTTCCGGTGCCTGCCGGCGGGCGGGCGGGCTCCTTCCCTAGCGGTTCACTGCCTCGGTTTGCACCCGCCTGTTGCGGGAGTTTCACGCGATGTGTAATATACCCCGCAATATCTTGGGTAGGTAAGCTCTCCAAGCACTATACATAGGGCTCTACGCCGCGATGAGACATCCCTATCCGCCGTCCCCATTTCCCCTCAGGAGCGACGCTTGAGAGAGCCGCTCACCCACCTTGACGCGGCCGAGATGGCTCGGCTGGTGGCCCACGGCGAGCTTTCGCCCGTCGAACTCGTGCAGGCCCATGTCGACCGGATA
The DNA here is from genome assembly GCA_034421295.1 of Dehalococcoidia bacterium. GTDB lineage: Bacteria > Chloroflexota > Dehalococcoidia > Lucifugimonadales > UBA2962 > CAUZIR01. Next base: position 91,784 of record DAOUKM010000018.1, read on the forward strand.
GACGAGATGAACGGCGAGGTGAACGCCGTGGTCGCAGCTGCGGCCGATGCGCTCGAGAGGGCCA
>DAOUKM010000019.1:0-389571 GCA_034421295.1 Dehalococcoidia bacterium
CTGACATCGCAGTATGCACAACTGTCCTGGCTGGCATTCTCCATGAGCCACAGGCCATCCTCGCGACGCGTGTTGGTCCGGCCCATCTTCTTCAAGATCCTCTTGCCCCCACCAGGATAGTCGTCGAATGGCTTCATATCGGTCACCTTCCGCCTATATCGTATGACCTCGCTTTGCCTCGCCTTCATCGGGTTCGTTCAAGCTACACGCAGCATCAGCGTTGGCAAGGAGGAAGGCACCGATCGAAGCTCACTAATTCCATGGGCGCCGGGGTGCCAGATGCCCCTCTCTACCGTGAAGGTCGAAATGCATGAGCATGACCGACAGGAAGGTCGATTCGTTGGCGGTTAGGCTCGTATCCTGGAACATCGCCGGCAGCAAGGCTCCCTGGCATCACCTTGCCGATATGGACTTCGATGTCGCTCTTCTCCAGGAGGCCGGCCGGCCTCCCCAGGACCTGGCCCGGCCGATCGACGTCGATCCCGAACCCTGGAGAACCGCGGGATTGGAAGGATGGCCTCGCCGAGCGGCTGTCGCAAGGCTCTCGGATCGCGTCGATGTGGAGTGGATCCCGCCGAAGTCGTCCGAGGAAGCGGATCCGGGAGAGTTCGCCGTCGGACGCCCGGGTACCATCTCAGCCGCGCATGTATCGGCCCCCGACATCGAACCGTTCGTGGTCGTTTCCATGTACGCCATATGGGAGACCCCGCACTCCTCCACCGGCAGCAACTGGATTGTCGCAGACGCCGCGGCCCACCGAATAATCTCGGACCTCTCCATGTTCATCGGGAGGCAGAATGGTCACCGAATCCTGGCTGCGGGCGATCTCAACATCTTGCTCGGATATGGACTCCGGGGCAGCAGGTACTGGGCCGGGCGCCACGCGACGGTGTTCGACAGGATGGAGGCTTTGGGACTGTCCTTTGTTGGTCCCCAGACCCCGGATGGCAGGCAGGCGGACCCATGGCCGAATGACCTGCCCGCCGGCAGCGGGAATGTGCCCACGTTCCACCTGAGAGGCGAGAGTCCGGCGGCCGCCGCCCACCAGTTGGACTTTGTCTTCGCGTCCCGGGACATGGCCGATTCCGTGCATGTGCGTGCCCTGAACGATCCGGATCACTGGGGACCCAGCGACCACTGCCGCATCGAGATCGAGGTCTCATGACGCCGCAGCGACCACGCTAGCGGAGAGCATAGTTGCCAAACGGAGGCGTACAACCAGTAGGCGATGCCGCCGTCGTCGGAGTAGGGGATGAGGGTCGGTGGATTGCCCTGTCCCTCGCCCTCGGCGGATTCAGGGTCGTTCTCGTCGAGTCGTCGCGTGAGAATATACGTAGCGCGCTCGACGATGTCCGCAATGCGCTCGGCAATCTCGAACAGCAGGGAATGGTGGACCGATGGACAATTGAGCGCGCCCGGCAGCACCTGGTACCCAGTACGTCTGTTGCGGGTGCCATGGCCGATGTCGGCTTCGCCGTAGAGGTCGTGGCGGATGACCTTGAGCTCAAGTGCGGGGTTCTCGCCGAGCTCGACCGCCACTGCCCGCCCCGGGCCGTACTTGCGAGCACCGGCTCATCCCTCAGCGTGAGTCGGCTGGCTGCCTCGACCAGCCGGCCGGACAGGGTCGTGGTGACCAGGTGGCGCAGCCCCGCCCATCTGACGGCCCGTGTGGAGATCGTTCCCGGGCCGGCAACGTCCGAGAGAGCTATCGACTGGACCAGGAGCGTGCTGGAATATATCGGCAAGGAGCCGGTAGTGGTGACGGCATGCTGAGAACCGGCGGACTAGCTCAACGACCCTGATGGCGCGATATCCGAGAGTAGGGAACCGGTATCTGGTGGATCTCCTGGGTGACGTGCATTGCCCCTAGGGCTGGTCAACTGGAACGTCGAATGGGCCACGCCCCGTTCGCGGAGGTCGGCAGAGATCCTCAGGCTCATAGAGCTGCACGACCCGGAGATCGTCTGCCTCACCGAGACTGACATCGGCCTGCTTTCGGGACATGGCCACGTCATCTCCTCGCAGCAGGACTACGGGTATCGTCTAAAGGAGGGCCGAAGGAAGGTCATCTTGTGGTCAAAACGACCGTGGGCGAAGGTCGATGATCTTGGGGAGGCTTCCATGCCGACGGGCAGGTTCGTCTGCGGGACCACGGAAACGTCGCTGGGTGAGGTCACGGTCGTCGGTATCTGCATCCCCTGGTCGGGATCGCGCGTGAGGTGGACGACCGAGAAACGCCGGATGTGGGAGGACCACCACGACTACCTGGATGGACTCGCAAGGGTGCTCCGTAGCCTCCCCTCAAGGCACCTGATCATAATGGGAGACTTCAACCAGAGGTTCGGACAGGGAGACACCGTTCCAGCCGAGCTGCGGTCAGCGCTACAAGACGCCATGCCCTCTGGCGTCACGATCGCGACTTCCGCAGTTGGTCTGAGGGCACGCAGAACCATCGACCACATCGCGCTCGGCGATGAACTTGCTACCGAGTCCCTCGGTGCGATCGATAACCTGGACAAGGGTCGCCGGCTTTCGGATCATTTCGGCGTCTACGCCTACTTGTTGGGAGAGGACCGTCCTTAGCCGTTGGCAGCCGTCGTCGGATGGCGCTTTTGTCCTTGCGAGTTGGCCAGACTCGGCCTGTCGCGGTCGTGTTCATATCCTACCGGAGCACCCTACAGGCCGACGCGTTGGAGCCTTGAGTAGGTCACATTTTTCTTCAACGAAATTGGCTATTCTTGTATAAGAAGGCGACTTTCATGGCACATCTGGAAAAGAGGCGATGGGACGCATATGCCGCCGGCCCGACCCGGCGCGACTGCCGCCCCTGCGACTATGCCGTCTACTGGCCTGATGCGCTGGCTGGCCGAAACTTCGTCCTTGACGGCGACGTTGCCGATGCCGAGGCCGCAATCGTGCGCCTCGACACAACTCCATTTGCGCCCGCTGACCCCTAACCCCTGGCCCGGCTCCTTCTTCGCGCCGAGTGCGCAGCTTCGTCCCGCATCGAGGGGCTGGAAGTTGGGGGCCGGGGATTGCTCCACGCCGACGCCGCACGACAGCTTGGCGAAGAGCCCCGGGACGTTACGGCAACGGGAGCGCAGGACGGGCACTCTTCCACCTGGTCCTGCGCCGCAGAGGGCTTCTCCTGCGCGTGCTGCCTCCGGTTTCCCTCATCTTAGCCACATGGTCGCGGGATTAGTCGGTGGCCTCACCGGAACCCGCTACGTGGGGGCCGCCGACTCCACAAAGGTTCACCTAGGGACCGGCCGCTGGATCGCCCTCTTTGCGGCAGCGTGCCGCCGTGCGGTGGAAGACGCTGGCCGATTCGAAGAGCGAGTGCGCTCTCTTCAAGACTCCTGGCATGAGCGGCTGGGGCCCATCCGACGCGACTCTGCGGCGCGTATGCTCATTGAGTCGCTTCCAGCATCGCCGGTGCTCACCGTTTCCACTGCGGCGGAGTTGCTTGAACGGTCCTTTTAGGCGGCAAACCAGGCTGTAGGCCAGCACATGGAAGCTGATGTCCTTGTCCAGGTCACCGTTGGTCGACGCAACCGTGCGTTCGAGGCTCCCTAGTTGATCGAGGCCTTCGCAGCCCTAGAGCGGCAGATTACCAGCCCCGAGGGTGACGCCCGTGTCTCTAGGCCCGCCCGTTATGTGCCTCGACGGCAGGGCTGAGCAGTCCCGGTTCTCGTCGCCGGCGCCTCCCGCTCCAAATCACCGGTCGCCCGGCATTCGGGGCAGGGCTCATCATTTCGCGACTATATACTTGCTGCCCCCGAAAAACACGAGGCTGCCTGAGTGGAGTGTGTAGGGCCAGTCCAGAAAGTGTACAGCCGCTGACGGCTATCCGTCTTCCGATCCATAGCTCGAGATAGGTCGAAAGCCCGATAGTGCACTACGCATCTTACTGAGTAGACGTCTGACAATGGTGTCAAGCGATGCGTCACTTGTACGGACACGCTCGTCCATCAGTACGACCTCGACTTTCACTTTCGTTAAAGCCGCCTCTAACGCATGAACACGAGCTTCTATTGCATCTATCCGCTCTTGCAAGTTAATCGTCCTGCTGCAATTTCGCCAATCGCATTAGGGTTTCCAACATCTCTGGATTCCCCAACATAGTCGGTAACAATGACTGCATCAATCTCTCATCTTGCGATACAGGCTGTGGGTTGGCAATAGAGGTAACAGTGTCCACCAGCTTGCTCTGCGTTTCGCTGACAGCAGCCTCGACAACGGCCACTTTGGTTTCAATGGCCGCTAGGACAGCAGTCGTCTTAATGTAATTATCTGTACTTCTTCTCTCATTAACTGCGCTATATATAATCGCAACTATTGCGAGTACGATCGAAGCTACACCAATCACTAAAGATAATACTTCCACCAATGCCATAAGAGCTCCTCTATCGTATAGTGGACGTCGTTGGGTTTACTTCACGTTGAATCGTATTTATAGCATGATTGATTGCAGCAATCGTGGATTCTAACTGTTCTACCAATTGCAACAGCAAGTTTCGTGTAACAGACTTTTCCCGGCGCAGGTGCCGCTCTGGTGCATATAGTCGATCCATCGTTACCGCAAGGCCAGCTGACGCAGCACGCAAGCCGTGAATACCAGCTAATGCTGACTCCATCGCCGCTACCAAGTCTGCAGCGCTACTATGTGCATCAGGTACATGAATGTGGAACTTCGAGGCCACATATTCCAACGCCTCGCAAGTAGGCGTCAAAACCTTCTTATACTCGTCAATCAAGGTACGCATGTCCGCGTTATACAATCGCATCTGGCCAGCCAGCTTACGCGAGACGTCTCTCGCGGCATTAGGCGTCGCTCTATTGACATCTTGCCCGAGCAAGGCCAACTGAGCGTTAGCATCATCTACATGAATGAGTAAGCCATTACTCCATTGACCAAGTTTATCTATATTTTCGGCGATTTGAGGTAAGCCAGTATTCAATTCTTCGAAGCGTGTGGCAAAAATACTAACGTCGTTCATTGCGTCCCTCTTTAACAAGCCTTAACAAGGCAGGCGCCCATTTTTGCACATCCGTGCGGCATAGAACGCCCGTGCTATAAGCGGATGCAATCCAATGTGCTCATTGCAGGACCGTCGACGTCACCCCTCGGGACTCATTTGAAGTATAGGGGGCACTTGACTCTCTGATGGTGATGATAGCGGCGCCTTCTGTGTCGTCGGCCAACTGTTGAGCGATGCCGTGTTCGTAAGTTGTCACCAATAGTTGGCGGGGAGAACCGCCCCGCGTGGCCGTAGCCAGGGTTGCCGCAACTGCGTGGCGTAGCTGTGGGTCTAGGTGTTCGAGTGGTTCGTCAAACCATGCAAAGGGAAGAGAGGTCGTGGTCGCTATGACGATCAAGTGCGTCACGATTCTCGCCCACGTCCTCTCCCCGCCGCTGAGTGTGTCCCATCCAAGTTCCTCTTCACCCCTAAGTCGTGTAATCGACCCGTCGGGCCTGAATGTAAGGCCGTTGTTAGTAAACAAGTGCTTCCAGCGCCCTCGTACTTCGCTTGCCAGTGGTTCGATGCGAGATTCGACTACGTAGTTCGCCGCGTCTCGCAACGCCTGTGCCCCTGCACGTGCGGCGGCTTCCCGTTGATACGCTAGACGGAGAATCCGTTCCTCTTCTTGACTCTGATCATCCGAAGCAACCTGAGCCTTTAGCGACGATAGACGAGATTGAACTCCGCCAAGCTGGCGGTTATGTTCGTCCAGAACAGCACTTTTCTCTCGGAACAAAGCGTTGGCCGCCTCTCGCGTGGGGACGTCAGTAACGCCAGCGTCAAGGCCAGGGGGTTGTAGCGCCGAAAGCTGGGCAAGCAATCGGTTGACCTCCTGCGCAAGCCTCTGGCCCTCTCCACGAGCCTCCTCAAGGCGTCTCACCTCCGCCTGTGCTTCTACCCGTTGTCTCTTGTGTACAGATATCGCTGACACTCGTTCACGATAGGCAAGTGGACGCATGCAGGTCGGACACACCGCATCGTCTCTATCAAGCAAGCTGACTGCCTGTTCGGCTGAGTTGATGATGGAACGCGCCGCCACAACTCCCTCGGTCATTTCAGAGATCGTCCGTTCGCACTTCTCCAATTCGGCGCGTAATTCGGAGTTAACTTCTTCCTTGCTGTCCGTCCCTACTGGTCGACCGAGCGTAACCACGATCTCATCTAAGAGCTGGGAGCGTTGCTGTTCATACCGTTTCAGCTGACCTGCAAGCGCGACGTGGCGTTCGACCAAAGACCGTTGCGCAGCAGCAGCGTCCCGGTCTCGCTCGAGTTCAGCACTGCGCTGGTTGAGACATTTGATCTCTTCTTCTAGTGCGGCGATCTCACCCTCCAGCGCAGCGCGATTCTCCATCCGTTGCCTGGTTGTTGACCGGAGCGCCGCACGAGCTTTTTCTGCCTCCCGTGCAACCGACTGGGCAGTCTCTGCAGCGCTAAGCAGGTGGGCAACACCGAATGCGTGGTGGAGGTGGCTTTCAAGGTTGAGAGCGTCACTAGCTGCAATGTGCCCCCCACCCAACATCATCGACAGACGACCGGCCACGGAGAGTTCTATTCCCAGTGCTTGTTCCAATTCAGATAGGGCTGAACCCTCGGGTATCCTCGCTCCATTTACCTCGTATGTCGCCTTGGGAGCTCCGCGCCGTCGTGCAATCCTGCCGATTCTGAGTCGGCGTCCGTCTGGGAGATCTAACTCGACCTGCACCTCGGTACTCTCGGCTCCAACCCGTATGCAGGTCTTTGGGTCTACGCTACTGTGCTGCCCGAACACGGCCCAAGCGAGGCCATATACAAGCGATGTCTTTCCAACCCCGTTGGGTGCCACGACGAAGGTCGTGCCAGGTTCGAGTGACAGATCCAAGTAGTCGTAAGATCGCCAGTTGCGGAGGCGAAGTCTATGAATCATGCGGCTTTCTCGATGAGCTCATTTAGGTGCAACCTGTACTCCTCCTCTGACATCTCCCTGCGTTGAGCCTCCCGAAGAATAGCGGCCAAACGTTCCGCCTCGCGATCACCAAAGTTTCCCCAAGTGACCCGCTTGGCCTCTATCCTCGCTCGGGCGCCAGCTGTCGACACCTGGTCTACCGCCATGCTTGCCAAACGGTAAGTATCTAGGGCCGCCTCGGTAGCAATTGTGGACTCGAACAGGTCAGTGTCCAAGGGTTTGAACTCAGGAATCAAACTCCTAAGCCACACTTCGCATGCGGTCCCGGCGTCGATAACTGACCGGCGCAGGCGTGGTGCGCTCATTTTGCCCGACGGCGTCTCAATCGCTCCCTGCACATCACCTCGGTCCAATACTACTGCGCGGGGCTTTAGCCCCATGGTGGTGTAAAGCACTGCGTGAGAGTCGGGAAAGGCGCCGAAGACCCGATCGATATCTTCGGCCCTCTCGGTGAGAGCGGAATTGAGATCAGCTGAAGTGGTCTCCGGTACGACGCGGACACGCATGCCCCGGGCCTGTATCAAGAAGACCGATGCTAAGCCGACCGCAGTTGAGGCAGCGTCGGGTGCAACTACTGCCCTACGATCAACCGTGTGCCGCAGATGATTCTGGAGCCCCTCCCGAAGCTCATGGATTCGGTCAACGGTTGCAGACCGAGAGGCCAAGAGCTGCTCAATTGACGGCCTAGAGGCATAGGGGTCCACCCCACGCGCTGCCCTGATCGATGCGATGAAGGATTCAGCTATTAGGCGTTGTTCTTCAGTCAGACCATCGAGCGCGGGCGGCTCGTCGCGGGCGTTCTCCAGATAATCCAAGTAGTCGTCTCGAAACTTGTCGAGATCATCATGCTCGCTATTCATCAACTGCTCCTTCCTGTCGATGATCCGACCGATATGGGCGGTTTGAAGGGATAGTCAAGATGGGCCTCGAGCGTAAGGAGAGAAGCTTTGTAAATTTGGCCGACCCGCTGGCTGGTCAAGCCAAGCTGTTCGCCAACCTCGCCCCGAGTGTAGTCATCGAAGTGAATAGCAAAAAAAATCCGTTGTTGCCGTTCGTCGAAAAGCTCTCGGGCGAGGTTGCGCAACTTGAGTGCAGCCTCCAACTCAAGGTATTCGGCTTCCGGGTTGCCCCAGTCGCTAGGTATTACTTCGAAGACGGATCGCTCAATCTCACCGTCTGGCCCGTCCCGTTCAACATCCCCTGACACAAGACACAGTCGATCACGATGGGCAGTGCCCCGCAGGCCCTTCTGCGAAGATCTTATTGCGTCGCGCGCCTTATATTCAGCGATCCTAACCCCTAAGCCCTCCCATTCGCCCTTAAGACGATTGGGTGGGTACTCAAGCAACGCGATAGATGCCTCACTGAGAACGTCGTCCGCACTGACTCCAGTTCCGTCCAGTATTGGTTCCACACCGACAGCATCTCCGAACAGGCTCGTCCCGGGCTTTGGGCGTTGGCTGGGCCTCCTCCGGGGGAAGAGAATCTTCTGAATCTTGGCATACATGACGTTGAGGATTCGCTCAAAGCGTTCCCTGTCCACCAGGAGCGGGTGCTCAAGGTCGAAGGCATGTGAGTTCAACACCATGTCACCTTAATTGTCGGAAACGCCATCGAAAATGAAAATCGCTGCCCAAGACTTTCACCGAGGTGGGAAATCTCGACATATGGATTAACCCAACTCGAAAGGAGCAACCCATGACCAAGGTTTTCAATTTTGAGCCAAGCCGAAGGCGCATACCTTTCACGATCGATGGAGAGCCCTATTCCACCGACGATCTCAGCCAGCCAGCCTCGGCGCTGCTTCGTCTGGCTGGCTTGGATCCTGCCATCTTCGACCTAGGAGAGCTCATAGGGAAGGAGCGCCCACAGAGGAAGCGCTTCGCTGACAACGAGATCGTTCCCATCGTCAAGGATGCGCGGTTCGTATCAATCCGCCAAAGCGCGCCGGTCGCCTGATGCAGACTGGCGCCGAGGCCTTCATTCATGACATGACAGATCTCGGCTTCGGGGCGACTCTCGAGGCCGAGCTGGTCATCTATACGGTGGAGCCTGTTGACGGCGCATACGCCGGCAAGCCCGTTGAGACCGGTGTCGCCGTTTGCGAGCTCGAACCGTGGCCACAGGTACCGCCGCACTGGCTTCACTTCCACAACACCGTCAAATTCTCGCAGACCAACAGCCAGCCCTCTCCTAAGCCTAGCTGGTTGATGCATAGCCGTCAGATTACAGGCTGGGGTGATGCCCCCGCTCGAGTGGCGTGGGCAAGTCATGTCCGAGCGGTTCTCAGTGAGGCGGTTGCCAGATGCGTCACACTTCGGTGGCTATGACCTCGGCGGCTGAAGAGGCGCTAGCCAGCCTCCTTGTTCGCGACGATGGTCAAGAAGACGTTTGCCTTGCGACATACCGTCCATCCACGGGCCTAACGCGTTCCACCGCACTAATCCGCACGATAGTCCCTCCTGGGCCTGGAGATAGGCTCGTACACGGGAATGCCACCGTTACTGCCGAGTACATCTTGAGGGCGGCCGAAGCGGCCCAGGGAGATGACTGCGGCTTGGTCTTGCTCCACAGCCACCCTGGGGCCAGCCATTGGCAGCCAATGAGCGGACCGGATCGTGAATGCGAGGCTAGCTACGCCAACCTCGTACGCGAATTCACAGGACTCCCTCTGGTCGGCATGACTCTTGCCACGCGGAGCCGCACATGGTCGGCTCGCCACTGGGATATTGGAGTCGGCCGCGCCGTCGACTGCACACACTCCACCAACGTTCGGGTCATCGGCGACAGAATGGCAGTGTCGTGGAATGACGCAGTTCAGCCACCGCCACGGCCAAGCGGCGAACAGGTTAGGACCGTGAGTGCGTGGGGAGAAAGCACCCAGACTGACTTGGCCCGGCGGAAGGTCCTGGTAGTAGGCGCTGGTAGTGTCGGACTTGATGTCTTTGTGCGTCTCGCTGCATCCGGGCTGTGCCATTTGACTGTGATGGACTTTGACGTGGTGGAAAGCCACAACCTAGATCGCCTCATCGGCGCAGCACGCCGTGACGTCCGCCTAAGGCGGCCCAAAACCCACGTTGCGCACCGGGAAGCAGTTCAAGCGGCCACTGCAGCTACCTGCAGAATCGCGGTTTCAGACCGGTCCATCTGTGAGCCAGAAGGACTGCAGCTCGCGCTCGACCACGACCTGATCTTCTCGTGCGTCGACCGGCCGTGGCCACGAGCGGTGCTCAACGCCTTGGCCTACTCGGACCTCATCCCGGTTATCGACGGAGGCATAGCCATCGATACGCTTGACAGCGGAGAGATGCGCAATTCCACATGGCGCTCCCACGTCGTCAGGCCAGGGAGGCCGTGCATGAGTTGTAACCGCCAACTCGACCTTGGCCTAGTCCCCCTTGAGCGGCGAGGGTTGCTCGACGACTCCGCTTACATTGCGGGTGCAGGGGATAGCCGAATACCAGTCAACCAGAACGTGGCACCGCTGTCGGTGAACGTTACAGCTAGCATCCTAGCCCAATACGTTAGCTTTAGCGTGGCCCCCGCCGGCTTCGGTGATCCTGGCCCGCTCCAATATTCACTCAACACCCATCATCTTGAGCATCGGAGTGACGCCACAAGCCCGCACTGTGCCACCGAAGCCGCCGAAGGCTCGGGGGACCTACGTGTCTGTTTGACGGGCCTGCATGACGCAGCGGAACGACAACGACAATTCTCGAAGTCGGTGGGACCAAGCGTTCGTCTTCTCAGATGGATTGACGACCGAACTCTGGCGGCAGCCACGTGGCTGAACCGGCTCGGTGGTTGACCCCCAAGACTATCGTTCTCAGTGGAAGCATCGCCGGAGGCAATGCTTCCACAGTCAACTGCCGCATGCACAACATCAACAGGATGATGCCTTAAGAGACCGCTCAACGGGACGTGACCCAGCCTCCACGGATCTACCAGCATGGACGTCCTGCCCAATCGCGGTCCTTTGACTCCCACCCTCAGGGCAGCCGTTTCAGGTCTCACCTCAATTGACAGACCTTCGAGAGGGTTTGAACGAAGATTCTTGACCCGATTACCGCAATCGATGGTCTGCAGGCCACGTTGGGACTCTTCCCCCGGATGCCGCCGAAGGCCGGGTCCCGAGTGTCCTAGAGCCGACATCCCTGGTTGCTATCAAGTTCTGACCGAAGATGACGTTAGCTTGAGGGTCCGTTGGAAAGGGGCCGCCAAGGCAGCGAAAGCATACCGGCGCCATAGTGGGCTAGAAAAACAAATGCCAACCGAAAGGTCATGAGGAAACAACATGGCAAAGCGTAGACGGAGACGGCGCAACCGAACAGGGCAGGGCCGGCAAGATAAGTCACACGTGGATCAAGGGCCCGCTTCTATTCCCGTTCTAGCCACAAATTCGACAGGTGAACTGTGCGCCTGCAATTACGAGGAACAACACGACATCCTCGTCTTGACGCTCCGTGCTATTGGAGTCTTGCCCATCGTCCTGCTTGTAGCGATCCTGGCGATCGATTCGTTCATCGCAGGGATCGCACCAAATTGGCTATTGCCAGTAATTGACGAAAAGGTTGCAGTTCTGACTCTGAGTGCAGGACATGCTGCCATCATTGGTCTAATGATGCGCAATAGAGGGCGAATCACACTAAGCGCATATCCGTTACTTGTAGCTGGTATAGCAACGGCATTGGCAGGCTTTCACTCGATCGGTGACAGCACCGTAGGGGCCGCTGTTGCCCTGTCGCTTGATCTTATGACGGCGCTAGCCATCTGGGCCGTTGGCATAAGTGCATGGATGCGGCGCATGTGGCCAAACCTCAGGTCGATCAGGACGCTTCTGACCTTCGTTTGGTTCGCCATTGCTTATTTCGCTATTTCAACAGCTGTTCGCATGATAGTTGCGTTTCAATCTCAAGATGAGAATTACTGGCGAAATTGGCTACTCATCCCATTTCTGGTATTGGTCGCGTTTGTCTTCGCACTAGCCGTAGTTTGGAGGTTAATGCGACTGGCCTACAGAAATCGTAGGCACTATTACGACTGGCTCAGCAGACAGCTTAAGTAATGTCGATATCCGAGCTGCATGCAGGCCTCAATCGATCGTCTTCCGAGGCTTATGGTGGATCGGACTTCATTGGTGAAAGCTCCTAGAGCATCGGGCGGGACACAAAAACGCTTCGGTTGGTGCAGGGGCATAGAGGCGAGCTCAAGGCCTGGCGGAACTGGCCTACCAACTGAAGCGGGGCAGGGGATCGGGTTTACATGGTCAAGGCATCCCAGCCCGCTGACCCAGAACGCCGCCTACCGGGAGATGCCCTCGATGTTATGAGTCGACCTCGTTGTCACTAGTCCGACTCCACAGCGTCGTCTAGGATCAGCAGGTCGTGCCTTTCGATCCGAGCACCTATCTCATACTTCCCCAGTAGCGCAGCGAATTCCTCACCGTTCATCAATGCAACCGGCGCGGCATCGGGGCGCCCAGCCTCAGCCTTTGCGCCGCGGCTGAAATCGCTGGTCGTAATGATCAGTCCCTGCTCATGCGCACCCAGTGAACCCCGGACCTGCTGGACAACGGGCGCGGGGATGTTGCCCTTTACGCGCTTAGCCTGAACGGCCATGCGGACCCGCACCGAGTCACCCACGACAAGGGTGGCGCGGACATCAATGCCCCCATCACGAGAGTAGCCGGTCCTCTCGACATCCTCGAATCCCATGGCAGTAAGAAGGAGTTCGACAAGTTCTTCAAAGGCCGCCGGTGTATCGCCGAGAGCCCTATCGAGCAATGACTGGCGCACCTCTCGGTTGTTTTCTTCGATGCGCGCCGAAAGGTCGTCGGGCAACCAGCTCGCCAGACCGACCTTGCCACGACCATGCCGCACGAAGCGCGGTTTCTCTCCGCGGGCTTCTCGACGCCGGATCTCAGACAGGATCACAGAATACATGGTCGCTGACGGTGTAAGGCCTTCGGTGCGCATCAACGATTGGTCAAGTGCGCGTTCGGTGATGTCGCTGTAGTGAAGTGGTTCGCGGCTCAGGGACTGAAGCAGAATCTGCTCAGCAGCATCGCTGAATGACATGACGGAAGGGGCTGCTTGGTCACTTGGGGGCTCTGAAGTCGGTGCTTCCTTGCGCCTGTCCGGATTTAGGGCGAAATGCCCTGGAGACGTTCTGATGAAACGTGACATCAGCCCTCGGTCCCTGACGTCAGTGGCAAGCCGGGCGTTTACCGTATTCCACGGCGTCTGTCCATTCGTGATCCAGAGCCCCTGCTCAAGCATCCGGCTTGTGATCACACGGTAGTGAAGGGGTTGTCCAGCCTCCTGAAGAACTAAGGCTACGGCATCGAGTGAGGTAATGAAGTCACCTTGGCGGGCAGTTTGCTGAACTGATCCCTAGATGTCCGGATTTCTCGCTAAGTCTCCCGGAGGAGTCTCGGAGAATCCTAAACCTTGAGGTCCGGAGAGGTTCAGAATGGACGGGATTCTCGGTCACATTGTGGACTCTGTGGGTGGCCTGTCAAGCTTCTTGCTGCGCAGCGCGACACTCGTTACCTACTCCGACGACGCATGAGCGGCTATCGGATGGCCCCGTCGGCAGTTGTGCAGGCAGCATGGACCACCAACTGCTTGGGGTAGGATTCCCACTGAAACTTCTAGGAGGATGAACTGGCAGTAAAGGTAGTGAATTGGAACATCGCCACACGACAAGAGCCCTGGCGTCAACTCCTGGAGATGGACGCCGACGTCGCGCTGCTAATGGAGTCAAACCTAGGCCACGAAAAGTATCGCTGGGCGAATGCCGCGGTGAATTGGCGTCGATATGACCGACTGTCACCCTGCGACCCGCGACATGGCAAGCGGGGCCGTGCTGGTCGGCGGCTAGAAAGAGTCGCTCAAAATGCACTTGTCACCGGACAGTCCGTGTGGCTATCGAGGTGGGACGGCACCATTAACCTGCTGACGACCCACACGCGTGCCATGAGCCCGGAGATAACAATGCAGTCGACACACGACGGACGCCGACGCTTGCCCCGAATACAAGGCTTGCGCTGCCATTGTCGAGAGGCCGAGGTGGTGTTCACCTCGTGGTGCGGCAGACACTCGTACGAGGCTGCCCGGGGGGCGATCAAGCGTGACCGGAGCCGGATGGTGGCCTAGAAAAGTCCCCGCTGCCTGCATGCGCCGGTGGTTACGTCTGACATTTACCTTGGTGTCAGATAGAAGGGGGGAGCCATCCAAGAACAGACCGAGGGGAGCATCGCCTGATCGTATTTATACACCCTTTGACGTAAACTCGCCCGATGCCGACCCAGAATGCAAACTCACTACCCTCTCTTCAATCAGGTTCATTGTCCTAGGATTTGCTTTGAAGAGATCCGGTGAACGCACTTGGGAAACCGGAGCTTGTCGCAGCAACCAGGGAATTGGACATGCCAACTCCTTCCTTTCGCTTGTCACGACTATCAGTTCTCGGTTCTGACTTGCCAGCCATTTCATGCACGTCATCATCAACCTTTCGGACTTCCTCTTCTGTTTGGAAATCAGGCCCTCCAGACCCGGAAGCTGATCACACAGGGCTCTCTTCCTTTCGCGTGCGTTGCGGTTGGACCTGCCTCGTTCGTCGTTTTCCCCATGTACTGGGTAGTCCTGCTGCCAGACCAAGAAAAGCAGCTTTCGATGGCTCCCATCTGGGATATGGACATCGCATCGCAGCTTCTTTTGATCCCTCCAATAGGGAATGTCAACAAGTGACTTATGGGGATCAAAGATGGAATCTCGATCCAGCTTAGGGGAGTTCATGACTATCAGCACGATGTGGTCTGGACTGAGAGTTTCCTCAGCCCGTCTAGGTACTGAGCGAAGCGTATACCCATCACCATACTTTTTGAACTGCGCAAGCAGGATAGGCGAGTCAAATTTTCCAAGAGACTCCCTCAGCAACCTGCCGCGGAGGTTTGCAAACAATCGTCGGATCTCTGCATTTACAGCAAGGAGGTTTGTATGGGCTTGGTGGACTTCGTCAACAACCATGTGAATCGCCCTCACGTCGGGCCGTCCATAAATCAAGACTTGCAGAGTCCCGCCAAATCAGCCGTTATGTCAAGCTGTAGAAGAGTGTAAACGTACAACGTTACCGTGCACCAGTTGAATACGCCGCGTCCCACTTACGGGCTTCGCAACTCAAGGCGGACAATAGCGGCTAGTTAGTATTTCGCTGGTCTGCGCCCGGTAGAGTGGAGTCGGAATGCGGCCCGCTGGCGCAGTGCGTCCCGAACTGAAGTTGTATGGGCCCCGGTGGAATACCTAGGCTCGTCCCTCTGCCATCTCAGTGCTTCTATACAAGGCCCACCATTTCTTGATGGTAGAACTGAGCCGTTCAGCGCCATTTCCCCGGCATTCCGCCGGGTATCCGGCTATCGTCGCATCGGAATCGTGTAGCGCATAGGAGCGTTGCCGTGCTCCACCACGGTCTGCTTCACGCACGGTCTCGATGAGAGCCCTGCACTGGGTCAGCTCGCTCCCCATCAAGAACTCACTTATCTCCTGGGCGTAGGTTGCAATCGTGTCTAGGTGGTCCAGGGCGGCCCTAGTGTCTGCCGTCAAGTCCTCCGGTCATTCCTGCTGGTCCCGATGCTCCCTGATGCGGGCTGAGGCGTCTGCCATGTCGATATCGTTCGCTGTTTCAATGAAGTGCCAGACGCGGCCCAGCCTCCGCTTCTCGTCTTCGAGTTCATCCTCGGTGGTCTACAATCTCTCGCGCTGCTCGGCGGCCACGACGTCCATCTGTTCGTCCACGACCTTCACGATTGCGAGGATGTTGCCGACAATGAGGACGTTTGTGCGAATCCTACCGACGCCCAACTCCTCGAAGCTACGGGCGTTTAGCGACCGGAAGCGATATGTACTGCTTCACCGTCGAATTCCGACGGACGCCTGACGCTCAGGAGCCAGCGCAGTGAATATCTGAGGGTGCTAAGAGGATGAATCTAGCCGGGACTTCGATGGAGGACATTTCCTACCAGTACTACGTGACGGAAAGCGTGGGGGAGCAGTTCGCTCTGAGCCACACACCGACCGCCATATTACGCGAGTTGGTTCAGAACGAGTACGACTCGGGAGGTCAAGAGCTCGGCGTCCACTTCGGTAGCGAACGACTGATCATCACAGGAGACGGAGACTCCATCGACGCGGGCGGATGGGAGCGGCTCCGGGTGATGCTGGGCACTGGATGGGTCCCCAACTCGGACACCTACATAGAGCCCAAAAAGAGCAGCATTGGTTCAAAAAACTTCGGACTCAGGTCACTATTCACGGTCGGCGACGAGATAAGTTTGTACTCTGGCGGGAAGTGGTCAGCCCTCAACTGGCGGCGAGGTTCCACTTACCCACCGAGGGAAACGGCCGATTCGCCCCAAAGTGGAGTTCGAATCGAAGTTTCGTACCGTCCCACTAAAGCGGGGAAACTCGAACCCTTCACTCCCACCAGGCGAAGCGCGTGGGTCCGGGAGATAGGGGATTCGCTGGCAGAGACGCTGATCAAGCTCGCCCATCCTGGCCGGTCACGGAGCCTACACCGAGTCATCCTTCGGACTGATGACATGCCGGACGTCTCATGGACCCAGCGAGCCAGGGAGGATCGGACATCGACCAGAGGGATAAGAGTAATTCGGCGGCAGGCCCTGCAGGAAAGCGCCGGCCATCGGAAAAGGGTCGTTGAACTGGAGTACCAAGCACGGGTTCAGATTCCCGAATCGCTTCGAGCGAAGGACTATCCCTCGTATTACAGAATCAACCGAAGCAGAATGTGGATCGGAGTGTCACTCAGGCTTTACAGAGGACGCCCTGACATGAGCTCACCCGGATTGGTGTACTACCCGCTTGGCGCCCCCTTGGCCAGAACCGGCAACCTTGTGAGCCTCAACGCACCATTTGAGATGGACACCACCCGAGCGAATATAGTGTCCCCCTCCTCCAGCTCATGGAACGAGTGGCTCGTTCAAGAGCTGGTTGACCTAACTACTAGGCTGCTAACAACGGACTGGTACGAGCGTTTAGGTGCGGGCGCTTACCTTGCCCTTGAGGCTGGAGAGCGTGACCCTAGCAGCCGCTTGGTTGAGGCCTACGCCGACGCGGTCGTGGATCACCTACGTAGCGAGAGGGTCTGGCCGAGCCGCGGGAGAAACAGAAATAAAGTCGCGTTCGTCTCGGCCGATACTCTGGCTCTACCCGACGGGACGGAGTTCGACGGGTTCCTAAAGCCTGACCTCTACCTTGACGGTAATCTTGCAATGAACGCTAGGATAGCTAGGTTGTCGTCCCTCTGTGGTGCAAAGCGCTTCGGCCCAGATTCACTGGTAAGGATGAGGTGCGCCGGAGAGGACGCAGGTCATCTTCTCACGCGGCCCCGGGATCAAGGTAGCTGGTACTTCACCAACTTCGACCGAATGATTCGCGACCTCTCTACGCAGATCAAGTTTGCGCAAGCCCTTGACAGGATACGGCTATCGGGGAATCACAAGGAGGATCTGTTCAATTCGCCTACGACCTTGGCAGCTGATGGCAGTCTTCACGCTCTCTCGGAGTTGTACCTAGTACTTCCTGACGCTTGGGAGGCTTGCCCTCTGCCGCCACACCAACGACTTCACCCTGAGCTGGTCGCGTTCAAACACCTTCGAGGCCTCTCGACTAAGTACGACATGACCACTTGGATCAAGGCGACCGCTCGTCGGGCGCAGGAGGGCAAAGCGACTGACGAAGAGCGACGGGCGCTGATGAACGTCATCCTCGCCCGTAGAGGTAATTTCGACGCCGGGACGAGGAGCCTACTGCGCAAGTCACCCGTCTTGACTGACCACCGTGGCCTTTGGGTTGAACCTAGGAAGATCACAATTCGCCAAGCCAGGGGTGCTCGTACACTCGCGGAAGTCCTTAGCTTCCCCGCGAGGTCATATGCCAAGGACTCCGAACTCCGCCGTCGGCTGTCGTTTCGTACCAAACTGGACGGCGAAGACTTGGTCAATCTGGCCGAGCGGGTCAGCACGCATCCTGAATCGGCGAACAGCTTCGAGGGAGCCTTACTGAAGCACCATGGCCTTATTAAGCCAAGCCAGTGGCGACGCTTGAGGGAGCTTGCCTGCCTGAGAAGTTCGGACGGCACCCTGAAGTCACCTCAGGTTCTCTACGTTAGAACGCGCGGCGTTTTCAAGTTGCTCGGTGAAGCCGTCACGTACGTAGAGGGGCTCAACAGAGCCTTGCAGGAGAAGATGGGATGTAACGTTCTTCCCCGCTCCTCGGACATCGTCGCGGCCATCCATCAGAATCGGCAGTCTGACAACCCCACGGCGGACACGCTCTACGTTGCCCTCCTTGAGGCTATCAGGAGGGAGCGTCGACCGATTACCACGTACACCGATGAAGACATAGTTTGGACTCCGCTAGGCTATGTCTCGCCTTCGAAGACGCTGGTGAGTTCCAGCCACGCGGGACTGTTCGCCGGTGCTGTCCCCGTAGCTAGGCCTCGGTCCGAGAAGGCGACTAGTGCGTTGAGAAGACTCGGTTGCAGGACTCGCCCAACTTCAGCGGATTGGGTGCGGCTGATCGCCTCAATCAGCCGATCCGTTGGAACTGATGGAATCGTGTCAAACACAGACCGGTCTCGTCTTCTCCGTGCGTACGCCGAACTCCGAAGTGGCATTCCCGATGAGCCAGAACTGAACGGACGGTCCTTCATCCTAGGTCGAGACGGACGCCTACATGACCCTAGCCACGCGTTCGTTGACGATTACCCACAGTTAGCAGAACGGCTTGGTGCGGCCGTGCTAATCGCGGAAGATCTTGGCCAAGGAGCCTTGAGCTTCTACGATTCGTGTGGGGTGAAGAGGCTTAGCGATGCAGCAATCCTCTCACGCACCCAGATCGGCAATCAGCGGGAAGAGCCGAAAAGGATAGGCGCTACAAAGACTAGAAGGCAACTCGACTCAGGCATTTTCCGATCAGCTCTTTCGGCGCTGATCAACCGCGAAGTCTCAGAAAGGCCCGGGGTTGGTGCAGCCCCTCTACAAGCCAGCCATCTGCCAAGAATTGAATCGCTGGTCTTCGTCGACGCCATTTCGCATGAATACCAACTGGGCGACGTTAGCGCGACGATTCAAGCCCGACACCTTTGGAAACGCGGAACTCTCTACGTCGTCTCGCCACAGTCCCGGACAGCTTTTCGCGACACCGTGTCGTACGCTCTTGCAGAGGCCACAACTGGCTCAACTGGGAACGCCAGAATGTTCGTCTCAGCGATCTATCGGCTGCTTGAGTGCAACTCAAGCGAGGAGATTGCTGACTTTCTGGCGTACCGGGGCATAACCTGGCAGATGAATCTGCCCTTTGAAGCTTGGGCAATGGATGGAGAGGCGGACTGGGACGAGGAGGACCAGCAACCCGATAGTGAATCGATTGCTGGGCGGATCGGGGACTCTTTGTCCGCGAACCTCCTTAGGCGAGCCAACAGCGCCCCGACAGATCCGTCTCGTCCGTCTGGCAAGCCCTACACCACCGGCCCGGAGCCGGTGAGCCGGGAACTACCACCGATCGAAGAAGTCGTGGCACAGGTGGTCACTCCTGTCGGTACGCACATGCTAACTACAGGGGTGGGTGGCACGGGTGGTGGAGGCGGTGGTGGTGGCTTGTCGCCGCGCGATCCAGAGTGGGACCGCCTCCTCGGTGAACGGGGCGAGGAGCTTGTTTACCTGAGCGAGCTTGAGAGGGTCCGTGACGCAGGATACGAGTTTCCAGAGTCACATGTCATCTGGGTCAGTCGTGACGACCCGACGGCAGATCACGACATTCGCTCAGTTGGGGAGAGCGGGGCCAAGCTGTGGATTGAAGTGAAGTCGACGTCTGGTTCGGACGGCACATTTGACTGGCCGGAGTCCGAGGTTGCCAGGGCCATGGCGGAGCGGGAGCACTACGTTCTGTGTCGGGTATATTGCGTTGACGGCAATAACCCACTCATAAAGCGTTTCCACGATCCACTGTCCATGATTGAATCGGGGCAGATGAGGCTTGGCTTGGGATCGGTCCGTGCCCAGGTAGAGTCAGCCGAAACCACTCAGTAGAGCAAACCCAGACAACTCGTGGGCAGACGGCAGGCTACTTCTTCAATCCACGCAAAGTCCGAGTTCCCTTCAACAGGTGGTGCCAAGATTGATTGCTCACGAGTAGATCGGTTTCGTCAGGCCGGATAGGTCTGGCTGGTCGCGAAAAAGCTCCAGAGTTCGCTTGCCATCGAGGGCGAATTGCCCGAGGACGGGCTTTCCGCATTTCGCGACGAAGGCGACGACCTAATGATGGCGCTTGCAAGGAAGATCGTCAGCGGGGATGCGGATGAGGCCGAGACTCTGGAGGAGGTCTTCGCACAGGATAGGCACGTAGAAAGCGGGGCCGAGGAGCTGCTGGTGGACGCGGGCTGGAGACCGGTCGAGGTCGATCAGGAGTCCGCCGACGTCAACGGCAACGGTCATCACGACGCACTGGAGCCGACCGTTGAGGTGGTGCGGCGCATCGGTAAACACGGCAATGGTCACGACGAGGATCCCGACGAGTAGCATCGGTCTCAGCCCTCGTGGGCCGATTTTATGGCGGCAGGGCCGACCACGCCGAAGCGCCGCAAGGGCAAGCTTCAGCCCGCATCCATGTCCATGTTCGAGTGGGCGCAGGAGGTTGCGCGGGACCCGGCTCCTGCCCGGCGCCTCTAGCAGCATTCCGACGTGGACCCTATCCAATGAGGGTCATACACGAACTTCGGCGCGGAAGCTAATACCTGAAATGGATCAAAAGGACAGCCGGTCTGCGATAACGGAAGAGGCCGCAGCCAAATATCAAACGCAATGTGGACGCAGCCATAAATTACAGATGTTGCATATGCTATACTGCCTATTGGGCATCACCCGATGTGGTGGTGCAGTACCTGTGTGATCATGCCATCGATTACTTCCATAGAACTGCCGAGTGACTTTCCTCAGCGCGTAAGGAACGCTAGGGAGGTGATGGGACTGACCCAGGCTCAGTTCGCCGAACTCGTTGGTGTCTCCTACGCCACAGTCAACCGCTGGGAGAACAGGCAGTCCCGTCCCAACAATTTGGCATGGACGCGCTTCCTCCAGTTAGAGAGTTCCGTTGACAGGGCGGAGCCAACCCCGACCACTCCCGCCGACCATCCCCCGTCGAGCCACGTTCTAGACTTCTCTGCCGACCCCGACGCCGTCTCAGCTCTTGCTGAGGCTCATCGGCTCACGTACGGACACCTATTTAACTCGGCGTTCGCCATCGAGACCTCGTTGATAGACCCGCTCCCGCATCAGCGGATCGCCGTCTATCACCGCATGCTCAATCAGTCTCCGCTCCGCTTTCTGCTAGCTGACGACGCGGGAGCCGGCAAGACGATCATGACCGGTCTCTATGTTCGGGAAATGCTGTCCAGGCGTCTCATCCGGCGAGTGCTGATAATCCCGCCAGCCGGATTGGTTGGCAATTGGGAACGGGAGATGCGGCAACTCTTTCGCCTGAAGTTTCGCGTAGTCGGGGGAACAAATGCCCGCGCAGGCAATCCTTTCACAAGCCCAGGGAGTGAACTCGTCATAGTGAGCCTCGACACCTTGGCCGGAGAGCGCATGTTCGGTCATCTTAAGAATGACGAGACCGAGGCCTACGACCTAGTCGTCTTCGATGAGGCTCACAAGCTGTCGGCGAATCGCCAGCCGGACTTCCGAGTACGCAAGACTGACCGGTACAAACTCGCCGAGGCGATTGCCGGCGTCGATGTGGACGACGAGCGTTGGGCACTCCCATGGTCGGCACACCATTTGCTCCTGCTTACCGCGACGCCCCACATGGGCAGGGACTATCCCTACTATTGCCTGTGGCGTCTGCTGCTTCCCGACGCCCTGCAAACGTTCGACGCCTTCACTAGATTTCCGGCACAGTCGCGTCAGAAACACTTCGTGCGCCGAACCAAGGAGGAGATGGTTCACTTCGATGAAACGCCGCTCTATCCCCAGCGAAACTGCGACACACTCAGCTATGCACTGACGCAGGGTGCGGACAGCGAACAGGAACTTTACAACGAGACGACCGAATATATTCAGGGCTACTACAACCGTGCCCGTATCCTGAACAGGTCTGCCGCACGACTGGCGATGAGCGTCTTTCAGCGCCGTCTCGCCAGCTCCACGTACGCATTGATGCGCTCCTTCGAGAGGCGTAGTGAGAAGCTTGAAGCGATGATAGACGACTTTAGGAGCGGTCGGCTCACTGAGGGCCAGTTAGACCGACAACAGCGGCAGCTTGGTGGCCTAGACGACCCCTTTGAAACGAAGACTGCCGACGAGGACGCACTGGGGGACGATGAAGGAGAACAGAACGAGACCTTTGAGGACCGGGCCCTGGGAGGCACCGTGGCGGTAAATCTCGCGGAGCTCGAGGCCGAGCGACTAAAGATCGAAGACCTACTCAGTAAGGCACGGGACCTGATGAACCGTGGCGAAGAGTCCAAATTCGAGAAACTCCGTGAGGTGCTTCGAGACCCGACATACTCCGATCAGAAGCTCATCATCTTCACCGAGCACCGCGACACCGCCAGCTTCCTTGTGCGCAGGCTAGAAGGTCTTGGTTTCACTGGTCAGATCGCGTCGATCCACGGCGGTATGGACTACCAGGAGCGTGAAAGGCAGGTCGAGTTCTTCCGTCAGCCGGCGAGCGATGGCGGTGCCAACTATCTCGTCGCGACCGACGCCGCTGGAGAGGGTATCAACCTCCAGTTCTGCTGGCTCATGGTCAACTACGACATCCCGTGGAACCCCGCCCGCCTCGAGCAGCGGATGGGCCGTATCCACCGGTACGGTCAAGCCCATGATCCCGTCATCATCTTGAACCTGGTCGCGGCTGGTACCCGTGAGGGCCGCGTAATGAAGACGTTGCTCGGCAAACTCGAATCCATCCGCAGGGAGCTCAAGTCCGACAAGGTATTCGACGTCATCGGGCGCCTGTTCCAGGGCATATCCATGAAGGACTACCTCGACCATGCGGTCGCTGGCGGAGAATCGGAGGCGATTGTTCGACTGGATGGAACCCTCACACAGGAGCAAGTGCTCGCCCTCAGAGACAAGGACAGGTCCCTGTATGGAGAAGGCGGGGAGGTCCGTCGGGAGCTGAAGGATCTGAAGGAGGAAACGGAGCAGGAGACCTATCGCCGACTGATTCCTGGCTATGTGCGCCGGTTCGTCGACAAGTCTGCGCCGCTGCTGGACCTGAGGATTGAAGGGGACTTGGAGACAACCTTCACCCTAGCTCCCCAACGGGCGGGCGCCATCGACCCACTACTGACTTTGCTAGAGAGTTATCCCGACGAGGCTAGGGACCGATTGACCGTATACAGACCGGAAGGCCGTCGGGACGCGGTATGGCTCCATCCGGGCGAGCCTGTATTTGATGGCATCTCAGAATCCGTCATCCACCGCTACAGGACTGTCGGGTCGAGAGGCGCCGTCTTCGTCGACCCTTATGCATCCCAGCCCTATCTCTTCCATATAGCACTAGTCTCAGTGGCGAGGGGACCGACTAGGGGTGAGCGAGGCTCGATCGCTGGAACGGATGCGACGATCCTAGATTCGCAGCTGGTGGGGCTGCGTCAGACGGAGGATGGAGCGATTGAGGAGTGCCCAGTAGAGCACCTGCTCTTGCTTAGTGGAGCCAGGGACTTCGCGCCGGGACAGGTGCCGATTGCCGCCCTGGCCCGGAGGCTGGTCACCGATGCCGCCACATTCGCTCGCGACGCCGTGGTCGGGCGTCTCGTGCAGTCACATCAAAGAAAGATCGTCGAAGAGTTGCCCTCCCGGTTGGAGTTCGTCAACAGAGGGTTCGACTTCCAAGCCGCCGAACTCGCTGCCGCCCGTGCTCGCTTGACCGGCAAGACGAGGTCCGGCGTTCCAGGCGCCAGAATCGATCTCGCCAGAGTCAAAGCACGGCAGCGAGGTCTTACTGCGACTCGGGCGCGTTGTCTCGCCGAGTTGCGTTCGGAGCCGGAGAGTGTTCGACCCGGCGAGTTTGAGTTCCTCGTCCACGCTCTAGTAGTGCCCGCGCAGGATCCGGAGGAAGTCGAGCATTTCGACGCAGAGGTGCAGGCGGTCGCCATGGGCGTCGCGGCCTCGTGGGAGGAACAGCTAGGCGCGGCCGTAAAGGACGTGTCGCGTCCCGCCCTAGCACGCCGCGCCGGACTACCCGACTGGCCGGGCTTCGACCTTCTGTCGCTTCATCCCAGCGCCGAGCGCCGGGCCATAGAGGTCAAGGGTCGCGCCGGTTCCGGCAGCGTCTCGATGAGCGACAATGAATGGGCCAAGGCATGCAACCTCCGTAGTGGCTACTGGCTATACGTGGTGTTCGACTGTGCGACCCCCCACCCACGCGTAGTCCGAGTGCAAGACCCCTTTGGCAAGCTGATCGTCCGTGGTCGAGAGTCGGTTGCCTACGTCATATCTGCCGGGGAGTTGATCGAGGCTGCCGAGCCATCCTGAGGATGTCGAATTAGGTGTGCTTAGCTCGTCGTATAAGGACCTAAAGTGGAGGTCTCGACAACGGGTTGGTTGATGAGGCTTTGACGAAATGAACAAAATAATGGGCTTGGATCCGGGAATCGCTGAGACTCTCGAATTTAACCCGGCTGACATACCTCCTTCGGTGACGTTTGAGAGCATAACGTTCTCGGATGGCAAGACGATTGCTCTAGATCCCGCCGATGTGGTTGTTCTCGTAGGTCCTAACAATGCAGGAAAGAGCGTCGCGCTTCGCGAGCTTGAGGGTCACATTGCTGGAAACCTTGAGGCCATTGTAGTCAAATCTGTCAAGCGATTTGCGGCTGGCACACCGGAGGAGTTTGACAGCTTCGTACGTAGACACGTACGGATTCAGAACCATGGATCTTCTTGGACTCTCTCTGGCTATCAATTCTCTCTTGGTATATCCTCCTCAGCTCTGCATACATTTTGGCCGAACAATATCGAACCGTTCAGGTCATTATTCTGTCTACGCATTCCAACAGAGACTCGGATAACCGACAGTAATCCTGTAGATGCAATTTCTGTCTTGGATGAACCTGCCTCCCATCCTATCCATCTCTTATACATGGACGACCAAATCGAGTCCAAGATGAGTGGGTATTTCCGGCGAGCCTTCGGGGAAGACCTCATCTTATATCGCGCTGGCGGGAGTCAGTTCCCGTTGTTGGTGGGTGAGCGACTAGTTCCTCTCCAAGGCGAGGACCGCATCTCCAGCTCGTACTGCGAACGGCTGCGAGCGTCAACCGTGCCTCTTGATGGGCAAGGTGACGGGATGCGGAGCTTCGCGAGCGTCATCTTGCATTTGCTGGCACCGATTACTCCCTCGGTCCTGTTGCTAGACGAGCCAGAGGCGTTTCTCCATCCACCTCAAGCCCGCTTGCTAGGAGAAATCATTTCTACTGAGAAATCAACTCGTGCCCAGCTTTTCGTAGCCACTCATAGTCCCGACGTACTTCATGGCCTAATTGACGTCGCACCCAGCCGCCTGCGTGTCCTGAGAATGCAGCGTGATGGCAATGTCAACCGCATTAGGGAATTGGATAAAGAACTTATCCGGGAAATAAGCCTCGACCCGTTGATGAAGTACTCCTCAGTAATGTCCGGCATGTTCCATGAGAGAGTGATCATATGTGAGGCAGATGCCGACTGCATGTTCTATTCTTCAATCCTTGACCTCACTGAGGTTCACGGCGAGCGCCAACCCGATGTCTTATTTGTGCATGCCAGTGGTAAGGATCGTATCTCTACGCTCGCCAAAGCACTGACGGCTCTTGACGTTCCAGTCGACGTGATTGCGGACATTGACATCCTCAATGATCCTGCTGCCTTCGGGCGTGTTGTGGAATCTATCGGTGGAGACGTAACTACAGTCCTCTCGCTCGCCGAATCGGTAAGGAAGGCCATTGAGGAGCGGGGCCCTCAACTCACAGTGGCACAGATCAAGGACGGCATTAAGGAGAACCTGAATAGAGAACCATCGGACAGTGAGTCTTCCAAAACTCTACGTAAGGGTATTGATGCCATTTTCCGCAAGGCCTCTCCTTGGGATGCCGTGAAGCAGGCCGGCGAGGCCGCTCTCCCAGCAGGACAAGCGACGCAGCAATTTCAAGAACTACAGGACCTCTGCAAGGGAATGGGGCTGTGGATCGTGCCTGTCGGAGAGTTGGAGGGTTTCTTAAGATCGGTCGGTGGGCATGGTCCACGTTGGGTTCAGCAAGTCATGGAGGAGCGCGAGCTAGCGACCGATCCCGATCTTGAGCACGCCCGCAGTTTCGTGCGAGAGATTTGGCAGAGCAATCAAGTAGATGCACCATGAACTACCAACAGCAGGGGTAGATTTGGACCCAGCTCAGCACATCTTCCGAGCGGCATGCCGTTTGCAGAGCCTCGAGAGTAGAGCGCACGCATAGAATGGCTGATCTGAACCTGAACGTCAGAGCGTTAGAGAAACTGATGGACTATACGGCGAGCGGAGTCGGAGCGGTCGCTGGGCCGATGCTGGCACCCTGGAAAGCATCGCAAGAAGGAAAGGCAAGGCTCACCTCTGCCCGTGTCGATGCAGAAATATGTCGCATAAGAGCCGAATCAGAGGCTGGAGCCTTGCAGATCATTTCGAAGGCGCAGTCCGAGGCGCGGCAGTACACCATTGCGCCCAATGCCAAGGTTCGCGGGACTGTGGGTATCACGCGTGACAACGTTATGCAGCGAATCGAGTTCCAAGAACGGAAGCGCCTGACGAATATCGCGTCCGTTGTGGAGGATGCCGCCGAAGAGCTTGGCGATAAAGAGGTGCCCGATCACGATCCGGATCCGGATTGGACCGCACGCTTCTTCGACTGTGTTCAAGACGTTTCTTCCGACGACATGCAGAAGCTTTGGTCGAGAGTCCTTGCCGGTGAAGTGGAGAGCCCTGGTCGGACTTCTCTTCGAACGTTGGAAACTCTCCGCAACATGACGAAGAGCGATGCTGACTTGTTTAGCAACATGTGCGATTTCGTTGTAGAAAACGACTTTGTATTCTATGGCGATTCAGTGAAGGGCTTTAGAGCCCTCAGTTACAACAATCTGCTTCACCTTCAAGATTTCGGATTGATAAGTCTTGGGGCTGGTTTGAAAGTTCAGCTTGACTGGACAAACGATGAGTACATCGTTCTGCTCAACAGGCGTGGGAATCTATTGATCAAGAGTAGCAAGCAACCTATCGAGAGACTAGCAGTTCCAGCGATCAGACTCACATCCGTTGGTGGGCAACTGAACCAGTTCGTTGAATCGAGATTGAATATCAGGTACCTACAAGCATTCTCTTACTTTCTCAAATCGAAAGGATGCACGCTGTCCTTTCTTGAAGGTGTCGTACGGCTCGCCAATGGGACAATACATTACACAAAGAGTACAGCCATAGATCCGAATCCCGCACTTTTTGAGGAGAAAGCTACTTGATTCCCGACAAGCGGCTTATCGAAGTAGCCTTCCCGCTGAAGCAGGCTTCGCTGGACTCGGTGCACGAGAAGAATGTGCGGCATGGGCATATCTCGACGTTGCACATCTGGCCAGCACGTAGGCCGCTGGCGGCGTCACGGGCGGCGCTGATTGCGACGCTGCTGCCTGACCCCGGCGACTCCGCGAAGCGCAAGGCACTCCTGGAGCGCATGGCCGGGCGCGTGGTCGAGAAGATAGAGCGCAAGAGACTGAACGGGCGCGTGGTGGAGAAGGTCAAGGAAGTCACCGAGGGGGGAATCCTCCACTGGGGACGCGAGAACGACCCTGACCTGGACTGGTTCCGTGACGAGATACGAAAGGCGTGCGGCGGCCGAACTCCTAAAGTACTGGACCCGTTCGCCGGCGGTGGAGCCATCCCTCTTGAAGCGATGAGGCTGGGTTGTGATGTGACAGCCATGGACATCAATCCTGTTGCATGGTTCATCCTCAAGTGCACCCTAGAATATCCCCAGAGGCTCGCTGGCCAGACTCGTGCATTGCCTTCGTTCGCCCTAGAGGATCGCGACTTCATTGAGGCGTTCCTCAAGGCCAAGGGCAACAGGGGTGCCAGACTGCGGGCACAGCTCCAGAGGCTCGGACATGGGAACGGCGAAGTCCAACTCGACGCGCTGCCCGAATCCGAGTTGGGATCGGGTCACGGGCATTCCGAAGTCGAGGCCGATCTGGCTTGGCACGTCCGGGCCTGGGGCCGCCGGGTGCTTGCCAAAGCTCGTAGGGAACTGGCGGCGTTCTATCCGACCTACGCGGAGTTCGAGCCGCTGAAGCCCGAGAGGGTCTTTGAATTACAGCCCTTGCGCCTGCTCGATACGGACGACGACGGCGTTCCGATAATCGACCCGCTGAATGCGGGGTTCAACGCTGCCTACCTCAAGGCACCGCGAAACCCGCGCTGGATCGCCAAGCCGACGGTCGCCTACCTCTGGGCGCGCACCGTCAGTTGCAAGCAGTGCCGGGCGACGCTGCCGCTGCTCAAAACGCGCTGGCTGTGCAAGAAGGACAACAAGCGTGTGCTACTGAGGATGGAGCCGGACATCGAAAGCAAGAGAGTAGTCTTTGATGTGCAGGTCGACGTGCCCCGGAACGGTGGCAATCCAGCCCAGCGAAGGGAGCACGACAGGCGCATTGGGGCCGGAACGATGTCTCGAACCGGCGCAGCCTGCCCGTCCTGCGATTCCATAATGACCATGGAGGACCTCCGATACGAAGGGCGCGCCGGCCGACTCGGCGCAGTCATGACCGCCGTCGTCGTGGACGGACAGAAAGGAAAGGAGTACAGGCCGCCGACCGACCACGAGCGCGAGATGGCGGAACTGAAGGAGGAGCAGCTCCGGGCACTGTATTCGGACATTCCATTCGGACTGCCGGAGGAGCCGACGCCCAAAGCTGGTAAGGGAGCCTCTCGTGCCTTCTCTGTTGACGGCTACGGCTTTGACACGTGGCGGAAGTTGTTCACGAATAGACAGTTGATGGCACTGGGTATGTTTCTGAAGGCCTCAGCGGAGCCCAACGGAGTCTCGCGCGCATCTGAAATACAACAGGTCTGGATGGAAGGGGTGAAGGCGTATTTGGCGTCGATGTTGGATCGACTTGCCAACCAAAACAGTGCAATTTGCCGTTGGCACAACAAGGGAGAAAAGGTTGAAGGCACATTTTCTAGGTTTGCACTACCCATAGTTTGGGACTTCGTGGAAACCAATCCATTAGGATCAGCCACAGGTACTTACTTAAGTGCGCTGGAATGGGTCTCTCGTGTAGTGTCACACGTTTGCGAAGCGGCGGTAGCATCCCCTACAGCCGAGGTGTCCTGCCAAAGTGCACTGAAGCCAGCAGGCCAACAAGTAGACGTGATCCTTACCGACCCTCCCTATTACGACGCAATTCCGTACTCGGATGCAATGGACTTCTTCCACGTTTGGCTGCGTCGGTGTCTCGCCTACACGATGCCTAACACCGGTCAACCCCTCGATAGACCCTTGGGACCAAAGTGGGATCATGACTCGGACGATGGAGAACTGATAGACGACGCGAGTCGATTCGCTGGCGACAGGACATTGTCCAAGGAGAAGTATGAAGATGGGATGGCGAGGGCATTCCAGCATTGCCATGGTGCACTACAGTCTGATGGGCGGCTGGTGGTCGTATTCGCCAACAAGCACCCTGATGCGTGGGAGACTTTGGTAGCTGCTCTTATACGAGCTGGCTTTGTCGTAGATGGATCATGGCCCATCCAGACGGAGATGAGCACCAGAACCCGTGCATTTGGCTCTGCCGCGCTTTCATCGTCGGTCTGGCTCGTCTGTAAGAAGCGATCCCCCGCCCGACCTGGCTGGGATGCAGCCGTTCTTAGGGAGATGCGAGAGAACATCACACAGCAACTCCGAGACTTCTGGGACGCAGGAGTCAGAGGACCGGACTTCGTTTGGGCAGCCACGGGGCCAGCCCTGGAGGCGTTCAGCAAGCATCCTGTGGTGAAGAAGGCGAACGACCCGGACCGGTTCATGACAGTGTCTGAGTTCCTACGGGAAGTACGCCGGATGGTCGTCGATTTCGTTGTCGGGCGCGTTCTGACGGCGAACGGCAGCGAGGAGGGGGTCAGCGGTCTCGATGACCTTACCACTTACTACCTCCTCCACCGCAACGACTTCGGCATGGACAACGCTCCCGTGGGCGCGTGCATCCTCTACGCCCTGTCCTGCAACCTTTCTGACTCGGCCCTCGCGGGCCAGCATGACCTGTTGACCCAGCCAGGAAAGAGGTCGGCCGACGACGAGGATGAGGACGGGGCGGACGACGATGAGTTGGAAGAGTCTAGCCGCTCGGGGGCCAAACTGAAGCTCAAGGCATGGAACCGTCGGACGAGCCGCAGCCTCGGCATCGAAGGGACAGGCGGGCGCCCGGCGCCGCTCATCGACCAGGTACATAAACTAATGCACCTGTGGCGCGCCGGCGACCAGTCCAAGGTCGACGAATATCTGGAGACGCGCGGCCTCCAGCGCAACGCCCTTTTCAATCAGATACTCCAGGCGCTTATCGAGTTGGCCGACGCCGACTCTGACGAGCGGTCCATTCTCGAAGCCATCAGCAACCACGTCGCCTCGCGCGGTGAAGTGCGTGCCCCGCGCCAGCAACGACTGCTCTAGGTAGATACCTGATGATCACCTCGCTCCGGCTCGTCAATTTCAAAAACTTCGCCGACGAGACGCTTCGCATCGGTCCGTTCACCGTGATCGTGGGCGCGAACGCCAGTGGCAAGAGCAACATCCGCGACGCCTTCCGCTTCCTACACGGTATAGGCCGCGGCTACACTCTGGCGGAGATCATGGGCGGGAAGTATGGCGAGGGCGGACAGAGGGAGTGGGAAGGTATTCGAGGCGCACCGAATGAGGTCCCACGCCTGCGAAAGACGTATCCGCATGAATCGTCGTTCTTCATGGTCCACCTGAAACTAACCTTGATGGAGCAGACCACGACCTACTTGATAAAGGTCGGATTTAACTCGGCGTCCGGGTTCGTGGTGCTGAGAGAAGAGCTAGAGACCGAATCGCAGCCGATCTACAGGACCGTGACAAGCGCGGAATACGAGGGCGTCAGTGACCCAAAACGCGAGCAATATCACTGGGTGTACCGAGAAGACCCGCCAATCGTTGGACGGCGAATCGGCGGAATGTCCCCGTTTCAACCGGTCTTGACTCAGGTCTTTCCCGACGGGCTGCTAGGCGACTTTCTCGGGACGCTGGGGAACATGCGTTTTCTGGAACTGTCTCCAGAACGAATGCGGGAGCCTTCCGTGCCGGGTGCCACCATTTTGGGGGACTCAGGTCAGAATCTGCCTTCGGTGCTGGAATCGGTCTGTGCCGACTTCAGACGCAAGACGCCCCTGATTTCGTGGATACAGGAACTTACCCCAATGGATGTTAGCAACTTTGAGTTTCCTCGTGATCCCAGCGGCCGGGTTCATCTCCGCATCGTGGAGCAAGACGGGCGCAGCATATCAGCCTACAGCGCATCAGATGGCACACTGCGCTTCCTAGCTATGCTGGCCGCGTTGCTTAGTCCCAGCCCGGCAGGTGTCTACTTCTTCGAAGAGATCGACAATGGCATCCATCCGTCGAGGCTGAACTTATTAATCGACCTGATTGAGAGGCAGACCGCGCGAAACGGCATCCAGGTAATCACGACGACCCATTCACCCGACGTGTTAAGCCTCATCAACGACAGGACGTTCGAGGACACGTCGGTGGTCTCGCGACTCGAAGAGAGTGACGACGCTATCATCCGGCCTGTGGACGGCCTGCACAATGTAGAGAAACTGCGGAAGTCCCAGGGACTGGGGAGGCTTCACTCCACCGGTTGGATGGAAGACATGCTCGCTTTTGCAGAGGTGGACAGCGAGGCCAGTGGATGAAGGTCCTAGTCATTCCAGAAGACTTCCGAAATGACCAGTACATCCTCAAGCCGCTTTTCTCTCGGCTCCTTCGAACCATGGTCAGTCGCCCGGTGCGAGTCCGCGTCTGCCAAGAACTCCTGGGTGGCATTGGCGAGGCTCTGAAGTCGGAACGCTTGGAGGAGATCATTCAGCAATATGAAGGGGCGGCAGACGTATACATACTATGCGTCGATCGGGACGGCATTGCAGGCAGGCGTCAGCGACTGGACGACATTGAAGTGGAATTCAGTAACTCTCAGACCTTCCTAGCCGAGAACGCTTGGGAAGAGATCGAGACCTGGGTACTGGCGGGTCTGGACTTGCCATCTGATTGGAGTTGGAAGGACGTCCGGGCTGAGCCACAGGTCAAAGAAACATACTTCAAGCCCCTAACGGATCTACATGGCTTATCCGATTCGCCCGGCGGTGGTCGGCAGGCATTGGGGGAGGCAGCATCTCGCCGCATAGGTGCAATCCGCATGAAGTGCCCTGAGGACTTCGACGCCCTAGCACGGCGTCTCGAAGCAACCGTAGGGGCCAGATAGAAAGGTCGTCATGGCACAAAGACCTGCACAGAAACCTTGGCACGAGGTCGTGCGGCTGCGCGGCGACGTAGAGAGCGGTGAGCTCTCGCTGGCGGTATTCGCCGCAGACCTGTACGACGTGGTTATGCAGAAGGGGCAACGACCAGTGTACGAGAACCCTATCGAGTTCTTCGCGCTGACCTACCCTACCTACAACCTCCGCGAACTCGTCAAGGACGTTGTCCAGCGCTTGAGGGGTGAGAGCGACAAGGCATACCGAAAGTTGTCAGTCAACTACGGTGGCGGCAAGACCCACACGCTGATCGCGCTCAGGCATCTGGTGCACGACCCAGACACTCTCGCCAGTCTCCCAGCCGTCCAAGAGTTCGAAGCCCACATCGGGTCCAAGCCACCAAGAGCGCGGGTAGCCGCGCTGTGCTTCGACAAGATCGACTTCGAAATAGGTGTAGAGACCCCAGACCCCAATGGAACCGTTAGGACGCTCAAGCATCCGTGGAGTATCTTGGCCTTTCAGTTGGCGGGCCCCGATGGTCTCCGGCTGATTCACCCAGAGGGCAGGAATGAGGAAAGGGAGACGCCGCCTGCGGAGCCTCTGTTGGCATCGGTACTGTCAAGGCCGCAAGAGGAAGGCCTGTCAACATTGGTTCTCCTTGACGAGGTGCTGATGTACATGCGAGCACAGGTCGAATTCGCGCCTGCATCGCGCGGACGTTTGCTGGCCTTCTTCCAGTACCTCACTCAGGCGGTCGTGAAGGTGGACCGGTGTGCTATGGTCGCCTCTCTCCTCGCCTCCGATCCAAGACGGCATGATGAACTCGGAACTGAGCTTCTTAGAGACGTGTCCGAGGTTTTCGGCCGGCAGATGGAAGAGGACGCCAGCCCCGTGAGTAAGGAGGACGTGGCGGAGGTCCTGAGACGACGATTCTTCGAGCCAGACTCCATCCGCGACTCTACAGTGTTTCGACCCCACGTTACCTCGGCCGTCGCCAGTATCGCGAAGCTCGACGAGCAGACCAGTAAGGAGCGGCCAGTTGTCGAGGAACGGTATCTGGTCAGCTATCCCTTTCACCCGGACCTGACCGAGGTTTTCTACACTCGCTGGACCCAGTTGGAGGGCTTCCAACGCACGCGCGGCATACTCCGAACGTTCGCCATTGCCCTACGGGATGCTAGGAAGTGGGACACGAACCCACTCATAGGGCCAAATGTGTTCCTCAACAAACCCGATGGAAGTGGCCTGGCAGAATCGGCGAGCGAATTGGCCTCCTTCGCGAGCGTGGATACCGGCGAAGGCAAGCACCAGGAGTGGAGGCCGATCCTCGAAGGTGAGTTGGGCAAGGCGAAGGGTATTCAATCCGAGACCATCGGTCTCAATAACCGCGAGATAGAGCAGGCAGTCATGTCAGTGTTCCTGAGTTCGCAGCCGATTGGTCAAAAGGCGCTAACCCGCGAGCTGATACTTCTGCTGGGCGCAGCTAACCCAGATAAAATTGAGTTGGAGAAGGCGCTGCACCGTTGGACGGATGTTTCTTGGTTTTTGGACGAAGCGGAGATAGCCACGGGAGGAAGCAACCCGGATGGGAGTCGGGAACTTCCGAAGGCATGGCGGCTAGGCAACCGCCCCAATCTTCGCCAGATGCACGACGACGCGTGCGAGAACCGCGTGCTGCCCGCGCTGGTCGAATCACAGCTCGTCAGCGCCGTCGGGAAGCTGAGGTCCCTCACGGCGGGGGCGTCTGCGGCGGGAGCCAAGGTTCACACGCTACCAGACAGCCCTCGTGATATCCAAGACGATGGCGAGTTTCACTACGCCGTTCTTGGACCGAGCGCCGCCTCTGAGTCGGGCAAGCCAAGCACGGAGGCGAAGCGGTTCATCGACGAAACGACCGCGGCGGACCGGCCCCGCGCGAATCGTAATGCCGTTGTTCTAGCCGTGCCATCGAGGGATGGCCTCGAAGCGGCTCGTACCCGCATTCGGGAGCATCTCGGCTGGCTTGAGGTACGGGAGCAACTCAAAAACCAGCCGATCGATCTTGTCCGAGAGCAGATGCTAGCCAGCGAGACGGAGTTGGCGAGCAGGTACATTCCCGAGGCCGTCAAACAAGCGTACTCGATTGTCGCGACCGTTAACGAGGGCAACGACATCCACGCCTTCAGGGTCGCGGTGACCGAGGAACCTCTCTTCACCACCATCAAGTCCGACAAACGATCGCGCATCCAAGAGACGGCCGTCAGTTCGGAAGCAATGATGCCTGGCGGCCCATACGATCTGTGGGAGGAAGGAGAGGACTCCCGTCGCGTGAGGGACCTCGTTGGCGCGTTCGCTAGGTTCCCAAAGTTGCCGAAGATGCTACGCCGAAGGGACGCACTCAATACCATTGCGCAGGGCGTGCTGTCGGGAATCCTCGTAGCCCGTATAGTGCGCCCAGACCGCACTACAAAGACGTTCTGGCGTACAGAAATCGATCAGCACGTTCTCGAAGACTCCGGCCTTGAGGTGCTTCTTCCAGAGTCCGCGACCCTCAGCGACATTGGTCACATTCTCCTCGGCTACAACGCGTTGCCTGGGCTCTGGACCACCGATGAGATTTCGGTCCAAA
This sequence comes from Dehalococcoidia bacterium, assembly GCA_034421295.1. Taxonomy (GTDB): domain Bacteria; phylum Chloroflexota; class Dehalococcoidia; order Lucifugimonadales; family UBA2962; genus CAUZIR01. The sequence goes on from DAOUKM010000019.1 coordinate 35,140, forward strand.
ACATCCACAACTACTTCTCTGGGGAGCGCACGGTGACGGTGCCTAGAGAAGGATATGACGATACGTACTTCGTCCCCGGCTGTGATCCTTCGCAGGTTGATGAAGCCATTGAAGACGCCGTGGCGCAGGGTCTCCTGTGGATGACCAACGGTCCTGCTTCAATCCTCGGTGAGCCTGTTCCGCCAGGAGTCCTAAGTCCTTCAGCGAAGTTGAGGCCTCCGCCTGAGCCTATCGCCGTCGATGACCTAATGCCCTTGTCGATTCCAGAAGCTTGGTCGGAAAAGAAGACCAACGCCCTAGCCATAGCGACTGCTCTCTCCAACATGCGGGGAGTGAACCTGCCTTGGGCACCAGTCCGAATCGCAATCGAGTCTGCCATTCGGACAAGGTGGCTTGAGGTTAGTAAGGACGGTGCCGAATGGCCGACTGATCTGGCAGGCGCCCAAAACGTCGTGCTCCAAGCGCCGACGACCGAGTTTATCCGTGATCCTGGAAGTAAACCCTACGTTCAGCTGCCGTTGGGAGTGCTCGTCGCTGAAGCGCCACTCGAGGCTAATGGTATCCAGGACTTGGCCGATCAGATACCTGAAATAGCCCAAGCAGCCGTAGGGAGCCAACTCAAGTTCAACATTCGGATCGAGTTGGGTGGAGACACCGCACCTGACCCGTCGGCCGTAGAGAAGATCAACGCACTACTGTCCGAAGTGTCGGATGATTTGGCGTTGGCCTGAGGAAAGTGACCGATCCGTTTCGAGACATCATCGCAGTAGATACAGAATTCAGGGCAAGTTCGCTTCGGCTAGGTGCAGACCCTTAGACTGGTCAACTCCGATAAGTGCATAGTGCAAGTGATACCATATGTACATGAATCCACTTTGAGCAGCCTATAGACGGCGTTACAGACATTTGTGAGCGGAGGGGGTGGGATTCGAACCCACGTTCCCTTGCGGGATTCCTGTTTTCAAGACAGGCGCCTTAGTCCACTCGGCCACCCCTCCTCTCGGGCCCGTATTTTAGTGGCTAGGCGCCGCGACACGCCAATTGCCGAGGCGGCTCTACAGCCGCTAGCGGCGCGGCTCCAACCGCCTTGACACCCTTTTTTTTCCATTGTTACACTCCCCACCAGCGGCTACGTAGACGCTAGGAGGGAGCTTAACGCATGACCGTCTCCACCCGGCATCAGCCCCTCAAAGACTTCGCCTCCTCCCGCTATCCCGGCTCCAGCAATCTCGATGGATTTGAGTCGGTCGTCGCGTCGATTGCGGCAGGAGCACGCGACCTGGAGTCGCAGATTCGGGCCGCCGCCCTGGCGGGCGTACTGGGTACGACCGGGGAAACCAACGTACAGGGCGAAATCGTACAGCGACTCGACGCCGCCAGTTCGGATACTTTTGTCCAGGCGCTCAGGGACTGCGGCCGGGTGGCTATCGTCGGGTGTGAAGAGCTGGAAGAGCCTGTCTTGTTCGGCGATTCTCCCGATAACCGCTACATAGTCCTCATGGACCCGCTGGACGGCTCATCGAACATCGATGTCGCGGTGAGCATCGGCTCGATATTCGGCATATGGGAACGGCGGCCTGAAGACGAAGTGACGCCGAGTTCACTCCTTCGCCCAGGATGCGAGCAGGTTGCCGCCGTCTATGTCGTCTACGGGTCGAGTACCGTACTCACGGTGGCGACGGAGGGCAAAGTCGACACGTTCACTATGGACCCGCGCAACGGTGAGTTCGCGCTTACCAACCCGGACCTGCGGTTCCCAGATAAGGCACCGTATTACAGCGTCAACGACGGCAACACGGCGAGGTGGTCTCACGGGATCGTGAAGGCCGTCGACGACCTGCGCCCCGGGCGCTCCCAGCGTTACATCGGCTCGTTGGTGGCCGACTTTCACAGGAACCTGCTCAAGGGGGGCATCTTCCTCTATACGGCCGACACCAAGAATGTCGACGGTCGCCTGCGGCTGATGTACGAGGCCAATCCGCTCGGATACGTTGCAGAGCAGGCGGGCGGCGCGGCGTCGGACGGCGAACGACGCCTATTGGACGTGGTTCCATCCGGCCTTCACCAGAGAACACCCCTTATCGTCGGTGATCGCTCGCTCGTGGAGCAGGCGGTCGCTACCATACAGGTCAACTAACCAAAGAGGCCTTGAACTGCGGATGGTCGCAGAGCCGGGTGCCGAGGAGCGCGAATGGACACCGAAAGTCTGATCGAGACGGCGAACGCAATCGTCGCCAAGGGCAAGGGCATACTTGCGGCTGACGAAAGTTCGCCGACCATCAAAAGACGCTTTGAGTCCATCGCCGTGGAATCCACGGAGGACAACCGCCGCAACTACCGCGAAATGCTTTTTCGGACTGACGGGGCAGCCGACTTCATTAGCGGTGTGATCCTGTTTGACGAGACGATCCGCCAGATCGGGGCGGACGGAACTCCTCTCGTTGACGTGCTGGCCGGCCGTGGCATCATACCGGGCATCAAGGTCGACAAGGGCGCAAGACCTCTCGCCGGGGCCGAGGGAGAAACCGTGACGGAGGGTCTTGACGGCTTACGCGAACGCCTTGCCGAGTACGCTTCGCTGGGCGCCAGGTTCACCAAGTGGAGGGCGGTCGTCGCCATCGGAGAGGGTGTGCCTTCCACATACTGCATCGATGCCAACGCACACGCCCTTGCAAGATTCGCAGCCCTCAGCCAGGAGGCGGGGTTGGTGCCCATCGTGGAGCCAGAGGTCCTTATGGATGGAGACCACGATATAGACAGGTGCTACGAGGCAACAGAGGCTACGCTGCGGGAGGTCTACTACCAGCTCGGCCACCACCGGGTCACACTAGCCGGAACGCTGCTCAAGCCCAACATGGTGCTGAGCGGCAAGTCGGCCAAAAGCAGAGTGGGGCCAGGTCATGTGGCAAGAGCCACCGTGGACTGTCTTCTTGACACTGTGCCGGGATCCGTCCCGGGCGTAGTGTTCTTGTCCGGCGGGCAGAGCGATGAGGAGGCAACCGTGAACCTTGACGCGATCAACCGGCGGGCTTCGCAGGCCGGGGTCCCCTGGGAGCTCAGCTTCTCCTACGGTCGAGGGCTGCAGGCGGCACCGCTCAAGGCCTGGCGAGGCAGCGCGGAGAACTATGCCGCCGCCCAGCAAGCGTTCTACCAGCGCGCCATGGTAACGAGCGCAGCCCGCCGGGGAGCCTACCAGCCCGATCAGGAGGCGGTATCCGCCTCCTGATCGGCACCCGCAATCCGGGAAAGCTGAGGGAGTTCCTGTGCATCCTGTCGAGCTGCCCGGTCCGGCTGACCAGTCTTGAGGCGGAGGGGATATCGACCGAGGTCGACGAGACCGGCAGCACCTTTGAGCAGAACGCGATCCTGAAGGCCGCCGCCTACAGGGACATGAGCGGGCTCGCCACCCTGGCCGACGACTCCGGACTGGTCGTCGACGCCCTTGGCGGCCGCCCGGGGGTGAAATCCGCACGGTACGCTGGCGAGCATGCGACCGACCTGGACAATCTCCAAAAGCTCCTGGATGAGATGCAGGGGATCCCTCACGGTCGGAGGGAGGCGAGGTTCGAGTGTGTGGTCGCGTTGGCCCTTACAGGACGGGATATAGCGACATTCACAGGTTCCATCGAAGGGTCCATCGCATGTGCGCCCACCGGCAAACAGGGCTTCGGATACGATCCGGTGTTCGTTCCGAAAGGTGTTAGAAAGGATCGCGCTGGACAGACCATGGCCCAACTCTCCACCGCAGACAAAGCGGACCTCAGCCATCGGGGACGGGCGGCGCGCAACGCCGCCGAGTGGCTTCGTCGTTTAGTGCTGCACGACACCTCTCCATATAATTGAATCTGTGAACCACCCGGCGATTAAGGACGCTTTCGGAAGGCCGCTCAGGGACCTTCGCATCTCGGTCACAGACCGGTGCAACTTCCGCTGCACCTACTGCATGCCCGCAGAGGTGTACGGAGAACGCTATCAGTTCCTGGCTCGAGAGCAGCTCCTTTCGTTCGAGGAGATAACCCGCGTGGCCCGCCTCGTCGCCGGGCTGGGCGCGGTCAAGGCTCGTATCACCGGAGGCGAACCCTTGGTACGCAGGGAGGTCACAGACCTGGTCCGGATGCTCGCCGGGATCGATGGTGTTGCAGATCTGACCATGACGACCAACGGCTACCTGCTGCCAAAGTACGCATCGGGGCTCAAGGAGGCCGGGCTGAACCGGGTAACGGTCAGCCTGGACACGTTAGACGACGAGGTGTTCAGGGGAATGAACGGACGCGGCTTCGGAGTCGACAGCGTCCTTGCCGGCATCCGGGCCGCCCAGGACGCAGGACTCACACCGATAAAGATCAACTCGGTCGTCCAGCGGGGGGTCAACGACCATACCGTCGTCCGGCTGGCACGTCACTTCAGGGGGTCCGGGATGATCGTGCGCTTCATCGAGTTCATGGACGTGGGCACTCTCAACGACTGGCGCATGGATGCGGTGGTCCCGTCCGAGGAGATCGTAGCGATGATCGACGCTGAGTTGCCACTTGAGCCCGTGTCTCCGACCTATCGGGGCGAAGTGGCGAGTCGCTATCGGTACACCGACGGATCGGGAGAGATCGGGTTGATCTCGTCGGTCACAAAGCCATTCTGCGGGGACTGCACGAGGCTGCGTCTTTCTCCTGAAGGAGAGCTCTACACCTGCCTTTTCGCCTCGAGCGGACTCGATCTCAGGACCCCCATACGCGGCGGTGCCGACGACGCAGAGCTGGCGGCGATCATTCGCCGGAACTGGTCGGCGCGACGTGACCGGTACTCAGAGGAGCGCACTGCCATCACGCTGCCCAGACCTGACAAGGTCGAGATGTACCACATCGGAGGATAGCCGGTTCGCGCGTCAGGGCCGCGCCAGAGCGGCGACGCAGTTCAGCCAGGGGTTCACGAGACCGAATGATAGACATCTATACCGACGGTGCCTGCTCGGGGAATCCCGGGCCCGGGGGATGGGCAGCGATCGTGTTCGAAGACGGCGAAAGGCGCGTCCTGCAGGGCGGGGAGGACCGCACTACAAACAATCGCATGGAGATGCTCGCCGCCATTGAGGGGCTAAGGGCCACTCCGCCATCGTCAGACGTTGTCGTGCATACCGACAGCAGCTACCTGGTCAACACCATGACCAGGGGCTGGAAACGCAAGGCGAATCAAGACCTCTGGGCGGCACTGGACACGCAGGTGAACTCGCGGCGGGTGCGCTGGGAGTGGGTTCGGGGACACTCCGGCCACGCTCTCTACGAAGAGGCCGACTCGATCGCCTTCCGGGAGTCACAGGCACGGGCGGGGCGGGGCGGGGCAACCCGATCAGACCCACCCGCAGACACGGTGGGCCCATCGGTTGCAGCCGCCGTGGCGCTGACCCACGTCGACGAATCGGGCCGCGCATCGATGGTCGACGTGGGCGAAAAGCGCCCTACACGCCGGGTCGCGGTAGCAGAGGGCCGGGTGACGATGCGGCCCAAGACCCTGCTGATGGTTGAGCAAAACGCGATCAAGAAGGGGGATGTACTCGCAGTGGCCAGGGTGGCCGCCATCATGGCGGCAAAACGCACCCCGGAGCTGGTCCCGCTCTGCCACGTCTTGCCCCTCGAATCCATCGCGGTGGACCTCACCACGGAGCGGGCGGACTCGGCGGTCAGAATCCGCGCGGAGGTGGCTACGACGGCGAAGACGGGAGTGGAGATGGAGGCGCTCACTGCGGTGAGCGCGGCCGCACTCACCGTCTACGATATGTGCAAGGCCGTAGATCGCACCATGTGCATTGAAGGCGTTCGGCTGGTCAGCAAGACCGGAGGGCGTTCCAGCACGGCGGAGGGCGGCCAGCTGGAATGAGGGAAGGCGGCGCCAACCGCTGGCCCGGCTACTCGCTCTTACGGAAGCTGGGACATTCGGGCTTTGGCAGGCGAGCGCCACGTGAGGCGCCGGACCTGATCATAGTCGGGCTGGGCAACCCGGGTAGCGAGTACCTTCTTACCCGTCACAACGCCGGCTTCTGGGCACTGGATGAACTGTCAGCGCTTAACTCGATCCACCTTGACGACCGGCGCCGCACCTGCGTGCTGGGAGAGGGGACGATAGGCGGACGCAGGGTGGTCCTCGCCAAACCCAGAACATACGTTAATCTCAGCGGGGCGGCAGCCAGGTACCTGCTCGACCGGTATGGCCTGGGACCCGAACACCTGATGGTCATCTCCGACGACATGGACCTTGGCCCGGGAAGCCTCAGGCTCAGGTCCGGCGGCGGTCCGGGCGGACACAACGGTATGAGGTCTGTGGCCGAGGCTATCGGCGTCCAACGGTTCCCCAGGCTGAGAATAGGCGTGGGGAGGCCCGCCCCTGGCCTCGGCGACGTCGAGCATGCCCTCGGGAGGCCCGGCGACGAGGATCTTCAGCGGATCAGAGAGGCCGTCTCCCGCGTGCCCGACGTGGTTGCCGGCATACTGACCGAGGGGATAGAACGAACGATGGACTGGGCCAACCGGGGGCCGGAGCCCTAGGGAGCGAAGAGCTCGGTGCCCGACAGGAGGGCCTCCTTGCCGTTGCCCCCGGCGATCAGCACCGTGCCGTCGGCAAGCACCGTCGATACGTGGAAGAACCGGGTCTCGAGCATGTCGGCGACCTGGGTCCAGGTGTCGGACTCCGGATCGTATATCTCGACCGAGCTTCGGTTACCCACCCCGCCTGCCACCATGACCCTGCCGTTGGCCATCAACACCGCGGTGTGATTAGCTCGCGGCTCGGCAAGGTCGGGGGTCCGCGTCCACGTGTCCGTGGTCGGATCGTAGACCTCGGCGTTGTTTCTCTTGCCCCGCCCCCCGACGACCAGCACCCGGCCATCTTCCAGCAGCGTGGCGGTGTGTGAGGCCCTCTTGATGTTCATCTCGGCCGTGAGCGTCCATGAGTCGGCCGCCGGATCCCAGATCTCGGCGCTCTTAAGGTAAGGTCCGTCGAATTTGCCCCCGCCCACCACGAGCACACGACCGTCGTCCAGCAGAGTGGTGGTGTGCAGGCCTCGCTTTTCCGACATCGGAGAGGTCTCAGTCCAGGTGTCGGACTCCGGATCGTAGACCTCGGCGGTGATGATGTGTCCGTAGTCGCGATTGGTGCCCCCGGCCACGAAGAAGCGTCCGTCTTCGAGCACAACGCCAAACACCTCGTCCCGCGCCGTGTTAAGCGGCGCGGCGACGGTCCACTCACCGGTGGCCGGGTCCCAGATGTCGACGTCGGGAAGCGCGTAGGTCAGCACCCCGCGACCCCCGGCGGCTATGACGCGACCGTCCTTCAGCAGCCCGACCGGCATAGCGTAGCGCTCTATGTTCATATAGCCCGTATCCGTCCAGGCGCCCGTGGCGGGATCGTAGATCTCCGCCGAGCCATGGATGGTGGTGTTGTGACTGGTGCCGACGTTTGGGGCCTTACCCCCCATGACCAGGACGCGGCCATCGGGCAGGTTGACGGCGGTGTGCTGAACGCGCGCGGCGGACATCTTGCCGGACTGGATGAACTCTCCAACCGATATCGCCGCCGCCGAGGGCTGCTCGGCCTCCTGGGCCGCCTCCCCGGCCGCCTCCTCTCCCCCCGAGGTGGACTCAGGAGGCGCTGCGGCGGGAGAGCTGCCGCACCCGATCGCGATCAAGAGGGCCGACATCACCGCGACCAGGAACAATGCAGGCTTTAGACTCATAGGACCTCTCCTCCAGTCCTTCAGCGTCTATGCGCTAAGGCGTGAACAGCTCGGTCTCAGCCAGCAGGCCCTCCCTGCCGTTGCCGCCGATAATCAGCACCTGTCCACCATCGAGCACGATCATCTGGTGCCGGTACCGCGTATCGTTCATGTCACTTATCCTGGTCCACTCCCCGCTCGTCGGGTCGAATATCTCGGCCGCTTCCCTGTGACCCACCCCGCCGGTGAGCAGGACCGTGCCGCTTCCGAGCAGGACGGCCGCCGCCTCTGAATGGGGTATCTCGGTGTTACCGGTCTTGGTCCAGGTGTCGGAACCCGGATCGTAGACCTCGGAGGTGAGTTTCTTGCCCTTGCCCCCGACGACCATCACCTTGCCGTCGGCAAGCTTAACGGAGGCGTGCGACGCCCGCCCCGTCGACATCTCGGCAACAACCGTCCAGGTATCGGAACCGGGGTCGTAGATCTCGGCCGACTTCTCGTAGGGCGGATCGATCTTCCCGCCGCCGGTGACGAGCACGCGACCGTCATCGAGCACCGTCGCGGTGTGCCGGGCCCGGCGGACCGACATGGACGACGTCTCCGTCCATTCTCCCGTGGCCGGGTCCCAGACCTCGGCGGTGTCCAGCAGCTGGTACTCCTTGCCCTCGCCTCCGATGATCAGCACGCGGCCGTCGTCGAGCGTGGCGCAGGGCATGTAGTCGCGCTCGGTGTTCAGGCTGGCCGTCTGCGACCAGGAGCCCGTGTCCGGGTCCCAGACCTCCGCCGTCGCCAGGGCGAAGTTGAGCTTGCCACGGCCCCCGGCCGCCAGAACCCGGCCGTCAGACAGCAGCGCGCCGCACAGGTCGTGGCGCTGGTCCTGCATCTGTCCGGTCAGGGTCCATTCGTCCGCCGCGGGATCATAGATCTCGGCCGACTCGTAGACCGTGTTGTTGAGGTTGGCTCCCGGCCCCCTACCCCCGATGACAAACACCCTGCCGTCGGGGAGCTTTACGGCGGCGTGGAGCTGGCGGGCAGCCTTCATCTCGTCAACGTTGACGAACTCGCCTGACGAGCCCGGTGAGGACGGGGCGGCGGCGGCGTCCACCTCCTGTACCTCCCCACCTCCCGTCGGAGCCGGCTCGCTTGCGTCGCCTCCTCCGCAGGCCGCTGCCAGCAGCGCCGCCAGCAGCGCGGAGGCAACCAGCGCAGGTACCTTGATGTATATGCCTTTAGCGTGTGGGGTTTCGGTGAATCTCATGGGCTCTGGCTCTGGATGATGATACTGGCATTGCGGCTCAGGCGGGCGGCCAGAACTCCAGACTAAGGGCGTGCCGCCCAGCGGCCCGGAGCCGTTCCCAGCCAGCCTCAATATATGCGGGCGCGGAGTCGTCGGGCCACAAGATTCTAGCGGCACTCAGGAGAGCTTACAAGTATGGCCGAGCTCATAGCGATGCGCGGGAAACGGTGGTTTGCTAAACTCTGGACTGCGCCCTCCCTGGTCTGATGGAACTGTCTACCGAACACGCCGAGCACATCGCCAGACTGGCGAGGATCGGAATGACTCCAGACGAGCTGGAAGGCTTTCGGAGCCAGCTCTCGGACATCCTCGACCGATTCAACGTGCTGAGCGAGGTCGACACCGACGGCGTGGAGACGACTGCACACCCGTCGGACGTCGCAGCGAGCCTGCGCGCAGACCTCGGCGCCGAGAGCCAGACGCGAGAACAAACGCTGGCCAACGCACCGAACCGCCACGGCGATTTCGTCCGCGTCAGAGCAGTTCTCCAATAGCTTGGGTCCAAAAGGCGCCGAACCCTCTCCCTGGGCTCTGACAATCCACCAGGCCAGGGAGTCCCTGGACAGCGGCCGGCTTTCGTCGGTGGAACTGACAGCCTCGGTGCTGGAGCGGATCGATGCGGTCGAACCGGCCATAGGGGCCTTCGTCACGGTCACCGCCGAGCGGGCGCTTGAGCAGGCCGAAAGAGCCGACAGGCGAATCGCCGAAGGCAAGTCCGGCCCCCTAACGGGCATTCCCGTTCAATTAAAGGACAACCTCTGCACCAGGGGCGTTCGCACCACCTGCTCTTCGAAGATGCTCGAGCGGTTCGTGCCCAGTTACGACGCAGCCGTTACCGAAAAGCTGCAGAACGCGGGTGCGGTCCTGGTGGGGAAGGGGAATCTGGATGAGTTCGCCATGGGTTCTTCCACGGAGAATTCCGCCCTGCATCCGACCCGCAACCCGCATGATACAGACCGGGTTCCCGGAGGGAGCAGCGGGGGCCCCGCTGCCGCCGTAAGCTCGGGACAGGCGCTGTTTTCGCTGGGATCCGACACGGGCGGCAGCATCCGCCAGCCGGCCTCCCTGTGCGGGGTCGTGGGCCTCAAGCCGACCTATGGGCTCGTCAGCCGGTACGGTCTGGTGGCCTTCGCCAGTTCCCTGGACCAGATCGGACCCTTCACCAAAAGCGTGACGGATGCGGCGCTGGTGCTCTCGGAGATAGCAGGACACGACCCCAGGGACGCGACCTCGATAGACCGGACCGTTCCCGACTATCTGCCCTCGCTGACCGGAGATCTGAGGGGCATTCGGATAGGCGTGCCCAGGGAGTACTTCATAGAGGGCATAGAGCCGGGCGTGCAGGCGGCGGTAACGAAGGCGATCGAGGTGCTCCGAGACCTCGGAGCCCAGGTCTCGGAGATGTCGCTTCCGCACACGATCTACGCACTGGCCGTCTACTACATCATCGCCCCATCGGAGGCATCATCCAACCTGGCGCGCTATGACGGCGTGAAGTACGGCTACTCGGCCGATGCCGAGACGATGGAGGAATCGCTGGAGCTGACGCGCCAGGAAGGGTTCGGCCCGGAGGTCAAGCGCCGGATAATGCTCGGTACCTACGCGCTCTCGTCCGGGTACTATGACGCCTATTACCTGAAGGCCCAAAAGGTACGCACGATCATCCGAAGCGAGTTCGCCGCGGCGTTCGAACAGTTCGACCTGCTGGCCACCCCGACGTCGCCCTCCGTCGCCTTCCGTATCGGCGAAAAGACCGGTGACCCGGTCCAGATGTACCTGAGCGACATATTCACCATGCCGGCCAACATCGCGGGAATTCCGGCGATCTCGGTTCCCGCCGGCCTCGTCGACGGTCTGCCGGCGGGCCTTCAGCTCATGGCTCCTCACCTTGGCGAGGAGACCATGCTGCGTGCGGCCCATGCGTACGAGCTGGCGGCAGGGCACCGGATGGCGCCAGAGATCGGATAGGACTGTGGCCAGGGGCATGCCGGGCGGGAGTCCGCACTCGACCGTTCCGGCCGCCGAAGACCGAGGTCGGCAGGGCTGACCCGTTCCACACGGAGGCACAATGATGGGTGAACTTACGGGAAGAGTTGCCATAGTCACCGGAGCCGGCCGTCTCAGGGGCATCGGCAGGGCCGCCGCCGTGCGGCTCGCCGAACTCGGCGCCGACGTGGTGGTGACCGGTACGGGGCGGGATCCGAACACGTTCCCCGACGACGAAAAGGCCGCCGGATGGCGCGATATCGTCAGCACCGCAGAGCAGGTCAGGTCCGCCGGCGCGCGCGCGCTGCCGCTGGTGGTGGACGTGACCGACGAGCCACAGGTTCAGTCCATGGTCGACCAGATCATCGCCGAATTCGGTCGCGTCGACATCCTGGTAAACAACGCGGCCGCCCCCATCGGCAGGGACAGGGCGCCGATCGTCGATGTGCCGCCGGACGTGTTTGCCAGGGTCATGGATGTCAAGGTGACCGGCACCTACCTTTGCACCCGGGCATTCCTCCGGGCAAAACCGGGCAATGGTGAGGGAGGCAAGATCGTGAACATCTCCTCGACCGCCGGCAAGCGGGGTGTCGCCAACACCCTGGCCTACAACGCCGCCAACTTCGCCGTAGTCGGCATGACCCAGTCTATGGCCAAGGAGCTTGGCCCGATGAACATAAACGTGAACTGCGTGTGCCCCGGCGCTACCGAGACGGCACGGATGGACGAACTGGAGCGCGATGGCCGGATGGCGCGCATCGTGGGGGACACGCCGATCGGTCGCAACGGCACCGACGACGAGGTGGGCGCGCTGGTGGCCTACCTGTGCACCGAGGCGGCCAGCTGGATAACCGGCCAGTCGATCAACATCAACGGCGGCACCGTGATGGAGCACTGACCGGTCGACCGGCAGGCAGGGCCCCGCGCGGGCCCAGCCGAAGAATCGATATAGCGAGGAAGACCCATGGATCTAAACCTTGAGGGCAAGGTCGCCTTGGTCACCGGAGGTAGCCGCGGTCTGGGCATGCAGTGCGCCCTGTCTCTGGCAGGAGAAGGGGTCGACGTCGCGATCTGCGGCCGGACCCCCGAGACGCTCGCGGACACCAGGTCCAGGCTGAAGGAGCATGGGGTGAGGGCGGCGGCGGTGGTCGGGGACGTCGGCGAGCGCTCGGACATAGGCCGCATCCACTCAGAAGCGGTGGCCGAGCTGGGCCCGATCGACATACTGGTGAACAACGTAGGCGGCACCAGGTCGCGGGATGACATATCGGGCACCACGCTCGATGACTTCGTGGGCACGTTCGACCTGAATCTGTTTGGCGGCTACGAACTGACCAGACTGGTCATCCCCCACATGAAGGGACGGGGCTGGGGACGGATCATAAACATCACCTCCATCTGGGGAAGGGAGTACGGAGGCAACGTCTCCTACATGGCGGCCAAGGCCGGCTTGATAGGAGCCACAAAGCATGCCGCCGTCTCTCTGGCCAGACACGGAATACTGGTCAACTCGATCGCTCCCGGCTCGATCTCCCACACGGGCGGCACCTGGGAACGGTTCCAGCAAGACAGTCCGCCCGACGTAGTTGAGGACTTCATCGACCGAAACCTGCCCCTGGGGCGCTTCGGTTGGCCGGAGCCGGTGGGCGACCTGGTCGCCTTTCTCGCGTCCGACCGCGCGGGAATGATCACGGGAGCGTGCATCCCGGTCGATGGCGGTCAGGGAATCTCGATGATCTAGGTTCGGTCCGGGCGGCTCTCGTACCCCGGGGCTATGGGGCGCCGGAGCCGGTCACGATGCGGCCATCTGTACCCGGGCCCTACCTATCACCTCGCGATTGTAGACGTTCTCTGGCAGCCGTCCCTCAAGGACACTGACGACCGACTCGGTGGCGCGCCGCTGCAGTTCCCTTGTGGACTCCGGGGAATAGAACGCTACGTGCGGCGAAACGATGACATTGTCCATCGCGAACAGCGGATGATCTGCCGGCGGATGGTTGGACTCGAGCACGTCCAGACCCGCTCCCGCTATCGACCCCTCGCCTAGCGCTCCGACCAGGGCCCGTTCGTCGATCAGGGGGCCGCGAGCGCAGTTGATCAGGAAGGCCGTCTCCTTCATGAGCCCCAGCTCAGTCTCGCCGATCATGCCGCGAGTATCGGCGTTCAGCGGCGAATGCAGCGTTACGAAATCCGACCCCGAAAGGAGTTCCTCTAGGGATACCAGCCGGCCCCCCTCCTGGCGGACGATCGCCGAATCGACGAAGGGATCGGAGGCCAGCACCTTCAGGCCGAAGGCCATTGCCTTTCGTGCGGTCGCCCGACCTATGCGCCCGAATCCCACGACACCGACCGTAAGGCCGCGCAGCCTGGTCATGGGCAGGTTCAGATCGACGGATCCCCAGCCATCCCGTTTTGTGGCCCCGTCAAATAGGACCACCCTCCGGTTGAAGGCCAACAGCAACGCCAATACATGATCCGAGACCTCGTCGACGCAGTAGTCGGGTACATAGGTGACCACGATGCCAAGATCGGTGGCCGCCCCCACGGCTATGTTGTCGACACCGACACCGTAGCGGGCCACGACCTTCATGCGGGTCGCGGCCCTCAGCACCTTCGGTGTTACCTGCGCAAAGCACGTGAGGATACCTTCGGCGTCCCGGGCCAGCTCCGCCAGCCCCTCTTCGCTTCCGTCCGGCGCCACGACCAGCTCGACGCCCAGCGGGTCCAGTATGGCCTTCTCGGGCTCTAGATCCGGCCAGACGTAGTCGGTAACCAGAACCTTCATCGTCTCAGACATCTGTACCTCCAGTGGGTCCGCCGGGTCGTCCCGATGCGCCCGCCGCGCAGGTCCAGTTCCCCATCAGCGGCTACGGAATGGACATCGGTCGGAAATGGCAACCCTCGACGAACATCTCGAAAAAGTCCTCGGTCGTCTCCAGCTCCACGTGCTCGACGCGCCTTACGATCTGTTCAATTCGACCCCGCATCGATGCCGAGGTCAGCATGATAGTCGCTCCCTCCAGAGAGGCGTTACCGACCTTTGCGATGCGCGAGACCGGGACGCTTGCAAGAAACCCGATGTCGACGGCGCTCTGCTCGTTTATGTAGTTGGCGAATCCACCGGCAAGGTAGAGCCTGTTTACCTCATCCGGCACGATTCCATATCTGCGCAGGACGATGGCCTGCCCGCAATAGTTCGCCGACTTAGCCTGGGCCAGAGCCGAAACGTCCGCACGGGAAAGCGTCATCCCCTGCTCCGGGGCGAACGTGAATTCACCGGTTCCGCCCACAAACACGCCTAGCTCAGTCATGCGGTCGGTCCTGCGCAGTTCGGCAAGCAGGTCGACCAGTCCAGAGCCGCAGATTCCCTCCGGCTCTCGGCCGCCGATCGTCGAGAGCCTCACCTGCTCGCCATCTATGTGCACCGCCTCGACCGCGCCGTCGTATCCGGGCATGCCATATGTCACCTCCCCACCCTCAAATGCGGGGCCCGCAGGACAGGATGCGGCCATTAGTCTGTGGCGATTGCCGACGACGACCTCGGTGTTCGTGCCCACATCAACGAGCATTACGACGTCCTCGGTCTCGTCCATTCCCACCGCCAGCATGTCGGCGGCGACGTCCGCGCCCACATGGCTTCCTACCAGGGGTCCGCCGTACACGTGGGCCGCCGGCATGATGCGAAGACCCATCTCTCGCGCGGTGGTGGAGATAGACGTGGTCGACCGCTTACCCCTCTCGCATTCGAGTTCCAGCACCGACTTGTATGGCTTTTCCCCTATGGTCTGAACATCAAGCCCGAACAACAGGTCGCGCATCGTCGCATTGCCGACCAGGACCGCCTCGTAGATCTGACGTCGATGAATGCCCACATGCCTGCACATCTCGCCTACCTCGAAGTTGATAGCCGAGAGCATCACGCTGCGCAGTTCACCCCTGTGAGGCCCCCCGTCGTAGGAGATCCGGTGCATGATGTCGCTGCCACCGAAACGCTGCGGGTTCTCGAACGAGGCCGTGTGGGAGATCTCGCCCGTCTGAAGGTCGACGAGATTGATCGCGACGGTCGTGGTTCCGGCATCTACGGCCAGGCCGTACACCGCGCCCCTGTAGGTATCGATCCGAGTGCGGCCACAGCGAACCGCGTCGCCATCGCGGCGGATAAGTGGATCGGGGTCGATCCGTCTTCTCACCGCCCCGGTCAGGATGCGGGGCTGACGGCGCAGGACCGCGAACTCGACCTCTGCCTCGGGATCGACTATGGATGCCTGGCAGGCCAGGCGGTAATCTCCCCGGAGAAAGGTCTCGGCCTCTGTCAGGCCCGAGAGCGCGCCGGAGCCCCGGCGCACCTCCACCACGCACTCATGGCACTCGCCGGTGCGTCCGCAGGAGGTCGGCACTCGCACGCGAAGATCGTCAGCGTAGTCGAACAGCGTCTTACCCACCAGCAGGTCGAGCCGCCGCGTTCCGTGGACCAGGGGGCTCACGACGGCCGGGCCCCGCAGTCAGGAGATCGCACCGAAGCGGCCACCATCCGAACGTGGACGTCCTGAGAACTCAGGCCGTAGACAGGCGCCGTGCCGGCGGATGCGGCGGCCGGGGCTCCACCGGCCACCCGGCCCGGGCTAGGCCTGCTCCCACGCGCTCCTGTAGTCGAGGTCGTCGCTGCCAGTGCACAGAGCGGGTCTGTCGGGGCCATCGACGTAACTCTGATTGCGGCAGCCGAAGGCGGCGGTGCACCGGTCGCGAATGTCCTTGTAGGGACATCGCCAACTGGAGACGGAAACCGCGGACTCGGAGATGCCCCGGTAGATCTCCTCCAGCCTGGCAAGGCTCGCCCTGTACCTTTCCCTGTCAACACGTTTTTCGCCAGCCATCGCAGTGCCCCATCAGATTATTCTGGCGCTTCAGCGGCAGTGTCAACGCGAAGGGAGAGCAGGCCCGACTCCTCGATTATCTCCGCCACCAGCTCCTCCTGGCGATAGGCCATCACATGCACCCCGTGCACCCCCTCGATCTGTAGGACATCCCGGATGATCTCGATGCAGATCTTCTTTCCCTCCCGTGCCTGATTGCCGCGGCCCCTGGGCACACCTCGCAGGCGGTCGATCAACGCGTCCGGGATCACCACGCCGGGGACATGGCTCCGCATCCACTCCGCGGCCCGCGCCGATCGAAGAGGGCCCACGCCCACCAGGATGAACACCCTCTCGTGCAAGCCCATATCCCTTACAGCACTCATATATTGCCGCAGGCGCGGCACGTCGAAGCAGTACTGCGTCTGCACGAAGTCGGCCCCGGCCTCGATCTTCTTCTTGAGGCGCAGCGGTCGAAACTCGTAGGGCGGCGCGAACGGGTTGGCGACGGCACCCAGGAACAGGCCTGGAGGGCTTTCGAGCTGACGACCGGACAGGAACACTCCACGGTCCCGCAGAGTTCGCGCCATTCGCAACAGGTTTATCGAGTCGAGATCAAAGACCGGCTTCGCCTCCGGTTGGTCTCCGGCCTGGACACCGTCACCGGTCAGACAGAGCACGTTTCTTACGCCGATCGCGGCGGCGCCAAGGAGGTCTCCCTGCATTGCGATGCGGTTGCGGTCACGGCAGGACATCTGCATTACCGGCTCATAACCAGCGCTGGTCAGCAGGGCGCATACTCCCATGGACGACATGTGGACATTGGCCCCGGCCGCATCGGTAGCATTGATCGCGTCGCAGACCGAAGCGAGGACGAGCGCCCTCTCATAGACGGAGGAGGGATCGGCCGAGTCGGGCGGGTTGAGTTCAGCGGTGACCGCCACGCGGCCCGACCGCAGTACACTCTCGAGGCGTGATCGCGACTTTACCGCCGCCAACCTACCGGGACCCTGCCAGATCGTCCGGACAGTTCGTTGACCCATGCCGAACTGCCCTCAAGCGACTTGTCGAGTGGAGGCGTAATCTCCAGGATGGCAGACCCATAGGTGGGCATGCGCCTCGAGCGCTGCCACGCTACGACCCAGACACACTCCATCTCCGGCTTCACCTCGCATCGACCGTCCAGCCTCACGCCGCCGCAGGGGCCGTTGCGCAGATTCTTCGGGCAGGTCATCGGGCAGGTCATTCCGGTGCTGTGCAGCACGCACTGACCGCACATTCGACAATCGAAGATCGGGCCCTTGGTGATGCGCTCGATGCGCACGAACAGCCATTCCACCGCGCCACCGGACTTCATGAGAGGACGGGCGGGCCGCAGGGCGGCCGCTGCAGTCCTGTATACGAGCTCAAGAAGGCCGGGCTGACGCTGAAGAAATCTCATCGGCCCCCCTTCCAGCGGGCCCTACCGGCTAGCCTTCGACCGCCTCGACCATGGACTTGGCAAGATCCACACAGGCGATGGCATCCTTGCCGTAGCCGTCCGCACCCATGTCCTCTGCGAATTCCTGCGTTACCGGCGCACCGCCGACGATCATCTTAAACTCCTCGCGGACGCCGTTGTCCTCAAAGTACTCGATCGTCCTGCCCATGTTGGGCATGGTCGTGGTCAGCAGGGCAGACATGCCCACCACCTCTGCCTCGTGCTCGACCGCTGCGTCCATGAACTCGTCGGGCTTTGTGTCGACTCCGAGGTCATGGACGTTAAATCCCGCCCCCCGGAGCATCATGATGCAAAGGTTCTTTCCTATGTCGTGAAGATCGCCCTTTACCGTACCCATGATTACGGTCCCGATCGGCTCTATTCCCGAGGCGGACAGTATGGGTTCTATGTGCGCCATCCCGGCCTTCATAGCCCTTGCGGCAACGAGCACTTCGGGCACGAAGATCACGTTGTCACGGAACTTGATACCCACGATGGCCATCCCGGAGATCAGGCCGTCGTCCAGGACGTCATTGGCCGCGTATCCGTCGTCGAGCGCCCTCCTGGTGAGGCGATCAACCGCGTGCTGATCACCGTATATCAGGCTGTAGGCCATCTCCTGCATAAAAGGATCCCCCGAGGCAAAGAGGCCCTCGATATGCTTGCGCTCGAAAGGCTTGGTGACGTACTGCATCTCGCCAGCCAGCCCCTCGTGAACTATAGCCATGAATCCGCTTACCTCCGCCTACACAGCGCTCGTTGGTTCCGGCCATCGATTGTCGGAATAACGGGCGACCGGTGTCAATTCCCCGCGCCCGTCTTCGGCGCGCTGAGCCGTCCTTCCTTGTAGGCGGCTATATAGCTCATACAGAACTCGTCCCGCCCCTCGAGCATATCCCTTGCCAGGGTGTACCTGGGGTCCGATAGGGTCAGGGCCAAGACGCGATCCATGCGGCTTTGAATCGGGTCGATGATCCCGCTATCTGCGCCCGCTTCGACCGCAAGGCGTATGAATGTATCGTTTATGACCCTGCGCATCGGCAGACCGAACGAGACGTTGCTCAGCCCGCCCGTCACATGCAGTTCCATGCCGTACCGGCGCCGAATATCCCGTACGGCGTCAAGGTAGTGGCATCCATAGGCACCATCGACGGAAATGGGAAAGACCAGCAGGTCGACATACAGGTCCTCGAGATGCATGCCCCTGTGCACCGCCTCATCGATCAGCCTCGCGGCGTTGTCTATCCTCTCGGACGCGTTCGACGGCATTCCCGACTCGCCGGAGGCGGTGACGATGGCCCTGCCGTCGTAGCGCTTGACCAGGTCGAACACCTCGGGTCTCTCGAGGGCAACCGAGTTGACGAGGGGGCGGCCGAGCGACAGATCGTATTCGGCAAGGCCGGACGCGATTATGTCCGGGTTCGAGGAATCTATCGACAGCGGTACCGTCGAGACCTCCTGGACGGCCCGCACCAGCCAGCGCATGCAGTCCTTCTGCACGTCAAGCTTGTAGGAGACCTCGTCGACGTTAAGGTCCAGGTAGCTGGCCCCCGCCGCTATCTGGCGAATCGCCTCGGCCTGAACGTACGCACGTCCCTCTGCCCTTGCCCCCTCGTCGTCTCCGATACCGCCCCTGACGGCGATCATGAAGTGCTTTACCTGGCCCTGTTCGTACGGCTGGGTCTGCTTGACCCAATCGGGTACCGACATGGTGGCAGGCTCGCCCGCAGCATCAACGTAGGTGACCACCTCGGTTCCATCCTCGCGCGTACGGTGTCGCCTGCCGTCGCGCAGCACGATCCGGGTCGTGTGAATATTCTCGCCGACGATCACGAAGTCCTCTGGTCGCGTGACGACCGCGCTCATGCGGCCCGCTCCGGCCACGGCGAGCCCGCACGAAGGGCAGTGATCAGGATCGTATTCATGGAGTCTGAACGCGGGCCGGCGGACGGTCAGGCACCGTTACCGGGCCTCTCGGCGGTCCAGTCGTTGACCGCCCGGGGGATCTCAAGCAGATTCTCCATGCGGGTGGCCAGCGGGATCGCGCACTCCGGGGCGATCATCTGAACGCCCGCATCAAGGCACCGGTATACCTCGCTGCGAACATCCTGCGGTCCCTTTGAGTACAGGGTGACCGGGTTATTGATATTCCCGACCAGGCCGACGCGTCCGGCGGCGACCTTCATCGCCTCTTCCGGATCGTTCTTGGAGTCGAAGTGGAAGCTGGCCATGCCCGACTGGGCGATATATTCAAGCCGGTCCACCGTGTAGCCGCATATGTGCAGGATCAGCGGCACGGAAAGACGCTCAACCATTTCCTGGTGGATCTCCAGCAAAAATCGCCTGTAGTACTCGCCCGAGACCAGGTCGCCGGTGGCATGGTCAGGAAACGTCAGGACGTCAGCCCCGGCCGCGATCTGCGCCTCACCGAACAGCACGGATATCTCCTTCAGGCGGTTCAGCGCATCCAGGGTCATGGCGGGATCGTCGATGCTCATGAGCAGGAACCGCTCGACGCCGAAGACATGGTAGGCAAGAGTCCAGGGGCCCATAGTCTTGCCCACGATGGCCACCTCATCGCCGAATTCCGACTTGAGGATCTCGATGGAACGGGTGATCGTGGAGGTGTCCTGGTGCTCGAGAAATCCCGGCGGTATCCGCACATCCTGCGGCCCCTGCCATATGGGCTTGCTCATGCGCACGGTCGGCCAGTTGTCCTTGCCCTCCCACTGCATCTCGCAGCCGAGAGCAGACGATTCCTGGATTATGGTGAAGTAGGGAGAGATGGCATCAAACCCGAGCTCCGTGTAGCCGGTCGCCGCGAGCCGGGCGTTAGACTCCGGGTCGCGATTGGCACCCGGGAAGGGGGCATCAACCAGATCCATCAACTCGACCGTCGCCACGTTAGTCGGGTTGCAAACCGGGACGCGATCGACCGGCTCTCCGGCCAGGGCGGCCAGCACCCTGTCTCTGGAGGTCATGGTCATGTGGCTTTCACCTCCTCGGGCGAAGCCGGGCGGTCTCCACGGCCCCTGGTGTACACGCTGTCGGGATTTTGCGCCGCCCAGTCCCTTGCCGCCCTGGGAATCTCCATGACGTTCTCCAGGGGGGTCTGGAGCGGTATGGCGCACTCCGGTGCGACCAGATCGACGCCGGCTTCAAGGCACTCGTTCACCTCGGCGCGCACCTCCTCGGTGCTCCTGGAATAGAGGGTCACCGGGTTGTTGACGTTGCCGACCAGCCTTATCCGTCCCCCGGCCAGTTCCATGGCCCTTTGCGGATCGTTCTTGGAGTCGAAGTGAAAGCATGCCATGCCGCTATTTGCCAGGTACTGCATGCGGTCGAGGGTGTATCCGCAGATGTGCAGTATGAGCGGCACGGGGAGGCGCTCTGCCATCTCCTGATGAAGCTCCATGAGGAACCTGCGGTAATACTCGCCGGAGACCAGGTCTCCCGTCGCATGGTCGGGGAACATCAACACATCGGCGCCGGCATCGATCTGAGCCAGGCCGAACATTACCGAAACCTCCTTCAGCTTGTGCAGCGCCCGCATCGTCAGGTCGGGGTCGTCGATGCTCATCAGCAGGAAGTTCTGCACCCCGAAGGTGTGATAGCCGAGTGACCAGGGACCCATGGTCTTGCCTATGATGCAGGCCTCATTCCCGATCTCGCGCTTGAGAATCTCGGTGGCCCTGGTCACACACAGCGTGTCGGGGTGCTCCAGGAAGCCGGGCGGTATGGCGATCTGGTCCGGGTGGTCCCAGATGGGCTCGCTCATGACGACGGTGGGCCAGTTGTCCTTTTGCTCCCACTGGATCTTGCAGCCGAGGGCAGACGATTCCTGGACGATGGTGTAGTGGTGGTAGGTACAGTCAAAGCCCAGCTCCGTAAACCCGGTGGCCGCGAGCCGGGCGTTGAGTTCTGGGTCGCGACAGGCCTGCGGAAACGGCGCCTCGGTCAGGTCCATCAGTTCAACGGTCATGATGGAGCCCGGGTTGATGACCGGGGGCCTGTCCACCGGCTCTCCGGCCAGGGCCGCCAGCACGCGCTCTTTCGGTTTCATGGTCTCGGTGATCGTCATCGCATGCCCGATTGCCGAACGCAGTGTTCCTCCGCGCCCAACCGCTACTGAGAAAAGCCCAGCGTGCCCGTGGTCATCTGACCCCGCGTATCGAACGCCTCCAGCATGTCCTCGGTCCCGCTGACGTTTCGGGCATACGGCAATAGCACCCGTACCAGGCCGTCGTACCGGCTGCCGCAGGGAAAGGCCGCCAGCGTCTCGCCGACCCTCTCCATCTCGCCGTAGCGCTCCAGGCCCGCAATGGTCGCCCGGATGCGAAGGGCGGGGCGCTTGGCCTCTCCCTCGCCCTCAATGCTGTATGCCCACCGACCACCCGTCTGTTGCGGAGTGGCGAACAGGATCATGTCGCTCTTCAGGTCCTTTACCTCGATACGACCGGTCGGCGCGGGCACGTGGGGCGATTTCTCGACCGCCTGGCGGGCAAGAAACTTCAGCGGCCGCCTGTAGATCTGACCTCCCGGGAAGCGGAACCGGGTAGGACTACCATCAACGATCGCCAGGCCGGACAGGTCTACCGCACGATCCCTGATCTGCGTCAACCGCTCCTGCGTTCCAGGCCTGCGGCTGAAGCTCCAGACGGTGATGATGCCGTCCCTTTCAAAGAAGCCAACGGATATCTCGTCCCCGTAGGGATCTATCGGGATCAGCTCAAGACACTGACCCAGCCTCTCCAGCGTCTCGGCGACCGGCTCCCTGTCGACCCTCTCCATATCAATGACCCCGCAGCACCTGGACCAGGGCTCGAATGTGCGCCGGCGTCGTGCCGCAGCAGCCGCCAAGGATGTTGACGCCGATATCCGCCAGCCTGGCAAAGCCCTCGGCCATCCGTTGGGGATCTTCCGGATAGATGAGCTGGCCCTGTCGAATGATGGGAATGCCCGCGTTGGAGTTCAGCCAGATGGGAATCTCCGTCGCCGCCCGAAAGATAGACCCCAGTTCGACCATCCGGTCGATTCCGTTACCGCAGTTCGTGCCGACGATGTCCGCACCGCACTGTGCGAGCTGATCGACCGAGGACTGCGGCGTGTCTCCCATCATCGTGAAATAACCGCGCGGTCCCTTATCGAAGGTGGTCAGCACCGCAACCGGCAGCCCGGTGTGCTCCTTGACCGCACGCACCGCCAGCTTCGCCTCCTCCACGGAGATCATCGTCTCAATGACCACAAGGTCCGCTCCGCCCTCCTCGAGACTGATCGCCTGCTCCGCAAAGGCATGGTACACGTCGGCGGCCGGGGTGTCGCCGACCGGTTCGATCAGCTCCCCGGTCGGACCCATGGAGCCCGCGATGTACCGGGGACCGTTGATGGAGTCGGCGCCCGACCTCGCATGCTCGACGGCCAGGCGGTTGATCACTCCTGTCTGGTCGCCGTACCCGTACTTGCTCTGCATGAAGCGGCTGCCGCCAAACGAGTTGGTCTGGACCAGGTCGCAGCCGGCCCTGAAGTATTCAGCCGCCATCTCTCGAACGATCCCGGGATGCGTAAGGTTCATCGCCTCCGGGTCGCCGCCCGGCTCAAGGCCCTTGGACTGAAGGTACGTTCCGGTGGCTCCATCGGCTATGAGCGTTCCCCCCCCTGCCAGCCGATTCAGAAAGGCCAGATTCCTGGTCCCCGCGGCGGTCACTGAATCCATTCGTCTATGGCTCCGGGTGTGGGGTCGCGCATTCCCTGGTTATGCAGGTCCCTTATCCGGCCGACGAAATCGCGCGGCATCCCGGAGTTATATCGCTCGGCGAGCTTTCCGGCAGCCTCTCTCGCGGTGGCCTCGACCTCATGCGGCTTGGCCCAGTGCCAGCCCTCCAGGTACTCGTCGGTGCCGTAGCTGCCCTCAAACATGGCGATGGCATCCGCGCCCTCCTGGAAACGATCATCGAGCATCACCGAAACACGGCCGACCTCATCCTCGGCCTGCACCTGAACCGGCACTTCTTTCCAATAGAGAACCCGGACCTTCGCTTTCATGGGGAACAATGGCGCCAATCATACCACCGCATCCCGTGTCACCGGCGCTCGTTGACACTCCGCCGGGGCGTCCATACGATGGCTCAGTTCCCGCCTGGCGGGCCGGCAAGGAGAAGCGCTATGACGACGGAATCACGTGACAGGGACCTGGCCTTCGCCCCTGCGACAGAACTTCGTGGCCTGGTGGCCAGCAAGGACATCTCTCCAGTTGAACTCACCCAGCTGTACCTGGACCGCATAGATCGGTTCGACACCTCCCTGAATGCCTACCTAACGGTAGATGCCGAGGGAGCCCTTGCGGCGGCGCGCCGGGCGGAGCAGGCGATCGCCAGGGGAGACGAGCTGGGGCCGCTGCACGGCGTGCCCATCTCGATAAAGGACCTTCAGATCACCAGGGGGCTGCGCACCACCTCGGGCTCTGCGATCTTCAGGGACAGGGTGCCGGAAGAAGACTCGATCGTCGTCGAGAGGATCCGCGCCGCAGGCGCAGTCATTCTGGGCAAGACCAATACCCCGGAGTTCGGGCTGCTCGGGGTAACGGTCAACAAACTTGGCGGGCCCTGCCGCAATCCATGGAATACGGACCGCACTACCGGTGGGTCTTCAGGTGGAGCGGCCGCCGCAGCCGCGGCCGGTCTGTGCGCACTCTCGGAGGGGAGCGACGGCGGAGGCTCCATCCGCATACCTTCGAGCTTTTGCGGCATCTTCGGCATCAAGCCCACCCAGGGCCGGGTCCCCAAATACGCCGGTGCCGGAATACCGCTGATGGCGAACCACTTCAGCCAGTCCGGCCCCATGACCCGCAACGTACGCGACGCAGCGGTGCTGCTGGAGGTACTTGCCGGATACGATTCCCGGGACCCCTCCTCGATGCGCGAGACCGTCCCGGATCTGGTGGGCGCCCTTGACCGGGACGTTGGGAATCTGGCGGTGGGCTGGAGCCCCGACTACGGCTACGCCCCGGTCGATCCCGATGTGCTCAGGATCTGCCGTTCGGCTCTGGACGGACTGATGGACGCCGGCTGCGAGATCGTCGATTCGGACCTCGTCCTCGACTCACCGTTCGAGGCGTTTCAGCCGCTGTTTGCGACCATGGCTTTCGCCTCCTACGGATCGTTTCTGGACGGCGATCTGACCGACTATGCCAGACACACAATAGAGAGGGGCGCGAGTGTCTCGGGTTCCGAATACGCACTTGCCCTGGGCCATATGGACCTGATCCGCTCATCAATCGAGGAGCAGCTCGATCGCTTCGACCTTCTCGCCTCGCCCACCCTGGCGGTCCCCGCCTTTAAGGCCGGCGGTCCCCTGGACACCGTAAGTGAGATCGCCGGCAGGGAGGTGGATCCGTGGTGGGGATATTTCCCGTTCACGTTCCCGATCAATGTGGCAGGCCTGCCCGCCGTCAGCATACCCGCCGGATTCTCGGATGACGGCCTTCCCGTGGGCCTTCAACTGGTGGGAAGGCGCGGCGCCGAGGAGACGCTGGTGGCGGTCTCGGCAGCCCTGGAGCGGGCGCGGCCCTGGGCTGATCGTCGTCCAGAGATCGGATAGCATCTCGCGCTCGTTGACTGCGGAAAACGGTAATGTTAAAAATGGCCTTGGCAAGATAGGATTCGCAAGCGCAAAGAGCCGACGATGACAGAGCCCCGACCAACCGCAGTTACCCTTCCTTCGCGCGCATTTGCGCGTGAAACCTGGGTTGGAGACGACGAGTACCGGGAATCGGCCTCTACCTGAACGCATTACAGCAAGCAATCATCCGCAGAGGCCTCCCGGTTGGGAGGCCTTTCTGTTTTATGGCGGATCTGGAGTCCCGGGATTGTTAGACGATGGGGAACGCAAACGCACTGATCGGCGCATTCGCCGCGCACTGGCGCCACAGCACCCGGAACTGGCACGGGCAAGGGGTGATCGCCATACAGATCCCCATAGCCGTGGTCCTGGGCTGGATAGCCGCGAACAGCGGCGACTCCACCATACTGGCGTACGTGATCGTCGGCGCACCGATGATGCTCGTGTGGGAGAACTCGGCGTTCTTTGTGCCCCTGGCCCTGTACCAGGACATTATGGAGGGTACGGCGGAGATGACTATGGCGACCCGCACTCCCCTCAGCCTTGTCGTCCTCGGCAAATCTTTAGCCGTGGCCTCCCTGGGAGCAGCAAGTAGCGTGCTCACGTTTGTGACGGTGGTCGGCATCTCAGGCACGATCCCCGAGGTGGATGCGGTATTGCCACTGCTGGTCTCGGTTGCGGTCGTCTTCCTGGCGATAGTGGCCGCCGGATTCCTGTTCGCCCCCGTAATGATCCTTACAGGACGGGAGCCCGGCATACTGTTTGCGCTGGCGCCGCTGGGAGCCGTGGTCAGCGGATTCCTGTACCCGCTGTCCATCCTCCCCGGCTGGATGGAGGTCGCAGTACGATTCGCGCCCACTTCGTGGGCCATGGAGTCGGTGGTGTTCTCTGTGCAGGGCGATGCAACCCTGGCGCGGATAGCCGCGGGCTGGGGCACGGCGCTCGCCGTCTCTGCGGCCTACGTGCTCATCGGCCACATCCTGTTCCTGCGCATGGAGCGGCTGGTGAGGGCCGGCGGCACGTTGGCTACGAGGTGAGACCGTGGCCGCGATTACATCGTTCTTGACACAGGCGCACCTTTCTTACAGGGCCCTGTTCTGGTGGCAGAGTCCCTGGCCCTTTGCCGCCAACGTGCTGGTGCGCCCGCTGCTGATGATCACGCTGTACGCCCTTTTCGGCCGCTTCGCACTGGGAAGCGAGGCTTCCGAGGCCTTCGCGCTGGGCATGACGGCGTTCGGCATCACCTTCATCATCGGAGGGGGCGTACTCAGCAGTGCATCGCAGGAGCCGTGGAACGGCACACTGTCGGTGCTGATGTCGTCGGCCGGCAGCCGGCTCAGGATGTTCATGGCCTGGGGCGTGCCCTATTTCCCGCTGGGCATGATGGCCGGCGTCCTCGGGGTGGCCGCCACAGTCGCATTCGTAAGCCCGGACGTGGCCGGTGTGAACTGGTGGGTGGTCGCGATAGCCATGACCCTGATCGCGCTATCCGGCATGGCGTTCTTCCAGTTCTTCATACCTCTTTCGATAATCACGGCCGATTTCGGCGTCGTCGGTGCGATCGGGCCGGGCCTGATGATGACCCTGTCCGGAGCGTTGATACCCCTGGATGCCCTGCCCGGCTTCTGGCAGGCAGTCGGGCACGGCATACCGGTGACGGGGGGCCTTGCCGCAATGAAGGCCGCGTTCGATGGGGCTTCACTATCGGAGGTGCGGTGGGAGCTAGTTTCCGAACTGGCGGTTGCGGCGGCGTACATGGCCGTTGGATTTGCCCTCTTCAGGGCGACAGAGGCGCACGCGCGCCGCAGTGGAGCGTTCGACAGGACGCCCGCCTGACGGCGCCCAGAGGTAGGGATAAGGAGTGGACATGACCGTGAGGGGCGCGCCTGCGGTGGTATGCGAGGGACTGGGACGAGTCTACCGATCCGGTATGCTCGGGCGCGGCGCGGCCACCGTCGCCCTGGCCGATCTGTCGATAGAGGTCCCGCAGGGCGTCGTATTCGGCCTGCTGGGCCCGAACGGTGCCGGCAAGACCACCACGGTAAGGGTACTTGCGACCCTGCTCACACCGACCTCCGGCAGGGCCGAGGTGCTTGGCCACGACGTCGTAACCGAGGCCACCCGCGTGCGGCGCGAAATCGGCCTGGTTCTCGGCGGTGAGCGTGGCCTGTACGGGCGATTGACCGGACTGGAGAATCTGCGCTATTTCGCATCACTGGGACATCTGGGAGGGCTCGACGGCCGTCGGGCGGCCAATAAAGTGCTGGACCGAGTCGGCCTGTCGGACGCGGCCGACGTCAGGGTAGAGCGATACTCGCGCGGGATGAAACAACGGCTCCACGTGGCCCGCGGAATACTGGCCAGCCCGAAGGTGCTGTTCCTGGACGAGCCCACCATCGGCATCGACCCGATCGGCGCTCAGGAGATAAGGCGGATAGTGCCAGAACTGGCGGCAGAAGGGGTCACCGTGCTTTTGACAACTCACTACATGTTCGAGGCGGATTCACTCTGCGACCGGCTCGCTCTGATAGACCGAGGTAGGCTGGTGGCCCTGGGGACCCCGAATGAGATAAAGCGCGAGTTCAGCAACGTCCGGGTGCTCGAGGTGACGCTACGGGAGGCAAGGGCCGGACTCTCCGCACGCATCGAGGCCATATCCGGAGTAGAGCGGGTCGACGTCTCCATGGACGGGCTTCAGCAAAGGCTCACCGCTACCGTGGTTGCCGGCACGGAGGAGCGGGCCGCATCAGAGATAGGTGTCCTTGTCGGAGAGGGCGTACTGGAGACCCTGGTCACCCGTGACCCGACTCTCGAGGAGGCGTACCTGAGCATCCTGAGCTAGGGAGGTGCCGCCCGGCTCCCGACGAATGTATACGGCCTCAGAAATCCGCCATGAGCAATAGTCCAGACGATCACGCACAGGATGAGCAGCGGGCAATTCTGTGCCCGACCTGCCTTCATGCGAATCCCCCGGGAAGGGATCGCTGCGACAGCTGCATACGGGTTCTCGCAGGCATCGAGCCCGTACCGCCCTCCGTGGTACGCGAGGTCCACGCCGAGCGGCGGCGGCGGCGGCGAAGGCGCCTGCTCATCCGGCTGGGAGCACTGGCCGCGGTGCTGGCCGGCCTCGCGGCCTGGCAGGCTTTCGAATTCTACGGATTCGTGCGCTTTATCGGTGCACCGGTGACCCGGGTAAGCGCGGCCCCGATCTCCGAAGAGTCCATGGACTGGCCCATGTACCAGAGGGACCCGCGGCACAGCGGCTACCATCCCCTGGGCGATCTGACCCCCGCCGGGGAGGTGATCTGGAGCTTTGACATGGGCACCGAGGTCACAACCTCCCCCGCGGTCGTCGGCGGAACCGTCTACCTGGGGGCGGGCCTCCGGGGCGTGGTCGCCCTCGATGCACAGACGGGCGACCTGCTCTGGCAGTTCCCCGTCTTGGGAGTGATGGAGACCAGCGTGGCGGTCGCCGGAGACAAGGTGTTCGCCGGCCTTCGCGACGGCCGGATCGTGGCGCTCGACCGACACACCGGAGAGCTCGCCTGGGAGGTTCAGACAGGCAACAAGGTCTTTTCTTCTCCGGCCATCCTGGACGGCATAGTCTACGTCGGCTCCGGCGACTCTTTCCTGTACGTCATAGACGCCGAGACCGGGATCGTTCGCTGGAAGTTCGATGCTGGCGACTCGATCGTGGCCGCCCCCGCGGTGACCGAGGAGGTCCTCGCCTTTACCGCGCAGGACCGCAAGCTATACATCGTCGAGACATTCTCCGGAAAACTACGCTTCGATTACCGGCTCGATTACGTTGGCGGGGCGCCCAGCATCCGGGGCGGCCGTGTGTACCTGGGCGACGAGGCGGGTATCCTGCGATCCGTTGACTGGCACCAGCGAACGCTCCCGTTCGAAAGGGCGTTTGCCAGGCTGAGGTTCTACGGCTGGTGGTACGGGCTGGCCTCGCTCGACCACCAGAAGGGTTTCGTCTGGGGGTTTTCGCCACCCGGCGCGCCGCCCTTGGGCACGGCGGTGGCCACAGACGAGCTGGTCTACGTTCCCGCAAGAACCGGCCGTCTCTACGCCGTCGACGTGGCTACCGGCGAGGAGGTCTGGAGCTTTCGAACCGCCGGACGCCTGGACGGAGCGCCCGCGGTGATCGGGGACACCGTGGTGATCGGGGACACGCAGGGGCGCATATACGGTCTAAGGGGTGAGACCGGGAAACAGCTCTGGGAGGTGAGGGGACTGGGCGGCCCGATCACATCGTCCCCTGTCATCGCCGGCGACGCAATCTACGTGACTACCGGGCAGGGCCGGCTCCTTGCCATCCGCTGATCAGTTAACGGGTACGACCCTGAGGTTGGCGCTGTCGGCTGCCGTTGCCCTTGCCGCCCTGGCACTTGCCGTCGCATGTTCGCAGGAAGCGGTGACGCCGCCCTTCGGCCCGGAGGACTTCGGGGCAGATTCCGGGGACCTGCCGCCGCTGAAGGGACCAGACCGGGACGGCATCCAGCTGGAGGTCATAGTGTTTACCAGTCCCACTCCGGCTCCACCGGGCGAACCGCGCTTTGGCGGCAGTCTCAGGGTGGCCTGGACCGGCCCTGTGATCCGGTTGGACCCGGTGACAACGGGATTCGATACCTTTGCCAGCGAGTACCACTCGGCCGCCGTGGGTTCGCACCTGTTCGAATCCCTATTCCGATGGGACGAGAACGGTGCGGCCCAGCCCTCCCTGGTAGACAGATGGTCGATGTCAGCGGACGGCCTCCAGTTCTCGTTCGACCTTCGGGGGGACATCACCTTCCACGATTCCTCACCGTTGACCGCCGAAGATGCCCGCCTGTCCCTGGACCGCTGGAAGAGCACAGGCTCAACCCAGGCATCCCTGGTGCGCAAGTTCACTCCTAGCTCGTGGCTGGAGACCCCCGACGAAACCACCCTAGTTGCCTCACTTCAGGAGCCGCTGCCCAGCTTCATAGATCTGCTGAGCCAGCCCTATCTGACCCCTTACGTGATGCCCCGTTCCCATGCATTCAGACAGGCCAGACGCCCGGTCAAGGATCTCGTGGGTACAGGGCCATACGCCTTTGCGGCCTGGCGGCCCGGCGAGAGCGTCACGATAGAGCGGTTCCGCGACTACGTGGCCCGGCCCGGGCCGTCCAGCGGTTACACAGGCGAGCAGACGGCCTGGATAGAACGAATCTCCTGGATAGACGTAAATGACCCGGGCCTTCAGATCGCCGCGCTGCTGGCAGGCGACGTTGATGTAGTGGACGGTGCCGATCTCTCCGCTTATGGACGGCTCAGCGATGACCCTTCGATTCGGGTACTTCGCGGCCTGCCCGGCAACCGATCCCTGGTATATCTCAACCCGGCCAGCTCCGTCTTCCAGAAAACCCAGGTGCGGCTTGCGGCGCAGGCCGCCATCGACGTCGCGGCTGCCATGGGAGCGATGGGCGACAGCGAGATCTGGTCTCTGTGTCCCGCCGTCTACTGGTGCGACGGCCCGCTCGACGTACGCGACGGCGAAGAGCTGTACGGGGGCTCAGGACCCGGCGCGGCCGCTGAATTGCTCGCCGGCTCGGACTACGGAGGGGAGACCGTCATCGTTCTGGGCGCGTCGGACTTCGCCTGGACCGCGCCGCTCGTGCCCGTAGTGGCGGACGCTCTTCGATCCGCAGGATTTGTGGTCGAGCCGATGGCAACGGACTACCTGACCTATGGAGGGCTCCTGCGAAGATCGTTCAACTACACCGCCCTTATCGGCTGGTACGGCCACTGGGTCGGTGGCTCACCGCTGTCCGACCCCACACTGAGTTCCACGGGCAGGCTCGTAGCCGAACATGAAGAGCTCATCGAGCTGCGCAACCGCTACGCCCTTGAGCCAGACGCCGCGCGCCGCCTGGAGATCGTG
Source organism: Dehalococcoidia bacterium (assembly GCA_034421295.1). Classification (GTDB taxonomy): domain Bacteria; phylum Chloroflexota; class Dehalococcoidia; order Lucifugimonadales; family UBA2962; genus CAUZIR01. Next base: position 65,983 of record DAOUKM010000019.1, read on the forward strand.
CGCGACATTAACAGGCTCAGGTTCGAACAGGCGACATCGGTGCTTTTGGGCACCTTCGAGCACCTCTTGCCGGCGACCAGGGACCTGAAGGGAGTGGGCCTGTTCGCCCTGCCCTATTATGCGAACGCCTGGCTGGAACGCTAGACGGCCTCAACCCGTCGGCATGCCTGGCAGACGGATTCCGGAATCGCTCCCCACCGCATGAGCAGGCCAAAGACAGAGCACCCGGCGCAGAAGCCGAAGACCGCCTCCAGGGCTGCAAACATGGTCAATGTGCCCAGCACCGCCCGGTATGGCGTAGGGGAATCCACCCCGAAATAGAGGGCAACTGCCACGACCGAGAGCAGGAGTCCCACCGACTGGGCAAATCGCTTGGGTGGACCCGGAGTGAGGCGTCCATGCCTGCCGACCAGCGGGACGATCACCCGGGTGGCCAACAGACCCATCGGGCTCAGTGTCGGCCCCGTCGCCACACGTGCGGCGAAACCATAGGTGAGCAGCGCCAGCATCCAGAGCTCACCGCTGACCAAAGTGGCCAGCGACAGCACGACGACCATCGCCGCCACCCAGCGAGCGGCGACCTCATTGACCGTCTCGGGAAAACCGAAAAGGTCGGCGAGTGAGACGCCGAGCCCATGCCGGTGCCTTGCCATGCCAAGAGTCTATTTGCGGGTAGAGGCCGGGTCAACAGCCGAATCAAGGTCGGTGAGCCGACGGATCGGGCAGGTCTGCTAACCTACCGGCGGGCGGCCTCCGGCATCTCGACTGGCTCGCCCGCACTTAGGAGGTCTGGATTGTCAACTGGCCAGCGCAGCTATCAGATCGAGCAGGGCAGCGCCTCCCGACCGCGGACCGGGCGTCCGGTCGTGCACGCAACAAGGGGCATAATCTCGTCCGGGCACTACCTGACGTCGATGGCGGGCATGAGGATGCTGATGTCGGGCGGCAATGCGATTGACGCCATGGTCGCCGCTACCTTCGCCGCCTCCGTAGTAGAGCCCATAGCCTCTTACTCCCTCGGGGCCGAGAGCGTGTTCATGATCTACGAGGCAAGGTCCGGCGATCTAAAGGCGGTCAGCGGCCAGGGGGTAGCACCGGGAGCGGCCAGCATTGATTTCTACCGGTCCCAGGGCCTTAAAGAGATCCCGACCGGGCCGGGGAAGCAGGCTCACCTGTCATTCACGGTCCCCGGGGTGACCGACGCACTCGTCTCAATACTGGACCGCTACGGGACAAAGGGGCTGGACGAGGTGCTCGCCCCCTCCGTTGAGTACGCGCAGGAAGGAATCCCCAACTACGAATACATGATCGCCGCCCTGGAAGACGGGTCCGCGAGGGAGCAGTTCGACCACTACCCGCCGGGAGGCTGGGAGGTGTTTTATTCCCATCGTGAGTTACCCGAGACCGGAACGGTCCTGCGGCAACCAGCCCTGGGAGCCGTGCTCGCGGCAATGGCGAGTGGGGAGCGGGGGGCAGAAGGGGACCGCTCGGCGCGACTTCGCGCCGGCAGGGACGTCTTCTACCTGGGGGAGGTGGCTGAGCGGATCGTCGGGTGCACCAGGGGCGTGGGCGGGATCCTGTCACCGAGAGACCTTGCGGAGTATTCTTCGAGCATAGAGGAGCCCGTCAGCACCACTTTCGCCGGGCACCGGATCCACGGCCAGGGACTCTGGACCCAGAGCGCGGTAGCGCTTCAGGCCCTCAACATGCTGGAGCACTTCGACCTGGCCTCGATGGGCCATAACTCGACCAGATACATCCACACGGTCGTCGAGGCTCTGAAGCTGGCAATGGCCGATCGGGAGGCCTACTACGGTGACCCGGATTTTGCCGCCGTCCCCATCTCAGAGCTGCTATCCAAGGAGTACGGGGCCGAGAGGGCCAGACTCATAGATCCGGACCGCCCGCACGCCGAGCTGCCGCCCCCCGGCAAGGTGCAGTCCGCCGGCATCGGATTCAGCCCGGTCGACCCCGCCTCCCCGGACAGGGCAGACCTCACACAGGCGGGGCATGCCAGCACGGACGGCACGACGCACATCGCCGCACAGGATTCCGAGGGCAACCTCGCCTGTTCGACGCCCTCGGGCGGGTCGTTCGCCAAGTCAGTGTTCTTTCCCGATCTCGGGTTCGCCCTGAGCACTCGCATGGAGATGTTCAACTTCGTGCCCGGCCATCCAAACGCGCTGGCACCGGGCAAGAGACCCAGGACGACTCTGATCAACTACATCGCGACAAGAGACGGCGTCCCGGTGATGACTTTCGGATGTCCCGGAGGCGATCATCAGGCGCAGGCAAACCTACAGCTCATGCTCAACACCTTCGTTTTCGGCATGAATCCGCAGGAGGCGATAGAGGCGCCGAGATTCGCCACCGACAGCGTTCCCAACTCCTTCTACCCCCACGTGTACTATCCGGGTCAGCTATCCGCCGAGGATGCCCTTCCTCAGGAGACCGTCTACGATCTGAAGGTCATGGGTCACCGGGTAGTCCGCGCTACGGTGTGCGGCATGGGCGCCACAGTCACGGTCCGCGACCCGGAGACCGGAGTGATGAGCGCGGGCGCGGACCCGAGGCGGGCCTGCTACGCTCTGGGCTGGTGAGGTCAAGGCCTTTCCGCAATCGGGCCCCGGGTGGCCTTCCTCATAACGACACTGGCGCCCAGGTCGGGCGCGAGTTCCTCGCTGACGTCGCCCGAAACACCGCGTCAAATCCCTTGTTCGACCGGGGCCGCACCACTACGATACGGACGACGAGCACTCCGGCCGCATGCGCATCTCCGTCCCTCTCCCTCGCCTCGCATACGTTCGCTGCCACACGCGAATGACCTCGGGGGCGTTGATTGCGGCTGCGCTTCTGTCCGTGGCTATGGCGGTCGCGGCCTGTGGCTCCGAGGCCCCCTTGCTTGTTTTCACCTCCGAAAGGGACGGAAACCGGGACATCTACTCGATCGACCTCGGTAACCTCGAGCAGACTAACCTGACCTCCTCCTCACGGCACGAGAGTCTTGCCAGGCTCTCGCCCGGCAACGACCAGATCGCCTTCATGTCCGAGCGCGGCAGCCGCACCATGATCGAGACCCTGAAGCTATCTGGCGATTCGGTGGACCGCGTTCGGGTCAGCGAGGGCGACGGGTCACAGTCCGGGCACCGCTGGTCACCCGACGGCTCTCGCATCGCGTACATCGGCGAGGAGGAAGGCAGGCGAACCGTGTTCGCCAAGACGCTGCCAGACGGACGGCCCACCCGACTGACCTACATTGAGGTCGACGAACTGGGCCCGTGGTCACCGGACGGCAGCGTCCTGCTGTTCGCCGTCCACTCAGGGGAGACAAGAGGCATCTACTTGCGCAACCCGGATGGCGTAAACGAGATACGACTCACCGTGGAACGAGACACCCTGCCGGTCTGGTCGCCTGACTCAAAGCGAATCGCCTTCATCTCCATGAGGAACGACGATCCCGAGATCTACGTCATGAACGCCGACGGATCTGATCAGCGCGCCCTCACGAACAACGATTTCGCCGAGTCGGACCTCGCATGGTCGCCGGACGGACGGCGGATCGCCTACGTCTCGGACGCCGACGGCAACGCTGAGATCTACACGATCAAGCCCGATGGCTCAGACAGGATGCGCCTGACGACCAATTCCATACGCGATGTGCAGCCGGTCTGGTCGGCAGACTCGAGCCAGATCGCCTTCGTGTCCTACCTTGACGAGGACAGCGAGATCGTGATCATGAACCAGGACGGCACAGGTCAGCAAAGACTCACCAACAACGAGGCCGATGACTTCGAGCCGGACTGGTAATCGGGGCCGCACAGCGTCTCGGCCCTACCTCGTCCCTTGACTTCCATGTTCCGGCGCGTCGTCGTGAAGGCGGGTAGCTCCCTGCTGACCCAAGGTGGCGAACGGGTCAATGACGGAGTGATCGACTCTCTCGTCTTCCAGATAGCGGACCTGCACTCGCGGGGAATCGAGGTGATCCTGGTCTCCTCGGGTGCGGTCGCAGCGGGACGCACCGAGGTAGCCGTACCCAGGGCCGGCTTAGACGTCCCCCTCAAGCAGGTCCTCGCCGCCGTGGGGCAGGGTCTGCTGCTGCACCGGTACAAGCGGGCATTCGAGAAACACGACATAAGGGTGGCGCAGGCACTGTTGACACGCAGTGACCTTGAGGCGCGGCTCGGATACCTGAACGTGCGAAACACCTTGCTCAAGCTGCTTGAGCTGAGGGTCGTACCGATAATCAACGAGAACGACGTCGTTAACGTCGAGCGGCTCTCCGCCCGGGCCTTCGGCGACAACGACACGCTTTCTGCGCTGGTGGCCAATCTGGTGGACGCCGACCTTCTGGTGATGCTCGGGGAGATGAAGGGCCTCTACACGAAAGACCCGTACCTGGACCCCGGGGCGACGCTGATATCCAGCGTCGACCGAATCGACGAGGCCATTCTGTCCATGGGGGGTGAGTCCTTTTCCGTCGACGGTGTGGCCCGAGGGTACGGAGGCATGAACGCCAAGCTTCAGGCGGCCCGGCTGGTCACGGCCTCGGGCACCGCCGCGGTAATGGCGAGTGGCCTGGAAAAGGACATACTAGTCAGACTTGCCAACGGTGAACGGCTTGGAACCTACTTCACGGCCACCGGAAACCGGCTGGAGAGCCGCAAGCGATGGATGCTCAGCGGCATCGGATCCAGGGGCGAGGTGATCGTCGACAACGGCGCTGCGGACGCGGTGGCCTCCCGGAATCGCAGCCTCCTTCCCGCCGGGGTCACCGCCGTTCGGGGAAGTTTCGCCAGAGGTGACGTGGTTGCCATTGTCGACCCTTCCGGCCGGCGAATAGCCACCGGGATCTGCAACTACGACTCTCAGGAAGTCGAACGCCTAAAGGGTGTCAGATCCAGTCAGATTGCCAAGGTGCTCGGACACGAGTACGGGGAGGAAATCGTCCATCGGAGCAATCTGGTAAAGCTCTAGGCCCTGCCCTGCAAGCGGACCACGATTTAGGCGATACTGGGCTGGTATTACCGGGGCGCTTCCCGAACTGGCTCTGCGAATGACCAAATTGGACCTAATTGAGATCGGACAGGACGCGAGGGCCGCGTCAAGGCAGCTCGCCCGGGCCAGACCGGCCCAGATCGACCTCGCCCTTTCCATGGTGGCGGACGCTCTCATCAAGCGCCTCCCCGAGATCGTCGACGCCAACTCCTCCGATGTCGAGAGAGCCCGCGCCAGTGGCGTGGGCGATCACATCGTCGACAGGCTGGTGCTGGATCAACAGAGACTCGCCTGGGTCGCCGAAGGTGTCCGGGCCGTGGCCGCGCTACCCAGTCCGATTGGCCAAGAGACCGACTCCCGGGTGCTGCCCAGCGGTATGAGGCTCTCCCGTCGCCGGGTGCCCCTTGGTGTCATAGGCGTCATATACGAGAGCCGCCCCAACGTGACGGCAGACGTCTCCAGCCTTTGCCTGAAATCAGGCAATGCCGCCATCTTGAGGGGCGGCAAAGAGTCGATCGAAACCAACACGGCCCTGGCCCGGGTATTTCGCGACTGCCTGCTGGAGGCGGGGCTCCCCCGTAACTCCATACAGCTTATTCCTTCGACCGATCGGGCCGTCGTCGAAACCATGCTGGGTATGCGTGAACACATAGACCTGCTGATCCCGCGAGGGGGTGCGGAACTCGTGATGCGTGTAGCCAGGGAGGCGACGATGCCGGCGATTACCGGAGGCATCGGCGTGTGTCACACCTATGTCGATCGCGCCGCCGATCTGGAAAAGGCTGCTTCGATCACCTACAACGCCAAAGTGCAGAGGCCGTCGGTGTGCAATGCACTCGACACCGTCCTGGTTCACTCGGCGGTCGCCGGCACGTTCATTCCGCACATGGCGGGACTAATGGGAAGGGCGGGCGTTGAACTCAGATGTGATGCCAGGGCCCTGAGCATCATCGGCGAGAATGGTACCGGGCCGGTGGTAAGGGCTACATCTGGAGACTATGGTCAGGAGTTTCTGGCCCTGGTCGCATCGGTGAGGGTCGTGGATTCGCTGGAGGAGGCGCTTTCGCACATAGAGACCTACGGCTCCGGCCACTCGGAAGCCATAGTCACCGAGAACTATGCGACGGCCACCAGATTCACCGACGAAGTCGACGCCAGCGCCGTGTTCGTCAACGCCAGCACCCGACTCAACGACGGCGGCGAGTTCGGGCTCGGGGCAGAGGTGGCCATCAGTACCAACAAGATGCATGCAAGGGGCCCGATGGGCCTGGAGGAACTCACCTCCTACAAGTGGATAGCTCTCGGTTCAGGCCAGATCAAGGAGGGCTAGTCTAGATGGCCAACTTCTACTTCGAGAGGGAGTGCCGCACTCCCTACTCGGAGTGCTACACGATTGTCGAGGATGATGTGGGAGTCGGGCGTGTCGACGTGCACTTTGCCGACGGGGTGGTGCACGCCACCGTCAACGTGGCCGAGAGCCTGACCGCATCCTCTATACAGGAGCTAATCGACACCATAGACCAGGAACTGATCGACTCGGTCGGGATAATACGTGAAGACATGATCGTCCACGTTCACCAGGGCCGGGACCTGGGAGTCTATTCCGGTCCAAAGTACGAGGAGAACGGGGGCGGTCGCCCCCACATGGCGTAGTCATAAGAGTCGGCGCCGTTCGACTCCCGCGCCATCCACCAAGGACTCAATCCTGTCGCGGACCTTAGTATTCGACCTGTACGGCACGCTGGTCGATACCGGTTCTGTCACGGTCGAGTGCGAGCGGGTGTTCCCGGGACGCGGGGAGGCCGTCAGCAACATCTGGCGCTCCAAACAGCTTGAGTACACCTGGCTCCTCAACTCCATGGGAAGGTACCTGGACTTTAGAGAGGTGACGCGCAGGGCGCTGACCTTCGCGTGTCGGTCCGAGGGCCTTCGCTGCGATGCACATGCGGTGGATCTCCTGATGGAAGCCTATCTGGGACTGGCCCCCTTTGAGGACGCACCGCCTGCCGCACGCGATCTAATCGATCGGGGAGCAAGTCTATTCGTGCTGTCAAACGGCACCACCGAAATGGTGGAGGAGGTACTCGGGCGAGGGGGGCTGCTCGGCCTGTTCTCGGGGATCTTCAGCGTGGACTCGATCGGGGCCTACAAGCCCGACCCGAGGGCGTACGGGATGGCGGCCCATCACCTCGCCTCCCACCCGGCCAGCATAGGCTTTGTCTCGTCGAACTCATGGGACATCGCCGGAGCGGCTTCATTTGGCCTGAGGACCGTATGGGTCAACCGTTCAGGTGCCATCGCCGATGAGATAGGCCCGGGCGTCTGCGTGGAGGTTTCCTCCCTGACTGACCTGCCGCGCCTGCTGCACGATGGCGAGCTTTAGCCGCGGGAGGCTAAAGGGCCGGGTTGCGCTGATCACGGGCGCAGCCAGGGGTACGGGGCAGCCCATGGGGTTCGGAGGAGCCGCCGCACGACTCTTTTCCACCGAAGGTGCCAGGATCGTTGTCACCGACCTCGATATCAGCGGAGTCGAGGCGACGGTGGCGGCAATTGCCGCAGGCGGCGGCACGGCCCTCGGCATGCCCCTGGACGTGACAAGCGAGGCGGACTGGCAATCTGCGGTCGAACGGACCGTTTCCGAGTTCGGAAGGCTCGACATACTGGTGAACTCTGCCGGAACCATCCACGTCCACACGGTCGACCAGCTGCCGCTCGAGGTGTTCAATCAGCAACTGGACGTTCACGCCAAGGGCGTATTTCTTGGCACAAAGCACGCGATCCCCGTAATGCGGGACCGGGGCGGGGGCGTGATCGTGAACGTTGCATCCATGGTCTCACATATAGGGGGTGCCTACGGCCCGGCCTACTCCGCCGGCAAGGGAGCGACCAGGATATTCACCAAGGCGACCGCCGTCGCCCACGCCAAGGACGGGATCCGGGCAAACTCAGTGCATCCGGGCTGGTGCGACACTCCCCTGGCGAGGCGAATCATGTCCGAGATTGCAACGCACGAGCAGGATGATCCCCGTCCGGCAAAGATTCCGCTGGGTCGCCTGGGAAGACCCGAAGAGGTCGCCGCGGCGATCCTGTTCCTCGCCTCGGACGACTCTTCCTACATGACCGGTGCGGAGCTCATCGTGGACGGAGGCGTCACCGCCCAGTAGGCCATCTCGTACCCCTAGAGTACCGCCCTTGCGTGGCCTTCGAGCTGCGCCAGGGCATCGTCCCTACCCGCAGTCTCCAATTCGAGAATCACACGGTCGACGCCGGCCTTTTCCAAGCTCCTTATGACCTCCCGATCGGCGGGCTGGTGGAAGGCCGACACCTCGAGAGTACCCGGGTCGCGTCCCGACAGCTCGGCGAGCCTCGAGAGTTCCCGGCGCCCCGCGTCTATAGTCTCGGGTGTCGCCAAGGTGGGGACCCATCCATCGCCGTACTCGACCACCCGCCTAAAGACGTTCCTGGCGTTGCCTCCAAGGTGCACCGGCGGGTGGGGACGCTGTACAGGCCTCGGGAACGAGTAGACCGGGGGGAAGTCGTAGAACTCGCCGTGGAACTCGCTCTCAACCGTGGTCCACAGCTGCTTCATCGCCAGCACGGACTCGCGGGACTGGGCCCAGCGGCGCTCAAAGTTGCCCCCCATGATCTCCGTCTCCTCCTTCAGCCAACCCGCTCCGATCCCAAGGATGAAGCGGCCGGCGGAGATCACGTCAAGAGTCGCCACTTCCTTTGCAAGCAGCAGCGGATTGCGTTCCGGCAGCAGTGCGATGCCCGTGGCCAGCTTCAGCGTGGAAGTGGCCTCCGATGCGGCACCCAGCGCCACGAGCGGGTCAACCACGTCAAAGTACTTCTTGGGAAGAACCCCATCCGTGCGTCCCGGATATGTAGGCTGCGTGCGCTCGACCGGGATGATGGGGTGTTCGGGCAGCCACAGCGATTCGAATCCCAGCTCCTCCGCCCTGGCGGCGAGGGTCGCCACGTCAACCGAATAGTCCGTGATGAAACAGTAGATCCCTATCTTCACGCTCAACGACTCAGACTTCCTTGCGGGTGAGTGCGCAGGGGCAGGCGGCATGCCGATCAAGGCCTGCACCAGTTGGCCCCTTTGGCGCCGAGCCATTATCGCAGGAAATACGATGGCCGACCGTCTGCGTATAACCTTAAGTGAGGTATCTGAGCTCGCGAGCGGTGCTTGCGCGGAGGGTTGAATTGGTCAAGAACCTGGGCGTGCCCATAGCCACCCTGGCAATGATGCTCGGTGTCGCCGCAGCCTGCGGAGGGGGCGATACCGACGGCGGGCTGATGGTCGAGCTGGGCGAGTCGGGGCAGCGCCGCTCCAGTGAGGAGGTCTCCGCCGAGGCCACTCAAAGGGCAGCGACAGCGCAATTGGATGCCGAAGCTGAGCCTTCCCCCACGCTGAAGGACCCGGGGCCGGCTCCTTCCCCTACACGCACCGGGGTCGGGCGGGCGGGCGGCACCCCGTCCGCCGAACCGACTCCCGCGGATGTGACCATACCCACCGGGGATGACTATGACCCTGAACTGAACATGTATCGGTACCTTTCGGGCGGAGGACACCGCGCGGAGACGACCGTCCAGGCGCTCGCGGCCGCCGTCGAGAACGGCGACCGAACCCAGGTTCCCATCATCATCGAGGGCATGCGCTTTCTGGCCAGCAATGCCCTGGCAGAATTGTCGACGATCGCCCTGTCCGAACTGACCGGCGAGGACTTCGGACTGGGCATTACTGCATGGGATGATTGGATGGAATGGTACGGTCGTAACGCCGCCGACTTCCCGCCGCCGGAAGGGTACGTCGGCTGGAAGGTAAACCTGCTGTCACAGATCGACCCGGCATTCGCTGAATTCCTGATGCCATGGGCCCTGAGCGGCAAGATCGACCCGACCGAGATCGTGTGGGGAGGGGTGCGCAAGGACGGCATTCCTGACCTTCAGAATCCTCCATTACTGAGCCCCGAGGAGGCCGAGCAGGCGTATATACGGGCCGAGGACCGGGTTTTCGGCGTGTCGATTAACGGAGAGCACAGAGCCTATCCGCTGCGCGTGGTAAACGCGCACGAGATGGCCAACGATGTGTTGGGAGGCGAGCCCATCGCCCTGGCCTACTGAACGCTCTGCGGCACCGGAATCGTGTATTCCGCCAGAATCGACGGGGAGCCCACAACCTTTGGCACATCAGGTTTTCTATTCCGAAGCAACAAGTTGATGTACGACCGTATCACCAACACCCTGTGGCATCAGCTGACCGGCGAGCCCGTGGTCGGCCCGCTGGCCGACCGGGACATCCAGCTGGATTTCTTCGCCGTCGAACTCACGACGTGGGAAGAGTGGCTCCTTAGGCACCCAGACACCACGGTCATCTCCAACGACACGGGGCTATACCCGCCCGAGATCTATGCACCGGAGGGCCATCCGAACGCCATCTACACCGACTATTTCGCCTCGCCGGACACGATGTTCCCCGTCTGGCAGCGCAGCGACGAACTGGCTCCCAAGGAGGTCGTACTGGGTCTGGAGGTGCGCGGGGCCTCCAAGGCATACCAGATAGCGGCGCTGAACCGCGCGAGGGTGGTCAACGACTCGTTGGGTGGTCTCGACGTGGTGGTGATCGCGTCGGCTACCTCGGAGGCAGCCCGGGTCTATGAACGAGGCGGATTCGAATTCCAGCAGCCACCGGGCGAAGACTCAGGACGGCTGCCGACCGCTCTCGTCGACGCTTCGGGGCGGCGTTGGGTTGTGACCGAGGAAGCGCTGGTAGCGGAGGATGGAGGGTCACTCGCCCGGGTGCCGACCCACCAGTCCTTCTGGTTTGGCTGGTTCCAGTTCCATCCCTCTACTGAGCTATTCAGCCTGGACCAGGTCGATGCTCTTCCCTAGCCCGAAGGCGATCGACCCTCTGCCGTGAGCCTCTAGAGCCCGTAGAGAAACTCCAGCCTGCTCTTGGTGATCTGGTCTTTCCCGACGTGGTCTCGGATCGTTTCCAGCATGTCGAAGTCGGCCAGGTCGGACACGAACAGATATGCGGTGCCTTCTCGACCCATTCGGGCGGTCCGGCCGATGCGGTGGATGTACTCTTCAAGGTTGTCGGGCATGTCGTAGTTGACGACGTGCGAGACGGCCGGGATGTCCAGTCCCCGGGCCGCAACGTTGGTTGCGATCAAGATGCGCAGCTTCTTGTTCCGGAATCTGCCCATCACACGCTCGCGGTGTACCTGCGTCATGTCACCGTGGATGGCATCGGCGTCGTAGTCTAGGCGACGCAGGAACGACACGAGTCTGTCGACTCCAATCTTGGTGCGTCTGAATATCAGGGCCTGCGTAACCTCGGCGGGGTCTTTCAACAGCTCCTTCAGGGCCTGCTGGCGGTCCTGGGCCGCAACCTCGAAGTAGACCTGTTCGACCTCATCGACGGCCTGAGATTCCTCGCCGACACGACACCATTCGGGTCGGTTCAGATAGCGGCGGGATAGATACTTGATCGGGCCGGGCATGGTGGCAGAGAAGAGGGCGGTCTGGCGCGACTTCGGGGTACGCCTCAGGATGCGCTCGATGTCCTCTGCAAAGCCTATGTCAAGCATCTGATCGGCCTCGTCCAGAACCACGATCCTGACACGATCGAGGCCGATGGTGCCACGCTCCATGTGGTCCATCAGCCGACCGGGGGTCGCCACAACTACCTGGGCTCCCCGGCCCAGGGCATCGAGCTGGACGTTCATGGCCTGACCGCCGTACACCGTCACAACCCTTACTCCAGCGTGCGCTCCAAGCCTCGTCAACTCGCCGGTGACCTGAACAGCAAGCTCGCGCGTCGGGCACAGCACTACCGCACCGGGGCGGCCAGGCACTGCGCGTTCACCCTTGAGCGATTCGACGATCGGAATCCCGAAGGCGGAGGTCTTGCCCGTGCCGGTCTGCGCCTGTCCAACCAGATCGCGGCCTTCCAGCATGTGCGGTACAACCAGCGACTGGATGGGGCTGGGCTCCTCGTAGCCCATGGCGGCCAACGCCCGCTCGACCGGCTCAGAGACAGGCAGCTCTCCGAACCGACCCGTCGGTCGCCATCCTGGCGCTACGTCAGCCACCTCGACGGGAGCACTCCTGCCGACCGTCGACCTGGGCGGGGCGCCGCTGGGTGGCGGGCCCTTCTGCCGACGGCCTCTTCGTCGACCCGCGGGCCGGCCGGAAGGCTCGGCGCTTACGGCGCCATCGGCCTGTCGGGTGGGCCTTGCCCGGCGCTGCCCGCGCCGGCGGACCTTGCGATCGGCCACTGTCGCAACGCCGCGCTGGAGGCCCGAACCGTCCTCCGCAGCATCTCCGTGGCCTGTCTCGCTGCCCCGGAGGCTTCCTGACGAGGTGCGCCGCGGTCGACGCGAACTTCCGACGGCGTGCTCGGTCTCGGACTTGCCCTGCGGTACCTCTACCGGTGAGGGCTTTGAGCCTCCTATGAGTGCGCTTAGGTGACGGGAGAGTTTGCCTAGGATGTCGCTACCTTACACCGGCAAACCTGAAGAAGAGAGGAGAGTGTCGCCAGGACCGGTAGGCAACCACCGAAAGCTCAATCTGTAAGTGTGCGGCGCTTGCGCTGCCCGCTGCCAGTTCGTTCGAGTTGCCACCATTGTAGCAAAGGACGATCTGCCCTTATGGACCGCAGCGCGACCACGGGCTGCCCGGCCGCCCGAGACGAGGCGGTGCACATGGACGTACCCGCCAGGGACATGCCGCCGCGGCCGTCGGCCGGAAAGGGATGGCCTCAGATTCGCCGCGGCCACACCGTGAAGATAGGCGAATGGGACACATTGGCGCAGGGCGGGCCGCAGATATGGGAGCCCACGGCCGGGTCAGGTCGAGCGCAGCGATGTCGAATGTATGATGTTCAGTGCACCACCTTAATCACTCAGAGTTGTCTGCGACCATGATCATCCGCCTACTGAGCTGGAACGTTAACGGCATCCGCGCGGCCTTCAGGAAAGGGTTTGCCGAATGGGTGGCCGAGGCGTCGCCGGACGTCCTCTCGGTCCAGGAGCTCAAGGCGCAGGAGCACCAAATGGGGAAGGGATTTGACGCCCCCCAGGGCTACTACCCCAGCTGGTCCTTTGCAGAGCGCAAGGGCTACAGCGGCGTAGCCACGTTCTCCAAACAGGCGCCGGTCAGGGTAGAGTCGGGTTTCGGCATCGACAGGTTCGACTCCGAGGGAAGGACGATCGTCACAGAGTTTCCCGGTTTCGTCCTGTACAACATCTATTTCCCGAATGGACAGTCAAGCGACGAGCGGCTCAAGTACAAGCTCGACTTTTACGACGCGTTCCTGGACCACGCGCGAACTCAGATTGCGGTGGGAAAGAAGTTGATCGTCTGTGGCGACTACAACACAGCCCACCATGCGAAAGATCTGGCCAGACCAAGGGAGAACGAGAACACGTCCGGCTTCTTGAGGGTGGAGCGTGACTGGTTGGACAGGTGGGAGGCCGAGGGCTTTGTCGATTCCTTCCGTCACTTCTGCGATGCCCCTGACTGGTACACATATTGGGATCAAAAGTCCAGAGCGCGTGACCGCAACGTCGGATGGAGAATCGACTACTTCTTCGTGCACGAGTCGGCGATGGATGCAGTCACCGGTGCGACGATCCACAGCTCGATCATGGGGTCTGACCACTGCCCCGTCGAGCTTAAGCTTGACACATCCCGGCTGTAAGGCATGCTAGTATTCGAATTAAGCCCCGATCTGTCGGGGCCGACTTTTTTGGGCGATTCGACAGCTTCGTATGAGAATCCATTGACGGTCAGCTTCGGGCAATTTGGGGGGCATCGACATGGCGGACGCAGAAGGTAACGGAGTGCGCGGTGAGGTCGCATCCCTCACTCTCAGCCCTCGCCAGACCCTGGGTAAGAAGACCTCGCAGCTGAGGCGACGGGGACAGGTTCCCGTTCACCTGTACGGTGGGGAAAAGGAATCCCTTGCCCTGCAGACCACTTACGCCGAGCTTCGTCGACTCCTTCCCAGGATCGGGCGCAACATACCTGTGTCCATAAGCATCGATGGCTCCGACTCCGAGGACATCTGCTTCGTCAGGGAGGTCCAGCGAGACCCGGTTACCGACGAAGTGATCCACGTTGACTTCTTGCGGACCGACGTCAGACGGAGGGTCAGGGCGGACGTGCCGGTCATACTGGAAGGCACCGCACCCGCCGTGAGCCTGATGGGCGGAACACTGATACAGAACATGCTAACTGTGTCAGTGGAGGCTCTGCCGCTCGACATGCCGCCCGCCCTGCATGTCGACGTGAGGCCGCTGGTGGACTTCGACACCACCATCCACGTGTCCGACATCGCCATTGGCGAAGGGCTGTCGGTGGTCAGCACCGGTGATGACCTTGTGGCAAGGGTCGCCGCTCCCAGGGTTGAGGTCGAAGCTGCCGGCGCGGCCCTGGACGAGGAGGGCGAGGCGCCCTCTGACGGCGAAGCGCCCGGGACGGAGGCGGCCGACCCGTCCGAACAGGCCTAGCCCGGGTCAATGGCAGACCGGGTCAAGCGGGACTCAACCGCCTGGTGGGGTGACACCGGCAGGGAATCCAACCGACCGTCTCTTCTCGGGATGGTCAAAAACAACACGCTCGACATGCGGCTCGCCGCCCTGCTGTGGCTGCTGATTGAGCGGCGGGCTTCACTGATATTCGCCTCGGCACCGGACCTGACAGGCAGGACGGCCATGCTGTCTGCGCTGATCGATTTCATTCCGCCGGCAATCCGGCCGATCTACGTGTACGGTCCGGAGTTCGAGATCGCAGCTGTCGGCGCGGACGCACCGCCCGAGGATTCCTACCTGCTCGTTCCGGAACTGGGACAGGACCGCGAGTCCTATCTGTGGGGTAAGTCCGTCGGCAGACTGTTCCGGGCCGTCAACAAGGGCTTTGCCGTCGGCACCACGATGCACGCCGATTCCCCCGAGCAGGTCGTAAAGGCCCTTAACTCCGCCCCGAACAGGGTGCCTGGAAGGCTCATCGGAGGTGTGCATGTAGTGGTGAATCTGCGCACCGTGCCCGGGGGACGGAGCGTCGCCCGCAGGGTTGCCCAGGTCACGCTCCTCATACCCGATCCCTCAGGGCCGCCCGGGCTGGTTACGCTGGTCGGCTGGGAACCGGACGCCGACAGTTACCTCTACATGGACGCTCCGTCGACTGTCGACGCCCTGGCGTCTCGCCTGGAGATTTCCTCTGAGCTTCTCGACGCGGAGCTGGCCCGCCTCAGAAGGAGGCTGGAGGCCTGGCACAGCATAGGGACCACCACCGCCAACGACGTGCGCAAGGCAGTAGCCCAATATCACAGGAGCCGGGCCGTTTAGCACGGCCCCGGGTCAGACAAGGGCCAGGGTGAGACGCCGGTGACCGCCCGACCTTCGCCGGACGTGGCCGTGATCGGAGGTGGCATTGTCGGCTGCTCCGCAGCCTATTACCTGAGCAGGGCCGGGGCCGACGTCACCCTGATAGAGCGGGCAGGAATTGCCAGCGGTGCGTCCGGCAACTCCGCCGGCGGCATCAATCCTCTTGAGGGGGACCACATACCCGGACCCCTGGCCGAACTAGCCATCTGGTCCTACCGCCTGCACCTGGACCTGTGGAGTGAACTGCCTGAAGAGACCAGCGTGGCCTTCTCCGAGCGCATCGTGCCCTGGATACGGATCGCCCTGTCCGAAGACGATCTTCCCGACCTGCAGCGTTCCTTCCGCGCATTCAATGAGGCACCGGGCTTTAGCGCCAGCATGCTTGACTCAGGTCAGGTACTAGAAATCGAGCCGCGCATATCCGACGCCGTACTGGGCGGTGTCTATTTGCACGGCAACGCCGCCGTTGACAGCCGGTGCCTGACACTTGCTCTAATGACCGCCGCCGAGGAGAGGGGAGCGAGATTCGTCTGGGCCGACGGATGGCCGGAACCGAAGGCTTCGGGGGCTTCCTTTAGCGTAGTCGGCGGGTCCGAGGTGATCGCCGCCGGTGCCGTCGTCGTTGCTGCCGGCCCCTGGTCGAGCAGTGCCCTTGAGTTCGCCGGAGTCCGGCTGCCGATCCGGCCGATAAAGGGGGAGATTCTGCGGTTAGACCCTCCGGGGCCGATGTACCGACAGGACATCGCATACCCGGGCGGCGAGGCTCACCCCAAGCCGGATGGCCTGGTTTGGATTGGGGCCACGGTAGAGGAGGCCGGCTTCGACACGCAGATCACAGACGCGGCGAGAAGGAGGCTCACGGTCGACGCAGTACGCGCCGTCCCAGCTCTTGCCGACAGCACAGTGGCCCTGCAGACGGCGTGCCTTCGTCCTGCGATATCGGACGGACTTCCCGCGCTGGGGAGGGTAGATGGCCGCCACGATCTGTACGTAGCCACCGGAGGTGGAAGGAAGGGCGTCCTGCTGGGTCCCGCGATGGGGCGCGCAATTGCCGACTTGATCGTGGACGGCCACACAGGTGCACCGGTGGCGGGTTTCGGCCTCGATCGCTTCGGCTGACCAGCAGACCCTTTTCTGTAGCGCAGTCTTCGCACCGGCAGCGGAGTAGTTCGGTGGCGGAGATGACCGATGCTAGAATCGGCTGCACAGGCCGGCGGGAACCCGCCGGCCCGTTTGGCGTTGCCAATCGCCCTGGCTGCGCGTCATGCGGGCCGACGCACCCCATCTAGCTTATGGACCACAGATGAGCATACAAGTCTTGGGCGGCCTCCTGGCCGACACGCCGGAGTTCCGGCAACTCGCCGGCTCATTGCGGGCCACCGGCCGGGGCGTGCGCCTGCAGGTGCTACAGGAGGCCGCCGCTCCGGTGCTGGCCACGCTCGGGGGAGTTCTCAGGAGACCCTTAGCCATAGTCACTCCCCGGCCGGAAGAGGCGCGCAATCTCAGCGAGCAGATAGCTCTGTGGGGCGTGGCCAGCGCGTGTCTTTTCCCCGAGTCGGAAGCTCTGCCGTTCGAGCGACTGAGCTCCGACGCCGAGACGACTCGACAACGCATCTCGACCCTGGCCAAGCTGCTACAGGGATACGGAGACAGCTACCCGGTCGTCGTAGCCTCGATCACGGCGATCAGCCAAAAGACGACGTCGAGGACCTGCTTTGAGGCGGCCTGTCACTCGCTTGCGAGGGGTGGCCAGATCGACGTCGAGGACCTGCTGCACCGCTGGCGGAGAATGGGTTACTCGCATCAGCCGGTTGTCGACGTACCTGGAACGATGGGAAGAAGAGGGGGAATCCTCGATATCTATCCTGTTGGGGCTGCCCATCCGTTTCGAATCGAGCTCTGGGGAGAGGAGATCGATTCCATCAGGACCTTCGACCCGACGACCCAGCGCTCCACTGAGCTGGTGGAAACCATCGACATCGCCCCGGCGGCCGAGACCCTTCCGGGCTTTTTCGACCCTGAGGTGGCCGCATCGACCATCAGGGCTCTAGATACATCCAATCTCTCGACCAGCGAACGGGATCGATCCCTGGAGGAGCTTGAGCGGCTACTGGACGGCTACGAGGTCGAGGAGGTCAACTACTACGCCGGCGTGTTTAACACCGGCTGTCTGCTCGACTACCTGCCGGAGGACACCCTGACCGTGGTTATCAGGCCCGACGATGTCGTGCGGGCGGCCTGGGAGTCCGACGAACGCACGACTGAACTGCGCAGGGTGAAGGAGGGCCGGGGCGAATTGCCTAGGGCTTTCCCCTCCTCTCACCTGACCTGGGCCGAGACCGAGCAAAAGCTGAAGGAAGGGAAGTCACGGCTTGAGCTGATGCCCTGGGGAGCCGACGATCTCGGCCGCGCCAGCCTGCAATCACTGCCCATAACCTCGGCCGAGGGCTACTTTGGCAACCTGGATCGATTCTCTGCGAGCGTAGGAGAGATGGCGGCCGCCAGTGCCAGAGTGGTCGTGGTGACCTCGCTCCCCAGAAGGCTCGAGGAGGTGTTTGAGGACGCCGGGCTGCAGGCCACTCTGGTTGACCGACTCGACTCGCCACCCCAGCCCGGTTCAGTGGTCATAGCGCCGTCCACCGGGTCCGGGCTGTCCGCGGGTTTCGTACTCTCTTTCGACTCCGAACGACTAGTTCTGTTCAGCGACGCCGAGGTCTTCGGCGTTGCAAAAAGGCGGCGGGCCGCGCGCCGCCGGGTGCAGCAGCGGCGCGAATCACTGCTAACCGAGCTTAGGGCTGGCGACTACGTCGTGCATGTCGAGCATGGTATCGGCCGCTTCCTCGGCACAGGCCAGCCGGACGGCGAGCCCCCGGGGTCCGAGTACCTGATCCTGGAGTATTCGGTGGGTGACCGCCTGTACGTACCGATGGAACACCTGGACCGCATCAGCCCATATGTGGCGCCGATGGAAAGGGTGCCGGTCTTGAACCGGCTGGGTTCCCCGGAGTGGCGCCGGACAAAACAGCGCGTTGCCGATTCGACACGAGAGATGGCCTCCGAATTGCTCGCCTTATACGCGGAGAGAGAGGCAGTGGTGGGACACGCATTCGCTCCTGACACCCCCTGGCAGGTGCAACTCGAGGACTCGTTCCCCTTCGAGGAGACGGAGGATCAGACGTCCACGGTGACCGAGGTCAAGAACGACATGGAGCGTGCCCGACCGATGGACCGGCTCGTATGCGGGGACGTCGGTTACGGCAAGACCGAGATCGCCCTGAGGGCCGCCTTCAAGGCGGTCATGGATGGCAAGCAGGTGGCGGTGCTGGTGCCGACCACCGTGCTTGCCCAGCAGCATTACGCGACCTTCTCGCAAAGGCTCGCAGCCTACCCGGTGCGCGTGGAGGTCTTGAGCAGGTTCCGCACCGACGCAGAGCAACGAGAGATCGTCAGGGAACTGGCATCCGGCAAGGTGGACGTTTGTGTCGGCACCCACCGTCTGGTGCAGAGCGACGTGCGATTCGCCGAGCTGGGCCTCGTCATTGTCGACGAGGAACAGCGCTTTGGCGTGGCCCAGAAGGAACGCCTGAAGCAAATCCGAAGTGAGGTGGACGTCCTCACCCTCACCGCCACCCCGATCCCCCGGACGCTTCACATGGCAATGGCTGGCGTGCGCGACATGAGCACTATCATGACCCCCCCGGAAGAGCGTCTCCCCATTAAGACCTATGTTTCCGAGTTCTCCGATTCACTCATCAGGGAGGCCATACTCAGGGAACTGGACCGTCAGGGGCAGGTTTACTTCTTACACAACCGCGTGCACAACATCGACCATATCGCCCTGTACCTGCGGAGCATCGTGCCCGAGGCTATCGTCGGAGTGGCCCACGGCCAGATGGCGGAGGGAGAGCTCGAACGAACGATGCTCGAGTTCGCAGACGGCGATATGGATGTGCTCGTTTGCACGACCATAATCGAGTCAGGTCTGGACATACCCAACGTCAACACGCTAATCGTCAACCGGGCCGATGCCTTTGGGCTTTCGCAGCTCTATCAATTGAGGGGAAGGGTGGGCCGAGGATCAAAGCGTGCGTACTCGTACCTGCTCATCCCACCGGCACGAATACTGACTGAACCCGCCGAAAAGCGCCTGAAGACGATGCTGGCCGCCACCGAACTCGGGGCCGGATTCCGCATTGCCATGGCCGACCTGGAGATCCGGGGGGCCGGCAACCTGCTCGGCGCCCAGCAGAGCGGCCACATACACGCTGTCGGATTCGATCTTTACTCCAAGATGCTCTCGGAGGCCACCGAACATGTGCGCGCCCAGACGGCGACCGCCGAAGGCGGGGCGGGAGCGACCGAAAGGGGTGGACCTGACCCCGGTGAAACCCCCGCCGCCGCGGCATCCGTCGACCTGGGCATTCCCTCCAGCCTGCCCGCGGGCTATGTCCCCGACCTTCCCACCCGCATCGACCTGTACCGGCGCCTGGTCGCGGCATCGACATCACAGGAGGTCGACGCGCTGGAGGTAGAACTCAAGGACCGCTTCGGGCCCGCGCCCTGGCAAACGCAGAACCTGCTGTTCTCGGCCAGGGTGCGCATATCAGCGACCGGCGCAGGAATCGCCTCTGTGACCCGCGAAGATCAACTTGTTGTCCTGAGGTTGCACGCCAGCACAGGCGGGGCGAAGGTGGCCCTTCAGCGCCACCTGGGTTCCCGTGCAGCGGTGGGCAACACCCAGATCAGGTTGTCTATCGACGGTGACGAGAACTGGGAACGGACACTGGGCGAGCGGATCTCCAGCATCACCGAGTTCCACGATCTGGTGGCCGAACGGGCCAACGCCCTCCGCTGAGGTCCCAGGGTCGATCAGATCACGTCCAGCACCTTGATCAGCTGGCCCAACTCCTCGATGCGAATCGCGTCGGCATAGTCAGGGTGGTTGCCATCACGATCTATGAGCACAGGCAGAACTCCGGCCATCCGAGCACCCTCAACGTCCGAAGTGACCTGATCACCGACGTGCAACGCCTCGCCCGAGTCAACGGCCGCCCGGGCCAGTGCCGCATCAAAAATCGGCCTGGAGGGCTTTTCAGACCCGACCTCCAGCGATGTCACCACAAAGTCCACCAGGCCGGTAAGTCCAACCTCCGCCGCCAGAGCATCACCACCGCGGTTCATGTTCGAGATCACGCCCAGGACGAGGCCCCGCCTGCGTAGCGCAGCCAGCACGGGCCGTACGTCCGCATAGATTGTCATCTCGTAGGGGACTCGTCGTACCCGGCGCCAAATGGCCAGCGCAAAATCAGAATCGACCTCGATCCCCGCACCCCTCAAAACCAGCCGCTCGTACTCGGCAAAGACCCTCTCTTTGCCCGCCCCGTCCAGGAGCCGGAGCGGCTCTCGAACATTCTGCTCGGCCAGGAATGCGTCGGCAGCCGAGTATCCGAGCAGGATTCCCTCCTCCGTAACGGTCAGCCCGAACGCGGCAACGGCCTTGGACTGGATCTCAAAGCGCGAGGGACTAAATCCGGCCAAAGTGCCGTAAAGGTCAAAAAAGACCGCCTTTATCATTGCCATTCAATCGTACAGCCAGTGGAATGCACGCTCGTATGGGTGACAAAAGAGGCCGATTGTCCAAAACTAGCCTGATCGTACGTACGGAGTCTGGCAAATTCGTTGAGACTTAAGACTGGAAAGCTGCCTCCGCGCCTGCTGGAGGGCCTGCTGCGACAGGTGCCGGTGACAGACCCGCGGGTAATCCTGGGACCCCGCCTTGGCGAGGATGCGGCGCTGATTGACCTGGGCGACCGCTACCTGGCGGCCAAGACAGACCCGATCACATTTGCCACAGAGTTGATCGGCTGGTACGTGGTGCAGGTCAACTGCAACGATCTGGCGGTCATGGGTGCCACCCCCAAGTGGCTGATGGTGAGCCTGCTGCTGCCTGAAGGGACCCGCCAGGACAGGGTTGAGCAGATCTTCGGGCAACTGACCGCCGCAGCTGGCGAGCACGATATCACCCTCGTTGGAGGACACACCGAAGTGACATTCGACCTCCCTCGCCCCGTGGCCGTAGGCGTCCTGCTCGGCGAGGTGGAAAAGGACGACGTGGTACTGACGTGCGGCATACGGCCTGAAGACGCAATCGTACTCACAAAGGGCGTCGCCATCGAGGGCACCTCGGTACTCGCGCGGGAAGCGGAGTCCGAATTGAGGGATGCGAGAGTCGATGCGACCACAATCGAGGCCGCCAAGAAACTGCTGTTTGAGCCCGGCATAAGCGTGCGGAGGGACGCGGAGGTGGCCAGGGGTGCCGTCCCGGTACACGCCATGCACGACCCGACTGAAGGTGGACTGGCTTCCGGACTCGCCGAGATGGCGGTGGCGGGTGGCGTCGGCCTGACCGTAAACCTGGCGGCGATCAAGGTACTGCATGAGTGCCGGGTGGTTTGCGACGCGCTGGGGCTGGACCCGATGGGACTGATCGCATCGGGCGCGCTGCTGGTGGCGGTGGATCCGCAAGACGCCCCAGACCTCATTGGGGCGCTCGATGCGGCGGGTATCACAGCCTGGGTGATAGGGAGGGCCACTGAGCCCTCCGATGGCCTGAGGCTGCGCGTAGGTCGGCAGCTATTACCAATGCCAACATTCGAGCGAGACGAACTCGCCCGCTACTTCGAAGGGTAATGCTCGAGAGTACCTTCCCATGCGGCCATGACTTTGACACCCGTTTCCGCCCGATGATAGACTGGGAGAGCTCGGTTGAGTAAGGTCAGGTAACCCACTTGCCAGAAGGGTACTCCCTCAACTGGATCGCGGTACTCATCGTCGCCCTCGTGGGAGCCGCAGGCGTTGGAGCGATCTTCGCAGCCTCCAGGATCCTAGCCCCGAAGAGGCCGTCGGCCGTAAAGGATCAGCCCTATGAATGCGGGGTGGAGCCGGAGCCGTTCCGATGGTCGCAGATCCAGATCCGATATTACGTCTTCGCGATCCTTTTCTTGATCTTCGACGTTGAGGCCGTGTTCCTCTTTCCTTGGGCAGTGGTATTCCTCAAGTCCACACCTGCCGTCTTCTACGAGATGCTGATCTTTATTGGCATACTCTTTTTCGGTGTCATCTACGCGTGGCGCAAGGGC
Source organism: Dehalococcoidia bacterium (assembly GCA_034421295.1). Classification (GTDB taxonomy): domain Bacteria; phylum Chloroflexota; class Dehalococcoidia; order Lucifugimonadales; family UBA2962; genus CAUZIR01. The sequence continues at coordinate 88,517 of DAOUKM010000019.1, forward strand.
GTGCTGCAGTGGCGGTAACCCAGGCCAGGAGTCCGAAGTGGGATTAGATCAGCCTGATTTCTCCAACCTTGGGTCCGGTTTCGACGGGAAGATGCCCCCGGGAGGCAACAGCCCCGCGGACAGCATATTCGACCAGGTACTGCCCAACGCCGTGGTGGCCAAATCCAGCGAGATGTTCGCGCTGGCGCGAAAGTCATCCCTGTGGACTCTATCTTTTGGCCTGGCCTGCTGCGCGATCGAGATGATGTCCGCTCATATGTCGCACCATGATCTGGACCGATTCGGCGTGGTGACCTGGCCCTCCCCCAGGCAGGCCGACGTGATGATCGTTGCAGGCACCGTGGTCAAGAAGATGGCCGATCCCATAATTCGCCTGTACGAGCAGATGCCAGACCCGAAGTGGGTGATAGCGATGGGAAGCTGCGCCACCAATGGAGGGCCCTACTTTCGATCGTATTCGGTAGTGATGGGAGTCGATCACCTGATCCCGGTCGACGTGTACGTTCCTGGCTGCCCGCCCCGCCCGGAGGCGCTGATGTTCGGCATTCTCGAACTGCAGGACAAGATCTCTGCCGACGCCAAGGGATCACCGCTCGCTCAACCGGATCGCCCGGACCGACCCGGATCCCACTAGATGCCAGAGGAACGAGAGGATCCGGCGGCAAATGGGCCGGAGAGTGGGCCTGCGGGCGGCGCCAAGGATGAGACTGCCGAATCTGGCCCACGAAGCTCAGCCTCGCCGCGGCCGGTGGTCCCGAAGAGGGCCAGACCGGTCCGCCGCGAGCCCAAGGTGGAGGTGGCGCGGGACGCTCTGGATGAGAGGGGGGCGGCGCTCTCCAGCCTGGTCCGTGAACTGTTCGGCGGCGACATAGAGCTGGGGGTGGAGGTCGACGAGGTCAGCTTGCGGGTGCAGCCGGATATGGTCCCGGCCATCTGCAGCCGACTCAGGGCCGAGCCCGAGCTACGCTTCGACTATCTGCGCAGCCTCTCTGTGGTCGACTACGTCGTCCGGCTGGAAGTCAACTATCACCTTTTTTCCTACCCCAGACGCCACAAGCTGGTCGTCAAGGCCGACGTCTGCCCGGACAGTCCAGACCTGCCCTCGGTTACCGGGATATGGCGGGCGGCCGACTGGTTCGAGCGAGAGTGCCATGACCTGTTCGGGGTGCGCTTTACCGGGCACCCGGATCCGGCTCCACTCCTGCTCTACGAGGGATTCGAGGGACACCCGGGGCGAAAATCCTATCCGTTCCACGACTACGACGAGTGGTAGACCAGGGTCCTGCCCACGCGGGCGCCGAAGCGACGGGTCATGCCTCAGGGATGAAGATCTCTCCGAGTACGTCGGGGTCCACCGTCGACATGATGATCAACATGGGACCCCAGCATCCAAGCACCCACGGCGTCTTCAGGCTGGTGCTCCAGCTGGACGGCGAGCGAATCGTAGATGCAGTGCCCCACATCGGATACCTTCACAGGGGTTCGGAAAAGCTGTGCGAGGGGGAATCTTACGCACAGGTCATAACGCTCTTCGACCGGCTCGACTACGTAGCCAATCTAAATGGCGAACTGGCCTTTTGCATGGCGGTCGAAAAACTCATGGATATCCAGGTCCCGGAACGCGCCTGGTACATCCGTACCATCCTGTGCGAACTCAACCGCGTAGCCAGTCACATGCTCTTCTACGGCGTGTACGGCCTGGACGCCGGGGCAATGACACCCATCCTCTACGGATTCAGGGAGCGGGAGCGGATACAGTCGCTCTTTGAGACCGTGACCGGCGCTCGAATGATGCACAACTTCATCCGCATCGGCGGGGTTAAACAGGATTTGCCGGACGACTTCCTCGCGCGTCTTTCGCGAATCGTCGATGAGCTCAAGCGCGCGGTCGATGAGTGCGACAGGCTGCTGACCGGGGGCGAGCCCTTCCTGGCCCGAACCCGTGGCGTGAGCCCGCTGTCGACTCTGGACGCCATCGATTTCGGCGTAACCGGCCCGCTGCTTAGAGCGACCGGAATGGTCGAGGATGTGCGCGTGTCGGAGCCATACGGAATCTATGACCGGTTCGAGTTCGGGATCCCGGTGGGAACAACGGGTGACTGCTGGGACCGCTACTACATACGCGTCGAAGAGATGCGGCAGTCGCTGTCTATTGTCGAGCAGGCAATGGACCAGATCGAACCTGGCGAAACGCAGGCGAAGATGCGTCGTATCGCTCGACCCCCCAAGGGCGAGGTCTACGTCCGCAGCGAGTCGCCAAGGGGTGATTTCGGTGTATTCCTAGTCAGCGACGGCGGCCCGAAGCCCTATCGAGTGAAGGCTCGAACGCCCTCGTTTTCCAACCTTCAGGCCATCCGTCACATGCTGCGGGACACGTACGTCGCTGATGCCGTAGTGGTGCTTGGGTCCCTGGACATCGTCCTGGGCGAGGTCGACCGTTGAGCGCGCTGGAGGTCGTCTACTACACGCTTGGGGCGCTCGGTCTTATGACCTTCCTGTCGCTCTCCGTGATGATGCTGACCTATGTCGAGCGCAAGTTCCTTGCCCGCATCCAGCAGCGCATGGGACCCATGCGGGTCGGTCCGCACGGCACTCTCCAGCCTGTTGCCGACGTGGTCAAACTGGTGCTCAAGGAGGACATACTGCCGTCGTGGGCCGACCGCCCGGTCTACTGGCTGGCACCGTTGGCAATCTTCCTGCCGGCGCTTGCGATCTGGGTCACTCTGCCGCTTGGTGAGGATCTGGTCTTGCGCAACCTGGATCTGGGCCTGCTGTACATTGTCGCCGTCTCAGTGCTGTCGGTTCTGGGTCTGGTGATGGCGGGCTGGGGGTCTGCCAACAAGTACGCGATGCTGGGGGGCCTCAGGGCGGCAGGCCAGCTCATCTCCTATGAAATCCCGTTCATCCTGGCCGTCCTCGGGGTGGCCATGCTGAGCCAGACACTCGACCTGACCCGCATCGTCGACGATCAGGCCCGCATAGCGAACGTGCTGATCCAGCCTGTAGGCCTGTTTATATTCCTGATGGCAGGACTGGCCGAGCTGGGCCGGACTCCGTTTGATATCCATCACGCCGAGTCGGAGATCGTGGGCGGCCCTTTCGTGGAATACAGCGGTGCCCACTGGGCGATCATACAGTTGGCCGAATACGTCAATACCTTCGCGGTGGCGGCGCTGGTGGTACTGCTCTTTCTGGGGGGATGGAGATGGCCGGCGATGCCTTTCGAGGGCGGCGCGCATCACGTCCTTTCCCTGGTCTGGTTCCTGGCAAAGACCTACGGCGTCATACTGCTGATCTTCTGGATTCGAGGAACTTATCCGAGGCTGCGAATCGACCAGCTGATGTCCTTTAGCTGGAAGGTCCTGGTACCGGCGTCTTTCCTGAACATCACATTCACGGGACTGGTGCTGTTCTACGAGCTGCACTGGTCGGTGCTGACGGCCCTATCTTTGCTAACATTGGCCGCCGTAGGCTACCTGATCCATCGGCGTCCCGGCCCCGCAGCCCGGGGAGGTACGGTGCGGGTAGTGCAGGCCAGGGAAGCCGGCCTCATCCCTTCCACCGCTGCGAAACGGCAAGTCGAAAGGACCGACACCGAACGGCGACCTGGCTCCGTCGAGAGCGAGTCCAGATAGGGACGCCCAGATGGTACCGGGCCGACAGATGAGATCGACGGAACGCAATATCTGAGGACTGGGAAGAGAAGATGTTGGGAAGTTTGAGGGGCCTGGCGGTAACGCTGGCCACCATGATGCGTAAGCCGGTTACCGCCCAGTATCCCGATCCCGGCGAGCGGCTCCCGATAGACGATCGCTTCATGGGTTTTCCAGCACTATTGTGGGACTACTCGAACGATGAACCCTACTGCACAGGGTGCATGGTCTGCGTCAGGGAATGCCCGACACAGTGCATGAGCGCGGAGATGACCGACAATCCGCGCTTTGCGGCCGGGGAATCAACTCGCAAGAAGATCATCGACAGCTTTGAGATCAATCTGGGCCGCTGCATCGTCTGTGGCATCTGCGTGGACGTGTGCAATTTTGACGCGATCGAAATGAGCCACGAGCATGAGCTGGGCAAGTTCGAGCGCAACGCGAACCGCGCCGACCTTACCAGTTTGCTGGACATGGGCAAGATCTGGCAGGACGACGTCGGCTGGTCCCCCGCGCAGGCCAAGAACATCGGCGACCCGCAGACCCGAAAGCGAAAACAGGAACAAGACAAAACCAGGGTGGCCAAGACGGGTGCAGCGCCAATAGAGATAGTGGGAGTGGATTCGGCCGGAACGGCCAGCTCCTGATGGCGACGGTCGTATTCTTCTACCTGGCGGCCGCGCTCGTGCTGGGCGGTGCCATCGGTGTGGTGACCACCCGGAACATCGTCTACGCAGCCTTCGGTCTGCTTGTAACGCTGATGGGCATCGCCGCCCTGTTCCTGCTGACCTTCGCCCAGTTCCTCGCGCTGGTGCAGGTGTTGATATACGGCGGTGCTGTCGTCATCGTGATTATCTTCGCCCTCATGCTGACCCGCCTGGACGACTTTCGGCGCCTGTCGGACCATCGGAGTTGGCCGGTCGGAGCCATAGCCGCCCTGGCGGTCTTTGGGCTGATGATCGCCGCGGTCCTGCGCACCTCGGTGCGGACCGGACCGCGTGAAGGTGTGGCTTTTGCCGACCTGGGTGAGACCCTTTTCAGAGACTGGGCAGTGCCATTTGAGGTGGCATCCCTGGTACTTCTTATCGCCCTGATCGGAGCAGTGGTCATGGTGCGCCGATCCAGCCAGGAGGACGACGGTCCCGGAGGCGATGCTTGATGGAACTCGCCCATTTTCAGGTGCTGGGAGCGGCGCTGTTCGCGATCGGACTCTACGGCGTCCTGGCGCGTCGCAGCGCCGTGTTGATCCTCATGTCCATCGAGTTGATGCTGAACGCAGTAAACATCAACCTGATCGGCTATGCGGCCTTTGTCGACTTCAGCGACGCTCAGCGCGCCCTCGGACAGGTATTGATAGTGTTTGTGATAACGATAGCCGCGGCGGAACTGGCCCTGGCGGTGGCCATCATCCTGCGGCTTTACCGTAACCGGTCCACGGTTAACGCCGACGATATCAACATCATGTCGGGCTAGCCCCCGAACCATGCCGGGCACTTCGACCACCGGAGCCGGTTCGGGTAGCGCAATATCAACCTAGCGACGGAGTCGCACAGATACAGCAATGGGAGATGCGAGCGAAATAGGAATCAACGCGGCCTGGGTGATACCGGCACTCAGCGCCTCCGCTTTTTTCCTGATAGTCGTATCCAACCGTCTATGGGGGCTCGCCTTCCGTAGATCCGACATCGCCTCCATAGTCTCTCCAGCACTCTCTATAGCCGCCCTGGCTGCCGGCTTTGCGCTGTTTTGGGTGGTGTTGATCGATCTACTCGCAAGCGGACCCGGCACCTTCTCGATCACCTGGATGTCGGTCGGCGACACGGACATCAGGTGGGGCGTATGGGTGGACGAACTCTCGGTGATCATGCTCGGCCTGGTGACTTTCGTCGCCCTTCTCGTGCAGGTCTACTCGCTGGGCTACATGAGGGGCGATCCGCGCTTCGGGTGGTACTTTGCCGCTCACGCCCTGTTCGCAGCCTCGATGCTGGCACTGGTGCTGGCCGACAATTTGCTGTTCCTCTACGTCGCCTGGGAGCTGGTGGGATTGGGCTCCTATCTCCTGATCGGCTTTTGGTGGGAGCGCCGGTCGGCGGCGGAGGCGGCCAAAAAGGCCTTCGTCACGACCCGGATCGGGGATGTCGGGCTGCTGGTGGGCATAATCCTTCTATTCAGGGCGACGGGAACGTTCGACATATCGACCATCTTCCACGTGGCCGCCTCCGGCGGGTTGAGCGATGTAACGCTGAACGCCGCAACAGCGCTGATCTTCCTGGGTGCGATGGGCAAGTCTGCGCAGTTCCCCTTCCACGTCTGGCTGCCTGACGCCATGGAGGGTCCGACGCCGGTTTCGGCTCTCATACACGCGGCGACTATGGTGGCGGCGGGGGTATTCCTCGTGGCACGCATGCTCCCGCTGTTCGAGCTAGCACCCAACGTCCTGCTCGTCGTCGCGATCATCGGTCTGATCACTTTTGTCCTCGCCGGCACGCTGGCAATGGTGATGACCGACATCAAACGCATACTCGCCTACTCGACCGTTAGCCACCTGGGACTAATGATGCTGTCGCTGGGATCTGGCGCGCTTGCGGCGGCCACGTTCCACCTGGTCGCTCACGGCGTATCCAAGGCGCTGCTATTCCTGGGGGCCGGAAGCGTTATGCACGCCTGCAAGGATGAGACGAACGTCTGGAAGATGGGAGGGCTGCGTCGCAAGATGCCGATAACCGCCTGGACGTTCGTCATCGGCGCGGCCAGCCTGGCCGGATTACCCCCTCTGGCGGGCTTTTTCTCAAAAGACGAGGTCCTGCTGGGAATATGGCACGACCTCAATCCGGCCTTCCTGGTAATCGCCCTCATAGGCGCGTTCCTGAGTGCTCTGTACATGGCCAGGGTAGTCCTCGTGGTCTTCTTCGGGAGGCTCAACCCCGAGCAAACTCGGGCGCACGAATCCCCGATGGTGATGTGGGCACCCCTCGCGATCCTGGCCGTTCTCGCCGCCGGTGTAGGCTTCATCGCCCTAAACTACACGGCGGATTACCAGGGCTTTGCAGGGTTCATGGAGCCTGGCCACCACTTCGAGGTGGAAGGGTGGCTGCTGGGCGTCTCGGTGGCTCTTGCGCTCGGGGCCCTTGCCGGCGGCTGGCTCGCCTATCACCGCAACGCCATCTCCCACAGGGCGCTGGCGCATCGCTTCAGCGACGCACACCGCATCCTCGTGAACAAGTACTACCTAGACGAGGCCTACCAGTGGTTCATCGACCGCGTCGTGCTGGTCACGGCGCGGCTACTGGCACTATTCGACCGGGTCGTTATCAACGACACGGGCGTGGACGGCCCCGCGGTCTCCGTGCGCATGTCGGCCCTTAAGGTAAGGGTCCTGCAGACAGGCTATCTGTTCACGTACGGCGCCGCGATGGCGCTCGGGGTCGTGGCGCTTTCACTCATCTGGTGGATATTCCTGACTTGACCTCAACCGCGGCTCGCCAGGCGCCTTGGGTGAATGTTCCCCCGGGGACGGGGACGATGCGCTGATGGCCACGTTCGATAGCTGGGTGCTGTTCTTGGTGATCGCCCTACCCCTGGTTGGGGCGCTGCTGCTGCTGCTGATCCCCGGTGACCGCAAGGAGCCGATCCGCTGGACCGCCGCCGCCATCGCGCTGGTGACCATGGCCTTGTCCATGTATACGTTTGCCGCGTACGACCATGGCGCCGGGGGCTTCCAGTTTGTGCGGACGTGGGGATGGCTCAGCCTCCCGGGGCCCTGGGCCCTGGGCGAGAAAGGGATTGAGCTGAGCCTGGGCGCGGACGGTATCTCGGCACCGATGATCATGCTTACCGGTGTTGTCATGCTGACCGGGGTTCTGGTCTCCCGGTCGATCACCGACCGTCCCAAGGAATTCTTCATCCTGTACTTCCTGCTCCTGTCAGGGGTGTTCGGTGTCTTCTGCTCCCTTGACCTGTTCTTCCTGTTCTTCTTCTACGAACTCAGTGTGCTCCCCATGTACCTGCTGATAGGAGTCTGGGGCAGCAGCACGGACTTTGGAACCTTCATCCGCACCAAGGAATACGGTGCGATGAAGCTCATGCTGTATCTGGTCGCGGGCAGCGTTTTGATCTGGGTCGCCCTGCTGGCCATGTTCTCGGAGGCAGGCCTGGGCACATTCAGCATACCGGCACTCGCAGGGGCCGAGTTCTCGCGGGAATTTCAGATGCTGTTCTTCCCGTTCCTGATGGTGGGCTTCGGTATCCTGGCGGGGCTCTGGCCCTTCCACACCTGGTCGCCGGACGGCCATGTGGCGGCACCGACGGCTGTGAGCATGGTCCACGCCGGCGTGCTCATGAAGCTGGGCGCCTACGGAATCATCAGGGTGGGCATGTTCCTGCTTCCGGAAGGTGCCGACCGTTGGATGCCTGTGCTGATAGGCCTGGGCACGGTCAACGTCCTGTACGGAGCGGTCTCGGCCCTTGGCCAGCGCGACCTCAAGTACGTCATCGGCTACTCATCGGTCAGCCACATGGGCTACGTTCTGATGGGTATCGCCACGATGAACCCTCTGGGCATGTCCGGGGCGGTGCTGCAGATGTTTTCCCACGGCGTGATGACTGCACTCTTCTTTGCCGTCGTAGGCGTCATTTACGACCGCACTCACACCCGCGACATACGAGTCCTTAGCGGCCTGGCCAGGCGAATGGGCTGGATCTCCGTCCTGTTCGTGATCGCCGGCCTTGCGTCTTTGGGTCTGCCCGGCCTTTCCGGGTTCGTGGCCGAACTGCTGGTTTTCCTGGGCCTGTTCCAGACATACCCCGCTCTAGGGATCCTAGGCGTGATAGGCGCCGCAATAACGGCCGTCTATATCCTGCGGCTGGTGGCCAAGGTCTTTTTTGGCAGGCTGGACGAAGCCGAGTGGGACCGTCTAGTCGACCCCGGATTGAGGAGGGCCCCGGACGGATGGCGGATTGAGAGGATGTCGTCCCTGATTCTTGCCGGTTTCATCCTGGTGGTGGGGCTGTTCCCGTTCCCGTTCATAAGGGTCATAGACAGCGGCGTGAGCGACGTGCTTGAGGCGATGGCCCGGATCGCGACATGAACAACTTCGCGCTGCTGCTTCCAGAGTTCCTGGTGACCGCGGTTGGATTCGCCGTCCTCTCCGCCGACCTGTTGCTTCCGCGGCGCAAGAAACACCTCCTGGCCTACCTTGCTGTCCTAGGGCTCGGGGGCGTTATGGCATTCAGCCTTATATACCTGTGGGGCAGAGTCGACTCGCTCTACGGGGGCCTGATACGCATCGACGGTTACGCTCTGTTCTTCAAGGCCTTCTTCTTAGTGCTGGGCGGCCTGCTGATACTGGCCTCGGTGGACTATGTTCGTCGCCACCTGTCTCATGCCGGGGAGTATTACGGAATCCTGGTGCTCACGGTCGTGGCGATGATGCTGCTGGCCGCATCAGGCGAGTTGCTGACGGCCTACATAGCCCTGGAGCTACTCAGCTTTGGCCTGTACGTCCTGGTCGCGTACGACCGCTACAATCCAAAATCCAACGAAGCGGGCACAAAGTACATCATCCTGGGGGCCCTCTCCTCGGCGATCCTGCTATACGGCATCAGCCAGGTGTATGGCCTGTTGGGCACCACCCGCTTTGACGAGATGGCCACGGCCCTGGCCTCTTTGGACGGCATGAGCCCGGGTCTGCTGCTCGGGATCGTCATGATAATCGCGGGCCTGGGCTTTAAGGTTGCTGCAGTGCCCTTTCACATGTGGGCGCCCGACGCCTACGAGGGAGCGCCCACGCCGATTACGGCCCACCTTGCGGTCGGCTCCAAGGCGGCAGCTTTCGCGCTGGTCCTGAGGTTTTTCTCCGAGGCGCTGATGCCCACGGTGGAGAGCTGGCAGATCCTGCTTCTGGTATTGGCCGCGCTGACGATGACCGTTGGAAATCTCCTGGCGCTGGTGCAAGGCAACGTCAAGCGGCTACTGGCTTACTCGTCGATCGGCCACGTCGGCTACCTTCTCATGGGCATTGCGGCCTTGGCCGGGATAAACGAGCGGGGAGACGTCGACACCTCAATAGCGCGTCTCGTTGCCAACGGCATCATCCTGCACCTGGTCGCCTATGCGGTCACAAGTATCGCGGCCTTTTTGTCTATCACTGCGCTATACAAGACAGCGGGACGGGAGGATATTCCGGGTCTGGCAGGTGCCGCGAAAAGATCGCCGGTGGTGGCCATGATCTTCGCGGCTTCGGTCTTCTCGCTGGCGGGCCTGCCGATCTTCGCGGGATTCGTCAGCAAGTTCTACCTGTTCAACGCCGCAGCCGCCCAGGGACTGCTCTGGCTGGTGGGACTTGCGATCTTCATGAGCCTGGTCTCTCTCTACTACTACCTGCAGGTAGTCCGTCAGATGTACATCGAGGAGCCGGCCGAGCCTGGGCCCATACGACCGACGAAGGTGACCCTGGGAACTCTGGGGCTCCTGCTGGCTGCGATGGTCCTGATTGGCGTCTACCCGGCGCCGCTGCTTGAGGCGATTCACTACGCCTCGGGAACCATCTTCCCGGCCGCCCAGAGCGGCCATCTGGTGGCTGCACCCTAGTCCCACCTCCCCGGTTAAGATATAGAGTGGCCCGCGAGCGATCCTCGTGGGCTGTTTTCGGCCCAGAAAACAGACAGGAACAACGGAGGATTGCACCATCCAAATGAGACCGGATCTGGAGGAAACCGACGAAGGATTTGGACGGGCGATGGTTGTTGTGGCGCACCCGGACGACGCCGAGTACGGCTGCTCCGGCACGGTGGCGCGCTGGTGCAGCGAGGGGTGGGCGGTCACCTACGTGCTGTGCACGGACGGCTCCAAAGGCACCGGCGACAGGGAGTTGAGCCCGCAGGAACTAAGCGCGATTCGCTACCGGGAGCAAAGGAACGCGGGCGAGGTGCTGGGTTTAAAGGACATCGAGTTCCTCGGCTATCCGGACAGCTACCTGGAGCCTACCCTTGCGCTGAGACGCGATATAGCCCGCGAGATCCGCAGGCACCGACCCGGCGTGCTCATCTGTCCCTACCCGCTGAGGCACCTGGATGGTCCATTTCCGGGCAACCACCCTGACCATATCGCGGCCGGCGAAGCTGCAATGGCGGCCGTGTTCCCCACCGCTCGCGACCATCTGACGTTCCCCGAACTGCTCGAGGATGGGCTGGAGCCATGGGCGGTGCGGGAGGTCTGGGTGATGGGCCATCCGTCGCCCGACGTGTTCGTAGACATCTCCGATCACTTCGACACCTCCGTCAAAGCCCTGCTCGAACACTCCTCCCAGATGCCCTGGCCCAGCGACGAGGTCCGCACGCGCATGGCCGAGTGGAAGCGCGAGGCGGCCAAAGGCCGCGGCATTCAGTACGCCGAGTCCTTCAAGCGCATAAGTTACCGTTACTAAGCCCGGCCCGGCTTATAGAAAGGCGGCCGGGCCAAGCTCTGTTAAGCGCTCTATCAAAGGCGAGGAGGGAGCCATGAGCGACGACATAGTGTGGGCGGACGCGACCGAACTGGCCTACCGCATCCGGTCCAGGCAGATCTCACCCGTGGAGGTCCTGACGGTCCTAATGGACCGCATCGATACGGTCAATCCAGCGGTCAACGCGATCGTGGTTCGCCCCGATGACGCATTCGACCGGGCAGCGGAGGCCGAAAGGGCGGTCACCGAAGGAAGACCTCTGGGCCCGCTTCACGGGGTGCCGTTCACGATCAAGGACTGCATAGACACCGCGGGACTAAGGACCACAAGGGGCTCGCTTCTGTTCAAGGACCGCGTACCCGACCAGGATGCCACGGTCGTCACGAGGCTCAGGAGAGCCGGCGGCATCATGATCGGCAAGACGAACATGCCCGAGTTTGCACTCGACGCGGACAGCTCCAACCGGGTCTTCGGAACGACCAACAACCCCTGGAACTTCGACAGATCCGCGGGGGGTTCCAGCGGAGGGGAGGGCGCCGCCATCGCGGCCGGCCTCTCTCCGCTCGGCGTCGGCAGCGATGTTGGCGGGTCCATACGCATACCGGCGACCTTTAACGGTGTCGTGGGCCTTAAGGCGACGCACGGCCGGATCCCCCTGACCGGCCATTGGCCCGACATCTTGCTGGCCTCCATGCACGTGGGCCCGATGGCCCGCAGCGTTCGGGACATCGCCCTGTCGCTTTCGGTGACGGCCGGTGCGGACGGCTTAGACCCTTATGCCTCCAGCATGGGTTCACCGGCAGTCGGCGATCTCAAAGCACCTCTGAGCGGCCTGCGGGTCGCATGGAGCCCGGAAGCGGGCTTCGCCCCGGTTGACAGGGAAGTACAGGCAGTCGTAATCGCCGCGGCCGCCCATCTGGCCGAGCTGGGGGCACAGGTGGAACGTTCGGAAATGGACTTTCTGAACAAGCACGACTACCAGGTCGAACACATCCACGCGTTCAACTTCGAGGCCGTGCCAGCCATCAAGAGGCTGGGAGAGGGTCGTTTCGACGAGCTTGCCCCGAGCACGATCTGGTTCGCGGAAGCGGGCATTCCCTCATGGGAACGTTACCTGAAGGCCCGATCCCGCATTGCAGAGCTCAAGACCGACACCGGGGAGTTCTTCCGCACCTATGACGCCATGCTGGCGCCCACCTCTCCGATGCCCGCGTTCCCACACGGCCGGTCGGATTACCCGGTAAACGGGCGCGCCGTGCCAAAGTTCCACGTGACCAAGACCACGTCGCCCTGGGACTACACGGGCTCGCCCGCGCTCTCGGTGCCTTTTGGCTGGACCGGTCAAGGTCTACCGATCGGCGTGCAGATCGTAGGTCGCAGGTTCGACGAGGCGACGGTCCTGCGCCTGGGTGCGGCCCTGGAGACCGGTGCCCTGGACCCTAGCCGCACTCCCCCGCTCTAGCGCCCCGACGCAACATGGCTGTCGAGGCCGGGCCACAGGAGGATAGTGATGGATATCTTCGTGCTGAGACACGGACGGGCCGGAAGCTGGAACCCTCTCAGATACCCGGACGACCGCCTCAGACCTCTGACGCGTGAGGGTCGGGCCAGGCTGAGCAGACAGGTCCCGGCTATGAAAGCGATCGGAGTCTGCCCCGAGGTGATCGTTTCAAGCCCGCTGATTCGTGCTCTGCAGACGGCACAGATCATCCACAAGGGTCTGGAGATTACGCGGCCTCTGGCTACATCGGAGACCCTGACGCCGGGAGCCGATCCCTACGACACATTGGAGGCGCTGGCAACGGACTACCCTTCAGCCGCCAGTGTAATGATCGTCGGACACGAGCCCCATCTAAGCGGCTTCACTTCCGTCGTCGTTGCCGGCTCGCAGGAGCCGATCATCAGGATCCGAAAGGGCGCCCTGTGCAAGGTTAACCTCCAGCCGTCAGCCTACGGGCACACCGGCTGGATCGAGTGGTCCCTGACCGCAGGACAGATGCTCAAGATGGCCTGACTGTGAGCTCGCCCCTAGGCGGAGGCACAGATCGTTTGCCCGGTCAGCTGTGTCGCTGACCTGACCTGCCGGGGTGCAGGGGGCTCCTTTTGCGGATTCGGACCGGCACCAGGGAGACCAGGAGCCCGGCAGCCACTACCACCCCCCCGACAAAGAAGGCCTGCGTCATACCCCGGGTAAAGGCGTCCTTTATTCCTATGCCTCCCCCTTCTCTCACCGCATCCAGGCTGGGCTCGTAGCCCAGGCCTCCCATCGTGGCGGTAACGATCGCAGTTCCAATCGCGATGCTGCTGAGCGTTGCTGTATTGCGAGCCATGTTTATGAACGCCGTCACCACACCCTGTCCACCAGGCTTTACCACGCTGTAGATCGCGTTCTGGGCGGGCGAGAAGATGAAGCCCAGACCGAACCCCATCAGCAGCATCGTTGCGACCGTCCACCAAATGGGGCTATCCGGTGTAAGCCTTGTCAGCATAGCCATTGAAGCCAGGCCGAGCGCCAGGCCAAAAGGCACGAAGCGCCTCCACCCCATGCGGTCTGACAGGTGTCCGACAATCGGTCCAGAGGTCAGGAAGGCTATCGGAACAGCCGATACCACCAGTCCGGAGAACAATGGCGTGAGTCCGGCAACGTCCTGCAAATAGAAGGGCAGGAGAAAAAATACGGCCGAATTCCCGAGCACCATCAGGAACATAGTCACCTGACCCACCAGAAAGGTGCCGTCTCGGAACAGCCCCAGCGGAAGCATGGGCTCGGCCGACCTTAACTCCCAGACAATGAACCCCAGGACTATGGCGCCTACTGCAGCGAATCCTATGATCACCTCGGGCGACAACCAACCCAGCCGATTGCCACTGGATACCGTGAGCAGGAACAAGACCAGGGCGGCCGTGGACAACGCGGCCCCGGGCCAGTCAAACGAGTTGAAGCGCGGCTTCCCGGCCCCTGATCCGCTCATCGCCCGGGGCCCGGCCAGGCGGCCGGAATCCGTCCGTGAAGAGCCGACGGGGCGAGGATCGGTCAGACCAAGTACACGCAGCGCCAGAAGCACGGAGACAGCCCCCACGGGACCGGCGAGATAGAGCATCGCCCTCCAGCCCAAGAGCGTCACGGCACCTCCTCCAATGACGGGGCCGGCAATCGCGCCCAGAGCAAGAACGCCCATGAACATCCCGAGTGCCTTTCCTCTCTCACCCGTGGGAAAGGCGGAGGTGATTATCGGGACGCTGGTGGCCTGAACCATGGCAGCTCCCACCCCTTGAAAGACCTTAAAGGCGATCAACGCATGCAGCGACGGGGTGGAGCCTGCAAGCAGAGCGCCCACCGTGAAGATGGCGACACCTGCCAGGTAAAGGCGCCTGTGTCCAGCGATATCGGCCAGGCGGCCCAGCGGAAGGAGCAGTGCGCCCACCGTGAGCAGATAGCCGAGAACCACCCACTGCACGTCCGGGATGGTGGCGCCGAAGTGATCGGCGATCGGCGGGACGGCCTGATTCAGGCCGAACTCGTCCAGCAGGGTCATAAAGATGCCGGGCGCAACCGCGCCGAACACCACCCATTTGCGTGCGTTCATAGGGGTTGCATGGGCTAAGGAGCCTCTACAGCCATCCGGGCACTATGCGGAATGGGGCGGTTCAGGCTCAAGAAGTGACTCATATGCCGCTGGTGATGTCAGGGTTGCCCGGCCGGAGCCCACGCCACCGAAGACGGCGCCTCTACGACATGGGAAGGGATTTAGATACGTGAGCATGGCCGCCTGGGTCAGTCCAACCGGGCGGTCCGCGGGACGGTAGCCACGACCCGCAGTTTCAACTCTCGGTCGAGATCAGTGCACCAAGCTTGCCAGCCCCAAGAGGCCGTACAACGTGCCCAAGCCGACCGCCGTCCACACAGTGGTCCAGATGACCGCCGCCTTAACGGTCATGGCCAATTCAAAGGCGACGGCCCTCAGAACGGACGCTCCCGGCACTATCAGGGCTCCCTGGTGAAGGTGCCCGCGGTCGCGTCCCCGAAGGTTTCTGGTCCAAAAGCTGCCTTCACCCTTATCCTCCTCGGATAGGGCGGGCCAGGCCGGGAACAGGGGTCGATTCGGGTCGGGGTATCTCAGTCGCGCCATCCTCAGGGAATCATAACACTGGCTCCTCACCGCCTAGCGGTGACGGTGGGTCACCCGAACGTGCGGCCAACGCCTGCCGGCCCACCTGCCAACTCTCGGGTCGAGTTCTCGGTCCACCCGCCCTCTACACTATGGACCCTGGCCGTCTCTCGCATTACTGTTACATACTTGCTGACGCTGAGAGGGTCGACGCGGAAACATCCTGACCATGATGATGTTTAGGGCCGGCTGTAGTGTTGGCAGCGCACCGCCGTGGCCACGGCCAGCGCCACAGTGTCGACCACTAAGCTGCAGACTTGCCTATCGAGGCAGCGAGAGTTTCTGACCTATTCTTGGACGCTTGGATATGAGAGAGGCCGTCGACCGGATAACGCGCTCCGCCACCTTCGAATACTCCATCATCGCCCTCATACTGGCGAACGGCGCCCTGCTTGGAATCGAGACCTCCAGAACCCTGGCAGAGGATTATTCCGAATGGCTGAACCTAGGCCAGCAGATCATCCTTGCCGTGTTCATTGCCGAAGCCGCGCTCAAGATGTTCGCCGTCTCGCCACACATCGACCGCTACTTCCGAGACGGCTGGAACATCTTCGACTTCACCGTGATCATCCTCGCCGTCATTCCGGCCGTAGGCGGTTTCGCCGTCATAGCCCGGACGGCCCGCCTTCTGCGCGTGATGCGACTGATATCCACGGTGCCCGAGTTGAGGTTGATCGTCGCCACGCTCGTGCGCTCGATACCGAGCATGCTGCACATCGTGGCCCTGATGGGCCTGGTGGTCTACGTCTACGCCATCATCGGCTACCAGCTGTTTCATGAGCACGACCCGGCTCACTGGCGCAACCTTGGCATATCGCTGTTGACCTTGTTCCAGGTGATCACGCTGGAGGAATGGGCCAGCATCATGCAAACAGCGATGGAGGCTCACCCGCTGGCCTGGATGTACTTTGTCACCTTCGTCGTACTGGCCACCTTTGTGGTCATCAACCTGTTCATCGCAGTGGTAATCAACAATCTCGACGAAGCCAAGAAAAAGCGCCTAGAGGAACTAGAGAGACCTCAATCACGGGACCAGCTGCTCCGTGAACTGCGCGCCACTCAACGGTCGTTAAGAAGGTTGGAGGATCAGCTGGAGCGCCGCCCAAGTCCCCCGGACCAGCAGGACTGAGGCCGCTGAACCGGCCCCCACAGCACCGGCCGAAATCGGCGGGCCTAGGATTGCGACGCGATCGTGGTCTTGGCGAGTCCCTCTATGAAATTGGCGATGCTTGAGTGGTCGTTCTCGGCCTTGCCCTCGTTGACCAGGGAGCCCACCATCTGCTGAACGAGCGCGGTCACGGGCAGTGGCACCGACAACTCGCCAGCGGTCAGAAGGGCGTTCCTCAGGTCCTTCTGGTGGAGCCGGATCCGAAACCCCGGGGCGAAGTTGCCGGAGATCATCATCGGTCCTTTGGCGTTAAGCACGTTGCTTCCGGCCAGACCCCCCCTTATGGCATCGAACACCTTCTGGGGATCCAGTCCCGCCTTCTTCGCCAGCACAAGTGCCTCCCCCACCGCCTCTATGTTTGCGGCGACGATGATCTGGTTTGCAAGCTTGGTCGTGTTTCCCGCACCGTAGTCACCGCACAGCACCCAGCTTTTTCCCATCGCTTCAAACAGTGGCGACGCCCTATCAAACGCCTCCTGTCGCCCCCCGACCATGATCGCCAGGTCACCGGAGACGGCCATTGGCTCCCCTCCGCTAACGGGCGCGTCGAGGAAATCAACTCCCTTGCCCTCGCATGCCCTGGCGATCCTCTGGGACACGGCGGGGGCTATCGAACTCATGTCGACGATCAACGATCCCGGACTCGACCCCTCCAGCACACCATCGGGTCCGAGAATGACCAGCTCGGAGTCCGGCCCATCGGGCAGCATGGTCACGACGGCATCGGCACCCGAGGCCGCCGCTGATGACGAGCCGACCGCAGTCGCACCGTGAGAAGCTACTTCATCTACCGGCGGGCGGGACCGACTATGGACCATGAGTTCAAAGCCCGCCTCAATGAGATTCTTGGCCATCGACTTACCCATGATGCCCAGGCCCACGAATCCGACTCTCTTAATGTTAGGCAAGTTTCACACTCCTGTTGGGAAGGCGTTTGTTGACTGCAATTCGGGCCAGATTATAGTAGACCCATGACCAACATAGCATTGCTTCACTCACACGACCGACAGATCTACGAAGAGATTACGCGCCACACGCCAAAGGGCTTTGCCACCGTCGGGATCGACACGAGAGGTCCCCTGCACGACCAGATCAGTGCGGTGGCCGATACCGAGTACCTGATCCTCTCGGGCACCGACCTGCCTGACGAGGTCCTGGTCACCTGCAGGCCACGCCTCTTACAGATACTTTCGGCGGGCTGGGATTACCTGAATGCCGACCTTATCCGCCATCTTGGAGTCCCAGTCGCCAACAATGGCGGCGCCAACTCATGGGCGGTTGCCGATCATGCCGTGCTGTTGATCCTGGCTGTCTACCATCGCCTGATCGAGGCCGATGCTGCGGTTCGCTCCGGACGGTGGCACGAGCCACTGGACGGTACCAACGCATTCGAGCTGGCCCGAAAGACAGTTGGCCTGCTGGGCATGGGCAGCATCGGCAGGCAGGTCGCCAAGCGGCTCAGGGCTTTCGAGGCCAGGCTCGTCTACCACGACGTAGTACGTCTGCCGGGCCATGCCGAGAGAGAGATGGAGCTGGACTACGTGAGCATCGAGGAGATGTTTCGCACTTCGGACGTGATCAGCATACATGTGCCACTTATCGAGCAGACTCGTCATCTGGTCGGGCATGAATTGATCAATCTAATGAAGCCAACGGCGGTGATCGTAAACACGGCGCGCGGGGCCATTATCGAGGAGGCAGCACTGATCGATGCCCTTGGGAGCGGCCGCATCGCCGGAGCCGGCCTGGATGTCTTTGAGACCGAGCCGATTCAGTCCGACAACCCCTTACTGGGCATGCCGAACGTGATTGTGACGCCCCATAGCGCGGGTTCCAACTGGGATGCGTGGTCCCGCAGGGCGGCGTTCGGGTACGCCAATGTCGAGCGGTTTCACAGGGGAGAGGGCGCCTCCAACCTAATTGAACTCTGAGCCGCAGCGCTCGCTCCTGTTGGCCCCAGGCTCCCGTAGCTCTGTCCATGGTGGTGTGATCGCCAAGGCTTGGGGCACAATAGCCCGATAATGGAGATGTCCGGAGCACAGGCGCTCGTACGGCAACTTGTTGCCGAGGGCGTAGACACGGTGTTCGCACTACCCGGCGTGCAGATCATGGCCATCTTCGACGCCCTTTACGAATATCGGGACAGGATTCGGCTCGTTCTCGGCCGCAGCGAGATGGCCCTGACCCACATGGCCGACGGGTACGCGAGGGTGACCGGCAAACCGGGGGTGGCCATAGTCGTACCCGGGCCGGGGGTGCTATACGCGTCGGGCGGCCTTGGAACAGCCTACGGGGCTTCGTCTCAGGTGCTCCTCGTTTCCGGACAGATACCCAGTGGTGCTCTCGGCAAGGGAAGGGGCGAGTTGCACGAGGTGGACGATCAGCTGGACACCTTGAGGCCCATCACCAAATGGAATGCCCGCTGCACCAAGGTCGAACAGGTGCCCGGACTGGTACGGGAGGCCTTTCACCGGATGTGCAGCGGCCGGCCGCGTCCAGTTGAGATCGAGATTCCGTCGGACACGCTGGGCACGGTGGCCAGTGCCGAACTGATCGAGCCGGAGCCGTCCCCGCCCGTGGCGCCCCCGCGCGAGGCGGTCGCCGCGGCCGTCGTGGCGCTAGCCGCGGCTGAACGGCCCGTCATATTCGCCGGGGGAGGCACGGCCATTGGCGGGGCCTCGAGAGAATTGACTGCCCTGGCCGAGACTCTGATTGCCCCGGTGATGACGACCCAGCAGGCACGGGGTGTGATAGACCCCGAGCACCCGCTGTACCTCGGGGTCAACTACGCTCAAATGATGCCGGGAACCAAGGTGGTCGAGGACTCGGACGTACTGCTGGCCGTGGGCACACGGCTACTGGTGCCCGACCTCGACCTCGAGGGCAAGACACTGATACAGGTGGATGTCGACCCCGAGGAGATCGGTCGCAATTTCAAGCCCGACATCGCGGTCGAGGGCGATTCAAGGCTCACCCTGGCTGCCATCTCCGAGGGGTTGAGCGCCCGCAAATTCGCCCTTGGTGCGGAAGATCAGCGGGATCGAGAGCGGTTCTGTGCACGCTGGAAGGAGGACATTTCCAGGTGCATCAAGACCCTGGCGCCGGAGCAGACCGCAATTGTGGACGACATAGCGGCCGAGCTGGACGGAGACGAAATAGTCGTCAGCGGCATCACGAACATTGGCTACTGGGGCAACCTGTGGTATCCGGCACGCCGTCCCCGGTCATATCTGACCACCTCGTACTTCATCCCGCTCGGATACGCCTTCCCGACGGCCCTTGGCGCCAAGCTGGGTGCGCCCGATCGGCGCGTGGTGGCCATCAGTGGAGATGGCGGATTTCTGTACATGGCATCTGAGTTGTCGACGGCCGTCTCACACGGCATAGCGGTAGTAGCACTGGTGTTTAACAACAGTGCGTTTGGCGCCTCGAAATGGGACCAAACCCACCGGTACGACGGACGCCTCTACGGCACCGATCTTCAGAACCCGGACTTCGTTAAGCTCGCACAAGCCCACGGCGTGAGAGCTGAGAGTACGACGGCAGATGGCCTGCGATCGGCGCTGCGCCGAGCCCTGGAGCAGGACGTACCGGCTCTTGTGGAGGTAAAGCTGCCCAACATGATGCCGCCATTTCAGATCGCAGGGTAGGCCCCGAGTTGCTCTCCGGTCAGTGGAGACCCTCACTCCCCGACCCCCGAGATAACAGGTTAGGATAGGGTGGTGAGAACCAAAACATCCGTTCGCGAGCGCATTGAGGCTCGCGAGGAATCACTATCCATCTTCGCTCAGCGATCGGCGGACAGCGCGGGGCGTAATATTCCTGAACTGCCCAGCCCGCTGAGGACGGACTTCCAGCGCGACCGCGACCGGATTGTCCATTCCAAGGCGTTCCGTCGCCTCAAGCACAAGACACAGGTCTTCATAGCGCCTCTGGGCGACCACTATGTGACTCGTCTCACCCACACACTAGAGGTGTCTCAGATAGCCAGGACGATCGCTCGCGCGCTTAACCTGAACGAGGACCTTACAGAAGCCATCTCTCTCGGCCACGACCTCGGGCACACGCCCTTCGGGCACGTTGGCGAGGACGAGGTTGACCGCCTGCTCAGGGGAGGCGGTGAGCCCGGGACGGGATTCAGGCACGCGCGCCAAAGCCTGCGCGTCGTCGATGCGCTGGAGAAGGAGGGGGCAGGCCTGAACCTTACCTCCGAGGTACGCCAGGCCATCGTCAATCACTCCAAGCCGCGCGGGGACTTTCTGTCGCCCGACCTGGTCGGAGACCTCTCGCTTGAAGGACAGGTGGTGCGCATCTCCGACGCCGTCGCGTATCTGAACCACGATCTGATGGACGCATTTCGCGCGGGCGTGGTGACCCGGGAGCAGGTGCCGAGTGAAGTGTTCGACGTGCTTGGCGCCCGCCATGCCCAGAGAGTCGATCGCATCGTCGTCGACATAGTGCAAAACTCATGGTGCGCTACAGGCGAGGACGGGCTGTCCGGCGGCAAGCCCATGATCAAGATGGGCCCCACGGTACGGCAGGTAGTCAACATCTTCAGGGACTTTATGTTCGAGCGTGTCTATGTTCCAGCGGATAAATGCGCCCAGGGCAACGCGGCTAGGGCCATAGTGCGACTACTGTTCGATCACTATTCCGACAACCACGATCAGATCCCGCCCGAGTATCGCGCGATAGCGGATAGTGACGAGCGGGCGATCGTCGACTACCTCTCGGGAATGACTGACCATTACGCCATCAGGAAGGCTGAACTCCTCAAGCCGGGGATATCAGACCCTCTCAGGGTCGGCGTTATATGACCGTCGACCGGTAGGGGCCCAGGCAAATGTCGATATCAGCGGAGATCAAAGCCAGACTGGACATCGTCGACGTGGTGTCGTCCTACGTACCCCTGACCAAGTCGGGACGGAGTCTGAAGGCGCCCTGCCCGTTCCACAATGAGCGGACCCCGTCGTTCATCGTGAGCCCGGAGCGACAGAGCTGGCACTGTTTCGGGGCCTGCTCGACCGGAGGGGACGTGATCTCCTTCGTCATGCGACGGGAGGGAATCGAGTTCGGGGAAGCCCTGAGATCCCTGGCCGCCAAGGCAGGAGTGGCCCTTGCGTCTGGGCCCGTGCAGACGAGGTCTGCGACGACTCACCAGGTCAATGACGCAGCGGCCGCCTTCTTCCAGAGGAACCTGTACTCCAGGTCGGGCGAGGCGGCCCGCGGGTATCTGAAGGACCGTGGCGTTGACAAGCAAACGGCCATCGTTTTCAGGCTCGGCTTCAGTCCGGCAGGCGGGACGGGCAACGAGAGTCTGAGAGCGCATCTGCTTGCCGAAGGCTACAGCGCCGACCAGATGGTCGAGGCAGGCTTGATGAGACCCTCCGAGGGAGGACCTGACAGGGACTTTTTCTACGGACGCTTGATGTTTCCCATAGCCGATCGCAGGGGCAACGTCGTCGGCTTCGGCGGCAGATCCCTCGACGGCTCGAATCCCAAGTACATCAACACCGCCGCAACAGAGGCGTTCGACAAGAGGAACCTGCTGTACGGCCTGCACCTTGCAACCGGGGCGATTAGGGCACGGGGCGAGGCTGTCATAGTCGAGGGCTATATGGACGCGATTGCCGCGCACCAGCACGGTCACCTCAACGTAGTCGCGTCCATGGGCACCGCGCTGACAGACACGCAGTTGGCACAGCTTCGCCCAACTGCGTCCTCGGTCACCCTCGCCCTCGACGCCGACGCAGCGGGCCAGGAAGCCACCGTTCGCAAGCTGGAAGAACTGCTGGTGGCTGCGGCCGATCGCGATTCGACGGCCTACAGCAGGCACGTAGGGCCGATCATCACTCGCAACCAGATGGAGATCAGAATTGCACTCTTGCCCGAGGGCTCTGACCCCGACGATCTCATAAGGCACGACCCCCGAGCCTGGACCGGCGCAATAGAAGGCGCCGTAGACGGCGCCGATTTCATGATCCGCTGGCTGCCAAAGCGCTTCGATCTGTCCTCCGGCGCCGGCAAGACCGAGGCCGCAAAGTGGGTGGCGGGGCTGATATATGCTGCCAATCCGTTCGACCAGGAGAGATACCGCAACGATCTTGCATCCGTACTCGGCGTGGCCCCCGAGCGTCTGGAGCCGATTCTCCGGGAGATCGGCAGGCGCAACACCGAGGCGAGGAGGGGGACTCGGCGGACAGGCGTGTCCCATGCAGCCGGTGATGTCCAATCAGCCAGGGAATTGCCGAAGGACCCAAACGGTGTGGTCGACGAGTATGCACTGGCCATGCTGCTACAGAGACCCGAGCTCAAGGACCTGGCCCTGAAGTTTGAACCTGAGTGCTTTGATCGAAGCGAGGATCGGGAGATATTTACCCTGTGGCTACAAGCCGATACAATAGAAGGGTTAAGGTCCGCGCTCGACCCCGCTCTTCACGATCGCCTCGATGAGCTTTCCACGGTCGCCCTGGAACCCACCATACTCGGACAATCGGAGAGTGCGGCGCGCCAGATTCTCTCCAGGCTTGAGGAAAGACGCCTGCGACGCCTCCAAGACGGCCTGCTCTCTGGACAGGACTCGCTCGAACCTTCCCAGGAGGTTGAGCGTGCCATCATCGAAGTAAATGACCGCCTCAGACAGATCCACTCCCGTAGAGGTTGACTAAGGTATGACGACAAACCTGGACGCAGAAGACAACGATGACCTTGTAAAGGGGCTAGTGGAGAACGCCACATCTCCCCGGGATCTTATTGGCCTGACTGAGCGACGCCGGGAGGTAGCAGAGGCCGGTACCGAGTCCGACAGGCCGGCCGGGGACGAGGAGGATGACGAGGACGACGAGGACGAGGAGGAGGACGAGGAGTCGACCGGCGAAGAGAGCGACGCAACCTCCTCCACCAGCGACGTTGTGCCCAGCGTCAATGCTGAAGAGGTCAAGGCCGCCAACTGGGGCGACTTCGACAACACCGAGATAATCGACGACCCGGTCCGCATGTATCTGCGGGAGATTGGCCGGGTGAGCCTGCTGAAGGCGCACGACGAGCGAGTGCTGGCACGCCGCATGGAGGCCGTAAAGCACATCGAGACCCTAGAGGAGGAGCTCACCGGCCCGGATGGTCGTCCTCCGAGGGCTTGGCAGATCGTGCTCCACCTGCTGCGCGGAGTGTCCCGCTCGTCCAAGGAGATCACTGCCATCAGCAGATTCGTGGGCACATCAGGTGACCGAACCCTGGCGGAGTTGAGATTCCACCCCAAGGTACGCGACGCGCTGGATGGCGAGTTGAATGAGGAGATCCTCAACTATCTCGGCGAGATCCTGAACAAAGAGCCCCTGGAGGCCAAAGACGACATCCTCAAGCTGTCGCTCAACTGTCGTCTGCTGCCCAAGGAGGCGCTGCAGCTGATAGATATACACGCCCCCACCAAGGAACTTCGAACACAGATCGAAGATCCCGAGCTGATCGAGCAGCTGGAGTCGTACGAGATCGTCTTTCGGAAGTTCTTCAGGGACGTAAAGCTGGGAGGCACCGGAGCACAAAGGCATCTGGCCGAGGCCAACCTCAGGCTGGTCGTGTCGGTGGCAAAAAAGTACATAGGCCGTGGCATGTCCCTTCTGGACCTGATTCAGGAGGGCAACATCGGCCTGATCCGGGCGGTCGAGAAATTCGATTATCGCAAAGGATATAAGTTCAGCACGTACGCCACCTGGTGGATCCGTCAGGCGATCACCAGGGCCATTGCCGACCAGGCGCGCACAATCCGCATCCCGGTACACATGGTTGAGACCATCAACAAGCTCCTTCGTGTAAGTCGACGCCTGGTGCAAGAGTACGGCCGGGAGCCGACAAGCGAAGAGATAGGCGCGGGCATGGACGTGCCGCCGGAGAAGGTGCGCGAGATCCTAAAGATCTCGCAGGAGCCTGTATCCCTGGAAACCCCGATCGGAGAGGAAGAGGACAGTCACCTGGGGGACTTCATAGAAGACCGCAGCACCCTGGCACCGGCAGAGGCGGCATCCTATCAGCTTCTCAAAGAGCAGGTTGACGATGTCCTTTTCACATTGAGCGAGCGCGAGGCAAAGGTCCTGCAACTGCGGTTCGGGTTGGAAGACGGCCGCAGCCGCACCCTAGAGGAGGTCGGCCGCGATTTCGGCGTCACCCGAGAGCGAATCCGCCAGATAGAGGCGAAGGCGCTGCGAAAACTGCGCCACCCTACTCGCTCAAAAAAGCTGCGCGATTTCCTCGAATAGCCGCCGCCTCCCACGGGACTGGACGGTAAACTGGTCCCCATGACCTCGCGAACCCAGCAGAGCGAAAAGGCGACCGATGGCGGCCGCGCCACCGCCACAAAGCCGAAGGTCGCGGTCGTCTATACCAGGCCCGAAACCGTCATCTCAGACATCGGCCGCGCCATGCGACTTGCCGAATATGGGAACCACCTGGATCCGGCCGCAGACACGCTGCTGAAGATAAACATCTCCTGGCAGCACTACTACCCCGCCTGTTCAACGACCCCGTGGCAGCTCGATGGAGTCATCAGCGCCCTCAGCAAGGACGGCTACGAGGGGCTTATACCGGCGCACAACGGCACGGTGGTGGTCGACCCGCACGAAGGAGCCTTTAACAACCGACACACCTCCGTAGAGAGGCGCCACGGCCTAGCGGCGGTCTATCTTGATGAGCCCCCGACCAAATGGGTGTACTACCAGCCCAGGGCCAAGATGCTCGCGCTGGACGACATATACCCGGAGGGGATACAGATCCCTGAGATATTCCCGGGCAGGAACGTGGTCCACCTGCCCACTGTCAAGACGCACGTGTTCACCACCATTACCGGTGCAATGAAGAACGCCTTTGGCGGTCTGCTTCACCGGCGACGCCACTGGACTCATTCTGTGATCCACGAGACCCTGGTCGATCTCCTTGCAATCCAGAGGGAGATACATCCGGGCATTTTTGCAGTGATGGACGGCACCCTGGCGGGCGACGGACCCGGCCCGCGAGCGATGAGATGGCATGAAAAGAACGTCCTGTTGGCCTCGGCGGATCAAGTGGCCATAGACGCAACGGCTGCCAAGATGATGGGCCTGGATCCACTCAATTTGAGATTCATCCGCCTTGCGCACGAAGCGGGACTTGGCGTGGGCGACCCGAGAGAGATCGAGGTGGTGGGAGAGGATATCGACGGGGTCGACTGGCAATTCTCGGCAAGCGAGAACACACTCGCCTCCAAGGGTCAAAAGCTGATCTATTGGGGCCCGCTAAAGCCCCTTGAGAACCTTCTTCTCCGGTCCCCGATGGTGCCGTGGGCATTCGCTGCGTCCAACATCTACCACAA
The DNA here is from genome assembly GCA_034421295.1 of Dehalococcoidia bacterium. GTDB lineage: Bacteria > Chloroflexota > Dehalococcoidia > Lucifugimonadales > UBA2962 > CAUZIR01. The sequence goes on from DAOUKM010000019.1 coordinate 114,289, forward strand.
TGACTACTGGCTGAGGTTTGTGGGCCGCCGTCGAATCCGTGAAGCGATGAAAACCGGCTGGGGGCGCCTATTTCGGACCTATGAGGCCTGAATGGGCGAGATCGGCGCCCTGACTTCACCAGGCTACGCGGTCGATGCCGAGGGCTCTCTTTCGCATGACATCGAGGTAGTTGTCGGCAACGATCGGCTGGCCGAGGTGGCAGGTGTGATCTCGCGAGAGCCCATCGTCGGCGTGGACCTTGAGGGCAACGGACGACACCGCTATCCGGAGCGCGTCTGCCTGTTCCAGATATCGATCCCGGGGTCGATCTACATAGTCGACACCCTGACCGTCGATGACATGTCGCCGTTAGGAGAAATCCTCTACGACCAATCCATCGAAAAGATCGCCCACTCGGCCGACTACGACCTCAGGTGCCTGGATCGGGACTGGGGCTTTCACGTCCGCAATCTGTTCGACTCGGCGATCGCAGCTGCGTTCCTAGGGCTGCCCAGGACGGGTCTCGCTCCGGTACTCATGGAGGTGCTCGGCGTCGAAATCGCCAAGAGCAGGCGACTTCAGAAGTCGGACTGGACCAACAGACCTCTCAGCGCAGAAGCCCTGGGCTACGCCGCCTCGGACGTCGCGTACCTTCACGCCCTACGTGGTGCCATGCGAAAGAGGCTTAACGACCTCGGACGCTCAGTCTGGGTAGCGGAGGAGTGCGATCGTCAGACCCGGGTCCGGTACGAGGCTCCGGACCCGGAGACGGCGTTCCTGAACATCAAGGGCAGTCGAGTGCTCGACGCCAGAGGACTGGCCGTCCTCAAGGAACTGGCAGCGCTTCGCGAGCGCCATGCGCGCCATCGGGGTAGACCACATTTCCGAGTGCTCGCCAACTCAACACTCGTGACCCTGGCTGAAGAGCCCCTTGCGGACCTGGGCGATGTCGCCGGCCTGGGTCCATTCGCACACAAGCCTCTTGCAGGCGAACTCAGGCGGGCGCTGCAGAGGGGCCTGAAGGCCCCTCCATACGACCGGCCCGCCGTCGCACGACCCCCGCGCATGCAAACCGCCGAAAGGCGGCGCCTTGAAGAACTCAAGCAGTGGAGAAAGGCCCACGGGGGCAATCTGTCGATCGATCCCAGCCTAGTGTGGCCGACCGTCAGCCTCGAGCGGCTCGCCCGCGACCCGGGCGCAGCAGGAGAGGAGATGGCAAGGCCGGACGTACGCAGGTGGCAGGCTGAAGTGTTCGGCAGATCCCTCTCGGAGGCCACCGAAGCGCTACAGCTCCAGAGCCGATAGATGACCTTAAGGACCACCTATCGGGCCGGACGAAATCTCGGTATCACCTCGGCGGCAAAGCAGTCCAGCTGTTCGATGACCTGCTGAACCGGGGTCGATATGGCCAAGCTCAGGTTTATGCTGCCTAGCCCGGGGTAGCGTTCTTGAATCTCCTCTAGCTCGTCGCCTATCTCCTCGGGCGTACCCGCGAGATAGGCTCCCTCGGCGACCAGCTGCTCCACCCCTGGAATCCCGGCCCTCGGGGCCAGAGACGGGTCCTTAGTAGCCTCGATCTGTTCTTGGGACAACCCGGCGACCATGTTGAGTGGACCGAACATCTTGACATGCTCTTCGTAGAACGGCTGGGCGTTGCGAATCGCTTCCTCCCTCGAGTCGGCGATGGAGAGGTAGAATCCCACCATCAAGTCTCCGCCGAGTTCAGTTTCCCTACCATGAGCGGCGAGGGTCTCTCTCCACTGATGCATAAGCCTCTCTGAGGCCCCTCCGGGCGCAGCTCCTCCTCCGACCAACCCCTTGATGCCATGGCGGGCCATGAAATCCAGACCGCGTTGGCCCCCGCTGACTATCGGCTGCCAGCACTCGACCGGGGTGCTTAGCGGACGGGGCACCAAGGTGATCTCCTCCATGGTTTCGCCCCGGTAACTCACCGCCGGAGGAATGTCATAGTGCTTGCCGTGATGGCTGAAGGACCGTTCGTTGAACGCCTTCAGAATTATCTCGACCTGCTCTTCAAACAGCTCGCGGTTGGCATCGCCATCCAGTAGTGGGGCGCCAAAGGTCTCCACTTCCCGGGTGTGGTAGCCACGGCCAACCCCAAAGATCACACGACCTCCTGTGAGGACATCGACGGTGGCGAAGTCCTCCGCCAATCGCAGCGGATGCCACATGGGAGGTATGCTGAAGGCCGCCCCAAACTTTAGGTGATCGGTGTGATGCGCCAGGTGCAGGGACAGCAGAGGTATGTTGTTGATCACCTCGTAGCCCTCGCGCTGGAAATGGTGCTCGGCGAGCCAGAAGACATCGTATCCGGCCCTATCCAAGGCCTTTGCCATCTTCAAGGTGTCGTCAAACGCCGTAGCCAGGTGCTCGTTGGAGTAGAACCGCTCATGCACGGGCGTGCCGGCGAAGCCCACATTCTCGATGGCAGGATAGCCAGCGAATATAGATCCGAACTCCTTGATCATTGCCAGACCCTCCTAGTGATGAACCCCTCACACTAGGCAGAATCTTAGCAGTGGTCGCCATCTCGGGTCGCAGGTTGAGTCCAGATATCGCGCCTAGACAGGCCAGTGGCTCTGCGGAGGAAAGTCTGCACGCTCGGGGCCGGTGGGCCGCCGAGATTAGGATACAATCCGGCCGACTCTATCGAGGAGGATCGAGATGGGTGAATTCATTGCTTATCTGAACGGAGAATGGGTGCCCCGAAGCGAGCTAAAGGTTGATGTGGCCGACCGAGGCTTTCGCGTGGGAGACACGGTGTTTGATGTCACTCGCACCTTCAACGGCAAGCCGTTCCTCCTGGATCGCCACATCGACCGCTTGTATCGCTCGATGAACTACACGCGCATCGACATCGGCATGCCGGCCGAGGAGATGACCCGGGTGACTCTGGAGGCCGTGGCCAAAAACAGCGGGCATCTGGCAGAGCACGGCGACTTTGACATCTGGCACGCCATAACCCGAGGCCCCGGCCGATGGGCCTACGAGTGTGAGAATCCGACCGTCATAATCGATGTCGGGCCAGTGCCGTGGGACTGGTTCGGCGATGCTATGGGAGGCGCCAGGGGCGTAATCACAAAGACTCGCTCTATGTCGTCGGAGACGGTCGACCCGAAGATCAAACATCACAGCCGCCTCAACTTCAACCTGGCGGAGATGGAGGCCGGGGACGTAGAGTCCAATGGATGGCCCATCCTTACCGATGGCTCCGGCAACCTGACCGAAGGGGTCGGCTACAACCTGTTCGTCGTGACCGACGGCACCATAAGAACGCCGGCGGATTCATCCATACTTCAGGGGATATCCCGTTCGTTCGTATTCGACCTCGCACGCCAGCTCGACATAGATATCGTCGAGGAGGATCTCCAACCCTACGACCTGTACACTGCCGACGAAGCCTTCTTCTCGTCGACCCCGTTTTGCGTTTTGCCGCTGACCAATGTGGACAAGCGTCAGATCGGAGACGGTGAGCCCGGCCCGATGTTCAAGACGCTGATCTCGGCCTGGTCCGAGCACGCAGGACTGGATATCTGGGATCAAGCCCAGGACCAATTCGCAAGGCTGGGATAGGGAGCAACAGGCCACCAGCTCGAAGGCAACGAATCGCGGCCGTACTCTGGCCTCATGTTCAGGATCGGCATTGATGTCGGCGGCACCTTTACCGACGTTGTGGCGGCCCACCTCCACGGTCAACCCCGCCTGTTCAAGACGCCCTCCACTCCGCACGACCCGTCCGAGGCCGTGCTGGCTGGCCTTGGATTGGTTGCCGACTCGCACGGACTTTCGGTCAAAGAACTGCTGAGTGCCACCGCACTCCTCATCCATGGCACCACGGTGGCTACCAACACACTGATTGAGGGTAAGGGTGCCAAAGTCGGCCTCCTGACGACCGAGGGATTCAGGGATGTGCTCGAGGTCAGGGAAGGGTTCAAGGAGGACCGGTACAACCTCCGCATGGAGCCGCTGGAGCCTCTGGTTCCCAGGTTTCTGCGCCTGACCGCCCCGGAGCGGACTAGATGCGACGGCAAGGTCGAACGCCCCCTGGACCTGGATGGAGTGGCAAGATGCCTTGACGCATTCGAGAAGGAGGATGTGAAGGCACTGGCGGTGTGCTTCCTGTTCTCCTTCATGAATCCCGACCACGAACTCAGGGCGGCCGACTTGATCAAGGCGCGATTCCCCGACGCCTTCCTATCTCTGTCATCGGAAATCCTGCCCCAGATCAAGGAATTCGACCGGGTGAGTACGACCGTCGTCAATTCCTATGTCGGACCTGTATTCAGCGAGTACCTTGCGCGGCTCGGCAGGCGCCTGGAGGATCTCTCATCCGATGGAGCCGGGCCGGCGGGCGGGATGTTGATCATGCAGTCCAATGGCGGGGTGGTGCCCCTACCCGAGTCCCGACAGGTCCCGGTCCGCGCAATCCTTTCCGGCCCGGCGGGCGGGGTCAGCGGGGCCGCTCACTACGGCAGGTTGGTGGGCGAGAATCGAATCATCGCCCTGGACATGGGTGGCACGAGCACCGACATTTCGATAGTCGTCGACGGCCTGGCCAACACGACCACCGAGACCTTTGAGGCAGGATGGAAGATCGCCGTACCAATGATGGATGTGGCGACTCTTGGCGCGGGCGGCGGGAGCGTAGCTACGGTGGACGAGAGCGGGATCCTAAGGGTCGGTCCCCGGAGCGCGGGGGCGGAACCGGGTCCGGCATGCTACGGGCATGGCGGGACAGATGCCACACTCACCGACGCAGCCGTCGTCCTATGCCATCTAGATCCTGTGCGATTCCTCGGAGGCAGACAGGCCCTCGATGTTGACGGTGCACGACGCGCGGTAACTGCGCACGTCGCCAAGCCACTTGGGCTAACCACTGAAGCTGCGGCCATCGGCATGCGCGAGGTCGTCTCAACGACGGTTGCCGAGGGTATCCGACTAAAGGCTGCGCAATCGGGGATGGACCCACGCAGCTTCGCACTGGTCGCCTTCGGCGGGGCGGCAGGGCTTGTGGCGACGGCGGTTGCACGCAAGCTGGGCGTGGACCGCGTGGTAGTACCCGCTGAGGCACCGGTCCTGTCCGCGTATGGCATGCTGTCAACAGATATCCGCTACGACCTCTCTCGCTCTCATCCGGCGGACCTGACACCCGTGGCGCTTGACGGTGTGCGGTCGGCCTTGGCCGAACTGTCCGATCGGGGACGGGCCCTGCTGGCCGGGCGGCAGGAGCTCTCGGACACAACGATCAGCCTTTCTGCCGATATGCGCTACTCCGACCAGATGTACGAGGTCAATGTGTCCGTCCCCGATTTGCGCCTTGACGATCACGCATTCATGGCGATGTGGAAGGCCAACCTGCACGAGCGGTACGAGGAGCTCTATTCATACAGCCAGCAGGACCTGGACATCAGGCTGGTGACCCTGCGCGCCACGGCCATCGGCAGACTCCCCAGGATCGAACCTCACCGTCGCTCTGGCAATTCACCAGACGCAGGTCGGGCAAGGCAGGAGCGGAGAATCTACCTGGATGGCTGGGTAAACGTACCCGTGCACCGGCTAGAAGACGGGATCCCGTCACAGGGATTGATCGGGCCGGCGATCCTGGAATCTGACTTCAACACCTTCGTACTGGAGGCGGGCGACGCGGCCCGGGCCGACGGCAAGGGTGGAGTGCTTGTCAGCGTGGCCTCGCAAACGCATGCGAGCGGCGACTTGGCGGCGGCCGATGCCGACCCGGTCACTACGGCGGTGGTTGAGCGAAGGCTGGATTCCATAGCCCTGGAGATGATGGAGGTGATGCTACGGACTTCGCTGTCCCAGATTCTCAACGCCAGCCGGGACTATTCCACCGCCCTTCTCGATCGGCAAGGCCAGCTGGTAGCTCAAGGTGAAGGGATTCCCGTGCACATCAGCGCGCTACCTATCGCTGGCCGGGCCGTGCTCGACTACTTCGGGGAAGACCTGAATGACGGAGATGTGTTCATCCTCAACGATCCCTACCACGGGGGTAGTCACCTGCCCGATGTCACCATCCTGCGTCCCGTCTTCTGGGAGGGATCCCTGAGATACATGGCCGTCAACCGTGCGCATCACAGCGATATAGGCGGCGGGACGCACGGCGGCTACAACCCGTCGGCCACAGAGATCTTCCACGAGGGCTTAAGACTTCCGCCCCTGCGCATCGTCGACAAAGGTGCGCCGCGCAATGACCTTCTTCGAATGATGTCAGTGAACACGCGCTTTCCGGCCGGTTTCCTCGGCGACCTAAACGCCCAAATGGGCTCCGTAGAGATAGCGGCAAGGCGCATCAGATCCCTTCTGGCCGAATATGGACCACAGGTGCTGGAAGCAACGGTCTCCCAGTTGATGGACGCTGCGGAGGCCCAGGTGCGAAAGTTCGTATCCCAGTGGCCGGACGGCGTGTACCGGGGGGAGACATTCGTCGATAACGACGGGTTCGGCGCCGAGAAGATCCCAATACGCGCGCAAGTGACGGTCAAGGGGGACGAACTGACGGTTGATTTGAGTGAATCCAGCGGTCAGGTCACCGGCTTTATCAATAGCGCCTATGCCAACACCAGGTCCATCGTGCACGCGACTGTAATGTATCTGGCACCTGCCGACCTGCCAAAAAACGAGGGCTCCATGCGTCCCGTACTGGTAATCGCCCCGAAGGGTCTGATTGTCAACGCCCTGCCTCCGGCGCCGGTCACCATGAGCACCAATCACGTCGCCGAAGAGATAGCGGAGGCCATCTTCCAATCACTTGCAGGCGCGGTACCGCACGCTGTCAACGCTGGCTTCGGCAGGCGACTGCGCTATGCGATTACCGGCACCGACCCACGGACGAGAAGGCTCTTTCTGTGGCACTTTTTCCTCGGCAGACCGGGCGGCGGGGCATCGCTCGAGCACGATGGTTGGACCAACGTCGGTGAGCTCAACTCGGTTGGAGCGATTCGAGCACCGAGCGTGGAGGTGACCGAGGAGCGCTTCCCCCTCTTCGTGCTGCGCAACGAGCTGCGTCCCAATTCCGGCGGTCCGGGAAGGCGGCGGGGCGGCCTAGGCTCCATTTGCGAGATCGTCTACGAGGGGTCGGACATCGCCCTTTTGAATACGGCGGGCGACGGGATTATCAACCCGCCTCCCGGCATCCTAGGGGGAGAGCCCGGCCTGCCGCATCGCTACACCATCGTGTCCGGCGGCAGAGAAACCGAGCTGCGCTCAAAGCAAACCGGAGTCCAGGTACATCCCGGCGACGTGATTAAGGTCCTGTCGGCGGGCGGTGGGGGCGCGGGCGACGCATCTACGCGCGAGCCTCACCGGATACATCGCGACAGGTTAAACGGCTATGTGACGGACTGGACCGCCTCATGACCCCTGGCCAACGACAGGCATTAGCTTGAGCTTGCTTGCAAGTTCCCCAAAGTCGGCTGCATAGACATCAAAGCCAGCTTCCTTTGGCACGCCGAGGTATCTAGCGCGACCATGCTCGAAGGGCCGGTGAACATAGGCGGTGCGCAGGCCGACGGAGCGCCCGGCCTCAAGGTCGTCTGGGTGTGCTGCGACCATCATCACTTCGCCCGGCTCTAGGCCCAGGAGACCGGCAGCGCCTATATAGACTTCGGGATCCGGCTTATATCGCCTGAACAGTTCGGCCGAGAGTATCGCATCCCAGCGAAGGCCTGCCCGCTTGGCCATGTTGGTCAGTAGGGCCACGTTGCCGTTGGAAAGGGAGGCTATGATGTATCGCCGCGCCAGCCTCTCGATGCCCGGCACTACATCCGGCCAAGGCTCCAGCCGGTGCCAGACCCTGTTGAGCCGGTCCATTTGATCGGCATCAAGGGCGCCTAGCCCGAAAGCGGGGGCGAGTCTGTCAAGTGAGCGGCGGTGCAAGGAATCCAGGTTGGTCCACGGGAGGTCTCCGCGCCGCACGCGGTCCATGCTAGGCCTGTAGGCGGCCCTCCATGCATCAGCGAACATGGGCCAGTCGATGCCGGCCCCCAACTCGGCCTCCAATTCGGCGCCGTATCGAATGATCGAGCCCCGCCAATCAACAACGGTGCCGAATACATCGAAGGTAAGCGCTCTAACCTGCGACAGCGGGCACTCGACGCCTACCAATACACTCCTCCAAGGAGCCGCAGCGAAGTGGTCATCGGCGGTCCTCGCCAGCTATCGGATCCGACGGTTGGCCTTATCGTAAATGGCCGCCACGGTCGGCTCGCCATCCTGCACTCCCTCTAGCGTAGCGATGTGGGCGGAACGAGTCTTAAACACCTGAGGCCTAAAGAAATAGATGGCCGAGTCCCCAGGCCTGACACGCTGATCATCGGAGGGATAGAGCCACGCATAGTAGTCAATCCACTGGGCGTCCGGTATCTCTGCCCTAACGCGGTTGCTCATCACCGCCTCGCCGCGATCGCCTACGAAGGCGGATGTCAAGGCCCAGGGACCGTCCAGGCCGTCAGCGTAGAAGCCCCCTCCCAGCACCATGATCCTGTCCCTTGCGCGGTGAGACACCTCCGCAACATAGACCTGCCCAGGCCGTCCGGCGTCACAGCCGAACAGCTGCTGAGGGGTCATGCCCCAAAATGCGGCGCCCGGCTCCGCGTCAGTTCCACCGTGTTCGGCGATCAGGTCTATGGACGAGCAGGAGGAGGTGCCAGGGCAGTTTATCTGCGGCATCTCGATGTCCACCGAGTCTCGCACCCTCTCTGCGGCCTCAATGATGGTTTCAAAATTTGGCAACACCTTTAGGCTCCGGGTAGCGAAATCGTAGCCGATGGTAGGAAAACCGGTGACTCCAACCATTCGGACGCCAGGCAGCGCCCCGATCTGACGGGCAACCTCGACTACGTGCTCGGAAAAGATACCGCCCTCTTGCGAGGGGAACGCAAAGTCGTGGGCCCCAATGACCTTGAGCAGCAGATCTTGGACCACACCCAACTGCACGGCCGCCTCCGATATATAACTCGCTGCTTCAAAGCTATACACCGTCCACACCTCGGGTCTCATGGAGAGAACCTCGGGAATCCAGTAACGAGGTATCTGGCTAAGGTGCCCTACGTGAGCTACATTCAGCCCCTGGGCGTGCACGGCCCTCGCACCCTCGATATCGACCGCAACGAACTTTTCGACGCCGGCTGAAGCAATAGCCTCAAGCATGGAGGGGTTGCGATTGATCTGCTTGGTCATGGCATAGAGGCGAACGCCCCTAGCCGCCGCGCGCTCGCAGAGCTGTCGAGCGTTCTCTCTGACTGTGGCCAGATCCACCACGTAGCAGTCCGGGGGGATCTGGCCACGCTGGTGCAGGTCGCACGCGGCCCTGATCAGGGCTGGATTAGTCTTCTCGATGATGTCCAGCATGGTGCTCATGACGCTCCTGCAGCTTCCGCAATCGCAAGGTACGCGCTGGGTATGCTCAGCACAAGCCTGTTCAGCCAGAGCTGCATCGCGGGCTTGCCCACCCGACCATATGACCTAAGGTGTGGATCAAGGTCACTTACATCAGTCAGGTGACGCACCACACCTTCAGGCCGAAGGTAGCGATAGCGTCGCATCGCCGAATCCTGGGCCTTGTCGTCTGTCCCGGGCGGCCTTGGCTTAACCCGCCCAGCACGGGGATGGGGTGGTAAGCTGATCGCCTTTCACCGCACCAATGAGGACAGTCGGAATTCATCAGATCCAATCGGGCCCTCAGCCAGTTCGTCTAGATCTTCATACGAGGCGTTGACATGACAACATCGACCGCCGATCCGGTGCATCCGAGCTGCGGTCAGTCATGCCGTCAGGGCCTACACGAGGGCGTCGGTGGCAAGTGAACGGGATGTCTCGCTGGTAATCGATGCCCTTTCGAGAATCAGGGCCTGTCCGGATTGCGAGACTCGAATAAGGTTCGGCGACCTCGATTGCCCGCATTGCGGATTCGACCTGGAAGACTCCCAGCGAGATTGGGCCGCCGGCCTTGTTGACCGGATACTAGACCGCGCGAAGGACTAGAACGCTCTCTTCTCCTGTGCGGTAGCCACGCCGGCCTTCCGGCCTTTGAAATGCAGCCTTCGCGTCCCGGAGGACGTGCCTCCCTGAGCACCCGCGCCCACTGCAGTCAGGGGGCAGGGCCCGGCACACCGGCGGCTGGGCTAACTGGCACAGGGGTATGGTCGGGGTGCCGGGACTTGAACCCGGGACCTCCACGTCCCGAACGTGGCGCGCTACCAAACTGCGCTACACCCCGATGAGGAAGGCGTCTCAGGCCCAGGTACACCCTTTGCCGTCGAGCCTATAGACGACTCCGCCGTTACCCCGTTTGGAGCCGCTCGGCCCCGGGATTGTATCAGACCTGAGACCCTGCTCCCTCAGGTCTATCGCCCGCTTCACCGGGCTCCCCGGACACATCTACGGTCCCGCTCTCCGACGGTCCAATAGGCCGGCGGCCACCCTTCTTTAGGGGAATCTCCCGCAGGAAAGCCGCAACTACGAACGCCGGTACGGAGACGATCAGAGTGGCCAAGAATACTTCGGCAACGGCTCCGGCCAATGCCTTTCTCATGCCGGCCAGCAGCGGCTCGACGGCCGCTGCGGCATCCGGACCATAAGCGGCCAGGCGAGCACTTAGTTCTGCTATCTGACCCTCGTTTACCAGGGCGTCGGGGTTGCCCTTGAGCTCGTCCAGGATGCTGGCGGGAACCCTCCCCAGGATGTCCTGCGGGACGGCCGAGGTGACACCGGAGGCAAACCGCCCGGTTAACAAAGAACCCAGTATCGCCAATCCGACAGATGCGCCGATGGCCCGAATGAACTGGGCGGCCGATGTCGCAACGCCCAGGTTTCGATAGGCAACTGCGTTCTGAATGGCGATGTTAAAGGCCGGAAAGGTGCCCCCCATGCCGAATCCCATGAGAACCATTGCCCCGATAGTCAGGCCTCTCGGCGTGTCCAGGTCAATGCGTGTCAAAAGGTATAGGCCAGCGGCCATCATGCCGACCGAGGCCATGCCGAGTAGCCGATAGCGGCCTCCCGTTCGGGACATCAGTTGCCCCACCAGCGTTGCGCCGATAACCGTTCCCAGCATCATGGGAGTGAGAAAGCTGCCGCTGTTGGTTGCCGACTCTCCCAGAGCCCCCTGAAAGTACAGCGGCATGAAGACCGATCCCGCGAACATGCTCACACCCAGCAAGAGGCTGACCAATAGGGCCACGGCGACGATCGGGTTCCGATAGATGTGAAGTGGCATTATTGGATCAGCGACCCGACGCTCCACCACCACAAATAGCGCTCCGGCGAAGGCCGCTAGCGCCAGGGTGACCAGCACCGGCGGTGACGACCATTCGTATTGAGCCCCTCCCCATGAAAGGCCCAGCATCCCGGACACGATGGCAACGAGCAAAAGTACGATGCCGGCATAGTCGATTCCCTCTCTTGGGCCGGGCTTGGGCCGCGGGTTAGGGAAGACCTTGACGAAGGCAATGGCGATCGGCACTCCCAGGGGAACATTGACATAGAACACCCACCTCCAGGAGAGGGCGTCAGTGAGCAGCCCTCCTACGACCGGGCCAACGACGGACGAAAGGGCAAAGATACCGGCGACAAAGCCCATGTACTTGCCGCGCTCGGCAGGCGGGAATAGGTCTCCGATCGAGATAAAGGAGCTGGCCATAACCACTCCACCGCCCAGTCCTTGCAGGGCTCTGAAGGCGATTAGCTGGTTCATATCCTGGGCAACGCCCGCGAGCACAGAGCCGACAACGAAGATGACGATGCCACCGATGAAGAACATCTTGCGTCCGTAGATGTCGGACAACTTGCCGACGATCGGTATGACCGCCGTGGAGGCGACCAGATAAGCGGTGGTTACCCAGGCAAAGCGGTCGAAGCCACCCAGGTCAGTGACGACATGAGGGATCGCGGTTGCGATGATGGTCTGGTCGAGTGATGCCAGGAATATGGCCATCATCACTCCGCCCATTGTGATCATCACCTGTCGCCTGGGGAGTGGCACCCAGTCGTCCCACCCGTCGTCCCGCAAAAGGCGGCTGCCTCCAGGCCTTCTGGCCGGGCTGCCCTGAGGCTGTTGGTCCTGCCGGTAAGTCATCTACTCCCCTAAAGTTCGTCCGGAGACGGCCGCAGCGGCCGACTCAGGTCATAATGTATCTGCCGAGGCGACGGTTCAAGTGAGTTCCCGGCATCGCTTGTCGCCATCGTTCCACCATGATCAATGGTCCGGGGGATGCCCTCTCGACATGCATGCAGGTATTCGCGCTGCCTGGGGGGTAGGCCCAACGGCATGAAGAATGTCGCCAAATGGCCATCCGGCAGTCTGTTGACAGGTAGAAAGGGCCGGTGCTACTCTGGACTCTGCACGTGAAAGAAATAATCCATGTGCGCTGACGGGGAATAGTATCGAGGAGGATTCGGCCTAGAGAGTCGGGGACGGTGTGATCCCGGCCCGTTGTTCCCTCGCGAACTCGCCCCTGAGCACCCTGTCCCGAACAGGGCTGGAGCAAGAGAAGGCATTGCAGGCCGCGAATAGCTCGCAGGCTTGCCGTACGTGCCTGACAGTACCCAGTCACCCCACTAGGGACGGGCGGCAGGTCCCGTTACAGGCCAGAGAGTGGTACGGCCGAATGGCTCTGCAACGAAGGGTGGTACCGCGGGCAAATACCCGTCCCTGAGAGGACGGGTTTTTTCTTTTCCACGCCAAGACAAACCGGAAGACTGAGCGACATGACACAAAAGACCGGTGGTCAAATAGTTTGCGAAAGCTTGATCCGAGAAGGCGTCGACGTCATTTTCGGCCTGCCTGGGGGTGCGATCCTGCCCCTCTACCAAACACTGCCTCAGTATCCCGAGATACGCCACATCCTGACACGTCACGAACAGGGAGCGGCCCATGCCGCCGACGGATATGCCCGCGTGACGGGCAGGCCGGGAGTGTGTTGGGCGACATCCGGGCCCGGGGCCACCAACCTCGTGACCGGAATTGCAACCGCCCAAATGGATTCGGTTCCCATGGTGATAGTCACCGGCCAAGTAAAGCGATCCGCCATAGGCTCGGACGCCTTTCAGGAGACGGATATCACCGGCATCACATTGCCCATCACCAAGCACAACTACCTCGTCATGGATCCGGGCGACATCGCTCGAACCATCAAAGAGGCATTTCACATAGCCTCAACGGGGAGACCGGGACCAGTCCTGGTCGATATCCCCAAGGATGTCATCGAGGAGTACACCGATTTCGACTACCCCGACAGCATCAACCTGGCGGGGTACAAGCCGAAGATCGAAGGTCATCCGGCGATGACCCGAAGGGCTGCAAAGCTGATCAACCGCTCCAAGAGGCCGGTGATACTTGCCGGGCATGGGATCCTGTTGTCGGGGGCCTATGATGAGCTGCGGGAATTGGCAGAAAAGGCACAGATCCCGGTCATCGCGACCCTCTTGGGCATTAGCTGTTTTCCTGAGGATCACTTCCTGTATGCCGGCTGGCCCGGCATGCACGGAATGGCCTATGCGAGCTTGGCGATCGATGAGGCCGACCTGCTCGTCGCCCTGGGCATGCGATTCGACGACCGCATCACAGGAGACACCTCGGCATTCGCGCCGAATGCCAAGGTGGTTCATGTGGACGTGGATCCCTCGGAGATCGGCAAGAGCATCCCCGTAGACGTCCCCATAGTGGGCGACGTCAAGCACGTGCTGCGCCGGCTGAATCCACTGGTCGACGAGTCGACGAGGGTGGAATGGATCCAGCGCATCGAAGATCTGAAGAGAGATCACCCCTCCCTCGCAATTCGAGAGACGGACAGCCTGATCCCTCAGCACGTGATCCGGGAACTGCACAAGGCGACAAACGGAGACGCCATTGTCGTCACGGGAGTGGGGCAGCATCAGATGTGGGCAGCCCAGCACTATGCGTTCAACGAGCCCAGATCCCTCGTTTCGTCGGGCGGCTCCGGGTCTATGGGGTTCGAGGTGCCCGGGGCTATGGGCGCCCAGGTGGGCAGGCCCGACAAGGTCGTGTGGTCAGTGGCCGGAGACGGTGGGTTTCAGATGACCATGTGCGAACTGGCGACGATGGTGGAGAACAGGATCCCCGTAAAGTTCGCAATCATCAATAACGGCTACCTGGGCATGGTCCGCCAGTGGCAAGAGGCTTTCTATGAACGCAGCTACGTCGCCACCGGATATACGGGTAATCCTGACTTCGTAAAGCTGGCCCAGGCATTCGGCGCATTCGGCGCCCGCGTTACGGACAAGGCGCAGGTCGCCCCCGCGATAGCCAAGGCCATGGAATTCGAAGGCCCGGCGATCATCGATTTCTTGGTCGAGCAGGAGGAGAACGTCTACCCGTTCATACCATCGGGTCAGACCGTCGCGGACATGATTGAAGAACCCAGTACCGAGAGGGCGGTCAGATGACCACTAACGGACTCCGCCCGCGCCGTACCATAACCGCGCTCGTCGAGGACAAGCCCGGCGTCTTGGCCAGGGTTTCGAGCATGTTCAGGCGCCGCGGCTTCAACATCGCCTCGCTGGCCGTTGGGCACAGCGAGGTGCCGAACATGTCACGCATGACCTTTGTCGTCGAGGGAGACGACGGCACCGTTGAGCAGGTGACCAAGCATCTGCACAAGCTGATCGACGTCGTCAGGGTCTCAGATATCTCAGAGCAGAACATCGTTCAGCGCGAGCTGGCTCTGATCAGGGTCAAGACGAATGCGCAAACGCGCAGCGAGATTATGCAGATCGTAGGCATCTTCCGAGCCGGCATCGTTGATGTCGCCGGGGAGTCGACGATCGTGGAAGTGACCGGCAACGAGGACAAGGTCAACTCCCTGCAAAAGTTGCTTGAGCCGTTCGGCGTGGTGGAGGTGATGCGCACCGGGACCATAGCAATGAACCGAGGTCTGCAGGACGCGGACAGAAACCGTTCCAGAAAGTAGCGCGGCCGGCCAGGACCGGTGCGCGGAGGACAGTCTACGGACAATGACAAAGATGTACTACGAAGCCGACGGCGACCTGACGCTGCTCGACGACAAGACGGTAGCAATCGTCGGATACGGCAGCCAGGGCCATGCCCACGCGCTAAACCTGCGGGATTCCGGGGTGGATGTGGTGGTCGGACTGCACGACGGCAGCACCAGTCGCGCCAAGGCGGAGGAGGACGGTCTCAGGGTTGGCACTGTGGCCGAGGCGGCCGAACAGTCAGATGTCGTAATGATGCTCTGCCCCGACACCACGCAGCCGAACGTGTACGAGGATTCGGTTGAACCTCACCTGCTGCCGGGCAAGACGCTGATGTTCGCGCACGGGTTCAATATCCACTACAAGACAATCGTTCCTCCCGACACCGTAGACGTGTCGATGGTCGCGCCAAAGGCCCCAGGTCACAGGATGCGAGAGGTCTTCGTGAAGGGTTCCGGGGTTCCGGGATTGCTGGCGATCCACCAGGACCCTTCCGGGCGCGCCGAGGCACTAGGCCTGGCCTACGCCAGAGGGGTAGGTTGCACTCGGGCGGGAGTCCTGGAGACGACCTTTGAGGAAGAGACCGAGACGGATCTGTTCGGCGAGCAGGCGGTGTTG
Source organism: Dehalococcoidia bacterium (assembly GCA_034421295.1). Lineage (GTDB taxonomy): Bacteria > Chloroflexota > Dehalococcoidia > Lucifugimonadales > UBA2962 > CAUZIR01. The sequence goes on from DAOUKM010000019.1 coordinate 129,875, forward strand.
TGCGGTGGAGTGTCCGCACTGGTCAAGACGGCCTTTGAGGTCTTGACCGAGGAGGGCGGATACCAGCCCGAGTCCGCCTACTTTGAGGTGATGCACGAACTGAAGCTGATCGTCGACCTCTTCTACCAGGGCGGCATGGAGTACATGCGCTATTCGGTCAGCGACACGGCTGAATACGGCGACTACACTCGCGGACCGATTGTCATTGACGACCAGGTCAAGGAGAACATGAGAAGGGTTCTCTCCGAGATCAAGGACGGGACGTTTGCCCGCGAGTGGATAGCCGAAAACGACGAGGGGCGACCACGCTTCCAGCGCCTGCGGGAGGAAAACGCGGGACATCCTATAGAGGGCGTTGGCAGAGAACTGCGTGGAATGATGAGTTTTCTGGGCGAATCGGACTGACCATACAACAAGAGCAAATGGCGCCAAACAAAGGGGTTTTTCATGCGGTTCACCTCAACCGGCTGGTCCTGGCAGGGCTGGTCGGGGTGGACCGCGTTGTCCTGCGACAGGCCACCGGATCCAGCCACTAGCGAATGAGCCGAACGGCCGACGGAGACCCAAGAAATGGCGACCGATACAAAGACCGAAATCGTAAGAATTTTCGACACCACGCTCAGAGATGGCGAGCAGTCCGCAGGTGCGGGTCTAACCACATCAGAAAAGCTCGAGATTGCCAAGCAGCTTGACCGGCTGGGCGTCGACGTAATAGAGGCCGGATTTGCGGCCAGTTCGCCCGGCGACTTCGAGGCGGTGCAAATGATCTCGCACGAGGTTCGCCGGCCGGTGATTGCGTCTCTGGCCCGATGCAACTTCGACGACATTGACGCCGCCTGGAGTGCCATCAAGGGTGCGGAAAGGCCACGTATACACACCTTTATCTCGTCTTCGGACGTGCAGATCATGCACCAGCTGCGAAAGAATCCAGAAGAGGTTCTTGACCTGGCCGTAGCGTCTGTGGAGAGAGCCAGCGGCTATTGTGAGGATGTCGAGTTCTCACCCATGGATGCGTCGCGAACCGATCCGGAATACTTGCTCCGTCTACTGGAGGCGGCGATCGCGGCCGGGGCGACCACAGTGAATATCCCGGACACGGTTGGTTACTCGATACCGTCAGAGTTCGGACAGCGCATTGCCGACATCATTGAGCGGGTGCCGAACATAGAGAAGGCCATCGTCTCTGTTCATTGCCACAATGACCTGGGTCTGGCGGCCGCCAACAGCCTCGCCGCGGTACAGGCGGGCGCCAGGCAGATCGAGGGCTGCATCAATGGTCTGGGCGAGCGCGCTGGCAACGCCTCGCTTGAAGAGGTAATCATGGCTATCGCAACCCGGGGTGAGTACTTCGGAGTTGCGACCAACGTCGACACCAGACAGATCTATCGGACTTCACGCATGGTTTCGGACATCACAGGCTTCCCGGTGCAGGCCAACAAGGCCGTTGTCGGTGCGAATGCGTTCCGGCACGCGTCGGGAATTCACCAAGACGGCGTGTTGAAGGAGCGCACCACGTTCGAGGTCATGGATCCTCAGTCGGTGGGCTGGCCTTCGAACGAGTTGGTGCTGGGCAAGCTCAGCGGGAGGGCAGGACTGCGCGCCAGACTTGACGACCTCGGTTTTGTACTGACGCAGGAAGACCTGAATACCGTATTTGAGGAGTTCAAGAGCCTGGCAGATAGAAAGCGTGAGGTCACGGACGCCGATCTGGAATCGCTGATGGCCGGCCAGAGACGGATGGCATCGGAGCTGCAGACCTATGTGCTCGAGCACGTCCAGGTTTCTTCGGGCAACCACGACGTGCCCACAGCCACCGTCTCACTGACGAACCGGGACGGACGCAAGTTCACCGACGCCGCGACCGGCACCGGACCTGTAGACGCCGTCTACAAGGCAATAAATCGGATCATCAACGTACCGAACACGCTGACCGAATACAGCGTCAAAGCCATCACCGAGGGTATCGACGCTCAAGGTAGCGTCACCATACGCATAGAACAGGACGGCAAGGTATACGTCGGCCGTGGCTCGGACACGGACATAATCGTCGCCAGTGCAAAGGCCTATATGCATGCCCTCAATCGCTTGCTTGCCATAAGCGGAGATCCGCTGGCTAGCCAGCCGGCCTAGGGCGGCGGTCGCCACAGGCGCCGCTGAATACTGTTTGACCTGACGGTTACCGCAGCGTGCCGCCTCACGTCTCGTTCCGGGTTCGCCAGTGTCGCGACGCCATAAGTACAGTTGGGGGCAGTGGCCATGAACAAGATTCTGGTGACCGGAGCGTCGGGGCAGATCGGGTCGGAACTGGTTCCCGCACTCAGGGAGCGCTACGGCGCTGACAATGTGGTCGCAGGTATCCACCGCGAGCAACTGACCGACGAGGTGAGTGAAGGCGGGCCTTCCGCCCTGGCCGATGTGACAGACCGTGATCAGATCGACTCGGCGATCGGCCTGTTCGGTATCGACTCGATCTTCCACCTGGCATCCGTTCTGTCTGCGGCCGCAGAGAGTCATCGCCAGGCCGCTTACTCGGTCAATTTCACAGGGCTGTACAACGTGCTGGAGGCTGCGGTGACGCATCAGGTTAACAGGGTTGTGGTACCAAGCTCGATAGCGGCTTTCGGCCCTGAAACTCCACGGGTCACCCCCAACGACACCATACAGAAGCCGAACACCGGCTACGGCATCTCCAAGGTTTTCGGAGAGCTGCTGGGCAACTATTACTACTCGTCGACCGGCCTCGACGTTCGAGGCGTCAGACTCCCGGGGATCATCAGCTGGAAGGTAGAGCCTACGGCCGGCACCACAGACTACGCCGTGGCAATCTTCTACGGACTCCTGCTGGAAGGGAGCTACAAGTGCTATCTGAGAGCCGACACCATGCTGCCGATGATGTACATGCCAGATGCTGTCCGGTCACTCATTGAGGTGGCGGAGGCAGATTCGTCCAAGCTTCGGCACCGGGCCGACTTTAACGTGGCCGCCATGAGCTTTACACCCGAGCAGTTGGCGGCTGCCATCAGCAGGAGGATTCCCGGCTTTCGAATGTCATACGAAATCGACCCGGTTAGACAGGCGATTGCTGACTCCTGGCCGGACGAGCTAAGGGACGAGGTTGCACGCAATGAATGGGGCTGGCACCACGAGTACGGCCTTGAGGAAACGATCGACGACATGCTGAAGAACCTGAGCCTTAAGCTGAAAGTCAGGCTTGGAGATCAGGCATCCCGGCGCTGCTAAACTGTCCAACGATCAAGTCCGACGCAGTCATGCTGACGCACCAAGTTCCCGAGAGGTTGCTGACGAGTGGCTGCCCATGAAGCTGGCAGCCGAATCGGCGCGTGGCGGGTCAAGCTATATGGGCCGATTCTGCGGCGCACAGAGTCACTTCCCAGCGACGATGCGTCCGGTCAGGATCTATACCGTCAACTGCGCGAGTATCTCGTCGATTCCAATTTAGGATGGGGAGTCCATAGGTGAAGTCACGAACGCTCTTCGAGAAGATCTGGGACGCACACGTAGTAACAGAGCAAGAGGGTCAGCCAACCCTCCTCTACGTCGATCTGCATCTGGTCCACGAGGTTACGTCTCCACAGGCCTTTGAGGGTCTACGTCTGGCGGGAAGAAGGGTGCGTAGGCCCGACCTAACCGTCGCAACTATGGATCACAACACGCCAACCTGGGAACTCGGAATACCTGTCAAGGACCCCATAGCAAAGCAGCAACTGGACGCGCTCCAGCGGAACTGCAGTGATTTCGACGTGCAATTGTACGATCGATTCAGTCCCATGCAGGGGATAGTCCACATCATAGCCCCCGAGCAAGGCAGGACCCAGCCGGGCAAGATTATCGTCTGCGGCGACAGCCACACCTCAACGCATGGAGCGTTCGGTGCTTTCGCGCTCGGCATAGGAACCTCGGAGGTTGAGCACGTGCTGGCCACACAGACGCTCCGCCAGCAAAGGCCCAAGACCATGGAGATCAACGTCGACGGGCCAGCGCCAACCGGAGTCACGGCCAAGGACATCATATTGGCCATAATCGGACACATGGGGGTGAGCGGTGCCGGCGGCCACGTCATAGAGTACACCGGTCAGGCGATTACCGACCTGTCTATGGAGGGTCGGATGACGGTCTGCAACATGTCGATAGAGGGTGGTGCACGAGCTGGGATGGTCGCCGCGGACGAGACAACATTTGATTACATGAGAGGCCGCCGATTCGCACCGCAAGGGTCTGACTTTGACGAAGCAGTTGAGCAGTGGCGTCAGCTACGAACCGATCCAGGTGCAGCGTATGACAAACGTCTATCAATCAAGGCATCCGAGCTGGAACCACATGTCAGCTGGGGGACGAACCCGGGGATGGTGGCGCCGATAACCGGCCGGGTTCCCCATTTGGAGGAGGCTTCGGACGAGGCGGAACGCCGTTCATGGGAGAGTGCCCTAGATTACATGGCTCTGCCAGCAGGAATTCCGATTACCGATATCAGGATTGACCGCGCCTTCCTGGGTTCTTGCACCAACGCGCGGATAGAGGACCTGCGCGCGGCGGCTGAGGTTGTGAGGGGCAAGAAAGTACACCAAGCCGTATATGCAATGGTCGTGCCCGGCTCGGCCGCCGTCAAAAGTCAGGCCGAAGAAGAGGGCCTGGACAGGATCTTCACAGAGGCCGGCTTCGATTGGCGAGTCGCTGGCTGCTCCATGTGCCTCGGCATGAATCCCGACGTACTCAGTCCCGGCGAACGCTGCGCGTCTACTTCAAACCGCAACTTCGAGGGCCGACAGGGCAAGCGTGGCCGGACCCATCTGGTGAGTCCTCAGATGGCAGCAGCAGCCGCGTTAGCCGGACATTTCGTCGACGTTCGGGAAATCAACGGTCCCCGGTAAATCTGGTAAGCGATCGAGGGAGAAGCTATGAGGGCCTTTAGAAGTCACAGTGGCATCGTGGCGCCATTGGATCGAGTCAACGTCGATACGGACCAGATCATCCCCAAGCAGTTCCTCAAGCGCATCGAGAGGACAGGATACGGTCAGTATCTATTCTTCGACTGGCGGCTGCTGGAGGACGGATCTCCTAACCCGGACTTTGAGCTAAACAGGCCGGGTTACCAAGACGCCTCGATACTCGTTTCAGGAAAGAACTTTGGCTCCGGTTCCTCCAGAGAGCATGCCCCATGGGCCCTGCTCGACTTCGGCTTCAGGTGCGTCGTGGCACCCTCTTTCGCCGACATCTTTTACAACAACTGCTTTCAAAACGGGCTGCTGCCAGTCCGACTGTCGGAAGACGTGGTCCTTAAGATAATTCGCCATGCTCAAGAGCATCCCGGCTACCGGCTCAGCGTCGACCTGCAGGCCAAACGAGTCTGGGATGAAGGAGAGGACGTGGCGGAATCCTTCGAGATCGACGAATTCCGTCGCCAGTCGATGCTCAAGGGCCTAGACGACATAGGACTCACCCTGGAGCACGAGTCCGACATAACAGCGTTCGAGACCAGCCGCAGCGTCCACGGCGGGGTGCTCACGGACTAGGACTTCGCGTCCCCCATCAATGCCGCCTGCACGGTTGAGTTTGAGCAGACGGGACTACTCAGTTCTCGGCAGGCATAGCTGGTGGGCCGGCAGATTCGTCTTCTCCCTCAGCCTGGCCGTGGTGGCCGATAATTTCCAGTGAGGCGGCCTCCTCCAGTTCAACCCGGCGACGGGCAAGGTCTGTCGGAGTCTCCTTCTGTTTACCGGCAGAGGGTATTGCGCCCTGCAAGGCATCGACCTCTCTGTTGATGGCAACCCGGAATTGGGAACTGAATTCCCCAACCTTTCGGAATTTTCGGTAGCGCCGTCTGGAGCGCCGAAAGTTCGACCATGTCCCCACCTCCGCCAAGTGTCGCAGCAGACCACGGCGGAGATGACGCGCCGCATCGTCGGGGCTGCTATGGGCAGCGCCTACCGGCTCGTGCACGACCTCATCTATTAGCCCCAGCTCCAAGCAGTCGCCGGACGTCATCTTCAGAGACTCGGCCACCTCCTTGACCTTTGACTCGTCCTGATAGATGAGGCCGGCAGCGTCCTCGGGGGACATAACAGTGTAGATGGCGTTTTGCATCATCAGGACTCGGTCAGCAACCGCTAGCGCCAGGGCGCCCTCACTGCCTCCCTCACCAATTACAGCCGCGATCGTTGGCACCTCCAGCGACGCCAGCTTAGCCATGCATGTGGCGATGGCGTTGCCCATGCCGCGATTTTCGGAGTCTAGCCCTGGATGAGGGCGGGGCGTGTCTATGAGCGTAATGACGGGAATCTCGAACTTCTCGGCCAGGCTCATCGCGCGATAGGCCTTCCGAAAGCCTTCCGGCAACGTCATCCCGTCGTGCCTGTCCTGTTTGCCATCCCGGCCCCGTTCCTGCCCTATAAGCATTACTGTTTGGGCGCCGAGGTGACCGAGGCCACACACCATTGATGGGTCATCTCCAAACGAGCGGTCTCCGCGCAACTCGACAAAGTTGAGGACAATGCGGCCGACGTAGTCCATGGTCGTGGGGCGCGACGTGTGACGGGCCAGGTTGACCGACTGCCAAGCTCTCTGCCTGGGGAGCGAAACTACGCTCTTTCGTCTCCTCTTGCGATAGCTGAGGCGGAATTCGGGACCCATGAGCTCCAGCATCACCGACAGCATCTCCCGCAGTTCCGTGCGTGCCACCACACCGTCAATCATGCCATTCGCTAGCTGAGCCTCTGACGTGTGAGACTCGCTTCTCACGGGACGGCTGTCCGGCCCGCTCAAGGACCCGATCGGGGCAAAACTCACTATTGCGCCAGGCTCGGCTATCGTGACATCTGCGAGGTTGGCAAAGCTGGCGAACACCTGGCCGGTTGATGGATTTGCCAACACGGATATAAAAGGCAGCCGTCTTTCGGAAAAGCGGTTTACGGCGACCGTCGTCTTCGCCATCTGTAACAGGGAGAGCAATCCTTCCTGCACGCGGCTGCCACCGCTGGTCACGATAGCGACCACGGGCAGCTTTCTCCTAACGGCGTGCTCGAACGCGAGCGCGACCTTCTCGCCGACCACCGTTCCCATCGAGCCGCCCATGAAGCCGAAATCAAGAACAATCAGCACGACCGGGCTGTCACCGATTGAGCAGGTCCCGGTGACAACGGCCTCCGTCAGCCCCGTACGTCGCTGATCCGAAAATATGCGTCGCTTGTACGACACCCTGGAGGAGAAAGACAGTGGATCTAGCGAGACGATGGACCGGTTGATTTCACGAAAACTACCTTGATCAGCAACCGAAGCGATGCGGTCGCGGGCCGACATCGCATAGTGGAACCTGCAAACGGGACATACCCTCAACTGGCTGTAGAGGGGCGAGTCAACGAGGATCGCACCGCAAACCAAGCAGGTCTCGCGCGGTGCATACGTCCGGTGTGCCCCGGCTCTGCCACCGCGGCGGACTACGAAACTAAGTAGGTCTGCGAGGCTACGCACCATCCGGAGTACTCCGAGTCCCCTGAACCGCTTCCCGTCTCGCCTGGGGCCTTATTGGTGTTAGCTGAAGGCGGATGGAGTGCCGTGCCCTAGGTCCTAGTCGATTATAACATCGCGGGATTTCGAGCCATCGCTCGGCCCAACAATACCCTGCTCTTCCAGTTCGTCCATCAACCTAGCGGCCCGAGGGTATCCAATTCTCAGCCGCCTCTGCAATAAAGACGTTGAGAGCTTGCGCTGTTTGTGTGCCAGCTCCAAGGCTCGATCCATAAGGTCATCCCCCGCCCCTGCCGACCCGGCACTAACGCCGTCGCTATCGCCCTCCTCCGGCACCTCTAGTCCGACCGCCGGCAGGGGGGCCCATTTCGTGGTCTTCCAGAATTCGACCAGTTGACGCACCTCTTCGTCAGAGATGAAGACGCCCTGAACACGGCTGGGCCTTGAGGCATCTATCGGCTGGTAGAGCATGTCCCCTCGGCCCAGCAGCTTCTCCGCTCCAGCAGAATCCAGGATTGTTCGAGAGTCGACCTGGGAAGTTACTCCAAAGGCGATTCGGCTGGGAAAGTTGGCCTTGATCAAGCCAGTCAACACGTCTACCGACGGACGCTGCGTGGCGATGACCAGGTGGATTCCGGTGGCCCTCCCGAGCTGGGCCAGTCGGCACAGGGATTGCTCCACGTCGAAGGACGAGGTCATCATCAAGTCGGCCAGTTCGTCGACCACCAACACCAGATAGGGCATCTTCTCCTTGGCCTGGGCGTTGTAGGAGGAGATATTGCGAACACCGACCTGCTCAAGATGCCGGTAGCGCTTGAACATCTCGGCGATAAGCGCCTTCAGTAAAGGCACAACCTTGTCGGTTTCCACAACGACCGGAGTCAACAGGTGTGGTATGCCGTTGTAGGGCGTAAGCTCCACCCTCTTCGGATCCACCAACAGCAGCCTAAGTTCAGATGGGGACTTTTCCATCGTAAGACACGAGACGATGGTGTTTAGGCATACGCTCTTGCCGCTCCCGGTCGCTCCGGCGACCAGTAAATGCGGCAATCGGGCCAGATCAAGTACGGCGGTATCGCCCCCGCTACCCTTGCCCAAAGCTATGGGGAGCGAGCCCTTTTTCCTCAACTTCTTGAACTCCGAACTCTCCATCACGTTCCGTAACGTGACCAGCTCAGGAACGGCGTTTGGCACCTCTATGCCCACAAGAGACGTGCCCATAACCGGCGACTCGATCCGTATGGAAGGGGTTCGGAGAGCTAGCGCCAGATCTTTCTCCCTCTGCAAGATCGTGTCTACTTTAACCCTGGTCTTGGTCTCGACGCGTTGCCTGACCGGCCTACCCGCTTCGTTGACAATCGCCTTGCCCTGCTTGTCTGTGGCATTCTCCTGTCTGTACCTTCGCACCCACCCGGGCTCCAGACCGTACATGGTCACCGCTGGGCCGGGCTGAGTCATCTTCACTTCTACCTCGACGCCGTAGTCGCCTAGAGTGTCTCGGATCGTGGTGGAGATCTCGCTCATCTCGGCCCGGGTAATGCCCTGAACCTGCTTGTTTACGAGCATGGAGAGGTTGGGCAGAGACCATGCCTTGGCCCACTTATCAAGGATGGGCCTCTCGTCAGCGCCCGTGGACCCGGCAGTCATCTCCTCCTCGGCATCTTCGAGGCCGGCTGTCGCCGAAACCTCCTCGCCTGCCGAATTGTTCCAAAAGCGATTGACCTTGGCTCCGTTCACGGTCAGGAGGCCGTCACTTGACGTTGAAAGTTCCCTGGAATCGTCCTCCTCGACAGGCGACCCGTCGAGGTGAGCAATGGAGGTGAGGGCCGAAATGGCACCGGTTTCCCACTCATCCTCCTCGATGTCTGAGTTGCCCATGCCGCCGTTCGGTTCATAGTCCGAATCCGGGGCCGGACTCTCAACCTCCAACGGCTCGGTCGACCCTATAGCAGTAGACGTGACAAATGCGTCGGCCTTGATCTCATCAAACTCCGCACCTGCCTCGCTTTGGTCTTCAACCGCCAGTTGCTCCTCAGAGGAGATACGGAATTCCCTGACGGCTCCGGTTACTCCTCCCCACAGACTGGCCACGCCCTGCCGTACCAGGCTCCACAAGTCCACAATTGCAGAGTAAGCCGCCAGTCCCAACCGGCCCGCAATAACGCCCGAGCGTTGGGCGGTCCGCAAGGCCAAGATCGGCTGAACGATCGCGACTGCGGCCGCAACCAGAGAACCGGCGACCATGAACGCCAACCATCCCGAGCCCCGTGTCACGTAGGTGGCTATGTCGCCGCCGAGCGACACTTCGCCCTGCCTAGTGAAGGCGTCGAGCGGGGAACCGAAACTCGTCTCGAACGCGGACATGGCCGCAACCGCTGCCAGGGACAGGGCGAGTGTACTTGCCCAAAGACGTAGATTTGGCACGCGACGCGGCCGCACTACGAGCGATCCTAGAAGGGCCACCAGCCACACGCCCAGCGGTGCAACACCAAGTCCAACCGCCGTGATCACTCGCTCTTCGGAGAGGGAGTAGATATCGCCCAGAGAGTGCCTGAACAGGGAAACCAAGGCCCCGACAGCTACAAGGGACACCAGTATGAGGATCAACAGCAAGGCCTTCGGCCGGCCACGCAGAACCGAGCCCACGTTCTTGCCAGCGGCCGTGAATGCCGTCCCGCCATCGCGGGTCTGTGCCTTGATCTTGCTTGAGGCTACCATCGACGCGTCCTCCGTACTCGGTCGCAGGCGGAGGATGCACGGGCGTGTCTTTAGCGCGTCCGCCTCTCCAATGTCTCGACCAGAGTAAGGACGGTGGGCCTACGCTTGGTTTCCTTATAGAGGTAATCGGAGACGCAGGCCGTCACCTTGGCTTTAGTATAGCCAAAATCTAAGACTTTTCCGGCCTCATTTTCCAGCATCGAATGCACCACTTGCGCGGCATTTTCCAGCAGGGTCTGCGCAATGGCCGGGGCATCGAACCCACGAGAGTCGACTGTGGGACGTCGAATGGGCTCCCCGGTAGCAGCGTCAAGCGACAGCACTACGACAACGACTCCGCAGCTAGACAGTCGGTTTCGCTCTGCCAAGACTGCTGAATGCCCGCCCCACAATCTGTGACCCGCTACGTACACATCTTCGACCGGCAAACGGTCGACAACGCCCGCGTGTGTCGGGGAGATCTCCAGTACTTCACCGTCCTCCAAGACAAATGTGTCGTTCGAGCCCATGCCGAGGGATTGCGCCAGTTGGGCATGTGCAACCAGGTGCCTATGTTCGCCATGGACGGGAACAAAATAGGTGGGTCTTACCAGATTCAGTATGAGCTTCAGTTCTTCCCGGGCCGCGTGGCCGTGCACATGGACCATGGCATTTCTGCTGGAAATAACCTCGGCGCCCTGACGGTACAGATCGTCGACCGTGCGCGCCACCAGGGTTTCGTTGCCGGGTATTGGCGAGGACGAGATTATCACCGTGTCGCCCCGTTCTATCTCGACATCCTTGTGCTCTCCCCTAGACATTCGCACCAAGGCAGAGGTGGGCTCTCCCTGAGCCCCGGTAGCCAAGACGATCAATTCATCGAATGGCAGCCTGCGCGCTTCCCGCAGCGACACAACGGTACCTGGTGGTGCCTGAAGGTATCCCATATCAAGGGCCATGTTCACGTTGTTGCGCATGCTCCTGCCGACCACCGCAACCTTCCGGGAGTGTTTAACCGCGGAGTCAATTACCATCTGCACCCGCGATATGAGGGACGCGAAAGTAGCGACGATGATTCGGGCATCGGCTTCGGCCACCACCCTGTCGATTGCGGCGCGGACTTCCTGCTCGGAGGGCGTATATCCCTCAACCTCCGCGTAAGTCGAGTCCGAGCACAAAAGCACCACTCCCTCCTCCGCGAGCTCGGCCAGCTTGGCGAAGTCGGTGGTGTGACCATCGACCGGAGTGTGATCGATCTTAAAGTCTCCGGTATGGACGACCACGCCCAATGGGGTCCGTATTGCCACACCCATAGCGTCGGGAATGGAGTGGCACATCCGAAAAAACTCGACCTCCAGGCCACCTATGCTCAATGGCGAACACGGCTCAACAACGTGCAGTTCGGACGATCCGAGCAGTCCGTGCTCCCTGAGCTTGACGGATATCAGGCCATTGGTGAGCCGGGAAGAGTAGACGGGGGCATCGAGTTCGGGCAATACGTAAGGTAGTGCTCCGGTATGGTCTTCATGGCCATGAGTCACCAGAATAGCGCGCACACGCTCGCGATTCTGTGCCAGGAAAGTGACATCTGGAATGACGAAGTCTATGCCGGGCATGCGTTCATCGGGGAAGAGGATGCCAGCGTCTATTACGACGATGTCATCCCCTGATTCGATGGCCATCATGTTGCGGCCGATTTCGCCCAAGCCGCCGAGCGGGATTACGCGGAGGCGAGCTTGCGTCACCCTAAAAGAGTTGTCCTTGCCTCGGTCCGTCGATCCCAGCAGACTCTGAAACTTCATTCATTCCGGTCTGGCCTTCAGGGACAGGCTTCGGCGGAAGGCCATCAAGATCCATGCCCAACTGGGCAGCCGAAAGTCGTTCAGGCGACGGTTGCTCATCTGGTGGCTCGGTGGCTATCAGGGCCGGCAGCTTGCGAAAGTCTTCCTCAAGGGCCGGCCTCAAACGGGGATTATGCAAGATCGCTGCCGGGTGGTAGACGGGGAACACAACTCGACTACGCCAGCGCCTTGGCCGCCCACGGGACTTACTGATCGCCTCGCCTGGGAAGAACTTTGCAAACGAATGCCGTCCCAACGTGACGATCACCCTTGGATTGACTAACTCGATCTGTTGATCGAGATAGGGCCTGCAGGTCTCCATCTCCGATTCACGTGGGTCCCTGTTCTCCGGAGGTCGGCACTTGATCATATTGCAGATGTAGACGTCGGATCGCCCTAACCCTATCGAGGCCAGCATCTGGTCGAGCACCCCACCGGCCGCGCCCACAAACGGTCGCCCCTGACGGTCCTCATGAAATCCAGGAGCTTCGCCGATGAACATGATGTCAGCATCGGCGTCACCCTCCCCGGGCACCGCGTTAGTGCGTGTGTCGGACAGAGGGCAGAGTGTACATCCGCGGACCTGCTCGAGCAGCGTCAAATAGGCGTTGCGGACCACATCGTTCATCGATCGAACGGTACCACAGGACCAATGGGGCGGCCAATTTGCGTGTGGCCGAGACGCAAAAGAAGGGCAGGCGGCCTGCCCCTCTAATCACCTAAGCCCAGTCTGGGCAGGGCCTCTCCGGCTAGTCAGAGACGCCTTTAGTCCTGAGGAATTCTACCGCTTCCTCAACGGTAGTTATCTTCTCGGCCTCTTCGTCCGAAATCTCGACGGTGTTGGCATCGTCGCTGAACTCCTCCTCGAAGGCCATTATCAACTCCACCAGGTCCAACGAATCAGCGTTCAGGTCATCGACAAACGACGCTTCGAGAACTACATCCTCGGCCTCCACGCCCAGTTTGTCGGTTACGACGGCTCTTACTCGATCAAGAACGGTTGCCATCAACTCCTCCTTACGGGAAAAGGATTATACCTTAACGTTCTGCGCGGCAAGAACCGATCCGAGCACGCCGTTGACGAACTTGGGGGAACTCTCGGAACCAAAAGTCTTGGCCAGTTCGACGGCTTCATTAACTGCTACCTTGGGCGGTGTCCCCACTCCCGAGATAATCTCGAAAATAGCCACCCGCAGCACGTTCCTTTCTACGCTCGGAAGCTGGTCGACCGGCCAAGTCGGAGCGAACGAATATATCAGGCCGTCGATCTCTTCCAACTCACTGACCACGCCAACGACCAACTCTTGCGCGTAGGTTGCCGCCTGCTTCGACAGGCCCCAGGCATCGACTCGTGCGGCCAACGAGGCCTCAGCGGTGTGCCGACTAGTGTCGACCTCATAGAGGGTCTGCATGGCGACTTCGCGAGCCTTGCTTCTCTCAGAAAAGGTCCTCGTACGGCGGCGGGGCTGCAGTCCCTCTAGTTTGCCGCGTATCGGCACTGGGTCTATTCGAGCAGCGAGGGATCAGTTGAGGCTGAAGCTGGACACCGAGTCTAAGTCCCCGACCGCCTTGACCTCGGCCGAACGAGAAATCCTCTTGACCATGCCGCTTAGCGCTCTGCCGGGGCCGATCTCTATAAAGCCGGTAACGCCACGACCGAGCATGTACTCTATCGATCCCTTCCACTGGACGCACTCGCAGACTTGCGTGACCAATTCCTCGCGCAGTTGAGAGACCCTTGTAATCGGCTTGGCTGTCATATTGGCAACAATCGGCACGGAAGGATCTCGCAGGTTCAGGTCGCCGACCACTTCGGCGAGACCGTCCCGTGCGGGCACCATCAACCCGGAATGAAACGCCCCTCCGACCCGCAGGGGTATAGCCTTCTTGGCTCCTCTCGCCGAGGCCATGTCCAGCGCCCTGGCTACAGCCAGGACCTCTCCGCTTATCACCACCTGCTCTCCCGTATTCACATTGGAAACGAATGTGCCGGCCTGTCGACTTATTTCTTCAACCGTCATCTGGTCCAAGCCGATTATGGCTGCCATGGTGCCAGGCCTCAATTCGCAGGCCCTCTGCATCAGCCGGCCACGCTTTTCAACCAGCCTGGCCGTCTCACCCAGTTCGAGGGCTCCCGATACTGCCAGGGCGGTGTACTCCCCCAAGCTGTGCCCAGCCATCATCGCGGGCCTCCACAGGCCATCCGGCTCAGCGCGCTCTTCCAGTGCCCTCAGAGTCGCCAGGCTCACTGTCATGATGGCTGGTTGAGCGTTAACGGTCTTGCGGAGTTCTTCATCTGGGCCCTCGAACATCAAGGTCGAGAGAGGCCTAGAGAGGGCCTCGTCAACTTCCTTGAATACCGCCCGCGCCGCAGCAGAGCCATCGTACAGGTCACGACCCATACCCACGAACTGGGCCCCCTGGCCGGGGAAGATGAGGGCGAAGTCAGAAGACGGGCGTCTTTTGATGCTCCACCTTGTCACTACGTCCTCCTAAGCTGGTCCAGTGCCGGATCGCCCCACGAACGTCACTCTATCTCCGCCTCGACCGAAATGACCTTCCTGCCCTTGTAATAGCCGCAAATTGTGCACATCCTGTGCGGGAGCTTGGTACCGTCGCAGTCCGGGCAATCCACGAACAGGGGTTTGCGCATCCGAAAGTGCGCTGCCCTGCCACCCCGGCGTGCTCGAGAGTGTTTTTTCTTAGGAAGAGGAGGCATTTGTGTTCCCTGACATTGGTTCGTGAGCCTTGTGTTGGTCCGAAGTTCCCTGGCTCGAATGGAGTCCTATCTCTTGTTTGCACCTTCACCGGTGGCCGCGCTCAAGGCCCGCAGGTCCAGCAATTGGCCCCAAAGCGGATCGTTATGTCGGTCAGAGCAGGAGCAGGTGGTGACGTTCAGATTCAGTCCGCAGCTATCGCACATCCCCGCGCAGTCATTGCGACAAAGGGGGCTCATCGGTATTCCAAGGGCCGCATACTGCTGCATCGTAGGGAGTAAGTCAAGGACGTTGTCCAAAGATATGAACTGCGTTTCGTCCGCGTCATCCAGACGAGCCAGAGCGCCCTCGGGGTAGAACTCTTCGTCGATTGCAAGGTCGATCACCCGGGCGTGAGCCACAAGGCACCGACTGCATGCGCACACCACCTCGCAGGTCAGATTTGCCTGAACCCAGATCCCAACATCCGTACGCATCATGGCAACTGAGCCAGCGATGCCCATTCCCGAGGACCGGTCCCAGATCGAATCGAAGCCGCCGATCGACCCGGGCGCCTTGGCGGTACCATCTACGTCGAATGTACGGGTCGAACCGCTTGGCTCTTTGAGTAGGCCTGAAACGTTAAACTGCATGGCTAGCAGGCCCGCCCGACCGCATGAACGCTGAGCCGCGACGCGCCTCCCACAGGGAATCGATTCTAGGCTCTGCCTCGAATTTCCGTCAAGCTTCACATACCTAGACGGCGGGATAGAAGGGAACGAACAATGGACCTGGAATTGACGGGCAAACGAGCCTTGGTCACCGGTGGCAGCCGAGGCATAGGCAGGGCAATAGCCGCGGCGCTGTCGAATGAGGGAACAGATACTGCGATAGCTGCTAGAGGTGAAGAAGGGCTAAGGGCGACCGCGGCTGTGCTGGCCGAAGAAACCGGTCGCAAGATCATCCCTATCCGGGCTGATACCGGAGACGCCGGATCAGTACGGCAAATGGTCGAACGAGCGACCGACCTGCTGGGCAGCATCGACATACTGGTCAACTGCGCCGCAAAGCCCGGTGGCCAATCTAGGCCTCCCTCCCTCGACGAGATTACGGAGCACGATTTCTGGGAGGACATGAACGTGAAGGTCATGGGCTACCTTCGCTGCGCCCGTGAGGTAGCGCCTCAGATGGTTGATCGTGGTTGGGGACGGATCATAAACGTATCCGGTCTTGCAGCCCGGGGGACTGGCTCAACGATCGGCAGTATGCGCAACGTCGCCGTAGCTGCGATGACCAAGAACCTCGCTGATGAACTCGGGCCCAAAGGGGTAAACGTAACGGTCGTTCATCCAGGTCTTACCCGCACCGAAGCGACACCGGGGGTAATCGAATCCCTGGCTATGCAGCGTGGCGTCTCTTGCGATGTCATAGAGTCCGAACTCATGGCGGGGAATTCTGTGCGCAGGCTCATCGACGCCATCGAAGTCGCTCATTTGGTCGCTTTCCTGGCCTCTCCCAAGGCCGGTTGCATAAACGGTGATGCGATCGCCTGTGGAGGTGGAGTTGGTCGGGCAATCCATTACTAATCCTGGGACCGGAAGAGCTTCGCTTACGAAACGCATAGATGCAATCGGAGGACTTACACTTGGGTCGAATGCCAGCGTTCTTCGCACCGAACCTGAGCTGTCGCACTGCACAGCCACCGCAAGCTCGGGACCATGCACTTGCCTCTACAGAACCTTATCCACCCTCAGCCGATCTCGCAGCGGCAGCAGTGTTCGGCGGCCCGCCGGAGCCCTAGACTGCGCGTCGGTGGTGCTGTTAGCGTTCGTTTAGACACTGTTGTCGCCAAAGCCACCAATGCTTGCCCTGTGGTGGATGGCCCTTCCCCGCCGACAGGGGTGAGCGAATTTGCCAAGACCAGCCACGTCCAACGCGGGTTTGCACTCAGCCGATCAATACAACCTATCCCCGGACAGGCGAGCGGCCTCGCATCCAACGGCGGGGGCGTGGTGTGCGATGTCCGATCCAGAAAAACTCTCGCCCCGAAGCCGACAACCCCAGGGCATCCATATTCACAGGCGGGCCATGCATAGAAGAATCCTGCTGATGCTCGTGGCGGTGCTCACCATCTTCACGATCTTGACTGGCGCCTGCGGTGGCGACGCCCAGCTTCAAATGCCCACGCCATTGCCAACAGCAGTACCCTCCGTACCCACACCGACCGCCGAGCCGGTGTTGAGCACCGAGAGCGTCGATGTCAGCGAGGAGCGGCTAGCCGAGTTGCGCTCGGCGGTCGCCCGTACCATCGAGATGGAATCGTTTCACTTCACACTGGATGCAAGCATCGAGGCCGCGGTTGCCGGGATCTCCCTGGACATATCGGTGCTGGTCGCAGGTGACTTTGCTCCGCCTGATCGATCCAAGGCCAATCTGTCGATAAATATGGGGTTCGTATCATCCGAGTTTGATGCCGTGTCAGCAGGTGGGGACTCGTACGCAACCGATCCCCAAACTGGGCAATGGTCAGTCATCCCAAAGGAAGACAGTGGCCTGTTCGACAGTCCGCACAAGCTGGTTGGACTAGTGGCTCAGGCGGCACATCAGATGGAGTTGGTAGGGCAGGGATCGATCGGCGGGGTCTCTGTTCTGCACTTGAGATCGGAGAGGGCGCAGGGCGCGCTGACCGATAATTCAGAGGACCCAATTATGGCCGAAGCCTGGGTTGGGGTAGATGATCTCCGACCCTACCGTCTCCGGCTGACGGGCACGATAGACCTGTCCGATCTCGGTAAGCAGTTCCCCTCTCAAATTGGCGACGGCCCGGCAACCCTTGACGCCACAATCGGCCTTTCAGAATTCGGAACTTCGGTGACGGTAGACGTGCCGGACGTCCAGCCATTCTTGGTCGATGGGCGATTGCCAGGAACCAAGATGAATGAGCAGATCAATCTGGTTATAGACTTCGGGGAGTCGCATCCCGACTACAGCTCGACTCCAGCGACCTCAGGCTGGCACTACGGCCCACCCGATGCCCCTGTTTCCTGGGGAGTGCATTCAGAGTTCATCCCGGACGAAATCCTGCTCCAGAATCTAGCCCAAGGTGGGGTCGGGCTACACTACAACTGTCCCCGCGGGTGTCCGGACGTGGTGGCCGCTTTCTCTGAACTGGCCGATCGGTATCCCAAGATCGTTGTCTCGCCATACGAGGGCATGGACGGGAGGATCGCCTTGACGGCCTGGACCTACCTTGACGTAATGGACGATCTCGATTTGCAGCGGGTGGAGTTGTTCATCAGAGCCCACCACGGTTCCGAGCGCGCTCCGGAGCACTTCAAGCCTTAGGCCAGCGCCGGCGCTCAGGGCGTCAAGCCGAGATTCTAATCGTTACCCTGGGCACCTGCCCTGCGCTCGGCTACTGCACGCGCGACAAATTCCCCTATCTCAAACATTGACGTCCCCGGACCGAATACCTCAGCGACTCCCATGCCGCGGAGAGCCTCCCTGTCGTCCTCGGGGATGATGCCCCCCGCCACCACCACCACGTCCTGCATTTCATTGTTCCGAAGTCCCGCGAATATCTTTGGGAAAAGCTCCATGTGGGCCCCCGACAGAATCGACAGACCTATCACGTCCACGTCCTCCTGTAAGGCCGCCTCGACGATCATCTCAGGCGTCTGCCTGATGCCGGTATATATGACCTCCATCCCACAGTCCCGCAGCGCACGCGCCACGATCTTGGCTCCACGGTCGTGACCGTCCAACCCAGGCTTACCCACCAATACGCGGATGGTTCCGCTCGACGTCATCTCCTAGCGGTGGCCGCGTCCACCAGCTCTATAAGCACCCCGCCGGTCGATCTTGGGTGGATGAACGCAATATCCCCGGATAGACCCTCTCTGGGAGTCTCATCAACCAGTTCAAGGCCAGCATCCCTCAGCTGGACCAACCGCGCAGCAAGATCCTCAACCTCAAAGCAGACATGGTGTAATCCCTGGCCCTGTCTGTCGATAAAGCGAGCTACCCCGCCACTATTGTCCGTGGGCTGTATAAGTTCCAATTGGGAGCCACCAATCCTGACCAACGCGGCCCTTACGCCCTGATCCGGTATGTCCACAATCTCGTTGGTGCCCACGCCGAACGTGATCCGATAGAAGTCCAGAGAATCCTCAATGTCCCGGACGGCTATGGCAACGTGGTTAATGTGCCGGGCTACGCAACCGGTGTTATCGGTCAATGATCTGTCCTCAATAAGACGCCACTGCGCGCCGTTCCGTACCCAATTCTACACGTCCGCGTCGGCCAAGCATGAGACGCGCGGGCAACAGGGAGCGTCCCTCTTTAACCTTGCCCGGACATGACGGCGTCAGGACTAGGACATGATCTGCCACCAGACCTTTCAGACCCATTACAGCAACGTCACAAACGGCCATCAGGTCGATTCAGACGGACATCGCAGGTCTTCACTTTGAGAGCCCCTCGGTGCAGACGGCGCCCTCTCTCTAACGAGGGCCGTTGGCGCCATCTTCCCTCAACATATCTTCCTGCCTCGATGTCTGGGACTTGAGTCGTCCGGTTACATCGCGTCTGACACGAAGATCTGACCCGGTGTATCCAGTTCAGCTGGTGAGCCGCCAAATAGCTAGGGACCCAGCAGTCGGCGTGCGATCAGCAGTCGCTGGATTTCAGATGTGCCTTCATAGATCTCGGTTATCTTGGCGTCCCGGTATAGACGCTCAACGGTCGTCGGGGCGAAATACCCCACGCCACCGTGAATCTGCAACGCTCGGTCAGCGCATTCAACGGCGGCGCGCGACGCGAAGAGCTTGGCCATTGACGCCTGTGCCGCAAATGGCTTCCCTGCGTCCTGAAGATGAGCGGCTCGGTACGTGAGTTGGCGAGCAGCCTCGACCTGAGTGGCAGAGTCGGCGATCATCCAGCGTATAGCCTGGCGGTCGGATATCGGCCGGCCAAAGGTACTTCTCCCCCTCGCATACGAGACGGCCGCCTCCAATGCGGCCTGTGCAATGCCCACGGCCTGAGCCGCGATCGTAACCCTGCTGGAATCGAGCACTTGCATGGTCATGCCGAATCCGTCGCCGGCTCCTCCGATTCGATTGCTGACTGGCAGCGATACGTCCTGCAGTCTTACTTCACAGGTAGACGAGCCCCGTATACCTAGCTTGCCGTGCTGGGGTGTTATTGCAACGCCCGGCAGATCCCTTTCGATCAGGAAGGTCTCGATACCCTTGGAACCCTTAGACCGATCCCGGGTTGCCATGACGACAAAGGTATGCGCCTCAGCCGCATTGGTGATAAAGCCCTTCGTTCCTGTGATCAGGAACCCGTCCCTGGAATCAACGACCGTCGTTGTAATGGCCGCCGCATCCGAGCCCGCATCGGGCTCTGTCAGGGCGAAAGCACCTATGTGACTGCCCGTGGCCAATTGGTGCAGATACTTTGTCTTCTGTTCATGGGTTCCAAAGCTGTCAATGTAGCGGGCGCATAGCGAAAGGTGGGCACCGTAGATGGTGCCGGTGGCCGCGCAGCCTCGAGAAAGCTCCTCGGTCACGATGGCCAGCTGTCTGGCGGTGCCCCCTGAGCCACCATACTCAGGATCAATCGTCAGGCCGAACAGCCCCAGACCTGAGATGGCCCGAATATTCTCCCAGGGGAATCTCTCCTGCTGATCGTATTCGGAGGCCCTGGGGGCCAATTCTCGATCAGCCAGATCCTGCACCGTTTTGCGGAGGATGACCTCTTCTTCGGTCAGAATGCCGTCGGTAGCAGTGGTCATAAGAGCATCTTCAGCAACCTAACATCAGTCAGGCCCCGCCTAGAAGGGTGCGAATTCCCTTTGCTCTCCAAACACCGAACGGAAAGTGTCGGAAATCTCGCCCACGGTGCCATAAGCCTCGACAGCCTGCAGGATCGCCGGCACGGTGTTTCCTCCACTTTCGGCCACCTCCTTCAGATGACCGAGGGCATGATCCAACAACTCGCCGTCCCGCTCACTCCTAACACGGCCAAGTCGGGCGAGCTGACGCCTTGTCTGTTCGGGGTCAATCCTCTGAATATCTTCGATAGGGGGTGCTTCGCTTCGGTAGGCGTTGACACCAACAACGACGCGCTCGCCCCTTTCCACCTGCTGCTGCAGCTGGTAGGCGGACTCGTGTATCTCGCGTATCTGGAATCCGTTATCCAGCGCTCCCAAGGCGCCTCCCATCTCGTCGATGCTAAGTATGTACTCCGATGCATCCTCTTCAAGCCGATTAGTCAGGTGCTCGATGTAGTAGGAGCCGGCCATGGGGTCGACAGTTTCAGTTACTCCGCTCTCGCTGGACAGAATCTGCTGGGTACGCAGCGAGAGTTCAGCTGACTCGGCGGTGGGAAGTGCTAACGCCTCGTCCCTGGAGTTGACGTGGAGACTCTGCGCGCCTCCGAGAACCGCTGCCAGCGCCTGAACGGTACTGCGCACAACGTTATTGTCAGGCTGCTGGGCGGTCAGGGTGACGCCCGCGGTCTGGACGTGGAACCGGCACATCCATGACCTTGGATTCTCTGCTCCAAAGCGTTTTCGCATGATTCTTGCCCACATGCGCCGGGCGGCCCTGAATTTTGCGATCTCTTCGAACAGGTCGCTTTGCGCAACGAAAAAGAACGATAGCCTCGGCGCGAATTTGTCGACATCAAGACCAGCGTCGACCGCGGCCTGCACATATGCAATTGCGTTGCTAAAGGTGAACGCCAATTCCTGCGCGGCGCTGGCTCCGGCCTCTCGCATGTGGTAGCCGGAGATGGATATCGTGTTCCAACGAGGCAACTGCTCAGCGCAGTAACGAAAGGCATCTGTAACAAGCCGCATTGAGGGTCTCGGAGGATATATATAGGTGCCCCGAGCGATGTACTCCTTCAGTATGTCGTTTTGAATCGTGCCGCCTATCGAGCTGAGCGGCACCCCCTGTTTTTTTGCAACCGCAACGTAGAGGGCGAGGAGAATCGAAGCCGTGGAGTTGATCGTCATTGAGGTCGTGACTTTATCGAGTGGTATCCCGTCGAACAGGACCTCCATGTCTGCGAGTGAACTGATCGGGACGCCGGCTCTGCCGACTTCCCCGGCCGCAAGAGGATGGTCAGAGTCATATCCAGTCTGGGTGGGCAGGTCAAAAGCGACGGAAAGGCCGCTCTGCCCGGAGTCCAACAGGAACTTGTAGCGGGCGTTCGACTCCTCGGCTGAGGCATAGCCGGCGTATTGCCTCATGGTCCAGACCCGTCCCCGATACATGTTCGGCTGAACGCCGCGGGTGAATGGATATTCACCCGGATAGCCCACACCTTCGACATAGTCATCTGACCGCACATCCTCGGGGGTGTACAGGGGTTCCACCTCGATCCCGGAGGTGTTAAGGAAAGACTCCTTGCGCTCGGGCCGCCGGTTTCTCAGCGGCTTGAGCGTATTCTCAGACCACTCGGTTTTGGATGTGCTAGCCATGGCCAAAGACCGTGCGAGTGTAGAAACGGAACGTTGCTATTGTCAATTTGACCACCGGCGCTAAGCCGCTTGACGGTGCGGCGGAGGCAAAATATCATGAACAGGCGTTCTACAACGCCTTTCCCCCTCCAGTCAATCTGGGGTGCATGATGTGATGACCGACCGGATAGGACAGCGAATAGTCTCGGGCGACACGCAAGAGGGCGATACCACCCTAGAAACTTCACTCAGGCCCAGGCGCCTTTCCGAGTACATCGGACAGAGCCGGGTGAAGGACAACTTGGACATTGGCATCAGGGCCGCCCTAAAGCGTGCCGAGCCCCTAGACCATGCCCTTGTCTACGGCCCGCCAGGTCTTGGGAAGACGACCCTTGCACACATTCTCGCTTCCGAGATGGGAGTGAGCATCAAGACTACGTCGGGTCCCGCCATCGAGCGGGCCGGTGACATGGTGGCGATGCTGACCGGGCTAAAGAAATTCGACGTGTTGTTCATCGACGAGATACATCGCTTGCCCCGGGTCGTCGAGGAGATCCTATATCCAGCCATGGAGGACTTTTTCGTCAGTTGGGTAATCGACAAGGGTCTAAAGGCGCGGTCCATGAACCTGTCAATTCAGCCCTTCACCCTCGTGGGAGCTACAACAAGGTACGGGATGGTCAGCGCGCCTTTACGAGATCGATTTGGGGCGGTTCACCGCCTAGATTTCTATGACGACCAGGCGATGACTACGATCGTGACCAGATCGGCTCGCATCCTGGGCATTGAGGCAACTCACTCCGGGTGTGTCGAGATAGCGCGCCGGTCCAGGGGCACGCCCCGCATCGCCAACAGGCTGCTGAGACGGGTGCGCGACTACGCGCAGGTGGTCGCACAATCACACGTGACCGCCGAGGTCGCCCTAAACGCCCTTAGCCGCCTGGAGGTGGACTCTATCGGCCTTGACGAGATAGACCGACAAGTCCTGCTCTGCATCATCGAGAAGTTCGACGGCGGCCCCGTGGGCCTTGACACCGTGGCGGCCGCCATCAGCGAGGAGTCGGACACCATCGAGGAAGTCTACGAGCCGTTTCTCTTGCAATTGGGGTTCCTCGATAGAACGCCTAGAGGGCGCGTGGCGACGCGCCATGCCTACGCGCATCTAGGAATCGACTACACTCACGATGGCCCGGCTGATGCCGCCCAACCCGGGCTGTTCTAGGCCAGTGGAGGGAAACGCCCCTTGACAGGACAAAAGCCCGTGGTCAATTCGCCGCGGTCAGCAGTCAGTTCGTCACCTGACTTCAGGCCCGTCTCGGCTCGGAACCAGCGTTTGGCAAGGAGCAATCGGCCGGACTGGCATGAGTACTACATGGGAATTGCCGTAGCTGTCCGCGAGAGGGCCAACTGCCAGGGTTCGAAGGTCGGTGCAATTCTTGTAAGGGACAATCGCATACTGACAACCGGGTACAACGGAACGCCCCAGGGTATCGCCAATTGCGACGAGGGTGGATGCGAACGCTGCGCCGACCGGGATCGCTATCGCTCCGGTGAGGGCTATGACCTGTGCATATGTGTGCACGCTGAGCAAAACGCGCTGATCACCGCGGCCCGCTTCGGAATATCTGTGGAGGGATCCAGCATGTACACCACCCTCCAGCCGTGCTTCGGATGCAGCAAGGAACTACTGCAGGCCAGGGTCGCGGCGGTCCACTATTTGCACGAATGGACACCGGCCGACGATCTTTTGCGGCCGGAACTCAGAAAGATTCACGCGCGATTTCCGAAAGGCATGAAGAGGGTCGAATTTGACGATCCCAGGGCGGAGTGGGCGGTGCCGTGGCTAAATGCCGGTGTCCGTCAGGAGATCACGTACGTTCCCCAGACGTAGCCAGTGCCGTCCGCGCCTGCTGACCGACTACGCATAAGGCCCTAGGTTATAATCTACCGACGGCTGCCTATAGCCGTGCACGGGTCGCTCCATGGCTATGTATTTTGCTCGTTTCGTGCTGTTCTGCGCTGACGCGCTTAACGACTTCATGTACAAGAACTGCCCATACGTGGCAGGTGCGATCGCCTTCTACACGATGTTCTCCTTGTTCCCGCTATTTCTTGCCGTCGTGTCGATTCTGGGCTTCTTACTGGGACCGGAGGCGGAGCAGGCGGAATTGGTGGAGGAGATCGCGGCCGTAGTACCTGTTTCGAGTGAACTCATTGAGAACACCCTTCGAGGTATCGTCAGCGCGCGGGCAATAACTGGCGTCGCCGCAGTAATCGGCCTCATCTGGGCATCGACGGCGGCATTCGGCGCCATCCGCAAGGGCATAAATTACGCTTGGGGTATACGCAAGACCCGGCCCTTCCTGAGAGAGCGGGTCATGGATATAGGCTTGGTCGTGGGCGCGGCCCTCATAGTAGTCCTGCTTTTGTTCATCACGCCGGTGTTCGGCGTCCTGCGCGAGATCAGCGGACTGGTCGTCCCCGACTCGTTCCTCCAAAGCGAGTTCCTGTGGACCATCGCTACCAACCTTGTCTCGCCTGTCATTTCATTCACGATATTCGTCTTGCTCTACTACTTCATCCCCAACACGACCGTTCGTATGCAGGATGTCTGGCCCACCGCGTTGGGCGTGGCTGTAGCCTTTTGGGTGGTGAACTTGGGATTCGTCTGGTACGTGCAAACCTACCCCGTGCACAACGTTGTGTACGGTCCGGTTGGAGCCATCTTGGCCCTCCTGACATGGGTCTACATATCCGCCATCATCCTCCTGTTCGGTGCCCTGCTCTGCTCCAGATACGCAGGGTATGTAGCGAACTACACGAATGTGGAGGGAACCAGCGGGGAAGGCCTCAGACTGATACTCTCGTCGGCTACACGGGTGCGGCTGAGGAGCGTTCGCGACCCATCGGCCGCATTCGTCGTGTAGGGTCATGACCATCAAGGCCATCCTCGGCCTGACAATTCTGGCCTTGCTGACACTATCGACCGGCGCATGCGCGCGGACGGCTCTCGCGCCGACCATGGCTGACGCGGCCGCCGAGACTCCCGTCAGCCCAACTCCCGTCAGGGAATCCTACGGGCAGCTACCCAACGGCAACGGATTACCTTCCATCGCCAGCCTCGTTGAACGCATTAGACCGAGCGTCGTCTCCATCACCACCGAGGCTGTCCGCCGCGGGATGTTCCGCAACTTCACCGACGAAGGTGCAGGCAGCGGCATCATCATAAGGCCCGAGGGCCTGATCGCCACAAATGCCCACGTCATCAGCGGCTTCGATGGCATCCAAGTGCATCTGGACGATGGGCGAACATTCGATGCCGAGATCGTAGGTCAAGATCTGATCAGCGATCTCGCCGTACTTCGCATCGAAGCTGAGGATCTGCCCCATCTAGTTCCCAGCGGATCGGACGCCCTGCGAGTTGGCGACTGGGTGCTCGCCGTCGGTAACGCCGTCGCCCTCAGGGGCGGCCCCACCGTGACCCTCGGCATCGTCAGCGGTCGAGACCGAACGATAACGACCGAATTGGGCCAATTGTTTGACCTGATACAGACAGACGCAGCCATCAACGCGGGCAACAGCGGCGGGCCATTAGTGGACCTGGACGGGAACGTGGTCGGGATAAACACGGCCATCATGCGCCAGGCTCAAGGAATCGGATTCGCGGTCAGTTCATATGTGGCGGTTCCGATTCTAGATTCACTGATTGAGAACGGCCGCTACATAAGACCCCTGATAGGTCTCACCGGAGCGGACGTCACGCCGGCACTCGGTCTCGACTTGGAAGAGGGTGTGCTGGTAACGAGCATGCCGCGGAGCGGCCCGGCTTATGGGGCCGGCATCCGCGTCGGAGACATCATCACCTCTCTGAACGGCATCCCGACTGCGGACATGCCGTCCTTCCTGACCACTCTATGGAGCTTTCGACCGGGAGACGAGATCTCAGTGTCCTTCCAGAGCGGTGACAAGGCCCGCACGGTCAAGGTGACTCTCATCGAGCGCCCCAGTAGGAATCCATAGGCGGCCTGCGGGGAGCAAACGGCGCTCTCAAATTCGGCTGATCGCCTTCAGGGCAGCCGGGGGATGACCTCTTGAGCGAGGAGTTCGTGAGAGTTGCGCCACACGTCTTCGGGCTTCCACTCGTGGCCGGTGGTGACTAGAACTCCGAATCCGCCCACCTCCTCGTATAGCCGTCGAAGTTTCTCCTCCACCTCCTGTGGCCCACCCACAACCCAGACATTGTCTACGAGGTACTCAAGAGTCACGTCGCTGTCCGACATGTCCGGATCGTTCTTGAGCTGCTGGATGCGGCCTGGAACCTTAGACAATATGCGCAGGAAGTAGCCCTCGAACGCCTTGCCAATCGAGCCCTCCAACGCCAGCTTGCGAGCCTCCCTGGCCGTGTCGGCGACGAATACGTCCCGCGCGATGCGCCAGATCGCCCGGTCGGGCGGTTCTCTCCCGGCGCTCTGTGCCCCCCTTTCCACCGACTTCCACTGAGCCTTGACCCCCTCGGCTGGCAAGAAGTTAATGGAAATGGGAATCCATCCTCTACGACCGGCGATCTCCAGAGTCTTCGAATCCGGTCGAGAGCCCGCCACCGCTACAGGCGGATGTGGACGCTGGTAGGGCTTTACATGAAACTCCATACCGAAATCGGCCATCGGTTCGGTGATGGTGAAATCCCAGTAGTCGCTCTTGTAACGGCCCGGTTTGGGATCGTCCCATAGCTGAAGCACCATATCGACCGCCAGCCGCGCCATATCTCGGTAGGCTCCTTCAGAGGGGTCGAAGCCAGCCGCCACGATGTCCCCCGGGAACCCACACGGCCCAACCCCCCACATGAACCGCCCCTTGAGCATTTGGTCGAGTTGGGCGATCCGGTGGGCCAAATAGAAGGGATTGTGGCTGGGCATGCAGGTAACCCCGGTGCACAGCTTCATATAACGCGTCTCCGGGATCAGACGGGCCATCAGCAAGTCCGGCGACGGTATGTTTTCCCATGTGGACGTGTAGTGCTCTCCGAGCCAGGTCTCGTGGTAGCCCAGCTCGTCCAGGGCCGCAAGACGCTCGATGTCCATATCCAGTGTCTCGGCCCAACTGGCGGCCCCCGGAGGATGCAGGGGCATGGTGAAGTCACCCAGCAGCATATTTCTGCTTCGCTTCCTTCAAGCGGCCCGAGCCGGGTGAAGTCGACTCTTGGGAAGGCCCGGCCAACGCCAACCGATTCAACATGGCTCCAGATCGGCCAACTGAGGCATGACCTCGTTCGCCAATAGCTCCATTGACCTCTGCCAATCCTCACGGGGCTCCCACTCGTGGCCCATGGCCAAGAGCACGCCGAAGCCACCGACGTAGTCATACAGCTCCCGCAGTTGGGAGGCCACATCGTCAGGGCTTCCCACCACCCAGATGTTGTCCATGAAATAGTCGATGGTGATGTCCTCGTCGGCCATCGACGGATCCTTTTTCATCAACTTGAACAGGTTGTAGCGTGCGAACGAGCGGAAAAAATAGTCCTGAAAGTCGCGCGGCATGGTTCCGGCCATCGCCTTTTCCCGTGCCTCCTCGGTCGTGTCGGCGACAAAGACCTCGCGAGCAATGCGCCACTGTGATCTGTCGGCCTTCCGGCCCGTTCGTGAAGCACCCTCCTCAACGGCCTCCCAGTGGGACGGCAGTTGATTCGACGGTACCAGGTTAATGCTCATCGGTATGTAGCCCCGCTCCCCTGCCAAATAGAGAGTCTCCGACTTGGGCGAGACGCCGGCTACGCCTATGGGTGGATGGGGCTTCTGGTAGGGCATCATGTGATACTTGACGCCCACCCAATCATCAGTCTCCGGGATGCTAAAGTCCCACCAGGGGGACGTGTATCGGCCCGGCTTGGGGTCCTCCCACAAACCCAGAACACAGTCGAGTGCCTCCCTGGTCATATTCCGATTCTCGCCGCTCTGAAAATCGAATCCGAATACCTCGAAATCACCCGGGAATCCACCGGACCCTACCCCCCAGTAGAAGCGCCCTCGGGCCAAATTATCGAGCTGCGCGATGCGGTTGGCGATTACGAAGGGATTGTGGTTGGGCATGCACGTTACGCCCGTACCAAGAACGATGTTCTGAGTCATGCCCAGGGCCTTGGCCAAGAACAGGTCGGGGGCCGGGATATTCTCCCATACTGACGTAAAGTGCTCACCGACCCAGGCCTCGCGAAAGCCCAGCCTGTCTAGCGTGACAATCTGATCTAGGTCGTGGTCCAGGGTTTCGGCATGCACCGATCCCGGGGGATGCAGTGGCATCGTGAAGTAACCCAGCTTCATTTTCTTCTGTCCCAACCTCCGGTTAGTGATCTCAGGGTCCGAACCAGGATGGCGATCCATGCCCCGCGTGCGAGTGCCGGCAGGGAACTTGGCCCGGACCCCCGCCTTGTGGCTTGTGCCGCCACTGCAAGCCGGACAGGGGTGCCATAACGGACTCGGCGGCGTCGGCAGTATATGGCATGAAAGACTGCTCCGCGAGTTGGGGACGCACTGCGCGCCGGCGGCGGCACCCTGCGAACCCACGGCGGCACACAAATGTGGCAAAAGGCCAACCATTCCGCATCAAGCTCGGCTGAATCCACCAGATCCATCAGCTCAAATGAGTTGCGGACGATCAGGCGAATCATGGCCCAGCCCGGCGGCTTGCCTACGGTAGGTGCTGCGGTTGACTAGAGACCCACCATTTGCCACGACGGTCTCCTGTCGGAGGTCCTCCACTGAGGCGGTCTGGTTTTCCCCGCCATCCCTAGTACGGGACAGCCGCGCCCGTGCTTGCTTGACCCGCCCCGAGTGACCATCTAATCTGATTCGACAGGCCTTGACGGAGACGAGTAGGCTCGTTTAGGTCGCCGAGCGAGTCCGGTGCGGTGTGAGCGGACGCGATCCGGCGGGCCGGAAATCACTCCCGAGCTGCGGACCGAAACCGGGGCAACTACTCCAGCACTAGGCTCCGCCGCCTTGGCCCCTCGTTAACGGGGCCCGGCATCTATGGTGTCGACCAAGCGCCCCAATTACCGTTGGGGAAATAGGGTGGTACCGCGGGAATCGACGCCCGTCCCTTGCAAGGGACGGGCGTCTTGCTTTGTGCAGGTGAGGAAAAAGCAACATGTTTGATCCGGTCAACTCCAAGGTCGACTTGGTCGCTCTTGAACACGATGTTCTGGACTGGTGGCGGCGGCACGACACCATTCAGAAATACCTGCATCGAAACGACGGCTCAAGCGAGCGATTCTCTTTCATCGATGGCCCCATAACGGCCAACAACCCCATGGGCGTCCACCACGCATGGGGACGTATGTACAAGGACCTCTTTCAACGCTTCAAGACGATGCAGGGATTTCGGCAGAGATATCAAAATGGCTTCGACGGTCAGGGCCTGTGGATAGAGGTGGAGGTGGAGAAAGAACTGGGCTTCAAATCGAAACGGGACATAGAGGCGTTCGGCATCGACAAGTTCGTCGAGCTGTGCAAAGAGCGGGTGCTCAAGTTCAGCAGCATACAGACTGAGCAGTCCAAGAGGCTCGGCTACTGGATGAATTGGGCTGACTCGTATCACACGATGTCCGATGAGAACAACTACACGATCTGGCTGTTTCTTAAGCGTTGCCACGAGAGGGGTTGGCTCTATGAAGGCAGGGATGTCATGCCCTGGTGCCCGCGCTGCGGCACCGGTCTGTCAGAGCATGAGATAGTTACGGAGGGCTACCAAGAGATCGTTCATCCGGGTTTGTTCGTACGTTTCCCCATCACCCGCGGGGACGACGGAAACCCCGACCGCGAATCGCTTCTGGTCTGGACGACCACGCCCTGGACTCTAACGTCCAACGTCGCTGTCGCCGTCAACCCGGACATAACCTACGTAAAGGTCAGTGCAAAGGCGGGCGAACCCGGGTCCAATGATGACTCCGCATCTGGCTCCAAGGCACAGACGGAGATCCTCTACCTCGCAAAGAGTCGACTCTCACAATCGGTCACCGCCCCTCATGAAGTGCTAGGTGAGTTCCCTGGAAGTCAACTCGTCGACCTCACCTACCATGGTCCCTTTGACGAACTTCCAGCGCAGCAGGGGGTAAGCCACAAGGTCGTCGCCTGGAAAGAGGTCAGCGAAGACGAGGGAACAGGCATTGTCCATATCGCCCCCGGGGCCGGGAAGGAGGACTTTCAGTTGGGCAAAGAGCTCAACCTGGCGGTGCTGGCCCCACTTGACGAATTTGGCGACTTTGTCGACGGCTTTGACTGGCTTACCGGCCTGAGTGTCTACGACGTTAACGAGCCTATCTACGCTTCCCTCCAGCAGAAGGGAGCCCTTTATCGACTAGAGCCCTACAGGCATCGCTATCCGGTCTGCTGGAGGTGCCAGTCTGAGTTAGTGTTCCGGCTGGTAGACGAGTGGTTCATATCAATGGGCGAACTCCGTCACTCCATCGCCGACGTAACCCGCAAGATCAAGTGGATACCCGAATTCGGCCTGTGGCGTGAGTTGGATTGGCTCCAGAGCATGGACGACTGGATGGTGTCCAAGAAGCGTTACTGGGGACTGGCGCTGCCCATCTTCAAGTGCACCTGCGGCCATTTCGAGGTGATTGGCTCAGAAAACGAGCTGAAGGAGCGCGCGGTAGAGGGATGGGACGAATTCGAAGGACACTCGCCGCACCGTCCCTGGGTGGACGCCGTCAAGATCGGCTGTGGCAAATGCGGGAAGGCCGTCTCGCGCATTGCAGACGTGGGCAATCCCTGGCTCGACGCCGGTATCGTTCCCTTCTCCACTCTCGGATACCGCCACAACCGCGACCAATGGGCAAAGTGGTTCCCAGCCGATTGGATATCGGAATCGTTTCCGGGCCAGTTTCGCAACTGGTTCTACTCGTTGCTGACTATGAGTACGGTGCTTGAGGGAGTAGAGCCTTTCAGGTCCGTCTTCTCGTACGCGCTGATGCGGGACGAGAGGGGCGAGGAGATGCACAAATCCAGGGGGAACGCCATATGGTTCGAGGAGGCTGCCGAGAAGATGGGCGTCGACACGATGCGGTGGTTGTACGCGCGTCAAAACCCAGCTGCGAACCTAAATTTTGGCTACGGAGTGGCGGACGAGGTACGCCGACAGCTGCTGATCCCTCTGTGGAACGTTTACTCGTTCTTTGTCACCTACGCAAATATAGACGGCTACGACCCTACCCGCTCCCAAGCGCCGCATAAGGCGGAGCGCGGGGAGCTAGACCGATGGATAATCTCCGAGCTCAACGAACTGGTAGCCGATGTCACAGAGGACTTGGAGCAATACCAGCCAGATGCCGCGGCGCACCGGGTCGAATCGTTCGTCGGCTACCTTTCCAACTGGTACGTCAGGCGCAGCAGGCGCCGCTTCTGGAAGGCCGGCGTGCTCGGCGAGGGTGCGGACGACCTCGATAAGCTGTCCGCATATTCGACCCTCTACGAGTGTTTGGTAACCCTGATAAGGCTGGTCGCGCCCTTCATGCCATTTGTTACGGAGGCCATCCATCGCAACCTAGTGGACCCGGTGGACGGTGCCTCCGAGAGCGTTCACCTAGCGGACTACCCCAGGGCACACCGTGACCTTATCGACCGACGCTTGACGGACGCGACTCGGCTGGCAATGACTCTGTCCAGCCTTGGACGTGCCGCCAGAAGCAAGGCAGGCATCAAGGTCCGACAGCCCGTGGCCGCGGCCCTGATCGGCCTACGTACATCCGACGAGCGCCAACTGCTGTCCGAGGTCTCCCTCCAGGTCCGAGAGGAGCTCAACGTCAAAGAGGTGAGGGTCACCGAAGACCACACGGGAGTGATGTCCCTCACGGTAAGGCCCAACCTTCCCGTCCTAGGCAAAAGGTACGGTGCAGCGGTCAGGGACATCCGACAGGCCCTGGCGAGCTTGGATCCCTTCGAGGTGCACGCCACGGTCAGCGCAGGCAGGACACTCAAAGTCGCTGGCCATGAACTTGACCCGGAGGAAGTGCTCATCACCGCCGGCGACCGGGTAGGGTTCTCGGTAGCCTCTGAAGACGGCTACTCCGTAGCAATCGAGACGAACCTGACGACCGAATTACTCGCAGAAGGTACGGCGCGCGAGATAGTGCACCGCATTCAGAACTTGAGGCGTCTGGCAGGGTTTGACATCGCAGACCATATCGACACCTACTACTTCGCCGACGGAGGCCTAGCGTCGGTAATGGAGCAGCACGCAGACTATGTCGGCCGAGAGACCCTGTCCGATCGACTGATACCGAGCGTGCCGCCCCAAGATGCCCACACCGAGACCGTGAACATCAACGACGAGGACCTGACTATCGGACTAGTTCGGGTCATGGAGCGGGCGAGGAACTGACGAACTCGATCCGTCAGGAGGGCTCCCCGAACACCCCTCGACGCAGTATTCCTGGGCGATGGGCCGTGTTCGCCGCTCTCACGCCTGGGCTGTTCGGCGCAACGGCGGACGAGGCCGGCCTCTCACTGGCACTTCCCAGAATCGCCGACCAATTCGACGCCACGATCCCGGAAGTCCAGTGGGTCATCCTCGCCTACATATTGGCAATAGGCTCGCTGATGATCCCGCTGGGCAGAGTGGCGGACATGATTGGGCCACGCCGCCTCTACCTCGCCGGAGTCGTCATCTTTTCAATAGGCGCCGTGGCGGCTGGCTTGGCTCCCGGGCTGCTCTCTCTGGCTGGCCTAAAGGCTGTGCAGGGATTTGGGACAGCCGCAATTCAGGCCACCAGCATGGCGATCCTTAGCACGGCCTTTCCGCCACGGGAAAGGGGTAAGGCCATAGGCCTGTTCATGCTTGTCGGGGGTTCTGGCTTCATTTTCGGACCGCTGGCGGGTGGGGCCGTAATCTCTTGGCTCGGATGGCGATGGATGGTCTTTATGGTAGTGCCGTTCGGCCTTCTATCCCTGGTGGCCTGCCTGCGTGTCACGAGCGGACTAGCCCAGGACCAGGAGGCCAAATCAGGGCCGTTTGACTGGCTGGGCGCCAGTCTTTCCTCTGGATCCGTATTGATCTTCCTGCTGACGATGTCGAACGGTCAGGGCTGGGGATGGTCGTCGCCGATCACGATCGTCGGCTTTGTGATCTCAGTGGCGTTGATGGTGAGTTTCTTGTTCTGGCAGCGTCGCGTGCAAGCACCGATACTGCCGCCGGATCTACTCAGAAACCGGTCATTCACACGTGGCCTAATCCTCACGGCACTGATCATCCTGGGAAACGTCCCGGTGTTCGTGCTGATGCCCTTCTTCGTCGAGGACGTGCTCGGGCGCTCGGCCGCTATCAGTGGCCTGGTGATGGCATCGGCAGCTGTAGCCTTCACCGCAACCGGCCCTGTTATAGGTCACCTGTCCGACCGGTTCGACTGGCGCATCTTCGTCTCGCTATCCACCCTGGTGATCGCTGCAGCGATGGTCATGATTTCATTCCTTGATGAACGCTCCTCAATCGGAGCTGTCACTGGTCTAATGGTGATGCTGGGTGTCGGCGTCGGACTCTGGTACTCGCCGACCACATCGGCCGCACTCAGCGAAGTCAGGTCGAGCCTACAAGGGGTGGCCTCCTCGGCGACCCTAATGGTTCGCTATGCCGCCAATGTCTCCACCGTCGCCATTTCCGTTTCGATCGTGACGGCCATGATGGTTTCCCGCGGTTTCGAGGCGTCCCTAGCCTCGGTGGATGACCCGGTCGGAACGGGTGCGGCCGGCGCCTTCGTGGACGGCATGGCCGTGGCACTCAGAATAGGTGCCGGCGTCAACATTCTGGCGACAGCGATCACCCTGGCTCCAATGGGACGCGCTAAGGCAAGTCGCTTGAGCGACGAGGCGAACACGACTGAGGCGACATCTCGCACGGATTGAGTTCGCGGGGCATCACCTACTCTCTCGGATAATATCAACGGCTGTGGGTGGTCTTCCAAAACGAGGCGGCATCTTGGTGGTCCTCCTGCGCAAGGGCCCCAGGGTAGTCAGGTGCCTAGACCGTGACGGCGACCGGATAGTCATTTCGGTCGGCCGGAATCGACAGGCGAAGATCCCTCGGGACCGGCTGCTGTTGACCACCAACCTGTCCGGACTCTCCGACGCCGAACTAGAGGAGTTTTCAGCTCGAGTAGTACAGGTCTCCAAGGACCTAGACCCGGAAGCGATCTGGCGCCTGATGGCTGAAGGCGGAATGAGGGAAACCGCCGAACATCTCGCCGATCTGTGCTTTGTCGGGCGACCGACGCCCGCGCAGGTGGCGGGACTTGCGATGCACCTGGAGGAACAGACCCCCTACTTCGAAAGACAGGGCAACGCCTATCTTGCTCGCAGCGCAGAAGACAGGCGGCGAATGCTCCTGAGGGATCGGAGACAGGAGCAACTGGCCGCTGCAAGGACGACAGTACTTGATGAGTTAACGAAGGGGCGTTTGCCCGACTCCCCTACCGAGATGGAGTGCCAGTTCTTAGAGGAACTACGGTCATTCGCGGTTCTTGGTGACGAACACCCACGAGCCGGGGCAGTCAAGTCGCTGTTGAAGCAGGCTTTCCCGGGATCTGGCAATCTTCAGCGGCATACCTTCTCTCTGCTGGCAGCCGCCGGTCACATGAGCCCTGACGAGCCCGTGGAGATCGAGCGCGCTGGCCTGCCAGTGCATTTCCCGCATGTGGTGGAAGAGCAGGCCTCAGCGATTGCCGCGTCGCCATCGGATCCAGGCCGACGTGACCTTACCGGCACCCCGACGTTCACTATCGACCACCCGGGCACTCTTGACCGGGATGATGCCCTGTCAGTAGAGAGGCTCGATAAAAACCTGATTCGGGTTGGAATTCATATCGCCGATGCCGCATCCCTCATCCCCATCGGCTGCGCCGTCGACCACGAAGCCTACCGCCGCACATCGACTCTCTACACCCCGGAAATCAGGATTCCCATGGTGCCGACGGTCCTGTCGGACGGCCTCTCCAGCATCTTGCCGGGGCAACCACGTCTCACCCTGACTCTACTGGCAACTCTCGACGACGGCGAAGTCGCCGAATGGGAACTGTTCCCCTCTCTGGTGCTATCGTCGGGCGCTCTGACCTACCAAGAAGCGGACGACATCCTGCTCAGTGGCGAAGGGCTATTTCTCCCGCAGCTGCAGACCCTCAATGATGCGGCCAATCGGCTCAGGTATCGCAGGGCGGAGGCCGGCGCCTACCTGACAGAGAGGCCAGAACTATCGATAGAACTCGCAGGTGTGTCACTCGGCAGCACCCGAGTATCGGTGCACGTCTCGCCCAGGGACACCCCTTCAAAGCGGATAGTCATGGAGATGATGGTCTTGTGCAATGCGTTGATGGCCAGATTCTGTGTCGTCAACTCAATCCCGGCCGCCTACCGAGTCCAGCCGGAGCCGATCTCCAGCGCAGCGGGCAAAGTAATCTACGATCCTGTGGCCCATTACCGGCTGATGCGCAGCGCGCAACCGGCCAGGATCTCCATCTTGCCCGGACGACACCACGGCCTTGGAGTAAGCGAGTACCTACAGGCGACTTCACCCCTCCGGAGATTTCTTGACCTGGTAATCCAGAGGCAGATCGCCAACACTCTGGCGGGAAGCCCTCCCCCCTACTCGGAAGAGTCCATCGCGGGGATCGCGCAACGAGCGGAATTTCAACGCAGGGAATTGGCCGCTGTTGAAGGACAGAGACGACGCTACTGGACCCTCAGGTTCTTTGAGCAACGTATGTCCGAGGGGCGCACCGAGTATGAAGCCATAGTCTTGGAAACCCACCGGCGCGGCTCATCGCTGCTGGAACTAGCCGACTATCCTTTCAGGGTCCAAGCCGAACTGCCTACAGGCGTGTCGGCCGGTGACAGAATCGCCCTTCGCCTCCGGGATGTAGACCTTTGGCGACGTGTAGCACACTTCATTGCATTGGAGTAGCGAAGTGCCACCGCGCGCACCCTCCGTTATGAAGATGAGACATGTTGGGCGGTCGTGTATCTACAGCGTATGATGTTGACACTCAGAGGAGGGACCTGATGGCAAAGACAGCCTATCTGCTCATCGAAGCAGAACCCGGCTTGTCCTTCAATGTGATCCGAGGCTTGAGGGACCTGGCGGAGGTGACCGGAGCGGACTTTGTCAGTGGGCCGTACGACATCATAGCTAAGGTTGAGGTGGATGACGTCAATGCCATAGGGCGATTGATCACCGACGAGGTACATCCGCTTCAGGGCGTGGTCCGGACGGTGACCTGCATCTCCATAGCGTAGGCATCCCTAGCCACCGGACAGGCCCTACGTCGGGGTGTGGCGCAGCGGAAGCGCGCTTGCTTTGGGAGCAAGAGGTCGCCGGTTCGATCCCGGCCACCCCGACCATCTGCACATGCTGGGTGCAGATCCCTTTCACTGACTGGGATCTAGTAGCTCTTACCGCTGCCCCGTGCATGTCGTAATCGCTCCCGCAGGGCCCGGTGGAACCAATCCCTGCCGGCCACTTTGACTGCGCGGGCCCTCCCCGCTTGAGAGCCAAGAGACGGGAATAGGAGCAACCTAGAAGGCTGTTGTGCGCGGGCTCGATGCTCGGGCCTGTTACGCCGACAGGATGCACCTCCCAAGCGCCAGGAAGGGAATCGCTTTGAGCAAGAAGCTAGGAACACTAGCCCCAATCGCATTGGCGATCGCCCTCGCCGCGGCCGCCTGCTCCGGCACAGAAGACGATGCAAGCGCAACGCGGCCGACGCCGACGTAAGCGCCCCAGACGACCCCAACCGCTCAGGCGCCGGTTGAACCCACCGAGGCCCCAGAGGTCGAAGAGACTGGTCTGGTGCTGGGTGAGACCGTGATCGCCCCCGAGGGCCAGCGGTCGACCGAGGTGCCACTGCTGACCCCCGTCGCCCTGCGTATAGGACAAAAGCTGGCAAGTCCCAGCCTGGTGAGCGGACTGGCTATCGACTTCGTCGAAGTAGTGGAGGACTCGCGTTGCCCCATCGGCGCCGAGTGCCCGACCCCGGGCACCGTCACGGTGAGGATCAATACCGCGGCCGGCGTGACAGATACGGGAGAGACGACTCTCGTCCTTGAGGCCGGGCAGACCGAACCTACGGCAAAAAAGCTGGGCAAGTTCTCGGCCGTCTTCATCTCTCTGGAGCCGCTGCCCGTTGAAGGAGAGACGGTAGACCCCGAAGACTACGTCGCCACTTTTGCGGTCCTGAAGTAGTGTGACAACCGTACTTACAGGCTAGCTGGGCGGCCACTGCTCCTGCGGCGGTGTAGTCTCCGGCACGGTGCGCCTCATCTCGTAGTAGGGCATGTACGGACGATAGGCTCCCAGGGCCCGACGCAGCTCGGTAACCGCGTCGTAATGAACGTCGATCCTCAAATCGACCCCGGGCGCACGGTCCGACGCTTTGACGACCACTGCAGCTGAACGCTCATTGAGGCGCCTGCCACCCTCACCCGACTGACCCCCAGCCGCCCGGCCAGACTCAATGCTGCGCACGAGGCGCTCGGCAAGATCCTCCCTGAAGGTCGCCTCGAACTCCGCCAACATCGCCCTCACCACGGCCTCGCCCGAAAGTGCATTGCCGAATGCCACGGCGCCCTCTCCAATCGTGTGCCCCGCCCAATTCCGCGTCTTCGATCCCGTCAAACATGCTCCGTCTCCCCGATGCCCGACGATTCCGACTTGGCGGTACTCGATCTTGGAGTCGTGTCTCGACAACCCGGTCACAACCTCCTCCGGAGAAGACCCGGAGGATAGGCCCTCCAAGGCCACCTCTCCTAGGGCCGGGTTTACAAAGGCCTGAGAAGATACCAGTCCCACATCCTTCCGGTAGTGTGGACAGTAGCCTCCGACCGCCAGGGAGTACGTGGCGATTCCTATGCCCAGGCGGCCGGTCCGCTCACACCGAGCGATGATCGTGTAGGTCATCTACCACCGAGGTCCGGGCGACTAGATCAGGCCGTCCCTGCGCACCTCAAGAAGAGAGTTCTTGAGCGCTTCGATGACCCGGCCTATATCTTCCCGTGAATGAGCCGCGGAAATGAAGCAAAGGTGAAGCGTGGGCATGAGCACGCCGTGCTTTTCCATGTAGAGCGTCAGCAGGTCATCCGCCTCCTTGAGCGAGCGATCGATGTCCCTGGCCGTGCGGATTGGACCACCCGGTTGTATACGCACGTAGAACATCGACCCGGCGCCTACCAGATGGGCCGGCATCTCCTCGCGGATGCAAAACCCGTTCACGTCTTCTACGATCCGCGCGACCTGCTCCTCCATATATGGGTATATCTCTTGGTGGTCCTTCAGATAGTCGATGACGGCCGTGCCAGCCGTCATCGAGATGGGATTACCGCTAAACGTGCCGGCGGTAAAGACGCTGGGATCGCCCGTCTTGTCGTCACGGTAAATGTCGAACTGGCGGGTGAAAACCGACATAACGTCGGCCCTCCCGGCCACCACACCCATCGGCATGCCCCCTCCCGCCACCTTGCCAGTAATCGCCATATCCGGGACGACTCCGAAATACTCCTGAGCGCCACCGTAGGCCAGACGAAAGCCGGTGATCACCTCGTCGAAGCAAAATAAAACGCCGGCATCACGGCAGGTCTGGAGCACGTCTCTGAGGAACTGCCCTTGATCCAGTCTCGGATTGGACCCCTGTACCGGCTCGACGATTACGAGGGCCAACTCGTCCTTGAACTCCCTTATGAGGTCTAGAGCTGCCTCGTTCATGTACGGCAGCATCAACAGATTCTCATGGGTTTCGGCCGGTATGCCCTGTCCCATGGGATAGAAGGCAGGGCGGTCCTGTGGGCTGTCAGGCTCCACCTTGGCCAGCACCGTGTCGTGTGCACCGTTGAATCCACCTTCAAACATCGCCACCTTGCTCCGACCGCTGAAGGCGCGGGCGGCTCGGATGGCATACATGCTGGCCTCCGTACCGCTGTTGCAGAAGATTACTTTCTCGGCGCATGGGATGGCCTCGGCTATCAGGCTTGCCAGTGGCTCCTGGTACGGGTTGTACCAGCCCCACTGGACACCCCGATCAACCGCCTCCTTTATCGCCTCGGTGACTACCTCGGGGGCATGGCCTAGAACATGGGGGCCCCATCCCATGGCCAGATCGATGTATTCGTTGCCGTCGACATCAATAACCTTGGAACCCTTGGCCTCGCGTATGTAGACGGGATGGCCCATGATGACCGTGTCAACCATTTCCTGTGCCAGAACCCGTCCACTCTCGCGCAGCTTCTCTGCAGAACCAGGAGTTCTAGCCTCAAGCTCCTCATAAACAGTAGCCATTGTCGTCCTCCTTGAGCTCCAACCCGGCCCGACAGACCAGACGGCGACCTTGACCCAACCTGCGCCCCCTCAAACGTGAGGATACCCTTTAGCCATATCATCAGCCAGAGAGATTCATCGATGCCGGCAAGGGCAAACAGCATCATAGTCGTTGGCGGCGGAGTAATCGGCTGCTCGATTCTATACTTCCTCGCCAGGCGCGGCCTGCGCCCGATGCTGGTTGAGGTTGGAGAGGTCGGCTCCGGGGCCTCCGATGCCGCCGCAGGATCCCTGCTCGTGCGGACAGATGATGAGCGCCTGCACAGGCTTGCCGCAGCGAGCTTCCAAATGTTCCCAGACCTTGTAAGCGAGTTGATGGAGCTGGGAGGAACCGACCCTATGTACTCGCGTACGCCACGCCTAGACGTCGCGCTGGACGAGGACGGCGAAGTCGAGCTGCGGGGATGGCTCGATCACCCGGCGTTACGGGGCTTTAGCCCGGAGTGGGTCGACGGCGACGATGTACGCTCAGTCGAGCCCCTGCTCGGGCCGGGTATCTTGGGTGGCCTGCATATCGGAAGTTCGGCCAATGTGTCGGGAAGGAGACTTGCATGTGCGTTTATAAGCGCGGCGAAGGCCCTAGGCGCCAAGGTGCGGACCAGGCTCCGGCAAGTGCACCTTGTGCGGCGCGGTAGACAGATTACGGGCGTGCAGACCGGCGCTGGCGAGATGCTGGAGGCTGACCTAGTTGCTCTTGCAGCGGGCGCGTGGAGTCGACCGATAGCCGCTGCCGTGGGCCTGGACATCGACGTCGCTCCAGCCAAGGGGCAGACGATTCAGCTCCGGCCAGCATGCGGGGACCGAATGAAGGCCAACGTCTACGGGCCCGACGCTATTCTGGTTCCCCGGCCCGATGGATCACTGATAGCCGGCTACACCATCGAATCCGCGGGCTTTGACTGCACACCCACCGTCTCGGGTGTGCGCCACATCCTGGAGCATACCGTGCCTCTGGTACCGTCCTTGGCCGGGGCCGCCGTCGAAAGGCTACAGGCTGGCCTGCGCCCCGAGACCTCTTCCGGTCTTCCCATCCTTGGACGGGTCTCCAATTTGGAGGGCCTGGCGATTGCAACCGGGCACTACCGGGTAGGGGTTGCCCTCAGTCCGATCACCGGGCGTATGATGGCCGACCACCTGATCGACGGGGCACCGGTCCCGGCGGAGCTGCGGCCGACCTAGTTGGCCGGGTCACGCCCCGTGGCCAGGTTGGCACAACAGCCAAATGGGCTGGTGTGGATGCCTGGCCGAACCTTGACACCGACACCGGTCATACACATCCCCTTCGGATCCTAAAGGATCACATCCCCCTCGCTGATGAGCATCATGTACGGCTCACCGAACTGATCGGATGCCTCCAGAGACCAGTTGTGACCGCTGCCCAGGGGCCGTAACCGTATACCCCAATCGGCTCCGTATATGAGATGCACGAGTGCCTGGCCGGAATCGGACACCGGAACGTATTCGGCGGGAACCGGTGTTCCTCCTCCTGTGCTACTCCACCCGACCACCTCGAAGACTCCCGTCCTGCCCGGTTCATCCAATCGGATTCGTTCCACGCGTACGGGACTAGCATGCGCCTCGTAGACCATCAGCGGCATGTATTCCGAGTTCGGGTTCTCGTCAACCTCGAGGTATATGTGCTCAGGCATAGCCAGGGACTCGGGCGGGCAACGCTTGATTCCCAGCGACCAGCGATGGGCTGGGCCCGCTATATGCCCATTACGTGATAACCGGCGTCAACGTGCACAACCTCGCCGGTGACCCCCGAGGAAAGATCCGAACAAAGATAAAGCGCCGTCTTGGCTACCTCCTCGGCGATGATGTTGCGCCGAAGGGGTGACCGCGCTGCGGCAGCCTTCTTCATATCCGTGTATCTGGCAATCACTCGAGACGAGAGCGTATCCACGGGACCGGCCGATATCGCGTTTACCCGGACGTTCTGGGGCCCCACGTCATGCGCTAGCTGGCGAACCTCGTTTTCCAGAGCTGCCTTCGCTGTGCTCATGACGTTATAGCCGGGGAAGACCCGTTCGGCCGCCTGAAATGTCATGGTGACTATGCTGC
Source organism: Dehalococcoidia bacterium (assembly GCA_034421295.1). Taxonomy (GTDB): domain Bacteria; phylum Chloroflexota; class Dehalococcoidia; order Lucifugimonadales; family UBA2962; genus CAUZIR01. Next base: position 171,475 of record DAOUKM010000019.1, read on the forward strand.
CACCGTCCGGACTCATGTGGTCCGCTGCGTAGCGGGTCACCGGCACCAAGGAGTAAGCACTTACGTCAAGGGCGACACGGAATCCCTCCCTTGGCGTGTCAACGAACCTGCCACCGAGGTCCTGCCGGTTTGCGAAGGCTACGGAGTGGACCACGATGTCAACGCGACCGAAATCTCCGGCGACCTTCTCGAATGCTCCTTCGACATCACCATCAACGCTGACATCGCATTCGACCAGGACCGGATCGCTCCATTCACTCACCAGCTTTTCGAGGCCGCGTTTCAGCCGATCGTTCTGGTAGGCCAGGGCCACCCTGGCGCCAGACTGACTCAAGATCTGCGCAATCGACCACGCTATGGAGCGGTGATTGGCTACGCCAAACACGACCGCCACTTTGTTCGAAAGGTCAATGGGATACATAACCGGCAGACTAACTCATGACCCGACCGCCGTCCACGTTAAGGGACTGCCCCGTAATGTTGCGCGCCTGCTCCGAAGCAAAAAAGGCTACGGCGTTACCTATGTCTTCGGGCTCCTGTGGACGGCCCAGAGGCGTGGAAACATCGATCAGATGGTCAAAGAGTTCTCTATTGTCCCGTGCCTCGCCGAGATCGGTGAAGACTTCGGAACCATAGGAGAATTGTCGCGCCGAGATCTTCTCCCACATCGGTGTCCATATCATCCCCGGGCACACGCAATTGACCGTGATCCCGTGGCGCGCAAGGCGCAAGGCCATGGACTGCGTATAGCTTATGACAGCCGCCTTGGAAGCATTGTAGCTGGAGCGGTCAGGGTTCCCGACCCTGCCGGCTATGGAGGCGATATTGACTATGCTCCCACCTCCCCGGCTGACCATTTGAGGCTCTACTGCCTCCGTAGCATTGACAACTCCAAGCAGGTTGACCTCGAACGTGAAAACCCAGTCCTCCCGGGTAACCTCGAGCCTTTCATGCCAGCCGGGCGAGCCGATCACGCCCGCATTGTTGACCAGAATATGTATCTCTCCCAGGAGCCCCTGGGCAGAAGAGACGGCTTCAATGACAGCTCCCCGATCGGTAACATCCATTTCCAGTGCCACCGCGGTGCCTCCCTCCGCCCCTATGCCCCGGGCCACCTCTTCGGCTCCGCCTAGGTCTAGGTCTCCGACGGCGACTGCTGCTCCCTGAGCGGCAAGCACGCGGGAGATCCCGCCGCCTATTCCGCTGGCCCCCCCTGTTACAAGAGCGACGTTTCCCGAAAGGTCTGAGATCATTTGCTCCTCCATACGGGCTGGTGGAGCGGATTGTAGCGCCACTTAACCCCAGTCCGGTGGCAGGAGGACGAAATGCTTGATCGCAACGACATATTCGACCTTTCGGGCAAGACGGCGCTCGTAACCGGAGCTTCCTCCGGCCTAGGAGTGACCTTTGCCAGCGCCCTGCTGGCCAACGGCGCGTCGGTCGTAATCTGCGCCAGGCGTACAGAGCTGCTGAAGAGTGTAGCCAGGGACCTGGATCCTTCGGGAGAGCGCGTTCTCGCTCTCCCCTGCGATGTGGCGGACCCCTCGCAGATAGCCCGGATGGCAGCACGGTCGATAGACCGTTTCGGCAGGGTCGATGTGCTGGTCAATAATGCCGGCATTGACACCGAGGGCAGCCCGTTTGCCGAGAGGATCGCCGACGAAGACTTCGCCGAGACGGTTCGGGGCAATCTCCTCGGAGTCTGGCACTGCACTCGCATCCTTGGCACGGAGATGATCGCCGACGGCGGCGGCGGATCGATAATCAACATCTCGTCGATCGGCGGGCTGGGTGGCTCAAAGGCGATGATGTCGCCGGGGTATTCGGCAGCCAAGGCCGGAGTCGTCAACCTGACGCAGAATATCGCAGCGAATTGGGCGGACCGGGGCGTCCGGGTAAACTGCATCGCTCCGGGCTATTTCCCGAGCGAACTGTCGGAGTTTGTACGCACCAATCCACCGGTGACTGAACACGTCCAAGCCCAGGTGCCGATTGGCCGCTTTGGCGAGCCCAGTGAACTGATCGGCGTCCTGTTGCTGCTGGCATCGTCCGCCGGTAGCTACATCACCGGCCAGACCGTCAACGTCGACGGAGGATTCTCTGCCACCGTCGGCGCTAGAACTCCGTCCGATGAGCTGTACGCGGCTTGGGCGAACTGGCTGCCGGGCGACAAGGGAAGCCCTTTACGCCGCGACGGCTCCTACCAGCGGCCCCGGGACGTTCCGTGAATGATCCCTCGCCACAGCCGGAAGGCAATGCCTAGACCTTAAGGTCGTGATATCTCGGCAAAACGTCGTCGACCAGCGTCTGCAGTTGACCTGCCATCATCCCGGGAGGGCACGCGGCCCGAAGTACGAACTTGCTGGCACCAGCTTCAATGAACTCGTCCAGCAGGGCCGTCGCATGCTCGACCGGGCCCAGTGCATCAAGACGCCCCGACGGTACATCGGTGCGTCGCCGACCCCGGATCTGAAACGGTTCTGCGAGGCGCTCAGCCTCTCCTCTACTATCGGCGAAACAGTAAGTGAGAATGACGCCGTAGTGGTCGGCATCGATTGTGCGGCCACGCGCTTCGGCAAGTGAACTGATAGCATCTCTGCCCACCGCCACCTCTTCGGGGGTCACCTGGGACGCCAGCCATCCGTCTCCCAGTCTTGCAACCCGGCGAAGCGCCGCCTCTGAACGTCCACCTATCCAAATCGGGGGTAACTCGGCCCTGGCGGGCCTGGGATGCACCACCACATTTTCCAGGGTGAAATGGCGGCCCCGATAGGAAACGGGCATCCCCAGCCACAGCATCCTCATCACCTCGACCATCTCGTCGGTCCGGCTGGCGCGCTCAGCGCGCTCGACGCCGCAGGCCTGATATTCCCTCTCGTCTTCCGTTCCCAACCCGATTGCGGGAAGGACGCGGCCACCGGAGAGAAAATCCAGGGTCGCGATCTCTTTGGCCAGGACCGTGGGCTGGCGCAGGGGAAGGGCCAGCACGCTTGTACCCACTAGCATTCGCTTGGTTCGTGCAGCTATGAATGAGAGGGCGACGACGGGCTCTACGTTGAGCCTTTCGGCGACCACGCGGTCGGTGAGCCAGATCGAGTCAACATCCGCCCGCTCGGCGGCGTCTACCCAATCCCATAGGGCTTGCGGTCCCTCATCGCCAAAGGGCCATCCACTCATTCCAATGCCGATACGAATCGCCACTGTCCGCTCCCGTTGCACCTCCCGCCAGGGCCCAGAGGGAAGGGGGTGATTTCCGCCATGATACAGCGCCCGCCGGAATGTGGACGCGTTGACCCGGTGCCGCCAACGTCCTTAGAATTGAACAGGCTAGTCGAGAATCTTGGAGTCTGTGGATTTCAAGTCCACGAAACCCTGACATAGAGGCGGATTGTGACTACAACCTCGAGCACACCCCGCAAGCCACTGACCATTACGATCAGCGCGGAGGCTGCGGACCATGTCCGTAAGTTCGCCAAGCAGAGTGACGAGACCGCCACGGACCTGCGAGTCGCTGTTAAGGGCGGGGGATGCGCCGGGCTCACATACGTGCTCGAACTGACCGGGCCGGGCGAGGACGACAAGACGATAGAGCAAAACGGTATCCGTCTGCATGTGCCAAAGAGATCTTACGTGTTCCTTGCTGGCACGGTGCTTGAGTACTCGGGCGGCCTTAACGGCAAGGGGTTCGTGTTCAACAACCCGAATGCAAAGACGACTTGCGGCTGCGGCACCTCCTTTAGCGTCTAGATCGCTTCCTTGGCGGGCGAGCACCCGGCTCGTCTTGCAGTGACGGGTGGAACCGACCGGCTTGGACGGCAAGCATGGCTTGGAGCTTTGTAGGCGATCGTGTGAGGGGGTCGGGCTCCGTCCGATAGACCCAAGCGCCTTTAAGACTCGACCTGACTACCTCAAGCGGGTCGCTGTGACCGAGAATCCCGTTGGTGCACCATCGCCAGTTTCCACATGCCGGGTACACGCAGCGGTCGGCCTTGCCTTCAACGATACCGCCGGGGGTGGTCGCCACCAACCAGGCCTTCCACTCCACCGACTTCCCCGGTCCCTGATGACCTTGCGAAATCACGCGCCTGCACGGATGCAAACGGGGGAATCTTGAGGCGGAACCCCTCTTCTGTTCTGGCCCAGTACCGCACTCTGACGGACGATGTCGCCCTCGTGGACCGCTCATCCGTCTGCCGCCTGCGGATCAAGGGCTCGGACGCCATAGACCTACTGGACCGGCTGTCCACCAACGATCTGAGATCCCTGCCGCCGGGCAGGGGAGCTGCCACCGTCCTGACAACGAACAAGGGCCGGGTGATAGACCTTATGCGCATAGTCAACGTGGGAGATCACCTACTTGCCTTTATCTCTCAAACAGCGCGGGACAGGGTGGTGGAGTGGATCGAGTTTTACACCTTCGACGAAGACGTGATGGTCTCAGACATCACCGATTCGACCTTCATGATCGGCGTTGCCGGGCCCAGGGCACACCCGGATGTCGTTCGCCAATTCGCCGATGCAAGTGCGGCCTGCCTGCCAAGGTACGGGCTGGCGGAAGCAAAACTGGGTGAAGTGTCTGCAGCGGTATTCAGGAGCGACTTTCTCGGCCGTTCCGAGTTTGATTTCATAGGTGCGGTGGCCGAGGGTCCCGCTCTGCGCGGGGTCCTCGAATCGCGGGCCAGCTACGTCGACCCCGCTGCCCTGGAGCCCCTGAGGATAGAACGGGGCATCCCGGCTTTCGGCAGCGAACTGAACGAGGACCGCAACCCGCTGGAGGCTGGATTGATAGAGTCGATCAGCTTCAACAAGGGGTGTTACGTAGGACAAGAGGTGGTCGCCCGGCTCCACACGTACGACAAGGTCCAAAGGCGTCTTGCCATCCTCGCCTGGCGGGACGGGGCGGTCGCACCAGGCGAGGGAGTGTTCGCAGGTGGCGAGCGCGTAGGGATTGTGACTTCAGTCTCGGCGCATCCGGAGGACGGCTTTGTCGGACTTGCTTACGTAAAGAGGGCCTTCCGGGGCGACGAGGTAGGCCTAGGATCCTCAAGGGCTACCGCGGCGCTAAGGTCGGCCCAGACTTAACTCAACCCTGTTCAATCAACTCCAGCCAGTTGCCGAACGGGTCTTGCAGGTAGCAAACCAGCTTTCCCGGGACGACCTCGACGGGCGGGTTTAGCTGCCTGGCACCTTTGCTGATGAGGTGAGCGAACGTGGTCTTCATGTCGCTCACACTAAAGGCGATGTGACTCGCTCCAAGAATGCTGCGCTCCTCGGAATAGGGGCCTGAGGCCGCCGGTTGGACGTAGTGGACCAGTTCGATCACCCTGCCGTCGGGTGCTGCCACGTCGGCGACCCTTATGTGAGTGTCGTGGTATCCGAGCACCTGTGAGATGGGTCCGCCGTCCCTCTCCCGGCGATCGAGCAGCCTCAAACCGAGGACGTCGGTGTAGAAGGCGATCGCCTCCTCCAGGTCCGCCACCACTATCCCGTTGTGATTGATCCCCTGTATGGTCACTTTCTCTACGCCTTAAGTGTCACTCCGCCGTCTACGACAATCACCTGGCCTCTTATCATCTCGGCCTGCCCAGAGCACAAGAACGCCACTACCGCCGCAATATCGCCCGGGGTGAGCGGTCGGCCGGCAACGGTTTGCCCCGCCGCCATCATCATTTGGTCCCTGTTGGGAAATGAGTCGAACGCGTCTGTCTCCACGTATCCGCCCGACACGCCATTGACCCTTATGCCCACCGGCGCCAACTCGACCGCAAGATAGCGTGTGACGGCCTCAAGAGCGGCCTTTGAGACGCCGACCGAGAAGTAATGGGGCAGCACACGCACCGAGCCCATGCTCGAGATATTGACTATGCTGCCCCCTGAACCCATAAGACGCGATGCTTCCACGGCGCACAGCCAGGGGGCTCTGGCGTTAACTGCCATCGTCCAGTCCCAGTGCTTTGGATCAAGGTCTACCGCAGCGCGCTGAACCCCAGAGGCGGCATTGTTGATCAGGATGTCCAGCTGGCCGTAACGCTCGGCTATGGCCTCGAACAACATTCCTATCTTGTCCGGGTCGCCTACCTGGGCCTTGACCCTCAGGCAGTCCACTCCCAGTTCGAGGACGGCCCTCTCGGTATCTGCCGCCGCCTCGTGGCTGCGCATGTAGTTAAAGGCGATGTTAGAGCCGCGCCGGGCGAATTCAAGAGCGATCGCCCGACCAATGCCTCGACTCGCACCCGTGATCAAGGCAACCTTGCCTTCGAATTCGCGGTCTCCCCCGTCCATCGCCTTCTCGCCTAGCCAAGCGGATCCCGGACTCTCGCCGACGGAGGGCCAAAGCTAGTTGACCCGCTGTAGCCGTCGATGGGAGACCAAAGATGCGACAGGAGACTCACACTGCCAGACCGCCATCTACGCTGATCACCTGACCGGTAACGTAGCGGGCCTTCTCCGAAGCCAGGAAGGCGACCAGATGCCCTACGTCATCAGGCCGACCCAGTTCCCCCATCGGGATCAGACTACGAATGCGATCCTTGAACTTCTCCCCAAGCTCCTCCACGGTTTCGGTGCTCGTGTAGCCGGGCGTGACCACGTTCGCGGTAACGCCTCTAGTCGCCAGTTCCTTGGCAACCGACTTGGTAAAGCCAATGATGCCGGCCTTAGAGGCTGCGTAGTTAGCCTGCCCAGCATTACCCCTGATTCCGACGATCGAGCCTATGTTGACCACTCGTCCCCAGCGGCGCTGCATCATCCCGCGAGCAAAGGCGCGGGTACAGAAAAACGTCCCGTTGAGATTCGTGTCGATCACGCTGCTCCAGGCCTCATCTCCCATGCGGACCAGCAGCGTGTCATCAATGATGCCGGCATTGTTTACAAGAATATCCACTTGAGGAAAGCGGCGGCCGACCTCGTCCGCTAATTCCCTCACCTGGTCCAGGTCACCTACATCGGCGCGAACCGCAAACGATTCGACTCCCATCTGGGTGATCTCCGAAACCAGCGCATGTGCCTCCTGCTCCGAGGACCGGTAGTTGATCGCTACGTTCACGCCTACCTCCGCCAGCCTCAGTGCGGACGCCCGCCCGATACCCTTGGCCGCACCGGTGACCACAGCGTATCTGCCAGCTATGCCGTAGGCGCCGTCAGCCAATCAGGCCTCCGCACCGGCGCCGGCCGCCGTCGGCAAGGACCTAAGACGTTTGTTCAGGAGGGGTATGAACTCTATATCCAGCGCGAATTCGGCAGTTGCAATTGCGTTCGCCACCTCCACGGCCTCCGCTCGGCCGTGCCCGACGATGCTAACACCATCGACGCCGAGCAGTGGTCCTCCCCCCCGGGCCTGAACCGCATTGGTGGATTTCAGGATCTCCCTCTTAATCAGGCCCAAGCCCTCCGGAGGCACCTTGCCGTTCGCCACGCTTAGAAGATGTTCGACCAGAGACTCGCCAAGACCCTCCGTCAGTTTCATCACGATGTTGCCGGCGAATCCGTCGCAAACCACTACATCCACAACCCCCGCGGGCAGGTCATTGGCCTCAACATTCCCGACGAAGTTGAGGCCACTGGCCTCTAGCAGCTTGCCCGTCTCCCTGACCTGCCGATTGCCCTTGCCCGCCTCAGCCCCCACGCTGAGTAACGCCACTCTAGGTCTCTGTATCCCCAAGAACTGGGTGGCAAAGACCTCTCCTATCGCTGCAAACGACAGCAACTGGGAGGGCCGGCAATCGACGTTGGTCCCCACATCTATGATTATCGTCTCAGGGGCCAGGCCCAGGATCGGTCCGCCCAGGCATGGACGTTCCATGCCCTCCATCATCCCCAGGGTCACCGCAGCAGCAGCCATGGTTGCGCCAGTGGAGCCCATGGACACGCAGGCGTCAGCCTTTCCGTCCTTGACCAGGCGGGTGGCGACGGAGATCGACGAGTGGGGGTTTCGCCGCAGGGCCGACACCGGGTGACCTCCCTCCTCGACAACCCCCTCAGACTCTACGATCGAGAGCGGCAGATCCTCTGCCTCAGGATGAGCAGCCAGGCACTCCCGCAGGATGGGCGGGTCGCCGACGAGAAGTATAGCCACACCTGACGCCTTGGCCGCGAGTACAGCGCCCGCGACGGTCTGGGCCGGGGCGAAGTCGCCTCCCATAGCGTCAAGCGCGATCCTCCGCTTTGAGTCAGTCGTCAATCAGCTCCTCTTGGCCGCTGGTGCCGACTCAGACGACCACCGAGGCCTCTCCGGTGATCGCCAGCTGTTCCGCCTCTGGATCGCACCGGACGGTCTCCACTTTGCAGATAACCCGTCGCCTACCACTTCCGAGGTCCTCCACCTTCCTTACGGTGCCTCTGGTCTCAATGCGATCTCCTGGAAACACCGGTGCACGGAACCTGAGCTTCATTCGGCCGCTCCTTGCCCATTCCAGCCCAAATGCTCCCGCCATAAACTCGGAGACCGAGGCGGCAATCATCATACCGTGAGCGACGCGGCGGCCAAAGTGCGACGCGGCGGCGAAATCGGCATCCAGGTGGATGGGATTATAGTCACCGGACGCGTCAGCATAAGCAGCAATCGCCGCCTGACTAACTGAATGCGAAACGGATTGAAGTTCGCTTCCTTCTGTGAGACTGCGGCCGCCGCCGTCCATCTAGGCCGGCACCGCTATGGTACTTTTGCCCTTCATAACAACTCGGTCGTCGCCAGCCTCGACGATCAGTCTTATCACCAAGACTCGCTGCCCTCCACGCACCGAATTCTGCGCCATCTCAGCGGTGCAGGATATCGTCTCACCCACCACCACGGTGTCGGTGAACTCGACCTCTTGCCCTAGGTGCAGGGTCCCGCCCGGTATGCCCAAGTCCTGGACCACGCCTCTGACGCTGAGGGCTGCGAGGGCCATCGGCGGAACGACCTCCCCCGAAGACGCCAACGGAGATCGGTCGTCAACGGCCCGGACGTAACTTCGGACCGTATCGGCATCCAGATGGCAACGGCGATCGGAGATTAGATCCCCGGCCTTAAGTGCTGAATAATCCATAGGAGTGTCATCCTCCGGCAGGTGCCCGGTCAGGGCAGAGCCCGGCGGATTATATCCGCGCGGCTATTCCGGCGCCTACAGCCCAGCCGATCAGAATCAGATCCTGGCACATACCAGCGTGTCCAGTGACCGAACCGTTCAGACTCCGGTCGGATTCCGTCCACGCTGCATGGCCGCCTCTTCCAAGAGACGCTCGAGGAGGGGGAAAGAAGCATCGTTTGACAGATCAAGTCTGGCTATAGACAGCACACGGAACAGCACGCCTGTCGAGACACGGGCCAGCGCTTCCTCTCCCAGTGACGGCACCTTCACACCTAGCGCCTCAGCTACGAATCCAGCAGTCAATATCCCATTGCGAGTTAGACGACAGCGGACCAGCGGTCGGTCTTGATGGAGCACCACCAAGCCCTCACGGCCCTGCCGCATCTTCAGCGCCAGATGGGCTCGTGGCGTTTCAACGAGCCCGTCGGCCCCGTCGAAGACCTCTACATCGACTGAATCGACCATCGCGGCCAGTATAATGGCACCCCTCGTGGAAGGCCGAACTCTCCGATCACCAACTACTCGCTCTGCGGCCTAGGTACGGATAGGCCGTAAGGAGAAAGCATGAAGGCGGCGGTACTCTGGCAGGTCAACGAGCCACTGTCGATTGAGGAAGTAGACATAGACCGGCCGAGGGGTCAAGAGGTCTTGCTCCGCACCGGGGCCTCGGGAGTCTGCCACAGCGACCTACACTTTGTTGAGGGTAGCTACAGCCACCCATTGCCGGTCGTGCTGGGCCACGAGGCCGCCGGCACGATCGAAGACGTCGGCGAGGCCGTGACGTACGTACGACCGGGCGACCGCGTGATCACCTGTCTTTCGGTCTTCTGCGGGCACTGCGATATGTGCCTGTCGGGCCGCCCCGTACTTTGCAGTCGGGAGGGGCTCATGCGGGGTAGAGGCGAGCCTCCCAAGCTAACCCGCTCGGGCGAACGCTTGCATCAATTCCTTCGGCTATCTTCCTTCGCCGAAAAGATGTTGGTGCACCAAAACGCCGTGGTCAGGGTGGATGACGACGTTCCGTTCGAGCAGCTGGCGCTTATAGGCTGCGGGGTCACCACCGGTCTCGGGGCTGTTCTCAACACCGCAAGGGTAGCGCCGGGCTCCACGGTGGCGGTCATAGGCTGTGGCGGCGTGGGACTGAGCGCAGTGCAAGGCGCCCGGCTTGCCGGAGCCCTGAGGATAATCGCTGTAGACACCGTGGAAACAAAGCTCGCAACCGCGATGCAGCTGGGCGCAACAGACGTCGTAGACGCTTCGTCGTCAGATCCCGTCGCGCGGGTAAGAGCACTGACGGGCGGCGGCGTGGACTACTCCTTCGAGGCACTCGGCAGTAAGCGCACCGCCGAGCAGGCATTCGAAATGCTCAGGTCGGGAGGTACTGCCACTGTAGTTGGGATGATTCCGGAGGGAACCAGGATCGAGCTTGAGGGCTCTGCCTTTCTGGACGAAAAACGTATCCAGGGATCGAACATGGGGTCGAATCGGTTTCGCACCGACATGCCTCGCTACGTCGAGCTATACAGGCAAGGAAGACTTAAGCTCGATGAAATGGTCACACAGACCATGGCTCTCGACGAGATCAACAGGGCTTTTGATGAGATGAAATCGGGTTCCGTCAACCGCAGTGTCATCGTCTTTTAGATCCCCTTTCACCTTGCGTAGCTGCGGCACCGGATTTCACGTCCAGATCCCCTTGGAATCGAGACAATAGTTGACGGCTGATGCGGGGAATGTACGCTCCCGCCACGCCGTAGGAGGAAACGGATGGACCTGCTTCAAATAGCAAAGGAGGCCGACGACAGACTGGCCGCTGCCCTATCCGCGGGGGACATCGATGCGGCCCTGGATCTCTACTCCGAAGACTGTCGCATGATGCCTCCGGGAAGTCCCATGACCGTAGGCAGGCAGCAGGTACGCAGGCTCGTGCAGGGCCTTGTCGGCAAGAGCCTGACGATCCGGTATGAGCAGATTCGGGTTGAACGCGTCGACGACGACACAATCATGAGTTTGGGCCGGGGCATCGGCTCGCTGGAGGGTGCGTCGATCCACAGCAAGCACATTCTGCTCCTGAGAAGGGATCCTGATGGCGTCTGGCGCATAGCCGTGGACATCTACAATTTTGACGAGCCGGGGCTGGGCTGAACGGGCATGCAAGGGCTGGACTCGAAATGAGAGCCGCCAGACTCGGCTCCTCTCTCAGTAGCTCGTGAGTGACTTCACAGGGAGGGTCGCGCTGGTTACCGGGGCCAGCTCGGGCATCGGGGCGGCGACGGCACGACGATTCGCCGAGCGCGGCGCGGCAGTGGTGCTGGCCGCCCGGCGACAGTCCGAAGGAGAGGCCGTCGCCGAGTCAATACGTCGGAACGGCGGGGAGGCCACGTTCGTCCGAACCGATATCTCCCGCCCGGACGAGGTCGAAGCCCTCCACCAGGAGGCCATCGAGCAATACGGTCGTCTGGACTGTGCGGTCAACAATGCCGCGGCGGAAGGGAAGTTTCCTGTCCGAACACATGAATCCTCGCTCGACAACTTTAGGGCCCTGATTGAGGTCAACCTGATCGGGGCCTGGCTCTGCATGAAACATCAGATCTCCCTCATGCTGGAGCGAGGGGGAGGCTCAATCGTAAACATCTCATCGGCCAGCGGAGTGGTCGGGGTTGCCGCAGCGGCGCAGTATGGGGCCACAAAGTGGGGCCTGATCGGGCTGACCAAATCGGCCGCGTTAGAGTACGCGGCCCAGGGAATCCGGATCAACGCCCTGTGCCCCGGCAGCGTGGATACGGCGATGTTTAACCGGATGTTCGATGACTACCAGACCCGAAAGGACCAGATAGACGCCCTGCACCCGAACGGCCGAGTTTCGACTCCGAATGAAATGGCGGATATCGCGGTCTGGCTATGCTCGGATGCGTCCTCCTACGTTGTTGGGCACGCTCTCGTAGCCGACGGCGGTCTCACCAGCGGACTGTGGGGAGGTGTTCGGGGAGACTAGGCCTGTGCTGCAAGACAGGCCCTTACGCCGGCGTCCCCTGGCAGCCACAATAAGTCGTTTTCGCTATGTTCGGCTCTGACCGGCTTGCGCGCGATCGGTTCGGGGGGCAGAATGGCCCCATGCGGATCGGGCCTTTCAAGCTGGCCGAATCGATACCCGAACTGCGGAACACCCTTGCGATCGCGATGCTCCGCCCGTGGATCGACGTCGGCCGAGTCGGCACCTTGACCCTGCGCAAGCTGGAGAACTACTACGGGGCCACGGAGCTGGCTCGACTGGCCAGACCGGGCACATTCTTTGACTTCACGCGCTACCGGCCGCGCATGGGGTTTTCGGACGGTGACCGGACCTTCACGGTCCCGAACACCGTCGTCAACTACGCCGAGGACGAGAGTCTGGACCGATCCTTCCTCTTCCTGCACATCAGGGAACCTCATGCCTTAGGCGAGGACTACGCGGATGGGATTGTCGAGCTGCTCTCCCACTTTCAGGTCACCGAATACTGTCGGATAGGAGGCATGTATGACTCGGTGCCGCACACCCGGCCCTTAATCGTCACGGGCACCTTGCTGGACGAACAGTATGAATTGGCCGGACCGCTGGTTACCTCCCGACAGAGCACCTATCAGGGGCCGACCAGCATAGTCAATCTCGTCGCCGACCAGATGCGCGAAAGGGGAGCAACCGTGACCAGTTTGATGGTCCATGTCCCCCAGTACGCGCGGCTGGAAGACGACCGGATGGGTGCTGCGAGACTCCTTCAGTGCCTCTGCGCCATCCACGGGCTTTCGCAACAGCTAGCGGACACGGCTCAAGGCGAACGCCAGTATTCGGAGATTGGGAGGGCGGTGGAAAGCAACATGGAGGTCAAGATGCTGATCAGCCAGCTAGAGACCTACTATGACCGCACCCACGGCGGGCGGACCTCTCAGCCCAACGAGGATGTGAAACTGCCTCCCGGCGTAGCCGAATTTCTGGCTCAGTTGGGCAGCAAGTTCGACGAGTCAGAGGGCGACGGCGTCCCCGACGACGACTAGCACCACAGGAACCGAGGCCCTCCCCGCCGACCTCCGGCTATCTGACTGCTGCGGTGCCCCGAAGGCCTGACTTCTGCTTTGCCTCTTCGGTGATTTGAAAGCGTCTTGGCCTTCGGTTGGGATTGGGCTCGGTCACCCCTAGATCCTTAAGCAGCGGCAGGATGCTCCGTACAAACCGCTGCCCCACCACACCGCTACTTGCATGGGCGAGGGGATGATTGGGATACATCTCGCGGACAATCGACTGGCAATCTGTGCTCTTAAAGTACCCGACCGGCATTCTATCGACTATCGCCTGTGCGATGGCTCGATCGGCCGCCGGGTCCGGCTGAGATGCCCTTGGCCTCGGTGACCGGGGCTCGCGGGACCTCGAAGAGTGAGTGGAAGCCCCGAATGATCCGGTGCGAGCGGCCGCACCATGTTGCCCACTGGAACGAACGACGAAGATGTGCTCGCTGGGGAAATACCGCCTGATGTTGAAGGACTTTGTCCCGCGGCGATCCGTCAGGATCCAGAGGAATGGAGTGTCATCTTTCTCGCCCGCTTCCTCTCTGATCTTTGCGTAAAGAGACATGAAATCGCTGTCGTCGCTAAAGACGGCGACATGGCCCACCCGACCTCGCACGAAGTCGGCGACCGCATCAGTTGCGATTGCGATGTCTGCCGAGTTTTTCGAAAGGTGGCCGCTGAAGCGCTGTATGCCGCGCACCCTCACCTGGGCCTGCTTGAACTTACTTACACCCCACATGCGCCAAAGCTCTGCCTGGTCGGCCTGGACATAGAGAGTGATCAGGCCCGGCCGTGGGAAGGACTTGGGCCACGACTCGATGAGGGCGCCAATTAATGCCTTGGCGTCCTCCTGGAGATTCTCGATGTCGACGTAAAGGCCTGCGGAAGCCTGAGCGAAGGACTCATGCCGACCATTTCTGCCGCCCAATATGCTGCTGAGAAAGCTCAATGCAGTTACAGCATACCCTTAATCAGGGTGCCTGCCCAACGAGAATCGATCTCTCTTGGGTTACAGATTCGCCTACCACTCTCCGAGCCGGTCTCCCTCCCGGAGCCCAACCTGCATCGCCCATTCAGCTGCGGGGAGCTTGCCTTGGCCGGCAGACCTTACCCGACGAACCAGGAGAGATCCCCCGTTCCCGGCAACGGTGAAGCCCTCATCGGTCAACCCGATCACCTCTCCCTCAGGTCTTCCTGGGTCGCCCAGAATCGGACTCGCTCCATATAGGCTGACCCTGCCGCCCCGCAGGCTAGTTCCCGAGCCGGGTGAAGGATCGCAACCCCGCACAAGGTTGTAGAGACGGCCGATCGGCATGCCCCAATCGATCACCACGTCCGACGCTTTGCACCAACTTTCATAGGTGGCCGCCGAGTGGTCCTGTTCGATCCTGGGAGCCGTGCCCTCACGTACCATCCTCACCGCCTCAACGATAGCCTCCACGCCCAGTGGAAACAGCTTGTCAAAGTAGAGAGACCCGGTGGTGTCATTGGGACCGATGTCAACCTCCTTCTGGAGCAGAATCGGCCCCGTATCCAAACCCCTATCGGGCCAGAAGATCGTTAGGCCCGTGATCTCGTCTCCCTGGATGATCGCCCAGTTTATGGAGCTGGGTCCCCGATGCCTGGGAAGCAGTGATGGATGGTACTGGATGGTGCCGCGTTTTGGGTTCTCCAGGATCTGATCCGGGACGATATCCGTAACGAACGCCATCACTCCAAGATCGGCGGACATGCTGGCGAAGGCCTCGATGGCCTCCTGATCGCGCATACGGCCAAACTGGTGAACGGTAATGCCACTCTCCTGGGCCGCGGCCTTCAGAGGATCCGCAGGACGGCCCTCCCTATCGGGGGGGCAAAACACGCCGACTACATTCTCTCGTCGGTCCAATAGAGCCCTGAACACGGCCTCGCCAAAGGCAGACTGTCCTATCAGCAAGATCCGCATTTCGGGAATATAACACCTCCGGCCAACATCCATCCCCGTTCGAACCAGCCCCAATCCGCGAACGGGTCGCTGCCAGGCGCGCCGCGGTTGCTGCCCCTGCCCACCGTCTATAGAATTCGCCCAGATTGAATCAGGGGTTGCGAGCCTTCTCTGCAAGTGTCCGTGCAGATCGCCACGAAGGACATTGAAGGGCTGGTACCGGCGTAGAGAGAGTTTGGCGAATGGACTCTAGCCTCCTAAGAAAAATGCTGAAAGCCAGGGTTTACGTGGAGGAACCTGACCGGGTCACCCTCACCAGGTGGACCGCAGAGTTCAGAGGCGACAACGCTACCCACATAATCAAGTTCGAGGCTCCTGGCTCCGCTGCTACCGATCCTCGTACAGATGAGAGTATCCCCGAAGGCGGGAGGTGGGCTTGCACCTGCGAGTACTTCCAGCGACGCCACACCTGTAGCCACGTGATGGCCGTCCAGGACATGCGGCCGGTGATGGTCAGATTCCACCAGCAATCAAGGACGCCAAACCTGGTGCCCTTAAGGGATGCAGGCTAGGCCCCGTTAGAGATCCTGAGGGGCTCCTTCCCGTCCCGGGATGCGGACGGGGTCCCTATTCCTTGAAGCGGCGTATGACCAGGCAGGCGTTCTGGCCGCCAAAGCCAAAGCTGTTGGAGAGCACTGTATCCACTGTCCTGCGGCGCGCCTCGTTCGGAACATAATCAAGGTCGCACTCTGGATCCGGGGTATCGTAATTGACTGTCGGGTGGATGACGCCATCAACGATAGTCTTAACGGAGGCTATCGCCTCCAGCGCACCTGCGGCGCCGAGCGCGTGGCCAATCATCGACTTGGTTGAGCTGATCGGTACCTCGTAGGCCCTTTCTCCAAGAGCGCCCTTGATGGCTCTGGTCTCGGCCAGGTCGTTGAGTTCGGTAGATGTTCCATGCGCGTTTATGTAGTCGACTTCACCCGCCGAGAGCGAGCCGTCCTCGAGTGCCCAGAGTATTGCCCTCGCCGCCCCTTCCCCGTGGTCGTCCGGCTGCACAAGGTGGAAGGCATCCGACGAGCTGGCGTGCCCCACTACCTCAGCCAGGATCTTTGCCCCTCTGTTTACGGCATGCTCAAGCCGTTCAAGTATCAGTATCCCTGCACCCTCGGCAGGGACGAACCCTGCTCTGTCCGCATCGAACGGCCGGCTAACCTTGGCCGGATCGTCCGTGCGGCGAGTGAGGGCACGGATGACATTGAATCCGCCCTGGCCCAACTGGCACAGCCCGGCCTCAGTGCCACCACTTACTACGACGTCGGCTGATCCCCTGCGGATGACCTCCGCCCCCTCTCCGATGCCTTGAGTACCAGCCGCGCAGGCTGTGACAACCGTATTCGTGTATCCGTATATGCCATTAAGGCGGCTCACATTGGCCGCTGCCATGTTGCAGAGCATACTGGGCATGTAGAACGGGCTGATTCTCATGCCGCCCCTGCTGACCAGTGTGCGAACCGCGGCTTCGGTTTCAGGATAGCCACCCGCGCCATTGCCGAGCACGACCGCGACCCGCGTCCGGTCCTCCGATTCCAGGTCCAGCCCCGCGTCCCCTATGGCCTGTTCGGCAGCTGCCACTGCCAGTTGTGAGAACCTTGCCATGCGCCGGGCCTCTTTGCGATCCATGTAGTTCGTCGGATCGAATGTGAGGACCTCACCGGAGAACTTGCAGGGAAAGTCGGTGGGATCGGTAATGGTCATGCGCTCGATCCCGGAGCGGCCCTCGACGAGTCCCTGCCAGAACTCGGCAACGCTCTCGCCGAGGGGAGACATTGCACCCATACCGGTTATCACAACGCGGGGACGGTGCCCCACTAAGGGCCGGGGCATGCGGACAGCCTCATGTAGATGACCAAGCCGACACTCAACGCGCTCACCCAGCCGCCTCAACCGCTGAGAGCTCAAGACGCCGGAAACAAGGATAGCATTCGGGCTCTATATTCATCGCCCACTCCCGGACCTCCGCCGCCACGGAAATGGAGCCCGTGGCCACAATGGCGTCATCCCGGCCGGCCACATCCAGCGCCTTCTTCATGCCGGCGGACACCTGTTCGTACTCGCCCAACACGGTAAGGCCGTGTGCCATCGCCTGTGCGGACAGTTTGGTGCATTCGGCCGCCTTGGGGTGGCGGGACCGCACGATGATGACTCTAGGCGCCAGTGCGGAGAGCCTCTCGAACATGTCGGAGGCCGAGTGGCCCAACACCGCCCCGAACACCAGGATCGTTCGGCCGGGCCGCAGCTCGGGCACCGACGCAACTAGCCGGTCTATCGAGTCAGAGTTGTGAGCCCCATCCACAACCATCACCCTCCCATCGACCGGCTCTCCAACGGCAAGGTACTCGATGCGACCTGGCCAGTCGACCGAAGCGAGTCCGGCGGCCAGGGCCTCATCGTCGGGCATGTATCGACCGTCACACGACGTCTTCAGGGCTAGCACTGCTGTGGCGGCGTTCTCAATCTGATGTCTGCCCAGGAGGGGCAGCGTTAGATCCAGCTGGGAGCCTTGAACCTGCAGCAGCACCCTCTGAGACTTGCGATCAGCCGAGAGTGGAGACCAGGACGCTTCACGTTCCACCTCCACGACCTCCGCCCCAAGCCGTTTGGCAGTGTCCCTGATCACCGGGAGAGCAGGTTCGGACCCCGCCGGTTGCGGGGAGACGACCACAGGCACACCGGACTTCACGATGCCCGCCTTCTCCGTCGCGATCTCCGCTACTGTGCCGCCGAGAGTAGCCGTGTGATCAAGGCTGATCGGGGTGATGACCGATACCATGGGCTGGACCAGATTGGTCGAATCGAGCCGGCCTCCCAGCCCAACCTCGATCACCTGCACATCCGCTTCTACCTCTCGAAAGTGGAGGAAAGCCATCAGGGTCATCATCTCGAACGTGCTGACTCCCGCGTAACCGCCGGTCGCGCCAACATCTCTCACAGCCGGCCAACTGCGATCGACCAGTGCGGCGAATTCGGCCTCGGCGACCGGAGTCCCGTTTACCCGGATTCGCTCCCTGACGGTGTGGAGGTGAGGGGAAGTGTACAGACCGGTGCGATAGCCCCCGGCAGTCAGTGCAGAAGCCATCATGACCGCGACACTCCCCTTCCCCTTTGTTCCGGCCACGTGAATGGTCGGAGTGGCCAGATGCGGGTCGTTGAATCGCTCCAGCAACAGCGCCATGCGCTCTAGGTGGAATTTGGAGTGACCTGTGCTGTTCCTTCCTCGTTCAAAATCAGCCAAAGACATGACCTTGTCTACGGCCTCACTGTAGGTGGATCGCCGCCGCTGCGAGGAGGGAGGGTCGGCGGCACCGACTGGTGCCTCCATCGGAGTCATGTCGGACCGGTCAGCGGCCACGGTCTTTCACCGCGACGTCACCTGAGCAAATCGCAAGGGAGCCTTCCGATGGGATCTTGCATGACTGCACGGCCCGTCCCTTCCCTGAACAAGCGGGCAGGCGAAGGCAGGGCGGCTGGCATTCGGACCCTGCGAAATCGAACCTCACCACATCACCGCGTCGCGCCGCCTACACGCTTAGGGAACGGTCAGGCGACCGGCTCAACCTCACCAGTGCCGGAGCGAACGCTGGGCGCTGCGGCGAGTGGTCGCCGCGCCATCTCCACCGCTGATCCGTCGTCCTCGCTATCCACACTGCGGCGGCGGCTACCTTCCCAATCCTTACGCAAGACCTCCATGCGGACGAAATCCATGCTGTTACGTCGCACATCCCGGACTTCAACGAACCCTGCCTTGGCGAAACAACGACGGGCGCGGCTATTCCAAGACAAGGTATGCAAATAGACCCTGTCCAGCTTGGTGGAGGTGAAGATGTAGTCGACCAGCGTATTCACCGCGTCGGTGCCGTAGCCCTGGCTCCAGTACCCTCTGTCGCCAATCATTATTCCCAGCTCGGCCTCGCCCCGGCGTTCGTCAACGTCGTAGTACATGCAGTTTCCGATGTGCCTTCCATCATGGGTGTCAATGGCAAAGCGCCTAGACCAACGGCTGTCGTGCTCGATTTCCTCTCGCGCATAGCGACGGTAATCCGAAAACGACATCTGCATCGGGCGTGTTGCGTCGAGCCTGGAAAGTTCGGGGTCCCGGCGCCAACTATAGTCGACTGCTATGTCACCTGCACGCTTGTCGCGCAGCAGGACCTTCTCGCCGACAACGTAAAGTGTGTCATCGGCTCGCTGTTCACCGTTGCCGCCCTGCGACCATCTCAGAGCCCTTTTGAACACCTTGAGCCTCGCTCCACGGTTGGCTAGCAGCGTGCCAGACGCCGATCCATCGACCCCCCGCAGCGGTGGCACCGCGGCGAAGGGGAATCCGTGGCCAATTCTATTTGGCTCGCCACAGACGGGTCAAGGATGCGGCGGACACGTTGACAGCGACTTGAGGTCGGTTCGCACAGCGTATAAGATTGGCTCACCAAGACATAATCCAGTTTGCCCTTTAAGCGGCAGTCCTGAGAGGCTGACAAGGGTTCGGGCCACAGCTGCGGCACAGCCGCCCTGACGGCCCGAGCGTCCAAGATGAGACAGGCCCCTGTCGGCACGGCGACGGGGGTTTTTTTGTTGCCTGCAAACATCGCGCGAACAGTGCTGGGGGAGGAAGAAGTTCGCCGGGCACTGACCCGCATAGCCCACGAGATCCTTGAGCGGAACAGGGGTGCAGACGAGGTCATCCTGGTCGGATTGCACACCCGCGGGGTACCCATCGCAGACAGGCTCTCTTCGCTAATCGAGTCGTTTGAGGGTGTCCGGCCCCCAGTTGGAAGGCTCGATATAGGTCTTTACAGGGATGACCTGATAGGCAGGCCCAAACCGCTAGTAAGGCCCACCGAGATACCGGAGCCTGTGGAGGGCAAGGTCGTCGTCCTCGTCGACGATGTTCTCTTTACCGGCAGGAGCATAAGAGCGGCGATGGACGCGTTGATGGACTTCGGTAGAGCGCGGCGTATTCAGCTGGCTGTACTGGTCGACCGCGGCCACCGCGAACTGCCAATACGGGCCGACTACGTCGGCAAGAATATGCCGACCTCAAGACACGAGGCGGTTGCCGTCAGGCTGAGTGAAACCGACGGTGGCGACGAGGTTGCACTCGTGGCCGCCGGACCGGTCAACGAAATGAGCGGCCCTTCGGCGCAAGGTGGTCCCAAATGACGACGGCCAGCAGGGTCGGCATCCCCGCCCTTGCAAACGGGAGCGGGGCTCTATCCCCCGACCGGAAGGATATTCTGGACCTGGACGACTTCTCGCGGCGTGAGATCGAGGCGGTCCTGCACAACACGACCGCGATGCGCGAGGTCCTGAACCGCTCGATCCGGAAGGTCCCGGCCCTTCGTGGTCGCACCGTGGTAACCCTTTTTCATGAGCCCAGCACGCGAACACGCGTGTCCTTCGAGCAGGCCGGCAAGGTACTCTCGGCCGACGTAATCAACGTCACAGCCTCCGGCTCGAGCGCCAGCAAGGGAGAGTCGCTGTACAACACCGCACTCACGCTGCAGGCCATGAATGCCGACATCATAGTCATACGCCATCCTCACTCCGGAGCCCCGCACTTCCTTGCGCGACAGCTGGACTCGTGCGTGATCAACGCCGGGGACGGCGCGCATGCCCACCCCTCACAGGCTCTACTGGATCTGTACACAATCTATGAAGAGCTGGGGGCTATCAAGGGAAAGAGGATCGCCATCGTCGGCGACATCCTCTACAGCAGGGTAGGCAGATCCAACCTTTGGGGGCTGCTGAAGATGGGAGCCCAGGTCACGCTCAGCGCTCCCCCGACCCTGATCCCACCCGATCTGCTCCGTCCCCTGCCCGAACAACATCCCTTCAGGTCGGTGAGGGTCACTCACCGGGTTGAGGAGGCCCTCGAAGGCGCGCACGTGGTCATGGCTCTGAGGCTACAGCTCGAACGCCAGGCGTCAGGCCACTTGCCTTCTGTCAGGGAGTACTCGCGCATGTACTGCATCAACCCGCGACGGCTCGAATTGGCGTCGCCGGAAGCTATAGTCATGCACCCGGGTCCGATCAACGAGGGAATCGAGATCGACCCAGATGTGGCGCACGGCGCGCGATCCATGATCGACAGGCAGGTAACCAATGGTGTAGCGGTGCGTATGGCGCTGCTATTCGGCGTGGTCACCCCTGGAAGACGGGCCATCAAGTGAGCGGCGGGATGCGCAGGACTCTGATAAAGGGCGGTCGGGTCATCGATCCTGGATCAGGGATCGATGACATCGCCGACGTACTTGTCGCCGGCGGCACCATTGAGCAGGTGGGTAAGGATCTACCAGCGTCCGATGGGGACGCGAATTTTGATGCGAAGGGCATGGTGGTCTCGCCAGGCTTTATCGACATGCACTGCCACCTGCGCGAGCCGGGTTTCGAGGACAAGGAGACCATAGCTTCGGGCACGGCGGCGGCGGCGGCGGGCGGGTTCACAACTGTGTGCGCGATGCCAAACACAGACCCTCCCATGGACAACGCGGCGACCATAGATTTCGTCGTTCGAAGGGCGGCTGAGGAAGGTGCCATACGCGTGCTGCCCATCGGGTGCGTAACCAAGGGCAGCGCCGGAAGCGAACTCGCTGACATGGTCGAGATGGCGGAGGCTGGCGCGATAGGCTTTTCTGACGATGGCCATCCCGTATCCGATGATCACCTGATTCGACAGGCGCTTGCCTATGCCTCCAGCCTTG
Source organism: Dehalococcoidia bacterium (assembly GCA_034421295.1). GTDB lineage: Bacteria > Chloroflexota > Dehalococcoidia > Lucifugimonadales > UBA2962 > CAUZIR01. Next base: position 193,272 of record DAOUKM010000019.1, read on the forward strand.
GCCTTCCGGTAATAGAACACTGCGAACAGCTCGCCCTTGCCGCTGGAGGGCACATCAACGAGGGGTGGATCGCGACCCGTCTCGGCGTCAGGGGAATACCGTCCGTCGCCGAAGAGCAGATGGCCGCCCGGGATATTGCTCTGGCAGAGTTGACCGGCGGGTGGATACATATAGCGCACGTCAGCACAACCGGAACAGTAGACCTTGTCCGGCGTGCGAAAGAGCGCGACATCAGGGTGACCGCCGAGGTCACCCCCCACCACCTCACTCTAACCGAGCAGGCCGTACTGGGGCATCCGAGTGATGGCTCTCCGTTCGACCCCCTGACCCCGCACGCCTACAACACCCACGCAAAGGTCAATCCGCCGCTGCGGACAGCGGCGGACGTGCAGTCCATGGTCGCCGCCCTGGCAGAGGGGGTCATCGATGTCATCGCGACCGATCACGCACCTCACAGCACCTCCGACAAGCTATGCACGCTCGATGAAGCCGCCTTCGGCATCAGTGGGTTTGAGACGGCCCTCGGCGCGGCTATGACCTTGGTCAACAGGGATGCAGTCTCCCTTGGCCGCATGATCGAGACCCTCACCGTCGGTCCCGCAAAACTACTCGGCGACCGTGTGCCCGAGGGGCTAGGCACGCTGGCCAAAGGTGCCCCGGCCGACATAGTGATCTTTGATCCCGAGGCCGAGTGGGTTGTTGAGGCAGGGGGATTTCTGTCGAAGGGTCACAACACACCCTTCGCGGGCACCAAGCTCAAAGGGCGCGTGGTCGCCACTTTCTACGGAGGCCGTCTCGTCGAGCGAAAGTGATGTGGAACCGAGAATGACCCAGCTTTACGAGAAGCGATTCCTTGTACTTGAAGACGGAACCGTCATGACGGGGTGGGCCTTCGGAGCCTCCGCCACGGCAGTCGGTGAGCTCGTGTTCTCGACCTCGATGACCGGCTATCAGGAAATGCTGACCGATCCCTCTTTCGCCGGCCAGATCGTCGTGCCGACCTATCCGCTGATAGGCAACTACGGCATAAGCCCAGGGGATGCAGAATCGGCCAACATACGGGTCGCAGGCTTTGTGGTCCGGGAGCACTGCCAGCAGCCCAGCCACGCAGGGTCGGTGATGACGATCGATGCGTATCTGCGCAGCGAGGACGTCCCTGGGCTGTGGGGAGTCGACACGAGGGCCCTGACTCGACGTCTGCGAACTCATGGAGTCATGATGGGCGCGCTCGGGCCCACCGTTGAAGAGGCTACGGTCCTGCTGAAGAAGGCCGCTTCCTACGGAGAGACGGACCTTGTGAGCCACGTCACCACGGCGCATTCGTATGAGTGGCGCAATCCTCCAACTCCCCACAGGCGCAAGGTGTTGGTATCGGACTACGGGGTGAAATACAACATCCTGCGCCTCCTGGAGCAAAGAGGGTGCCAGGTGGTCACATTTCCGGCAACGGCAACATCTGAAGAGCTATTGGCACAGGATCCTGACGGGATCTTGTTGTCGCCCGGGCCGGGCGACCCCGAATTGCTTGACTACGCGGTCGAGACCGCCAGGGGCATCGTCGGCCGAGTACCCGTGTTCGGCATATGCCTTGGCAACCAAGTGCTCGCCAGGGCCTTCGGGGGACGGACCTTCAAGCTCAAATTCGGTCACCGTGGTGCGAACCACCCGGTCAAAGATATAAAGAGCGGCCGAGCCTACATAACCGCCCAAAATCATGGCTATTCGGTCGACGCGGACTCTTTGCCGGGCGACGTGGAGGTCACCCATATTTCACTGAACGACGGGACGGTAGAGGGAATACGCCATCGCTCCATGCCAGTTGTCGCCATCCAGTATCATTCCGAGGCGTCCCCAGGGCCGCGGGACAACGAGTATATTTTCGACAGTTTCGCCGCGATGATGGACCGTGACTAGGCTCTCAAAGGTCCTGGTGGTCGGATCAGGCCCGATAGTGATCGGCCAAGCCGCGGAATTCGATTACGCCGGCACACAGGCATGCAAGGCCCTCCGAGAGGAGGGCGTGACCACTATCCTGGTCAACTCCAATCCGGCGACGATCATGACCGACCAGGGCGTGGCGGACACCGTCTACATCGAGCCGCTAACCGTTGGTGTGATCGAGCGCATTATCGCCCGCGAAATGCCGGACGGTATCCTGCCCACCCTGGGGGGCCAGACAGGCCTTAACCTCGCCGTCGAGCTGTCGGATGCAGGGATTCTCGACCGCCACGGCGTGCGGCTACTGGGGACACCGCTTGAAACGATCAGGGCGGCCGAGGATCGCGAGCGTTTCAGGGACCTGCTCACCAGCATCGGCGAGCCCGTGCCACCAAGCGCCATTGTGGAAAACGACGCGGACGCCATCCTCGCCCTGAAACGGATCGGCCTGCCAGCAGTCGTCCGGCCTGCCTACACGCTTGGCGGAACAGGAGGGGGCATTGCCGAAACTGAACAACAATACCATCGCATCGTGGCCGGAGGCCTCGCGGCAAGCCCGATAGGCCAGGTGCTGGTGGAAAAATCGCTGGTCGGCTGGAAAGAGGTCGAATACGAGGTGATGAGAGACTCGGCGGACAACTGCATCACGGTGTGCAACATGGAGAACTTCGACCCCATGGGCGTTCATACCGGGGACTCCATCGTCGTGGCCCCCAGCCAGACGCTATCCGACAAGGAATACCAAACGCTTCGCACCGCAAGCCTGAAGATCATCCGGGAACTGGGAGTAGAAGGTGGCTGCAACGTGCAGCTTGCCCTGCGACCCGGGGACGTGGTCGGGGCGAGCCTGGGTGATCAACAGCTAGATTCAGACTACTACGTGATCGAAGTCAATCCGAGGGTCAGCCGCAGTTCTGCACTGGCCAGCAAGGCGACCGGTTATCCCATCGCACGGGTGGCGGCAAAGATCGCAGTGGGCAGGCGCCTAGACGAGATACCCAACGCCGTCACCGGCAAGACCGTGGCGGCCTTTGAGCCCGCGCTCGATTACTGCGTAGTGAAGATACCTCGTTGGCCTTTTGACAAGTTCGCCGACGGGGATCGATCGCTAGGCACGCAGATGAAGGCCACGGGCGAGGTAATGGCGATCGACAGGACATTTGAAGCCGCCTTCCTTAAGGCCGTAAGGTCCCTGGAGATCACCGACCGGGACGCGCTATGGGAGCCACAAGCGGACCCGGGGCGACAGCGTGGAGCCCTTCCGGAACGATCAGCGCACCAGGCAGATGCGCCCAGTGTCTCCGAACAGGTACCGGAAAGCAGGCCTGACTACGGCCCGCATGATGAACGACTTTGGGCCCTGCTTGCCGCCGTGCGCCGGGGATCGGATGCTGACGAGCTTTCCAGAATCACGGGCGTCGACCCGTGGTTTACCCGGGCCTTGTGGCGAATTGCCCAGATGGAAGGGAGGTTACTCGGGGAGCCCCTGAACGAGGATCTGCTCCGGGAATCCAAGCGCATGGGCTTTTCCGACAGCCAGATCGGCCTGCTCACCGATCGCACGGAGGAGGAGGTGCAGGAGATACGGGAAGAACATGGGCTGCACCCCACATACAAGATGGTAGACACCTGTGCCGGCGAGTTCGAGGCTGAGACACCGTTCTTTTATTCAACCTACGAGCAGGAAAACGAGGCCCTGCCGACCGGTAAGCCCACCGCGGTGGTAGTTGGTTCCGGGCCTATACGCATCGGCCAGGGAATAGAGTTCGACTATTGTTCGGTCCATGCCGCCTGGGCGCTTTCCGACGCAGGTATCCAGAGCGTCATGATCAACTCCAACCCCGAGACCGTATCGACCGACTTTGACACCTCCGATCGGCTGTACTTTGAGCCTCTCGACTCCGAGAGTGTGAGAAACGTCATCTACAACGAGACCCTGTCTCCGGAACGATCCCCCGCGGGTGATGAAGGTGGAGAGGTCAACCTCGCAGGTGACGACCGATCACCTCCTCCCTCGATCGTCCAGTTCGGGGGCCAAACGGCGATCAACCTCTCCCAAACCCTTGACTCGGCCGGCCTGCCCATCCTGGGCTCGACTGCCAGGTCCATCGACACGGCTTCGGACCGCCATCTCTTTGAGGAGTTTCTCTCCCACTTGGGCATACCGAATCCCCCAGGGGCCGCAGTGTCCGACGTCGAGCGGGCGCTAATCGTTGCGCAGGAGATCGGCTATCCGGTACTGGTGCGGCCCAGCTACGTGCTGGGGGGAAGGGCTATGGAGATCGTCCAGAACCCGAATGAGCTGGTCCGCTACATGTCCGGGGCCTTCGCGGCGGCGGCTGGTCGGCGAGTGCTCATTGACAAGTACTTTGAGGGGCGAGAGGTCGAAGTCGACGCCGTCTGCGACGGTGAACAGGTGCTGATTCCGGGGATTATGGAACACGTCGAGAGGGCCGGCGTGCACTCCGGGGACTCGATGGCAATCTATCCCGGTCTAACGCTGACCGAAGACGAGGTCGATGCAATCGTCGATTACACGACGCGCATCGGCCTAGGCCTAGGCGTGCGCGGGCTCATGAATATCCAGTACGTCGTCACCGGCGGGGGAACCTACAGGTCTCCGCTCAACGGAGCGGTGTCGCAATCGCCGACAGATTCACCCGGAGTACCGGCAGGGACCGGGCAGCAGGGCGACGATCAGAGCCGGTCGGCAGTCTACGTCCTGGAGGTCAATCCACGCTCCTCGCGGACTATCCCGTTCATCTCCAAGGTCACCGGCGTTCCCATGGTACGCCTGGCCGTAAATGCCATGATGGGAAGCACGCTTGCGGATCAGGGCTACTCGGGCGGCCTGTGGAAAAAGAGCAAGATCGTGGCCGTTAAGGCGCCCGTATTCTCCATGTCTAAGCTGGCCGGCGTCGACACTTACCTGGGGCCCGAGATGAAGTCGACGGGCGAGGTCATGGGAATAGACCATGAATTCCGGCCCGCCTTCGCAAAAGCGCTCACCGCAGCAGGCCTGATGCTTCCCCGCGAGGGATCGGTGCTGCTCTCAATAGCCGACCGGGGCAAGGCGGATGCTGTGCCACTGGTCAAGGAATTGCACAATGCAGGCTGTCGCCTCTACGCGACCGAAGGAACCGCGCAATTGATTGCATCCCTCGATATACCGGTCGTTGCGATCACAAAGCGCCTAGGGCAGGGCCACCCGAACGTGGTAGACGTGATCTCGGACGGCACGGTAGACGCGGTGGTCAACACTGTCACAGGGGATCGGGAAACCCTTCAGGACGGCTTTGCCATCCGTCGCGCTGCCACGGACCGCCGCATCCCCTGCTTTACGTCAATCGACACGGCCAGGGCCGCAGCCGAGTCGCTGCACGGTCGCACCGACGACTACTCCGTCAAGCCTCTCAGAGACTATCTGGACCAATGCTGAGACAGGAGGCGCCGCGTGGAAAAGAGATTCCTTGGAGACACTGGCATGGAAGTGACCCGGCTAGGGGTGGGGCTGGCCGCGATTGGAGAAGAAGAATCCCTTGAGACTATCGACAAGGTCGAGCGAGTACTCATCACGGCGCTTGATGCCGGCCTCAACTTCTTCGACACTGCCGAGTGCTATTTCGATAGCGAGGAGATGGTCGGGCGCACCATCTCCAACAGGCGCAGCGAGTTCTTCCTGGCGACCAAGTGCGGGCATGGCAAGCCGGGCGTGATTCCGCAAGGGCAGGCGGACGAGGACTGGTCCGGCCAAGCCCTCATCGACTCCATCGACCGAAGCCTCAGGCGCCTGCGCACCGACTATGTCGACCTCTTCCAGCTACACTCCTGCAGCAGGGACGAACTGGAAAAGGGTGATGTCATAGACGCGCTGCAGCGCGCCAGGGACGCGGGGAAGACTCGCTTCATCGGCTACTCTGGGGACAATGATGCTGCGGCCTGGGCCGTGGAATGCGGAGCGTTCGATACGCTCCAGACCTCATTTAACGTCGCCGACCAGAGGCCACGCACAGGCCTTCTTGCCAGCGCGAAGGAGCGAGGCATGGGGGTGATCGCCAAGAGGCCGATCGCCAACCGGGCCTGGGGAGTTCCCGAGAGTCCCACCCGGGGCTTTAAGTTTGACCCCAACTACGCGGACGAGTACTGGAAGCGCACGCAGGCGATGGCAGCTCTAGGTCCGCTAAAGGATGATCCGAAAAGCCCTATCTTGCTGGCTCTAGGTTTCGTATTCGCCCACCCGGAGGTCGACGTGGCTATCGTGGGCACGCGAAATCCGGAGCACATGATGTCAAACATCGCCATGGTCGAGGCGGACGTCAGGATCTCAGAGGCCACGCTGGAGGACCTATACCGCCGGTGGAATCAACTCGACGATGACTGGGCAGGCATGATGTGACGCTAGCCGCGTCGGCCCCTAGCCTCCAGCGAGTTCGTGCACCAACGATTGATTCGGCAGAGTCCCTTGCCCATCGGCGTCAAAGGTTATCGATCGATATCGGATCGATTTCGTCCGCCAGTTCAAAGCCGAAGACTCGGGAGTAGAAATATAGCTCCCCCTCCAGCGTTCGCTTGATGTTCGCCGCCTGGCGAAAGCCGTGCTGCTCACCCTCGTAGGCGACGTAGGCCACCGCTAGGCCCTTTCCTCGCAGGGCGTCCACTATCATCTCGGCCTGGTTGGGCGGGACTACCTTGTCCTCCAACCCCTGAAAGAGGATGACGGGGCGGTCAAGACTGTCCACATGGTGGATCGGAGAGCGTTGTCGCCATACCTCAGCTTGTTCAGGGTACGGCGCTATCAATCCGTCAAGGTAGCGGGACTCGAATTTATGGGTGTCTCTGGCGAGCGCCTCCAGATCGCTGACGCCATAGTAGCTTGCCCCCGCCCGAAAGATGTCCCGGAAGGTGAGCGCAGCCAATGTGGTGAATCCGCCAGCACTCCCGCCGTCGATGGCCAGACGTTCGGCGTCGACGTCCCCCCGGCGGGCAAGATGTCGAGCGGCGTTGACGCAGTCGTCGACATCGACGATCCCCCAGCGGCCGGTAAGGCGGCGCCGATATGCGGTGCCGTAGCCTGTGGACCCGCCATAGTTCACATCCACTACGGCTATCCCACGGCTGGTCCAATACTGGATGGCCAGGCTTCGGGTGGAGGTGGTGGCTGCGGTAGGCCCGCCGTGGATCTTGACCAGCAAGGGGGGCTTCTCGTCCTGCGGTCCCTCGAAAGTCGAGTTCGTCGGCGGGTAGAAGAAGCAATGGGCGGTCTCGCCGCCCTCCGTGGGAAACTCGATGGCCTCTGGAACGCTGAGGCTCTCCTCCTCGACGTCAACCGATGCCGGTCGGCTTATGGCGCTCGATGCCCCGGTGGCCAGGTCAATGCGGACGATCTCAGGGGCCTTCGTGGGAGACCCGGCCCTAACGACCGCAAAGCCATCTCCGACCTGAACACCGGAGTAATCGCTATACGGCAGATCAAGACGATTCATCTCCCCCGTTGCCGCATCTAGCAGGCCCAGCGACCACTCACCTCGCTGCACGTAGGCGCATACGATGCGGCCGGACGACGCGAAGCCATAGGTGCGCATCCCGAAAACCCATGCCGGGGTGGCAAATTCGGCCTCCATCAGGTGGACGGCCTCTACGTCAAAGCCCGCTGACCGTTCAACCACTCGATAAAGGTTCCACCAGCCGGAACGGTCCGAGACCAGATGCAGGATCCCGTCTGGCGACCACTCGGGCTGGAAGATCGACTCATCCACCCCGCCTGCGACCCTGCGGGGGTCGATAACTCCCGTATCGTCGACCTCAGCCACCCATAGCTCGCAGCCGTCCCAGGGCATGTTCGGGTGGTTCCACTGCAGCCAGCACAGCCTCGAGCCATCGGGGCTAAGGCGCGGGTTTGAGTAAAAGTCGGCGCCGCTCACCAGAACCTGCTGCCGCATTTCGACCTCGGGGGCGAAGGAGACGGCGACGATCTGGTTCGCGGCTTCGCCGCACGGCGCCTGATACGTGTGATCCTCCAGAACCGCGATGAGCCGGCCGCCGCCAGCATCCACCACGGCGTCCGCGTAGCGCAGATCGATGTCTTCGGGAGTCAGGGGGAACGGCTCTTCTTCACGGCGGAGGCCGTAGATCCTCTGGTCGCTGAAATTCGAGTAAAAGAGCGTTCCGCCGGAGACGGCATAGGCCCCGCCTCCATACTCGTGTACCCGGGTGCGCACATTGTGGTCCGCAGGCGTCAGGTCCTCAAAAGGTCCCCCGATACCCCTGCGTCTCACAATGACGTTGCGACCCTTCTCGGCCGGACGTCCTTCAACCCAGTAGACGTCTTGGCCATCAAGCATGACCTGGCTCAGGCTCACCGTCCCACGCACGATCAGATCGGCCGTGATGGACGACTGCCAACTGCCGTAGGGCGCGGTCCGCTTTGGCATTGCTTCCTCCTTCTCACCTGGGCACACCGGGGGCCCGGCGGCACCGTGCTTATACTAACCTGATGATCCCGCTGCGACTGTCGGTTCGGAACTTCATGTGTTACCTCGAGCCGCCTGCACTCGACCTCAAGTCCATCCAGATCGCCTGTCTCCTCGGCCCAACGGCCACGGGAAGTCCGCGCTCCTTGACTCCATCACATGGGCGCCCTGGGGAGCGACGCGGACGCGTACCCAGGACAAACTCATCCACCAGGGCCAGGCCGACATGTCCGTCGAGCTGGACTTTTCTGCAAGGGATCGAATCTACCGAGTCTGCAGCCGCCACTCCAAAAAACGCGGCAGACAGGGCGCGACCATACTTGAGATGCAGGTCGAGTCGAACGGACGGGCGATTCCCATCACCGGGACTACGGTTCGGGCAACCGAGGCGGCCATACGAGGCTTAATCCACATGGCTTACGAAACCTTCGTGAACACAGCGTTCCTGCTACAGGGTCGAGCGGACATGTTCACCGCCGCCACGCCGTCCAAGCGCAAACAGCTATTGGCCGAGGTGCTGGACCTCGGCTACTACGAACTTCACGGCAACGTGGCACGTCGATCCAGCCCCGCCGGCGCCACGGGCGGTGGACGTCGGCGTCGGGTAGACTGGGCTCTCCGCATTTCAAGTATTGCAGACAGGTAGGAAGACCATGGTCCGGCTACTCGGGGGATACCAAACCGACTTTGTGCGCAACTGGCTGAAGGAGAGCCGCGGCATCCACGACGTCATGACCGAGGTGATTGACGGGGCCCTGGCTGCCTCGCAGCTGACCGCTGGCGACGTCGAGACGATCCACGTTGGGAACGCGGCCGCGGAGCTTTTCTTGTGCCAGGGCCATCTTGGGGCTCTTGCGCTTGAGGCTAACCCTGCACTCCGCGGTCTGCCCACGGCGAGGCACGAGGCCGCCTGCGCATCGGGAGGCGTATCGATCCTCGCGGCCTGGGCTGAGATCGAAGCTGGCCGATACGACGTGGCGTTGGTGGTCGGCATAGAGCAGATGAAGACCGTCAGTCCCAGCCAGGGCTCCGAATACCTGGGCACAGCAGCCTGGTATGAGAGGGAAGCAAAGGGCGTGGAATTTCCCTTTCCCAAGTTATTCGGCCGGCTGGGTGCCGAGTACATGCGGCGCTTCGAGATGCCGCCGGACGAGTACGCTGAACACCAGGCGTATCTGTCCGACCTGATGTACCGTCACGCCCGCAACAACCCGTTAGCTCAAACTCGGGCGTGGGATCTGTCCCAGATGGCGGACAAGATGGACAGGCGCATCTCTCCCGAGATCACGGTCCGGGACTGCTCGCAAATCACCGATGGGGCTGTTGCGATCGTGCTCGCCTCCGAGGCGTATGCCGCCGAGCACGCCTCCACAAGAGACCTAGAGATGGAAGCGATGCCCGCTCTCCTCGGGTGGGGTCATACCACGGCACCCATAGCTATCGACGACAAGCTGGACGAGAGCGCATCTGACGAATACATTCTGCCTCACGCTAGGCGCGCCATCTCGCAGGCCCTTTCTCAAGCAAGGATCAACGAGGCGGCCGATCTTGACGCTTGCGAGTTCCATGACTGCTTCACCACCACCGCGTATGCGGCTGTCGATTTGATTGGCCTGACGGCACCGGGTGAAAACCGTCAGGCGATTGAAGAGGGATGGCTAGAAATGGACGGTCGACTCCCATTGAACCCCAGCGGGGGCCTGATCGGCGGAGGGCATCCCGTAGGAGCCACCGGCGTCAGGCAGATCCTCGACGCGGCAAAACAGACGACCGGCAGCGCCAGCGACTATCAGGTGCCCATCAACAGTGGCCGGGTTCTTACCGTCAATATTGGCGGCAGCGGCACCACGACGGTTGCAACCGTCGTCGGGCCACCCGCACCGTAGCCCACTGGCCCCCATACCTAGGACCGACGGAGAGGCGGAATGAACATCGACATGCCGGCAGCGCTGAGACTTGGCGCAAAGAGTTCCTTTACCAAGACGATCACCGAGAAGGACGTTGTCGACTTCGCCCGCATCAGCGGCGATGACCAGCCCGTGCACCTTGATCCTCAGCACGCGTCTGCCACTCGCTTCCAAGGCCGCATCGTCCACGGCACGATCCTGATCGGCCTCGTCTCAGCCGTACTTGGTCACGTCATACCGGGTCCCCGTCATACCGTTATATTTCTGGGCCAGACTTGCCGATTCCAAAATCCTGCCTACCTCGGGGACACCGTGACCGTAGAATGCGTCGTCACCCAGGTTCGCGACGACAAACCGGTGGTCACGCTATCCTGCAACGCCAGAAACCAGGACGGCCTGGAACTGATGACAGGCGAGGCCACCACATACGTCGATCCATATCCGTACAGCTGACCCCGAGCATTTAATCAACCTTATGGTAAACTATTTCAGACGGCCTGACGGCCGCCCGATTTCTCGTCTAGATTCCTCAACCTACAGGTTAACTATCATTTGACTGCCGAGCAGGTATGACGTGTATTGGCCGCTCCCAGTGACTTCCCCAGGGCGCTACATAGCCGCCTCCTCAACCTAATGGTTAAGGAATCTGAAGGGCTACTGGACGTCACATTCTCAGCCCTGGCTGACCCAACCAGGCGAGCCATCCTGCGTCGGCTCCAAGGCCAGACCCTGCGCGTTACCGAAGTGGCCGAGGCGCTGCCCATTTCACTTGCAGCAACCTCCAAACACATTAAGGTACTGGAGCGAGCGGGGCTGGTTACACGTACCGTGCGGGGGCGAGACCACTGGCTCTCGCTGAACGCCGGGCCACTTACAAAGGCCGCCGATTGGATCTCCTCTCAGCAGAGATATTGGGAAGCGAACCTCAGTGCCCTGTCTTCCTATCTGGGGGAACCAGCGGGAGGGCGTCTAGAGTAGCGCCGCACGGGTGACCATCTGGTCAACTATATCGACGCCGACCAGTTCCGAGAATGCCGATAGCAGCCTGCTGACCACCGGGCCGGGGCGTCGGTCGCCAATCGGCCGATGGTCGACCATGGTAACCGGCGTAACGAAAGTAGGCGTGGTGATCAAGAAGACCTCATCCGCCGTATAGACATCATAGGGCTGCAGTGGCCGTTCCTGAGCGGGAATGCCGAGCCGATCGGCCAATTCGAACACCGTCGCCCTGGAGACTCCCTGCAGTATGGCGGAATCGCCCGGTGTCTTGATGACCCCGTCGGCGACGATGGCGACATTGTAGCCGGTGCCTTCGGCAACGTTGCCCTCCATGTCTAGCAGGATCGGTAGCGCCCCCGGATCAACGTCCTCGGCCTCAAGGTCGGCCAGATTGAAGTTCATGCGGCTGTAGTGCTTTATCTTTGGCTCCAGAGCCTGCGAAGGATAGGCCCTGGTACGCGTTATCACAGCGTGCGCGCCGTCACCGTAATACCCTGCCCAGGGGTCCCAGGGCACGGGCTTTGTCATCACAAGAACCGTCGGCTCGCCCTTCGCCGCCCGGTTTTCGGCCAAACCCCGGGTAACTACCTGCCAGATATACCAGTCACCCGCCTCGACTCTCGCCATCTCGTTGCGAGAAACCAGAGCCTCAGACACCTCGATCATCGCCTCAACGTCTATGCCCGGGTCGATACGAACGTAACTCAGCGATCTGTACAGCCGCTCGGTGTGCTCCCTGAGCTTGAATGGTCGCCCATCAAATGTGCGGGCGATATCGAACACCGCATCTCCCACGTAAAAGCCCCTGTCCATGGGGTCTATCTTCGCCTTGGACTCTGGGATGAACTCCCCGTTCAAGTAGGCAGTGCGGCCGCTCATCAGGACAGTACCCGTTCGGTTCCCATCGTGCTTGCCATCTGCTCGGCCTGGTCCACTATGTCGACGCCCACCCACTCCGACCAGGCAGCCAAAAGCTGCTCGGTAACCGGGCCTGGCCTGCCATCGCCAATTTCCCGATGGTCCACACGAGTTATCGGAAGGGCGCAGACCGGCGTGTTGGTCAGGAAAGCCTCGTCCGCCGTGTACAGGTCATACGGCTGCAGATCTTCGCTTACCACCGGAATGCCCAGCCTTTCGGCCAACTCCAATACCGCGCCCCTGGACACTCCCTGAAGAAGGGAGCTGTCACCGGCGGTCCGTATGACGCCCCCGCTCACAATGAAGATGTTATAGGCCGTGCCCTCCGTGATGTTGCCATCGCTATCGGTCATGATGGGCCATCCCTCGGGATCAATATCTCTTGCCTCGAGCTCAGCGAGGTTGAAATTCATGCGGCTATAGTGCTTGACCTTCGGGTCGAGCATCTCCGCCGAATAGCTTTTGGTACGTGTGATCACCCCGTGTGCACCCTGCTTGAACATGTGTGCGTAGAGATTGAACGGCACGGGGAAAACCTGGATCATCACAGTCGGACTCGCCTCCAGCTGACGCCAGCCCGCTATGCCTCTGGTTACGGTCTGCCAGATATGCCAATCTCCGGCCTCGCCCCGCGCCTGCTCATTGCGGCGAATCGCCTCCTCGCTCGCTTCAAGCATCTCGTCTTCGGTGATTCCCGGATCGATTCGGACATGCTTAAGGGACCGGTAGAGGCGGTCGATGTGCTCGCGCATCTTGAAGGAGCGACCGTTGAAGGTGCGGGCTAGGTCGAAGACCGCATCTCCCACATAAAAGCCTCGGTCGAGTGGATGTATGCGGATCTCTTCCTGATCCACCCATTCCCCATTGAAGTAAGCGACTATGTTTCCCATCGTTCCGTTTCTGCACCTTCCTGCTCAGCCACCCTGGGCTGGCAATTGAGTCTCCCTGTGGACCTGCCGCGCCAATGCACGATCGCCATACGTGCGGCCATGCAGTTTGCCCGAACGCGCACCCATGGGCGCCCAAGGCTTCCAGGCGTGTGGCGTGCTATTCCCCGGCGAGCCATCTCTAACGGCTGTCGAGGGCTTCCATCTGTCCAACTATGTCCACGCCAACCCATTCTGACCACGCTGCCAGGAGCTGCCGGGTGATCACGCCGGGCTTGCCATCGCCGATCTGACGGTGGTCCACCCTGGTCATGGGCAACATGCAGCTGGGAGTGTTGGAGACAAATGCCTCGTCGGCCGTGTAGAGATCATAAGGCTGCAGGTTCTCCTCGGCCACCGGAATGCCCAGGCGCTCGGCCAGCTCGTAAATGGCGCCCCTGGAGACGCCCTGCAATATGGCGTCATCCTTAGGTGTCCTGAGGACACCTGACGTCACCAAGAAAATGTTGTAACCGTTGCCCTCAGACAAGTTTCCGCTCTGGTCGAGGAGGATGGGCCATCCCTCAGGATCTACGTCGAAGGCCTCCTGCTCGGCAATGTTGAAATTCATGCGGCTGTAGTGCTTTATCTTCGGATCGAGCGCCTGTGGCGAGTAGCTGCGGGTCCGCGCGATGATCCCATGGGCCCCTGTTCGATAATAGGGCGCGTATGTCGAGGCTCCAAGAGGGAGATAAAGAACCATTACGGTTGCGGCAGACATCGGCTTCCTGAATGCGCCCGTACCTCGAGTCACGGCCTGCCACACATGCCAGTCGCCGGCGCCGGCAAGGCGGGCCTGTTCGTTCTTTCGGATCCCCTCTTCGCTGATCTCGATCATTTCCGCAGCGGTGATGCCGGGGTCGATCCTGACGTAACTCAGCGAGCGATACAGTCGGTCAACGTGCTCGGCCATCTTGAAGGAGCGGCCATCAAACGTGCGGGTCAGATCAAATACAGCGTCACCGACATAAAAGCCCCTGTCGAATGGATCGACGCGGACCTCCTTTTGGGCCATCCACTCACCGTTGAAGTAGGCAAATGTATCGTTCAACTCGGTCCTCCTATGAACAGGACGTCGCATCGATCCTGCCCAACGTTCAGATGTTCGAGCGGGAATCCCTGAAACGCAGCGCCTGGTCGACCACGTCTATACCTACCACCTCACTGAACGCCGCCAACAGTCGGGCCGCCACCGGGCCCGGACGGCCGCCACCGATCTGCCGGCGGTCAACCTGGGTGACTGGCAACACGCAGAACGGCGTACTTGTAAAGAACACCTCGTCGGCAGTGTAAATATCGTACGGCTGAATCGCCTCCACCAGCACGGGGATGCCGAGGTCCGCCGCCAACTCGAAAACGACCTTGCGTGTCACTCCCTGAAGTACGCCTGCCTCCCCGGGGGTCCTCAAAACACCGTCACAGACCACAAAGAGGTTCGAGCCGGACCCTTCCGCCACATCGCCCTCCGCGTCGAGCAGGATCGGCCAGGCTCTGGCGTCAACGTCACGGGCCTCCAGGTCTGCTAGGTTAAGGTGCATGCGGGAGGTGTGTTTGAGTTTCGGCTCAAGGGACTGGTGGGTATGGTTCCTAGACCGGGTGATCACAGCACTCGCACCGGCGGCGTATTGATCTGCAAACGAGTCGAATGGCACCTGGGCGGCGTGCACAATGAAGGTGGGATCTGCATCCAGCGTACGCCAGCCCGCCAACCCGCGCGTCACCCCGAACCACACGCTCCAGTCCCCGATCCCCTGCCGAAACGGTTCATTGCGGGCAACGCATTCCTCCCCCAGGGCGACCATCTCTTCGTGGCCTACACTTGGGTCGAGGCGGACATAGTTGAGTGATCGAAAGAAGCGATCGACGTGGTCGTGTAAGCGAAACGGCCTGCCGTCAAAGGTGCGAAATAGATCGAAGACGGCATCGCCGAGGTAAAAGCCGCGGTCGCCAAGGTCAATGGAGACTCGGGAGCGCGGCTTCCATTCCCCGTTGCAATATGCGACGGTCTCCCTCACTGCTACGCTCCCGGTGAGTCGAAGCCCGGTTCCTGCTGATGTTCTCTCGAATGCTGCTCGGTAAGGGCCTGTCTGAGTTGGGTCAGCACAGCTTCCGGGCCGTTCGCACGAATAACAAGTATGCCCGGGCTGCGTCTGGAGATCTCCGTGGTCAGCTTCAGTTGATCAGAGGGGGGAACGAGGCCGTCAATCACGAATGCCTCAAAGTCGGCCGACGCGGCGAGATCAACGGCCAGGTCGTCTACGGCCGTGCCGGTCGTGGAATGCCCGTCCGCGTCTAGCCGGGCGGTCAGGGACGCCAGCTCATCCTCCCGGTCCGCATACACCAGGATTCTCTTTAGACCGGTCAACGGCCTTTCGCCCCCAAGGACGGCACTACGGCCACGGGCGCGAACCAAATCTCTGTGCCTGATCGACAATGTCGATGCCGACCAACTCTGACCAGGCGGCTATCAACTGGTTGACCACGGGACCAACCTCTCCGTCCCCTATCTGTCGGTGATCAGCCCCTGTCATTGGCAGCACCCCGGGACCAGTGAACGAAACAAATGCCTCGTCGGCAGTGTACAGGTCGTAAGGCTGCAGGTCCTCCTCGACGATCGGAATGCCAAGCTGCTTGGCCAGATCAAATACCACAGAGCGCGATATACCCTGCAGGATCGATTTGTCCGTCGCAGTACGGATGGTGCCATCGGTCACTAGAAACACGTTGTTGATTGTGCCCTCGGTGAGGTTGCCCTCCTGGTCAGTCAGCACGGGCCATCCCCCAGGTACCACGTCGTTGGCCTCAAGTTCCGCCATGGCGAAGTTCATGCGGGTGTAGTGCTTCACCTTGGGTTCAACCGTACCGGGCGCGTGGCTGCGCACCTTGGTGATCACTCCGTGCACACCCGTAGAGAAGAACGGCGAGAATCGAGCGAAGTCGACCGGGGCAATTCGGCAGCCTACCGCGCCTGGTCCCGCCGACCATGCCCAGGCGCCCTTGCCTCGCGTGGCGAACCACCAAATGATCAGGTCGCCGGCGTCACCAACGTTGCCCTGATTGCGATCCACCGCCTCCAGGACGATCTTGCCGAACTCTTCGGGAGTCATCCCGATATCCATGCGCGTGTGCTTAAGGGAGCGTGCCATTCGGGCAAAGTGGCGCTCCATCTTGAAGGGCTTTCCGTTGTAGGTGCGCGCCACATCAAAGACTGCATCTCCCATGAGAAGGCCTCTGTCGAACACATCAATCTTGCAGTCATCTGTGGGAAGCCACTCCCCGTTCAGATAGGAGATATACTCAGCCATCAGGATCCTCCTTGCCTCTTGCCGGCAACAGCCCGGCAGGTAGGGTAACCGCGATTATATCCCCGGGGTAGACCATCCGGTCCCTTTACACCGCTTGAACCATATCGCCTGCCTATCCCTGCTTCGCGCTCGAGCTCACTGATGACGGGAGTCTCACGCCGGTTGCCTGCTCGGCGGACCGGCTGTACGTTGGATCGATGCTCGACTTGCCCATCAGGGCGATGCTGGTTGACTGCGACGGCACACTTGCTCCGGAGCGGATGGAGGTAACCCCCACCGTCCGCCGCGCGGTTACCCTGCTCGCACAACGCATGCCGGTCGGAATCGTCTCTTCTCGCGACCACCATGACGTCCGCTGGCTTGCGGGAGATCTGGGACTTACCGCACCCCAGGTCTCCGAAGGGGGCGCCCGTGTCTTTCGTACTGGAGAACGCGGGCCGCTCTGGATCAGGACGATCGCGGCCGACGACGCCCAATCGATCGTGGAATTTCTTGACGAGCGTGGTCACACCTTTACGGCTGTCGACGGGGACCGCCGCGTCTCGGCCTCTGGAGACATCAAGGACTGGCTGTTGACCCGGGTCACGGCAAACTCACTAACGCCACGGCAGGCAGAGGCGATAGCCTCGGATTTCGGCAGATCGATGGCCGGAGTTCACACCGAGGTAGTCGTACGCACCGATAACGGAGATTGGATGGTGGACTTCACACACGCGGAGGCAACGAAGGCCTCCGGCGCCGCCGAGTTTGCCCGTTTGGTCCGAGTGTCTCTGCGGCAGGTGGTGGGTGTGGGGGACGGTTACAATGACCTGTCGCTGCTGCGCGCTTGCGGAAGCGCGGTGGCAATGGGCCACGCGCCGCCGTCCATTAAGGCCGCAGCCGACTACGTCGCGCCCACCGCATGGGAAGATGGTCTCGCGGTTGCGATCGACGAATTCATAGCGCCCCGGCTCGCATAACCGTTTTGCGCCCAGCAGGCCCTATCGATCCGGCCCCGAAGACGAAGCCTCCCACTCTCATTCAATGGGCCTTTGTGGACCTGGATGGAACTCTCCTCAGACCTGACCAGAAGATCTCACGCAATGTGGTGGACTCGGTCCGACGCCTGAAAGACAGGGTCCCGGTTTCGATCGCGACGGGAAGGGAGCGGCTGGAGACCATCCGCTTCGCCTCCGACCTAGGGTTGACGGCACCTCAGATATGCGATGGCGGCGCAGCCATCTTCGGCATGCCCGAGGGCCAGGTGGAGTGGAGCCTACCTCTGGAGACACCGGCCGCAGAGGCCGTTATTGGCGAGCTGCAGTCGGTAGGAGCTAGATTCTTCGCCACCCATCCTGAGGGCGCATACACCAATCTCATCAGCCCGGATGTTGCCGACCTCCCATGGGTCACGACCGATCCAGCAGCAGCCCAGGGCATTGAGTTCACGCGCATCTCTGCGCTGGACCTGTCCCAGAGCGGCGCCACGACGCTCGCCGCCACTCTGGGTAGACGGCTGAGGCTGAACACTGCTCGAGCCTATCTGCCTTACAACGACAAGTGGGCAGTGGACTTTACCCATTGCGACGCAAACAAAGGCGCCGCCGCCGCCCGGGCGGCGGCTATGGCCGGAGTCGATCTGGACAACTCCGTTGCGATTGGAGACAGCTACAACGACCTACCGATGCTCCGGGCCTGCGGACTAGCAATCGCCATGGACGGCGCGCCAAGAGAGGTGCTGTCAGCAGCCCAACATGTGGTGCCGTCGGTACACGTAGACGGCCTTTCGACGGCGATCGAAGAGATCGTCATGCCGCTGGTGTAAACGGCCTCCGGGCCGGTGAGGGCGGGGACGGACTCGCTAAGGCGCTGAGAGGGGCGCTATCGCGAATATGACACGGAAGGGCTTGCAATAGATCAGAATGCTTCCCAAGTCCTCCTCAGGGTAGTCGACAGGAATCTCGTAGTTCTGATTTCCAACATTGCCCTTTAGGCCACCGAGTTCGATATAGCCTCCTGTCTTAACCTCCGAGCCATCATCGGGGTTAGGAGCGGGGCTAACCAGCACCCGCAGGTCGGGTCCGTTCGTAACTCGGAAGTCCTCCAGCCGCAGGATCAGCCCGCCGTCAGGTAGTCGGTAGACCGTTGCCGTGCCCTCTCCATTGTGGAAACGGTCGGCCCCCCTGAACTCCCCAGTGACCACCCTGACCGGCTCCCCCGCTGCCATCTCTTCCGGCATGGCTTCCGACACCGGAGAATCGACCTCGGCGATGGAAACCATCGTAGCTTCGACTTCAACTCTGGTCATGTCGGAAGGGACCTCTGCCGCGGCGGCAAAGGGAAATTCTTCCTCCACGACCTTGTCGATGAACAGCGGAGAAATCAGCCACCATGCAAGGTACGCAACAGCGCCCAAGGCCAATACCCCGACCGCGATAAGTACTCGCCTTACTGTGATTCTCACTCTCGTCCTTCCCGGCCTGGGCTTTACGCTGCCGGTCCGCCGACCCACACCACCTGCCATTTACCTCTACAATCCGGGCTCGCGGGAGTTTAGCAGTCCCGCACGGCTCCGGCCAGCGCCAGCGCCTCAAGATATGCTTTAGAATCTGCCGCCATGTCTACCAAATCACTCTTAGTCATAATAGCAACCGTAGTCTGGCTGGGTTTGGCCTGCTCTGATCCCCAGCCCACCGACGAGCAGCAAGCTGCTAGCACCAGCTCCGTGACCGAAGATGTCAGTGCCGAAGCCCCGTCTTCCGTTGGCCAGTTCGTCGTGTCGGGCGAACTCACTGACCGTCGCAAGGATCACGCGGTGCTTATCCTCCAGGATGGAACCATCATGGTTGCCGGCGGTCGCAGCAGTGGGGGTGGACAGCGTGTACCTCGCCTAAAGTCTGCCGAACTCTACGATCCGGCGACCGGACAATGGCGATATCTCGCTCAGATGGTAAACGCCGATCTGGGCAGAGAACACCCTGCGGCCACTGTACTGGCGGACGGCCGTGTCTTCGTCTCGGGTGGAGCCAACTCGTCGAACGATCCGCAAAAGACCACCGAGCTATACGACCCTGCAACAGACACCTGGACGGCGGGGCCCAAACTCAAGGTCTGGCGTTGGAAACACACCCAGACGCTCCTGCCAGACGGCAGGGTTCTGATAGTCGGCGGCACTGACGACCTCACTCAGCTCGACAGGGTCTCGGCATACGACCCTGTGACCAACGAGATCACGGCCGTAGCTCCAATGGCCGAGGGACGATCCAATCACGCCGCGGTGCTGCTGAATGACGGCCGGGTGCTGGTGGCAGGCGGTGGCAAGCGCGAGTTGGAAGACGCCATCACCTCCACCGAGATCTACGACCCCGTCACAGACACTTGGACGTTCGCGGGCCGCCTCTCTGAGCCCAGACTGTTCCCCGTTTACTCAATGCTGAGCGACGGCAAGGTGTTGGTGGCCGGTGGCAAGGGCAAACTAACCGGGACGGACATATTCGATCCAGAAACCGACAGCTGGTCCACAACGTGCCCCATGAACATCGGCCGATCCGACTTCGCTGGCTCTCTGCTCAAGGACGGCCGAGTGCTGGTCAGCGGCGGAGAAGGGAATCTGGACTCCACCGAGATTTACAACCCTTGGACCGGAACGTGGTCTCCGGGACCTAGCATGCAGCTCCCTCGCAACCGCCATCGACAGACGACCATCCCTGACGGTCGCATATTTATAACTGGCGGTCAGGGGCCCGATAAGATCGCGGTCATTACCGAGTTCTTCAGCCCCACCGGCTTTGAAACCCCTTCCGGCCCTACCGTGCTGGGATGCGGTGGCGGCCCGATCGATCCCGGTGAGCCAATCGCTTCCGCCTCTGACGACGACAGCGGAGGAACCGGTTCGGCCGACCGCACACTCGACGCCTCTACAGTCAGTTTTGCTGAGCCGGTCGAGGCCAAGCCGGAGGATGATGTCGTCGTGACCCCTCTGGGAACCCCTGCGGTCATTCGGGTCGGCCAGGGTCTCGCCAGCCCCGGTGCCTCCATCGGCACTTTGGTCCGTTTCTTGGAAGTCCTCACGGATCCTGCGGGAGGCGAGATGGTGCGGGTTAACCTTCGTAACGGTGGTTGGGATCTGGGCAACATGGACCTGCTGATTCCGCCTGGGTCCACCGCACCGGCAATGCGCAGCTTCGGCAAGGCGTGGATAGGGTTCTTGGGCCTTGGAACTGATTCCGCGGGGAACGCAACGGCGACTGTCGTTGTCTTCGAGCCCTAGCTCTGAGGGGCACCCGCCCTCCCTGTTGATGCGACGGCCAGTTGCCGAGTCTGGCGGTCCGGCCTTACCAACTGCTAGCGGGCGCTAATCGGCCACAGGCGTGGCGGAGAGCTGAGCAGAGGCAAGCTGCCGACGCAGGCTGGACAGGTCGTGACGGATCCCGTCACCTTCGCTGATGAGCCTGGCTATTCGATTCCGGCCATGCAGCACAGTAGAGTGGTCTCTGCCTCCCAGGGCACGGCCGATAACAGTCAAAGCCAGCTGCGCGTCCTCCCTGAGCAGATACATCGCCACGTGGCGGGCCAGAGTGGTCCGGGCATCACGGCGCCGACCCGACAGGGCACCTCGTTCAACAGCGAAGTGGGCGGCCACCGCATCTAGCACCATCCGCTCTGTCAGCGGCACGGGCTCGGGCCTGGCGAGAGTCTCCGAAACGACCCTCCTAACGGCGTCGGGTGTAACCTCTCCACCGGTCAGCTCGGCGTACGCGACGGCTCGATTGAGCGAGCCCTCGAGCTCTCGCACATTGCGATGTTCCAACTCCGCCAACAGCTGCAGCGCCTCTTCCGATACCCTCGTAGCCGATGCGGTTGACCCGGCCTTTGCCTGAAGAATGGCGAGGCGGGTCTCTAAATCCGGGGGCTGGATGTCTACAACTAGGCCTCCACAGAGCCTAGAACGCACGCGATCCTGCAGGACGGAGAGTGCAGCGACCGGCCGATCGCAGGTAACGACTATTTGGCGGCCGTTGACGTGAAGCGAGTTAAAGGTGTGAAAGAAGCCTTCCTGCGTCTGCTCTTTTCCTATCAGAAACTGGATGTCGTCCAGCAACAGCACATCGGCCCCCCGGTACCTGCCCCTAAAGGCCTCTGTCTCGCCGGCCCGTATTGCACTGATGTACTGGTTGGTAAACTCCTCGGTCGAGGTATAGATCGTCGACAGCCCCAACGATCGCACTTTGTGTCCCACCGCGGTTAGCAAGTGCGTCTTTCCCAATCCCACACCCGAATAGATGAACAGTGGGTTGTAGACCGCGCCGGGGCGCTCCGCCGCAGCCATAGCCGCAGCGTGCGCCAGCTCATTGGAGATGCCGACAACGAAGGAATCAAAGGTGTATCCGGGATTGAGCCGCATCTCGGAGACTGCCTGAACGCCGCCTGGCCGGCTCACCGTGCGGGACGCTCCATCTACCGGCACCGACGTCGGCCGATGCGGCGCAGACGTCGCGGCATCTGAGCCCGCTACCTCGATATGAACTTGCACACCGTGCCCAGCGATCTTTTCGACCGATTCTGAGACTAGTCTTAGCAATCGCCGCTCCAGCATCTCGGCGACAAATGCCGTAGGCGCAGCGATTGTCAACGTCCCATCGGCCAAGGACAGGGCGTTCGTCTCCGCCAACCACGTCCTGTAGCAAGCTTCCGAAACCCGCATCTGCATCTCGCCCAGAGCAGCTCTCCACAAGTCCTGAGGTGAAAGATCTCGCCTCTGGGCCGGCCTGTCTTCTACGGCTATACGATCAGGAAGGGTCGTGTTCAATTCCTCATGACAACCGCCGAGCACTGGGCCCAAAAAGAACACGCAAATCGACCACGGTGTTAACGCCTACGGCGCGTGGAGTAGGTGCGGAGCCTTCACCGGGACCCGTTCGTCAGCAAAGGCCGGGCGCGATTTTAGCACGCCCATTGTCCAAGCTCGCAAGAGCCGTCAGCGAGATTTCACGCCGATTTTCTGGTGAATCGCTTCACAGCGTCGCTTCGTCAGATCGTCACCACGATTGCCGCACTCGCCGTAAGCCTCATGCCGAACGCACGCGCAATCAATTCTCGCACCATAACGGGGAGTCTGAGCCGCCACCGCGTCCCCTACGGGCGTACAGGTCACCCAGGCCTCATGCTTGGAAGACGCCCAGATCATGTTTGAGAGATATCCGGAACAAATATCCTAGCGTCGGCAGGGCGGGCACCCGGTCCCCGGCATCCCAGAAGATGCGGTTTTGCTACCATTGCCCCGGCAACCCCACTTTCGAACGCCTGCGGCGTTCACTAGGGACAAGGTCTTGGCCGACACACCACCTGCGAGAAGCGCTCCACGATGTCCGGTTTCGGCCTCTGGCAGGTCCGCAATCGATGTCGCCCTGGAAGCGGCCGGTATAGCCGGCTCTATCCTCACGAGCCGCTTCGGCTCACCCGGTACGGTTACCCCCAAAGGTCGCGGCAACGTCGTCACTGCGATGGATGTTGCGGCCGAGCAGGCCGTCGCCGATGTACTCCGCCGAGAATACCCGACCATACCCATCCTGGGCGAGGAGTCTGGCCACCAAATCGACGTTGGCCAGGGATGGGTGTGGATCGTCGACCCGATTGACGGCACACGCAACTTCGCCTCGTCGGTACCCCACTTTTCGACGGTAATTGCGCTGGCCCATGATGGTGATGTCTGCGTTGGGGTTACCCATGACCCGGTGCGCGCAGAGACGTTCCACGCGATGAGTGGCCAAGGAGCCTTTCTGAACGGCAGACGGATCCACGTCGCCAGCGACAACCACCTCGCTGATGGAATCCTAGGCCTCGATCTTTCCTATTCCGACAACGGTGCCGCAGATCAGCTCCGCTTGGTGCTTGATCTATGGCCCGGTATGCAGACCGTCCGCATCCTTGGCTCCGCCGCGCTGGGTCTAGCGTATGTCGCCGCTGGCAGGTTTCATGTCTTTTTCCATCACAAGTTAGAGGCCTGGGATCAGGCCCCAGGCCTTCTCCTCGTGGCCGAGGCAGGGGGCCTAGTGTCCGATCGTCACGGCCAACCCGCATCTCTCGCCAGCGATGGCACAATCGCCGCCAGCCCCTCCCTCCACGCAGAGTTCATCCACCTGATCGCCAACTCAGCATGGACCAGTCATACATCCATCTAGCAACTTCGACCGACCTGACCGCTGCGGCACCATCCACAGCTCGCGATCAGCCACAGGACTTCAACGTAGATGGCTGTGGATCAGTGTTGACAGCTCACCTACCAGCGTTCCGTCAGCCAGGCCTTCCACATACCTGCACACTTTCACACCATCTCACCACATTAAACCCCGCTATTGGTTTGCCCATCGACCGCACTAATCCGGCACATTGCGCTGATGTACACACCATCCACAACACATATTGCTGTCATTCTGACTCTGCCTTCTCATCACCCCTGCACGCGGATCGATGATTGATCAGGCCAACATAGTCGTTGTCAGCGGCGCCGGCGGACACGGAGCTATCAGTGGTCGTCACGAGAAGTATGTGCCAAGGGGTGGTCCTGATGGTGGCGATGGCGGGGATGGTGGGAGTGTCGTCCTTGTAGCCGACCGGAATGTAAATACGCTTCGTGGGTTCCGTTACAAGCATCGGTTTGCCGCCGAGGCGGGGGAGACAGGCAAGGGCGGTCTCCGCCATGGGCGAAATGGTAGGGATACGGAGGTGACGGTGCCGGTGGGGACGCAGGTCTTTGAGGGAGAGGATCACCTGTTAGCCGATCTCGATAACCATGGACAGCGGGTTCGCATAGCAACTGGAGGGGCTGGCGGGCGAGGGAACGCGTCATTTGCGACCTCGGTCAATCAGTTCCCACTGCTGGCCGAAGCTGGTGAGGAGGGCACGGAGCGGGCTCTGCGGCTTGAACTGAAGCTCATTGGTGATGTCGGGCTGGTCGGTCTCCCGAACGCAGGGAAGTCGAGCCTGCTGTCGGCGATCAGCAGAGCTAGGCCGAAGGTGGCGCCGTATCCATTCACGACGGTCGAGCCGGTCTTGGGGGTTGTTGACCACCGCGGCGCAGAGCTCGTGGTGGTGGATATCCCAGGGCTGATAGCCGGAGCGAGTCAAGGAGTGGGCTTAGGCCATGACTTTCTTCGGCATGTGGAAAGAGCAAGTGTGCTCGTCCACGTCATCGATGCGGCAGCTGACAATCCGCTCGATGATGCCGACAAGATCGGATGGGAGATGGCGGAGTTCGATGCGAAGCTGACTGACAAGCCGAGAATCGTAGCCCTGAACAAGATGGATATGCCTGAGGCGGCGGCGAGGCTGGACTCCCTGGTGGCGGGATGCCGCAGGAGAGGACTGGCGGCAACGGGGATTTCAGCTGCAGGTCGGACGGGTCTGGAGGAACTGCTCGATTTGGTCGTGAAAATGGTCGATGAATATGGCCGGGAGGGACCACAACGCCAGAGCCTGCGGGAGCGGCTGGGGATAGAGCAAGAGGTGGAAACGGAACGCAGGGCGACGGATGCGACGGATACGGTGGAGGTGCCGGTCATCAGACCGGCGCCAGTTGATCGGAGGACAAGCGTGGTGGTCGAGGACGGCGTGTTCATCGTGCGCTCGGCGAAAGCGGCGCGCTTGGCGGTGATGATAGACCCTGCAAGCTGGCCAGCGAAACAGCAGTTCTATGCCCAGTTGAGAAGGATGGGCATCGTGCGCCAGCTGGAGGGGCTGGGCATATCGACCGGCGACACCGTCCGGATTGGGGATTCCGAATGGGAATGGACATGAAGGTTGGACGTCCTGGACACGGCGGGTGTACGGACCGGTGGCAAGGCAGCTCTGTGTGGCAATGAGGATAGGAGTGCTGGGGGGTACGTTCGACCCAATTCACGCTGGCCATGTCGCAAAGGCCAAGGAGGCGCAGGCACAGCTAGGACTCGAATGCGTAGTGTTCACCGTAGCGGGCGATCCTTGGATGAAGAGGAGCGAAAGCCATCGGATCACCCCAGCGGCCCACCGGCTTGAGATGGTGAGACTGGCGCTCAGCAGCCATCCGGGCCTGGAAGCCGACGACAGAGAGTTGTGGAGAAGCGGACCAACCTATACCGCGGACACATTGGAAGAGCTGTCCGAGGAGAATCCGGGAGCTCACCTGTTTCTACTGCTGGGCTCCGATTGCCTGCCATCGCTGCCAGAGTGGTCAAGGCCTGAACGGTTACTAGAGCTGGCGACGGTGACGGTGTTGGAAAGGCCGGGTGTGGAGTTGGATCTGGGTCCGCTTGAGAAGTTGAGGGCTGGGGCCTCCGACCAAGCGTACATATTATCCGGCCAGCCGGTGGAGATAAGCTCCTCTGAACTTAGGCGCAGAATGGCAGCCGGGAGCCTGCCGAGCGGCTCGGTCGACAACGCTGTGGCAAAGTACATCGTGAGTCATGGACTTTACGCGGACAGGAGGCACGGAGGAGGCGGATGGACGGATTAAGATCTGCTGGCAAGAAGGGAAACGCAATGGAAGACGCGATAGATCTCGGCGGACAGGTAGCGGTCATCACCGGAGCGAGTCGGGGATTGGGCAGAGGCTTTTCCATCGCGATTGCAGCGGCTGGTGCGGATGTAGCCCTGGTGGCGAGATCCGAGGCCGGACTCGGGGAGACGGCAAACGCGATAAACGCTGCGGGGGGTCGGGCAATAGCCGTGAGCTGCGACGTACTGGATAGGGCATCCGTCGCGGCTGCCGTCGCCGAGACTGAGAGCCGACTTGGACCTATCGACCTGCTCATAAACAATGCCGGTGTGGCGGGACCCACGGGCCACGATTGGGAGATCGAACCGGCCGACTGGTGGAAGGTGCTTGAGGTTAACGTGCTTGGCCAGTTCTTCTTTGCTCAGGCAGTGATGCGCGGCATGGTTGAAAGGGGCAGTGGCAGGGTGGTGAACGTCTCCAGCGGCGCGGCGGGATTCGCAAGCCCCGGCTACTCTGCATATTGCGCGTCGAAGGCGGCATTGACCCTCTGGACCGAGTGCCTCGCCGGCTCTGCAGGCCCGAAGGGGGTGTCGGTACTGGCCTACCACCCGGGCACCGTGCGAACGGACATGACCGAGTATTCTGCGGCCCGGCCTGACATTGATGTGAGTAACCCGATCGTCGAAGGCATTCGAGAGCTGTTTGAGTCCGGACAGGACGACTCGATGGAAGAAGCCGTCGAGTCCTTGCTAAGGGTTGCGGCTGGACAGTTCGATAGGCTCGCGGGCCGCCAGATCGGTGTAGGGGACCGACCCGAGGACCTTCTGCCCAGGGTTTCGGAGATCAATGAGCGTGGCCTCTACGCGATACGGATCAACGAACTCTGAAGGCGGCGGCCGACAAGAGCGGGCGTCGCAGTTGCCAGGATGGCTTGGCCACGCGCTGGACTGTCAACGTGCTAAAATGCGGGTACGCGCGGCAAAGCACAGGTCGCGCAAAGTGACCGCGAGGAGGAGGGGTCCTTGGCCTACGTCGTTCTAAGAGATGGTGAAGATGGAGAGGCGCTGCTTAAGCGCTTCCAGTCCGCCATCCAGCGCGGCGGCATAATGCGCGAATTGAGGAACCGCAGGTTTTTCCGATCGAAGGGCGAGCAGGTGCGGATCGACAGGGCTCGCGCAATTCGGCGTGCTCGCCGCCGGCGGCGCCGCTAGCCGTAACCTTTCGTCTCGCCTTCGTCTTCCCTGTCTACAGGCAGGACTAGCTAGCACTTAAGTCGTATCGGGCGGTGCCCCGGAGCGCATGAGCTGGCGGGCCGTGCCCGATGGAGAGCGGCGCCAGGCGACCAAGGCTCCTTCTGTCTCACCAGAGACCGCCACGCTTACCGAGGAGCCGCTACGTCGTGGCCGGAGGCCGGGGGCACGCCTCCACACCCCCATCAGGTGATGCCCGTAGCAGGGCATGAAACGGCAGACCCCGTTGACCCAGCAGCCTGCTTCCCCCCTCGTTGCGGTCGAGTACGCAGAGAACCCCGGTGACCTGACACCCCTCTTCCTCCAGAGCGTCGACCGCGTCGAGCAGGCTCCGCCCTGTCGTGCAGGTGTCATCGACTACCGCAACCCTCATGGAACGGTCGACGGAACCCTCGATGCGTCGACCCGTGCCGTGTGCTTTCGCGCGCCCGCGCACGATCAGCGCCGAGACGGGTGTGCCCTCTAGGTGGCTTACGGTAGCCACGGACGCGACGATCGGATCAGCGCCGAGCGTCGGCCCCGCAACCGCCGTGGCACCACTTCCGATAATCAGAGGTAGTAAGGCCTTTGCAACCAGATAACTGCCCTCGGGATCGAGAGTCAGCAGCCGGCCGTCGAAGTAGTAACTTGACGTTCCGCCGGCCGAGAGCCTGAACCTACCGTATCGAAGAGCACCTCGGGCTTCGGCGATCCGCCTTATGCGTGAGATCAGTTCCTCCTCCACGTCGCCTCCCGTCTAGATGCCCGCTGCGCCGTCGGAAGGCGAATCGCGAGGTGTCACGGCGAATCTGACAACCGTCCTTAGCTCGTGGCCATCAACGTCTGCGGGGTCGTCGACGAAAACGGTCTGGAAGGGGCCGGCCGGGAGATGCCCCTGCCTGGCTGTCCATCGAAGCAGGGCGTCCGAAGAACGGTCGAGGGTCTCGTAGGGCCCGACATGCACGAGCGTTGCGCAGGTGGCCGACTCAAGGGTCTTCACCCCGATTCGCCCGCCGATGGATTCGCGCTCTCTCAACGACGACAGAGTGGGTATCCAGACCTCCCATTCAAGTTCATCTTCGTCCGCGTGGCTGGGACTGTTGTAGTAGGTTGCGCCGGGGTGGCCGCCGAGTTCGATCGCCTGCCTGCCAAACCAGGTGGCAAGCTCTACCATCTTGCTCGGAAGCAGTTCGTAGCTACCTCGAACGGCGATATAGGCGACCTTTTGGGCGGTGATCCTCTTCAAGCAGGGTGTCTGTGGATCCGGCATGTTTGCCAGCCTACCACGCGCGCTCGGTGCTACAATAGGCGCCTCCAATCAAACATCTGTTCAAGCGTTTTTTTGAGGTCTACATAGCCGTTGCCAAGTAGAAAGGTGCGCGGCAAAGCCGCCCGGAAACGTACGTCACTACAGGCTCCCAGCCAAGCTCCGCAGCCGAGAGCTGGGTCCAACGGCCACACCATCAGGAAGCGCCGAACTCAGGCCGATGCGATTCCTCCCAATGGGCCAGCTGTACTGGAGACAATGCCCAGGGCTGTCGACGGTACGGAAGGAGGAGTAAGGGAAGGTCCGCTCGAGAACATCGTCGTAAAGGGAGCCCGCGAGCACAATCTCAAGAACGTAGACGTTACGATCCCCCGAAACCGGCTGGTCGTGATGACCGGCGTTTCGGGCTCTGGCAAAAGTTCTCTTGCTTTCGACACAATCTACGCCGAGGGCCAACGAAGGTACGTAGAGTCCCTGTCCGCGTATGCCCGCCAGTTCCTCGGGCGCATGGACAAGCCTGAAGTTGACTATATTGAGGGACTGTCGCCGGCCATCTCAATCGACCAAAAGGGCGTCTCTCACAATCCCCGGTCTACGGTCGGCACTGTCACCGAGATTTATGACTTCTTGCGGCTCCTGTTCGCCCGGGTGGGCCGGCCGCACTGTTCGGGCTGCGGCCGGCCAGTCCGCGCCCAGAGTGTCGAGCAAATCGCAGATGCCGTGATGAACATGCCCGGGGGCACGCGGGTCCAGATCCTGGCGCCAATGGTCAGGCGCAGGAAGGGTGAACACCAGGACGTGTTTGCTTCGGCGCGCCAGGCGGGCTTTGTAAGGGTACGCGTCAACGGAGAGATGCATGATCTGTCCGAGGAATTCGATCTAGATAAGAAGAAATGGCACGACATAGAGGTGGTGGTTGACCGGCTGGTGATCGGGGATAGCGGCGATCCCGCCAGGGTTGCCGACTCTATCGAACAGGCGATGCGGTTGGCGGGAGGAACGGTGCTCGTTGCCGAAGCCGACGGCGAGGAGAGGCTATATTCGGAGAACTTTGCCTGCGTGCATTGCAATATCTCGCTGGGGGAGGTCGAGCCGCGAACCTTCAGCTTCAACAACCCCCACGGTGCCTGCCCCAAGTGCACCGGTCTGGGTTACAGGCTTGAGGTCGACCCGGACCTGATCATTCCCGACCGTTCCCTCAGCCTCAATGGGGGAGCGGTGGAGCCTTGGGCACGCAGCGGCACTTCAAGTCCATGGTTTGCAAGCCTGCTCAGATCACTTGGCAGGTCGTTTGATTTTGATACCGCGGTTCCGGTGTCGGAACTGCAACCCGGGGACCTGGATCTGGTGCTGTATGGGACCGGTACCAAGAGGGTTCGGATGACCCACGTCACCCAGAAGGGACGCAAGTTTAACTGGACGACTTCGTTCGAGGGCGTGGTCAACAACCTGCAGCGTCGCTACAAGGAGACCCAGTCCGATCATGTGCGGGCGGAGATTGAACGTTACATGACGCAGCGACCGTGTCAGGCCTGCTCCGGGCAACGCTTGCGGCCGGAGGCGCTGGCGGTTCGTATCGGCGGTGAAAGCGTGATCGACGTAACTGACAAGTCGGTCGGAGCAGCAGCCAAATGGGTTGCAGGGCTTCGTGCGAGTAGTCGGGGCGAGGACCAAAGATCCAGTCCGGCTCAGAAAGATGTCTACGACCCGCCCTGGTTTAACGACAGGGAGAGAAAGATATCGGATCAGATACTCAAGGAGATAGATGAGAGGCTGAGTTTTCTGATCAACATCGGACTGGATTACCTCACCCTCGGCCGAACCGCCTCGACCCTGTCCGGTGGTGAGGCCCAGCGAATCCGGTTGGCCACTCAGATCGGATCTGGCCTGATGGGGGTGCTGTACGTGTGCGACGAACCTTCGATCGGCCTGCACCCGGCGGATGACGCCAGACTCATCCAGACGCTAAAGCGACTGCGTGACCTGGGCAATACAGTGCTGATCGTCGAGCACGATGAGGCCATCATGCGTGCGGCCGACCACATCGTCGACCTCGGGCCGGGAGCGGGAGAGAGGGGAGGCCACGTGGTGGCTAAGGGGCCAGTTGCGGACATCATCGCCGAGGAGAACTCCCTGACCGGCGGCTATCTGGGTGGACGAAGGAAGATCCCGGTTCCCGAAAAAACCAGGGATGGCAATGGCCTGTCACTTACGGTCAAGGGCGCCGCGCAGAACAACCTGAAGGAGATCGACGTCAAGATTCCGCTAGGGAGACTGGTCTGCATAACGGGGGCATCGGGGTCCGGCAAGAGCACACTGATCAATGAGGTTCTCTACAAGGCGCTCGCTAGGCGGCTCTACAAGGCCAAGGATAGGCCTGGAAAGCATGCCTCGATTGAGGGGATCGAAAACATAGACAAAGTGGTCGACATCGACCAATCTCCCATAGGCAGGACGCCCCGATCGAACCCGGCTACATACACGGGCACGTTCACGCCGATCAGGGAGCTGTTCGCCTCCCTGCCGGAGGCCAAGGTGCGGGGATACAAGCCGGGCAGATTCTCATTCAACGTAAAGGGCGGTCGCTGCGAGTCGTGTAAGGGGGATGGCTACATTCAGATTGAGATGCAGTTTCTCCCCGATGTCACGGTGCCCTGCGAGGTCTGCGATGGCGCTCGCTACAACAGAGAGGCGCTGCAGATCGGCTATCGGGGAAGATCTATCGCGGACGTGCTGAGTTCAACCGTGACCGAGGCCCTCGCCCTTTTCGAGAACATTCCGGCGATTCGCCGCAAGTTGCAGACTATGGAGGACGTTGGGCTCGGCTACATCAGACTGGGCCAGCCAGCCACCACGCTGTCGGGCGGAGAAGCCCAGCGGGTGAAGCTGGCCACCGAGCTCAGCAAGCGGGCTACCGGTAACACGCTGTACATCCTTGATGAACCCACAACTGGACTGTCGTTCCATGACTGTTCATACCTGCTGAGGGTACTGCACAGGCTTGTGGACGCGGGCAATACCGTCGTCCTGATAGAGCATCACTTGGACCTGATAAAGAACGCCGACTGGATAATTGACCTGGGTCCTGGCGCCGGCGACGCCGGAGGGGCCGTCGTGGCGACGGGCACACCCGCATCGATAGCCAGTTTTCGGGGCTCCGCCACCGGCCGGTACCTGAAGGCTCACCTGGCGCGGACCTACGTGAATTGAACAAGGCGGCTGCGTGCGCCGCCAGTCTGATCTTCGTGCTGTTGTCGTTCGCCTGCAGTGGGCAGGGCGAAGAACTCTCGGGAACCTCATGGTCCCTGATCCTGCTGGGCCCGGCAGGTTTCCCGGAGCCCGTTCTGTTCGGTGCCCGAGTGACCGCCGAGTTCCCAGAGAGTGGAAACGAGTTCGGCGGTTCTGGCGGATGCAACTCCTACACTGGCAGCTACAAGGCGGCCGGAGCGTCCTTTTCTGCTGAAGCGTTGTCGTGGACCGAGCGGGGATGCCCGGAGCCAGATGGAGTCATGGAACAGGAGGCTCGTTTCCTGAGACTGCTGGCAAGCGCAGAGACGTTTGCAATCAGCGGATTGCGGCTCATCGTCACGGGTCCAGGAGATCAAGTCTTGGTCTTTCTGCGGACGGAGGAGTAGGAGCGCCCGGAGCGCGGGAGTCCCCGGTCAGCAAGGAGCCAAGTCGATCCTCGCGCCTTGCCCCGGTCCGTTGGTCGGCGGGGACTAGGCGGCAAACTGGGATTTGCGAGCCGCCTAAGGTACCGATATCCTGCCGGGGTGGCGACCTTCTATCTGAGAATCGCGGCAGGGTTATTCCTGTCGGCGGTGGCCGCTTTTGCGGCCCTGATGGGCGTGGGAGGGCCTTCGTTCACGGCCCTGTACGTCGCCTGGCTATTTGTCCCGGCGCCCTTCGTCTATCTCTACTTGTGGCTGAGGCCCGACCTCTCCTGGCTGAGACCCGGGTTTAGGCCATGGCTCAGGGGGATAGCTGTGACCTATTTGGTCGCGAGTTCGCTGCTGACCGCCGCGCTGCTTTTCGGTGTGGGCTGGGTGGGCTCGGAGCGGGCTATCCACCCGGGTACCTGCGATGACCTGCCTGCCGTCTCCGAATATCCCGAACTGGAGCCCTCTCTGGAACCCGTGGAGTTCCACAGCCAGGACGGGACCAGGCTTGCCGGCTGGCTGGCGGTGGGGAGCCGGGACGAGGCGGTGATACTGCTGCACGGCTACGGCTGCCAGCGACAGGAGATGCTGCCCCATGCCGACATGCTCCACGATGCGGGGTTTACGGTGTTGCTGTTTGACCTGCGCAATCGGGGAGAGAGCGGAGGCGATTTCGTCTCCTTCGGTTTCTTCGAGCAGGAGGACGCCCTGGCCGCGGTCGATTACCTCAACTCGAGGGATGACCTGAACGAATTGAGGATCGGCATGCTGGGCCTATCTCAAGGAGGGGCCGCAGCGATATTCGCCGCCGCTGCCAGTCAGCAGGTGCTGGCCGTTGTGGCCGAAGCCCCCTTCCGGAGTGTGGACTCTGCGGTTGCCCAGAGCTTCACCCATTTCATCGGCCTACCCGCGTTTCCCTTCGCGCCCATCACCGTATGGCTGACCGAACAGAGAATCGGCATAGACAGCGGGCAGATAGTCCCGGAAAAGACGGTTTCGGAGCTTTCACCCAGACCCGTACTCATAGTCCATGGCCAGGATGACGAGACGATATCTCCCGCCGACAGCGAGGCGGTGTTTGCCGCCGCCGGCGAGCCCAGGGAGCTCTGGTTGATTCCAGGTGCCGGCCATGGTGAGGGAGCCACAGCCGCCCCCGTAGAGTACCGTGAGCGCATAGTCGCTTTCTTCGAGGACAACCTTTAGGCCGCAGCCGGCCTAGACGCCACTCCCTCCGGTGTTCTCTCCCGTGGGACGCCCCTTAGCGTCGAGCCTTGGAACCTGACCTCTCGGTCAGGCTCAGGGAAGTTGCCAGCCTCTTCTTCCGGCTGGGAGTGTTCGCCTTTGGAGGACCGGCTGCCCACATCGCCATGATGCGCCGTGAGGTCGTCACAGTTCGGCGCTGGATGTCCGATGCCGAATTCTTGGACATGGTGGGAGCCACCTCGCTTATCCCCGGGCCCAATTCCACCGAGATGGCGATGCATCTCGGCTCGCGAAGGGCGGGCTGGAGAGGCCTGGTGGTGGCCGGAATCCTGTTCATATTGCCGGCGGCGGCCATAGTTGTCGGGCTCGCATACGCCTACGTGCGCTTCGGCTCCACCCCGGCCGTCGACTGGGTCTTGTACGGAGTCAAGCCCGTGGTGATCGCCATAGTGGTGGGCGCCCTCTGGGGCCTTGGCAGGGTCGCGCTGAAGAGGCCGGTCTCGTGGATGCCGGCAGCTGGCGCGGTGGCACTGTATTTGTTGGGATTCAACGAGGTATTCGTGGTACTTGGTGCAGGAGTGCTGGGTGCGGCTGCGTGGGCGGCCCGTCGGGCAGTGAAAAGGGGGACGCTCGCGGTCGTACCCTGGCTTCCCTTTGCAGGAGTGCCAGCTCTGGGCAGCCAACTGGAGGGGATGTCGGGGTATGGGGCAGGAACGCTGTTTCTCACCTTCCTGAAGATCGGGGCCGTCCTGTACGGCAGTGGCTATGTGCTCCTGGCATTCCTGCGCGGGGATTTCGTGGAAAGGCTCGGATGGATCACGGAGCAGCAGTTGCTGGATGCGGTGGCTGTTGGGCAGGTCACTCCGGGACCGGTATTTACGACCGCGACATTCATAGGTTACGTGGTGGGCGGGTTGCCGGCGGCGGCACTGGCGACCGTGGCCATATTTCTGCCGTCATTCGTATTTGTCGCATTGCTTACCCGTATCCTTCCGTTTGCCAGGGAGTCAGGCCCCGCCCGGTCGGCTCTGGACTGGATCAACGCTGCATCCCTGGGCCTGATGGGAGCGGTGACATATCAGCTCGCCCTGGTCTCCATCATCGATCCGTTCACGATCGCCACCTTGGTGGCCGCAGCTGTGGTGGTGTTCCGAACCAGGGTCAACGCCGTCTGGCCGGTGCTGGCCGGGGGCGTTGCCGGCGCGCTGTACCGTCTGGCCTCCGGTGGCTAGTGATTCTTAAGATTCGGATAGGGCACCTGTTTTATGGTTCCGACCTCCGATCAGCTCCAGGCTGATATCGTGACCGTCATATGGTCCGTCGAACGCGATGATGCGATCG
Organism: Dehalococcoidia bacterium; assembly: GCA_034421295.1. Classification (GTDB taxonomy): domain Bacteria; phylum Chloroflexota; class Dehalococcoidia; order Lucifugimonadales; family UBA2962; genus CAUZIR01. Next base: position 227,885 of record DAOUKM010000019.1, read on the forward strand.
ATGTCGGAAAGTCTTGGTGTTGGAGCGTGTGATGGTTGGACCGGAACGTGACTTGATCGGCTACGGACCCACTCCTCCCAGGGTGGTCTGGCCCAACGGTGCACGCATAGCCGTCTCGGTAGTCGTGAACTACGAGGAGGGCTCTGAGTACTCTCTACTAGATGGCGATCTCCACCACGAGACCAACAGCGAGGTCGCGTCTCCTGTGCCGCCGGCCGAGCGGGATCTGGCCAACGAGTCCTTCTTTCAGTACGGCAGCCGCGCTGGGGTTTGGCGCATCCTCCGAACGCTGGACATGTTTGGGATCCCTGCGACCTTCTACTGCTGTGCTCTGGCTCTGGAGCGCAATCCCCTCGTGGGCCCGGAGATCGTCAGCCGTGGTCATGAGGTTTTTGGACATGGCTACCGGTGGGAAGAGTACTTTCGGATGGACCGCGAGCAGGAGCGTGAGGCCATTCGCAGCACGGTTGAGTCTCTGCTTCGCACGACAGGACAGCGGCCCCTGGGCTGGTATGTCCGCTATGGGCCCAGTGTCCACACTCGGGAACTGGTTGCCGAGGAAGGAGGCTTTGAGTACGACAGTTGCGCCTACGACGACGACCTGCCCTACTACACCAAGGTGGGCGGTCGTGACTGGTTGGTGGTCCCCTACTCCCTCGAGGTCAACGACACCAAGTTCTGGCGGGGGGGCATGATCAGCCCAAACGACTTTGAGCAGACGATGCGCAACACCTTTGACCTACTGTACGAAGAGGGTGAGACCCACCCGAAGATGATGTCTATAGGGCTGCATTGCCGAATCGTCGGACGACCAGCGCGAATGGTCGCCCTGCGCAGGTTCCTGGAGCATGCGACCGGCCAGCCGAACGTATGGTTTGCTCGCCGGGTCGACATCGCTCGCTGGTGGAAGGAGCATTACCCGCCCTAGGCATTGTCGGGTCGAGGCGGTGCTTTGCATTTGCCCTGAGGCCGGCCGGGCCAGCGGGCTGGGTTAACATGTCGCCAAATTCTGCGGCGGCCGGATTCGCGTGACCGCCCAAGGAGTAGGCCATGAGCGACGAGCTTGCTTACATGAGCGCAGTGGAGTTGGCTGGCAGGATACGCCGCCGCGATCTCTCTCCGGTCGAGGCGGTGGACTACTTCCTGCGTCGCATTGAGAGGCTCAATCCGCTCATCAACGCCTACGTGACCATGCTGGATGATGAGGCGCGCGAGCGCGCCAGGCGGGCTGAGCAGGCCGTAATGGCGGGTGAGGCGCTTGGCCCCCTGCACGGGCTGCCTGTCGCGTTGAAGGACCTGTTGACCCTGAAGCCCGGCGTGCCCGCCACATCCGGCTCGGTTCCGTTCAAGAACTTTGTGACCGAGCAGACGACGACGTACGTGGCCCATCTTGAGGGCGCCGGCGCAATATCGTTGGGATTGACCAACTCCCCCGAGATCGGCCACAAGGGTACGACAGACAACTATCTATTCGGGCCAACCAGCACGCCTTTCGCCATCGGCCGCAATGCAGGAGGGTCCTCCGGCGGCAGCGCAGCTGCTGTGGTGGCCGGCTTGGCTCCGTTGTCGCAAGGCTCTGACGGGGGAGGCTCGATCCGAATACCAGCTTCCTGGTCCGGGGCCTATGGCTACAAGGCGTCGTACGGACGCGTGCCCTTCGTCGCCCGGCCCAACGCCTTCATGTCGCTTGCGCCCTTCATCTTCGCCGGACCTATCACTCGTACAGTTGAAGATGCGGCGTTGATGATGTCGGTGATGGGGCGCCACGATCCGCGGGACCCGATGTCGCTGCCTGATCAGGGCATCGATTATTTGGCCGCCACACGCCGCGCGGTGCAAGGCCTCAAGGTCGCATACAGTCCGGACTTCGGCATCTTCCCGGTGGACCGCCGAGTGGCGGAAGTAGTGCGGTCGGCGCTTCCGGCCTTTGAGGAGATGGGAATGGGCGTCGAGGAGGTGCGAATCGAGATCGATGCCACGCAGCAGGAATTATCGGCCCTGTGGATCCGCCAGACGGCCCTGCTGAACCTGGAGTTGGCTCACGCGGTAAAGCCGCTGGGTATCGACCTGCTGGGTGAACACAACGGCCAACTGACGCCCACCTTCGCAGAGACGCTGGAGATCGGAAAATCAATGTCGGGCTGGGACCAAAGGGCGGGCGAATTGCTGCGAACCAAGGTCTACGATCCCATCCAGGATGTCCTTGACGACTACGACGTGCTGGTTACGCCCACTCTCACCGTCCCGCCGGTGGAGAACGCTTCAGATGGTGACACCCTCGGTCCCGCCGAGGTTAACGGCGAGGAGGTCGAACGCTGCATCGGCTGGTGCATGACATATCCGATAAATTTCACGGGTAACCCCGCGGCATCGATCCCGGCCGGCTTTACCGAGGACAACCTGCCCATTGGAATGCAGATTATCGGACGTCGGTACGCCGACGAGACCTTGCTGGCGGTCAGCGCCGCCTTTGAGCGGGCACGGCCATGGCACCACAAGTATCTGGAACTTGACAGGGAATGGAGAAAGGCTGGCCGATGAGTGAGATGAAAGGAAAGGTCCAGACCGTTCTCGGGCCAATCGAGCCGGAGCAGTTGGGCGTCACCATGACGCATGAGCATCTTCTGATCGACCTGATGCCCTACTTCCATGTCGCGGAGGAGGCCAGTCTCAGGTACTACGCCGACCGACCCATCACCATGGACATCCTGGGCAAAATGGGGACGATCTGGGCGCTGAACAAGGCCAACCTGCGCTACTACGACGAGAGGGTGTCGGTTGATGAGGCGCTCAGGTACGTGTATGCGGGCGGGGGTGGGATAGTCGATACAACCGACTTCGACCTCGCACGCGACCCCCTGGCGCTGCAGCGCATTTCACGGGCCACGGGCCTGAACGTGATCATGGGAGCCGGTCACTACGTGCCGCTGGCTCATCCCCCCGACATGGACACATTGACCGAGGACGAGATTATGGACCGGATCGTCCGCGACGTGTCGGTCGGTGTGGGGGACACCGGCGTCAGGAGCGGGGTCATCGGCGAGTTGGGCAACGTCCATCCGCTGTCTGAGAACGAGAGAAAGGCTCTGCGCGCTGCGGCCAGGGCTCAGTCGGCAACGGGCTGCCCGATCTCCATACATCCAGGGGCCGACGACGATTCCTGCATGCAGATAATGGACGTTCTGGTGGAGTCCGGAGCCGACCCCCAAAACGTAATCATGGGCCACCTGGACTTTGCGCTAAAGGACCTGGGCAAAATGGCCGAGCTCGCCGCTACAGGCTGCTATATGGAGCATGACCTGTTCGGATTTGAGGATACAAGCCTGTACTACATGGGCCAGTATCCGGAGATGAAGAGCGACGCCCAGCGAATCGAGGCATTGGAGTTCTTGGTGAGCAACGGCCACCTGTCCCAGATCCTGGTGGGCCAGGACGTCTGTCAGGGTCGGCAACTGAGTCGATACGGGGGCAAGGGATACGCCCATATCTTGGAGAACATTGCGCCTCGCCTGAGGGGCAGAGGCTTTACCCAGGAACAGATCGACGCGATCTTGATCGAGAATCCGGCCCGCGCGCTGTCCTTCAAGTAGGACACCTGGGAACGCCCACGCCAGCCAGTGGTGAGCATTGCGAATCTAAGCCTGGAGGCTCTGTACAGATGAAGCAAGCCGTCTACGCGGGCGACAAGGTGTTTGAGTTAAGGGACGTCCCTGTGCCAGAACCCGGCGAGGGCGAGGTGCTCGTCAAGGTCGATTACTGCGGCATATGCGGCACCGACGTCCACGGGTTCATGTATGACACCGTGCCCGCCGGCACCGTCTTGGGTCACGAGTTCACCGGCCAAATAGCGGAACTGGGAAAGGGGGTCACCGGATGGCGGATCGGCGACCCGATAGTGGCCGGTGGGGGAGTGGCTCCCGCCGGCACCCCGGACCCGATAGATGACGAGCCCCGATTCAACTTCCGTACCATGGGCTGGACGGCGATGACGTCTTTCGACGGCGCCTACGCTGAATACACCGTGATGGAGTCATGGAAGCCCCTTCGTAGGCCTGAGGGGGTCTCGGCGGTCGCAGGCGCGATGGCCGAGCCTTTGACGACGGCCATAGATGCTGTGCGCCCTTCAGGCATCAGGCTCGGCGATGCAGTGGGCGTCCTTGGAGCCGGTCCCATCGGGCTGTTCTGCATGCAGGCGGCGAGGTTGTCCGGAGCGACTAACGTAATAGTTTCGGAGCCGGCGCCGGCACGCGCCAAGGCGGCTAAAGCGCTCGGAGCCGATGCGGTCATAGACCCTACCGAAAAGGACGTTGAAGCCGAAATGGCCGCATTGACTGGAGGCATCGGCCCCGACGTGGTCTTTGAGTGTGCCGGTACCAAGGACACTCTCCACCAGGCTCTGTGCACTGTTCGCAAGGGCGGCCGGGTGGCGCTCGTGGCGCTGTCGTGGGAGCCAAACGAGGTTCTGCCCGTCGATTGGATCAGTCGGGACGTGCAGCTGGTCACAAGCCTGCAGCATCATCCTAGGCATTGGAACATCGCACTCGACCTGCTGGAGCGCGGGTTGGTGCGAACCGAACCCATGCTGACCGATGGAAGCATAGTGCCTTTGAGCGAGATACAGGGAGCATTCGACGGGCTGCAAGAGCCGACCGACGAGATCAAGATGCTCGTGCGGCCTTAGGCCATTAAGCGACCACGGGCCTTGTGTCCGACCAGGGACGGGCTCGCTCGAACGCTGAGGCCAGAGCCAGAACGGTACTCTCTTCGAATCGACGGCCGACGATGTGCAGGCCTATGGGAAGACCTTTGGAATCGAAGCCGCATGGAACGCTGCAGCCCGGATGGCCGATGGCGTTTATCGGGAATGTGAAGGGTGAATGGGCCGGGAATCCCCACATGCGACTGTCGTGAGGAGGGCGCACCGAGACAAGGGGCTTCCCCGCATGAAAAGCCGTGGTTGGCATCGTCGGGGAAACCAGCAGGTCGTAGCGGTCGAAAAGGTCGTCGAACCTGGCCCTGAGATGATCTAGCTCGCCAAGCGAGATGGCGTATTCGCGCCCGGATATTCTTGCTCCGTATTCGTAGGCTCGAAAGGCCTCCGGGCTCAACTCGTCCCCTCTCGACTCGAACCTACCGCTGGCGCCCGCGTACTGATTGGCGCAGATCATTGGCCAGTAGGCTTCGAACGCCTGGGAGCAATCGAGATCGTACTGCTCGACGGTGCCCCCGATGTCTTCAATCGTGCGTACGGCGCCCTCAACGGCTGCAGCGACCTCCTTATCGACCCTGGCATAGCCAAAGTCCGGGCTGTATGCCACCCGCAGCCCGATGGGATCTCGAGCCATCCCGCCCTTGTAGTCGGGCACCGCGAGCCTTGAGGCGTCCGGGTCACGCATATCGAAGCCGGCGATGACGCTAAGCATCAGCGCGGCGTCCTCGACTGTGCGGGTGATGGGACCGGGCTGGCTGAATTGATTGACGACATAGCGGGCACCCGAACCGGCGTATCTGGGCACACGCCCCAGCGTCGGCCGGATTCCGAACACTCCACAGAAGCTTGCTGGCGCCCGGATGGAGCCGCCCCCGTCGGTGCCCGAGGCAAGCGCAAAAAGCCCCGCCGCGACCCCGGCGGCCGATCCTGAACTGGAACCTCCAGCTGTTCGGCCGGGATCCCACGGGTTGCGGGCATGATCGCCGAGTCGATTCTCCGAGTGAATCATCAGTCCCCAGTCCGGCATGTTCGTTTTGCCCAGCACGATCGCGCCGGCCGACTTCAGCCGCTCGACTACAACCGAGTCTTCCGTCGGCACATGGCCCTTCATCCAGAGCGACCCCCAGGTCGACTCAATGCCCTCGGTCATCTCGTTGTCCTTGATGCCGACCGGAACCCCGTGAAGTGGCCCTAGCGGCTCACCCATGGCTATCGCCGTCTCAGCACGTTCGGCCGCAGCCCTGGCTCGATCTTCATCTAGGGCTAGCATGGCGTTCAGCTCAGGGTCTATCCGATCGATCCGGGAGTAGCAAAGGTCGACCAACTCGACCGGTGAAATGCTCTTTCGGCGGATCAATCTGGCCTGCTCCCTGGCCGGGGCGAAGGCGATGTCAATCTCGTTCATTGCGACCCTTTCTCAAAGCGGTGTCCACCCGCAGTGGTTGTGGCTGTATCCTCCGGCGCCTGTGCCGGGCGGTTGAGAGCCTTGCACTCGACGGCCTGCTCAGTCAACCCGTTTGCCCCGGCGTCTGGCATCGGGTTCAATGGGCGGCACTCGCAATGGGAGGCGCCTATGACAGCGTTAAGCGGGAAGGTATGCATAGTTACGGGTGGCGGAAGCGGCATTGGCCGCGCCATTGCCCTTGAAATGGCGGACATGGGGGCGAAGGTGGCGGTCGCGGGACGGACACCGGCCAAGTTGGATGCGGTTGTGGCCGAAACGTCGTCGGCCCCTGGCGAGGCTCGTGCCTACGCGATGGACGTCTCGGACTACATGGCGGTCAACGCAGCGGTCACCGACGTGGTCGACCGCTGGGGTGGGGTCGACGTGCTCGTCAACAATGCGGGAGCCAACGTCCCCCACCGTGGCACCATCGACACGACGCACGAGGAGATCGAGCAGCTGATCGCCATCAACCTCACGGGGACCATCTTCTGTACAAAGGCCGTGCTGCCTAGCATGCTGGAACGGGGAGTGGGGACCATCGTGAACGTCTCGTCAAATGCTGCGTTGTGGCCGGGGATGATGTCCGGTGTCGCATACGCCGCCGCCAAGGCCGGCGTAAACAATTTCACGGAGTTCCTGGGCGACGAGCTCCAGCACACCGGTATCAGGGCCTGTGTTATCAGTCCGGGAGAGGTGGTGACGCCGATACTGGAGTATCGAAGCCGGCCGCCAGACGAGACCGCCCGCCGAACGATGTGCCAGCCCGAAGACATCGCCGCGGCAGTCATCTTTGCCTGCGCTCTGCCGGGCAGGGCCACGGTGACCGAGATGGTCATAGGCCCGACCGTATCGCGTGACGCCTCGGCCGAGTTGATGCCCCGGCCGGGCAGTCTGACCATACCCGGGAGGAGATAGGCGGCCGCCTCAGGCGGCCAGTTCCCTCACCAGCACGGCCAGACTGGAGGCGATGATCAAGGTCAGGACCAATTTTCGGAAGATGTGGTCGCTCATAAACTGCGCCAGGCGGGTGCCGACCAACGCGCCGACAAGTACCGGTCCTTGGGCGATGCCTATGAACACCCAGCGCTCTGCGGAGTACAGGCCGGCCGCCGCGTATCCGACAGCGAGTACTGCCGTAACCGCTAGGAAGTAGAGGGCCAGAGTGCCTCGCACCGAGTTCTTGGCCCATCCTCGCCCCAGCGCATAAAGAGCCATTACAGGTCCGCCGATCGCCATGGCGCCGAGAAGAATGGCAGCCGCAAAGCCCAGGGGCGGGCCAACCCGTGGAGGCACCCGAAATCTGAGTGTTGGGGCGGCGGCGGTCATGACCGACAGGACCAGGATCACTGATACTGCCGTCAGGCGAATAGCCGCCTCGGCTGAGGCAGTTAAGGCGAAGACGCCCACAACGGCGCCAGCCACTCCAAGCAGCGCCATGGGCTTGGCCTCACTGGTCTGTACCTGGGACCGAGTGTGCCCCAGGATCATCAAAAAGAGCAGTACTTGGGTCGTGTTAAGGGCCAGCACCGCCGTGACAGGGTCGAGCACAAGGAGCATGAAGGGAAGGGCGACCATGCCCATGCCGAAGCCGGCCGCACCCGCAGCCGCTCCGCCGAGGAACATGGCCGCAACCGAGACGGAAACACTTGTGGGTGACAGCAGGTCCATCGGGTCTCAATCCGCCCAAGCTGCTTGATAAGGGATTGCTAGAACCCCCGGGACGGTGGTCTGACCTGCGTGAGCATCAACACGCCGACGCCGATTACCGCGGCCACGCCGATGAAGGCGGGCCGATATGTATCGGCGAGGTCGTATGCGAGGCCGCCGATGATTGGGCCCATGGCGAATGTCAGTCCCGACGTCAGGCTGAGGAGGCCCGATATGGCACCGTAGCTGCGCAGTCCGAAATTATCCTGTACGACCATGGTGTAGAGAGGGCCAAAGGCGCCCATGCCGAAGCCGAACAGGGCTGCTGAAATCCAGACTAAGGGCAGAGACCCCGGATCTATCATCAACACGATGCCTACGATTGTCACCGAGAAGCTGATTGCCAGGGCCCATCGACCGGTGATCTTCTCGCCCAACGTACTGAAGGCCACCTTGCCGACCATCCCGGAGGCGGCAAGCAGACTGAGGGCACCCGATGCCGTTCGCAGAGAAATGCCAGCGTGTGTCAGATTGGCTATCAGGTGAGGCAGCAACACCGCGAAGGCCAGCGAGCCTACAGGGGTAATGATCGCCAGCAGATAGAAGTTGCGGGAGCGCAGCGCTTCATGCATGGTCGCACCGGCCAATTGGGGCCGGTTCCGCCTTGCCGAGCGGCGACCAGAGCCGTCCGGGGCTGGCTCTACAGGCGCGTTCTCATCCACGAAGGCCAGCGTGTACAGCATGACCGCCAGAAACAATCCCGCAACGACGTAGTACGCCGTCTGCCAAGAAGAGGTGACCAGTACCAGGCCAATGAGCGGGGTTAGGGCCAGACCACCGAAGTTGTTGCCCATCATGGTAAGGCCGAGTGCACGCCCGCGGCCCTTTCGGAACCAGATGCCCACAAGTCGTCCGGCGGGCAGCATCACCGTTCCATTGAAGGCGACGAACTGCAGGGCGCTTAACGCGTAAAGGTGCCAGAGCTCGGTCATCAAGGGACGCAGCACGAAGCTCATGCCGGTTAAGGCGACGGAGACCAGCATCACCGGCTTCGCCCCGTACCGGTCCAGCATCCGCCCCACCACAGGCCCGGTCAGGGTGCCGACGGCTACAAAGGAAAGAGAGGCGCTGATCTGGGTGCGGGACCAGCCGAAGCTCTCTTCAAGCGGCTCAACGAACAGGCCGAAGATGTACTGGTACGAGCCGATCGACACCGTGGCGACGAGGAAGGCGGCGGACGCAACCAGCCAGCCCCTGTGGAGCCGTATCGGGCGCAACCCTTGCCACATGGATGCCACGGGCAGTCATGGTACCAGCGTCACCTGGGCCAGTCGTTCTCCGGATTGGACGCTTGGAGGATCGAGTGGCCCGCGACTCCACCTCCGGTTGGGGTATATTTGCTCCAATATCCAGGAGGGGCCAGAGGGCCGAGACCCGCACTAGGAGGGCCGATGAGCGGCGATGTTCAAGCCACGATGGGACCAGAGCTCTACACGGGCTCGGTAAGGGTGCCAGGGACGGATCAAGCCGTGGGGATCAGCCTTGGAGTGGACCTGTCCGCACCGTCGGTCTTGGTCGACCTGGCTGAGCCCGTGGCGGGATCGCATCGCTGGGGGGGCGACTCGGTCACGGTTCGCCGATTGCTCAAGTATGATGAGGTGCACTTCACCACCGAGGGCCTCCCCGTTGAAGGGGTGGTGCTGCAGTGGAAGGCGAACGTCTCCAGGGTCGACGGATCGGTAGCAGGCGTGATCATCGCTCGGCCGAACGCCAGTCGCGTCTCCGGAGAGATAGGATTCATCTTGAGCCGAGGGTGCTCGGGCAAGTGAGTCGCAAAAGTGCCCTGAACCTGGCCTGGATTGATCTGGAGATGACCGGGCTTAATCCGGATCAACATGTCATCATCGAGATCGCAACAGTCGTGACCGACCCCGACCTCAACATCCTGGCCGAGGGACCCAACCTGGCTCTCAGGCGATCCAGGGAGGAGATGGACAGCATGGAGGCTTGGAGCGCCCGCACTCATGGGGCCTCTGGCCTGCTCGACAGGGTCCGCGAGTCCAACATGGACGTTGCCGATGCACAGCGCCAGACCCTGGACTTTCTCAGAGAGTGGATACCGTCCGGCGCCTCCCCGCTGTGCGGCAACTCGGTCCACCATGACCGCCGGTTCTTGCGCCGGGAGATGCCGGAGCTGGAAGCCTACTTCCATTACCGCATCGTCGACGTATCGACCCTCAAGGAACTGGTAAGACGATGGTATCCGGGGGTGGCCAGCCCATCGAGCAAGCCCGAAGCTCATCTGGCCCGGGATGATGTGCTCGAGAGCATCGCCGAGCTTAGAAGATATCGCGACCGCGTCTTTTCGCCCGCCACAGGTGCCGAAGCAGGCTAGTCAGGCTCAACTACACCATGTCCAGCGAGGTGCGTGATATGCAGCGAATAACTAGGGACCAGGCCCTAAAGTACGAGTTCAACTGGCGAGACGAGCCGCTGATCCGTGTTGGCCAGGGAGAGTCGTTCCAGCTAGAGACCTGGGACGCGGCCTCTGGCCTGATCGAGTCGGAGGCAGACTACTGGAAGGTACGCTCGTCGTCGGAGTGGCTTTCAACGCCGGTAAAGGGCAACCCCATAGCCGGCCCGGTATTCGTTGAGGGCGCTGACCCGGGAGACCTGCTGGAGGTCACCATCGAGGCCATAGAGCCCATGGATTACGGCTGGACTATGTTCGCCAGCGACATCGGGCCGCTGGGCGACTCGATCAAGTGGAAGGAGTTGTCCAGGGGCCAGATCCACATGATCAGGCACGAGCCCGGGCCGTCTGGCACCACGCGCGACGGCCGAGGTGTGCTGAGTGATCGACACTCCTGGGACCTGTCTCCAATGATCGGAACGATCGGCGTGGCGCCGGACCGCGAGGTGGAGTCCAGCACGGTCGGCCAGGGCCCCTGGGGCGGCAACCTCGATATGCGGGACGTAAAGGAGCGCACCAAGGTGATGCTCAACGTCTTCCATGAGGGAGGCCTGCTATACGTGGGTGACGTGCATGGCTCACAGGGTGACACCGAATACTACGGCGCCGCAGACGAGACCGCTTCTACGGTGACCGCCTCTTGCCGGGTGATTAAGGGCAAGCGGATCCCCTTCATCCGGCTGGAAAAGCCGGAATCGCTGGTGTCTGTATACTCGTTCAGGCCGTTGGAGGACGCCGTGCACGGTGCAGTTCAGGACCTGATGGCCTGGCTGGTAGAAGACTACGGGTTTACGCCCGAGGAAGCCTATATCCACGCTTGCGTGAACCCGGACTTTCGGATCAACGTCTACCAGATGGTCAAGCTTGGTGCGCTTGAGTATACGGCTGGTGCAGAGATCCCAAAGCATTACCTGAGTTAACGCTCGCTCCGCCCTTGCGGGGGTGGTTAAGGCCTGCGATGGGGCTCAGGTCTGGCTTGGTGCTCCCCGGGCCATCATGCCACCGTCAATCACGAATTCTGAGCCCGTCACGTACGACGATTCGTCTGACGCCAGGTACAGGATGAGGTAGGCAACGTCCATCGCCGTTCCCAGCCGACCCAGCGGTATCCACCCGAGTCTGGGGTCCTGATAGTCGGGATCGTTGTGAAACGTCTCCTGCATCGCCGATCGCGCCAGGGGCGTATCTAACTCTCCTGGGTGCAGCGAGTTCACCCTAATCTGTTCCGGGGCGTACTGAACCGCCGCGGTCTTGGACAGTAGCCAGTTTGCGCCCTTGGCGGCCGAGTAGGCGGCCGAGAACCCGCCGCCAACCATCCCATCGGTCGAGGACAGGTTGATTATCGATCCGCCGCCGCGCTTGCGCATTTCCGGCACCGAGTGCTTGATGCCGAGAAAGGCCCCCTTGCCATGAATGTCCAGCTGGCCCTGCCACATCTCGATGGTGGTGTCTGCTACCGTGCCCGGTGCGGTCGTGCCGGCACTGTTGACCAGTACATCGAGGCCGCCGAACGTGTCGACCGCGGTGCGAACGGCGTTCCTCCAGTCCTCCTCCGAGGTGACGTCCAGGGGAACGAAGGTGGCCCTGCCCCCGCGCTCACGTATCTGAGAGGCTGTGACCTTCCCGTTGTCCTCGTCTATGTCCCCGACGACAACGCTGGCCCCGTGTTCCGCCAGAAGACGTGCGGACGCGCCTCCAAAGCCCATGAGCTCGCCCGATAAGCCTTTTGCCGCACCGCTGATCAGGGCGACCTTGCCGTCTACTCTCCTCTTGCTGCTAGCCACCGTTGATCCCCCTGTCCGGTCTGAACTCATGTGGCAGCTCGGTTCCGTCGGCGATATGGTCGGCTACCAACCTGCCCGTAACCGGGCTCAGAGCGATACCCATCCTGTAGTGGGCAGTGGCAACAACCAGGCCGCCAACGCCGCCAGGGCGGCCGATCACCGGCAGGCCGTCCGCGCTCGCCGGCCTGAGCCCGGCGTAGGCCTGCTCCACTACTGCATCTGCCAGGGCCGGTACCAGCTCGGTGGACCGCTCCATGATCGAGCGAATCCCCTCCGTGGTGGCCCGGCTGTCGAAGCCGACCGACTCGATCGTGACCCCGGCTATTGTCCTGCCGTCCGGGCGCGGGACCAGTATAGTCTCGTCGCCGTAGATGTTGGTGGAAAGGCGCAGTCCCGCCGGCATTCGCAGCCTGAGGTTCTGACCCCGCACGGGGACGATCCCTAGACCCACCCCGGCTGAGGCCGCGATTTGTCCGCTCCAAGAGCCCGCGGCCAGAACGACGGTTTCTGCCGCCAGCTCCATGCCGTGGGACGCGCGCACGCCGCTTACTGCGCCGCCGCTTGTGACCAGGGATACCTCGCCGAGATTGGATCGCACCTCGGCCCCCAGCGCGCTGGCCGCCCCCGCGAACGCGCCTGCGAGCAGGCCTCCGGACACACACGCGGACTCCGGTACGTACAGTCCACCGGTAACGGAGGGACTGATCAGGGGCTCGACTTCCCTGACGGCCTTTCCATCGAGCCACTCGACCCTGATTCCGGCCTGCGCGTAGCGATTACTGGACCCCTTAAGCGACGCGGCCTCCCACTCGTTCAGGGCCGCGTCTATGCGCCCGGTCCGCTCGTATTCCGGGTCGATTCCGCTGAGGTCCCTTAGCTCGTCGACGAGGGTCGGGAACATGCGGAAGCTCTCGTTGGCCAGCCGGTCAAGCGTCTCCCCTCCGGGGTGGGGCAAAACGACGCCAGATGCGGCCTGAGTGGCCTCAGACCCGAGCTGGCCGCGCTCGACCAGGAGCGGGCGAACGCCTCTCTTTGCGAGGAAGAACGCGATCGCGCAGCCGATTACGCCACCGCCTAGGACGATGACGTCGTGGTCTCCGGGGCCGGTCTTAAGGGGCATGGACCAAATAATCTAACAGAGCGAGATGCACCGTTAACGGCCTCATAACTCTAAATTAAGACAGCCTTAATGCTCATTTGACCGCCGATTAATCCTGCCTCTCTAGTGTGGTGTCGACGTTGCTCGTTTCGTCTGGGCCTACGCGGCCGGAATCTTAGGAGCAAACAACGCTGGAGGAAGGATGACACAGTTGATCAAGAGCAAGAGCTGGGGCGCGGTCGCCCTCCTGGCGGTGGTGCTGGCAGTGGTCGCCGCCGCCTGCGGCGGCGATGGAGACTCCTCTACGGTGACCGTCGTCGAGACGGTCGAGGTCGTTAAGGAGGTTCCCGTCGAGGTGGAGAGAGTGGTGGAGGTAGAGAAGGTGGTGGAGGTACCCAAGGAGGTGGAGCGGATAGTCGAGGTCACGCCTACCCCGTTGGCCGTCGCTGAACTGACCGGCACCATAGAGATCGACGGTTCGTCGACGGTGTTCCCGGTGACCGAGGCGGTCGCAGAGGAGTTCCGCAAGCTACATCCCAAGGTTCAGGTCAATGTTGGTGTGTCTGGAACCGGCGGTGGCTTTAAGCGCTTTACGGTCGGAGAGACCGACGTCTCCAATGCCTCCCGGCCGATCAAGGATTCAGAGTCCGACGCTGCCGAGGGCAACGGCGTAGAGTACTACCAGTTGCGAGTAGGGATCGACGGGCTGTCGGTCATCGTCAACCCGAGGAACGATTTCGTCGACTGCCTTACGGTCGGGGAGCTAAAGGCGATATGGGAGCCGGGAAGCACAGTCGATAACTGGTCGCAGGTCAGGACTGGCTTTCCGAACCAGAGGATAAGGTTGTACGGTCCCGGAACGGACTCCGGCACGTTCGACTACTTCACCGAGGAGATCGTCGGTGAGGCGCAGGCGGCGCGGTCGGACTTCGTGGCCTCCGAAGACGACAATGTGCTTGTCGTCGGCGTCAACGGTGACAAGGACGCCCTGGGCTTTTTCGGGTACGCCTACTACGCCGAGAATGCGGACAAGCTGAAGATCGTCGGGATCGATGAGGGTCAGGGCTGTGTGACACCCACCCCGGAGACGATCGAGTCCGGAGCATATAAGCCGCTCTCAAGGCCGCTATTCATCTACGTGAACGCTGAAGCCTACAAGCGCCCCGAGGTGGCAGCATTCGTGGACTTTTACATGGAGCACGCCGCAGCCTTGGTGTCCGAGGTCGGCTACGTCCGGATTTCGGAACTCGAATACGCGGTGAACGTCGCCGCGCTCCGTACCGGTGCCGTGACCGCATACAACTCGGCCAAGGCGGCTGCGGGGCTGGTCGGCACTATAGAGATCGACGGCTCCTCGACCGTGTTCCCGGTAACCGAGGCGGTCGCCGAGGAGTTCCGTAAGGACAACCCGAATGTTCAGGTCAATGTAGGCGTATCGGGGACCGGCGGAGGTTTTAAGCGCTTCACAGTCGGGGAAACCGAGATTTCCAACGCGTCTCGGCCCATCAAGGACTCAGAGCGCGCTGCGGCAGCGGAGAACGGCATCGAGTTCCTTGAGCTGCGGGTCGGGATCGATGGGCTGTCTGTCATGGTCAACCCGAACAACGACTTCGTTGACTGCCTGACCGTCGAGGAATTGAAGACGATATGGGAGCCCGGCAGCACTGTCGAAAACTGGTCTCAGGTCAGGCCCGGCTTCCCGGACCAGAGGATAAGGCTGTACGGTCCCGGCACGGACTCCGGCACATTCGACTACTTCACCGAGGAGATCGTGGGTGAGGCGCAGGCGGCGCGATCAGACTTTGTTGCCTCTGAAGACGACAACGTGCTTGTGGTCGGCATCAACGGCGACAGGACTGCCCTGGGCTTCTTCGGATATGCCTACTACGCGGAGAATCCCGACAAGCTCAAGCTGGTTGCAATCGATGCCGGCGGCGGCTGTGTGGCGCCGACGCCTGCGACGATCGAGTCCGGGCAATACCAGCCCCTTTCCAGGCCGTTGTTTATCTACGTCAACACTGCGGCGCTGGCCAAGCCTGAAGTTAAGGCATTCGTGGACTTTTACATGGTCAACGCCGCTGAACTGGTTGCAGAGGTCGGCTATGTCCGGCTCCAGGAGGCCGAGTACAGGGCGAATTTGATCCTGGTGCAGGCCGCGCAATAGACCGAGAAGCCATCTAACCCCAGCATCCGGGCGGCGACTCCTTTTGGACCCAGACCAGTGAAAGGAGTCGCCGCTCTTTTTGTGTGCGTCCACAATTCTGGACGCAGCCAAATGGCTAAGGCCTTCTTCAATCATTTCGCTGCCGCGCGAGGGATTGCGGCAAGGGCGGATTCGGCGGGCACCCATCCCGCCGCAGAGGTCAATGCCTCGGTTGTCCGGGTCTTGTCTGACTATGGCCTTGCTGCGGATGAGCGCCCAAAGCACTTGACCGATGAGATGGCTCTGAATGCTGAAAGGGTCATCACGATGGGATGCTCCGTCGAGCCATCCCTGTGCCCGTCGGTCCGGTTCGGCGAGGTGGAGGATTGGGGTCTTCCGGACCCCCAGGGCAGGCCCATCTATGAAGTGAGGGTGCTGGCCAATCTGATCAGAGGTCGTGTCAACGCCCTTCTCGATTCCATTGAAGACCGCGGCCGTTCATCCTGAGCGTAACGTGGCCGCACCCCGGGTGCGGTCTTCGATGCCGCGCCGGGGACGGAAGAGGGCTAATTGGGGATGGGCGTCAAGGAGATGGGAGGCGGATAGTAACCGCACTGCATGCAGTGCTCAAAGTCCCCGTACCAGTCCACGCTCTTCCTCAGATCGCCACCGCACCGTGGACAGGACCGCAGCGCCAGCGTAGTCTCGCCCCTCTTTTTTTGCGGGTCGAGCTCGCGCCAGTGGGGCACGATGCCCGACCGGGATACCATCGGTACTCCCCGAGAATATGCACCCAGCCGCAAGGGCGAAACCTCCCATCGATGCTCGAGCCTCCGCAGGGCTGATATTCGGTCGCGGAGCCTCGCCACGGCGAGAGTACCGAAGACTGTTTAAGGTGGCGTTAAATGGCTTCTGGTTACTTGCGGCCTCTCCGCCCCGGTATAGACCGGCCTCACTGGTTCTCCCCTACTCCGTGTAAACACGGGTAACCAAATAGCCACTCTCCCGATTACTACTATCCTAGTAGTCAAGTCAGCGGTCGTTGCTAACTTTGAAGGCATGGAACACACAACAGCCGGCTCCAACGGAATAGGTGCAAATTGGATGCACAGGCTCGCGGTTCACTACCGCCGGGCCAGGGAACGCAGGCCTGAAGGCAGGCTGATGGTGGCATTCGACATCGACGGCACCATCCTCGACATGCGCCATGCCGTCCTACAACTCCTGCGCAATTTCGACTTCGAGCATGGGACGTCCCACTTTGAGCACGTGGTTGTGGAGGACATCGGCTTTCACGAGAGCAAGGTCGAACAGATGCTGCAGTCCCTGAGGATCCATACGGTCGATCCCTCTTACCTGTCCGGCTGGTTCAAGGCGAATCTGTGGACCTCCGACACCGTCCTGGCCTCTCATAGGCCCTTCGCCGGAGTGATGGAGGTGATCCGATGGTTTCAGATTCAGCCGGACACGGTCGTGGGCCTCAATACCGGCAGACCTGAGGAAATGAGAGGGCAGACGCTGGAGGTGCTGAACCGGCTCGGCGCTGAGTACAAGGTTCAATTCCCCTCGGACCTGGTACATATGAACGCGGCGGGCTGGGGTAAGGAAGTGGAGAAGTCTAAAGTTGAGGGGATCAGAAGATTTCAACAGGCGGGCTACTTTGTCTTCGCCTTCGTGGACAACGAGCCTGAGAACCTTGCCCGGGTGGCTGAAGCAGAAAATGCCGATGACATCATGCTGCTTCATGCCGACACCCTCTTTGAGTCACGCAGGCGTCGTCTGCCCGAGGGTTCCGCCAGCGGCAACCGGTATGATCTGGCGGACCTGGCGACGGAGGACGGCCTGCCGAGGCATATGCAATTCGTATGGCACGGCATAAACGACGAAGTCAACCTCAGGCAGTTTCTGGCCTCCAATGTGGCATGGGGAGAGTGCGACGTCAGGCTCGACAGCCACAGCCAGGAGTTGGTGGTGAGGCACGACCCATTAGGTCCGCCCGCTGCCGGCCATGACGGGGGCGATGTCGAGGAGCTCCGTCTGGCACAGGTTTTGGAGGCATGCCGCCATTCGGTTAAGTCCCTTAAGCTGGACGTCAAGGAGGGCGGAGCCACGCTCGACCGCCTCGTCGAGTTTCTGTGTCAGCGGGTCTTCGACGAGCGATTGTGGTTCAATGCCAATGTCGACGCGATCGGGAGGACGGGATTCGAGAGGCTGGCCCGCATCTTCCCGGACGCGGTCCTTCAGTGCCCCATAGATTTCCTGTCGCCATTGGCGAGAGAGATGCCTGGTCAGGCAATGGAGGTGATTGACGAACTGGCCGGCTGGGGACTGAGCCGCTTCTCGCTCAGATGGTCGACGCCAGACAAGCTGGTCGTCCTGGACCTGCTGGATTCCAGGGGCTATGAGCTCAATATCTACGCCGTGCCCGACCTGGAGAGCTTCCTGCGCGCCGCCCTGCTATTGCCGACGTCCATCACGGCGGACTTTAACTTCCCGCAGTGGCACTACTATGGCAGAGGGTCAGGCGAGAACAGCGCTCACCATCGATACTCCCTGCAGTTGCTTGCCTAGCGCCGCATAACCTCGCGGGCGAACCAGTCGATGCGTCGCAGTGCGTCTTCGGGCGGGTATGACCAGACGACGCCGTATTCGTCGCACCCCGCCTTGGCGAACCCCTCTATGTCCTTCAGGGCGTCGCTGGCGTCTTGTGGCGGGTCGAACACCTGAAGTGCCCCGTATATCGCCGGGGGCTTTCCAATCGACGCCCTGAGCTCGGCGAGCCTTTTCTTGCCCTCGGAGTACTCCTCGTGAGAAATCACCGTGGGTATCCAGGCCTCTCCGTACTCGGCGGCGAGCCGCAGCATTCGCGGCCCCCTTACTCCAAACCACATTGGTGGATGAGGCTTGATGACAGGTTTGGGCTCCAGCACGGCCCCCTTGGCCGAGTAATGCTTGCCGGTAAAGTCGACACTGTCTTCAGTCCACAGACGTTTGATCAGGCGGACCCCCTCTATGGTCTTTGACACCCTGACTCGGTCCGGGTCCCAGGTGCTGAATCCGTCGAATTCCGGTTGATGCCAGCCCGCCCCCACGCCCAGAATCGTGCGACCGTTCGACAACAGGTCGACGGTTGAGACTACCTTGGCGAGCTGGGCCGGTGGGCGGAACGGAATAGGGGTCACGCAGGTACCGAGCCGAATGGTCTTGGTGTGGGCCGCCACAAAGGACAGGAACGCCCAGGCGTCAACGGTGTCCGCACCCCAGGGAACACTGTAGTGATCCCAGACCAAGAGCGTGGAAAATCCTGCCTCCTCTGCGGCGATCGCGATAGAAGAGGCCAGACCCGGGTCGCAGAACCCGGGTTGATTGGGGTATATGAGGCTAAAGTTCATGGGCTCCATCAACGGGTGATTGCGCGGTCAGGCCGCTTTGTGTCCAACATTGTAAGACTCCTTTTGGAGCCCGCTCGCCGGCCGGTGCGGGGCCAAAGCGTCGTAGTGGTAACATCTACCTAAATTCTCGGCCGCTCGCTGGCCACCGGCGGCGAGCCGTCGCGAAGCGGAGGGGTCATGCCCGAATGGTGGTTGGAGGCGGTGCTGCCGGGTGTTGTATTTACGATACTCTTCATTGTCTGGGTGGCGCTCCCGCCCCGATCCGGTGAATCCGACCTAGGCGCCAAGCTGCGCGGGCTGTTCCGGGGCCGGTAGACCGTGGAGAGACTCCAGCCAAGGGGCTACCGGCTGCCGGCACTTACCATATCGTCTGGCGTCGCCAAAAAGCGGCTAGTCGGATTGCTGCTGATCGCCCTTGTGCTAGGCCTGTTCTTCTCGTTCAATCGCCTGCCCAAGCTCGACATTGTCGAGGGCGATCTACAGGCGGTCACGGGGCCTGTGGTCGAGTGCTTCCAGGGATTCTGCATCGAGCGAGATCCCAACTCGTCGTTCGTTTCCCGCTGGGTCGACTTCTCGGTTACCTACCTTCGGCTGGTCACGATCGGGATGACCTTTGCCTTCCTAATGGCCGGCCTTGCTGAGTCCTTCCTCTTTCCGCCGGGCTCGAGGCTCTGGTCAGGCGGCGGCGTATTGGGGAGGACGCTCAAGGGAGCCGCCCTCGGACCGCTGATGAATCTCTGTTCGGCCTGCATTGTGCCCGTATCGTCGGCCTTGAGGCGCAGCGGCGCCGGGATAGAGGGAACGGTGGCCCTGGTGCAGGGCTCGTCGACCATGAATGTGCCCGCGCTGTTCATGAGCGCCCTGATTTTCGCCCCTCTCCTTGGAGGTAGCCGGATCGCCATGAGCGTTTTCAGTTCGCTGGCGATTGGGCCGGCTGTGGCCTGGATCGCAAGGCGAGGCGATGAACGGTCCAAGGACGAGGCGGGAGCCGCCGCTCGCGAGCTGCAGGACATGGTGCTGGGAGAGGAGCTGCCACAGCCGTGGGGAGAGGCGATGCGTGAGGGTTTCCGCGATTGGGCGCGTACCAGCCTGACCTACTTCGTACGGCTGGCTCCGATCATGGCGGCGGCTGGATTTGCCAGTGGGCTCGTGATCCAGTGGATCGATCCCGACAGCGTCGAAACGATCGTCGGAAATCACGCCTGGGGTGTGCTGATCGCGGCGACGCTGGGGATTCTGATCAACGTACCTCTCATGTTCGAGATCCCGTTGGTAGCGCTGCTGCTGCTGCTAGGAATGGGCGTTGCGCCTGCGGCGGCCCTCCTCTTTGCCGCTGCTGCAGGCGGTCCGGTTACTTTCTGGGGGCTCGCCAGGATCATGCCGCTGCGATCAACGGTCGGCTTCATATCGATGACATGGCTAGTAGGAGTGGTGGGGGGGCTGATAGTCCTTTTGGCCGCTCTGAGCTTCCCGGGACTGGACTGGGGCTTTAGGCCGACCAGCGATGCAGCGGAATACCGCGCCGCTGAACGCACCGAAGGACCGCTCTGGAAGGCTCTGGAACAGGGAACCACTTCCGAGTAGGAGCTGCACTAGGGGCTGCGGTAGACCATTACCCCGTCCACCAGGGGCGGCTCGACGACACGGCCGCCCACCGCCCACACGCCGCCCTCCGGATCGGTCCAAACGGTGTGGAAGGCTTCCGAAAGTTCTACGCCAGTCTGAACCGTCCTCCACGTGTCACCGTCCCATCGGGCCACGGTGCCCCTTATACCCACGGCGTACCCTTCCGTTTCGGTCATGTGTACCCCGATGATGTGGGGCGTTCCCTGCGGAGTGACATCGGTCCATCCGCCGCCGTCCTCCTGCAGTAACTTACCCTCCTCGCGGGCCCCGCCGACGGCCACACTCAGGGAGGAGTTCCCATGGACCGTGAACAACGTATGGGTGGTGTCGGAGGACTCGCGCAGCACCGAATCGCCGCGGAAGTGAAGAACGACGCCTCCAGTG
This sequence comes from Dehalococcoidia bacterium, assembly GCA_034421295.1. Classification (GTDB taxonomy): domain Bacteria; phylum Chloroflexota; class Dehalococcoidia; order Lucifugimonadales; family UBA2962; genus CAUZIR01. Next base: position 248,591 of record DAOUKM010000019.1, read on the forward strand.
CCGACCACCCAGACGTCGTCAGACGACCTCCCCCACACCTTGAACATCGAGTGCTGTTCAGCCAGGTCAGCCGGAAAACCCTCCGCCTCACGCCACCGCTCCCCGTCGTAACGCCACACGAATGCGCCATCTACGACGTTACCGCCCACCGCCCACAGATCGTCCGGCGATACGCCCCAGATCCCGAAGACCGTACCCCTCCCTGGCGTTTCCATAAGGGAGAGACGATTACCTTGCCAGCGCAGGATCATCCCGTTCTTGCCACCCATGAACACGGGGCCGCCCTCGAACCCGAACACCCACCAAAGGTCGCCGGTGCGACCGGTCTCGATCCGGCTCCAGTTCCCACCGTCGAAGTGGAATACTAGAGGTCCGGTGCCGTCACGCGGGTCCGCACCGACCGCCCAGATGTCGTCGGTGCCGCTGCCCCAGATCGAGATCAGCGCGGCGGGAAGGCCAGCATCGACTATCGACCACCGCCCCGTCTCGTCCACCGTCGAATCGCCGCCAGCGCAGGCGGCCGCGGCGAGTGCCGCGGCGAGTGCCGCGGCAACGACCCCTCGCATCCTTAAGGGGGACGGGCGGACATTCCGGAGCCAGCCTCCAGAACATCTTGGGGCGGGGCGCGCAGCTGCTTTCGGGAGAATCGGCGGGTACAGGGTGCTGGGCTTATCCTGGTGTCGTGGAAACTGGCCGCCGTCGCCGCCGCGCGGGTCGAGGCGAGCGACCTTCGGCGGCGTTGGTGCGGGCTCGGTCCCACATGCGACAGAACGAACACACCTCGGCGGTTGTCGCCTGGCCGCACAGGACGCACTCGCGCAGCTCGTGTCGATCCATCTGGGACTGCTCAAGTGCGGGCTGCACCCTCTCGACGTATTGAAGCAGGAAGTTGTGCTTTGTGCCCGGCGAGTCAAGCTCCAGGCTAGCGAGCGCTTCCTTGTACCTGAGAGATGTGGCGCCAAGGGCATTGGGACACTCCTCGGCAACGTAGTCAATGCGGTTCAGCAGCGCGTAGGCCGCTGTCTCCCTCTCGGTCAGCGTGTACAGGGGCTTAATCTTCTTGACCAGGGTGGCCGAGTTGACCAGGGTGGCCGAGCCGGTACCCGCGACCGTGGATTCCTCCATCACGGGAGATTGCCTGGCCAAGTAGCTCGTCTGCCATCGCAGCACGTTGCCCAGGAGCGTGGCCGCCTCGTCGTCGAGGTTGTGTCCGGTCGCGACAACGTCGAAGCCCCGCTCGGCCGCCTCACGGTTGATGACGTAGCGCTTGCTGAGCCCACAGCCCGAGCAGGCCGCACGGCCCGTGTGAAGGGCCAGCTCCGGGACCCCCAACCCGTAGGTCTCGGAAAGATCGACGACTATCAGCTCAAGGCTCCGCGCATCCGCGAACGAGGCCGTCGTCTCCCGCGAACCGGCTGAATACTCGCCGATTCCGAGTTCGACGTGCAGCCCGGCCGTCCTGTAGCCCATGCGAGCCAGTAGATCCCACAGCACCAGGCTGTCCTTGCCCCCGGAGACGGCCACAAGCACGCGGTCGTCCGGCCTGATCATGGCCTTGCGGCGGATGGCTGTCTCGACCTGCCTGTCGAAATAGGCCTGAAAGTGCGGCGTGCAAAATGATGAGTTGTGGCGTCGAATGTCTATGACCGCGCGCTCACTACAGTTAATGCAGCGCATTCAGCCTCCAGATATAGCTGAGACGATCTCCACGGCGTCGCCTTCGGACAGGCGATGGTCGCCGGTGACCAACTCTCCGTTCACTATGACCAGGTGCGACTCGGGGTTGAGTTCCAGCCGCTTGAGCAACTGGTCCACCAGTTTTACCCCCTGGATATCGACCTCCCGCCGCTGCGGGTTTCGTATATGAACCCTCATGACAAAAATGATAACGCCCCAAGGAGATGGGGAGCGGGGAGACGCACTCGCGTTTAGCTCCCGCAGAAGGGGAGCAGGAGTCGACGGTCAGCGACTAGGGGTGATCAACATCACGCCGTCGCGCACCGGAAGCAGCACATGGCGGACGCGCGGGTCGGCCTTTACGTGCTCGTTTAGGGCGGCTATGGCCCTGTCGGAACTATCCTTGGGCTCCAGCACCCGCCCGCCCCACAGCACGTTGTCGACAGCGATGATGCCGGTCGGTGACAGAAGTTCCATTGCCCGCTCGTAGTATTCGATGTAGTTTTCCTTATCCGCGTCGATAAAGACGAGATCGAATTGCCCCTCGAGGCCGGACATCGTCTCGAGCGCGGGTCCAAATCGCTGGGTGATCCTGTCACCGAGATCCCCTCTCTCGATGAAGTCTCTGGCCACCGCGCCCGTTTCCTCGTCCGTGTCACAGGTGACAAGTTCGCCGTCCTCAGGCAATGCGGCGGCCATCATCTGCGCCGAGAATCCGGTAAAGGTGCCCACCTCGAGTATCCGCCTGGCCCCAACCGCCAGGGCCAGGATCTGCAGGAGGGTGCCCTCGATGGGGCCCGAAAGCATCGCGGCGTCAGAGCGGCTCTGCCGGGTGAAGCTCGCGAGTTCCTCCAAATGTGGTGGCAGAGCCGATGTGTGCTCGGTCGCGTACTTTTCGATCTCAGCGGGAACCAATGTCAGCAGGGAGAGACCTCCTGCGGGCTCGCGGGCCTAGGAGCCAGCACTATCGCAGCATTTCGACCAGGAGATGATAAACGCAGCAGGGTGCCGGTCAAGTCAGGCGCATTGCATTTGCGCGCAGCCGCCCTTAGCCTTCCGGCATGTATACGTCCTACTTCAACGGCCGTTGGGTTCCGTCTGACGAGGTCAGGATCGACTGGAACGATCGGGGATTTCGCTTCGGAGACGCCGTGTTCGACTCTCCCAGAACCTACGCAGGGCGCATATTCAGGCTCGACCGCCACATCGACCGACTCTACCGCTCTTTGAGCTACGTGCGCATCGATCCGGGGCTTGATCGGAACGAGTTCACATCCATAGTCGAGGAATCGATTCGGCTCAACAGGGACCGGCTCGAAGAGATCGGCGATTTTCAGATCTACATGTTCGTAACCCGCGGTCCGGGTCGCTTCGCCACGGACGCCGGCCCACCTTCGGTCGGTGTCGTCGCCTACCCGGTCCCCTTCTGGCGCATGGCACCGTTCTTTGAGGCCGGGGCTCACGGTGTGATAGTCCGCACTCGCTCATACTCCGGGGAGGTGCTAGAGCCCAAGCTAAAGCACCAGAGCCGACTCAATTTTGAACTGGCCGAGCTGGAGGCGAGCGATGTCGACCCGGAGGCCTTTGCCGTCTTGCTCGATCAAGAAGGTAACCTTGCCGAGGGCACATTCAATTCCGTATTCGCAGTAAAGGACGGGGTCCTGTGCACTCCTCCGGACGATTCCATCCTGCAGTCCGTCTCGCGCGAGACTGTATTCGACCTGGCGGCGCGTCTTGACATACCAACGTCCGAAGAACCGATGCAGCCGTATGACCTTTACTCCGCGGATGAGACGTTCGTCGCCTTTACTGGCCCCGGGGTGTTACCGATGACGAGGGTGGATCGCCGACAGATAGGGGACGGTGCCCCCGGGCCGATTACCCGTCAGCTGTTGGCCGCTTGGTCAGAGATGGTCGGTGTCGATATCGTCGACCAGGCCATCCGCTACTACCAGCACTAATGCGCCCGTATACTGGGCAGCCAACCCCACGAGGAGGTTAACCATGGCACAGGGACTTGTCGCTTATATGAACGGAGAGTGGATATCGTCGGAGGACGTAAAGATCGATCGACGGGATCGCGGATTCCGGGTGGCCGACACCGTTTTCGACGTTGCACGCACATTCAATGGCGTTATCTACCGCAAGGAGCAGCACCTTAATCGCTTTTATCGATCGCTCAAGTACACTCGCATCGATCCCGGCCTGACCGAGGAAGAGATGGGAGACCTGTGGGAAGAGTCTGTGGAGCGGAACCGGCACCTGCTGCCGGAGTTGGGCGACTTTTATGTCTACCCGTTCGTGACGCGCGGCCCGGGACGCTGGGCGTACGAGGCTGGTCCACCTACAGTTGTGGTCGACACATATCAGGTGGACTTCTACCGTTATGCACGCTTTTACGAGGATGGCTCGCGCGGCGTGATTGCCAAGAGCCGCAGCTATTCCCACACCTCGATAGAGCCAAAGGTCAAGCATCACAGCCGCATGAACTTCAACATGGCCGAGCTGGAGGCGGGAGACATCGACTCCGAGGGTTTCCCCATCCTGCTCGACCAGGAGGGCAACGTCACCGAGGGCACCGTCAACAGCGTGTTCCTCGTCAAGGATGGAGTCATAAGGACGTCAGGTGACAGTCAGATCCTGCAGAGCGAGTCGCGCGCAAGCGTAGTAGAGCTTGCTGAGGACTTGGGCATCGTCTGCCTGCAGGAGGACGTACAGCCCTACGATCTCTACACGGCCGATGAGACCTTCCTGGCCTTTACGGGGCCGGGCGTGCTGCCGATGACGCAGGTGGACAAGCGAGACATCGCAGACGGCAAGCCGGGTCCGATCACCCAGCAACTGATAGCGGCGCTGAGCGAGAGGGTTGGCGTGGACATTCCCGGCCAGGCCCAGAGGTTCGCTCAACCCTAGCTGCGAGCCTGCGCTCGATGCCGGCCGAGTCTTCCGAGTGCGCCAGGGTCCCGGGCGACCCGTTGGAGACGCTTCGGGAGCTGGTCGAGATTGAGTCGTTTAGCGAAGACAAGGCGGGCGTCGACGAGCTTGGCCGCTACGTCGGAGCCAGGCTGCGGGAGTTGGGCGCCGCCGTCGAGTACCGCCGCCAGGAAGATGTGGGCGACCATCTGGTGGCAAGGCTTGGCGACGGCCGTTCTCAGGTGCTGGTGCTAGGTCACCTGGACACGATCTGGCCGTCCGGCACCCTTGAGATGAACCCCTTTCGCGTCGAAAACGGCCGCGCATACGGTCCCGGTATATTCGACATGAAGTCGGGGGTCGCCATCGCCATCCACGCGCTGGAGTGTCTTGCGCAATCTGGCCGGCTGCGAGATCGTCGGGTAACCGTGCTGCTTACTTCGGATGAGGAGATCGGCTGCGGCACATCCCGGGCGTTGATAGAGGACGTCGCAAGGCAGAGTGAATTCGTTCTCTGCATGGAGGCTCCCCTGGGACCCGACGGTGCCCTCAAGACGTCCCGCAAGGCGCTTGGCATATTCCGGATCAGGGTCCAGGGAAGAGCGGCCCATGCGGGTAACGATCACCAGAGGGGCATCAGCGCGGTGGAAGAGCTGGCGCATCAGATATTGCGCCTGAGTGAGCTGACCGACTACGAGCAAGGGACGACCGTTACGGTCGGCAGGATCAGCGGGGGCGTGGTTGGCAATCAGGTTGCGGCATGCGCGGAGGCTTTGGGCGACTTCCGTGCCGCCAGTGAGCAGGAGGAAAGCCGAGTAGTGCGGGCGATCAGGGGTCTTACCCCGGTCTTGCCCGGCGCCCAGCTGCAGGCCTGGGCGGAGGTCAATCGGCCGCTGATGAGGCCGTCTCCTCTGTCGCGTCGCCTCTTCCAGCTGGCCCAGGGTGCCGCCGCCGGTATCGGGATGACCCTGACGGAGGCAAGTGCGGGCGGAGGATCGGACGCACAGTTCGCCGCTGCCCTCGGCATACCGGTCCTGGACGGCCTGGGTTGTCCAGGCGACGGAATGTTCACCGAGGACGAGCATATTGTCGTTGCCGATCTTCCTCGACGAGTTGCCCTGCTGGAGTCCATTCTCTCCGAAGTGAAGATCCGAGATTACGGGACACAAGAGGGGTAAATGGGATGATCAGCACGGTCACTGGATCGGTAAGTCCCGGCGAACTTGGAGCGACCATGGCCCATGAGCACGTGCTGCTCACTTCCGCGGGCATAAATCGCACCTTCCCGGAGTTGGCCGACCGTGAACATACCCGCGAAAAAGCCATCGCCCAGCTAACCGCCGCTTCGGAGGGCGGCTTGGGAACGATCGTCGATGTTACGCCCATGGATCTGGGCAGGGACATCGAGTTGCTGAGAGAGGTTTCAGAGGCTAGCGGGGTCAGGATCGTGGCTTCGACGGGGGTGTGGTTCGACGTGCCCCGTATCTTCTGGTCCATGAAACCGAAGGACATAGCTCCCCTATTCGTCAGGGAGATACTGGTCGGGATCGAGGGTACCGGCATCCGCGCCGGCGCCATCAAGGTGGCCAGCCACATCGGTGGCGTGACACCGGAGGCGGAGATCATCCTGCGGGCGGCTGCCATTGCCCACAAGGAAACCGGGGTGCCGATTTCCTGCCACTCCTACGCTCTCGAACGGGTTGGCGATCGACAGATGGATGTGTTGTTTGAGGAGGGCGTTGACCCTTCTCGAGTGTACATCGGGCACTCGGATGACAGCGACGACCTAGACTACCTGACCGGCGTTGTGACTCGCGGCGCCTGGCTCGGGCTTGATCACCTCACTTTCGGCCACCGGCAAGGTGCCCTGACGCTGGATGAGAGGTTGGCCAACCTCGTGCATCTGCTGGAGGCTGGCCATGCGGGACGGATCCTTTTCGGCCAGGATTGGGCCGTCAATATGCCCGCGCTCGGCCCCGGTCTCCTTAGCGAGCGGGAGGCTTACAATCCTCACGGATACCTGTTCGTAATGAATGTCGTCGTCCCGAAGCTCCTGGAGATGGGTATCGACGGGGCGACTATCGACCGCATAATCGTGGAGAATCCCCGGCGCTTCCTGGCCCCTGCCTGAACCGTCTCGCCCGCCAGCGCCGGCTCAGGCTTGTCCAAGCGCCGGAATTGGACGGAAGCCGAACGGAATTCCGTGAGGGCTCTGGGTTCGCGGGGGAGAGGACCTGCAAGGAGGAACCATGTGGCCGGACGGCACGCGATGTCCCGTGATGCTGACGTTCGATCTGGACGGACGCACGCTTCCCCTCATCCGAGACCCCGGGTCGGAACGACGTCCATCCGTCCTTTCCATGTCCGACTTCGGTCCCAGGCGGGGGGTGTGGCGCATCCTCGATCTGCTGGATGAGCATGGCGTTTCCTCATCGTTCTTCGTACCCGGGTACATTGCAGAACGCCACGAGGAGACGGTGAGGGAGATGCTCAGGCGTGGCCATGAGGTGGGCCATCACGGCTATATGCATGAGCCCCCCTCGACCCTGGCCGCTCAACAGGAGATCGAAGTTATGGACCGGTCACTTGCGATACTGGAGGGGATCACCGGGCAGAAGCCGGTTGGCTACAGGGCCCCGTCGTGGGACCCGTCTGACCGCACTCTCGAGCTGGCTGCGAGCCGGGGGTTTCTCTACGATTCATCCTTGATGGATGACGATCTGCCCTACGTGCTCGATACGGGCGCAGGCCCTCTGGTGGAGCTGCCCGTACACTGGTTCCAGGACGACGCCGCCTACTTCTGGTTCCATCGGGGAGCGGGCTCCATGCAAACGCCACAACAGGTCCTTAACGCCTGGCAGTGGGAGTTCGACGGGGCGTACAGGTACCGCGCCCCATTCATGCTCACCTGCCATCCGCAGGTTAGTGGCCACCTATCGAAGGTGCTCTTGCTAGACCGGCTGATCCGACACATCAAGTCGCATCCGGAGGCCCGGTTCATGCGATGTCGGGAGGTGGCCGAGATCGTTCTTGACCATAGGGGCTGAATCCCCCGGGGTATGCGGTGAGCCACCCCCCCGGGCACACCGGTTTGCGGGCGCTCAGCAAAGTTGACCCCTATAGTCAAACATGCTAGGGTTCGCGCGGCACGCGTCCCGGTGATGTCGGGGCGCAATTGGTTTCTGGCACTTGGTTCGGGAGCCGGATTTAGGGCCCTGGTTGCCAGGGCCTGATAGGTCCCGAGGATCAAGTGTCCAACACACCTGAGGAGGTCTGCCAATGATGCGGCTCATCGCCTTGACTGTTATCGCCTCGTTGACCGCCCTTGTGGCCGCCGCTTGCAGCAGCGAGCCCACCGTGGTGGTCGAGAAAGAGGTGGTGGAGGTCGTTAAAGAGGTTGAGGTACCGGTCGAGAAAGAGGTGGTGGTGGAGGTCGTTAAGGAGGTGGAGGTGCCGGTCGAGACCGAGAGGATCGTCGAGACCGAGAAGATCGTAGAGGTTGAGAAAGAGGTCGAGGTCGAGGTCATCAGGGAGGTCGAGGTCGAGGTGGAGGTCGAGCGGGAGAAGGTCCTGATCGCCACGCCAACTCCGCCGGCTGCCGGAGTACCGAGATTCGGAGGCACCCTGCGGATAGTTGCGCAGGGCAGCATCGCCTCAATCGACCCGATCTGGTCGATCTTCTATGTGACCAACGCTGTCGCACAGCACATTTACGAGGCCCCGTTCGGCTGGGACAGCCGGCTGGAGACGCATGAGCGTCTAGTCGGCGATTGGTCCGTGAGCGATGACGGACTGGTCTACACGTTCGATCTGAGGCCAGGAGTTACGTTCCATGATGGGCGACCGCTAACAGCGGCCGATCAGGTAGCTTCGATCAAGAGGTGGTATGGGGCCACGTTCTCGGCCACCGCCATCGCCAGGCAGTTCTTCGACGACGACAACGTCATAGCTGTGGACGATGACACCTTCCAGATAACGCTGGACGAGCCCACGGGCTCTCTGACCTACCTGCTCGGTATGTCCCACGGCGTGGCCTACGCCATGCCGGCCGAGTTGGCTGCCACTCCGGCAACCACCGAGGTAACGACCCGCATAGGCACGGGGGCCTACAAGTTCAAGGACTGGGAGTTCGGCAACAAGCTCACGCTTGAGCGCCACGACGGTTACGTTCCCAGAACCGAGCCGGACAGCAATTATGTAGGCCGCAACATCGCCTACATCGATGAGCTGACCTGGCTCGAGGTACCCGATCCCGAGACCGCGGTAGCGGGACTTGAGACCGGCGAGTGGGACGCGATCGACGGCGCAGGGTTCGATTTCTTCCAGCGGTTCACCGAGAATCCGGACATCCATATCTCGCAGTACAAGCCGGGCAACCACGCTTGGCTTGCGTTGAACCCGCAGGTCCAGCCGTTTAATGATCAGTTCGCAAGACAGGCATTGCTGGCCGGGATCAACGCCGAGGACTTCATGTTCTCCCTTGGCCCGCAGGAACTGTGGATCAAGTGCGGCGCGGTCTTCTACTGCGGAACCCCGCTAGAGGTGGAAACGGGCCTGGAGTTCTACGACCAGGACGATATTCCGAGAGCCCAGGAGTTGCTGGCACAGTCGTCATACGACGGCGAGACGGTCGTCATACTTAATCCGACCGACTACGCCACCATCACCCCGCTGGGCCTTGTCGCACAGCCCATGATGGACGAGATCGGCTTCAACACCGAGATGCCTTCACTGGACTGGTCATCCGTCACGACTAGGATTGGGGCCACGCAAACCTACAGCATGTTCACCGCCTGGTCTGCGCACTTCGACACCGGCCACCCGATCCTGGACGTCAACTCTTCCGGAACGTTCGACTGGGTGATAAGGGACGAGGAGCTCAACGACCTGCAGCTCTCCTTCGTGAGGGCCACAAGTGCGGCTGAGCAGCTGGAGATCGTCAGGGAAATGCAGCGACAGTACTACATCAAGGTGCCGACCGCCCCGCTCGGGCAGTTCTTCCCGATGGTAGCGGTTACCGCCGCCCTGAAGAACTTTGAGATCAACGCCCTGCCGTTCTACACGAACTCCTGGCTTGAGAGGTAAAGCAGCCTCAACTCGCGCCATAAGGTAAGTAGAAGCAGAGTGCTGCCCTGTGGCGACCTGAGAGTCGCCACAGGGCAGCCTATTTTCCGCTAGGCTGGTGTCGCCATGAGGCCCATCCGGCTCGTTGCGTTCCTTGGAGTCCTGGTGGGCGTATTCGCCGCGGCAGCCTGCTCAGGCGGCGACCCGCCCCCCGGAACAGGCACCGCCGCGTCAGAGTTCAGAGATGAGCCTGTCGCTTCGGACTCTGGTTCGCAGGAGAAAGAGGCCGGACGCCTGATCACCAGGGCCATGCAGCTGCAGGCGGATCGGCAGTACGAGCCGACAGTCAGGATGCTCACCGAGGCGATACGACTCGATCCGGAAAACCCCAACGCCTACTACTTCCGCGCCAATGCCCACCGGGCCCTGGGCCAGCTCGCAGAGGCCGTCGAGGACTACTCTCACGTGGTAGAGCTTGATCCTACCTACCTTGAGGCCTTCATTCGCAGGGCAGCGAGCCGCGGCACCCTGGGCGACCTTGAGGGTGCCGCGCTGGACTTTACGGCCGCGATAGAACTGGACCCGGCTAATGCGGATCATTATCGCAACCGGGCGCTGGCGCGCTATCGTCAGGGAAACATGGTGGAGGCCATCAAGGATCTGGATGCGGCGATCGAACTCGCCCCGAGCATGGCAATGGCCTACAACGACAGGGGCCTGGCCTATGTCCAGACGGGAGACTTCCTGGGGGCCATAGACGAGTACACCAAGGCGATCGAACTCGACCCGGGCATGGCGGTGGCGTACGTTAACCGGGGGACCGCCTATCAGGCCCTTACAAACTTCCAGTGGGCGGTAAACGACTTCGATCAGGCGATCAGGCTGAACCCGAATTTTTCGGCAAACTACAACAACCGTGGAAACGCCTACAGGGGTCTTAAGCGATACGAGGAAGCGCTGGCGGACTATGGCCGGGCCATCGCGCTCGATCCGAATAGCTCGGTCGCCTTTTTCAACCGGGCGCTGACGTTTGAGATTCTGGAGCGCTTCGAGGAGGCAATCCGGGATTTCGGGACGGCGATCAGGCTGGCCCCCGGCTTTACCGAAGCCTATTTTCGAAGGGCGGGCACCGTCGGCAACCTGGGTGATTTTGGGGCGGCGGTCGCCGATCTCGATGTCGCCATCAGGCTTGATCCGAATCACGCCGGAGCCTACAGGAGCCGGGCGGCCGCCCGATCCAGGCTAGGCAACGTGGAGGCGGCGGTCACGGATCTGGACATCGCCATCAGGCTCGATCCGCGCGGGGTTGATGCCTATAACGACCGGGGAGCCATCCGATTGGAGCTGGGGGATCTAGATGGCGCCCTTGCCGACCTTGACCGGGCGATCTTGCTGGCACCGGACAATGCGACAGCATTTAGCAATCGGGCCGGGGTTCACATGGCCCTCGGTGACTATCAGGCTGCGATAGACGATCTGGGCCGGCTGGTTCAACTGAGCCCTGACGATCCCAACACTTACTCTCGTAGGGCGCAGGCGTATACACTTGCCGGTCAATTGGATCTTGCCCGTAAGGACCTTCAGACGCTCTCGGACCTGGGATTTGACACTACCCAGTTGGAGGAAGCACTCGAGTCTGAGCCGTCGGTCTCCGGCGGATGAACACCCGTTTTGAGGAGGCACTAATGAACAGATTGAGAGTCGCAGCCGCGCTTTCCGCCGTCCTGCTTGTCGCCCTCATGGGGGCGGCGTGTTCCAGCGGATCGGAAGAGGCGGCTTCGACCGACGAGGTGGTGGAACCTGAGACGGTGGCCGAAGGCTCAGACGATGTGGACGAGTCAGGCGCGGACGGTGGCGTGGTCCGGATCGGAGATACCGGCGAGGGTTACCAGTGGATAAACCACGAACTGTTCGGGCTGATAGCGGAGGGCGCTTACGGTCTCTCGGTGGAGATCGTGCCGATCGCACCGGATGACCTGCAGCAGGCGCTGACTTCGGGGGAGGTGGATGTCCACCTGGAGGCTCGAACTCCGGAGACGGTGGAGTGGTTTGATGCCGCCGTGGACGATGGATCAATCGTAAACCTGGGCACGACATACGAAGCAGAAGAGGGCTTTGAGGTTCAGAAGGGAGCCACCCCGGAGTTTGTTGCCGAGCATGCTGAAGTCGCCGCCATGCTGGAGAAGATGGACACCAGGGCCGGATCCCTGGCCAAGACGGAAAAGTGGGCGTCGAGACGAGACGGTCTGACCAATCAGGAGGTGGCGGCCTACTACATGTACACCTTCGATTTTGAGGACCGCATGAAGTCGTGGATGCCGTTTGAGAAGTACAGGACCGCAAAGCTCCACATGGAGACGCTGTACCCGGAGTTCAGGCGCTGCACCAACTGTCCGGATCCGGATCCGGACGCGCCGGGTACCCGATGATGTTCGGCCCCACCGGGCAGGTCCAGACGGTACTGGGCCCGGTGGAACCTTCGACGCTGGGAGTAACCCACACTCACGAGCATCTGCTCTGCGATCAGGTCTGCTACTTCGCGCCGCCTGAAGAGGCCAGCGAGCGCATCTGGATAGATGCGGCGTTCACCATGGATCGTCGCGGAGCGGCGCTGTCCAGATTCCCCTACTTCCCCGACAACTACGAGCTTCTAGATGAGAGGGCTGCCATCAAGGAGGCGATGCGCTTCAGGCATGCGGGCGGCGGCACTCTGGTGGACGTTACCAGCCGCGGCATCGCCAGGGACCCGTTGGCCCTTGCCCGCATCTCAAGGGCGACCGGGCTGAACGTGGTGATGGGTGGAGGCTACTACATCCCCCCGTCTTATCCTCTCGGTTTTGACGACGTGACGGAGGACGAAGTCTGCGAAGGGATTGTTGGCGACATACTGGATGGAGTTGGTCAGACTGGGGTCAGGTCCGGTGTGATCGGCGAACTTGGAAACCTGTGGCCTCCTTCCGATAACGAGACGAAAGTGTTGCGAGCAGCAGCCCGAGCCCAGGTCCGGACGGGAGCGCCCATCCTCATCCACCCGGGGTTCCATGCAAGTTCCCCGGCACACATCGTGGGTGTGCTGCTCGATGCGGGTGCCGATCCATCTGGTGTGATCGTTGGCCACCTGGATTTCATACAGTCGATCGAGACCATCGAGTGGCTGGCGGGCACCGGGTGCTTCATGGAGTGGGACATATTCGGATTCGAGGACTCGAACCTGGCCGCCGGTGCCCCTCCGCCCATCGTGGTACCCACCGACGCTCAACGCATCGAACGAATTGAGCGCGTGTTTGAACTCGACGGGGGCGACAGGGTGCTTGTGGGACACGATGTCTGCATGAAGTTTCACTACGCTGCCTATGGTGGCAAGTCCTACGATCACATCCTGTCCAACATAGTGCCGCGTATGAGACGGCGGGGCTTTTCAGAGCAAGATGTCCAGGCCATTCTGGTAGACAATCCGGCGCGTGCCCTGACCTTCTCATAGTGCAATCGGCAACGGCCGCTCGCATTGTTACGCCGGTCCCCTCCCCGCCCGCGAGGAGATGGCCCGCGCGGCCGATTCGACGCCTGCCCAGTACGCCCTGAGCCAGATGCCTGCGGCGTGTAGGCTTCCGGTCGATAAAATAGGCGGTCTATGGGTCCAGAGGCGGTCGCGGACGCACATAAGGTAGAGGGGCGGCCGTCGCGCATGCGGCGGCGGTGGGTCCGAATAGCGGCGCTCCTGCTGGTCGTCGGACTGGCTCTGGCTCTGCGCATGTACGGTCTGGATTGGGACCGTGAGATGCCCTTTACCCCCCACCCGGACGAGCGGGCCATCCTCTTCAGCGTTGCCGAGATTTCGCCTCCGGCCCTCCACGACCTGGGTTCCCTCTTGGACGCCGACGAGAGCAGCTGGAACCCGAGGTGGTTTCCCTACGGCTCCTTACCCCTGTACCTGCTCAGGGGTGTGCAGTTGGTCTCGGAGGCGGTCGGTAAGGACATAGTCGACCTCAGGGTGACCGGCCGGGCGATCTCGGGAATAGCCGACGTGGTAACCGTGCTTACCGTCTACCTGCTCGGATCCCGGCTGTACGGTCGGCGCGTCGGGATACTTGCGGCTGGACTGTTATCCGTGGCCGTGCTGCACATCCAGCTCAGCCACTTTTTTGCCGTCGACACACTGCAGGCGATGTTCGCCGTCGTAGCCCTCCTCTTCCTGTACAGGGTGGCCCGCTACGGAGGGATGGGCAATTCGGCTCTCGCTGGGCTCTTTATCGGACTTGGATTGGCGACAAAGGCGAGCCAGCTGCCTATCTTCTTGGCCTTCGGAGTCGCACAGCTGATGTACCTGTTCGACCTGGCGGGGTCGAGCCGTAGCTCGAACGAGAGCTTCCGAACACGGCTGCTATCGGTCGCATTGTCATCGACCATTGGGCTGCTGGTTGCATTTGTCGCTTTCTTCGTGACCCAGCCGTATGCGCTGCTCGATTGGTCACGGTACAGGGCGGACTTTACCGAACAGTCGGAGATGGTCAGGCGAATCCGCGACTATCCATACACCCGGCAGTACGAGGACACCGTTCCCTACTGGTACTTCATCCGGCAGAACATCACTTGGGGCATGGGTGCGCCGCTGGGCATCCTCGCCTGGGGAGGGGCCCTTTTCGCAGCGGTGCGCGGCCTTGCCTTGCGGCCTGCGGTCGCCTATCTGGCACTCGGCCTGGTGCTCCCGGCGCTGATCTTGGTCTTTTTCAATTCCGCGGTCGCGGTCGCTGTTGCGGCCGCCATCGCCACGATCGCCCTGGTGTCGACGCTGCCGGTGCGCAGGGCGGACACGCGCGTCGGCGTACTGCTCTTGTCCTGGGTTGTTCCCTACTTCCTGATCACCGGTTCGTTCGAGGTCAAGTTCATGCGCTACATGATCCCGATCACGCCGGTGCTCGTGCTCTTCGGGTCATGGCTTGCCCTGTCCATCTGGCGGGAGGGATCGGGCAGGCTCCAGCGATTCAAAGGGGGTCGGTACCTGCGAGCAGGACGCTGGGTCATGATCGCCGCAGCCATCTTCCTGGTCGGCTCGACCGGCTTTTATGCGATTTCGTACATGTTCGTGTATTCCGGAACCCATACGGCCGTCAGGGCCTCGGAGTGGATAAATGCCAACGTCCGGCCGGTGAGCGTGGTGCTAAAGGAACACTGGGAGGAGGGGCTGCCCGGACTACATTCCTACAGGGTGCGGGAACTGCCGATGTACGAACCGGACGGACAGGCCAAGCTCAAGGCGCTATCCGAGGAGCTGTCTGCGGCAGAGGCTCTGGTTTTCTACTCGAACAGGCTATACGGCACCCTGCCGAGGTTGCCCGAGCGATATCCGCTGAGCGCCGCCTACTATGATCTCCTGTTCTCCGGAAGGCTGGGGTACGAGCTTGTGGAATACGAGGCTACCTACCCTTCGTTCCTCGGGGTCACCTTCGTGCACGACACCTTCAGACGGCCCGGGCTGCCGGAACCGGGACCGCTTGGAGAATTCCGGCCCTCTCCGATATCCCTTGACCTAGGTCACGCGGACGAGAGTTTCTCCGTCTACGATCACCCAACGGTAATGGTGTTTCGCAACGAGGAGCGGTACGACGCGAACACCATCCGCAAGGTCATCTCTTCCGAGGTTTCCGCCAGGATCGCCCAGGCGACAAGGTCACGCGGCCCCGTTCTATCCCCGAGCGAGTTTGAGATCCAGCGAGAGGGCGGTACGTGGACCGATGTCTTCGCCATCGATCGGTGGACCTCGCGGGTTCCCATCCTTTCGTGGCTGCTGCTCGTCCAGGGCCTGGCCCTGCTGGCCCTTCCCCTGACCCTCTGGCTGATGCGGCCGCTGGCCGATCGTGGGTACATGTTCTCCAAGGCGATCGGCATCTTGCTTGTCGCAGTGCTGGTGTGGCTGCTGGCCAGTCTGCAGTGGGTCTCCTTCTCGCCGCGCGCCATAGCACTTGCGGCCTTACTACTCGCCGCCGCGTCGGTGATCGTGTTGATCTATCGGCGTGAGGACATCCTCGAGTTCTTGAGACGTAGATGGTCGGTCCTGGTCATAGGGGAGGTGGTCTTTCTCGCCGCGTTCTTTGCGTTCGTCGGGCTGCGCATGGCCAATCCCGACCTGTGGCACCCGTTCCGTGGTGGCGAGAAACCGATGGATCTCGCCTATCTGAATGCGGTCACGCGCTCGACGATCATGCCTCCCCTCGATCCGTGGTTTGCCGGAGGATTCATCAACTACTATTACTTCGGCCAGTTCATAACGGGCACGCTGATAAAGGCCACCGGCATTGATGTGCGGGTGGCCTACAATTTGGCCGTACCTCTGTTTTTTGCGCTGACAGCTGGCGGCGCATTCAGCCTGGTCTTCAACCTGGCCCAGGCGTGCAGGGGAAGGTCAATACTCCGCCGCCCCGGTCACGGCGAGACCGAGCCCGGTTTCGCGTCGCCGGCAGGTGGCTCGGTCCTTCGTCGACTGTGGTCAGGTCGGCTGGGTGGCTCCCTGAAGCCCCATGACTTGGGACCGGTGTGGGCCGGGCTTACGGCCGTCGCTTTCGTTGCGGTGCTGGGCAATCTGGACGGGGCCATTCAGGTCGGTGAAGGTCTGGCAAACGTCGCGCGCGGGTTGTCTTTCGGTGAGTTTGATTTCTGGCGGTCTAGCCGGATGATGCCGCCGGACCCGCCCGGTTTTGAAATAACCGAATTCCCTTTCTTTACGTTCCTCTTCGCTGATCTTCACGCCCACCTGATGGCCGTACCGTTTACGCTCCTGGCTCTCGGCCTGTCACTCTCGGTCGTGTTGAGAAGGTCGGGGTCGTCTCTATCTTGGGTATTGCTGCTGGCGGTTCTGGGCCTGGCGGTCGGGGTGCTGAGGTTGATAAACACGTGGGACTATCCCACCTATCTTGTTCTGGCCATCGCCGCTGTCTTGTTGGCCGGATACTTCCGCCATGGAGGACTCGGCCTGTCGATGCTGCTGCGCCCTGCGCTTGAGGCTGCATTCGTCTTTCTCGTAGGGTATCTGGTCTTCCTGCCCTTCCACCTGCGCTACGAGACCTTCTTCTCTAGTCTGGAGAAGACCACCAACACGACCGTGTTATGGCAGTTCCTCGCCGTCAGCGGCCTGTCGGTGTTCATACTCGGGAGCTTTTACGCCAGGGAGGGCTGGGCGGTTTACGGTGGCCGACTCCGGCGGCTGGTGATGCCGGTCGGGACGCCGCTTTCTCCGGGCCGAGTCCGTCCCGCTGCCGTGGCCGTCGCGACGGTGTTGGCCCTTGCTGCACTGGTCTATGGACTGGTCGAGGTGGCAGGCAGCACAGTGCCTTTCGTGCTGGTTATGCTCATCGCGGTCACGGTAGTAGGTGTGGCCAGAGCCGTCTCGTTCGGTCGCACCGCGCGCGTGGACGCCTATGTCGCCGCCGTGATCGGACTATCGCTGCTGCTGGTACTGGGAGTTGATTTCCTTCGCGTCGAAGGCGATATCGACCGCATGAATACGCTCTTTAAGACGTATCTGCAGGTGTGGGTGCTGATGGGTGTCGGATCGGCCTACGCCCTCTGGCGGCTCTTGTCGCCGGGTGAGCAGGACCTCCAGGCACGGTGGGCGAACTTGGCCGAGCGCCGCCGGCGTGGCGGGTTGGAGGAGGGAGAGGTCAGGACGCGACCTTCAATCGTTCGGGTCCTTGTAGTGGGCAGGAGTGTCTGGATCCTGGTGCTGGCGCTGCTGGTCGCGGCAGCCGCCATCTACACGGTCATGGGAACGCAGGATCGGCTGCGCGACAGGTTCCAGCCGGATGGCCAGCCTTTGACCCTGGATGGAATGGCCTACATGAGGGGAGCCACGTTCACTGACGAGATGGGCCCGGTACATCTCGTCCACGACTACGAGGCGATAACCTGGATACAGCGCAACATTGAGGGTACACCGGTCATCGTCGAGGCCAGCACACCGATTTACCGCTGGGGAGGGCGCGTCTCCATCTACACAGGCCTGCCCAGTGTTGTCGGATGGCAGTGGCATCAGGAACAGCAGCGGTGGGACTACCGGCAGGACGTGGCCCACCGCGTCTATCAGGTCAACACGCTGTACGAGACCGAAGATCCGGCCAGGGCCCTCTCGGTGATTGAGCGCTATGACGTGGACTACGTGTACGTCGGCGAACTGGAGAGACGTTACTATCCTGAGGCTGGGATAGCGAAGTTCGAAGGCGCGCTACGCCCGTTCCTGGAACCGGTCTATGCGAACCAGGAGGTCACCTTGTACAGGGTCGTCGGTCGCTAGCTCCAGCTAGCCCCACTTCGGATCGGCGCCGTCATGGGCGACCCTGTTGAACTTCGATTCAAAGAATATCAGCGGCCTGCCCTCGCGCACGCTAAGGCTCTTGACCTCGCCGATGAAAATCGTGTGGTCTCCCTGGGTAACCTCATCGTGCACGGTGCAGTCCATGAACGCCAAACAGCCGCTGATGTGGGCCGCGCCGCTGCCGGTGATTTCGATTTCGGCATCAGGCTGGCCGATGCGTCTCTCCGGCGGTCGCGCGTAGTACTCGGCCACAGAGCTCTGATCCTCGTTGAGAATGTTGATGGCAAACCGTCCGGTGTCGCGGATGAGCTTGTAGGTGTTACGCCGATGGTCAACGCATACCAGAACCAGCATCGGGTCCAGGGAGACAGAGGCGATTCCGTTGGCCGCCATGCCGTGGACGGAGCCGTTCTCCTCTATGGAGGTGATCACCGATACGCCGGTGGCGAATTTGGCCCAGGCCTTCCTGAACTTGTCGGTGTCGGGCAAGGCCCTTCCTTTCCAGTTGGTCGCGGCGGCTTAGTGACTGGCCCGAATTATATTGCAGATGTTTGACACCCCTTCCGGGCCGATCCTAGAATCGGCCCGGTGGGGAGGTAAAGTTGAGCACCAAAGCCTACGTACTTATCGAGACTTCGGTCGGCAAGGCCCGGGATGTGTCCGAGGCGCTTGGTGACCTGCCGACCGTTGTGACGGTGGACGCTGTGACCGGACCCTATGACATCATTGCGGTCGTCGACGCGGACGACCTGGGCGCCGTGGGAGAGTTGGTCACCGGGAAGATTCACACGATCGGCGGAATCGTCCGAACTGTGACCTGCCTATCTATGGGGACGGCGATCTAGGAGGGGTAGGGCACTCATCGCGCACGGGCATCGGCAGCGTAGCCCTAACCGGCGCATCCTGCCGGACGCTGTCCACTGCTGACGCGATTCCCGGGGGAGAGCGGCGCTAGGCGAACGTCAGCGCCCTTCGTGGGTTGTCAACTAGAAGTTGATCGATCAGACCCTGGTCGAGACCCCGCCGGCGCAGTCGCGGGACTATGTTGTCGAGGATGTGGGCGATTCCCTTACCACCGTAGCGGGTGAGCTGGTGTTTGAAGTTGGCGTCGTGAGAGATGACGACCTGATCGGCGAAACCCCTCTCGATTAGGAACTCTATCTTGTCCATCTCCTGCGCGTCGCTGGCCGCGAACTCATTGTATTTTCCCATGTAGCGGATGCTCGAATCCTCGTAGGCGCCGAGGTGATCAAACTCCAGAAAGCACCCGGCCTGCCCAAGCTCTGTCATGGCGCCCATGTCCCAGATGGCCATGCCCAGATGGGCGAATATGATGTTTGTGGGGTCTGCGCCCGCGGCAATGAGAACGTCCAGAATGCCGTGAGGAGACCAGTCGTTAAGTCCCGGGTGGATCATGATGGGCGCGCCGGTCTCAATCTGGGCGCATGCCGAGGCTCGCAGCACCTTGCGCTCGTTCTCGGTAAGCGGGTGGAAGTTTCCGACCTCGCCGATCAACCCGCTCTTGATGCCTGTGTCGTCGACGCCGAGCGTGATGTCGCGCACGATCTTGTCGGAGAGTAGCTCCTCGGAGCGCTGGTCCATGTCCGCAGGGTGGGCGACGGGCACGTAGTAGCTGCCCCCCATGACGATGTTAAGCCCCGTGGCCCTGGAGATCCTGGCCAAGCCCCGGGGGTCCCGCCCTATGCCCAGGCTGGTGGCGTCGACCACCGAGACGCCCCCGGAGTACCGGTACTGGAGAGCCTCTTCGATGGCGACCTCAATGTCCCAGAGCCTGCCCGTGTCCTTGTTGTGCGACCAGTTGGCCATGATGCCCCCCAGCCGTTCGATAGAGACCGGTGCGTCTATCCAGACCCTCCGGCTCGCCTCCTCGGGCGGCTCGAAGTAGCATTCCAGGTCGACGAGCAGGTGCTCGTGCATGATCGTGAGACCGAGTTGTTCGGGTGGGATCGTTCCCAGAACGGTCTGTACCCATCCCGACTGCGGGCTGTTTGGCGCCATAACTGTCACGGTGCCTGCTGAGTTTGCATCAGAGTCTATAGAAATCGAGGGCGACCAACACTGTCGGCGCGCGAACACGAGGGGCGGGTAAGGTACTATGCGATCGGTCGACTGCCCAGGAGGATCAGATGGACTACGATGCGATTCGCCAAGAGCTAAGAGGGCCGGCGGTGCTGGTGATGACGCCGTTCGACTCTGCCTATCAACTCAACCTGGACGCCCTGCGCATGAATATCCGCCACATCGTCCAGGGTGGAGTCTCAAGGGGCAAGGGATTCGTAATCTGCCCATCCGGGACGGGCGAGTACAACACCTTGTCCGGAGACGAACACAGGGCCGTCGTGGAGGCGGCCGTGGAGTCCGCGCAGGGGGACATAGAGATCGTCGCCGGAGTCGCGTCCAGTTCGCACTTCGAAGTCATAGAGCGCTGCAATCAGGCCCTCGATGCAGGCGCAAAGGTGGCTATGGTACCGCCTCAGTACTACTACCATGGCATGGACCGGGACGCACTTGTTCGCTGGTACGCAGAGATAGCCAGCCAGACGCAGATCGGCCTTATGGTGTACGACCAGTCCTGGCGACGTCTGGGCGATAGCGTGGATTGCCGGACGA
Organism: Dehalococcoidia bacterium; assembly: GCA_034421295.1. Taxonomy (GTDB): domain Bacteria; phylum Chloroflexota; class Dehalococcoidia; order Lucifugimonadales; family UBA2962; genus CAUZIR01. The sequence continues at coordinate 269,181 of DAOUKM010000019.1, forward strand.
CGGCCCGGTTGGTTGACATCCCCAGCGTGGTCTCAGTGAAGCGGGGATTCGAGCCCTCCTTCCAGGACTATGTGGAAACGATGGACCGCTTTGCCGAGAGGTTGGCTATCGTGGACAACTCGTATGGACATACCGCGGGTATGGCTCATCAGCACGGCGCCTCCTCCTACATAACGGGCATCGCCGCCTTCTGGCCCCAGGGGGAAGCGAAGTACTGGTCGCTGCTTGAGGCCGGCAGGTACGCTGAAGCCGACAGGCTCCACTCTCGGCAATCCACCTTCTGGCACTTTGTCGACGACGATTTCGCCGGCTATGCCACCAACGTGCTGAAGGCTGCGGCCAGGTACGTAGGCATTGAAGCCGGATCCGTGCGACCTCCGTTCCGCGACCTCAGTGATGAGGAGCGGGCCAGGCTGGCCGATATTCTCCGTGAACTGGGGGTGCCTGAAGCGCACACAGTCTGAGGGTCGATGCGAATGCGTGTCGCCCGCGGCGTCCACATGATCCCGGGCATAAGGTGGTCCCGTGTCTGGCTGATTGAAGGGGAAGACGAACTGGCCCTGGTGGACGCTGGCCATCCCTGGACTTCATCTGCGGTGGCGGGTTATCTGCGGTCGATTGGCCGCGGCTTGCAGGAAGTGTCCCTGATCCTGATAACTCACGCTCATCCCGACCATTTCGGCGGTGCCGCCAGGCTGCGGATGACGACTGGGGCTCGCATCGTCGCCCATCCGGCGGACTGTCGCCGATTGTCGGACGGGACGTGGAGCCTTAGCTACCTGGGGGCGGGGAGCGTAGCCGCTCCGGTACCGTTCTTTCGCAGGACGCCGGTCGATCTGTTGGTGGGGGATGGCGACGTCCTTCCGTTTTCCCGAGCCGTTCGTGTATTCCACACGCCAGGACATTCGCCGGGCAGCCTGTGTTACCTGCTGGAGCGAGACGGGGTCCTGTTCACCGGAGATACACTCTTCAGCGACGGTCGCAGGGTGGCCAGGTCGGCGCCCTTTCCCAAGTCGGACCGCAGCCTCTACAGGCACTCGGTTGCAAGGATGTCGGACCTCGAGTTCGATGTTCTGTGCGGTGGCCATGGCCGGGCTCTGGAGGGAAGTGGCTCAGCTGCGGTCCGCGAGCTGGTCAGGCGTCGCCCGGAGCCTCCTGGCTGGGGACAGGTGCTGGCGCGCCTAGCCGGGCGCACACGGGGTCTTTCCAGATGTAATCGCCGTCGTGACCCGCCGCCCGGGCCCTAGGTGCTGAGTCCCCGACCCTGGACCTGGCACGTCACTAGACCAGGAGCAGTCCGTTTTCCTTGATCACGCGGCCCTGGCTGATTATGGTGTCCACCTTGTGCAGCGTACGGATGTCTGACAGCGGATCGCCTGCGATCATCAGCGCATCCGCCGATTTTCCCGGCTCGAGAGTTCCGGTCTCGTCGTCTATATCCAGGCACTCGGCGGATGTGCGGGTGGCCGAGACTATTGCGTCCATCTCGGAGATGCCCATCCCCTCGACCATTACCTGCGGCGTGTAGGCAAAGTCGCCGAACTCAACGAAGGCCATGCCTGTGTCCAGTCCTGTGACGAACTTGACCCCCCGGTCCCACATGTCGCGGAGGATGGCATAGCGACCCTCGGGGTCGTCAAGAACCGCCGAGGTGGAGCCCGGATCGGGAGGCACACCCTTGAGAGCCCTGATGTCAGCAATTGCGATGGTTGGGTCGACCCACAGGCCCTTTTCGGCCATGCTGTCGGCCACCTTGGGTCGGTAGTCCCAGTTGTCCCCCTCGTCTGCCGGTAGCCAGGTGCTGTGAATCAGGTTGTGCACGCCGGCCTCAGTGCAGTTGACCACGCCTACCGTGCCATGGCAGTGGGCTGCGACCCTCACCCCCATTCGATCGGCGTCGGCAACAGCCGCCTTGAGGGTGGAGGCGGGATACTGGGCTGCTCGCACGTTGGACCGCGGGGTGAACGCGCCGCCGGTCGACATGATCTTGATGTAGTCGGCCCCCAGCTTTATCTGCCGCCGGACGGCTGTAACGACCTCGTCGACGGTGTCGGCTTCGGTGCCGAAGCTGTTGCAGTGACCACCGGTAGTCGTGATCGGCGTGCCCGTTACGAGCATGCGAGGTCCCGGGATCTTGCCGTCCGCAACCGCCCTCTTGACCGGGAAGGCGATCTCGTTGCGGCTGCCCAGGTCGCGAACCGTGGTTACACCGGACGCCAGGGTCGCTCGAACCGCGTTGACCGAACGCATCAGCAGTTCGTCGTGGCTCTCCCTTGTGACGTGTTCGTAGGCATCGGGGCTGGCCGAACAGTGCATGTGGGAGTGCACTTCAATGAAACCCGGCATGATGGTGCCGCCGGCCAGTTCCATGACTTCTCCGTTCGGGCTGCCGCCGAGCTGGTCCCGTGTTGTGACCGCAAGTATGCGGCCGTCCTCAATGATCAGGGCGCCGTTGGGGACGGGAGCCGCCCCTGTACCGTCGATCAGTCGGTCGGCGATGAGAATTCGTCGCATCGAGGGTTCCTTAAGGGTCCGGGAGGGAATGTCGGCGGGATTATAGGGTTATCGGATATAATCCCGCCACCGGCGGGCAAGCGGCCCAGCCGACTAGGATAGGCGCGGTTTTTCGAAGTTTTGGAGGGCGGTTTATGGCCACCGCGAAAGCATCCGTACCCAAGGAAAAATTGCTGTGGATGTACGAAACCATGGTCCTGATCCGGCGCTTCGAGGAGCAGGCGAAACGTGAGGCCGACCAGGGCCGGATACTGGGGACGCACTCGGCTATAGGTGAGGAGGCGGTGCCGACCGGCATCTGCGCGCACCTGCGAGATGATGACTACGTGCTCGGTAACCATCGCAGCCACCATCACTGCATCGCCAAGGGGGTCGGCGTCAAGGAGATGATGGCCGAACTGCTCGGTAAGGTGACCGGCACAAATCGGGGTAAGGGCGGCACGATGCACATCGCCGATGCGACCAAGGGAATGCTCGGCGCCAACGGCGTGGTTGGATCGAATATACCTGTTGCCACGGGCTGCGCACTCGCCGCCAAGGTCCAGGGGCGTGACAGCGTGTCCGTCGTGTTCTTTGGTGACGGGGCATCAAGCCAGGGATCACTGCACGAGGCGATGAACCTGGCGTCGATCTGGGATTTGCCGGTGATATTCATTTGCGAGAACAATCGCTACGCGGAGTCGACGCCTTACGAATACGCGGTCGCCGGAAAGTCCGTGGCCAGTCGTGCCGCCGGGTACGCGATGCCCGGGGTGACGGTGGATGGTCAGAACGTGATGGAGATGTACGAGGTGGCTGGCGAAGCGGTTGCCCGCGCACGTCGCGGAGAGGGCCCGACGCTCATCGAGGCGTTAACCTACCGCTATCACGGCCACTACGGTGCCGACAATCCGCTGGGCTATCGCACAGAGGATGAGGAGGAGTACTACAAGGACCGGGACTGCATAGACACCATGTCCAAGTTCCTGCTGGAGAGTGGCATCATGACCCAACAGGAATTGGACGAGGTTGACCGCGTGGCTACAGGGCAGGTCGAGGAGGCGTCCAAGTTTGCCATCGAGAGCCCTTACCCGGACCCGTCCGAGATCCTCAGCGACGTGTACGTAAACTACCCCTAGTTGTGCATGCACCCTTCCGCCGGGCTCTCTGGGAACGTCGCGGCATAGGGACCACTGCGGGTGAAGGCCACGGGTGACCATCCAGCGACGGCAGGATTGAACAGTCTGCGAGGAGAATCTACATATGGCGACGACAGCGGTTAGGGCACTCACATATGCGCAGGCGGTCAACGAGGGCTTCCATCAGGAGTTCGAGCGAGATCCGGCTGTCATCATCATGGGCGAGGACGTGGCCGGTGGGGCGGGCCGGGACGATTTCGAGGACGCGTGGGGAGGGGTCTTTAAGCTGACGCGGGGGCTGATCGGCAAGTACGGCCCCGAGCGGGTCCGAGACACCCCGATAGCGGAGAATGGCTTCATCGGTGCCGCCGTGGGTGCTTCGGCCGCCGGTCTCAGGCCGATCGCCGATCTGATGTTCGTGGGCTTTGTGGGTGTTTGCGGCGATCAGATCTTCAACAACATGGCGAAGATGCATTACATGTTCGGCGGAAAGGTGAATCTGCCGCTCACCGTTATCACCTCCACGGGGGCCGGCGTCGGCTCGGCGGCCCAGCACTCCGAAACCCTGTACTCGATCTTTGTACACTTCCCGGGACTCAAGTGCGTTGCCCCCTCAAATCCGTACAACGCCAAGGGGCTGCATATAGCCGCCATCCGAGATGATGACCCCGTGATCGTCTTTAACAACAAGCTGCTCATGGGGGGCGTGGGCACCGGCGCACATGTGCCTGAGGAGGCGTATGAGGTTCCCATCGGAAAGGCCCACATAGCCAGGGAGGGCGGTGACGTCACCCTGATCGGCATCAGCTACACGACGTATCAATGCCTTAAGGCGGCCGATATTCTGGCCGATCGCGGGTATTCGGCCGAGGTCATAGATCTACTATCCCTGTCGCCGCTCGACGAAGACACCGTCCTGAGTTCTGTACAGAAGACTCGCAAGGTGGTGATCGTGGACGAGGACTACCCGCGCTGCTCGATGGCCTCGGAACTGTCTGCGGTGATAGCCGAGCAGGCCTTTGACTTTCTCGACGCACCCCCGAGGAGGGTGATGGCTCCTCACACGTCCGTTCCATACAGCCCCGTCCTGGAAGACCAGTTCATTCCCTCGCCGGAGCGAATCGCCGAAGAGGCGATCGCGTCCATGGAGTAGCCCTTGGCCGATCAACGGCCGCTCACCTTCGTCCAGGCGACGAACGAGGCGATTCGCACGATGATGCGTGAGGATCCCAATGTGATCGTGATGGGAGTGGATGTGGCCGGCGCGGCGGGCCGCGCCGATCAGGGATTCATCGACCATTTTGGCGGCACTTTCCAGCTCACCAAGGGACTGATACAGGAGTTCGGTCCGGAGCGCGTTCGGGACACCCCCATTTCCGAGACCGGCTTCATGGGTGCGGGAGTCGGCGCGGCCGCGGCCGGGCTGAGGCCGTTGGTGGACATGATGTTCGTTGGCTTTGTGGGAGTCTGCGGGGACCAGATACTCAACAACATGGCCAAGATGCACTACATGTTCGGAGGCAAGGTCAAGCTGCCGATCACGGTCATGGCCCAGACCGGCGCCGGCCACGGCTATGCGGCGCAGCATTCAGAGACGCTCTGGTCCGTGTTCACACACTTTCCGGGCCTTAAGTGCGTCGTGCCGTCCGATCCCTACACGGCCAAGGGGCTTCAGATAGCGGCGATGCGCGACGACGATCCGGTGATAATCTTCCAGTGTATCCGCTCCCTTGGAGCCAACTACGGCGGCCAGCACGTCCCGGAGGAGGCCTACGAGGTTCCGATCGGCCAGGCGAGGGTGGTTCGCGCCGGCACAGATGTGACTCTGATCGGCATCGGCTATGGCACACGCACGTGCTTGGAAGCCGCCGAGAAGCTGGCGGAGAGAGGGTACTCGGCGGAAGTCGTCGATCTTCTGTCCCTCTCTCCCCTGGACGAGCATACGATCATCGAGTCAATAAAGAAGACTCGCAAGGTGGTCATCACCGATGAAGATTATCCGCGCTGCTCGATCGCGTCCGATCTCGCTGCGCTCGCGGTCGAGCAAGCATTCGATTTCCTCGATGCACCGCCAAAGAGGCTGAGCGCGCCCCACGCGTCCGTTGGCTACAGCCCGCCGCTGGAGGAGCGCCACCCCCCTAGGCCTGTCGACGTGGTTGAGGCCGCGGTCGCGGTCTTGGAATGAGCGGCCGAACACCTACACTGGCGACTGGGAGGACCTAATGGCAACCGAGATCATAATGCCCAAGCTCGGGATGGTAATGACCGAGGGCACGGTCTCGAAGTGGACTAAGGGAGCGGGCGAAAAGGTCTCTCAGGGCGAGGTGATCGCCGAGATTGAGACCGAGAAGATCAACTACGAGCTTGAGGCGACCGGCGACGGATTGCTGCACCAGTCGGTCCTGGAGGGGGCCGTGGTGGCGGTAAACGGCCTGATGGGCTATCTGCTCGGCGAAGGCGAGAATCCTCCCGAAGACCGCAAGGAAACGGGAGCGGTCGCGGCCGATCCCGTATCGGCGTCGGCCCCCAGACGTACCGGGCCAGCCAGGAGTGTCGGGGGCTCGGTACCATCGACTCCGGGCGCCCGCAAGCTCGCCGCAAAGCTCGGGGTCGATCTGACCAAGATCACTCCCACCGGACCGCGGGGTCGGGTGGTGGAGGCAGACGTTCGAAAATTCGCCGACGCCGGCGCTTCGTCGAGTGAGCCGGCCGGCCGGCCACCCGCCGTTTCACTGGGAGGGTTGCCGGAACCGGCCAAAGTCGACCAGATGTCGGGCATGCGCAAGGGCATAGCCGACCACATGCGCGCTTCGATCCAGTCTACGGCCCAGCTCACGTTCACGCTGGAGGTGCCTGTAACCGAGCTACAGCGCCAGCGCAAGAGTTGGTCGCGGCTAAACAGGACCCCGGTCACCAACACCCACATTTATGCAAAGGCCTGTGCACAGGTCCTTGGGGATCTGCCGATCCTCAACACGGTTCTGGCGGACGGCAAGATCCACTATTTTGACCGCATTGACATCGGTGTTGCCGTTGCGCTCAGCGAGGGACTGATAGTGCCGGTGTTGCGGGACGTTGCAAACACTCCACTGGCAGACATCGCCAGGCAGACCTCTGACCTGACCAAGAGGGCGCAATCAGGGCAGCTCTCACCGGACGAGGTTGCCGGAGGCACCTTCACTATCAGTGTGCTGGGTACGGTGGACACATTCACTCCAATCCTCAACCGTGGCCAGTCTGCCATCCTTGGCGTCGGCGCGACGAGGCGAAAGCCAGTCGTGGAGGGAGGCGAGATTGCCATCGGGGACGTATGTACTTTCAGCCTGACCGTCGACCATCAAACTGTAGATGGTGCGGTGGCAGCTGATTTCATGGCAAGGTTCTCGGAATTGATCCAGGATCCGACTCCTCTGCTGTCTTGATTCCCTGCTCGGTCGGGTGGATGTCGCTACCGCGTCCTCCTGCCGACCCGGACGAGGTCATCCCCGCCTTAAACGAATCGGCTGGCGATCTGAAGCGAGTCGCTTGCTCGCATAGGGCAGGCGACAGCCTGGGAGTTCCGTAGAATGCAGTACATCAGTCTCGGGCGAACCGGCCTTAAGGTCTCGCCTCTGTGCCTAGGCACCAACATGTTTGGCGCCGGCTACGTCGACGATGAGAGGGCCGCTACCGTCATCAGGGCTGCCCTTGATATGGGTGTGAACTTCGTAGACACCGCCGATGTCTACCATGACGGCCTTTCAGAGAAGGTGGTCGGCAGGGCGATCACCCACATCCGTCACCGGGTGGTCTTGGCGACGAAGGGCGGATACCCGATGGGAGACGGACCAAACGATAAAGGCCTGTCCCGCTCCCACCTCACCGAGGCAATTGACGCCAGCCTGCGGCGTCTTGGTACGGACTACATCGATCTATACCAGGTCCATCTGTGGGACCCTGACACCCCGCTTGATGAGACTATGAGAGCACTGGACGATGCCGTCGCCGCAGGCAAGGTTCGCTACGTGGGGTGCTCCAACTTTTCGAGCTGGCAGTTGATCAGGGCACTCTGGGAGAGCGACGCGGGCGGCCGCATCCGGTTTGAGACGACGCAGCCGCCCTATAATCTCGCCCACCGGGATATAGAGACGGAGCTGGTGCCTGCCTGCTTGCAGGAGGACGTGGCGATCCTGCCGTACCAGGTGCTGGCCGGCGGAGTTCTGACAGGGACGTATGATCCGGAGTTGCCGCCGCCTCAGGACACCCACATGGCCTCCAAGCTGGCTGGGACGGCCCGTTTGCGCTACTGGAATCAGGCCACCTTTGAGGTTGCAGACAGGCTGATGGAGGTGGCCGCCGACCTGGGGCACAGCGCAACCCAGGTGGCTATGGCCTGGGCGCTCGCCAAGCCCGGGATCACCTCTTTGGTGGTGGGATCGAGTCGCCCCGAGCAGGTGCAGGCTAATATTGAGGCGCTCGACATCAGACTGGATGATGCCTTGATTGCCAGGTTGGAGGGGCGATAGCCCGGGGCGACCGAGGCGCCGTATCGATGATGCGAGGGGCGTGGTGACGGTAGTGGTCACGGTGGAGCGCCGGATGAGGCCGGGCTCACTGAGGGAGATTCACAGGCTGCAGGCTGAGCTATGGGAGATCGCCAGCCGGACGCCGGGCTATATCTCTGGGGAAACCGTCTTCAGCGCCTCGGATCCGGACCGGTTCATGACCCTGAGCAGATGGGAGAGCATTGACCACTGGTGGGACTGGGAAAATAACGGCGAGCGCCACGACCTTTTCGAGAAATACAGCGGTATCTTAGAGGTCACCAGGGGTCCAAGAGTCTGGAGGACCACGCAGTGAGAGGGAGGTAATGGCTGATTCTCTGAGCATCACCGACAACAGGACAGGCGAAGTCTATGAAGTGCCTATCTTCGCCGGCACCTTCCCGGACAGGGGATCGGCGATAAATGCCTCGGAACTGCGCCGGATCAGGTCATCGGAGGCGGACTTTGGCCTGCTATCCCATGACCCGGGCTTCCTAAACACCTCTTCTTGCCGGAGTCAGATCACCTTTATCGACGGAGACGCCGGGGTCCTGCGCTACCGCGGCTACTCCATCGAGCAGTTGGCGGCAAACAGCACCTATCTGGAGGTCGCCTACTTACTGATCAATGGAGAACTGCCCACGGAGTCCCAACTCGCGGCGTGGACCTATGACATAACCCACCACACGATAATTAACGAGAAGATCAAGCGATTTCTGGACGGCTTCCACTACAACGCACATCCGATGGGTATTCTTGTCAGTGCCGTTGCCGCGCTCTCTACCTTCTATCCCAAGTCTCGGGACGTGCACGACCAGAGCGTACGCAGCCGTTCGATCATGCGATTGATCGCCAAGATGCCCACCCTGGCGGCATTCGCATACAGATACAACGCCGGACAGCCCTACGCCTATCCAGACAACGATCTGAGTTACTCGGGGAACTTCCTGAACATGATGTTCAAGTCCACCGAGCTCAAGTATCGACCGGACCCGGTGCTGGAGCGGGCACTTGACGTCCTATTCGTTCTGCATGCCGACCACGAGCAGAATTGCAGCACGTCGGCGATGAGAAACGTGGGCAGCTCCGACGCCGACCCCTACGTGTCCGTCTCGGCGGCCGTGGCCGCACTCTACGGGCCTCTTCACGGAGGTGCGAACGAGGCCGTCTTGCGCATGCTCACGGAGATCGGCGACGTCAGGAACGTGCCTGAGTACGTACGACGGGTCAAGAGCCGCGAATTTCGGCTGATGGGCTTTGGCCATCGCGTCTACAAGAGCTATGACCCCCGGGCGAAGATCCTCCGCGAACTGGCCGAGCAGGTATTTGAGGTATGCGGCCGCAACCCGCTTATCGAGGTGGCCACCGAGCTGGAGAAGATCGCCCTTCAGGATGAGTTCTTCGTAGAACGCGGCCTGTATCCGAATGTGGACTTTTACTCGGGGATCATCTACCAGGCCATGGGTTTTCCCATTTCCCTGTTCCCCGTGCTGTTCGCGATCCCGAGGACGTCGGGGTGGCTGGCACATTGGGAGGAGATGCGCAGCGATCCGGAGCTGCGCATAGCACGACCACGCCAAGTCTACGCTGGCGAGGCCGGGCGCTCTTATGTGCCACTGGCCGAACGGGCATGACCGGATTCCGCCAAGGCAATCCTGGACGGCACGCTACATGTTGTTAAAGGGGGACGCCACCCCACTGCATATCGTGCAGTCGGCCGTGGCGGTGGTGATTTTCTAGAGGGTTTCAGGCCATAATACCGTGTGGCCTCCAAACCCACTCCGGTTGAAAACCCTCAGCACGGGGAGATTCGCTTTGCTCACCCGAGCGAGCAGGAATTTGCCTCGATACTGGACTTTTACGGCGTTAGATGGGAGTACGAGCCGAAATCGTTCCCCCTCAGGTGGGACGCCGAGAGGGTGGCAGAGATGTTCACCCCGGACTTCTACCTCCCTGACCTCGGCCTGTACCTGGAGCTGACCACCCTCAAGCAGAGCCTGGTCACCGAGAAGAATCGCAAGCTCAGGCGCATGCGGAAGCTGTACCCGGATGTGGCGGTCAAGCTCCTTTATCGGCGCGATTATCACCGGCTATTGGCCAAGTATGGGTTTGGCCCTCTTGCCACCGCGGATTTCGGCGGCGTGGACCGCGTGTTGTTCTCCGCCCGGGGCATAGCCGATAAGGTGCGCCAGCTGGGGCGAGAGATATCGGTCGATTACGAGGGTAAGGAGCCGGTGCTTGTGGGTGTCCAGCGAGGCATGGTGTGCTTCATGGCCGATTTGATAAGGCAAATCACCCTGCCGATAGAGCTGGACTTCATGTCGGTTTCATACTACGGATCGTCGGAGGAAGGCGTGAGGGTGGTAAAGGATCTGGACCTTGGACTTACCGGGCGGGACGTACTGTTGATCGAAGACATAGTCGACACCGGTATGACGCTGAATTACCTGCTCAATTACCTGAGGGTCAAAGAGCCGGCCACCTTAAGTGTGTGTACGCTCGTGGACAAGCGAATCAGGCGCATCGTCGATGTCGACATCCGCTACGTCGGATTCGAGGTAGGGGATGAATTTCTCGTCGGCTACGGTTTGGACCACATGGAAAAGTACCGCAACCTGCCATTCTTGGGGGTCCTGAGGCCCGGACAGGGGGATTCCGAAGACAAAAAAAGAGGCCCCAAGGAACCTTGCTCTCCGCTCACCTCGCCGGACGCCCCGCAGTTGCCCACTTGACCCCGGTCCGGTAGCTTCCTTCGCAGCCCCTTGGGACCAAGGACAATCTATCAGTCGGTCGGTATTATGTCAAGTACAATCCGCGGCGAGACATGCGAAATCCGGGCCCGCGGTTGATATCTTGGCTGGGCGTGGAGATGGACAGCCGGGCGGCGGCCTTGAGCACTGCAAAGGATGTGAGAGGCCAATTTCAACTGTTATCGTCCGGGTATTCCGACTACCGCCAGGACGCGAAGGAACCGGCCCTACGGGGCGAAATCACAAGGCGATTGCCCTTCAGACGCCTAGACACTTTTGGGCGACTGTGTGAAATTGAACCGGTCGCCAAGGTGACCACAGCCGTATCGTCGGATAATGCTGCCCTTCTAGCCTTGCCGAGAGGTCCGGAAGGGGCCATTTAGGAGGAGATATGGAAGCTGCGTTCTTAGTTTTGATCGGGGGTGCACTCTTTGCACAGTCCTGGAACCACCTAGGCCTGTTTTCCGAAGGGCGCTCGATGGGAGTGGTAGTGGCTGGGCTTGGCCTGCTGTCATTGGTTGGCCTTGTGATGACGCCGATGCTCCTGGAGGGAAGGTCCACCGAGGCAGATGTCCTGACGAACATCACGATGATGAAGGCGCTGATCCTGGTCTGGGCGGTATACGCGGTGGCCGTGGCGGCTCAGGCCTACCTGGATCTGGAGGAACGTGCGGTCGGCTTTTATGCGGGCTTCCTGTGCGTATTCAACGTTTTCGCGCTGATCTACTTCGCGGCTGAGATGTCAAGTGGCTACGGCGACGGTCCATGGCTCACGATGTCAGCGGCCACACTGATTCTGGCGATCAACGCGGGTCTGGTTTTCTTCCACCAGGCCATCCCCTTCCAGGCGATCAGGCTTGTGACCGGGTGGTTCCTGCTGATCGGCGGCGCAGCCGTGGCCGTGCTGGGCGCGCTGGTCGCGACGTCGGTGATACAGATCTAGGACCCACGGAACTTGACTCCTGCGCCCCTGCGAGTTCCGCTCGACAGGGGCGCATTTGTCTGGAATCGACGGATCGCGAAGGGACGGAGGGTGACGAACCGCAGTTATGGTTGATTCCCTTACAGAGGAGACGACAGGCACGGCGGACCCTCGAATCGTAGGTTCAGATGAATCTGGGGCTGGGCACCCGACCAGCCGGAGCCAAAGAATCTCCGTTGCGCAGATCCTGGCTGAAAGCGAACGGGAAACGGACAGGTACTCTTGGGAGGGGACCTTCGCTCAGTACCTGGAGAAGGTAATCGCGACGCCGGCGCTGTCGCGACTGTCCCATGGTCTCGTCTATGACGCCATAGGTTCTGCAGGAGCTGAAGAGGACCTCAACGGAGAGCCTGTCTACGGGCTATTTGACGGGCAGATCTTTGGTCTGGAGTCGGCCCTGGATCGAATCGTTGGCTATTTCGAGGCTTCGGCCCGGCGCCTGGAGGTCAGGAAACGAATTCTGCTCCTGCTGGGCCCGCCGGCCAGTGGAAAATCGTCGATTATAGACATCATCAAGCGTGGTCTTGAGGATTACACCAAGACTCAGGATGGGGCGGTCTACACCATCCAGGGTTGTCCAATGCAGGAGGACCCCCTGCACTTGATCCCAAGCGGGCTAAGGGCCAGGCTAGCCGGGGATCACGGCCTGTACATTGAGGGCGACCTTTGCTTCCATTGCCGATTCCTCCTGGAGCGCGATTACAGGGGCAATCCCGCGGAGGTGCCCGTGACCCGGATCGTGTTCTCCGAGTCCCAGGCCAGGGGTATCGGCTACTACGTTGCCAACAATCCAAGGCCGCCCGACCCGTCCGTTCTGGTGGGCAGCTACAACGAGAAGAAGCTCGACGGAGAACGCCAGGAGGTCGCCGCCCGCGCCTTCCGGCTGGACGGTGAACTGAACGTTGCCAACCGGGGCATCATGGACTTTGTCGAGATCTTCAAGGCTGACCGCAGGTTGCTGACCACGCTGCTGTCGCTGGCGCAAGAGCAACTCATCAAGATGGAAAAGTTCGGATCCGTCTACGGAGACGAGGTGATCATAGGGCACTCCAACGAGGGCGATTTCAATACGTTCAGTCAGGACGAGTCCTCAGAGGCGCTGAAAGACCGGATCATAGCCATCAAGATCCCCTACAACCTGCGGGTTTCAGAAGAGGTCAAAATCCTCAACAAGATGCTCGGACAGAGCACCGTGCAGGATGTGGACATCGCACCGCTGACCATGCAGGTGGTCAGCACTTTCGCCATCCTGTCTCGGCTTGAGGCTCCCTCGCGACAGGGTATGAGCCTGTTGGACAAGGTCAAGCTCTATAACGGCGAGCTCGTCGGTTCATACACCCATCGTGACGTAGTTGAAATGCAGCGCCACCACCCCAATGAGGGCATGGGGGGCATATCCCCCCGCTATGTGATGAACCGCATAGGGGTGGTGGCCAGCGCAGAATCCGGAGTCGTGACGCCCCTGGCGGCCATAGACAGCCTGTGGCGGGGGCTCAAAGAGAACATCAGCCTGGATCAGGCCGACATCGTCACTTACGTGGGCTTCATCGCCGACACCGTCAAGGAGTACGACCGGCTCGCCGTGAAGGAGCTGCAGATGGCGCTGACCGACTCGTTTGACGACAGCGCCAACGAACTCTTCGAGAACTACGTCACCAGCATAGCCGACTTCTGCCAGTCAAATGGTAAATCGGGAGTTAGAACCCGTTCGCCCAACGAGCGGGATATGCAGGAACTGGAGAGGGCCGTGGGTGTGATGGCGCGGGATAAGCGCGCCTTTCGACAGGAGCTTCACGATCGAATCAGCGGGTGGAAGCTGAAGGGCAAATCGTTTGATTACCGCTCGGAGCCACGCTTGCGGACGGCTGTGGAGCTGAGGTTGCTACCCGCGCCCCGGGCCGTGGAGCGAGCGTTGACCGAACCTCGCTTCGCCCGCCAGAAGGTGGAGTGGCGCAGACGCTATGAAGCCGTGATCAGTCACCTTGTAGACTCCTTCGGCTACTCCCACGCCACGGCCGAGGATCTGATCGCCTACGGGATGCATGTAATCAAGAGGCGCCCCGTGATCAAGACGCCCCGCAACGAGGGAGTCGAATGGCTCTGGCCCCTTTACCCTGATTCACCCGTTGGGGGTAGCGGTTCCGCCTAGGCGGCCTCCACAGCTTCCGATGGCCCTCGCCTGAGCAGTATCTCGTGCACGGCGGCTCCCACTGGACCGCCGATGAGTGGGCCGACGATGTACACCCAAAAGCCATATTGCGGCCCGGGGATCGCTATCGATCCCCATCCCGCCGCCAAGGCCACTAGGCGAGGTCCGAAATCTCTGGCAGGATTCCAGCCGGCCTGGGTCAGTGGAGCGAACAGGCTGATAAGAATCGCAACGGTGAAGCCTATGAATAGGGGCGTCATGCGTCCCGGTGAAAAACCGCCTGCGCGCTTGTCAACGAGGCTGAAGATCAGAAGCACGAGGATGCCGGTGCCGAAGGCCTCCACGACCATCGCCCCGACCGGCGAGATCAGATCTTGGGCCGCGGCACCGGTGCCGAAGACGTCCGGATTGGGAAAGTACTCTCCGAATACCATGGCGGAATGCTGGCTGCCCGGCTCACCCCTGACGAGGCCGTTCGCGGCCTCGAAACGGCCGATGAAGTTTCCGAACAGCCACCAGATGGTCGCGCCGGCCATAACCCCCCCGGCCATCTGTGAAAGCCAGTAGAGGGGAAGCCTGCGCGCGGGGAACTCCTTGGGCCTAAAGATCGCGAATGCGAGGCTGACGGCAGGATTCAGGTGTGCCCCCGAGAGCGCCGCCGTCGCGTATATTGCGAGAGCGACGCCGAAGCCCCATACTGCGGCCACCTGCCACAGGCCGACCTGGGCCCCTGTGATGACGGCAGCGGCTACGGAACCGGTGCCGAACAGCACGAGCAGGTATGTGCCCACGGTCTCCCCGGCGGCCATCCTAAGGTGCTCCAGCTCAGGTTTGATCATCTTCACCTCCTTCAGATCCAACGTAGGCCCAGTTTTTCTGCAAAGTCAACCTGGCCGAAGGGATCCATGAAGGGGCCGCAGGGGCCGAATCCGGCCAAGTAGATCCATTGCCCGTCCCGACCATTACGGACTCGGGAGCAGTGGACAATACTGGCGCGTACGCCGATAGGGCCGATAAAATAGCGCCCCGATGACTGGCGCGGGAGACACGATGATCGAGCAAGAAGGTAAGGACATGGGCGCGGTGGAATCCGAATGTTGTCGGACCAAACCTTCGTTTTTGCCGTCATCGGTGCGGCGCTGGTGCTCTTTCTGTGGGGGCGCTGGCGCTTTGATGTCGTTGCGCTACTCACGCTACTTGTCCTTGTAATCTCAGGCATCGTTCCGCCGGAGACGGCGTTCTCGGGGCTTGGTCACCCCGCCGTCGTCACCGTGGCCGCAGTCCTGGTTGCCGGTCGAAGTCTGGCCAATTCCGGGGTCGCCGAATTTATCAGCCGCAGGCTGGCTGCGCTCGGCGATGGGCGCCTCGTTCAACTCATCGCCATGACCTGCCTGACGGTCCTGTTGTCGGCGTTCATGAACAACGTGGGGGCGTTGGTCCTGATGATGCCCGTGGCCATCGAGACCGCCCGTCGGACAGGCCTATCGCCTTCGCGCATACTTATGCCGCTTGCGTTCGGCTCGCTGTTGGGCGGCCTTCTGACCGTCATCGGCACACCGCCAAACATCGTCATAGCCACGTTCAGGGCAGAGACCGGTCAAGACCCCTTCCGAATGTTTGACTTCCTGCCGGTGGGCATCGCAGTCGCAGCGGTTGGGATCATCTTCATCGTGCTGCTGGGCTGGCGTCTTATACCCAGGCGCCGATCCCGCGCTCTGGATCCGCAGGCCTTCAGCATCCAGGAGTACCTTGCCGAAGTAAGCGTGCCGGCCGGCGCGCGCATGGCCGGCCGGCTGCTCGGTGAGATCAAGAACGCGATGGACGCGGATTTCGGCGTCGTCGGCCTCATCCGCGATGAGAGGCGCTTTGAGGCTCCATCCACCCTCCAGGAGATCAGGGCTGGCGACGTCCTGATAGTGAAGGCAGATCCCAAGGTCCTAGACGAATTGATGGCGGTATCGGGTTTTGAGATGGCCGGCAGCGACGGTTCGGCCTCGCGCTCCGGCCATGGGGGCGAGATAGTGGTCCTGGAGGCCGTCGTCGCCCCCGATTCCGATCTCGAAGGGCGAACGCCCTCCGATATCGGGATGCTGGCCAGATACGGAATCAACCTGCTTGCTATAGCCCGTGGCGGCGAGCGGATCCAGGAGCGGCTGGGCGACGTCAGGTTGACCGTCGGGGACGTCCTGCTGCTTCAGGGGCGCTCGGATGCGGTGATGGAGGGACTGAGCCGCATGGGAGGACTGCCCCTGGTCGAACGAGATCTGGGGCTCGGGAGGCCCAGGCCCAGGCCGATCATAACCGTTGCCATCTTTGGCCTTGCTATAGGGCTGACAGCCAGCGGAGTGCTCTCGGTCCAGGTTGCCTTCGTCGGAGCGGCCCTGCTGATGGCCGTCTCCGGCGCCGTTACCCTGCGCGAGGCTTATGAGAGCGTTAACTGGCCCATAATCATCCTGCTCGGGGCGATGATTCCTATTGAGGGTGCTCTCGTTAGCACGGGTGGTTCCGGGACGATTGCAGGGTTCTTAAATGCGGCCGGTGGCGACACGCCCGACTACCTGATCCTGCTCATCGTGCTGGCGGGTACCATGGTCCTTTCCGGGATCGTCAACAATACGGCGGCAGCGGTCATCATGGCGCCGATCGCGATCGACATCGCAAGAGATCTGGGTGTCAGCGTCGACCCATTCCTGATGGCGGTCGCCGTGGGCGCTTCGGCCGCGTTCCTGACGCCGATAGGCCATCAGTCCAACACCCTGGTGATGGGCCCCGGAGGATATCGGTTCGCCGACTACTGGAGGATGGGGCTGCCGCTTTCGATTCTGGTGGGTGCTGTGGCGGTGCCGGTGATCTTGGTTGTTTGGCCGCTCGGGGGGACCTAGCGGGTTCTTTGCCGGCCAGGCACGCCTGGTCCCGAATCTACGGTCGGCTACTGGATGTGGCTCGCTGACGGTCCTCTCCGAGCGTTGTGGGAGCCAACCAGCTTCCTAAAGCGCTCCAGATAGGAAGCGTCGCCAATGACTCCAGTGGTCATGATCACGGCGTCCTCCCGGTTGTCGGAATAGTACGCTCTGCGTCTTCCCCGCTCCGTGAACCCGTATTTGGTGTACAGGTTGCGGGCGATGTAATTGGACTCGCGCACCTCCAGCGTCACCGTGGTCGAGCGGCGCTCAAGCGCCTGTTCGATGGCCGAGATCAACAGAAGTTCCCCGATACCGCGACCACGGTGCTCAGCGAGAACTCCGAGATTGACCACGTGGGCTTCGTCCGCCATGTACCAAATGCCGATGAAGCCCACCGTTCTGCCACCGTCCTCTCCGACGCTGGTTGTGCGTTCTGGGGGCTCCGTTTGATCCCTCTTTGTGATCGCCCCGGTTCGATGTCTTCCCTGCGGCTCTACCCCGATCGAATCTGCTACGAGGTAGCTTGCCATGCGATTGTCAAGTTCCCTTCGAAACGAAGTGGGCGGAAAGAGTGTGGGCAGGGCCTCACGTTCTACCAGTGCGCAGCGCAGGACATCGGCATTAGTCATTGGTCTGACTAGGTAAGCCATATCAGGTATATAGGGTCGGTGGCCGCGCAACCGGTCAATTGCCCGGTTCCGGCCGCGCCGATCGGCAGCGTCCACCTTTGGGCGGAGAACTAACTTCGTGCCCGAATCGTACGTTAACTATAATTGCAGTAGATCGTAGTCTAGTAGAGGAGGTCAAAACGGTGAGCGCCGACAGGTCGCCTTCCAATGAGCGCATCGAGGCTCTGGTAAGGCGCGCCCAGCGCGGTGAGAAGGCCGCTTTCGAGACGCTCTACGACCTCTTCTACGATAAGGTCTTTCGCTACCTGTCGTTCAAGACAGGCGACGCAATGCTGGCCGAGGATCTCGCAGAGGACGTTTTCATCCGCATGCTGACGTCCATCGGCAGCTACGAGCACCGGGGACATCCCTTCTCCTCCTGGCTATTCCGCATAGCCCACAATCTCGCGGTCGATCACTTCCGCAGGCAAGGGCGCCAGAAGACAGTATCGCTCGAAAAGGTGTCTTCGGTGGTTGGACAGTCCGGTGTCGATCTCGACAAGTACGTGCAGACAAAGCTGACCATGAGGGAGGTCAATAAGGCGATGGAGGGTCTTACCGACCTACAGCGTCAGGTGATCTCCATGAGGTTCGCCGGAGAGCTTTCGGTCAGGGAGACGGCCTTGGCCCTCGGGCGAAAGGAGAACGCCATCAAGGCACTCCAGCACGCCGGGATAAAGAAGCTACGCCGCATCCTGATGCCGGCAGGCAGTCCTTCTCATCAGCACATCTAGCTAAAGGTCATATGGATCCTTTCGAGATCGACAGGGAACTCGACGAGGTCTTCGATGCCTGCCTCGACCGCATGGCCGAGGGCCAGAGCATCGAGGAGTGCCTTCGCGATTTCGCCGGCCACAAAGAGCGATTACTACCCTTGTTGGAGGCCGCGCAGGCCACCCTATCGGCCGCCTCTGCGGTAGAGCCATCAAGTGCCGCAAGGATCCGGGGCAGGGGCAGGCTCCGCGAGCGGCTCGATGCCGCACCTCCGATTCACTCGCCTTCATGGTGGCGGCGTTTGCGAATACCCAGACCGGTGGCCGTTCCCATGACCGCCGCGCTGGCGATTGCACTGATTGTTCTTGGTGGCGGAAGCATCGCAGCGGTCGTGGCCGAAGACTCTGTTCCCGGAGACAATCTCTACTGGGTTAAGCGCACCAAGGAGAGCCTGGTGCTGACGCTCTCGCGCTCTGACACGGGTAAGGCACAGACCCATGCCGAATTGGCGGGTGTGCGCGGCGAGGAGATGCGCAAGCTTATCGAACAGGGCAGAATCGCCGCTGCTGAAAGGCATCTGGCGTCCGTACACCAGCATCTCCGGGCTTCGGCGGAGCACGTAGGCGTGGTGGTAACCTTGAACCGAATCGAGATGCCTTCAGCTCCCATCGCAATCGAGGGCACCGCGGAGCTGGTCGCATTGGTGGTGACGCTCGAGAGGGACGGCGAACTGCTGAGAATCAATCCAATTCATGTCCGCGGCGCGGCGTTGCCAGAACAGCGACAGCGCATTGAACGAATAAAGAGGGAATTCGAACTCTCGTACAGGGCGTTGGTCTCGGCCCTTTACCCTGACGTCCTGTCAGGCCCCTTCTGGCGCGTCGAGACTATCGGCATCCAGTCCTCGATTCGATAGCCGTCGCCTGAGGCGACCGATCGGGTCTGCATGGATACTGTCCTCAGGATAACGCGCGCCTTGCTGCGCTACCGCAAGCTGGTTGCTGCGGTCTATCTGGCCACTCTGGCGGCAACCGCTGCGCAGTTGCTCCTGCCACGCTTTCTCGGAGGCGCGGTCGATCGCCTCTCGGATGCTGTTGCGGGCAAGGGGCTGGATGAGGGTGCCATACTTGTCATCGCCATCTGGCTGGTGGTCCTGAGCGTCCTCCGCGGAACCTTCTCATACGTGCAGACCTATCTGGGTGAGGCCGTATCCCAGAACGTTGCCTACGATCTGCGCAACTCCTTCTACCGCCAGGTCCAAGACCAGAGCTTCTCCTTCCACGACCGCCATCACACTGGCAATCTGATGTCCCGGGCGGTCAACGATGTGGAGAACATCCGCCTCTTTATCTTCATGGGCTTGCTCAGAGCGCCGTTCTACCTCATCCAGTTCGTGGCCGTGGCCGTCATCCTGCTCGTGCTCGACTGGCGTCTCGGCCTACTGAGTGTCCTCCTAATGCCTCTCGTCGTATCCCTCTCACTGGGTGTGAGGTCCAAGATGCGGGACCTGTGGCAGCGCATACAGGAGCACATGGCGGACCTGAGTACCGTCTTACAGGAGAACCTGACCGGGGTGAGGGTGGTGCGTGCCTTTGGAGCCGAGCGCCACGAGGAGGCCAGGTTCGACCTGGTCAACCAAAAGGTTGCGCGGGACAACGTTCGAGCGACCGCCCTAAGGACCCGGAGCATCTCTCTTACCGTCTTCGGCTTCATGATGACCATGGTGGCGATCATCGGGTTCGGAGGCTACCTGGTGGTCCGGGGCGACATCAGCCCGGGTGAGCTGGCGCAGTTCATCTTTTTCATGCAGACGATGATGATGCCGGTACGCATGGTGGGCTGGATAATCAATACCGCTGCCCGGGGCATTGCTGCAGGCCAAAGGATGTTCGAGATCCTGGATGGTCGGCCTGCCGTAGTCGACCGGGCCGGTGCCGTCGACCTCGGGAGGGCGAAGGGCCTGGTGCGCTTCGAGGGCGTTAGCTTCGGCTACGAGGCGGATAGACCGGTTCTGAACGCCATAGACCTTGAGGTGGAGCCGGGGCAGGTGGTGGCCATCATGGGCGCTCCCGGTTCCGGAAAGAGCACCTTGGTCAGCTTGCTTCCACGCTTTTACGATGTCTCTTCAGGGCGCATCACCATCGACGGCACGGATGTGCGGAATGTAGCGATAAGCTCGTTGCGGTCCAACATAGGCATCGTCCAGCAGGACGTGTTCCTCTTCTCAGGGTCCTTGGGCGAGAACATAGCCTACGGGCACGTGGGCGCGACCCCGGAGGAGCTTTCTCGTGTGGTCGAGTTGGCGATGCTTGCCGATTTCGTGGACAGCCTGGAGGCCGGGCTGGACACTCAGGTGGCCGAGCGGGGAGCGTCGCTGTCCGGTGGTCAACGCCAGCGGGTGGCCATCGCCAGAACGCTTCTGCTCAACCCGCCCCTGCTGATACTGGATGACTCGACGTCGAGTGTGGATGCCGATACCGAGCATCAACTGCGCCGCGCTCTGGAGACGGTCATGAGGGGGAGAACGACCTTTGTGACTGCCCATCGCCTTAGCACGGTGGAGCGGGCGGACCTGGTAGTGGTGCTGGACGGTGGACGAATCGTGGAGCTTGGCACGCATGGCGAGCTGCTGGAGTCCGGCGGGATCTACCGGCGGTTGTTCGATCTCCACCTTCGGCCCCACGACGAGGCGAGTTGGCGGGGTTCTTTGGCCAACCCGCATCCGGGTTACGGGAGCGCTCGGACATGATGGCAGGGTGGATGCTGGGCGGCTCTACAGGTGCTCAGGGCGATGAGGAGGTCTTCGGAAGCGTCTATGACCAGCGTGTGGTGTCACGCATGCTGGGCTACGTAAAGCCCTACAGGCGAGAGTTAGCGATTGCTATCGTGGCGATGCTGGCCTTCACGGCGTCGCTGGCCGCAGTCCCCTGGGTCATCAAGGTAGCGATTGATGACTTCATAGCAAAGGGCGATCTGGGCGGTCTGTGGTGGGTGGTGGCAGTGTTCGTCGGCCTGGCGTCGATCAACTGGGGCGCGAACTACCTGCAGCAAACGGCGATGGAGCGGGTGGGACAAGGACTCCTGCGCGCCCTGCGCAGGGACATGTTCGTCCACCTTCAGCGCCAATCGGTCGCTTTCTTCAACCGCACCGAGGCGGGAAGGCTGATCTCTCGGGTCATCGGCGATGTTGGCCAGATGCAGGAGTTGACCTCCATAGTCGTGATGACACTGGGAGACCTTGTGAGCCTGGTGTTCATAATCGGCGCCGTGCTCGCCCTCGACGTGCGGCTCGGACTGATCTCGATGGCTACTCTCCCGGTTCTTGTACTGGTGGTCGCGTTCTGGCAGCCGTTTGCCAAGCGCGAGTTCCTCAGGGTCCGCCATGCGATCTCGGTCGTAAACGCCGACCTGAACGAGAATCTGGCCGGCGTGCGTGTTGTGCAGTCTATGAATCGGCAGTCCGTCAATCTCGACCGCTTCGAGAGGAAGAACCGACACCATCTGGACGCTAACAAGGTCGCAAGCAGGTGGTCCGCGGGTCTCCTACCTTCCGTCGACGCATTGACCGGCGTCGCGATAGGCCTGGTGGTCTTTTTCGGAAGCCGTATGGTTTCCGGCGGGGCCATAGAGGTCGGCGCGCTTATCGCATACGTCCTCTACATCCAGCGCTTCTTCGATCCAGTTCGAAGTCTCACTATGCAGTACACGCAGCTGCAGCGCTCAATGACCTCCGGCGCTCGCATCTTCGACCTTCTAGACGCGCGGCCTGAGGTCGTAGATGCTCCCGGCGCCCCCGACCTTGGTGAAATGAAGGGAAGGGTGGAATTCAGGGGAGTGAGCTTTTCCTACGAGTCCGGCACAGACGTACTTGACCGGGTCAGTTTCATCGCAGAGCCGGGCGAGGCCGTGGCGATCGTTGGGCCCTCCGGTGCCGGGAAGACCACCTTGGTGTCGCTGCTCGCCCGGTTTGCCGACGTTGACAGAGGAAGGGGAGTCATAGAGGTCGACGGTCGGGATCTTAGGGAGGTAACGCGCCTGTCAATCGTTTCCCAGATGAGCATGGTGCTGCAGGAACCCTTCCTGTTCTCAGGTACCGTCCGAGAGAACATCAAGTTCAGCCGCCCCGGCATCACTGATGAGCGCATGATCGAATCGGCCAGGGCGGTCGGCGCCCACGAGTTCATATCGGCCCTGCCGGACGGGTACGATACCCGGATTGCCGAGCTGGGCATGAACCTGAGCCTGGGTCAGCGACAGCTCATTAGCTTCGCCCGCGCCCTTGTCGCCGATCCCCGCATCCTCGTTCTGGACGAGGCGACGGCGTCGGTTGATAGCGAGACTGAGGTGCAGATACAGAACGCGCTCAGTGTCCTGCTGAAGGGTCGCACCGCCATCTTGATCGCCCACCGCCTCTCCACCATCAGGCATGCCGGGCGCATATTGGTCATGGACAAGGGAAGGATTGTAGAGGAGGGGGACCATTACCAATTGATGGAATCCGGGGGCCTTTACGCGCGCCTATATCGCCTAAACCAGATCAGGGCCAGCTAGGATCGCTGCGCGGGGATTCGACCGGGGACGGGCCCGTCCGGGCCGGTGCTATAATCCCGGCCACGAAAGCGAGGAGACGCCTGATGAGCACCATTACGGAGCGCTTTTTCGAGCTCCATCCCAAGTCCGCCGCCCTAGCTGACCGCGGGCGACGACTCTTCCCGGATGGTGTAACCCACGATATACGCCGGTTTGATCCATTCACCATGTACATGGACCGCGGCGCTGGCCCGCGTAAGTGGGACATCGACGGCAATGAGTACATCGACTATCGGACGGGCCACGGATCGATGATTCTTGGTCAGGCCAATCCCCGCGTCGTTGAGGCCGTCTCAGCAGCGATTGCCAGGGGCACGCATCTGTCAGCCTCATCCGAGATGGAGGTCCGCTGGGCCGAGCTGGTGCATGAGCTGGTTCCCTCCGCCGAAAAGATGCGCTTCCACAGTTCCGGAACCGAGGCGGTCATGATGGCATTCCGCATGGCCCGCACCTATACGGGAAAAGAGAAGATCGTAAAGTTCAAGGACGCCTTCCATGGCTGGGCGGACAATCCCTACGTCGGCACCGACACCGACCTGGGAGGAAACGGCATACCTCAGGGCGTGAGGGACACCATGATCCTTGTCGACTACGACCTGGATGAGGTGGAGGAGGCTCTCAAGTCCCACGATGATATAGCGGCCCTGATCTACCAGGGCAACATCGTGGTCAGGCCCGAATTCATCCAGGCCCTGCGAGAGTTGACGGCGCGCTACGGGGTTCTGTTCATTATTGACGAGGTCGTATCGGGCTTCCGCTGGTCGAAAGGTGGAAACCAGGGCCGCTATGGCGTGACGCCCGATCTGTCGACCATGGCCAAGATCCTCGCAGGAGGTCTGCCCGGTGGGGCTGTGGCCGGCCGTGCAGAGGTAATCGACACCATCGGAAAGGGCAAGATCGCTCATCCCGGAACATTCAACGCGAACCCCCTTTCAGCCACCGCGGGTGCGACCGCGCTGCAGATCGTGCGCGATGAGCCTGTTCTCGAACGCGCTGACTCGATGGCCGAGCGGCTCAAGTCCGGTTTGAATGAGGTCCTGACCCGGAACGAGGTCCCGGGATTTGCCTACGGCGTCGCGTCAATCGTCAATACCGATCTGGGTGCCGAGCGCGATTTCGATCCGGTCTTTGGCGGGACGGGAGAGGCCGCCGGAAACCCGTATCCGGCAGGGGTGCGTGCGGTGCTCGATCAGGGGATGATCAACAACGGCATCTACTGCCAGACCTCCAGCTTCATACTGTCCGCAACCCATTCCGAACAGGATGTCGACCGGACGATAGATGCCTTCGAGACAACCCTGCGACAGGCTAGAGAGCAGGGCACCATTTAGCCGGCCTGCCCTACCTGGTGCCCGACTCCGGTGGGTGAGTGACGGTTATAATGACCGCCACTTAGCTGTGGATACTAGGTGACCGTGCCCTCCAGCGTCTCCTTCCATAACTTAAGCCCCGTGTCTTTCTTGGACAGGAGCGCCATGGTCTATCCGAACAAGACGGCCGTGGTATACAGGGATCTGCAGCTTACCTACGCGGAGTTCGACGAGCGTGTGAACCGTCTCGCCGGCGCGCTCAAGGAAGCCGGAGTGCGCAAGGGTGACCGGGTTGGCTTTCTGTGTCCTAACGTGCCTGCGATGCTCGAGGGCCACTACGGACCCATGCGGATCGGGGCCGTCCTGGTGGCGATCAATTTTCGCCTATCAGCTCGCGAGATCACCTACATCCTGAACCACTCCGGATCTAAGGTTCTGGTGTTCGATTCGGAGTTTGCTCCAAAGGTCCGCCAGATGATGGACGACCTTGAGACGGTCAACACCTTCGTCCAGGTGGTGGATGCCGTTGCCAGAGATGAGGGCATCCCCGGGCCGGAGTACGAGACCTTCCTGGCCTCGGCTCCGCCCGGAGTTCACCGGGAGGAGCTTGGCTCGGAACTGGACACGATAGCCATCAACTACACATCGGGCACTACGGGTCTGCCGAAGGGTGTTGAGTACCATGCCAGGGGCGCCTACCTGAACGGACTCGGAGAGATCCTTGAAATAGGGATGAACTGGAGGGGCGTCTACCTTTGGACGCTGCCGATGTTCCACTGCAACGGCTGGTGTTTCACGTGGGGAGTCACCTCGGTCGGGGGAACCCACGTCTGCTTGAGGCGCATCGATCCTGTCGAGATCTTTGGGCTGATACGCGACGAGGGCATAACCCATATGTGCGCGGCTCCCACCGTCCTAACAAGCATGTACTCCTCTCAGGCCGCCGAAGGACAGGATCTGTCAGGCCTGACGATAATGACCGCCGGAGCTCCGCCCGCCCCTCAGGTAATCCGCAGCATGGAGGGGATGGGTGCATTCATTCACCACGCCTATGGCCTGACTGAGACCTACGGCCCGCACACCATTTGCGCGGTGCAGCCCGGGTGGGAATCGCTTCCGGTGGCCGAGCGCTCGCGGCTCAAGTCGCGCCAGGGAGTGCCCTACGTAGTCGCCCAGACCGGGCTACGGGTGGTCGACGAGCACATGGAGGACGTCCCCCGCGATGGCTTGACCATGGGAGAGGTGGTGATGCAGGGCAACAATGTTGCCACCGGCTACTTCGACAATCCCGAGGCTACAGCCGAGTCTTTCAGGGAGGGATGGTTCCATTCCGGCGACCTGGCCGTCTGGCACTCGGATGGTTACATCGAGCTTCAGGACCGCGCCAAGGACGTGATCATCTCGGGCGGAGAGAACATATCCAGCCAGGAGGTGGAGAAGGTCTTGATGGAGCACCCGGGCGTGCTGGAGGTCTGCGTCGTCGGGGTGCCCGACGAAAAGTGGGGCGAAGTCCCCAAGGCCTTTGTGGTGCAGCGTATCGAAGGTGGCGTTTCTGGAGTCGAGCTGATCGAGTTTTGCAGGGAACGCATCGCCCACTTCAAGGCTCCCAAGTACGTCGAGTTCGGCGACCTGCCGAAGACGGCGACCGGCAAGATACAGAAATACGTCCTGCGGGAACGTGAATGGCAGGGAATTACCAAGCGGATTAACTGACCGGCTTTAAGCTCCAGATGGACACCGCCGCCGGGACAGACCTGAGGCGCCGGCCAGCGCTGGCCGGGCAAACAGCGGCGCTGCTACCTAAACAGATCCTTGATGCGATCGGTGAAGGATCTGCCTCCTCCCCGCCGTACCGTCCTGTCCCAGCCGACCTGGGCAGTCGCGGATCGATTCAGGTCTCGCACCCGCCTCTTCATCAGGTCCATGACCTGTTTGTCTTCTCCCGGGTCTAACCAGAATCCGTGCTGGTCCGGGCACTGGTCGATCGGGAGGTTGTATGCCCTGTAGTTGAAGGTTGACATTTGCTTACCGCATTTGACGCAGGAGATGTCGCTCTCACGCTCTGCGTAAATGCGAGTACCCTTGCGGTGACCGCTGTCGAAGGCCCTATCCTCCAGATCGTCGAGCTCGTGGTGGTCAAGCCACATGCCCTTGCAGGCCGGACACTCGTCCACCTCGATTCCCTTGTGGGTCCTGACCTGTAAAAGGGTGTTGTCTCGCGGGCAATTCATCGGGCCGACCGTAGCCTAATTTTACGTTGGCGTGGCCGCCGGCGCATAGCGGGAAAGGCTTCCAAGCCGAATCGAGCCGACTAGAGGCCCCGCAGCCGAATCGCTTCCGACACGCGCGAGACGGCCAGGATGGTCGCCCCGGTACGCATGTCAGCCCCGTAGCTGTTGGCAGTATCCAGCACCTGGTCGAAAGCCCGCGTGAGTATTTGCTCCATCTTGAGGTTGACGTCTGCGAGTCCCCAAGCGTAACCCTGTATGTTCTGGACCCACTCGAGGTAGGAGACCACTACCCCGCCGGCGTTCGCCAGGATATCCGGCACGATATGCACTCCCTTGTCGCGCAATATAGCCTCGGCGCCGCCGGTCGTCGGACCATTGGCGCCCTCCACTATCATCCCGGCCGTGATGGCGCCGGCGTTGCCCTCGTCGATTTGCCGCTCCTTGGCCGCTGGAACCAGGATGTCCATCTGTACCCCGAGGAGGTCTTTGGGGTCGATCTCCTCGGCAAGCGTGTAGCCTGCGAAAGAGCCATTTTCTCGCTTGTGCCGAAGCAGGTCCGACGGGTCGATGCCGCAGGCCGAGTGCACGGCGCCGGTGCTGTCGGCCGCGGTGACCAGGCGCGCCCCCTCCAGACTCAGCAGATGGGCGGCCCAGTACCCGACCTTGCCATAGCCGATCACCCCTACGCGCGCGCCCTCTAGGCCCATGTCCAGGAAGGCTCTGGCTCGTTTAGTCGCCACCATGACGCCCCTCCCGGTGGCTTCGGCTCTCGCCGGGGACCCCCCAAGATCGACCGGCTTACCGGTAACCGCGGCGTACTGGGGCGCGCCTCCCGCGCTCAGCGCATCCATGAACCAGGCCATGGTCTGCTCCGTCGTGTTGACGTCGGGTGCGGGAATGTCAACCTGGGGTCCGATGATTGGTGCCAGCTCCTGTGCGAACCGCCTGGTGAGCCTTTCGATCTCTGTCTCGGACATCGTCCCTGGGTCGCATGCCACACCGCCCTTGCTGCCGCCGAAGGGTATTCCGGTGATTGCACCTTTCCAGGTCATCCACATCGCCAGTGCTCGGATCTCGTCAAGGGAGACGTCGGGGTGATAACGCATCCCGCCCTTTCCCGGTCCGCGGTGCAAGCTGTGCTGAACCCTGTGACCGGTGAACACCCTGACGCCGCCGTCATCCATTCTCACGGGCACCGCCACGGTCAACTCGCGCTTGGGACTGCGCAGCTGCGCATGAATGTCGTCCTCCAGTCCGAGGCGGTCAGCAGCATCGTCGAGCTGGTCCAGGGCACGCCTGTAGACCGGCTCGTGAACCTGTTGCGCCCGTTGCCTGGACCCGGTCATTGCTTGCGTGTCCTTCTCTGCCACTTATCGCTCCGACCTGTCCTCAAACCCTGGTTTTAGCCCAGGTGGCGGATTATCTCGTCAATGGTGGGGTCACCGCCGCCTGGCGGCCGAGATTCGGCAAACCGCTTGAGGTCGGAAAGGGCCTGGGCCCGGTTGCCTCGCCTGAAGTGCGCCAGTCCCCTATCCCTGCGCTCCTCGGGAAGGTCGGGGTGGATGGCTACCAGCATGTCGAGCACCTTGATCGCCCGTCCATAGTCCTGGAACCGAAGGTGGATGGCCTTTAGGTTGCGTAGCATGCGGGTGATAAATCCCCGGTTCGTCACCGGGAACAGGTAGGCGTCACGCCATTCCGAGGAAGCCCCGACGGGCGCGCTGGCCATCATCCGGGAAAAGAGGTTCTTGGCCTCCTTGCGTGAGATCAGCGAGCCATCGTGGAATGGGTCCAGATAGATGTCGGCGGCCCCGCTGTGGCCGACCAGGAAATGGCCTGGCATGCCGATCCCAATCAGGGGTACGCCTGCCCGCCTGCCCACCTCAACGTAGATCAGCGACAGGCTGATAGGGATACCGACGCGTCGATCCAGCACGTCGTTCAGGTAACTGTTGCGGGGGTCGTAGTAGTTTTCGTGGCTCCCAGTGAAGCCCAGGTCGTCGGCTAGCCAGCGTCCGATGGCGTTCATGTGATGCGCTGGGCTCTCATCGTCGTCTTTCTCTATCCGCCTGCGGGCGACCGACGCCATGTCCTCCAGGGCCTCGAGCTCGGACTCGCCCTCGAGATCGGGGTACTCTGACTGGGCTATCAGGAGCGCAGCCACGGCCAGATCGATGTCCTCATCGGGCATGTGACTGAGTCGTTCGAACTCGGTGGTCCAGGTCGGTTCGTGGCCGACTACTTCCATGTCGGCTCCTCGTTCGTCGGGCCGATTACGCTCTGGTGCCCCTCTGATGCCAGGCAGGCAGCGAATCCCTCCCTGTAAGTGGGGAACCCGTAGTGGCCGCCAAGAAGCCCGTCCGCATACTTGCTGACCACCATCCGGCCCTTCGGCGCCTCGCTGCGCCAGTTGCCCGGAACGGTGATCCCCAGCACTCGCTCCAGGTGCTCAAAG
Organism: Dehalococcoidia bacterium; assembly: GCA_034421295.1. Taxonomy (GTDB): domain Bacteria; phylum Chloroflexota; class Dehalococcoidia; order Lucifugimonadales; family UBA2962; genus CAUZIR01. The sequence continues at coordinate 298,088 of DAOUKM010000019.1, forward strand.
GTCTCTCGATTGGACGAAGGCCTGCGGTCGACGGCGTTAACGAGATTGGCCTGGATCCCGGTCTGAACCCGGCCGAATGAGAGTATGAGCCTGCACAGATCGTGGACGTGAATGCGCGTGACCATTCGATTGCCGGTCGCAGTGCGGGAGAAATCGCCCTTGATAAAGCGTGTGGCCAAGCTTCTGCCAGGGCCGTAGATGCCTCCGCACCGCAGTATTCGTGCTCCAGAGTATGTGTCGACAATCGCCTCTTCAAGGAGTAAACGGTCCTTGGCACGGCCAGATTCGGGGTGCGGGATGGAGTCCTCATTGTGCGTGGGCAGATCCTCGTCCCGCTGCGCCGTGAGGCCTGACGGATAGACGGCGGTTGTCGACAGGTGCAGGTAGACGGGCCGGCTCGCTCCTTCCATCAGCGCCGAGAGCGCCGACTGATATGGCAGCTGGAGTTTGCCGTCCCGCCTCAAGGCGGGCACGGTGTCCAGGATGAGTGACGTCGGGATGTCGCAGGCGGAGGACAGGCCGGTAGCCGTGACGGCGCTAAACCCCTCAGATCTCAGAGGCTCCGGGTTGCGTGTCAGGAACGTAACCGCCGCCTCTCCAGCGAAGTTGCTGGCCAGGTACCTGCCGGTAAAGCTGCCTCCAAGGCAAAGGATCTTCATCTGCTGTTCAGGGCCTCCGTTAGCCGCTCCTTCGTTGACACGCTATTTCGGTGACGGTACGCTCCCGGCGCAAGTCGGCTGCATGCCAGACCGGCACTTTCCCGACCCTGCGAGGAGGAGTCGATGACCGCGTACGCGCGCTTTCAAGTCCAGCTTGAGGCTGAGTTGGGGGACATCCGCAAATCCGGACTCTACAAGGACGAGAAGGTCATCACCTCCGCTCAACGGGCCGAGGTGCGAACCGACGGCGGGAGCATGGTTAACTTCTGCGCCAACAACTACCTGGGGCTCGCCGACTCCGAAGAGGTGCAAAGGGCGGCCATCGGGGCTATGCAAACGCACGGGTTCGGCATGGCTTCGGTACGCTTCATCTGCGGCACTCAGGATATCCACCTCGAGCTAGAGCGTGAGGTAACCCGGTTCATGGGCACCGAGGACACAATTCTCTACGCTTCCTGCTTCGATGCCAACGCGGGCCTGTTCGAGACGCTTCTCGGACCGCAGGACGCGATCATCTCCGATGCACTCAACCACGCATCCATCATCGATGGGGTGCGACTGTGCAAGGCTGCCCGGAAGGTCTACAAGCACGCGGACATGGCCGACCTGGAAGAAAAGCTAAGGGAGACCGCCGATGCAAGATTCCGCCTGATCGCCACTGACGGCGTGTTCTCGATGCAGGGCGACCTCGCTCCGCTACCGGAGATCTGCGATCTAGCCGAAAGACATGACGCAATGGTGATGGTGGACGATTCCCATGCCACGGGCTTCATAGGCCCGAGCGGCAAGGGCACGGCGGAGGAGCTGGAGGTGCAGGACCGAGTAGATGTCACCACTTCGACTATGGGCAAGACCTTCGGAGGTGCCTCCGGCGGCTTTACGACCGGCCGAAGAGAGATCGTTGAGTTGCTGCGCCAGCGTTCCCGTCCCTACCTGTTCTCAAATTCCCTGGCTCCACCGATAGTGGCCGGGGCCCTGAAGTCCCTGCGCATATTGCAGGACTTCCCCGAGCTACGGGAGAGACTGCACCGCAACACCCGTTATTTCAGATCCGAGATCGTCAGACTCGGATTCGACGTGATACCGGGGTCGCACCCCATCGTTCCGATCATGATTGGTGACGAGATCAAGAACGTGGAGCTCGTAAAGGCCGTAAACGAACGGGGCATCTTCTGCGTCGGCTTTTCCTACCCGGTTGTGCCTAGGGGCGAGGCGCGGATCAGGCTTCAGATGTCGGCGGCCCACACCAGGGACCATCTCGATAAAGCCCTTGCCGCGTTTGAAGAGGCCGGCAGGGAGCAGGGAGTAATCTGATCTCGAGGGCCTACCGGTCTTGAGAGGAGTTGGTGGATTGAACGTTGATCCCAGTGAACTTGATGGCCGTGTTGCCATCGTCACCGGCGCTGGACAGGGTATGGGACGTGCTGTTGCAGAGCGTCTGGCGGCCGCCGGAGCCTCGATGGTTGTCAATGATGTCCGCCAGGACGCGGCCACGGAGGTGGCGGCGGCACTGCGGTCCGGCGGTGCCGACGCGGTGGGGATTGGCGGAGATGTGACCGTCAGGTCCGATGTTCAGCGGTTGGTGGAGGGGGCGACAGACCGGTTCGGAGCGATAAATGTGCTCGTGAACAACGCCGGGGTGCTGCGTCCAACCAAGGTCATCGATATACCCGAGGACGAGTGGGACTGGGTAGTGGCGGTTAACCTCAAGGGCACCTTCCTGTGTTCACAGGCAGTCTTGCCTTCGATGCGGACCGCAGGCTGGGGGCGAATAGTAAATTTCTCCTCCACCGCAGGCAAGAACATATCCACCGTCGGGGGCGCACACTACACCTCGGCGAAGGCCGGAATACTGGGGTTCACGCGCCATCTCGCGAAGGAAGAGGCGGGGTACGGCATCACCGTAAACTCCGTCTGTCCGGGCCTGATAGACACAGAGATGGTGAGAAACACAATCGACGAGGTACGTGCTGACGCCTACGCGGAATCCTTCCCCATTTCGCGTCTGGGCGAGCCGTGGGAGGTTGCCGAGCTGGTGGCTTTTCTGGCCTCCGATCGCGCCTCGTACATCACCGGAGCCTCCCTGGACATTAATGGCGGAGACCTGATGATCTAACGGAAGGCCTGAAAATGGCCTTGATAAAGTGCCGTCTGTTCGGCGAGGAGGACTGTATGAACGCCGCAGAGATTAGAGACCTTTACCCCATTACCCGGAAGCGAGCCTACATGTTCAGCGGCGGAATCGCGCCCGTGTCGACCCGTCATGACGCTGCCATGAAGGCGCATATGGACTGGCTCTCGAACGACCCGGATGATCTGTATGCGAACGGCCTCGACGCGGATGCCTCCGACTGTCGACGAATGTTCGCAGAACTCATGGGTTGCTATGAAGACGAGGTGGCCGTCGTGAACTCGACCTCGGAGGGCTCGGCGGTCTCGATAGACGTGATCGAGCCAAGGCCCGGGGCGAACGTCGTGTTCGACGACTTCTCATATCCGTCATCGGTCTTCCCGTGGCACCTGCCCCCGCATCAGGACGTGACCAAGCGCTTTGTGCACGCGCGCGAGGGTGTGATGCACCTTGAGGACTTTGAGGCGGCGATAGATGAGGACACCCTCGCGGTGTGCATCTCTCACGTCACACCCATGGAGGGCTTTCGACAGGACATCGGCGCACTTTCCGAGATCGCTCACGCCAAGGGTGCGCTGGTCATGGTCGACGGTGCGCAGAGCGCCGGAGCGATGCACATAGACCTGCACGAGACCGGGGTCGACTTTTACACCTCCACCGCGATGAAGTGGCTGCTCGGCGCCGCGGGCGTGGCTTTCCTGTACGTTGCCCGGCGTCACCACGATCGCCTTCCTACGCGGGCCGCCTACGCCAGCGCATACGACTTTGACATCCACAATTTCCAACTCAGGTCGGATGCCCGACGCTTCGAGCTGGGCATGCTGAACCTCATGGGGCTGGCGTTTACCAAGCCTGGCCTGCAGATACTGCTGGAGACCGACATGCATATGGTCGAGTCACACAATCTCGACCTGTCGGGTCGCTGCATCGCCGGAATGCGGGAACGTGGAATGGAGGTTACGACCTCGGACGAACCGCAATACAGGCTCGGTGTCGTAGCTGCGATCCACGAGGATGCCCAGGGGCTGTGGCGGTTCCTGCATGACCGCGGCGTCGACACGTATTTTCATGGCAACCTGTTCAGGGTCGATCCACACGTCTTTAATAATGCTGATGACGTGGACCGATTCCTGGATGGTCTGGACGCTTACAACTCCCGCTAGGGAGCCGAAAAACCCGGACTGGTCTGCGTCTTCTGTACTGCAGGGACGGCGCGTCCCGTCTCGCCAACTGCCACCAGGCTCCCTGGAAATGCCACTGCCATGTCCGAGGTAATGACCGTCACCGGCCCGGTGCGTGGCAGCGATCTGGGCTTTACGCTGATGCACGAGCACCTGCTGCTCGACTTGCTCAAGGATTCGTGGTCGGTTAACAACCTCCTCTACGAGCCGGAATTGGCGACCCTGGAGGTGATGAGATACAGGAACGCCGGCGGCGTGACGCTTGTCGACCTCACCAACCGGGGGCTGGGGCAGCGACCCCTGGCGGTCCGTTCCATTGCCGAAGAGACGGGCCTTCAGATAGTCCTTGGTTGCGGCTGGTACCGGGAGCCCTACTATGAGCCCTTCCTGCACCGCTGGTACGTCGACCGCATGGCCGAGCAGATGGTCACCGACCTGACCGTCGGGATCGACGACACGGGCGTTCGCGCGGGCATCATCGGCGAACTTGGCGCCCACGAGCGATGGGTGTCGCCGGTCGAGGAAAGGATGCTTCGGGCAGGCGCGCGGGCGCAGCGGAAGACGGGCGTGACCTTGACCACCCACGGCACCAAGAGCCCGGTGGCCTTGCAGCAACTCGACATCCTGGGCGAGGAGGGCGTGGACCCGGCAAGGATCGTGGTAGGCCACTCGCACAGCTGGCCGTACCCGGAGTTCCATGAGGAGATCGTGCGCAGGGGGGCGTGGTTATCCTTCGACACGATGTCTGACAGTAACGAGTACGAGCTCGGCAAGATGATTAGGCTTATCAAGGCGGTACTCGACGCGGGCCACATCGACCGTTTGCTGCTTTCGCATGACGTCTGTTACAGGACGCACTACGTTTCCTACGGTGGCTGTGGGTACGATTTCATACCCACTCGCCTGTTGGCCCACCTGGCCAGCATCGGCGTCACCGACGACATGTTCGAGCAGATCATGGTCGACAATCCGAGGAGGGCGCTGACAGGGTCGGCGGCGTGACTGTATGGTGCCGCCTTGCCCTGGGATCCGCACGTTTGAACGGGGTCGGCCGGCGAACTGCGAGGCAAACAGTTGACAGATGTCCAGACCGTAACGGGACCGGTTCCCGCAGAATCGCTGGGGACAACGCTTCCACACGAGCACGTGGTTATCGACCACATGCTCGACAACTGGATGCCTGGCAACCTGCTCAGCGACCCGGTCCTTGCCGAGCTGGAGCTGAGAGCGGCGCGCGAGGCAGGCGTGTCGACCGTGGTTGATCAGACCGGACGCGGCGTCCACCGCGACCCTGCGTTGCTCAGGGATCTGTCCGAAAGCGCTGACGTGAACATCGTCACCGGCACGGGCTGGTTCAAAGAACGCTTTTACGATCTCGACTTTGCAAAGATGAAAGCCGATGCGCTCGCGGCGATCATGGTGGCCGATCTGACCGAAGGGATAGCAGATACAGGGGTGCGCGCGGGACTCATAGGTGAGATCAACGTCCACGCCCGCTGGGTGACCCCGGGCGAGGAGCGCATGCATCGCGCCGCGGCCCGGGCTCAGAAGGTCACCGGCGTGGCACTCGCCGTAGCAGGCACGCACACCTCAACCGTCATGGACCAGCTCGACATACTGGAGGAGGAGGGCGTAGACCTGCGGAGGGTCATTGTCGACCACGTAAACGGCATCGCCGATCACCAGTTACACTCGGCGATAGCAGCCCGGGGTCCGTTCACGTGCTTTAGCTCGTTTGCCACCGACAGCGCCGAGCAGCTCGACAGGGATGCACTTCTCATCAAGGCGATGATGAGGGCTGGCCTTGCCGACCACGTGCTGGTTTCAACCGGGGTATCCACCCGTCGCCATCTGATCGCCTACGGTGGCGCTGGCTACGCATTTGCGTCCACCGGGATACGGCAGCGGACGAGGTCGGTCGGTCTATCGCAGGAGGAGTGGAACCAGATCATGGTGAGAAACCCCCGCCGGGCGCTGGCCGGAGAGTAGTTAAGTGGTGCTTTCCGAGGTCATGACCGTGACCGGCCCCGTCACGCCGGACGATCTGGGGTTCACTCTAATCCATGAGCACATCTTCCTGTCGCTCCTGATGGACCATCTGGACACCGATCGGGTGCTCGACGATCCGGGCGCCGCGAGGACCGAACTGCAGCGGTACAAGGATGCCGGCGGTGTCACGCTCGTAGATCAGACCAACAGGGGACTGGAGCAACAGCCGGAGGCGGTTCGGCAAATGGCCCTTGAGACCGGTCTATTGGTCGTTCTCGGTTGCGGGTGGTACCGTGAGCCCTTCTACGAACAGCGCCTGTACAGGGAGTCGGCCAGTCAGATCGCCGACGAGATGATCCGGGATATGCGGGAAGGGATCGACGGGAGCTGCGTCCGAGCCGGGTTAATTGGTGAGCTCGGCGCACACGAGACCTGGATATCGCCGGTTGAGGAACGCGTGCTTCGGGCCGGAGCCCGCGCTCATCTCCAAACGGACGTCACCATCGCCACACATGGCCTCTTCGCGCCGGTGGGACTGGACCAGCTGGATATCCTCGAGGAGGAGGGAGTCGACCCGAGAAGGGTGATCGTGGGCCATGCCCACGACTACCCCGAGCACGAATACCATGCGGAGATCGCCCGCAGGGGTGCGTTCGTGTCGTTCGACGGTATGTCCGATCGAAACCGCTTTTTGCTTGAACGCGACTTGAGGAACATCAAGAAGATCGTCGATGCGGGTTACATAAATCAGCTCCTGCTGGCTCACGACGTGTGCCTGAGGTCCGCCTACGTGTCGGCCGGGGGGGAGGGGTACCAGTTCATCTCCACGGGTCTGTATCCGTACCTGAGGGAAATCGGCATCACGGAAGAGCAGTTTCAGAACATCATGGTGGACAATCCCCGCCGGGCTCTTACCGGCGAGGGCTGATCCACAGCCCTTCAGACTTGCTCCACAGCGTCATATTCATCGCGGCGCTCCTCGTGACCATGGCCGCCGCCGCATGCAGCTCCCAGCCCGGCTCCAGCGCAGAGGCTACTGCGACGGCGGCATGGAGATTCACGATTGTGCCGGCCGCCACGCCCACGCCCGCGCCAACTCCGAATCTCGAGCCGGTCGCCACCGTCGAGCAGTCACAGGTCAAACTGGGTCCGGGCTTCGAACTGGCCGGCCGGCTCTCTCAGGGTCGTTGGGGCCTTACGGCTACTCTCCTTACGGGAGGCGAGGTGGTGATAGTAGGAGGACAGGAGCGCATTAGCTTCAGGCGCACCTCGCCCATGGAGGCCGAAGTTCTGTCCACCGGCGGCTCGGAGTGGGTCAAGACTGAACCCCTGGCATTTCAGCGTAGTTTTCACACCGCCACGCTCCTAGATGATGGCAGGCTGCTGGTGGCGGGCGGCAGCGGCCGCGAGATCGTGGACGATGACCGACCCTTCTGGAGCCGGAAGGATCTCGCAACGGTAGAGATCTATGATCCCGAGACCGGCGATTGGTCGAACGCCTCGTCCATGCGCACAGCCAGGCAGGGTGCACGCGCCGCCCTGCTGGGGGACGGTATGGTCCTGGTGGTCGGGGGAACGTCCGGCTTTAGCGTCATTAGCGATGCCGAGCTGTACGACTACTCGACAGACAGGTGGGGGAGAGCGGCCTCGATGTCCGTACCCAGACGGTTCCACACGGCGACGCTGCTATCCAGCGGACGGGTGCTGGTGGTAGGAGGGGAAACGCAGGAAGCGGCCCTATCTTCGGCCGAGATATACGATCCGGAGACCGACTCGTGGACCGCCACATCCGATATGACCAGGCCCAGGTCCGGGCACGCGGCCACGCTGCTCGATGACGGCAGGATCATGGTTGTGGGGGGATCTGACCTGGGGGTCTCCGAAGCGCTCGGCCCCGAGACCACCGCCGAGGTGTACGACCCGGTCGCTGGTTCCTGGACTGTAGTTGCGACAGGTCTTCAGCCGCGGCGGGGCCACGAGGTGGTAACGATCCCCGACGGCCGCGTGCTGGTCATCGGCGGCGAGGATCTGGTGGGTCTGCCGGTGACGGTGATGGAGATCTACGATCCCTTCTCCGGCCAATGGGGATTCGCTGGGTCGCTGCCCGACGAGCGCAGTCAGCTGGCGGTGGTAGTGATGCCCGACGACAGCGTGCTGATCGTCGGCGGTGGGACCGCCATAGGCTTTGGAAGCTTCCCGGACTACGCCCTGCGCTTCAGAGTCCCCGAAGAGCGCTAGCATCCGGGACTTGGGCAGGTGTCCCGCGGAGCCGGTCGCCTTCTCATTTCAAACGATTCTGAAATCGCGCTCCAGGATGTTGCCGTCGGGAGAGATCCTGTACAGACGGACTTCTGGCTCCTGCTCGTCCTGCAGGGAGACGAGCAGGTAGTAGGGATCCAGCCACCCGCTCTCCAGGGCCATGCGAACGTCTGTGGAGGACGGGTAGGGGCTGCTGTGGGTGTGGGAATGGTAAAAGACGATCAGGTTCAGCCCCTGCATTTCGGCGTCCCTGTCCGCGTTCAGGAACTCCTGCGGATCCATGAGGTAGCGAAACGGGCTCTTGGCCGTGTTCGTAATTCGATACCCCCGAACGGCGGTGGAGTCTACGCCGGCGATTACGCCGCAGCACTCGTTCGGGTTCTCCGCCAATGCGTGGGTGATCAGGTCGTCGATCACCGCGCGTGGAAATTTAAGCACGCGGCTACCGGTGCCTGAAAATACCGGGCGACTGCCTCAAGAACGGGGCTACGTACGTATCGGCGGGCCGGCGCTCAGGTCGCCTGAGGCCAGACCTTCTGCCGCCCTGATCACCATGCCGGCGGCGTATTCTAGACCGACTGCGCTGGTGTTGATGTAGAAGTGGAATTGTCGGACGTCCTCGGGATTGTCTAGCTGGAAAAAGCGCTTGAAATGATACTCTCTTGCGCGGTCCCGGTCGGTGATGACCGCGATAGCCTCGTCCCTGCCGATGCTGTCGCGCTCCTTTATGCGGGCGACCCGGTCCTCGTACTCGGCCGCCACCCCTATCCGAAGAACCCTCGGGTCATCCTTGAGGATGTACGATCCGGTCCGCCCGACGATGACCACGTTGTCGGAGGATGCCAGGTCATTGAATACGCTCCGAAGGCCCTCCAGATAGGCCTCATCTTCGACCTCGTGGCCCTTGGTTATCGTCGGCTGAGGGAGGTCTTCGTATTCCTGGGTCAGAAATGCGACGGCACCGGGGCCGAAGTAGGGGTCCCCCCCTGCGCCGCTTACGGCCGATCTCTCCAGTATGCGCTGAATCAACCTTGAGAAGCGCTCGCCCCTGGTGGGGGGACGCTCCTCGCGCTCGAGCAGGGCCTCCACCGTGGCGCCGACCTCTTTGGCCGCTCCGGTCAGGATGAGGCGGTCCACGTAGTCGGCCCCCAGCCTTTCGGCCACCATCTGGCCCAGCTGTCTTCCGCCGCATCCTGTAAGCCCGCCCATCGTTATTACGGCCATGGCCACATCCTCGCGCCTAACCGCCGGACCGAATCAGTCAGCATCCAATGCCGTAACGGACCCGCGGATGAAGGGTTATCAAGGGGTGCTAAATGGTGACAGCGGCCTTTGTTCAATGTCAACCTCGTACCGGTGCCAGGCCCTGTCAGACGGCGACCATGTTGTGGACCGGCCACCTCGAGAGTCGCTGACGGCCTCCCAGCGACTCCAGTTCCACGAGAACGCCCAGTTCAGCCACATCACTGCCCGCGCTCTCCACAAGCTCGGCGGTGGCAGCCAGGGTCCCGCCGGTCGCAAGCAGATCGTCTATTACGGCCACCCTGCGGCCCTCCGGGATGGCGTCGATGTGCATCTCCATCACGTTGCGACCGTACTCGAGTTCGTAGGCCACCGAACGGGTGCCAAACGGCAATTTGCCCTGCTTTCGCACGGGAATAAGTGGCAGGGCGAGACGATAGGCGACAGGAGCCGCGAGCAGAAAGCCGCGGGCGTCGATGCCTACCACCGCATCCACGGCGGCGCATCTGTAGCGCTCGACGAAGTGATCCACAACCAGCGAGAAAGCGTCGGGACAGGAGAGAACCGGTGTGATGTCCCGAAACAGTATGCCGGGCTCGGGAAAGTCCGGGATCTCCCGTATCAGGGCTTTGATGTCCATGGCCATAGATGGTATATCAGCCAGACGATGGGTCGCCGCAGGTCGTGGCTTACCCCAGCTGCCAGTACCTATTAGGGGGAGACATGTTTGCAATATTCGTAACGATCGACATAAGGGAAGGGTTCAGGGATCGATTCGTCCAGGAAAGCTACGGTGACGCGCGAGGCTCTGTGGGGGATGAGCCCGGGTGCTTTCGATTCGACATCTCGCAGGATCCGGACAATCCCGACCGCTTCTATCTTTACGAGGTATACGCCGACGAAGCGGCCTTTCAGGCGCACCAGACCTATCCGCACTACCTTGCCTGGAGGTCCGCCGTGGAGGATTGGTTCGATGGCGATCCCCAGCTCGTACGCATGGAAACCCTGTTCCCGTCGGATGATGGCTGGCGCGCCCAGAAACCACATCTTCTGGACTGATTGCCCGCCAGAACGGGCCGTCTCCCCCGCCGGGCGGCGGCCGAGATGAAGGGCCAGGGCCGGATCCTGCGGAGCCGGGCCGCTAGAGGGCCACTATCCGCTGGCTGCGGTCAGCCGAGAAGGGCGCTTGGGACGAGGAAACCCGCCGGATCCCCGGCCCTATTCCATGCGAGAGCCGCCCCAGGCCGGTGACGCGCCGGCGGCGGTCGGCTCGACTATGACGTCTACCACGGCGGGGCGCCCCGAAGAGAATGCACGTTCCAGGGCAGGGGTTATCTCATCTGGGTCCTCGATCCTCTCCCCGTGACAGCCAAGGGACTTGGCCATCTCGTGGAATGCGGTAAAGCCAAGCTCGCGGCCCGGCTTGCGTGTATACGGGGTACGTGCGGTCCAGCCCGCGTTATTGGCAACGACGGTGACGACCGGCAGATTGAATCGCACCAGTGTGTCGAGCTCCATGGCGTTCATGCCCATTGAACCGTCCCCGTGCAGCACCAGGACCTGCTTATCCGGCTTGGCCAGCTTGGCACCGATCCCGTAGGGAAGGCCTACCCCCATCGTGCCGGTCACCCCGGAATTGAGGCGGTGCCCTGGTATATAGGTGCTGATGGACTGCCGTCCAAAGTGGAGTATCTCGTTTCCGTCCACAGAGACGATCGCGTCTCGGTCTAGGAAGCTGTTGATCTCGTTGCAGAGCCGGAGTGGATGTATGGGGGTCTGAGGCGAGGTGAGCAGGGACTGCATCTGGGCCGCCTTCGATTCCTGGTATTCGGACAGCCTGGCGATCCAGGGCGACTCACGCCGACCGGCAAACTCGTGACCGCGTGCCTCGGCCGCGTCGGCCAGCTGTCCCAGGGCCATCCGGGCGTCGGCGACGATTCCGAGGTCGCAGTCCCGATTGTGGCCGACCTCTGAGGCGTCGATGTCGATCTGGATGATCTTTGCGTCCCGGGCAAAGCGGCCCCCGTACTGCATCATCCAGTTGAGCCGGGTGCCCACAACGAACACCAGGTCCGCCTCTCGCATCGCTGTGCTGCGTGCCGCAGGGAACGAGACGGGATGGTCCTCGGGCGCCAGGCCCCGGGACATCGGAGCGGTGTAGAACGGGGTACTGGTCAGGTCGACGAACCGCTCGAACTCCGATGCGCCTTCCGAGAAAAAGACTCCGCCACCGGCAAAGATGATGGGCCGCTCGGCCTCGGCCAGCATCGCGGCGGCGCGGTCGATGGCGGCGGGGTCGGCTGCCGGCCTGGACTTCGTGCGCGATCTGCTAGGTCTGATCGCACTGCCCTCCTCGATCTCCTCGTATAGCACGTCGGCTCCGCAATCCACGTACACGGGGCCCGGCCTGCCGGAGGAGGCCTGCCGGAAGGCGGTGCTCACTATCTCCGGGTAGCGTTCCGCCCGGGTGGGCTGGTGGACGTACTTGCACAGGGGCTCGAAGATTCCGACCTGGTCGACCTCTTGGAAGGCCTCGCGACCTATCTCGTGGACCGGGCCCGCGCCACCAAGAATCACCATCGGGGCGCAGTCGATCGAGGCCGTGTAGGCTCCGGTGAGCAGGTTGAGCGTTCCCGGCCCGGAAGCCGCAGTGCATACCCCCGGCCTGCCGGTCACACGGGCGTAGGCATGCGCCGCAAAGGCGGCGGCCTGCTCGTGGCGAAAGTCAACGGTCTTGATGCCGAGATCCTGCGCCGCCATCACGATATCGAAGTTTGGACCGCCCATCAGGTAGAAGAGGACCGATACGCCCTCTTCCTTCAGGGTCCGGGCCACCAGGTAGCTTCCGGTTACCGTGCCCATGGACTCCTCCAAGTCGCCAAAGTGGAGGCCAGATTAACACAGAGGCCCTCAAGGGCCGTACCGTGCGGAGCGCGGGCAAAGTCCTGCTTACATGCGTTAGACTTACCGCCCCACACCCGCTACAGAACGTCAATCAGGACCGCTCGTCCGCCCACTTGGTCGGACCCTTCCGGGAGGTGTTTATGCGCAGGCTGGCTGCACTGATCTTGATTATGGCTTTCGTCCTGGCCGCCCTGGCCTGTAGCAGCAGTCCCGCGGCTCCATCTTCCCAGGAGGCCGGCGAGGTTGTCACCGACGCCGGAGGGGAGGTTGAGACGGCCGGTGTGACCACCCCGGCCGGACCGGGCAGGTTCGTCGCAACGGACAAGATGGTGGACGCGCGTGGCTACCACGCCGCCGTCAAGCTTGCGGACGGCAGGGTAATGGCCATCGCCGGCAAGAGCCGGGGCGGGGCCTCGGCCTGGAAGCCGTCGTCGATCGAGGCCACCGCGATCTACGATCCCTCCACTGGGAAGTGGACGGACTCGGCGCTGCTTTCCACCGTTCGCGAGCACCCGACCGGCCACCTGCTTCAGGACGGGCGGATCATAGTCATAGGGGGCTCAGCTGTTCGCCAGGAGCCGCTCGCCTCGGTTGAGGTCTACGACGTTGCGGCCGACAGCTGGACGGAGGTGGCCCCAATGTCCGCCCAACGCTGGCGACACGCCTCGGTGGTTCTCGACGACGGCAGGGTGCTGGTGGTAGGTGGCGAAGAGCAGGATCTCGTGCTGGTGGCCGAGGCCGAGATCTGGGACCCGGTAAGCGACGCCTGGACGGAAGCCGGTTCCCTGACGGATGCGCGGGCCCTTCATACAGCCACGCTCCTGGCGGATGGAAGGGTGCTCGTAGTCGGCGGGGGCAAGCGCGAGTCTCCATACCTGAAGACCACTGAGATCTTCGACCCGCAGACGGGTGAGTGGACCCAGGCGGCGCCGACGCAGGTTGCTCATTCGGCACACACGGCAACGCTCCTGTCAGACGGCCGTGTGCTGGTGACCGGTGGCAAGGGCAAGGTGACCCTGACCGAGCTGTACGATCCCGAAGCCGATGCATGGACCAGCGCGGGCGAGCTGTCGGAGTGGCGGGCTGAGCATGCCGCGGTGCTGCTCTCAGACGGGCGCGTGCTAGTGACCGGTGGTATCGGCAAGGTCGCGACAACGGATATCTTCGATCCGCAGACGGACGAGTGGTCCGAAGGCGCGAACATGGTCGAGACCCGCTACGCACACAGCATGACCCGGCTCGACGACGGGCGGGTCCTGGTGATCGGTGGGAATTCAACCGACGGCGACCAGAGGGGCGTAACCACGGAGGTCGAACTGTGGGAGCCGTAGGATGGGCCGCAGGTCTTGGATTCGCGCACGGCTCCAGGGGTGCGTTTAGCGTAGCTTGACGTAGGCCGTCCCGCCCGAAAGACCCGCCTAAACGGTCCATTGTTGCGTGTCAAAAATGTCTGTTATACTGGGCGCGGTTTCCGGCCCTATATGGGCCTGCAACGGCGGTAAGGGGTGTTAGCCAACTCTTCCGATGTGTTTCGGGAGGGCACCTTTGGCCGCCGAATTTGTGCGAACCACGCCAAGGAGGCGGACCATTGAAGTGGATTGACTACCACAGGCCTACGTCCGTCGATGAGGCGGTCGGGTTGCTTGGCCGATACAAGGACAAGGCTCGCATCCTGGCCGGTGGCACCGACCTGCTCGTCCAGCTGAGGGGCGGCCGGTACCAGCTCGACGCGATCATCGACGGCAAGCACATCGCAGAGCTGAACGAGCTCACCTACGACCCGGCCGGCGGATTGACGGTTGGAGCGTCGGTGCCCTGCTACAGGCTCTACCAGGATGAAGCGGTTGCGTCCGCTTACCCTGGCCTAATGGATTCGGCCACGTTGATAGGCGGAATCCAGATCCAGGGCCGGGCCACCTTCGGCGGCAACCTGATGAACGCCGCGCCGAGTGCGGACGCCATACCGGCCCTGATCGCCCACCGGGCAACCGCCAAGGTCGCCGGGTCTGGCGGGACCAGGGAAATCGCGGTTGAGGAGGTGTGCACCGGTCCTGGTACGACTCAGCTGGCAGCTGACGAGATGCTGGTGTCGTTGCATGTCCCGTCGCCTCCGAGTGGCTTTGGAGCGAGGTACATAAGGTTCATACCGCGCAATGAGATGGACATCGCCGTTGCCGGCGCCGGCGTGTCGGTCGTGCTGGCCAATGGAACGGTGGAGTCCGCCCGCGTCGCCCTCGCATCCGTGGCGCCTACGCCCCTGGTCGTCGACGGTGCGGAGTCGGCCCTGGTCGGCAAGGAGCCCAGCGACGAGAACATCCAGGCAGCCGCAGATGCCGCCAAGGCAGCCGCAAGGCCTATAACCGACATGCGCGGCACCATCGAGTACCGAAAACACCTCTGCGAGGTACTTACCCGCAGAGCACTTCACACTGCTGTTGAGCGGGCGCGGGAGGGCAAGTAGATGTCGGGCAAGAAGGTTCACGTTACGACCACGATAAACGGCGAGACCGTAGAGTTTCTCTGCGAGCCACGCCAAAGCCTTCTGGAGGTCCTGCGGGACGTGGTCCTGCTGACCGGAGCAAAGGAAGGCTGCAACGATGGCAACTGCGGCGCCTGCACGGTCAACATGGACGGCCGGATCGTCGACAGCTGTCTGGTTCTTGGAGTAGAGGCCGAAGGCGCAGCCATAGGCACGGTTGAGGGGATAGCCTCCCCGCAGGGCCTTCACCCGATCCAGCAGGCGTTCCTTGAGCACGCCGCCCTGCAATGCGGCATATGTACGCCGGGTTTCCTGGTTGCCTCAAAGGCGCTGCTGGAAAAGGAACCGGATCCATCGGAGGAACGGATACGCATGTGGCTGGCGGGCAATCTGTGCCGGTGCACCGGCTACGACAAGATCGTTCGTGCCGTGATGGACGCCGCTGGCCGTATGGCTGGCGCGGCAGCTTAGGAGGCTTTCGGGATGACCACCACTTACGAACCCAACCAGGTTCTGGCGAACGAGACCTTCAAGGTTGTCGGCACCAGGCCGATCCGCCACGACGGTGCCGACAAGGTAACCGGCAGGGCCCAGTACGGCGCGGATTTCAATGCAGCCGGCCTGCTGCATGGAAAGACCCTGCGGAGCCCGCACGCCCACGCCCGGATCAAGTCTATCGACACCTCCAAGGCCGAGGCGCTCGCGGGCGTAAGGGCCGTAGTGACCTCAAAGGACTTTCCGCCGGCCAAGGAGACCGCCAACTACGGGCTAGGCGACCAGCCCATGGACAGGTTCCGGGGCAACATACTAGCCGGGGATAAGGTACTTTACACAGGGCATGCTATAGCCGCCGTGGCGGCCACCAGCCCGCACATCGCCGAGGAGGCGGTCGACCTCATCGAGGTCGATTACGAGGTGCTGCCCGCCGTGCTGACGGCGCCCGACGCCATGGCTGACGGCGCGCCCATCCTGATATCCGACCTGACCACGCAGGAATTCGGAAAGGATACCGGGGTCAACTCTAATGTCGCGGACCATTTCCAGCACAAGATGGGCGACATAGACAGCGGCTTTGGCAAGGCGGACGTGGTCGTGGAGCGCACGTTCGATACCAAGACCGTCCATCAGGGATACATAGAGCCCCACAACGTGACGGCGCTGTGGAATGACGATGACCGGATCCACGTCTGGAGCAGCACTCAGGGGGCCTTCGTGGTCCGGGCGGCGGTGGCGGAGGCGTTGGCGGTCCCCGTATCCCAGGTCAAGGCAACGCCGATGGAGATCGGCGGTGGATTCGGGGGCAAGATCAACGTCTACGGCGAGCCGGTAGCGGCCATGCTCTCCAAGAAAGCCGGCCACAAGCCGGTCAAGATCGTAATGTCCAGGGCCGAAGTGTTCGAGGGGACGGGTCCTACTTGTGGCTCCCATTTGACGATAAAGATGGGGGCGACCAAGGAGGGCAAGATCGTCGCCGCCCAGGCCGATCTGCAGTTCGAGGCCGGCGCCTATCCGGGCTCGCCTGTGGGTGCGGCGGGGATGTGCGTATTCACCGCTTACGACATCGAGAACGTGGTGATCGACGGTTACGACGTCGTGGTCAACAAGCCCAAGACTGCCGCATATCGCGCGCCGGGCGCGCCCAACGCAGCATTCGGCGCCGAGCAGGTGCTGGATGAACTGGCGATGAAGCTGGGCATCGACCCGATGGAGCTACGGCTGATGAACGCCGCGAAGGAGGGGACCCGCCGCGCAGACGGTCCCGTTCATCCCCGCATCGGATGCGTCGAGGTGCTCGAGGCGATGCGCGACCATGACCACTATAACGCTCCCGTTGCACCGGCCGTCAGAGGGGGCAAGACGGGACGAGGTGTGGCGATCGGATTCTGGTTCAACATCGGCTTCGCCTCCTCCTGCAACATCTCGGTGAACAACGACGGTACCGTTAACCTCGTCGAAGGCTCGACCGACATCGGCGGCAGCAGGGCGGCGATAGCCATGCAGGCCGCCGAGGTCCTCGGGATAGCCGCCGAGGACGTTAACCCACAGGTAGTGGACACCGACTCGGTCGGTTACACGGCCGTTACGGGTGGCAGTCGGACCGCCTTCGCCACCGGCTGGGCTGCCTACGAGGCGGCCAATGATGTCAAGCAGCAGATGGTTGAGAGGGCGGCGAAGTTGTGGGGGGTCGAGGCCGATTCCGTCGAGATGATGGACGGGGTTATCCGGTCCAAGACGGACACCGAACTCACCATGACATTTAAGGAGTTGGCCGGACAGATAAACGATACCGGTGGTCCGATCGTGGGCCGCGCCGCCGTGGACCCCGCGGGTGCCGGAGGCTCTTACTGCGGTCAGATCGTCGATGTCGAGGTCGATCCGGAGACCGGAAAGGTGGATATCCTCAGGTTCACCACCGTGCAGGATGCCGGTAAGGCGATCCACCCGAGCTACGTCGAGGGCCAGATGCAGGGCGGAAGCGTCCAGGGCATAGGCTGGGCGCTGAACGAAGAGTATTACTACTCCGAGGACGGCCGCATGAACAACTCGAGCTTCCTGGACTATCGGATGCCCACGAGCCTCGACCTGCCGATGATCGACACCGTGATAGTGGAGGTAGCCAACCCTGGACACCCATATGGTGCTAGGGGCGTCGGCGAGGCCAATATCGTCTCGCCCCAGGCGGCTGTTGCGAACGCGATTCACAATGCGTCCGGGCTTCGCATGACGGCGCTGCCCATCAACCCGGCCGCGGTTATGGAGGCCACCTGGTCGAGGGACGGAGAGTAGCTGGCGGCCCACCTGAGGGCCGAACTGGTCGGGAATAAATGGCGACCGTCTTCATACCGTCACTGATGCAGGATCTTACCGGCGGTGAGCAGACCGTCGATATGCCCGGTAAGACGGTGCGCGAGATCGTTAACGGCCTTGACGGCCGTTATCCCGGCATGAAGGATCGCCTGATGGACGGGTTTCGCCTCAAGGGGAACATCACCGTCGCAGTCGATGGAGAGGTCAGCCCCGTAGGCGTGCTGGCCGAGGTCGGCGAGAGCAGCGAGGTGCACTTCTTGCCGGCCATAGCCGGAGGCTCGGGCGCGTGTACAGGGTTACCGGCAGACAAGTTCTAAGAGCCTTTAAGGAGAGTTTGGGACACGATGACGACCACTTATGAGCCGAACGTCGTACTGTCAACGAGCGACTACAATGTGGTAGGCAGCAGGCCAATACGCCATGACGGTGCCGACAAGGTCACCGGTCGGGCGCAGTACGGGGCCGATTACAATGCCACCGGTCTGCTATATGGCAAGGTGCTGCGAAGCCCGCACGCCCACGCCCGGATCAAGTCCATAGACACGTCCAGGGCGGAGGCCCTTACAGGAGTCGCCGCCGTTGTGACCGGGGCCGATATGCCTTCGACCAGGGAGTCCGATCCGGCGGATTTCGGCCTCGGCCCGCAACCCATGAAGTACCTGCGCGACAACGCCATCGCGAGGGAAAAGGTTCTGTACGAGGGGCAAGCGGTCGCGGCTGTGGCGGCGGCTAATGCCCACGTTGCCGAGGAGGCGGTCGAGCTCATAGAGGTAGAGTATGAGGTCCTGCCGCCCGTGCTGACCGCTCCGGAGGCGATGGCCGAGGACGCGCCGCTCCTGCACGACGACCTGTTCACCACTGAATTCGGTAAGAATACCGGCAAGAACTCCAACGTCGCCGATCACTTCCAGCACAAGATGGGGGACACGGAGAAGGGATTCGCCGAGGCCGACCTCGTTGTTGAGCGGGAGTTCGACACCGCCACCGTACACCAGGGCTACATCGAGCCGATGAACGTGACCGCGCTGTGGAACGACGATGATCGGATCCACGTGTGGATGAGCACGCAGGGACCGTTCCAGTTCAGGGACGCCATAGCACTGGCCCTAGAGGTCCCTCAGTCCCAGGTCCGCGTTACCCCCATGGAGATTGGCGGCGGGTTCGGCGGCAAGTTTCCTCTCTACCATGAGATAGCCGCCATCCTTCTGTCCAAGAAGACCGGTCATCCCGTCAAGATCACGATGACTCGAAAAGAGGTCTTTGAGGGCACGGGTCCGACGCCGGGCTCCCGCGTATGGGTAAAGATGGGCGCTACCAAAGAGGGCAAGATCACGGCCGCCGAGTCATCCCTCAAGTTCGAGGCCGGGGCTTTCCCCGGTTCCCCTGTCGGCGCTGCGGCCATGTGCGTGTTTGCCTGCTACGACATCCCCAACGTTACGGTCGACGGTTACGACGTGGTTGTTAACAAGCCGAAGACTGCCGCGTATCGAGCTCCCGGTGCGACCCATGCGGCCATGGGCGTCGAGACTGTGGTCGACGAACTGTGTAAAGGCCTCGGACTCGACCCGCTGGAGTTTCGGTTCGCTAACTGTGCCAAGGAGGGCACTCGCAGGGCCGACGGACCGGTCAATCCCAAGATCGGCGGTATAGAGACCCTGGAGGCTGTGAAGAACCATCCGCACTGGAGCGCCCCTCTGAGCCCTGCCAAGAAGGGAGGCAAGGTGGGAAGAGGTTTTGCCTTTGGGTACTGGTTCAATGCCGGCCTTCACTCGGCCGCCACGATAAGCGTCAACGCGGACGGCACGATCAACCTGCTTGAGGGTAACCCCGATATCGGCGGCAGCCGGGCCGCCATCGCCATGCAGGCGGCCGAGGTGCTGGGTTTGAGTGCCGAGCAGGTCCACCCGCAGGTGGTCGACACCGACACGATAGGTTTCTCCTTTGGGACGGGCGGCTCCCGTACCACGTTCGCCACCGGATGGGCTGCTTACGAGGCCGCGAACGACGTAAAGAGGCAGATGGTCGACAGGGCGGCCACCATCTGGGGGGTGGATGCCGACTCGGTGGAGATGGAGGAAGGGATCGTACGCTCAAAGACCGATACGGAACTGAGCATGTCCTTTGGTGACCTGGCGGCCCAGTTGAACGAGACGGGCGGCCCCATCGTCGGGCGAGGCTCGGTCAATCCGCCGGGCGTAGGCGGGGCCTTCGCGGCCAACCTGGTCGATGTCGAGGTAGACCCGGAAACCGGTAAGGTGGACGTACTCCGATTCACGATTGCACAGGATGCCGGCAAGGCCATCCACCCGAGCTACGTCGAGGGCCAGATGCAGGGCGGAAGCGTGCAGGGCATCGGCTGGGGGCTGAACGAGGAGTATCACTACTCCGAGGGAGGCCACATGAACAACTCGAGCTTTCTGGACTACCGGATGCCCACCAGCCTCGATTTGCCCATGATCGATACGGTGATAGTTGAGGTTGCAAACCCCGGCCATCCGTACGGGGTCCGGGGCGTGGGAGAGGTCAACATCGTACCCCCGCCACCAGCGCTGGCAAACGCGATTTACGACGCCATTGGAATCCGGATGGAAGTCCTTCCCATGAACCCGAACGCGGTCATGGAGGCGATCTGGCAGGGGAACGGCTCTTAAGGTCCTGCTTAAGACTGGGTCAAGCGGCGGGCCGGGGGCTGACCCCGGCCCGCGTACTTACTGGAGGTGAGCATGACCAGTAGCGACTGTGGCGGCGTAATCACCCCACTGCTTACCCCAATAACCGAAGACGAAAAGGTGCATGAGCATTCGCTCAGGAACCTTGTCGACTACCAGCTCGATAACGGCGTTTCCGGGCTCTGGGCGTCCGGCACGACTGCCGAGTTTGCCGCCCTCACTGATTTTGAGCGCGTCAGGAGCATCGAGGTGGTTGCCGATCATGCGGCTGGTCGGGTGCCGGTGATCGCCAATATCAGTATGTCCAGCACGTCGCTGACGATCGAGATGGGGCGGTCCGTCGCCCGGCAGGTCGCGGCCGTTGCGGCCACTCCGCCCTATTACTATCCGCACTCGCAGCAGGAACTCAAGGAGCACTACCGGCGCATCCGGCAGGCCTTGGGCGTGCCGCTGTGGGTGTACAACATCCCGCAGATGCATAAGACGGTCGTCGCGCCCTCGACCCTGGCCGATCTGGCGGAGGAAGGCGTGGTAGAGGGTGTGAAGGACAGCTCTGGTGATGGTGAATCGCTGGCTCAGTTGCATGCGCTGCGCTCCGGACGCGGGTTTGAGTTGGTGTCCACTCTCGGGACCACTCAGCGGGCCACGACCGCGGTGGCGCTCGGCGCGCAGGGCATCGTTCCGGGACTGGCGAATGCGGTGCCGGCCGTCTTCGCCGAGGCGTGGGAGGCGGGCCGCGTGGGCGACGCGGAGATGGCCAGGGCCTGTGACGATCGGATAGTTGCGGCGACGCGGCTGCAGATGCTCGCCAGGGATGGTGCGAGCGTCCAGGGCTCGGTCTATGCCGGCCTGAAGGCGGCCCTGATGCACATGGGGGTGATTGAAGCCGACCACGTGACCGCTCCGTTCAGGAAACTCACAGACGGTGAGCGCCGCGAAATACCTGAAGTTCTTGCTGGGCTTGGCCTGGACGGCAGGTAGGAGCGGCTACGGGAGCGGGGAACGGCCAGGGGACCGGCACCAAGCACCGGTTCGGACGGCGGGTTATAATCGACGAAATTGTGACCTGGATGATCTGGCCGAACTCGTATTTGAGGTGCTGGCGGAGGGACTAGGAACCTATGGGCGACGAAGATTACACGTTTGCGGCGTTTTCCAAAAATCCTTTCTACCAGAACCTGACGGACAGGCTCATTGAGCTGGCGGAGGTCAAGGACGGCGAGCGTATCGTCGATCTCGCATGCGGTACGGGCCTGGTCACAAGGCGGATAATGGCCAATCTCAGGGAGGCCAAGGAGACCGTGATCATAGGCGTTGATCACTCAGCGGCAGCCCTGAGGCAGGCGGTGGCGGATCTCAAGGATGCCAGGGACTCGGCTGTGGTCTTCGTTCACAGCCAGGTGGAGCACATCTCCGACGCGGTCAAGGAGAAGGTGGACACTGTTTTCTTCTGCAATGCCATCCACTATGTTCCCGACAAGGGCGAGCTGCTTGACCGGATAGCCGGCACCATCAAGCCCGGTGGCAAGCTGGTGTTCAACACTTCCTTCTACAGCGGGCCGCTGGACGAGGAGACCCAGCTGTTTTACCGCAAGTGGATGTTCAAGGCCCGGCGCATATTGCGCAGGGAGCACGGGCTGTCGATTCAAAAGATCGACAAGGTGGAGTCGCGCAAGCAGCTGACCGCCGAGGAGTACAAGGAACTCGTAGAGGGGCACGGATTCAGGATAGAAAAGCAGGAGGTGGACCCGGTAAAGGTCCCCCTCCAGGGTTGGCTGGACATATCATCGTTTTCCGACTTCATCGAAGGCGCCATGCCTGGCGTGCCCCTTGATAAGGCGAGCATGGCGCTGAAGAAGGCGGCGCGGGAGACGTTCGAGGAGATGAAAATCTCCTACACCACCCGCAACTGGCTCGACATAGTCGCCGTTCGCATCTGACAGTCCGCGCCCTGACATGGCGCAGCTAGGGCTGTAGGACTCGTTTCGCCGGGGCCCTTCGCAGGCTAGGCTGTCTGCGGTAGCAGTATGACCTTGCCCGCCTGCCCTCTGGCGAGCAGTGTCATCGCCTCGTCCATGGCCTCAAGGGGCATGCGGTGCGTTACCAGGGGCGCCAGGTCTACGACGCCGGTTTCCAGCAGCAGCCGCGTCTTGTACCAGGTCTCGAATATGCGCCTGCCATTGAAAGCCAGCACCGTCAGGTTCTTGAAGATCATGTCCTCGGCCACGTCAATGAGCACGGGCTTTGCGGGTATGCCAACAAGACTGACGTGCCCTCCGCGCCTTACGCCCTTGAACGCGCCGTCGATCGCGGCGGGCGCCCCGCTCATCTCAAGCACTATGTCAACCCCATATCCACCCGCCTGCGACAGCCATGCCGCCGTCTCCTGGCCGGTTCCCTCGGAGGGCCGAAAGACCTCGTCCGCCCCCACCGCACGGGCAAGGGAAAGCCGGTAGTCGTTGACGTCAGAGGCGACCACGCGCGAGGCCCCTGAAGTCTTGGCTATAGCTATCGAGAACAGGCCGATCGGACCGCAGCCCAGGACGCCGACGCTCTGGCCGGTCAGATGGTGGGCGAGCGCGGAGAAGACGGCGTTGCCGAAAGGCTCCTGCAGCGTGGCTATCTCCGGGGGCAGCCGGTTGCGGTCTGTGTGCCACAGGACCTTTTCGGGTATGACCACGTATTCAGCAAAGCATCCGTCTCGGTCGACGCCCAGGATGGATGTCTGCGGGCACATGTGGGCCTGTCCTGTCCTGCACTGAAAGCACACCCCGCAGGTGACGTGGCTCTCGGCGGATACGAAATCGCCGACGGCCGTGCGCTCCATCCCGGCGCCGACTTCGACTACCGTACCTGCCATCTCGTGCCCCAGCGTTATCGGCGGCCGCACGCGGGCTGCGCTCCAATCGTCCCAGTTCCAGATGTGCAGATCGGTTCCGCATATGCTGGCGGCCTCGACACGTATCAGGACTTCATTGGAACCTACAGGGGGTATGGGCACATCCACCACGGCGCCTCCGCGCCCGGCGCCCAGTTTGCGGACCGCCCGCATGGTGCCCTTCATATCTCAGACCTCCCTGTCGGCCGGACGGCCGCGATGATCAAAACACCGCTATCGGGTTGACCGGCGAGCCGGTGCCACCTCTCAAAAAGAGCGGAGCGCACACGAGCAGGAACTCGTAACGGCCCATTTCTCTGCACGCCTCCGCCAGGGGCTCGATCAGGGCGTTGTCAACAACGGCCAGGCCGTACGCGAAGATGGCGCCGTGGACGGTTACGGGGAGGTCGTACTCGTTGGGACCGGCATCCTCCATGTCCCAGACCAGGAGTCCTACGTCGTGGTCCCTGAAGAATGGCAGGGTCGAGCCGTGTAGGCCTGGATATGGCCTGCCGACAGGGGCATAGACGCCGCCGTTCGCAGCAGCATAGCCTTCCCTGCCGGAGTGGATGACGACCGCGTCTCCCGGCTCGAGTTCGATGCCCTCAGAGGACGCGATCTCCTCCAGTTCCCATCCGTGGACCGGTGTATCGAGGTCGACGTAGGTCCCGCCCCGGTGCTTGGGAACGTCGAGAAGAACCCCCCTGGTCAGGATGCCGTCCCGCCAGGCCTCGACGCCGCCGAACTCGGCACCGTCAAATCCCAGGGCCCTGGTCGGATCCTGCCCCTCGAACATTCCATCAGGTCCCCAGTAGTGACTGAGCGCATCGATATGGGTGACCACGAATCCGTGTTGCGTTATCCCGACATAGTCAGTGGCTGCTCCGACACCCTCGCCGAAGTCGATCTGCTTGATGAACTGCTGGACCGGCTGTGGATTATCGGGAGCGGGCTCGGTCGGAAGGGGGCGGCTGAGCGATACGGTTCGGCCGGTCTCGACCAGCCCGATGGCCGCCAGTCGTTTTCTTGCGGTGATCAGGTTGACCGTCCCCGCGCTCGGGTTGTCCGGCCACCTGCCCCAGTTGCTGCGGTCCGCCAGGTAGGATTCTATCTGCTGTGCGCTAGGTGTCGTTCGGTCCAAGCCTGTCCTCCTCCGGTGGATTGGTGCACCACACTATCAGGGTTATCGTTCCCGGCGGGTGATAGCTCAAATCATGTCGACGATGAGGGTGGACCATGCGAAGTTTGCCGCACCCTGTCCCGCGCCGGTATGTGGGTTGAAGAACTCTCGGAACCCCGACCTCTCCACGAGAGCCACTGACTTTTCCTCGATTGAAGAGGCCAGGTCCAGGTATCCGTGCCGGCGCAGGCCGCGGGCCACGAACCAGTTGGTGTTGATCCAGCTCGAGCCGCGCCATATCAGCGGGTGTCTGCGGTCGCCGGGGTTTGCAAGGAACGTCGGCTCCGAGGTGGCCACGGTCGGCACCGGGTACTCGGTCCAGAACCTTGCGGGCTGCACCAGATGTTGCTCCACGAGCCCAGTGGTGATGTCTTCTGGCAGGGACTCCAGCAGAAGCGGGAGTAAACAAGAGGCCGTAAGCACCCGGCTGAAGCGCCGGCCCGGCCCGTACGTCGGGAAGAACGCCTGCGCACCCTCGTCGAAGAGAACATCGACGATCGCCCTCTCGACCCTCTCCGCCTCCGCCGCCCACATGCCTGCATCACCCGACCGGTTCAGCCCTGATGCGATGCGGTGCATGGACCTTAGTGCCTCTGCGTAGATGCAATTGACGGCGACGTCCTTTACGTTGAACCGACACAGCTGGTAAACGCGGTCAAGGCGGTAGTTGCCGCCCCGCAGTAGGTGGGAAACGTGCAGACCCGCCACTCGGAGCCGGATCGTCCACCAGCCCGGTCGCATTGCGCCGATGCCCAGGGGGCGGTCGTATGCCGGGGTATTATCCATCCCCGACTCGAACGGGCTGATCAGCACGATCAGGCCATCTCCGTCCGGGCAGCGGTTTTCTGAGAGCCATCGATAGTGCGCCGCCAGCTTCGGATAGACTCGAACGAGGAACTCGGTATCGCCCGTTATCTCGGAGACCCGCTCGGCCGCCTGGGCTATCAGGGGCGGCTGGATGAGCGCCGAGTGGTGCGGCCGTGGGGCCAGGCGGCTCTCAAGGCGCGTGATGAAGGGCGTTCGGTCAGCGCCACTCCAGTACGTGACATGGCCCATGAAGCCGTCCGGCTCTTGGGCTCCAAGCAGGGACTCCAGCTCTCCGATAGCAAGATCGGGCTCAAGGTGCGCGAGGGCGATCGCGTGAAAGCAGGAGTCCCAGTACCACTGCCATCGATACTTCTGCGGCGACGGGCATACGTATCGGTAGCTAATCCCGAAATGCCGGTCATGGCCCTCCCGCAGGTTCGAGGTCAAAAGGAGCCTTGCCTCCTGCGCCAGGTCCTTGGAACGGAGTCTCGTCATAATGCCCGCATGCGTCCCTTAGAGCAGGGCGACCGGGTTGGCAGGTGAGCCTGTGGCTCCCGGGATCACCAGCGGGTTGAGCGTGAGCAGGAACTCGTAGCGCTCCTCATGCGCGCAGGCCTGCGCCAGCGGCTCAAGCAGCGCGTTGTCCAGCAGCGCGACGCCGAAATAGAACAGGGCGGCGTGCACGCTCATGGAGAGGCCATACTCGTTCGGCCACTGGTCCATCATGTCCCAGCCCAGCACCGCCATGTCCGTCTCCCTGACGAAAGGCAGACAGCTGGCATGCAGTCCCGGCCAGCGGCCGGGCCACTCGGGGTGTCCGGCCCACCTGCCGTCGTGGTCTGCGGCGAATCGTTCCCTTCCCGAGTACACGAGCACCGCGTCTCCCGGCCGCACGGCGACGCCCTGGTCGTCGGCCGCATCCCGCAGTTCATGGCCGTGCACGGGCTCGTCGAAGGTTACGTAGGGGACTTTTCGCAGGCGTGGTATGTCGAGCAGCACGCCTCGGGTCGTAAGGCCGTCTGCCCACTCCTCTATGCCCCCGTACCTGACACCCTCGCCTCGAATCTCTACGCTGGGGTCTCGGCCGTCCCACATCCCGTCCGGGCCCCACATGTGCCCGAGACCGTCGACGTGCGTGTGGGCGAGGCCGTGGAACGCCACCCCCACGTAGTCGTGCGCCGACCGCCAGTCGCCGACGAATTCGTCGATGGTGTAGGTGAAGCGTTGAGCGGGCCTGAAATTCTCCTCGCTCGGCTCCGTAGCCCATGGTCGGCTGAGCGAAACCGCTCGACCGGTCCTCACCAGCCCGGCCGCCTGCCGACGCTTGTCCGGGGTGATCAGGTTGACCGCCCCGGCCCGGCCGCGGTCTCCCCACCTACCCCAGTTGCTGGCGGTGCGCAGGTAGTCGAGTACGTCGTTGCCGCTGGCGAATCTACTGGCGTCCACCTTTGGCCTCCTCCTCGCCCGTAACATGGGCGTGGCGAGGCTATGACGGGGCGAGTTCTCTGTCAAACGGCCTACGGACGGCCGGGCGGGGCGTAGAGACTTGAGTGGGGAAAGAAATCTTCCCACGCCCACTCGTAGGAGGAAACAAACGCCAGTCTCTGAAGGCGTCTTCCCTCGAGCGGTCCTGCGGTGGCCCTTCCGGTGAACTGGTCCCATGTCGAGCCCGTCTGGGCGTCGAGGAAACGGCGACCGCGGAGGTGGAAGATCAGGGAGAAGTCCTCGCCCGGGAGGCTGGCCGAGAAGACATTGATCTGTCCGGTCTCAGCTTCAGCGAATACGGCGATGGGCTGGCGGCCCACCCGGTCGTTTACGACACCCGCCGAGGCCACGTCTGCGTAGCGGTATGCGCTTGCCGCATCGCCGAGCGTAACACCGATGACGAAGAAGTCGATCATCTTGGCCGGCTCGAGCAGGCCGGCATGCGTCGAGCTGTCTACGACCAGTACGAGGGAGTCCCGATGCCTGTCGGTCCAGCTCTGCAGGGGCTCGATGGCGGCCGGTATTAGCTTGAGCAGGGTTCCCTTGAGTTCACCGTCTATTGCGGCGCCCCACGGCTGAGACCAGATGCTGCCCGTCTCGTGGTCCCACCAGGTCATCGCGCGCATGAAGAGGGCTCCCTGGTTGCCCAGGGTCAGCACCCTCTCGCCTACCCGCCGGTCGTGCACGAGACCGGTGTAACAGATGGGTCACCAGGTGACGAGTATCGGAACCCCTCCGACCTCGTCGTTGACCATCTCCCGCCACCGCAGATAGCGGATGGGATAGGCTCGTGAGTCCCCGTCTATGGACACCCCGATCACCAGCTCTTCGGGCTGCAGTCCGGACTGACTCACAGGCACGAAGCTCGGGTCGTAGATCGGGGATATGTCGTCCCTGTCGAGCAGCTGCCTGAATGAGTTGAGCCCGGTTGGGTCCTCCTCGAGCAGGACACTCGCCAGCAGGGTGTCACCCCCCGCCGTCCCGGGCGGTTCTTCTATCGAGGGGGCCGTGTTCCCGGTCGGGCTGCAGGCGACGGCGGCCGCAAGGGCAACCGCGGCGGCGGGAAATGCCGGCAGAGACACAAATCGCACTACATGGCGGATCAGCATACTAGAGGGCGGGGTTACGGGCGCTTGCACGGGCGTATGTCGCGCTCGACGCCCGGGCTCGCGGCCTGCCGGGCACATTGAGAGCGAGTGGCCAGGTCGGCCCTGTTCCCGGAGGGCTGAGAGAAAGAATGCGCATGGTATAATTCCCGTTTGTCACCTACGGACCCGCCTTCCAAATGTATCCTCGCGAGGAGAGAATTGATATCCCAGAAGCTTAGGGAATACGAGATCGTCGTAATACTGAGTCCGGACGCCTCCGAGGCCGAGGTTGAGCAGTCCCACCAGAGCACCGCCGAGTTCATCAGCGGGAGGGGCGGCTCGGTCGGCGAGACCGACAACTGGGGTCTCAGGCGACTTGCCTACCCGATCAAGAAGTTTCACGAGGGCAACTATGCGGTAACCCGGTTCAGCCTCGACCCGGAGGGCGTGCAAGAACTGGGCCATACCCTGGAGGCCTCTGAGCGCGTCCTTCGCCACCTGATCGTAAGGGTTTGAACTCTCATGAGCATGAACAAGATCCTCGTCATCGGCAACGTCGGGAACGACCCCGAGATGAGGTACACTCCCTCCGGCGCCGCGGTCACATCATTTAGCGTCGCCACCAATCGGGTGTATACCACCTCCGACGGCGAGCGACGCGAGGAGACCGAGTGGTTCAGTGTGAGCGCCTGGGGCCGGCTCGCCGAGCAGTGCAACAACTACGTTACGAAGGGAATGAGGATCTACGCAGAGGGTAGACTCAAATCGAGGACATGGACCGGCAACGACGGCCAAACTCGCGTCAGTCTCGAGATCAACGCGGACAGGGTTCTTTTCCTCGACCGCGCAGGGGATGTGGCCGGAGGAGCAACACAGGGACCGGCTGGGGCCGACGCGTCCCCGGGGTCCGGCTCGACCGAGGATGTGGACGACCTGCCGTGGTAGGCCTGCCGGCGCGGGCTGACGGTTAAGGCTTGCTAAAGGAGCTAACGCGATGACAACTCGTGGAGGAAGAAGGGGCGGAAGGGGCAGGTTCTACGCCCGCAGGAAGGTCTGTGGCTTCTGTGTCAACAAGGTCAAGCACATTGACTACAAGAACATTGAAGTCCTGAGGAACTACGTGTCGGAGCGGTTCAAAATGGACGCCCGGCGAAAGACCGGCACCTGCTCCCGCTGTCAGCGGGCCCTGGCGGCTGCCATCAAGCGGGCACGCATCCTGGCGTTGCTCCCGTACAGTCCAAATCATCGCGGCATTTACGCCACTCCCAGGCGCTAGGTACGAACCGGAAGCCCACCGGAGGACGTATTACTCTCCAGACGGACCCTGCGCCGAGCCGGCCGTGACATTGACTAGCGGTCGGCTGCAGGCTGGCCGGGTCCTAGCAGGAGCTTAGGCTTGTCAGATAACCCGAGTGGAACAGACTCCCGGAGGCTTGTCTCCCAGCGGTCCGGTCTCAGGAATCTGTCCAGCGACCGTCGCAGGCTGGCCGTGCTGCGGCGCAGCAATCAGGCCCGCCAGCGCATCACGCTTATCGTCATCGGCCTGGCGCTGCTGGTGGTGGCAGGCATCCTGATTGCAGGCTACGTCATAGCGTTTGTGATGCCGCCCAGGCAGACGGTGGTGCGCGTCAATGACACTTCCTATTCCCGAGGTGACCTGGTTAAGGCGCTTCGTGTGCGCCAGGAGGGAGCCCGTTTCTTCGGGCTGGACTTTCAGCCAAGCCAGGAGATTTTTGAGGCCCTGCAGCTGTTCGTTGAGGACGAGATCCTGACCCAGGTGGCCGCCAAGTACGGCATAACTGTGCGCGATGACGAGATAGACCGCCAGATAGAGAGTCTGTTCCTTATCGGCGAACCCGGGCTCGACCCGGAGGCGCTCCGGCGAGATTTTGACGAGAGGTACCGGAGTTATCTCAATGCAGTGCGCCTCTCCGAGGGAGAGCACCGCGAGATCACTCGAAGATCTATCCTCCGGGCCAAATTCCGGGAATTCATCGGTGAACAGGTTTCCAGGTTTTCAGAGCAGGTTCACTTTCATCGCATCGTGATGCCGGTAGGGTCGGAAGTCGACATCATGCTCGTCAAGCTAAAGGACGGGCTGGCCGAGGCGGCAACGCCGGAGCAGCGCCAGCAGGTATGGAAGGACATCGTAAGGGAGTTTTCGATCGACGATCCCGAGACCGTTCGACTCGGTGGTGACCGGGGCTGGATGCCGATCAGCTCAACCGATACCTATGCCGAGACCATTCTCAACCTAGAGGTCGGCGTGGTCAGCGATCCGGTAACAGACATAGAAAACCCCAAGCTGATCCGGTTCTTCATGGTTTCCGAGAGGGACCCGGCCAGAGAGCTCTCGCCATCGGACCTTGATGACATAAAGTCGCAGGCCCTGCAGGACTGGGTGAACAGGGAGCGTGACAACCACGACGTCTACGCGGCGTTCGATTCGGAAATCTACAGCTGGATGCTCGAGCAGCTCAGACAGACCTCTGAGCCGACTCCTACGCCGGCCAACCCCTTTGCCAATGTCAATGTTGGATTCTAGATGGGTCTGGGTTCAGGATGGAGGTTCCCGGATCGGATCCCGGTGAAACTCGTCGGGTTGGTAGCCAGGAGGAGGGCGGCGGGGTCCACAGCGGCCCGTGTTGGGCCCTCAAGGAGCCACGCGCGCCGGGATGAGAGCTGAACTCTACTGGAAACGCGGCTGAACCACATGCCGGAGGGCGCGTGAGACGCTCTCAAGCATGGGCGTGGAGCTGGCCGAGCGAGACATATTCAAAGAGCCGTTAACCGAGGCGGAACTGGGGGAACTGACGGCCATGCGCCCCATCAGGGAGCTTTTCTCATTCAAGAGCCCTTCGTTCCGCAAGCTCGGACTTGATCCAGACGCCCTCACCGATCAGCAGATGGCGTCCCTGATAATGGGTGACCCACGCCTGATCCGACGCCCGCTGGTCGTGACCGGAGGCGAGATAATCGTGGGCAACGATCAGGCCGCGTTTAAGGAGGCCTTCGGCTAGGGCGTTTCCTGAAAGAGCGCGTCGGCCAGGCCCCCGATCGGGGCCGCGCGTCTATTCGATGGATCGGCCGTTGATTGCAGGCTGGCCCACCTTCTTGGCCACCGGATCGACATCCGTGCCAAGGGCGTCTATGCCCCTTCGCACCTGGCCCAGCATCTGGGAAAGCCTCTCTTCGATGCTGAAGAGAACCTCCCGGCTGTACTGGTCCGCCCCCTCGCGCCGTTCGGCGGCCGTTGCGTCCGCCTCGCCGATCAGGCGCACGGCTTCCTGTCCGGCGTCTCTCAGGATCTCGCCGGCCTTGCGATGTGCTTCGTCGTGGATCTTCTGTGCCTGTTCCTCGGCTCCCCTGACGATCTCGGATTCGGAGACCATCGTCTCGTGCTCGCTGCGGGCGGCGAATGTTATGGCCTTGGACTCCTGGCTGGCCGAGTCCCGCAGGCGCTTTGACTCAAGGTACGCCTGGTTGATGATGCTATCTTTCTGCTTGATAACCTCGTCCGCCTCCAGCACGTGGTCGGGCAGTGAGCCACGCAGCTCCGCCACTATGTGTGACAGCCTGTCTGAGTCAACCATCACCTTGCCACGCCTCCCGAGAACCTTGCTCGAGCTCTTGCAGAGCTCGTCCAGCTCGCCGAGAATGCGGTCTACTTTTTCGGACATACCAGCCTCCTTAGCTTAAGTTCAGTCTCTGGCGCAGGAGGTCGGCAACCCCATCGGGTACCAGCCCCTCCACATTGCCGCCCAGCCGGGCCACTTCCTTGATCCGCGATGAATGTATGAATTGGTGCTCCAGGGCGCTCATCACGCAAACTACATCGATGTCGGGTGCTAGGCTCCTCCACATGTGCGCCATCTCGAACTCGACCTCGAAATCTATACCGGCCCTCAGGCCCCTCAGGATGAAGTCCGCACCCACCTCGCGCGCAAAATCGACGGCCAGACCGGTAAACGGCTTCACGTCGACTCTGCCGGCATCGGACAGGGAGTCGGCGAACATGCGCACTCGCTCCTCGGTGGAGAACAGCAGCGACTTTGGTGGGCTGTCATACACGCCGATCACCAGGCCGTCGAACAACTGCGCGGCCCTCCTGGCGACATCGACGTGGCCGTTGTGAACCGGGTCGAAAGTGCCGGGATATACGGCCTTAGCCATGGGCATCCGCCGTGGTGAACATCGAGATTGACGAGTCGCCGTATCGCCTTGTCGATGTGCGAACGAGACGCCCGTATGAGTCCGCCAGTCGCAGTTTGGTGCGGTGCTCTGCAACCACCACCGCCCCACGGCCGAGCATGGAGCCTTCGCCCAGGCCGCTCAGAATTGTCTCCCAGGGATCGTCATCGTAGGGGGGGTCTATGAAGACCAACTCGTATGCTCCTCCATCGCGTCCGCTCTTCCCGCAGCCTTCCCGGCCGTCTGGCGAGCCCACCACGCTCTCCGCCCGTGCCCTCATCACCGTGGCCCGGTCGCCGTAATCCAGCGATCTGATATTCGCCTCGATAGTGCTGCAAGCCCTACCGTCCCTTTCGACCATGTCAGCCCGCAATGCACCCCTGCTGAGGGCTTCGAGGCCCATGGCCCCGGACCCCGAATAAAGGTCCAGTACCGTGGCTCCGACCACTCGATCGCCCAGAATCGAAAAGACCGCGGACCGCACCCTCTCTGTTGTCGGTCTCAGCCGACCCCTCGGTAACTGGAGCCTCCGGCCCCTATCCTTGCCACCGGAGATCCGGGTGCTCATCAACCTCAACTCGGTGGGCCAGGTCATGGCGCTGTCCGCCGCCCAGCCGTCGAGAGTGGGCCGATGTTAGCAGGGGGCGTTTCGCCGCAAAAGTAGTTTTTGGACGAGTTTTAAATTCTGTACAGACAGGGCTGTTTTACCGGCCGTTCCGAGGTCGTTTAGAATTGGTGCCTGGACTGAGCGAAGAACCGGGTCGGTGAGCGCACAGTCCTTCCGCTATTCCGGGTGTCGGGGAGACTTGGGAGGTCGGTCTTACCTTAGGGGCCTTGAGCCCGGGCCACGGCCGACTCCGGCGAGCTTCCCGCCTGACCACACCGGACCTGAGACAAGCCCAAAGAGAGTTTAGGTAGCCGTTCTACGAGCGATGAGAAGGCAAGATGGAGAGGTGACGCCGAGCGACCTCATGCAGGTGCGGCGGCAAAAGCTCGATAGGCTCCGGCAGCGAGGACTGGACCCTTATCCTCACAGCTTTGCGCGCACGCACACTAGCCGGCAGGCGAGAGATCTCCTGTTGGCTGCCGAGGGCGACATGCCCGGACCGGGCGCCGATGCCAGGACGGATAGCGTGTCTGTGGCCGGCCGCATGGTGGCCGTCAGGGGCATGGGAAGGGCCTCGTTCGTAGACATCTTGGACGGACATGGCAGGATGCAGGTTCTACTGCGTCGCAACGCACTGGCCGAGTCCTACGATCTGGTTGACGACCTCGACATCGGCGATTGGATCGGGGTCAGCGGTCAGGTCATGCGGACCCGGGCCGGAGAGGTGACGGTGGATGCGAGCTCGCTGACCGTGCTGTCCAAGGCCCTGAGGCCACTGCCGGAGAAGTGGCACGGGCTCACGGACACCGAAATCAGATTCCGCCAGCGCTACCTGGACCTGATTGCCAACGAGGAGGCGCAAAGGGTCGCGGTGCTTCGCTCCAACACCGTCTCGGCGATGCGTCGCTTCCTGGATGGCCAGGGGTTCGTTGAGGTCGAGACACCGGTACTGGTGGCGGTGGCGGCGGGCGCCATGGCCAGACCCTTCGTCACCCACCACAACCAGCTGCATTCCGACCTGTACCTGCGCATAGCGACGGAACTCTACCTGAAGAGACTCATAGTCGGGGGACTTGAACGTGTCTACGAGATAGGACGCGTGTTCCGCAATGAAGGGGTCGACTTTTATCACAACCCCGAGTTCACGATGATGGAGAGCTACCAGGCGTTCGCCGACTACAGGGACGTGATGATCATGGTGGAGGAGATGGTCGGCTACATCGCTCACCAGGTCCTGGGGCGAACTCGCGTTGAGTTCGATGGACATGAGATCGACCTCTCGCCGCCCTGGCCCAGGCTGAGCCTGAGGCAGCAGCTGACCGAGCGCGCGGGCGTAGATTTCCTGGAATGCTCGGACCTCGATTCGCTCGCCGCCAGGATGGAGGCTCTGGGTCTCGATGCCTCCAGGCAGACCAGCTGGGCAGGACTCCTGGACAAACTGGTCTCGGACGCGGTGGAGCCAGAACTGATACAACCCACGTTCCTTGTCGACTATCCCCTCGAGATGTCTCCTCTCGCCAAGAAACACCGCCAGGACCCCAGGGTGGTTGAGAGATTCGAGGGCTTCATCGCCGGCATGGAGGTGTGCAACGCCTTTACCGAACTGAACGACCCCCTCGACCAGAGGTCTCGCCTGGAAGAACAGGAGGTCTTGCGAAAGGCCGACAGGGTATCGGGCGAGGAGTTCTACGACAGGCTGGATGAAGATTTCCTCGTGGCAGTCGAACATGGAATGCCCCCGACGGGAGGGCTGGGTATGGGCATCGACCGCTTGACGATGCTGCTGTCCGGCCACCGATCGATCCGAGAGGTGATCCTCTTTCCCATGCTGCGCCCACGCTGAGCGCTGCCGAATCCGGCATCCGTCGCCGCAGGCAGCCAGCAGCGCGTCCTGTAGGTTCGCTCGCCGTCAGCTAGCGCCGTTTTTCCCCGATCAGGATCGCAACCGATCCGAAGGCCAAACGTTTGCCTTCCACCAGCATCAACCCCGCCGACTCCATATCTGACTCCAGCTGGGCTACGCGAAAACTTGCGGCCGACTCGGGAAGGTAGCTATAGGCTTCCCGGTCGCCGGCGAATGCGAGTCCCAGGAGCGGGGCGACAGCCCTGAAGGCCGCCCCGAAAAGGGCGGCCCCAAAGCCGTCTCCGGAGGTGGAGAATATGTCCAGGACCGCCAGCCTTCCTCCGGGTTTGAGCACGCGGGCGATTTGCGCCAGGGCCGCTGGCCGATCCGTGAAATTGCGCATGCCGAACCCCACCGTGGCCATCGAAAACGCCTCGTCCCTAAAGGGCAGCGCATGGGCGTCCGAGAGCAGGAGCGTCACACCTGGGGCGGCGCCTGCACTCGCGATCTTTCTTCTGCCCACCTTCAGCATCGGTTCGGAGAAATCGACCGCGATCCACTGCTGTTGGAGGTCCGGCATGGAGGGACTGCCGCCTGGCTCATCGTCGCTGCCGCGTCCGGCCGCACGCAGCGACAGCGCGGCAAGCGGGAAGTCGCAGGTTCCCGAGGCCACGTCCAGCGCCCGACCCGCGGCGGTCGACCCGTCGAGCGCCATCTCCAGCGCCATGCGGCGCCATGCATGGTGTCTACCGGCGGACATCAGGGTGTTTAGAAGGTCGTAGCGCCAGGCTATCCGGCTGAACATCGCCGCCACGTAGGCGGCCCGATCCTCGCCTGTGAGCAGTGCCACCGGCTAGCTCTCGTTGAGGGTCTTGATAGTCCGGGGGAGTTCGGGGGGCAGATCGCCTGCGACCATACCCGCCTCGCCTAGCTCGGCCCGCAACGACTCGCCCGCAGCGCCGTGCAAGAACACACCCAGCGCCGCCGCATCAGGCAGCGGCATGCCCTGAGCGAGCAGGCCCCCGATCGTCCCGGCGAGTACGTCGCCGGTGCCGGCGGTGGCCAGACCGGGATTGGCGAACGGGGAGATCATGGCCTTTCCGTCAGGATCGGCCACGGTGGAGTGGGCCCCCTTCAGCACGACGACCTTGTTCCACTCCCGGGCTGCACCTCGCGCCCACCGTATGCGCTCTGCGCCGTTCGGACCGGCATTTGAGGCATCGAGTCGGGACATTTCACCCAGGTGGGGCGTCAGAATCGCCGGAGATGAAAAGTGCCTGTGCCACCCGGGGATGCCCGAAAGCAGATTCAGCCCGTCGGCGTCCACAACGGCTGGCGGCAGTTGGATGTCCGATGTCAGGAGCCGTGACAGCATCTCGCCCGTCCCCGGATCCAGTCCAAGACCGCAGCCCACGACGAGGGCGTCGTAGGCATGCAGGGCCGAGAGAATCTCCTCCGCACCGTCAGCCGCTATACCTCCACCGTCCGTCTCTGGCATGGGCAGGTAGGTCACCTGGGGTGCCCCGGCCGCAACAGCCATTTGAATACCTTTCGGCACGGCGGCCGTGACCAGTCCGGCGCCGACGCGGGATGCGGCCGTAGACGCCAGGAGAGCGGCGCCGACATAGTTGCGGCATCCGGCTACGACCAGCACCTTGCCGAAAGTGCCCTTGTGGCCTGCCGCCGGTCGAGCGGGCAGGTGCAACCTGGCCCATTCTGGCGTGATGAGCGACAGGTCGATCTCTTCGTCTAGGCCGGCCGGCAGTCCGATGTCCTCTATCATGACCACGCCGCAGAGCTCGGCGCCAGGCATGGCGCAGTGGCCGATCTTGGGGAGACCCAGAGCCACGGTGATGTCCGACCTGACCGACATCGGGTCGGCCTCTCCCGTGTCGGCGCTTACCCCGGTGGGCAGGTCGACTGCCACCAGCAGCAGATCGGAACGCTCGAACCTGGCCTCGGCCAGCGCGGCCATCTGCCCTGAGAGCCGGCCGGAGATTGGGCGGGAACTGCCGGTTCCCAGCAAGGCGTCCAGCGTCAGTTCGCACTCCGATAGGCTTTCCCGCAAGACGGAGAGGTCGGCATCATCATCCGATCGGACGAGCCGTACGGGTTCGGGCAACTCCGCCGCCTTCGGGTGCGGCTCCCTGCCTGAGGCGCTCAGATAGACTGTGGCTCTGGCTCCCCAGTTGGAGAGGTGTCGGGCGGCCACCAGACCATCCCCGCCGTTGTTGCCGGGCCCTATCATCATCAGTACCGGGATATCGGGTATCCGGGAGTCGTGCCCCAGCGCGCGCCTGCATGTCTCGGCGACGGCAAGGCCGGCGTTTTCCATCAGCTTGTCGGTGTCTACCCCTGAACGCTCCGACAGGCGCTCGATCTTTGCCATCTGGCCGGATGTGACGATCTTCATATCGTGATGCTCAGTAACCGACCCTCGGACCCGGCCTAGAAGTTGGGGAGCTCACTCTCAGCAACGACAAAGGCGACTGCCATCTCGTTTGAGTGTGACAGGGAGACGGCGAACCGGCCTATGCCCATGTGCCTTGCATGGGCGGCGGCCTTGCCGTGCAGTTCAATGGTCGGGGCGCGGCCGAGCCGACGCACCACCTCGATGTCCTTCCAG
The DNA here is from genome assembly GCA_034421295.1 of Dehalococcoidia bacterium. GTDB lineage: Bacteria > Chloroflexota > Dehalococcoidia > Lucifugimonadales > UBA2962 > CAUZIR01. The sequence goes on from DAOUKM010000019.1 coordinate 335,114, forward strand.
GGGACTCCCCGGACCCCGGTGCCGAGGGCCTTCATCACCGCCTCCTTGGCTGCAAAGCGCGTAGCGAGCTGGCGAGCGCGACCGCGACAGTAAATCTGCTCCCGCTCCGTGTAGATGCGGTCGAGGAAGCGTTGGCCGTACCGCTCCGCCACGCGCCTAACCCGCGGTATCTCTACAATGTCCACGCCGTTGACCAACATCTTTACACTTTCAGATTCTACGCGGTAAGCAGGGCCGACCGGATGTTGTCGGGAGGCGCGACCAGCCGCCACCACCATACGGGCATGCATCCGTATAATCGACGCCGCCGGAGGATGACATGGCAGCACGAATCATTGACGGCAAGGCGATAGCGTCGCAGGTGAGGGCCGAGGTCGCCGACGAAGTGGCCCGGCTCAAGGACGGTGCGGGCGTAACCCCCGGACTGGCCGTGGTCCTGGTGGGGGAGGATCCTGCCTCGCAGGTGTACGTACGCAACAAGCAGAAGGCTGCAACGGATGCTGGCATGGTGGCCGCGGATCATAAGCTGGCCGCAGACACGCCCGCAGAGGTGTTGCGTGAGAAGCTCGCTGAGCTGAACGCTGATCCTTCCGTCCATGGCGTCCTGGTGCAGCTACCGTTGCCGGACCATCTGGACGAGAGGGAGTTCATCCTGCGGATTGCTCCCGAAAAGGATGTGGATGGCCTGCATCCGGCGAGCATGGGCCTTCTGCTGGCCGGCAGCCCGCGCTTTGTGCCGGCCACTCCGGCGGGCGTTCAGCAGATGTTGCTTAGGACCGGCAACGCCCCGGCCGGCAAGCACGTAGTGGTGTGCGGACGCTCCGACATCGTGGGAAAGCCCGTTGCCGCCCTGTTGATGCAGCGTAATCAAGAAGCCAACGCCACGGTGACCGTTTGCCACACGCGCACGGCCGATATCGCAGCGATCACCCGCCAGGCCGACATCCTGATCGCGGCGGTCGGTCGCGCCGGCTTTGTCACCGCCGACATGGTCTCCGATGGAACGGTGGTGATCGATGTCGGCATCAACCGGGTTGAGGCGCCGGAGCGAAGGTCCGGCTATCGCCTGGTCGGGGATGTAGATTTCGAGCCTGTCGCCGAGAAGGCCTCGGCGATCACTCCTGTCCCGGGAGGCGTCGGGCCCATGACGATAGCCATGCTGCTGCTGAACACGCTCAAGGCGGCGCAGCTATCAACGGTCTGATCGGCACAGCGGCCCGGGGTTGGCTGGTTCGGCTACGCTATGAACGGTTTGGGGGACCGGCCCCGCATCGGTGATTCCGGCCTCGCGCCACTCGGGGTGGAGAGGATGTCGCGCCCGTAGCATTCGACCCCCGGCCCGAGGGCAGTACGGTCGACAGGCTCCCTCGGCCGCAGAGACGATGGTGGCACCTGATGCGCGGGGAACGCATGGAGACGAGGGCTCCGGGTGGGCGTCCCGGGCATCAGGGCAACCGCCGTGGCCTAGGCGAAGGTGAGTGCCCGCGCCGGGTTGTGGATCAGTATGTTGTCTATGTGGTCCTGGCTAAAGCCGCGGGCGCGCATGCGGGGTACGATCGATTCCAGAATGTGGGCGTATCCCTTTCCACCGTAGGCGACCGTGTCGGTCTTGAGGCACACGTCGTGGGCAATCGTCACCCGCTCACCGTAGCCCTCGGAGAAAAGGTACTCGAGCGAGTCCATTCGCTGCACGTCGCTCACGGTCGTCGTCTCTATATCGCCGGAGCGATATGACCCGCTCGTGTCCTCTGCTCCGAACCGGTCGTACTCCAGGTAGCAGCCGGAGTCGGCCAGTTCCTTGACCGCGGACATGGGCCTGATGTTGTCGAGATGGCCCATGATGACCTTGTCCGCCCTTGCCCCGTTGTCGGTCAGGATCCGGATGATCTCGAGAGGAGTATCGGGATGGATTCCCGGATGGATCAAGATGGGTGCGCCTGTTTCGACCTGCGCGTGGGCCGATGCCCTCAGAACCTTGCGCATGTTCTCCGTCAGCGGGGTGTGGTTACCTACCTCGCCGATGACGCCGGACTTTACTCCGGTGTCGTCAACCCCGATTGTGACGTCGTCGACGATCCGCTGGGTAATCGACTCCTCGCTGCGCTGGTCCATGTCGGCCGGGTGAGCCTCCGGCACGTAGTGGCTGCCGCCCATAACGACCTTCAGCCCGGTGGCGCGCGAGATGCGCGCCAGTGCCAGTGGATCGCGCGCGATTCCGATGGACGTGGTATCGACCACCGCATCGCCCCCGGTGTAGCGATACCTGAGAGCCTCCTGGATGGCGAACCGCTCGTCGAGCAGCATCTGGTTTTCCTTGTTGACGTAGAACATTCCACGCAGCTTGCCCAGGATCTCTATGGTTATCTGCCTGTCTACGTACCAGCGCCGGCTCGCCTCCTCCGGCATCTTGAAATAGCAACGCAGGTCGATCAGCAGGTGCTCGTGGGTCAGGGTGATGCCAAGGGACTGGGGCTCCACCTCGCCAAGAACGGTCTGTACCTTTCCGCTAGGGGCCTTTGGGCTCATGGTGTCTCTCCCGTGCTCGCTTTGATTGCTGACCTTGTGCCGATGTCTGCGGCCGGGCCGCGGCCCCTTTAGCCTCGGTCCCGGCGGTGGAACGTAGAATCGCTAGGCGAACGTCAGGGCCCGGGCCGGATTGTGAACGAGGATGGACTCGATCTGCTCGCGGGAGTGACCCCTGGCCCGCAGTCGCCCGGCAATCGAATCCAGGAAATGTGCGTAGCCCTTGCCGCCGTAGCGAGAAAGGTCGGCCTTGGTGCAGACGTCGTGGGCTACGAGCAGCCTGTCGCCGAAGCCCTCGGCGATCAGGTGCTCCAGTGACTCCATGCGCTGGGTATCGGATGGCATGGGCAAGGTCACCCCGGAAACACTGTAATCGAAGTCCGTGCTCTCGGCGCCGAAACGATCGTATTCGAGGTAGCAGCCCAACTGGGCCAGTTCCGTTATGGCGCTGAGCGGCACTATAGGGTCGAGATGGCCGACTATTACCCTCGAGGGCTCGGCGCCGGCGTCCATCAGTTCCCGCATGATCTCGAGCGGACTGTCTGGGTGTAGACCCGGGTGAATGAGTACGGGTGCGCCCGTCTCGATCTGGGCCTGTGCAGAAGCCCTGAGCACCTTTCGCTCGTTCTCGCTCAATGGGTGAAAGTTGCCGATCTCGCCTATGACGCCCGAGCGGACGCCCGTTTCGCCGACGCCAACCGTGACGTCCCGCACTATCTGCTCGGTTATCGCCTCCTCGCTACGTGCATCCATGTCAGGAGGATGGGACACGGGCACATAGTGGCTCGCCCCCATGACGATGTGAAGGCCGGTGGCACGCGAGATGCGAGTCAGGGCTAGCGGGTCGCGGGCGATGCCGATGCTGGTGACATCGACCAGGCTGTCTCCCCCCGCATGCCGGTACCGGAGTATCTCCTCGATGGCCATACCCTCGTCAAGCAGCCACTGCTGGTCCCTCACCGCCTGCCATATCCCCCAGACCTTGCCGAGCATGTCCATGGTGACGGGCCGATCGACATAGCCACGCAGGCTGGCCTCATCCGGCATCTGAAAGTAGCAGGCCAGATCTATGAGGAGATGTTCGTGCGTTAGCGTTACGCCAAGCGAGGCGGGCTCTATCGGTCCGAGCACCGTCTGTACCCTGCCGGACGGTCCCAGTGGGCTCATCCGTTCACGCTCCTAGACTACTTGATCGCGGTTAGCCTAGCGTGCGGTGCGGCCTCCGTCTAGGTGGATGATCTGGCCCGTCATGTAGTCTGAGGCCGGACTGGCGAGATATACCGCCAGGACTCCTAGGTCACGGAGTTCCCCCCTGCGCCCCATGGGGATTCCGGCCAGATTCTCGGCCGATCCCACATCGCTGGTCCACACGCTGTCGGTCATGCGGGTGTGAAACGCGCCCGGGGCCAGCGCGTTCACATTGATGTTGTAGGGAGCCCACTCCAGTGCAAGGACCCGGGTCAGCATGTTTACCGCCGCCTTGGATGTGTTGTAGGCGGAGACGAAGGCGACGCCCATCGTCCCATTGGTTGATGACACGTTTATCACCTTGCCGTACCGACGCTCCAGCATGTGGGGTCCTACGGCGCGGCATCCGTACATCACCCCGCTGACATTTACCTCCATTACGTGCTTCCATTCATCGTCCGTGATAGGGGTTACCGGCGGTCTGACCAACCGGACCGAGTCCGGTCCACCGTCCGGGACCGGTACAAGGGGAAGGAAATGGAGCACCCCCGCGTTGTTGACCATTATGTCCACCTGCCCGAGTTCTGCGATCGCGGTGGAGACCAGGTTGTCGACCTGGGCCGGGCTTGTGACGTCCGTGGGAACCGCCAGCGCCCGGCGGCCTGCCGCCTCTACTTCGGCGGCCACATCGTCGATTTCGGCCTCGGAGCGCGCGGCCACAACCACGTCGGCGCCGGCCTCGGCGAACGACAGTGCGATCTCTCTGCCGATGCCTCGGCCCCCGCCGGTGACGACCGCGACGCGTTCGCTGAGTTCAAGCTCCGGCAGCATCACTTCCTCCTGCATGACGACGGCAGCACCCAGGGTGCCGCCGGTGCGGTGACATTACCATACGAGCGTGCGAACCGACGACTTCGACTACGAGCTGCCGGCTGAACTGATCGCCCAAGGGCCGGCGGAGCCGCGGGACTCTTCCCGCCTGCTGGTCTTGAGCAGGCGGGACGGTGCGCTGCGGCATCTGGCATTTTCGGATCTGCCGGGCTGCCTGCAGCCGAACGACTTGCTCGTCTTCAACGACAGCCGAGTGTTCCCCGCCCGTCTGTACGGCCGTAAACCGATCGGTGGCAAGCCCCTGGGAGCGCGGGTGGAACTGCTGCTCCTGGAGCGCTTGGAGGGGGCGAATTGGCGGGCCCTCGCCCGGCCCGGGCGCAGGCTCCGCGAAGGCGCGAGATTCCATGTCGACGGAACGAAGGAGGGGGAGGCCACCGTGCTTGGCGTGTGCGCGGACGGTACCCGCGTGGTTCGACTGCCGGAAGACATCGACCTTGCTGCCGTTGGCGTGGTTCCCATGCCCCCCTACATCAGGACGCGATTGCGGGACGCCGAGCGCTACCAGACCGTCTATTCGCGCCATGAGGGCAGTGTTGCGGCTCCCACGGCCGGCCTCCATTTCACGGAGGCCCTGCTCTGCCAGATTCGATCAATGGGCGTCGAGACGGTCTTTGTAACCCTGCACGTGGGCTGGGACAGCTTTCGTCCGGTGACCGTCGAGGATCCGCGTGACCACCCCATGCATTCGGAGCGTTACGACCTGTCGACCGGGTCGGCAGCTGCCATCAACCGGGCGAGGGCTGAGGGCCGCCGGGTGGTCGTCGTGGGCACCACGGCGGTGCGCCTGCTTGAGTCCAATGCCGCTGCGGATGCCGGCCTGGAAGCCTACGAGCGATCGGTGGACGATCCGGGAGGGCCCCTTAGCCCGGGCCAGGGCATTACCGACCTCTTCATAGGCAAGGGCCACGAGTTCAGGGTAGTGGACGCGTTGATCACCAATTTCCATCTGCCACGGTCCACCCTGCTGATGTTGGTGAGCGCCTTCGCGGGACGTCGTCGGATAAGGGCTGCATACGAGAAGGCGATAGACCGCCGCTACCGCTTCTATTCGCTTGGCGACGCGATGCTGATCCACTAGACCGGATTTCGCATGACCGCCGGCTCTGGCCGAGGCGTCAGGCGCGTGCCGGGCAGGTTCGCCGGCACCGGACGGCCCCTCATCTTGTGGTGGTCGGTCAACGAACCGTATAATCGCGGTCGTGATCGCGGTAGGACGCACGCCTGTCCTTCGGCGTTCCTGAAAGATCGAGCGAGGGTATTATTATGGCTTCAACCGGCGATCTGGGCGACGTGTTTCGCTCGATAGGCGTCAATCCGGCGATCAGCGCTTCCGGCCCGACAACCGCCTATGGAGGCACGAAACTTCGACCTGAAGTTCATCAGGCCATGAACGCCGCCTCCCAGTTGATGGTAGACATGGCGGAACTTAACGATGCTGCGGGCCGGGTGATCGCCGAGCACACGGGAGCCGAGGCCGGCATGGTCACCTCTGGCTCTGCCGGCGCGCTCATACTGCAGGCGGCCGCCGTGGTGGCCGGTAGCGACAAGGCCAAGATGAAACGACTGCCCGACACCACCGGGATGAAGAACGAGATCGTAATCCACAACATCCACCGGTTCCCCTACGACCAGTGCTACAAGTCTGTCGGGGCCAAGCTGGTCGGCGTCGGGGACTTCCTACGCTGTCTGCCCTGGGAGCTGGAGTCGGCGATCAACGAGAAGACGGCGGCCGTGGCCTACCTTGAAGCGCCGTTCGTTGCACCGTACGCGATGGCACTGCCGCAGTTTGCCGAGATCGCCCACTCACGTGACGTACCGGTCATCGTCGACGCGGCCACCATGGTGCCGCCGCGGGAGAATCTGACCAAGTACATTCAGCAGGGCGCCGACATGGTCATCTTCTCTGGCGGCAAGGCGATTCGTGGCCCCCAGGGCACCGGCATACTTGCCGGTCGCAAGGACCTGATCGAGGCCGCGCGCGAGAACGGCTCTCCCAACCAGTTCATAGGTCGAGGCCTGAAGGTCACCAAGGAGGAGATCGTGGGCTTGGTGCAGGCCCTGGAGGCCTTCGTCACCGAGGACGAGGAGGCCGAGAACGACCGCTACCGCGAGTTATCGCAGAGGGTGGTCGATGCGCTGATCGAGATACCGGGCCTGGATGTGCAGATCAGGCACGACAAGAGGGACTGGCTGATTCCCACGGCGGTCTTCAGGTTCACCGACGCCTGGACAGGCCCGGCGCGCGAGGATGTGCTGCGCCGCATGCGGGAGGGTGTTCCGAAGATATTCCTGCACTGGCTCGGAGGTCCGGACGTGCTGGCGGTGGACCCGCTCAACGTCGACGACGATGAGATGGAGGTCGTGATAAGGCGGCTGCGCGAGGAGCTATTGCGCAGCGACTAGCCGCCGGTGCCGCTTGCCGGAACAGTGGCGAAGCTATAGGAGACCAAAAGATAGTGCTAGAGCGATTCAAAGTTCCCCTAGAGGATCAGGTAAGGATCGACCACGAGGCCCTCAGGCAGACCGTGGCGGCCGTCTTCGAGAAGATGGGCTGTCCGCCGGATGACGCCGCGGAGGGCGCGAACACCCTGGTTCAGACCGACCTGCGCGGTGTGGAGACCCACGGCGTTTCCAACATGCTTCGCTACTACGTCGAGGAGTTCCAGTCCGGCAAGCTAAACCCCGCACCGAACGTCAAGGTCATCAGAGAGACGCCCGGTACCGTCAGCCTTGATGGCGATCGCGGTCTCGGCGTGATCGTTGCGCCCGGAGCGATGAGGAGGGCGATCGCCAAGGCACGCGATGTGGGTGTCGGCATCGCAGTAATGCAAAACAGCGGCCACATGGGCGCCGTGGGTCATCATGCGATGCTGGCCGCACAGGAGAACATGGTCGGCATGGCCACCACCTCCGGAGGGGCCGGCACGAGAGTGTTCGTGCTGCCCACGTTCGCCGCCGAGCCCAGGCTCGGGACCAACCCCATATCCATCGCCGCGCCAGCTCGCACCGAGCCACACCTTCTCTTCGACGCGGCCACCACGGCGATCGCAGGGAACAAGATCTACCTGGCCGAGCGGGTTGGAGCGCTCCTGGACCCGGGCTGGATAGCCACGATGGACGGTACTCCGGTCATGGAACCGCAGGTGTCCCCGGGTAGGGGGAACTACTGGCAGCTGCCGCTTGGCGGCATTCGGGAACAGGGCTCACACAAGGGCTACGGACTGGCGATGATCCCGGAGGTGCTCGGGACCATGCTGTCTGGGGCGCGGCCCGCCATGTTGCCCGGAGACCGGCTGGCTCAGGACCACTACTTCGCCGCATACGATATAGCCGCGTTCACCGATGTGGACTGGTTCCTGGACACGATGGACGAGATGCTCAGGACACTGCGTATCACAAAGCCCGCGGAGGGACATGAGCGCGTGCTCTATCCGGGCCTGTCCGAGCACGAGGAGGAGGTTGAGCGCCGCGCCGGGGGGATCCCGCTGCACTCCGAGGTCATCGAGTGGTTCGACCACATCACGGCCGAACTCGAGATCCCGCAACTCGCCCGGCTCGGCTAGGGTCGCCCCGGGCCGCCTTTCAGGCCGATCAGACTATGGGCGCGCGGGCCGGCCGGCCGGCATTTAGGCCGTCCTGGAACTGACCGTCTCGCACTACCGGGTCGCCGTTTACCAGGACGTGGACGATCCCGCCGGACGGCAGGGTGGGCGCCTGGTAGGTCGCGTTGTCTCTGACCTCGGCCGGGTCGAAAACGACCAGGTCGGCATCGGCGCCAACCTTGATTCGGCCTTTTCTTAGGAACATGGGGGCACGTCGCTCAAGTATCCTGGCCGGCATGAGGGAGGACTTGCGTATCGCCTCCATGAGCGTCAGTGTTCTGCGCTCCCTGGCGAACAGGCCTAGAACGCGGGAGTAGGTGCCTGCGGTCCTGGGATGCCCGGCTCCATCCATGACCCAGCCGTCGCTGGCCATAGCGGTCAGGGGGCTCGCAACCGCCCTGTCCATCGAGTCCTCGGGGATCGAATGGATCACGACCATGCCGCCCTGGGCCCTGTATTTGTCAAATAGCTGTTCGTTTAGGACCTCGCCCGTTGCGGGCCAGAGCAGTTCGCCGTAGCTCACACCCGTCATGCGCTGCCAGCCGGGGTCGAACAGGGCTGAATCGATCTGAGTCATGCCGGCTGTGTACGGGTAGCACTCGGTGGTAATGTCCATACCTCCGCCCGCGGCCCCGCCGACCATTTCCAGCAATCGTGGCGTCGTCGCTTGCCCGACGCTGGAGATGTGGCATATGTGAAGCGGCGCACCGGTGACCGCAGCGGCGGCGATAACCTCCTGCAGGCCTTCGACCGCGCCGACCCTTGGAAGGTCGGCCGGAGGATCACCCATGCCCCTTATGTGAACCACGCACGGGGCCCCGAATCTGGCGGCCACCTCGAAGGCGTCCATCACCTCCGACCTGGAGGCGCCCGGCGTGTACTGAAGACCGAAGCCCACCCCGAGACCACCCCTCTCCAGACCCCTCTCGATCAGGCGCGTGATCTGGATGACCTCCTGGTCTGCGGCCCGCCGGTGCGCTGCGTCCCCGATCGGCACCAGCCCGCTTCCCGCGTCGTCCAGAACCGCCATGCGGGCCGGCACATGGCCCGAGCTAGCGCCGTAGTTGATTGCGCACCGGCCCAGTCTGGCGTCGTACCAGGCGTCTACATCTGCTGTGCCGATCTCCAGTTCCAGAGCGGTTGTAACCCCGTCCAGGGCCTGGAGGCGGTAGTTCTCAGCGTCCTGGCCGTGGGCGTGCAGGTCTATGAAGCCCGGGGCGACGACCAGACCCGTCACGTCGATCTCCTCGGCGCCCCGAATGTTGCGGCCCCAGATCTTTTCCACCGCGCGGATTCGGTCCCGTGAGATGCCCAGGTCGCGCTGGGCATCCATCCCGGACTCCGGGTCGATGACCCTGCCGCCGCGAAGGACTATCTCGTGTTCCGGCATAGGCTTGTGTCCTCCAGGGGCCCCAGGAATTCGCTTCGCGGCTAGGCTAGATGAAATATCCGGGCGGTCTTGACGAACCAGGTGGGGACCGGCTCGACGACCTTGCGGAGCTGGTAGGTCAGCACGGCGATCACCACCCCGATCAGCGCTCCGGCGATCACGTCGGTTGGATAATGTACTCCGGCGAAGACCCGGCTAAAGCCCAGGACCGCACCCAGTGCGAACATGGCCGTCCCGAGCTTTCGATTGGCCCCGAAGACACCGGCGGCTATGCCGAACACGGCGGCAACCGAGTTGGATGGAAACGAGAAATCGGTGGGCCTGTAGAACAAGAGGTTGACCTCGTAGTCCAGGAACGGCCGGGCCCTCTCGGTCGCCAGGCTGACCTCCTGCACAGCCCAGCTGGTGAACCCCATGGCGGCAAGCGCTACGAAGACGCTGATCTGGTAGCGATACCGGGTGGCCCTGTCGCGCCCTGCGAACCACAGCCCGACCAGCGCAAGGGCCAGCGAGACGGGTATCAGATAGTCGCTGACCAGCCACTCGATCAATCGGTCCAGCAACCCCCATCTGCCCACCAGACCGTTGATCCACAGGAAGGCGTCTACGTCCCAGTGGCCTATCGGACCCTTGATGATCAACGCTCTAGCTCCGCCTGATCCAGGCGATCAGTCGGCCCCCGACCAGGAAGAGCAGTCCAAACCTGACGTCGGAGAAGAATCCGAGCAACTTCGCCGGAGAGCCGTCCCACCAGGCCGGCAGGCATCGCCTGACCGCCTCGAAGTAGTTGGTCTTCCTCAGGGCCTCAAGGCCCTCGTCTGCGGAGGGCTCGCCGCGCCGCATGCGAGCGTGCACCAGCGAAGACAGGCTCAGGGTTGCGATCACGGCTAGGGCTGCACCGCCGAAGAAGCCGACCCCCTGGAGGTTGGCGTCCAGGCCGCCGTGGATGTCGTTGATGTTGCGCTCTTCCGACATGAAGAACCACAGGATGGAGCCGACGGTGAGAGCGAGCCCCAGGGCGCGCGCCGCCAGCGTGTGCCTGACTAGCAGCAGGCCGTCGAACCGTCCGAAGGAAGCGCCCACCTGTATCGCCCCGATCGAGGCCCAGAAAACGAATATCAGGTAGTCCGCTAAGAAGGGACTCATCGACGCGAAGCTATGCGGGCTCCTGGGTGATCGGGTGACACCAGTGCAGGTACTTATCGTGATTGCCGCGTACGGCACGTGAGTATATCGATCGCAGTTCGGCCGTCACCGGCCCCACCTCCCCGGATCCTACCGGGCGGCTGTCGACGCTGCCCACCGGGGTAATGTGGGCGGCCGTACCGGTCAGGAATAACTCGTCCGCCAGATACAGCTCGCTGCGCCTGATCCGCCTCTCTACCACCTTCATACCCAGCTCCTCAGCGGCCAGGGTCCAGGCGCAGTCTCGCGTGATGCCCACAAGGTTGTTATCCGCCACCAGAGGGGTATGGAGCGTTCCGCCGGAGACCATGAACAGGTTCTCTCCGGTCCCCTCCGAGACGCCTCCGTCCTGGTTGAGCATGATCGCTTCGTCAAAGCCCGCCAGGACCGCTTCGGTCTTTGCCAGAATGCTGTTGACGTAGTGGCCGGAGATCTTGACCCTGGGAGGGATCGTTGCGTCGTCGATGCGACGCCACGAGGAGGTACAGCACTTTATGGCCCCTTCGGAGTCGATGTAGGAGCCGAACGGCACGATGATCAACGTGAAGTCGCTCGCGATCTCGTGCAGCTTGAGATTCGCTACGAGTTCATCGCTCTTGTAGACCAGGGGCCGGATGTAGACATCCTGACGGTGCCCGCTGCTCCGGATGAGATCGTCCGTGATCGAGCAGAGATCGTCCGCCGTATAGGGGATGTCCATCATCATCATCCGGCACCCCTGGAGCAGGCGCTCGTAATGCTCGCGCATGCGGAACACATACATGGTGTCCCTCTCTGCGTTCCAGTTGCCGCGGATGCCCTCGAAGACGGCGGTGCCGTAGTGGAGCGCGTGGGTCATCACGCCGACCTTGGCCTGCTCGATCGGCACTATGCTGCCCCTGAAGAAGGCTAGGGATCTATTCATCGTTCTCCCTGAGCGGCTTCGGCTCGCTTCCGCACCCTGCTGTCGTAACTGCCGGTGCTGACCGTCAGCAATTATAGCGACGCATCTATTCGTCTTCCGCGCCGCCGCCGTTGGACGTCTGTGTTTCCTGGGTGCCTGCCTCGGCTGCGGCAATGCCCTGCGCATCCGCCTGTGAGGCGTCGTCGGCAGGCCCTTCCTCCTCGGCTTCGGGCTCGGGCGGAACAATGCTGCCGATCGAGTAGGATTCCATGTTCTGCAGAAGCCGTTCTACCACGGAGGGTGAAAGGTTGCGAGGGTATGCGCTCATGGTCCATCTGCGCCTGAGTTCGGCGCTGATCTCGCCAGCGCTCATCGGCTCGTTGCGGCCGGCCAGAATCACCCGGAAGACAGCCTCCTTAAGGGGAGTGTCAGGTAGAAGGTAATCGGCCTCCTCGGACTGGCCGGCGATCTGGTCGATGAGCAGTTCCGGGTCGGCGGTCGCCGCCTCCTCGATCGTGTCGTGTTGCTGAGTAAGGTAGTTTCGCCGGTCCGATATGAGCAATGAGACGGAGCTGCTCCCTTCGGCATCGATGCTGACGTAGTAGCGAATTGGAGCCGCCGTATTGGCATCTTTGGCTTTGCTTGTGGTCATCTGATGCTCGTCTCCCCAAACGTTCTATATCAAAATACTTCCGGCGGCCACCTGACCATTAGCACGTCTACCACGTCTCCGGCCTGCTTTAGCGCAACATCCTCGGGGCAGATCGCCAGGCCGTTGGCTGCGGCCATCGACGTCAGCAGGTTGGAACTCTGGTCGCCGGTCAACGAAGCATAGTACCTGCCATCTCGTTTGGTCACCACCGCGCGGGCATAGACCCTTCTGCCATCGTTGTTGTGGATGGGGTCGGTCAGGACCGCGCGCACCGTCGGCCTCGTGGCCGACTGGCGGCCGAGCATCTTTGCTATGGCCATGCGGCCGAACTGTTCAAAGGCCACCAGGGCGCTGACCGGGTTGCCGGGCAGGCCCAGGTGAGGCACCGTCCGCCCGGACCCGTCGCTGGCGCTCAGGAGCCCGAAGGCCAGCGGCTTTGCCGGGCGCATGCGCACCGACCAGAACTGCATCGACCCGCGCTTGGTCAGAACGTCCTTGACCATGTCGAAGTCGCCCTTGGAGACGCCCGCCGAGGTGATCAGCATATCGGAGTCGATGCCCTCGTCGATCTTTGCGTTGACCGACTCGAGATCGTCTCGCGCCGTTCCTATCTGCCGCGGTATACCCCCCGCCTCCATCACCGCCGCCGCTACCCCGGCGCTGTTGGAGTCGTATATCCGGCCCTGCGGGAGGGGGAGTCCGGGCTCAACCAGCTCGTCTCCCGTCGACAGTACCGTTACAACCGGCCGGCGGTGGACGCTTACGGTCGCGTGACCCAGGCTGGCCAGCAAGCCGACCTGGGACGGTCCGATCACAGCGCCCGTTCTCAGTACCGTTTGTCCCCGGGAGAGGTCTCGTCCCGCCTGCCGCACGTTGGAGCCCGGACCTGCCGGGTGACTGACCGAGATCTCGTTGAGGGGGCGCGCCTTGAGCCTGCGTTCGACCTCGTCGGTTTCCTCAAACGGAACCACCGCGTCCGCACCCGGGGGCACCGGGGCTCCCGTCATGATTCGTATCGCTGTTCCGGGCCCGACGCGGGTGGTGGGCAGTTCTCCGGCGGCCAGCCTGTCCACTACACGTAAAGTCACGGGCGCTTGTGGAGCGGCCCCGGAGACGCTTTGCGATTCAACCGCGTACCCGTCCATGGCCGAATTGTCCATTGGAGGCACATCAAGATGGCTGACAACGTCCTCGCTGATGACCATGCCGCTGGCCTCGGCGATCGGCACCCTGACGGGCTCGAGCGGTTCAAAAAACGACAGTATGCGTTCCAGGGCATCCTCCACGGTGAGCATGGCTTCGGTGTGAGAGTGGCGGTGCTCCGCGTGGCTTGTCATGTGCGCAGCTCGGCGCCCACCGCCCGCTGAATCCGGCGCAGCAGGTCCTCGATGACACGGGTAACCTGCGACGAGGTCAGGGTGCCCTTATCGGACTGAAGGACCAGGCCGAATGCGATCGACTTTTTGCCGTCAGGTACGCCTTCGCCGGTGTAGACGTCGCGCGCAGTAGCGGCCTTGACCAGCTTGTGCTCGGCCAGGATTCCCCGGATACGTTCTGCCGAAACGTCGGCGTCGACCACCAGAGCGAGGTCGCGGATCGATTCGGGATAACGGCTGAACGGTCGGTATCGCGCCTCTGCCAGTGGCATCGCGTGTAGCACGGAGGAGAGTTCGATTTCGGCCAGCGCGACCGTGGTTCCGTCTATGTCAAATGCGCTGAGGACAGAGGGGTCGATCTCTCCCAGCGTGCCCGCTCTGTGTCCGTCGATAACGATGGCAGCTGCCCTGCCCGGGCTGAGGGCCGGGTCGTCCACGGGCGCAAGCGAAGGCTCTATGCCCAGACGCTGAAGCGTGTCTACCACGACCCCCTTGGCGTCAAAAAAGTCCATGCCCGACCCTTCGTCGGACCCGTGCCACCAGTGCGGATATCGCCTCCCGCAGAAGGCGACTGTCAGCATCTCTCGCTCCTGCGGCAGATCTCCCGTCTTTGAGCCGTTGGGCAGGAAGATGCGTCCCAGTTCGAACAGGCGCAGTCCCTCCTCCCCTACCAGCCGCCTGTTCTCGGACACGGTTTGGAGCATGCTGGCCCTAAGGGTTGTACGCAGGTAGCGAAGCTCCTCGTTCATGGGATTGGCGAGGCTGAGCGAGTCCCCCCTCCACTCTCCGACGGCCTGCAGGCTGTCTTCGGACACCACGTTGTAGGTGATGATCTCCCGCATGCCCGCCGCGACCAGCATGTCCCTGATCCGCTCCTTGAGTTCCCACGTGGGCCTCGGTCGCTGATGGGGTATCGGCGAAGAGAGCATGGTCACCGGCATCTCGTCGTAGCCGATCACGCGGGCAACTTCCTCGACTAGGTCGTCCTCGATCGTCACGTCTGACCGCCAGTACGGCGGGCTAACCGTGACCGACGAGACCGCATCCACCGTCGCCTCAAAGCCCAGGGAGGACAGGACCTCGGTGGCCCTGGAGATTGGTATGTCGGAGCCGAGGACCTGCTTGAGTCTTGCCTGGGAAAGGGAGACGGCCGGGGTCTCGGCGGGGTGGGGGTGAACGTCGATGATCCCGCGGGCGACAGACCCTCCGGTGACCTCGGCGATCAGGCGCGTGGCACGGCGCAGGCCGATCTCGGCCAGCTCCGGCCTCAGGCCGCGCTCAAACCTGTAGGCGGCACCGGTGCTCAGCGGAAGGTCGGCGCTCGTGCGTCTGGTGTTTACCGGATCGAAGTTGGCCGACTCGAGCAGGATGCGGGTGGTGGACTCGGAGACCTCGGTGTTGGCGCCCCCCATTACCCCGGCCAGGCCCACCGCGCCGGAGGGGTCGGCGATTACCAGCATCGGCGGTCGCAGCTCGCGGTCCTGGCCGTCCAGGGTGCGCAACACCTCCGCCGGCCTTGCCTGCCTGACGATTATGGTCCCGTCCTTTACGAGGTCGAAGTCGAATGCGTGCAGTGGCTGGTTGAGTTCCAGCATCACGAAGTTGGTAACGTCTACGACGTTGTTGATGGGGCGCTGGCCACCCCTGACAAGGGCCTCCTGCAGCCAGGCCGGAGAGGGACCGACGGTCACGTCCTCGATCAGCGAGGCCGTGTACCGGTGGCACAGGCCCGCATCCTCTATGGTGACGCTTGCCCGCCCCTCGATGGGCTCGGAGCCTTCCCTGTAGTCTAGGCGCGGCTCGTCCACCTTTCGGTCCGTCAGAGCGGCCACCTCCCGAGCGACGCCGAGCACCGAGAGGCAATCGGCCCGGTTCGGGGTGACCGAGACGTCGAGGAGCACATCGCCGACTATGTCGACGAGAGGCTTTCCTATGGAGGCCCGCTCGTCCAGAACCAGGATGCCCTCGTGGTCATCGCCCAGGCCGAGCTCCCTGACCGAACAGACCATGCCGCGCGACTCGAACCCGCGTATATTGGCGGGCCGCAGCGGCTCCTCGCGGCCGGAGTGGGTGTTAAAGAGGCGTGCCCCCAGCCGGGCAAAGGCGATCTTCTGACCAACGGCGACGTTTGGAGCCCCGCAGACGACCTTGGCGGTCTCGCCGTCTCCCAGATCCACCGTTGGAAGCCGCAGCCTGTCGGCGTTGGGGTGCGGCTCCAACCCGACGACCTCGCCGACAACCACAAGGTCCGGGTCCAGATGACCGCCGATCCTCTGGAGGGACTCTACCTCGATGCCGGCCATGGTGAGCCGGTGGGCCAGCTCATCTGCAGGCACGTCGATGGCAACGTAGCGCCTAAGCCAGGATAGTGGGATCAACATCTGGAATAGATTTCAGGAGAACTGCCGGAGGAACCGGATGTCATTAGCATAGAAGAGTCGAATGTCGTCGATGCCGTTCCTGAGCATCGCGATGCGCTCTACGCCGATACCGAAGGCGAACCCTGTGTATACGGCGGGGTCGTAGCCCACGCCGGCCAGCACGTTGGGGTGCACCATGCCGGCGCCGAGTATCTCGATCCAGTCTTCGGCCTCGTCTCCCTGCCCCCGTCCGGGATTCCAGGCGATTGCCATTTCGGCCCCGGGTTCTACGAACGGGAAGTAGTCGCATCGGAAGCGCGCCCTTACCTCCTCGCCGAACAGGCGACGGGCGAATTCGTACAGCGTTCCCTTGAGGTCGCCAAAGGTTATTCCCCTGTCCACCGCGAGTCCCTCCACCTGGGTGAAGTGCCACTCGTGAGTGGCATCCGTGGCCTCGTACCGGTATACCTTTCCTGGAACCACCACCCTGACAGGCGGCGCCTGCGTTTCCATGGTCCTGACCTGCATGGGCGACGTGTGGGTACGCAGCAGCAGTGGGCGATCCCCGTTCGGGTCGCTGTGATCTATCCAGAGCGTGCTGAAGCTGTCACGCGCCGGATGGTGTTTCGGGATGTTGAGCATCTCGAAGTTGTAATGATCCAGCTCCACCTCCGGCCCCTCCACGATCTCAAAACCCATGGATGCAAAGGCGGTGCAGATCTCCCGCATTGTGGCCGTAACGGGATGGATGCTCCCGACCTGAGTGGGCCAGCCGGGCAGGGTTACATCCATGGCTCCGGCCCCGGCCTCCGCCGGGCTGTCGATCGCCGCCCCCTTTTCCGCAAATGCAGACTCCAGGGCAAGCGCCGCAGCGTTGGCGGCGCGGCCGAACTCTCTGCGCCCGTCGGGGTGGACTCCGGATATGCTGCGCTTCAGCAGCGTGACCTCACCCCTCCTGCCTAGGAACGCAACGCGCCATTCCTCCAGGTCCTCGCGGCTGGACACGTCAGACAGCGCCGCAAGGGCTCTGGTCTCAAGTTCTGTGACGCGCGCGGTAACGTCCTGAGTGATCGTGGGCTCCGGGAGAGGGGGTAAAGCTGATCAATTATAGGGAGCGTTCTGAATGCCGGTCAAGGACATAAGGAGGCCGTTTAGCCCATGGGCTCGGCGTTGCCGGACTCCGAACCGATCGATCTACGCTCCTGAAGGGCTCGGCGGGGCGGCCCTAGCGGGACATGGAATCTTTGTGGACCGTCCCGCCCTGCATGATCATGACCAGGCTCTCCTTGTCCGCTAGGAGCTGGATGTCGCCGAGCGGGTCCCCATCGACCACAAGCAGATCGGCCAGCTTGCCCGGCTCAAGAGTGCCGACGTCGGCGTCCATGTGGATGCACTCTGCGGCGGTCCTGGTCGAGGCAACTATGGCCTCCATCTCCGTCATGCCGTTGTCGACCATCAGGCCGAGTTCTCGACCGTTCTCGCCGTGCGGGCAGACCGCCGAGTCCGTTCCCATCGCTATGCGCACACCGGCCTCGACGGCCATCCGAAAGCTGGCCCTGTGGTGAGGGAATACCTGTTCGGCCTTTCTCAGTGACTGAGGAAGGACCGACCCGGGCCTTTCCCTGGCCAGGTCGAACAGGGTCTCGCCCGGCAGCAGGGTGGGAACGAGAAAGGTCCCCCTGCGCCTCATTTCTTCGACCACCGACTCGTCTAGGTAGACGCCGTGCTCTATCGATTCGACGCCGCACTCGACGGCGTTTCTTATGCCCTCGGTGGATTGGGCGTGGGCCATGCAGGTTTTGCCCTCTGCCGCAGCCTCATAGACCATGACCTTGATCTCCTCGCGGGTGAACTGCGTTGAGGTGGGCTCGTCGCTGGGGGAAAGGACGCCCCCGCTTGAACACAGCTTTATGAAGTCGGCTCCGGCCCGCAGGTTGGCGCGTACCGTCCTGCGCACCTCGTCCACCCCGTCGCAGACCGGTCTGGGCCATTCCGGCAGGGAGCCGTCCAGTGGCATTCCCATGGGAAAGTGGGTGCCGACCGGCAGGAGGAAGTCTCCGTGGCCGCCCGTCTGCGACAGTATGGAAACGGCGATCCTCATCCTCGGAGCCGGGATCAGGCCGCGTTCGGCCGCCAGCTTCAGCCCGAGAGGAGTGCCGCCGGCGTCGCGGACGGAGGTGACGCCGGCGTCCAGGGTCTTGCGTGCATTGTCCGCCGCATGCAGGATCTTCAGGCTGAGGGGCATGAGAGCCAGCTCATGCATGGGCGCAACTTCGATCATGAAGTGAACGTGGCAGTCGATTAGGCCGGGCATGACCGTGCTGCCGTCAACGTCCAGAACCGCGGCGCCGGCGGGCGGGCTGACGTCGGCCCCCACCCCCTGTATTCGTCCGTCCTCTCCTACGAGTATCGTTGCCCCGGGAACCGGGTCGGCGCCTGTTCCGTCTATCAGGTTGGCCCCGGTTATCGCCCTCATCGCATGTCCTCCGATTCGGATCGGTGGCTAAAGCCTACATCCGACCAGCATGCCCGGGGATCTCCAGGCGGCGGCCTGGACGAATCGCGGCCTGCCGCAGGCCTTCAGCTCAGTAGTGGCCTTATCCGGTCCCGGTAGTCGGCAAGGACCCCTTCGGGGAATTCATAGGTGAGATTGGGCTGTATGAAGAGCCGGGTCACTCCCGGCAGGTCTCCCGCGGCGCCTATCCCTTCGGCCCATGCATTGTGGTCACCGAACAGGCCGGTTGCCTCGCAGATGCGTGACAGCACGTCTGCCGGTATATCGTCGGGGCCGCCGATGCCGGCGGGCCACTTTAGGCCCGCCCTCTCCAGACGCGGGCCGTGGACCGGGTGGTGCATCTGACCCCAGCAGAAGGGCCTGGCAAGCTCCAGGGCGGCCTCTCGATCCTGTGCCAGTATGCCTCCGCAGACCAGCGTGATGGGCACGTCCTCGACGGCCCTTCCAGCCCTTTCGGCGCCCCTGGCCAGGTGGTCCATGGCCTGGGCCACCATCCCGGGATCGAGTCCGACCATGAGCATCGCCCCGTCGGCTATCTCTCCGGCCAGTTCGATCATGCGCGGTCCGGTGGCGCACACGTAGACGGGCGTGGGTGGATCAGAGGTGCGTACCAGCCTTCCGTCGGTGATGCCGGGGTATACGTCCTCCCCGGCAAGCAGCCTTCTGGCCTGATCGACCGCATCCCGCATCTCCTTGACGGACGCCGATCCTCGATTGATGTGCCGGGTCGACATGAAGCCGGCCCCGACGCAGAGGATCACCCGGTGCGGCGCGATCTCCTCAAGGCTCTGGGCTATCGATGCCAGGACCATCGGATGGCGGGTGACGGGGTTGGTGACGGCGGGGTACAGCGTCACGCGCCGAGTGCGATCGGCGGCCATGGCCATGGCCAGAAACACATCTCGGCCGGTGTGTTGATGGTCGATTATGCCGACGCCGTCAAAGCCGGCCTGCTCGCACTTGACCGCGAACTCCGCGGTCTCAACGACCGAACCGCCGACCGGCACCCTTATGTCGATCTTGAGACCCATATCGATCGGTATCTTATACCGGCCCTGCGCCGTCCACACGCCCGGTCCGTGAGGTCACGTAGCACCGGATGCCGGTGCGCGGGGCGGGGACTGTTAGACTTTCCCCCGCTTCGGCTCTCAGAGCCGACGGTCTGGCGGGAGGTCTAGATGGCGCGCAGGGATGGTCGCAGCAGAAATCAACTCAGGCCGGTGAAAATGACTGCCGGCGTGCAGGAGTTCGCCGAGGGCTCGGTCCAGATCGAGACCGGGGCGACTCGCGTCCTGTGCGCCGTCACCGTCGAATCGGGCGTCCCAGCCTTCCTGCGTGGACTTGGCCGTGGCTGGGTAACGGCCGAGTACGCCATGCTGCCCAGGTCGACCCTCACGCGCACACCCAGGTCCAGCGCGACCAGGGGACGTACCAAGGAGATCCAGCGGCTGATCGGCAGGGCACTGCGGGCGGTGACCGACCTCGATGCGCTGGGAGAGCGCACGCTGACGGTCGACTGCGACGTGCTGCAGGCCGACGGCGGCACCCGGACGGCTTCGATTACCGGCGCCTACGTGGCCGCCAGGCTGGCCTGCAGCAAACTCGTTGAGACCGGCGAGATAGCCCGTTCACCGTTCAGGCAGGCCGTGGCCGCGACCAGCGTGGGCATTGTGGGCGGCGAGCCATTGCTCGACCTCAGCTACGAGGAGGATTTTCGTGCCGAGGTGGACTTTAACGTGGTCATGGCCGAGGATGGCAGCCTGGTGGAGGTGCAGGGGTCCGGGGAGGAGGCGGTGTTCGACCGGGGTACGCTGGACCAGATTCTGGACCTTGCGGCAATGGGGATCGGAGAGTTGATCGAGCGTCAGGCCGAGGTGCTGGCGGGCTGATCGCTAGGGGTGAAACAGCGGGGCCTCGTCGTCGTCAGGGGGGTGTTCGGCGATCAGCCAGACGTACTCGGCGGCCTCTCTTATGTTCTCGCGGGCGGCTCGGGCACGCTCGGCGCCCCACAGCCTTTCCGCACGCTCGGTAAGAGCCTGGACGATCTCGGCTTTTGCAGCGTTCTCATCGGCCAACGGGCCCGGTCTCCCTTCACGGGCGAGTCTATTTCGTGAACTGGACCTCAGTCAAACGGCGGGGTGGGATGTCGGTGCCCCCCCAACTGCCCACGTAGGCCGGTAAACAGGCGTAGACGGTGATGCGATCAAATTGACCTTCCGCCGGACGCGGGAATATAATTCCGTTAAGGTCCACGTTCGACAGAGATGCCAAAGAGAACCTATCAGCCGAAGAATCGGCGCCGGATGAGAGTGCACGGGTTTCGCTCTCGGATGAATTCCCGGGGGGGACGAAACGTGCTCAGGCGCCGCATGTTCAAGGGCCGCAAAAGGCTAACCGTCTAGCGGTCTCCGCTGGCGTTTCCTCCACACAATCCAGTCCTTGCGCCGCGATCACAGCCTTAAGCGCGCGTCCGATTTTCGTGCGATCCGCCGCAGTGGACGCAGCTGGGCAGACCAATTGCTGGTACTGGCGGTTCGGCCGCGTGATCGGGAGGATGATGATCGGCTCCCGATAAGCCGTTTCGGCTTTTCGGCCAGCAGGCGGCGTATCGGCAATGCGGTCGAGTGCAATCGTGTCAAGCGCAGGCTTCGGGCCATCGCGCGCGACGCCGGAATAGAGGCCGGTTGGGATGTCTTGCTGATCGCGCGCAAGGGAGTTGTTGGCTCCGGTTATTCGGATATTGAGCGCTCGCTCGCAAGACTCCTGAGGAGGGCGGGTATCGAGGCCCGCGGGCGGGAGTTGGAGTAGTTTCGGCGGACTGTCCTTTTGTTGATCAGGCGATGTTGAACAAGTTTGCCCTCGGGGCGATAAGGCTCTACCAGATGGTGCTATCACCCTACGTGGGCGGGTGCTGCCGCCACGAGCCGACCTGCTCGCGGTATGCATACGATGCCATCTCAAGGCACGGCCTGGGCTCTGGATTGCGCATGGCGGCCGCTCGCCTATCTCGCTGCAGGCCCTTGGGCACATGGGGGTACGACCCCGTCCCGTGAAGAGTTTGCCGCATCGCCTGCCCCGCGTAGTCTGGGCCGTCTGCCCCGGCGTCCCCCGGCGGGCCCTGGTCATGCTGGTATTGCTTGTCGCCCTGTCGGCCGCCGCCTGCACTGGTGCGACGGCATGCGGACAGGTGGCGAACCCGGATGGATGGGCGGGTGGGGTCGTCGTCGATGGCGTGATATACACCGGCTCGATGGACGGTACGCTGCTGGCCCTGGACGCGGACAGCGGACAGTCGATTTGGGAGTTCGACGGACTGGTGGGGGAAGACCGGCTCCACGCGTTCTATGGTGACCCGGTCGTCGTGGGCGACATAGTCTATGCGGCCGGCTACGATGGCCATCTCTACGCCGTATCCAGGCTGGATGGCTCGAAGATCTGGGACGTGCCCGTCGGCGAGAGCCGGGAGAAGCTGGTCGGCGGCCCGGGCCACGGCGACGGGATCGTCGTGGTGGGATCGTCGGACGGCTCGGTGTACGCCTTTGCCGCGGACAACGGGTCCGAGCTGTGGACCTTCGAGACGGGCTCCATGGTGTGGACGACGCCGCTCGTCGACGAGGAGACCGTCTATGTAGGCTCGCTGGACAAGAACATCTACGCGCTGTCCCTCAAGGGGGGAGCGGAGCTGTGGAGGTTCAAGGCGAGGGGAGCGGTGACGGCCCCGCCTGCAAAGCTCGGCGACCGCCTGTTCGTGGGAGCGTTCGACGGAACTTTCTACGCCCTGGACGCCGGTTCGGGCGCAGAGCTGTGGACCTTCGAAGGGGCCGATGGCTGGTACTGGGCCCGCGCGCTGGTCACCGATGACGCGGTCTTTGCCGCCGCCCTCGATGGAAACGTCTACGCCCTGTCTCCTGACACGGGCGCCCTGCTGTGGGTCATGGAGACCAATGGTCCGATCATAGGCTCGCCGGCGGCAGTGGGCGACTTCCTGATCGTCGCCTCGGACGATGGTAGGCTTCGAACGGCGACCCTCGTGGGCGGGGGCGGTCAGCGAGAGTGCCACATCAACGAGCGGCTGAGAACCAACGTGGTGGGATACGGTGACAGCGTGTACCTGGGCGCGTGGGATCATACGGTCCGTTCGATCGCCGTTAACGATGTCAACGGCGTCGGCACGCTCGACGAGGGCTGGGTATACAAGACCGATAGGCCCCAGGCCGAGAATCCGGTCTCTGACGACCCTTCGTGGCAGCAGCGCTGTTGACGACCATTCAATCTGAATTCCATATGCCGCTATCGGCTATCAGGCCCTTGCGCTAGGCGACAGGCGAGTTGGACTTTTTCTTCACCATATGGAACGAGGTGATCATCCGCCCGATGATCAACAGCCTCGTCATCCTCTACGACATCTCGTTTTCCAACTTCGGAGTGGCGATCATCCTGTTTACGGTCGCGATCCGGGTGATCCTGGTTCCCCTTACGATCAAGCAGGCCAGGCAGATGAAGGCGATGCAGGCCATCCAGCCCAAGCTCAAGGCCATCCAGGACAGGTACAAGAACGACCGGCAGAAAGCGTCCCAGGAGACGATGAAGCTCTACAAGGAGCAGGGGGTGAATCCCCTCGGCTGCCTGGGACCGATCTTCATACAGTTCCCCATCTGGATAGGCCTCTACCAGGCGGTGATCCAGACCCTGCCGTCGACCCCGGAGCGTCTGGCGACCCTTTCCAACAAGTTCTACTCGGGTCTGTCCCTTGCGCACGAGGCCGTCCCGCTGAACGGGCGCTTTCTGTGGATGGATCTAGCGCTGCCGGACCCGTCCCCGATCATCCTGCCCCTGCTTGTCGGGGTGTCGATGTACGTATTGCAAAAGATGACGACGATGCCGTCGGCGTCCCCGCAGCAGGATTCAACCAATCGCATGCTGCTATGGATGATGCCGGTGATGTTCGGATTTTTCACGTTGAATTTCCCCAGCGGCCTGGCGGTCTACTGGGTGGTTTCCAACGTGATTGGTGTAGTGATACAGGGTTTTGTCACCGGCTGGGATCCGCTGCGAAACCTGTTCAAGTTTGGAGGAACTTCACAGCCCGCGCCGGCGCCGGCCATGGCCGCGTCCAGCGACGAGGAGGCCGCAATTGGAGAGGGAGTCGATAGAGACAACGGCCAAGACCGTAGAGGAGGCCATAGAGCTAGGCCTAAGGGAGCTAGACGCAGATCGCGACGAAGTAGAAATAGACGTCGTTAGCAGGGGCAAGACGGCGATACTGGGTCTTGGCGGCGAGCCGGCCCGGGTTCGTGTGACGCTGCTCGACTTCGACGGGGACGAGTCCGGCGGCGATACGGTTCGCGTCGTATCCAAGGTTCTGAACAACCTGCTGGACCTGATGGAAGTCGACGCTGTCGCCAGCGTCAGACACGCAAAAGGAGAGGATGGCGGTGGTCCCGTCTTCGATGTTGACGGTGACGATTCCGGTCTTCTCATAGGCCGCAAGGGCGAGAGCCTCAGGGCCCTGCAGTTTCTCGTGAACTTCATCGCCACCATCGAGCTTGCCGACCGGCCGAATGCCGTAATCGACGTTGCCGGTTACCAGGCTCGTCGCGACAAGGCTGTGCGCAACTTGGCCAGGAACATTGCGCGAAGGGTTGCCGACTCCGGACGATCGATAACCCTTGAACCGATGACGCCCTACGAGCGCCGACTGGTCCATCTCGAGCTGGCCGACAACTACAGGGTGGTTACCCAGAGCGCCGGGGTCGGTGCCGACCGGCAGGTCGTGGTAAGCCCCGCCGACGAGGAACCTGACTAGGGGTCTTTCGGCCCGGCGTACCCGCGATTCCAAGAGGCGCTCCGAACGGGAAAGTCGGCGCCTTGCTATCCTGTCGCAATGTCATTTGCCCGGGTCCGCCTGCAGGTGGCGAGCGGCGTAGCCGCATTAACTGTTTCCGGCGCCGATGCCGGCAACTCGATCGATGAGATCACGGCCGCCGAGCTGCGAGAGGCGCTCGGCGATCTCGATGATCGACCTGACGTCATGGTCGTCGTTCTGACCGGTGACGGGCCCAGCTTCTGCCGGGGATCGACGCTTCCCGTAGTCCCTACGGCCGAGCAGATGGCCGCTCATTCGGTCGCTTCGTCGGTCGCCGGCATCGGAAAGCCGACCATCGCCGCCATAGAAGGCGACGCCCTGGACCAGGGCCTTGAACTGGCCCTGGCCTGCGATATGCGCGTCGTCGGAAAGCACGCCAGGCTCGGGTTGACCCAGGCTGCTGAGGGTGGGCTGCCCTGGGATGGCGGCACCCAGAGACTTCCCCGCCTGATTGGCCGGTCGCGGGCACTAGAGATGCTCCTGATGGCCAGGGTGCTGAGCGGACAGGAGGCTGCCGCCATCGGGCTGGCCACGGAGGTGACGGCACCGGGACGGGCCCTTGAGCGGGCGATGGATGCGGCGAGGGTAATGGAGACCCACGGTCCGCTGGCGCTGCGCTACCTGAAGGAGGCCGTCTACAAGGGGGCCGACCTTTCGCTCGACCAGGCCATGCGAATGGAGGTCGACCTGGCGACCCTGCTTCACTCGACGCAGGACCGTGCCGAGGGGCTGCGGGCCTTTGCGGATAAGCGCAGACCGGAGTTTACAGGTGAGTGAACCGGCCGTTCTGTTCAGCCTCGAGGGCCCGGTCGCCCGAATCGAACTCAGCCGCCCCGAGCGGATAAACGCGGTGAACATCTCGATGCGCGATGAGCTCTTTGAGGCCCTCCGCGCCTTCGATGACGACCCGGTGCTGAAGGTGGCCATCGTGTCCGGACGGGGGGAGAGGGGATTCTGTGCGGGCGCAGACCTCATAGAGTTCGGCACAGCGCCCTCCCTCGTGTCGGCCCACCGCAGCCGGCGAAAGCGCGACCTGTGGGGCCTGATGGCGGGCTTGCGAAAGCCGCTGGTGGCGGCCGTGCACGGCTACGTCATAGGTGCCGGCGTCGAGATAGCGTGCCTTTGCGACATCAGGGTGGCCTCGGAGGACGCCGTGTTCGCCATGCCGGAGGTTACGATCGGCATGATTCCGGGAGCGGGCGGGACTCAGACCCTGCCGCGTGCGATCGGGATCGGCCGGTCGATGGCCCGGTTCCTGGCCGACCGTGCTGATCGCATGTCGGCTGCCGAGGCAGCGTCCGCCGGCCTGGTGCATCGGGTGGTAACGCGCCCGGGGCTGGAGTCGGCCGCGCTATCGGTCGCCCGGGATCTGGCTGCCCGCGACCCGGCGATCGTGACCGCTGTAAAGACTGCGGTGCTTGACGGCCTGGATGTCGGCCTGGAGGCCGGGTTGGACCTGGAACGTCGAATGGCTCTGGGTCTGTGAACCTTTCGGAACTGCTATCTATACCTGCGATGATTGTGCCCGACCGGGTGGCCACGGTGTTCTCGGGCCGCAGAACCACGTACAGGGATCTAGAGGCTCGTGCGGGAGCGGTCGCGGCGGGACTGGCATCGCGTGTCGGCGTCGGGCCGGGGGACAGGGTCGCCTGGATGGACGTCAACGGGGACCGCGAGGTGGAGTCGTTGTTCGGGATCTCGCGGGCCGACGCGGTGTCGGTCCCGATCAACTACAGGGCCAGGGCGGAGGAGTTGGCCTTCATGCTGGAGGACTCTGCGGCCAGGGTCCTCTGCGTCGGCGCTCAGTACATGGCGGCGGTGGTTGAGCTGATGCGTCAGCAGGGAGATCGGCTCTCGGCGGTCAATCACCTGGTCTCCATAGACGGCGAGCCTCCGGAGGGTTGGATCTCCTACGATGAGCTCACGGAGTCGGGCGGCGAGCGCGTGCCGGCGCGGGGTGGAGATGACCTGGCGGTGATCCTGTATACGGCCGGGACCACCGGTCGACCAAAGGGCGTCATGCTCTCGCACGAGGGTCTCACATCCTATCCCCTGGAGAACGTAAACCCCGCCGATCCCGAGTTCGAGCAGCGCACGTTGCTGTCCGTGCCGATATACCACGTTGCGGGCGTTCAGGTCGTGCTGTCATCCATCTATGGAGGGCGGGTGCTGGTGGTGCAGAGCCAGTTCGAGGCCGGTCAGTGGCTGAGGCTCGTTGAGCGAGAGGGAATAAGCCGTGCCACGGTGGTGCCGACGATGCTCAAGATGGTCATGGAGCATCCCGACTTCGGCGCTTGCGACCTGTCTAGCCTGCGAATACTCACGTACGGGGCGGCGCCGATGCCCGCTAACGTAATCCTTGCTGCCATTGAGCAGTTGCCCGGGGTGCGATTCATCAACGCGTTCGGCCAGACCGAGACGGGTGCGACTATCACCGCGCTGCCTCCCGAGGACCACGAGCTATCCGGTCCTCCCGAGCTGATCGAAAAGCGCAGGCGACGGCTCGGGTCCATCGGACTACCTCTGGAGGATGTGGAGATCAGGGTGGTCGATGAGGATGGAGCGGAGGTGTCCCCCGGGCTGGTGGGAGAGATCGTTGCACGTGGCCCCAGGCTTATGAAGGGATACTGGCGCCGCGACGATGCCACGGCCGAGGCGATGAGCGGTGGCTGGCTTCACACCGGTGACCTGGGACGGATCGATGAGGACGGCTATGTGTATCTGGCCGGCAGAGCCCGCGACTTCATCAAGCGCGGCGGGGAGATGATCTCGCCCCAGGAGGTGGAAGAGGTGCTTCGCGAGCACCCGTCTGTCGAGGATGCGGCCGTAATCGGGGTCGCCGACCTGCACTGGGGGGAGTCGGTGCGGGCGGTGGTCGTGCCGGCGACCGGATGGGGAGTGGACGAGGCGGGATTGATCGAACACTGCAGGGCCAGGCTGGCCAGTTTCAAGCGTCCCGAGTCGATCGTCGAGGTGGACGAGCTTCCCCGCAATGCCCTGGGCAAAGTGCTCAAGCGCGAGCTCAGGCGCCGTTTCGGAAACCTGTAGCCAGTCACGTCCGCCGCCGGACGCTGGGGCCGCGAGAGGCCGACTCAGTCGATACGGTCGAAACCTGTGTAGGTGTGCAGTTCCTCGGGGATTACTAGCGAGCCATCGGGCTGCTGGCCCGCCTCAAGAATCGCTATCAGCACCCTGGGCAAGGCAAGGCCGGAGCCATTCAGGGTGTGCGGGTAGACGGGTCTGGCACCTCTCTCGGGCCGGTAGCGGACATTGGCCCTGCGGGCCTGGAAATCGTCGCAGTTCGAGCACGAGCTCACCTCCAGCCACTCGCCGCTGGCGGGCGCCCACACCTCCAGATCGAACGTGCGAACCGCCGAGAAGCCCAGGTCTCCGGCCGACAGCTCTACCACGCGATAGGGCAGCTGCAGCCGCCTTATCAGGTCCTCGGCGTCGGAGACCAGGAGCCCCAGCTCGCCATCAGAGTCTGCGGGATGGACGAACTTGTACATCTCCACCTTGTCGAATTGATGCACCCGCTTGATGCCCCGGGTGTCCTGGCCTGCGGCAGCCTTCTCGCGGCGGAAGCACGGTGTGTGGGCGACGAAGTTGGCGGGTACGGTCCCCGGGTCCAGTATCCTCCCTGAGAACATGCCGGTGATCGGTACCTCGGCGGTGGGTATCAGCCAGAGGTCATCCTCTTCGTCTCGGTACATGGTGTCTGCGAATTTCGGAAGGTGGCCGCTTCCCGTGACGGTGGCGGTGCCCACCAGATAGGGAAGGTACAACTCGGTGTACCCGTGCTCGGTCGTGTGCACGTCGAGCATCCAGGTCACCAGGGCGCGCTGAAGCCTGGCCCCCTTGCCGCGCAGGGCATAGAAGCGCGAGCCCGAGATGCGGGCGCCGGCCGCCAGGTCGATGATTCCCAGACGCTCCCCTAGCTCCCAGTGCGGTCGGGCATCGAAGTCCGGCCTCCCGGGCTCTCCGACGGTCTTGACTACGACGTTGTGCGTTTCGTCGAGCCCGGCAGGCACCTCGCTCCTTGGCAGGTTGGGAATCTCGAGCAGGGCAGATCGGATGTCCTCCTCCACCTGCCGCGACTCGGCCTCCAGGGACTTGATGCGGTCCGATACGCCCCGCATCTGTTTGACTAGGACCGGGTCCGGGGGCCTGCTGCGGCCTATCTCCCTGCTGACGGTGTTGCGTCTTGCGCGGAGTTCGTCGCCCTCCTGCTGAAGGGCCCTGCGGCGGGCATCCAGCTCCAATACCGTGGCGATCGGAGCCTTCTGTCCGCGGCGGGCAAGGGCGCTTCTAACCGCCTCGGGGTCCGCCCTCAGGCGGTCGATGTCGAGCAATGGCGATTGTCTCCTGCTGCCGGCAGATCCGGATGAACGGGCGGTTCAGTCGGTCAGGATCTGTCTGATCCGGTTGGCGATGATATGTTCATCGCCCTCGTCAACGGTCTGTATCCTGATGATGAAGGAGTCAGGAACCTGGTCGGTTCTGACGTGGATTCGAGGACTGCCCTCGGCCAGACGGCGCTCAAGCTGGGATGCTGTCATGCCGGCGGCGGCAGAGTCTACCAGGACGCGCAGGCCCTCCGGCAGACCCCGTTCCGGAAAATCCCTGACCTCGATGCCAGGCAGCCCCTCCAGCACCGGGCGTACGTTGGAGGCGAGCCGGTGCTCATAGCCGGCCAGCCTGGCCTCATGGTCGGTGGCCAGCCACTCGCGCAGGGCGACGTATGTGGCGATCACGGTCTGGCGATCCATCTTCATGGATCGGCCGAAGACCCTGTTCTGCTCATATTCGAAGCCGATGAAGCTGTGCCGGTATGCCAGATGAACCAGGTCCCTGTTGGCGCCGACCAGCAGGCCGCTGGTGTTAAGGCCCTCAAAGTACTTTCCGCCATAGCCGACCAGGTCGGCGCCCCCGCGGGCATAAAGGCTTAGCCTGTCGGTGGGGTAAACCTGTCCTGCCGCGTCCACCACCAGGGGCAGATCGTGCTTTCGGGCCAGGGCCACCAGTCTTGTGAAGGGCACTATGTCGCTGCGTTCTTCGCGTCCGTCGGGATCGTCGTACAGCCCTCCCGCCAGGTAGTGGATGCCCGCGGTGCGGTCGGTGATTGCGGCCTCGATGTGTTCTTCGGTCGTGCCGTCCTCTTCTCCCACCTCCACCAGCACGCCTCCCGGGACGGTCAGAGCCTTGTCGTATATGACCCGGAGCTGGCGCTGGATTATGAACTCGTTCGGCATGCCGGTGGTGTCCGGCAGCTGCTCGATCCCTTCAACGTGGTTGCGGGTGATGCAGGCGGCGGCCGACAGGGCCAATGCGGCGGCACATCCCGGTGTGACCATGGCTGCCGGGACGTCGAGAATCTCGGCGATTCGGCCCCCGGTAACCTCCACAAGCTCGCTCATCTTGACGTAGTCGAGGGAGGCGTCGTCCATCGCCTCCTTGACCGCTTTGGAAGGGTTGTTTCCTCCGATGGTGGTAGGGTGTCCGTGGGCATTGATGATTGGCTCGATGCCCAGTTCTTCCATGATCCGGCTGCGTCCCGCCATTTGCTGTTCCCCCTGAGTCGGCCGCCAGTGGCTGCTTTGGGCGCCCGTTATGCAAACGCCTCTATAACCCGAAGATAGGCGCTCTTTACGTCGGCGTCCACCGCAAATGGTGCCAGTACGGGCAGGTCAAGCCCGAGAATTCGCCGCCGCTCAATCTCCGCCCGGCACTCTCCGGGCGGCCCGATCACCGCCACCTGATTCTGCATTTCCGTCGACACCGCCGCCGCGGCCGCCTCGCGGTCGCCGGACGCCAGAGCCTTTTCCGATCTCTCCATCTCGCCGCCGAAGCCGGTCGAAACGAAGAACTGCCGGTAGTACGCGTGGGTCGCGTATCCCGCCACCTGAAGCTGAAGGTGCTTTCTGATCCTTCCTTCGTCCTCTCCCTCTGCGATGGCCGTGCGCACGTAGCCGGCGGCATCTACCGAGGTGGGATCGCGGCCTGCCTGTTGCGCCGCCTGCCTGAGGGTGGCAACCGATCCGCCTATGTGATCGGCCGCCGTCCAGTTCAGGAGCACGCCGTCGGCGAGGCGGCCGGCCAGGTCGATCATCTTTGGTCCCAGGGCGGCGACGTATATCGGCACGGAGACGCCGCGCGCGGCCCTGCCCAGCCGGGCGCCGGCGACGTTGAAGTGGCGCCCCTGGGCGTCGACGGATTCACCGTCGAGCAGGCCCCGGACGATCTTTACCGTCTCGGCCATGCGCCCGACGGGGGCCGAATACGGGATGCCGTGGGTTCCCGTGACCACGGGCCGGTGGCCGGTGCCGAGGCCGAGTATGAATCGATTCCCTGAGATGGCAGCCATGCCCGCGGCGGACATTGCGGTGACCGCCGGCGTTCTGGAGAAGATGGGCAGTATTCCGGTGGCCAGCCCGATACGCTGGGCAATACCGGAGAGGGCGGCCAACAGGGACAGGGCGTCTCGGCCTCCTCCCTCGGGTACCCACACCGATTCAAAGCCCGCCGCCTCTGCGGCGGACGCGATCTCCATGAGATCGCCGGTCGACAGGCGCGGATCGTTCTCTATCCTTATCCCGAGTCTCGACATATTGGTCCTGACATGCGCTCTACTGGTCCGTTGGCTCCAGGTCGGCCGGACCGCAATATACACCCGGACCGGTTCAGGGGTGCATCTGTAGCGGAAGAGAGGGGTCGACGGTTGATATAATTCGTCGCCCATGAGGAGGGAAGGCAGGGCATGCTAAGGCCGGTGATCCTGGCGGGGGGTTCGGGGACAAGGCTGTGGCCGCTTTCTCGCGAGCACTTCCCCAAGCAGTTTCTGTCTCTGGTCGGCGACGGCACCATGTTCCAGCAGACGGTACTGCGCCTGGCGGCCGCACAGGCGAGGTGCGGCGGCGTGGAGCCCCCCTTGGTGGTCTGCAACGAGGACCACCGTTATCTGGTGGTAGAGCAGATGGAGGATGCGGGCAGACAACCCGAGACGCTGATCCTCGAGCCCGTCGGCAAGAACACCGCACCGGCGCTTACCCTGGCCGCCCTCTGGTGCGAGAGCCGCGGTGGAGACGAGGTGCTGATGGCCGTGCCGGCCGACCATTACGTCGCCGACCTAGGGGAGTTCTCAAGGGTGGTGGAAGAGGGGTACGCACTGGCGAAGGAGGGTCGGATAGTGACCTTCGGCGTTCCTCCCGCCGGGCCGGAGACCGGCTACGGCTACATACGGGTAGCCGGCCAGGTGGCGAGCTCGGTCTCGAAACCCAGCGCCCTCGAGATAGAGGAATTCGTCGAAAAGCCCAGCGAGGAGACCGCCAGGAGTTACCTGTCGACGGGCGAGTACCTGTGGAACAGCGGCATATTTGTCATGCGCTCTTCGGTCTGGCTCGCGCAGATCGAGGCCCACCGCCCGGATATCGCCGAGGCATGCCGCGCGGCACATGCGGTCGGACAGGTCGACGGCGAGTTCTTCCGGCCCGGCCTGGAGGAATTTCGCTCCTGCCCGGCGGACTCCATAGACTATGCGGTCGCCGAGCGCGTTGCCGGGTCCGCAGAGGTGTCGGCCGTCGTGGTTCCTATGGACGCCGGATGGTCCGATGTGGGCACCTGGTCGGCGGTGCGAGACGGCATAGCGGTGGACGGGAGCGGCAACGTTGTCGTGGGAGATGTACTGACCTACGACGTTAAGGACAGCACGTTCATCGCCGAGAACCGGCTCATAGCCGGCGTGGGTCTCAGGGGACTGGTGGTCGTCGAGACGCCGGATGCGGTCCTGGTGGCCGGCATGGACAGGGACCAGGACGTGCGGGAGGTGGTGGCCGAGCTTCGGGCGAGCGACCGGGACGAACAGCTCGACCCACGCAAGGTGCACCGTCCCTGGGGCACGTACGAGGTGATCGAGCGGGGAGAGGGCTTTCAGGTTAAGCACCTGACGGTAAAGCCAGGGGCCTCCCTTTCGCTGCAGCGACACGAGCACCGCGCCGAGCACTGGGTGGTCGTACGTGGAGCGGCGGCGGTCGTCCGCGGCAGCGAGACCTATGAACTGGCTGAAAATCAGTCGACGTACGTCCCCAAGGGCGTAAAGCACCGACTCTCCAACCCCGGCCAGATCCCCCTGGAGATCGTTGAGGTCCAGACCGGGGACTATCTGGGAGAGGACGACATCGAGCGTTTCAAGGACGATTACAGACGCGTCTAGAGGCCCAGGCAGGCCGGTGCCCATGGCATCTCATCCGACGGTAAGAGGGCCGGAGACCTAGGCCGAGCGAAGCGTGGAGTTCGCAGGTGATAGTCGACGCCCACGTTCACATATTCCCGCCGGAGATGATCTCAAGCAGGGGTAAGCTGGCCGCTGCGGACGCCACCTTCTCGGAGATGTACTCGGACCCGGCGGCGCGGATGGCCACGGCCGACGAGCTGGTTGCATCGATGGATGAGGACGGGGTCGACATCTCCGTGGCGATGGGGATCGGCTGGGAGGATCCAGGCCGGGCCAGGGAGTCGAACGACTACATTGCCGAGGCCGTCCGGCGCCACCCCGGCCGGATAGTTGGCTTCGGCTCCGTGAACCCGGCGCGCGGGGGCGCGGTCGAGGAGATCGAAAGGTGCGCCGCCATGGGCCTGAGGGGCATCGGTGAACTGCACCCCGACACCCAGGGCTTTGACCCATCGGACGGTGCCGTGATGACCCCGCTTCTGGAGATGCTTGGCCAGCGCGAGATGGCCTTGACGGTGCACTGCTCAGAGCCTGTCGGGCACCTCTACCCGGGCAAGGGCAGAACCACGCCCGATAAGGTGGCGGGACTGGTCGCGATCTCCGGCGGGGTGCGGCTGGTTCTCGCCCACTGGGGAGGGGGACTGCCCCTCTACGCCCTGATGCCCGAGGTGAGGCGCTCCTTGGCGAGAGTCTATTTCGACACCGCCGCCTCGCCTTTTCTCTACGACC
Source organism: Dehalococcoidia bacterium (assembly GCA_034421295.1). Classification (GTDB taxonomy): domain Bacteria; phylum Chloroflexota; class Dehalococcoidia; order Lucifugimonadales; family UBA2962; genus CAUZIR01. The sequence continues at coordinate 368,501 of DAOUKM010000019.1, forward strand.
GCAGGATATTCGATGTGGTGGCCTCTCTGGTCGGGCCGGACCGGGTGCTGGGCGCCAGTGACTACCCGCTCATGCGCCACTCGGCGATTCGCAGGCAGGTGGTGTCAACCGGCCTTTCGAAATCGGATAGGCTCGCCGTGCTGGGCGGCAACGCCGCGCGCGCCTTCGATCTGGCGAAGGTAAATCGACCCCTGTAGGCTCCCTGCCGCCGCGGACGTGGACCCTTGCGGCCGAGAGCCTGCCTAGGCCCTCGTCTTCGGTCTGACCATCCCGAACGAGGTCGTGTATCCGTGAAGGAAGGACGTCCCTCCGACGGGTCCAATCTCCCCGTTGCAGAAAAATCCCGTCAGAGGCACGTGCCCGAAGCGGTCGCGGAACATGTCGGTGTCGTGATCGGGCCTGCCGTACAGGTAGGAGCCCCGGCCCAGGCATGAGAACATCAGTGCCCCCGAGCCGTCCGGAAGGGCCCGGCCGCCGTCGTATCCGGAGAGCATGGCCCGCAGATCTGCCGCGGATGTATCTGCGTCCCGCAGGTGGAACTGGACCGTCTGCCCCTCGTGCACCTGGGCGCCCACTCCAATGGCTCCGGTGCTGCGGTCGATACCAATTATGTTGCGTATCAAAAAGTCCCCCTGTGCGGGGGCGTCCGTGAGCGCGTCCATCACCACCCCGACGAACAGCGAGTGTCGGGTCAGTGCGCGGTCGTGATCTGACATCCGTTCCGCCAACTCCGTGAGCACGGTAAGGGGAGGCCTTCCGTCCAGCCCGGTGACGACGTTTGATCCTCCACTCGTTATCTGCAGTGGATCCCCTATCGGGCGGCAGCCCTGGGCGACGATGGTGTCGATCTGCACATCGCCTGACATGGCCACGCCAACCGCTCCGCCGCCGTGGGTGCTGTCGTCAAGGAAGAGGGCATGGCCTCCAGAACGGGCGGCCCCGCTGGCCAGCCCCCCAACCTTGATGGCTCCGGGATAGGCGAAGTCCAGCCCCATCAGCAGGTTCTCGCCGCGTATCGATAGAGGGTCCGCAAGGAGTACGAACTGAGGATCTTCGGCCGCGTCGACCCCGATGAGATCGATCCAGTCATCTGGACCCGCGTCCGGGTCCGGCAGGTCCCGATCCTCGATGCGGAACTGGACCAACCTTGTCCGGGGGAGTGATGCTGCGGCGATGGAGATGCCCGGGGCGTGTTCAATCTCTCGGCCAGCACCGATGACGGCTCCGGCCGAACATCCGATAATGACCGAGCCGCGATCCGGGGAGAGTCGATCGCGCACCAGGGTCGGTATCAGGGCGTAGTCGGGCTGGTAGTGGGCGGATGCGAAGACGACGATCAGGTCGGGCGGCAGGTCCTCGAGCCCATGGGACACCTGTAGGGCGCACTCCGATACGGCGTCGGAGATAAGACGGCTATTGGAGACCCCTGAGGCCCACCGCAAATCACTTCTCCCGGCCTGTGGTGCGGGCCCGGGGATTATCTGGGCCCTGAAGCCTTGGGCGATTCTAGACGTGGCCTCCGCCATATTCAAGAACGGACCACCATGCCGGCGCTGCTATGATCCCCCCGTATGAGCGTGCGCCAGGGGGAAAGGGGAGGCACGGTGCGGGCGTTCGTGTCGGTCGAGTTGCCCCAGCCGGTCAAGAGCGCCCTGAAACCGACGCTGGACGCCCTTTCGGCGGAGCGGATACGGGGCCTGCGCACCGTGCGTGCCGAGTCCGCCCACATCACGCTGAGGTTCCTTGGAAGCGTGCCATCCGGCCGCCTAGACTCTGTGGCCAACGCGCTCTCCGTAGCCGCGCGTTGCGTTGAGCCGTTCCAGTTGAGGCTGGGTGAGGTGGGGTCCTTTCCCTCGTCTGGCGCGCCATCCGTGCTGTGGATCGGCCTGTCTGGTGGTCTGCGGGAGGCAGGGCGTCTCTACGAGGTGGTGACCGAGTCCCTGGCCGCCCTGGGCTGGCCGGCGGAGGAGAGGGGATTTTCCCCCCACATAACCCTGGCCCGGCTGGCTGGTCGGGCCAGTCGTCCCGCCCGCAGGGATGCCCTCAGGGTCGCGTTATCGCCGCCGCCGCGGCGGCTCACCTTCGACGTCCGCTCGGTGTGCCTGATGCGCAGCCGCCTTGGACGGGACGGGGCCAGATACGACAAGCTGGCCGATGCAGGACTTGGTCATGCGGGTGGGGATGCCTAGGTACCGGCGTTAAGGTGCGGTTGAACCGGTAGGGCCTGTGTTATAATTGCCGCGCCTCTGTACCGCCGCGTTGAGGCCACTGCATGCGGTGGAGCCGCGGTGCAGGACGGGAGAGAAGAGAGAGGGGGCGAATGTTGGAAGGTCACGGAATTCCAGGTTGTCAGAAGTGCCCGGAGGGGAACCTGCTGCCCCTCTCCGACTTCGGGAGCCAGGGGGCTCCCATCCATTTCAAGGCCTGGGTGTGCAGCAACCCGGACTGTGGTTACAACATCAAGATCCGCAACGGGGACGTATATATCAACGAACCCATAACCAACGGTGCCTCGCACGCCCCGCGGATGAGGTAGCCGTCCCGCGGATTCGAGGAGCCCCTTTTTAGACCGGCCCCGTCAGGGCGCCGGCGCAGGAGCGCCGCAGGTGAGACTGGTGGACGATCGAAGAGTCGGCCCGCCTACGGGGCGGACATCCCCGGAGCTTCGGATATGAGAATGAATGCCCCGCGTATGGTCGGTCTGGCGATGATCGTCGTGGGATTGGTCGCGCTTGGCCTGGTGGGCTCCTACCTCGGATACCGCGCCCATGGCCGCTCCGGCCTCGAGGACCTGAATTTCAATGTCGCCGAGATCGAGCGGTTCTCCGAGCCCGCCGTGGACGCCGACGAGCGCGAGACCGCCGGGTCGATCCCGGGCGACGGAGGCATCCCGGGGAGCGAGGTCGCAGGATCGGCCCCGGTCGGTGCGGACCCCGAAGAGCGCGAGGGCGTTGTGGCCTCCTCGGCCGGCGGTTCCGACGAGAGCAAGGTCGCTGTCTCGTCGCCTGGCGACGGGGTTCCTGACGAGAGCGAGGTCGCGGAAACGGTCCCGGGCGGTGTTTCCGAGGAGCGCGAGCGCTCAGGCGTCAGCCTTGATGTACGTGAATCATCTGAGGAGTCAGGCGATGCGGGGCCAGGGGGCGCCGACCACCCCGACCCGCCGTCGGAAGATCGGGAGGTCGTGGCCGATCCGGGAGCGACATCCGAGGATGGCCAGGTGAGCGTCTCGAGGCGCTCGTCGGCGAGGCTGGCGGAGACCTACGCGGCGATCTACGCGGGCATGGAGATGCACCCCAAGTACTGGCACGAGCCGCTTCGGGCGGCCACGGACATGCGTGTGGCCGTCGGGTTGCCGGAGGGATTCGAGCCGGCCTCCGCCCAGGATTCCCTCCGTTTCGCCGCGCCAAAGACGGAGGCGCGCAGGCTCAGCATACCCTCGATCGGAGTCGATTCGGATGTAAAGGAGTTGGCCGTCGTCGACCTCGGCAACAGCCGCTCGTACGAGACGCCCAAGAACACCATCGGGCACATCCCGGAGACCGCCGATCCCGGTGAACTGGGCAACGGCTGGTTCTTCGGCCACCTTGAGAGCCCGTTCAGGGGTGAGGGGAACGTCTTTCAGCGACTCCCGGAGATAGTCGACCTGCTGCGCCAGTTCGCCGACGTTGGAGAGGGCGCCGTGTACGTGGTGGTCGAGAGCGACACGGGCGAGTACCTGTACGAGGTAGTTGCCACCCAGGTTTTGCACGCGGACGAACTCAGGCTGTACGACACCGATGGGGTGTACATAACGCTAGTGACCTGCGTGCCGCGCCTCGACTACAGCCACAGGCTGCTGGTGACCGCGAAGCTGGTCGGCGTCGGAACCTAGCGCACGTCTGCCTCAGAGCCTGTGGCCGGCATGTCGGGTCGCCCGGCCACACCTCATATCGCCGTGATGGGAGGTGCCCGGGTCCGGCCTAGGCGGGCCCTGCGGCCAGGGCGTCCCTCAGGGTCTGGATGAACGACTTTGCCGGTGTGGACAGGGTCTTGCCGCGGAGGGTGATTATCCCCGCCTGCTCTACCGGCAGCAGGTGCGCGAGACCGACGACGCCGAGGATGTCGTGGTCCTCGGGATCTATCGCGAGTCGCGGTCCCACCGAGACCCCCATGCCAAGCGCAACGTAGTGCTTGATCATGTCCATGCTGTCGAGCTCGATGATGATCTCGTAGTCGACCCCGCGACGACGAAACTCGTTCTCCAGCATGGCGCGGGTGTACGTGCCCCTTCCCATCATGATCAGAGGCCACCGGGCGATGTCGTCCAGGGTCGTGAGGGGAGAGTCCAGCAGCGGGTGCTCTATGGGCGTGATCAGGACCCTCTCGTAGCCGAACAGCGGCTGGAACACGAACTCTATGCTCCGCTCCGGTCCGGGCACGAGTCCCATGTCTACCGTCCCGTCCTCAACCATGTGGACGACCTCTTCCCTGCGGCCCGACAGGATGCGCACATGCGCATGCGGGTGGGCCGCCAGAAAGACCCGGACCACGCGCAGCAGCGTATGGGGGATTATGTCGTGGGTGGAGGCGAGACGCACCGGGCTTTCCTGCTCGGCTATGCCCGCATCCGTGGCCAGCGAGTCGATCCCCTCGAGCAGCGGCGTAGCAAGTTCGGCCAGGGTCGCCCCCGCCGGCGTGAGCTGGATCGGCCTTTTGATCCTGTCGAACAGCACGGTGCCCAGCTCCCTCTCCAGCTTCTTGATGTGGGTGGTCACCGTGGGCTGGCCCATGCCCAGCTCTTCGGCGGCGCGCGTAATGCTGCGCAGTTTCGCCGCTGTCGTAAAGCTTCTCAGCTCCCTGAGCTCCATGTCACCCTGCCTCCGTTGCCGATAATATGCGCTGATTTGATAAATAATATCCAAGAGTATGTATGGATACAATGTTGCGGAGGACTGACAATAGATATATCCAGAACGAGGGACGGGGCGACCGTCCCGAAGAAAGGGGGGGAAATGCTTCACAGGCTCATTGAGGCTATGCGCGAGAGCACGGCCACGTCCGGGTTCGAGGGGTACCTGCGCTCGTTGGGCGCCCGCCGCGTCAGCGGTGGCCCGACGGTCAACGAAGCCCGCAAGGACTATCGCGCCGCGCTCAGGCGCCGCTAGTCGGTGAACCGGCCGACCTAATGTCGGCCGGTCCAAGTGTTTGTGAGGGCGCCCGCCTGGTCGGGCGCCCTCCGTCTTTTCTTCCACCCTGCCCTGATGGATCGTTGGAGCGGCCAGGGAGTTTTTGGTAGTCTCGGGGCTCCGATTACACTCGGCTCCCGAGCGCGGCCATAGCGCCGGGGGAGATAGGGGGCGCCGCTCTGAGGATCTTTGCTGGAGGGCGAGAGAAAAAGGCCGGCAACGCCATGGCCAACACCAGCCGGAACTGGGCGGAGCGCGTTTCCTCGCTCTTCAGACGCGGGAGCTTGGACGAGAGCCTCTGGGACGAACTGGAAGAGGCGCTGATCGTTGCCGATGTGGGCGTGTCGACCACCTTCTCGCTCCTTGAGCGTCTGCGCGACCGGGTGCACGCCGAGCGTATTGTTGACCCGGCGGCTGCATTCGAGGCGCTCCGATCCGAAGTCAGGGAGTTGCTGGGGTCGGTCGGCGAGTCCGAGGACCCGGGCCGGCTGCTGGCCTCCGGCGGCGCGGAGGGCCCCCTGGTGCTGCTCGTGGTCGGTGTGAACGGTGTCGGCAAGACCACGACGATCGCAAAGCTTGCCCACCTATACCGATCCGGTCAATCGGAGGTGATCCTGGGGGCTGCGGACACCTTTCGAGCGGCGGCGATCGAACAGCTGCAGACCTGGGGTGACAGGCTGGACGTCAGGGTGGTGGCGCACAGCGTCGGCGCCGACCCCGGGGCCGTGGCGTTCGACACCGTCAAGGCCGCGAAGGCTTCTTCGGCCGACGTTGCGATCATCGACACCGCGGGGCGGATGCACACCAGGACCAACCTGATGGAGGAGATGAGAAAGATCCGCCGTGTGGTGGAGCGCGCCGAGGCAGGCCGGGTTCGCGTCCTGATGGTCATGGACGCGGCGACGGGCCAGAACGGCCTGCAGCAGGCCCGCAGTTTCGTGGAGGCGGGCGGCTGCGACGGCGTCGTGCTGGCCAAGCTGGACGGTACGTCCAAGGGCGGCGTCGTACTGGCGATCGTCTCCGAACTCGCACTCCCTGTCCTGTTCGTGGGCACGGGTGAGCAGCTGGACGACCTCGCGCCCTTCGACGCGGGTGCGTTCGCCGAGGCGCTGTTCTCTGGAACCCCGAGCTGAGCCCGGCCGGGCCCGCCTTTGCCGACCACGTGCCACTGGCTCCTTACAGCGGGGTGACGAGCCCTGATTGACGCGGTCCTATGGCTGATCGGCGTGGAGGCGCTCGGGGTGGTTGCCATCCCCGTCGCCTACCTGGCCTTCGGGGGGCTCAGAGACAGGGGCCTGACCCTGGCCAAGCCCCTGGGCATGCTGCTGGTCGGCTACCTGACCTGGATACTCAGCGCCGCTCATATCCTGCCGAATTCGAGGTTTGGTCCCCTGGTCGTCCTGCTCGTGCTGGCGGCGGTGGCAGCCTGGATCATCTACCGCCGCGGCAACGACCTGCTCGCCCACATACGGTCCCAGTGGAAGGCGCTTGTGGTCGCCGAGGCGATCTTCCTTGCCGTCTTTGTCGGCTGGACCGTGTACCGCTCGTTCGACCCGGCGATAAGCCACACCGAGCAGCCGATGGACCTTGCCCTGCTCAACGCGTCGATGCGCACCGAATTCGCGCCTCCGGAGGACCCCTGGTTGAGGGGAGAGTCCGTCAGCTACTACTACTTCGGCTTTTGGATGATGGGCGGCCTTGCGAACCTGACGGGCACGGTTTCATCCGTCGCCTACAACCTGTCACTTGCCCTCGTCCCGGCCATGGCCGCCGCCGGGGCGGCGGGACTCGTCTACAACCTCGTGTCGGCCGAAGGGGGAAGGCTGAGAGTCGCGCTGGCATCGGGCCTGCTGGCGGCGATCCTTCTGACGGCCGCCGCAAACCTCCAGGGCGTTCTGGAGTTCATGCGTGCAAACGGGCTGGGCTCGCAGGGCTTCTGGACGTGGATCGCCGTCGATGGTCTCGACGGACAGCCGCCGGAACTGACGGACAGCTGGCGTCCCACCGAGTTCTGGTGGTGGTGGCGTGCCAGCCGAGTGATCAACACCTTCGAGGGGGGTCACGGGATAGACTTTACGATCCAGGAGTTCCCTTTCTTTTCGGCGCTTCTCGGCGATCTTCACCCGCACTTCATGTCTCTGCCGTTCGTCGTCATGTTCATGGGCCTGTGCGTTAGCTTCCTGGCCCTGAGGACCCCGGCGCTTCCCACCTCGCGGCAGGTGGCTGCGATCTGGCGGCGGGGCGGCGCCCTGGCCGCCGGTGGCTTCTGGACGCGGGCGTTTCTCCCAGGGCTGCCGTCACTGCTGGTGCTTGGGCTGGCGCTCGGCGGTCTGGGTTTCGTAAATGCCTGGGACCTGCCGGTCTTCGCAGCGATTTTCCTGGTAGTGGCGGCCCTCGGCGCCTACCGGTCCTTCGGACCGTCACTCAGGGATGTGCTTGTCGCCGTGGTGCCGGTGGGAACGGTGGTCATCGGCCTCGCATTCCTCCTCTACCTGCCATACTTCGGCTCCTTCCAGAGCCAGTTCTCAGGCATAAGGCCGGTGGCAGAGGTCACGACGAGGCCCGTTCACTTCCTGATCGTCTGGGGCCTTTTGCTGGTGGCGGTCCTGCCCATGGTGGTCGCTGCGTTCTGTTCGACTCGCCTCAGGCCGGGGTGGCGCGGCGAGGCGCTGGTGGCGCTGGCGGTGGCGTTGCTGCCCTTTGTCGGCTGGATCGGCGTACTGCTGTGGGGACGGACCGGCGAGGTGGATGTAGCCGCCAGGTTCTTTGGCCTGCTGCCCCTGACCGTCCTGATCGCCGCCGGCTCCTACGCAGTCTTGTGGTGGGTCAGGGCCAAGGGGACCTCAGAGACCGGTTCGCCGACCCGGGGCGCGCCCGCGGCCCTGGCTATGGCGACGCTCGGCCTGCTGCTCATACTCGGCCCCGAGCTTGTGTTCGTCGGCGATCAGTTCGGGACCCGGATGAACACGGTCTTTAAGTTCTACTATCAGGCCTGGGTGCTGCTGTCGTTGGCCGGAGGCTTCGCTCTGTACTACTGTTGGACAAGGCTCGGGGAGCCGGGCATCTACAAGCGATTGCTCTCGGCCGCCTGGGCGGCCGCGTTCTGCCTGCTGCTGGTGGCCTCGCTGTACTATCCGGCCGCCGCCGCACCCAGCAAGCCAGACCTGCCCGGCGGTCCGGTCGGCCTCGATGGACTGGTCCACATCTCGATGGAGGATCCGGACGAGTTCGCCGCGATCGGGTTCCTCAGGGCCAACGCCGGCAGCGATTCGGCCGTCCTAGAGGCTGTGGGAGGCTCCTACACCGAGTTCGGACGTGTCTCCTCCTCGACCGGGGTGCCCACGGTGCTTGGCTGGCCCGGCCATGAAATCCAGTGGAGAGGCTCGTCGGTTCCGTTCGAGGGCCGCGAGGAGCATGTGCGGGAGATCTACGAGACGCAGGACATACGGACGGCAGAGAACCTGCTGAGCGTCTACGACGTAGATTACGTATACGTGGGCCCCAGGGAGCGCCGTAACTACGGCACCAGGGGGCTGGCCAAGTTCGACGAGTTCATGGTCAGGGTGTTTTCCAACGACGACGTGGTGATCTACAGGATCGCGGAGGCGGACCGGTGATGCGCGGGGCCACCTCCCTCGCTCGAGGTGCCGGCCTCGACGGGCTGCGCCGCCTGCTCGACGTGGCCCGCGGTCTCTTGCGGGGTGAGGGCGTTGATCAGCGCCTTCGCTGGGCCGAGATCGCCTCTTACCTGGGCCTGCTCGGCGCGGCCGCGGGCATGCGGCTGTGGGATCTGGGTTCGCGGGCGCTACACCACGACGAGAGCCTGCACGCATACTTTTCCTGGGAGCTGTCCGAGGGCCGTTCGTTCGTTCACGACCCGATGATGCACGGTCCGCTCCAGTTCGAGGCCAATGCAGGCCTGTTCTTCCTGTTCGGGGCGACCGATTTCACGGCCCGCATCCTGTACGTGGTGGTCGGGGTGGCGATAGTGGCGGTGCCCTATCTTCTGCGCTACCGGCTCGGCAGTGTTGGAGCGCTTGCGGTCGCGGCGATGCTGGCCTTCTCACCGTCGATGCTGTACTACAGCCGGTTCGCGAGGAACGACATCCTGATGGCGCTGTGGTCGCTGGGTCTGGTGGCGTTCATATGGCGCTACCTGGACTCGGGCAAGAACCGCTATCTGTACGGTTCGGCCGCGCTCCTTGCGTTGGCCTTCTCGTCCAAGGAGAGCGCCTACCTGGTCACCGCGATGATGGCGCTGTTCCTCGGCTTCGTGGTGGCCAGGCGGGGATGGAGAAGGATACGGGCCCGAGTCGGCACGGATCGCCTGTACGGCGTCTCACCTCCAGTGGCGGCCGGCAGGGTGCTGGCGGCGGGATGGCAGGAAGTGTTCGGCAGGGGCGCCGTGGCCGGTGCCTCCCGCCCGGCCTCGCTGCTCATTCTCATGGGGACGATCACACTGCCGCTGTGGTCCGCGTTCGTCAGCCTGCTTCAGATTGAGGGCTCGAACCTGGTCTTGGCCGCGGAATCGGGGCACGCGATAGGCGTCCCCACGGGTGGGGGGCTGGTGGTCGCAGCGCTGGTGGTGATAGCCCTGGCCGTGGTCTCGGTGTACGTCGGGTACAGGTGGCGCTGGGGGGTCTGGTGGCGGGCGGCACTGATCTTCTACGCGGTCTTCATATGCCTGCACACGACGTTCTTTACCAACTGCTCTCCCTGGACAGGTTTCTCGGACTGCTTCGCCGGCATAGGCTCCGGCTTCTGGCAGGGACTCGGCTACTGGATCGTCCAGCAGGGCGAGGCGCGCGGCAACCAGCCGGCCTACTACTACCTGATACTGACGCCGCTGTACGAGTTCCTCCCGCTGGTCCTCTCTGCGCTGGCGGCCGTCTACTACTGGCGTCGCCCCGATCCCTTCGGCAGATTCCTTGTCTACTGGGCGCTCGCCACGCTGGTGATCTACACGATAGCCAGCGAGAAGATGCCCTGGCTTCTGGTCAACATAACCCTTCCGCTGATCGTGCTGGGCGGAAAGTTCGCAGGCGACCTGATCAGGCGGGTAGATCCTGGCCAGCTCCGAAACCCGCTGCTGATAGGCGTGTCTGCATGGGTGGTCCTGGTCGGCCTCGTACTCTGGCAACTGGCGTTCTTCGGTGTCAGGGACGGGCCTGACGCGCCGTGGCTGTTGGCGCTTCTTTTCGCCGCGGCGGCCGCCCTTGCCTACATGGGCGCTCTCGCCTACCGCAGGGTCGGCAGGGTCTATTTCGTCGCTATGGCCCTGGTGGGGATCGTCGCCGTCCTCGCCGTCGTGACGGTGCGTACGGGTGCGCGGGCGGCGTACCAGAACGGGGACGTTCCTCGGGAGATGATCGTCTATACGCAGACCTCGCCCGATATCCCCGAGATCGCCAGGGTGATCTCGACCGCTGGGTCGGGCGGTCTGAGGCCGACCGTCACGGTGGATTCCACCAGTGGGTTCCAGTGGCCGTGGGCCTGGTACCTGAGGGAAATCGCCAGCGCCGGATATCCCACATACGACCAGAACACTCCTGAGTCGCCGCCTGATTCGCAGATCCTTTTGCTTCACTCAAGGAACGTCCCGGAGGCCGAGCCCGTCCTCGAGGACAGGTTCGGTCAGGGCGTTCGCGTTAAGCACCGCTGGTGGTTTCCCGAGCAGAGCTACAGGGGCCTGACCCTGGGCAAGTTCGTAGTTTCCTTCGGGGACCGGGACTCCTGGCGCCGGGCGATGGACTACTTTTTGCATCGCAAGCTGAGCTTTGCGCTGGGCAGCGAGGACGCCTACGTGTTCTTCTCCGATGAGGACCTGCGGGGATTCAGGCCCCCCACGGCGCCCTAGGGGTAGCCCCGCTCCCTGACACGAGCGCCAGGATAACCAGCACCGGACACTCGGGACCTGCAATGACCAAAGGGCCGAAATAGATGAAGCACTCCTGGTCCAATAGCCTGCTGTTCGTCTTCATAGCCGTAGAACTGGTCAGCGGCATCTTTGGCCTGATCTCGGGGTCCGCGGACAGGGCCTTCTTCATCCAGGCGCATCGATTTGCCGGCTACGGTCTTCTGGCGGTCATCGGGTGGAAGGTGGCGCAGGTCTCCTACTCCCTGCGCCGTCGCCGCCGGGTGGTGACCGGGCCGCGGGTGGTGTCTGTCGCCCTGGCGGTGACATTCTCGGTCGCGATGGGCCTCGGGCTCTGGTGGTCGGTTGTAGGGCCGTTCCGCCTGGGGCCGTTCTCGGGCGTGAGCTGGCACATATACGTGGGAATCGCCGTCGCGCCGCTGGTGGCCTGGCACGCGGTGGCCTACGCTCGCGGAATAAGGCTGGGCTACTGGGGAGACAGGCGCACGTTTCTTCGGCTCGCGGGTGCCAGCGCAGCCGGCCTGGCGCTGTGGCAGGTCGCCGAACTGGGATCACGCGTAGGCGGCCTGGCGGCGGCCGGGCGCAGGTTCACCGGCTCCTACGAGTACTCCAGCCGCTACGAGGGCAGCTTTCCGGTCGTCTACTGGCTCAGCGACCGCACGCCAGAGGTCGACGGTCAACGGTGGAGGCTTAAGGTGGGCGGTATGGTCGCCGCCGAGAACAGCCTGGCGCTTGAGCGCTTCGATGCCACCAGCGACCTGGTGGCTCTCCTGGACTGCACGGGCGGATGGTACACGGAGCAGACCTGGTCGGGCGTGTGGGTCGGCGACCTGCTTGAGGCCTCGAGGCCGCTGGCCGGCGCGCGCAGCGTGACCGTCACCTCCGTAACCGGCTACTACCGGCGGTTTCCGCTGGAGGAGGCGCGCTCGATGATGCTGGCAACCCGCGTCGGGGGCAGGCCGCTGACCCCGGGTCACGGGTACCCCGTCCGGCTGGTGGCACCTGGCAGGAGGGGCTTTGAATGGGTCAAGTGGGTCGGCTCGCTGGAGGTGGACGATACTCCCCACTGGTGGCAGCCTCCTGTTCCCCTTCGGTGAGGGAGCGGCCTGGCGGCGGCGGCTGAGTGTAACCTAGTCGGGTGATCGGCCGAGGAAAGCTTTGGATAGGGCTGGGCCTGAGCGCCGCGCTGCTGGCGCTATTCCTGCTCACCGTCGACGTCAGGAAGATGGTCGACTCGCTGGCCGGCGCCGACTACGTGTGGGTCGCGCCCGCGATCGCCCTGTACCTGGTGTCGTTAGTCTTCAGGACCATGCGCTGGCGCCTGCTGCTGATGCACATGAAGAACGTGTCCGTGCGCCGGCTCTACCCTGTGGTCGTGGTCGGCTACATGGCCAACAACATCCTGCCGATGAGGCTCGGGGAGCTGGTCCGAAGCTATTACGTGGGCGAACGGGAGGGTGTGAGCAAGGGCGCCGCGCTGGCCACGGTACTGGTCGAGAGGGTGATGGACGCGCTGATGCTGCTGGTATTCATCGTCGTCGTCGCGCTGCTCATTCCCCTGGGCGGCGTCGTTCACGGCTTCGGCGAAAGGTCCGGCGTGGCATGGCCCCTGCTGGTTGTGGTTGCTTCGGTGCCATTCGTGGTCGTGTTCGGGGCGATGGTCCTTGTGGCCCGGTACCCGGATGCGGCCCAGAGGCTGGTCGACCGCACGGCGAGCATGCTCCCCACTCGCATCGAGGCGCTGGTATCAGGACTCGGGGGCAAGCTCATCCTGGGATTGGCCCCGCTTAAGAGCGCCCGGGCGATCGCCGTCCTGTTCGTCCTGTCGGCTCCGATATGGCTCTTTGAGGCGGGTCTGTTCTACCTGATCGCCATCTCCTTCGATCTGCACGAGTCCCTAGGGGGCTACGGCGAACTGGCCGTGGCGGCCATCCTGGTGACTGCGGTCGCCAACATAGGCTCCTCGGTGCCGGCGGCGCCGGGCGGGATCGGCCTGTTCGAGCTGGTGGCAAGGGAGACGCTTGTGCTACTGCCGCTGGGCGTCGTCGACCGCGCGGTTGCGGGCGGGTATGCTGCGGTGGTGCATGCGGTGCTGCTATTGCCGATGATCGTGATGGGGCAGGCCTATCTGTGGCTCGATCACGTCTCGCTGAGGCGCCTTTGGCGCTCCGGGCAACCCATGGCGGACAAGCCATGAGGGTGGGGATCATCGGGGCGGGCGCCGCGGGCCTGGCCGCGGCCTACGAGTTCGGGCGGGCCGGGCACCGCACGGTGGTCTACGAGAGGGCGCCATTTCTGGGCGGTCAGGCCTCCACCTTCGACGTCGGGGGCGCTCCCCTAGAGCGCGGGTATCATCACCTTTTCACCTCCGATACGGCGATCATCGATCTCATAGACGAGATAGGCCTTGGGGACCGCATGCGCTGGTTCGAATCGAAGGTGGGCATCCTCCACTCCGATGGAAGGATCTACAGCCTGGTCACACCGATGGACCTGCTGCGCTTTACACCGCTCAGCCTCGTCGACCGGATCCGCCTTGGCGCGGTGACCATGCTGCTTAACTGGCGTGGCGATTGGCGGGGCCTCGAGCGGTACACGGCGGACGAGTGGATCAGGCGGTGGGCCGGTCCGGGCGTTTACGAGACGGTGTGGGGGCCGCTGCTGCGCGGCAAGTTCGGCGAACAGCACTTCGACGAGGTGGGAATGCCCTGGTTCTGGGGGAAGATACACACTCGATTCGCCTCCCGCGGCAAGGGCATGTCAAAGGAACTGCTCGGTTACCCGATGGGCAGCTTTGGAGAGGTGTTCCAGGTTCTGGCCGACCGTGTGCGCGGGATGGACGGTCAGGTGCACCTGTCTGCGGCCGTGGACCGCATCCTGGTCGAGGACGGCAGGGCGGTCGGCCTGCGGGTCGAGTCGGGGGCGGGCGGTCCCGCCGTCGAGCGGTTCGATGCCGTGCTCGCGACCACGCCGTCATATGTCTTCCCCAAGCTCGTTCCTCCCATGCCCGATGACTACGCCCGCCGCCTGTCGGGGGTGACCTACATGGCGGCCGTACTCATCATATTGATCCTCAAAAGGCCCCTCACCGACGTGTACTGGCTAAACGTGGCGGACCGGTCCATCCCCTTTGTGGGCGTCATCGAGCACACCAACATGATCGACCGCTCGCTGTACGGCGGTAAGCACATTGCGTATCTGTCGAACTACCTGACCGTGGACCACCCGCTGTACGCGATGGACCACCAGGATCTGCTGGCCGAGTACCTGCCCCACCTTCGCAAGGTCAACCCGGAATTCGACGAGTCCTGGATAGAGACCAGCTACCATCACAAGGTCGGGGCTGCCCAGCCGGTGATAGGGACGGAGTACTCCGCTCGCATACCCGATCACCGGACCCCGTTCAGGGGCCTCTACCTTGCCAACACCACCCAGATATACCCGGAGGATCGGGGCACCAACTACTCCGTTCAGATGGGCAGGAAGGTGGCGCGCATGATGCTTGGGGACATGGCCTGAGGACGGCCGCCGTCTTTATCGGGCCCGTGGGTTTCTGTTACCATTCGTGAACTCTTTTTCAAACCCTGTCGCGGATATAGGAGATAGGGCTTGGCACCCGACGTCACCCCGAAAATCGGCCCCACCCTGCCGGCCGATTCCGAGGCCCTTAAGCAGAGGATTAGGACCGCGGTCGAGTCGCAGACCAGGCCGACCGTAACCGTCCTGTCTTCCCTGCTGGCCGTTGAAGACGAGCTGGGATACATACCCGAGGAGGCCGTCGAGTTCGTGGCCTCCCACAGCGGCAGCACCATTAACGACGTGTGGGGCGTGGCGTCGTTCTATCCGAACTTTCGCTTCACCCCGCCGGCCCGGCACGTGGTCGAGGTGTGCTGGGGACCCAGCTGTCACCTGGTCGGGGCGACCGAGGTCATCGAGTGCGTCCTCGGTGAACTGGGCCTTGACGGGGAGGGAGACACCGTCGACGGCCTCGTCACCTTCAAGTTCAATACCTGTCTGGGAGCCTGCTCGCAGGCGCCCGTAATGAGCGTGGACCATCGGCTCCAGGGTGGGGTGACCTCCGAGTCGGCAAGGTCCGGGGTTGCCGCGCTGAGGAACGGCTGATGGCGGGCTACAAAGAGCTAAGAGCGGTGGCGGACGAGCGCTGGGAGAGGCTCACCCGGGGCCGCAGGCCATGGATACGGGTGGGGACGGCCATGTGTGGTCACGCCGCCGGGGCCTTCGACACGCTCAGGGCCCTGCGAGAGGCGCTCGAGTCGCGGGGGATCGATGCCAGGGTCGACGAGGTCGGCTGCCTGGGCATCTGCTTTGCCGAGCCTCTCGTGGACGTGATGCTGCCCGGCGGGCCGCGCGTGTTCTTCCGCAATGTCGACGCGAGCGGCGTGACCTCGATCGTCGAGGGATACATCGGCTCGGGTGTGGTGCCGGCGGAGGGTGTGATCGGCTATCTGGCCGAGGACGGGCAGGCGGCCGCACAGGACGTTGCGGACCTGAACTCGCTGAGCCCGATCGGCCGCCAGCGCAGGGTTGCCCTGCGCAACGCCGGGACCATAGCTCCGGACGATATCTACCAGTACATCGCACGGGGCGGTTACGCAGGACTGAACCGCGCGCTCATCGACATGCAGCCCGGGGACGTGATCGAGGAGATGAAGGCCTCGGGTCTCAGGGGGCGGGGCGGCGCAGCGTTTCCCACGGGCGTCAAGTGGAGCTTCATGTCGAGGGGGGACAAGCCCAAGTACATCCTCTGCAACTGCGAGGAGGGCGACCCGGGCGCCTACAACGACAAGGCGATCCTAGAGAGCGACCCCTACATGACCATCGAGGGCATGACCATCGCGGGATTCGCAACCGGAGCCTCCAACGGCATCATCTTCATCCGCCACGGTCACGACGGGCCGATCGAACGCACCGAAGCCGCAATCAGGCAGGCCTACGGGGCCGGCCTCCTTGGCGAGGACATCCTGGGCACGGACTTTAGCTTCGATATGGAGGTTGCGCTCACGGGCGAGTCCTACGTAGCGGGCGAGGAGACCGCCCTGATGGAGGCTGTGGAGGGCAACCGATCGATGCCCCGCTCGCGACCGCCGTTTCCGGCCGCCTTCGGCGTCTGGGGCCGGCCGAGCACGATCAACAACGTAAAGACCCTCTCTTACGCCCCCTCGATACTTGAGCATGGAGCCGAGTGGTTCTCCTCGATCGGCGTGAACAAGAGCACCGGCACGGCCATCATATGCCTGAGCGGAAACATTACCTATCCCGGCCTCTACGAGGTGCCGATGGGTCTGTCAATCGGCGAGGTCATCGAGGAGATAGGAGGCGGCGTGCCCGATGGGAGACAGCTCAAGCTGCTGCAGACCGGGGGCCCGCTCGGCGGGGTGCTCGGCGGCCAGTCTACCGGTGTACACCTCGACTTCGACGAGATGAGGGAGGCGGGGGCGATCCTGGGCTCGGGCGGGATAATCGTGGCCGACGACAGGGCTTGCGCCGTCGATCTGACCAGGGTGCTGGTCGCCTTCTGCCAGTTCGAGTCCTGCGGCAAGTGTTTTCCATGCCGCCTGGGCACCACGAACCTGCTCGAGATAGTCGAGCGCATCTGCCGCCACGAGAACCGGCCCAGCGATGTAGAGCTGATGAAGTCGGTGGGCAAGACCATGCAGGTGGGCTCTCTGTGCGGCCATGGCCAGTTGGGATTCAATCCCATAGAGTCTGCCATCAAGCATTTCGAGTCGGACTTCCGTGCGCACATGGAGGAAGGACGGTGCCCGACGGGTTCCTGCCGGCGGCCCTACTATGCGCCTCGCAACACGCGCCCGTTCGCCGAAGTGCCGATAGCGGGACCGGGCTCCACTGGGCAGGTGGCGGAAGCGGTCGGCCGCTAGAGGGGTGTGTGAGTGTCTGAAGATCTGACAATCACGATCGACGGGACGCAGGTCAAGGCCCGGCCCGGCCAGATGGTGCTGGAGGCGGCCATGGAGGCCGAGATATACATCCCGTACCTTTGCTATTACCCGGGGACCAAGCCTTTCGGGGCCTGCAGGATGTGCGTGGTCAACGTCGATGGGCGCCCCGGGGCGCCGGCGTCGTGTACGACCCCGGTTGCGCCTGACATGGTCGTCAGCACCAAGAGTCCCGAGGTGGTCGAGCTTCGCCGCGGCATCATGGACCTGTTGCTGTCCGAGCACCCGCACGGGTGCCTGACCTGTCACCGAATCGAGCTGTGCGGGCCGGCTGACGTATGCCTGCGCCACGTGTCGGTGAACGATCGCTGCGTCACCTGCCCCAAGAATGAACGCTGCGAGCTCAAGGACACCGCGCGCTGGCTCGAGATGGACCTTGAGACCCCCCTGACCTACCAGAACCGCGGCCTCCCGCAGAGCGTGGGGGACCCCTTCTGGGAAATGGACATGAACCTTTGCATCGTGTGCGGAAGGTGCGTGCGCGTATGCGACGAGATCAGGGGCGACTCGGCGCTCACGTTCCTGAACCGGGCCGGCAAGACCCTGATCGGAACCTCCCAGGGGACCTCGCTCCTGGAATCGGGCTGCGAGTTCTGCGGGGCCTGCATTGACGCGTGTCCCACCGGGGCGCTTGTGGAGCGCGACTACAAGTGGGACAAGGCCGTAAGGCAGGTCAAGTCCGTCTGCCCCCACTGCCCGGTGGGGTGCAATCTCAACCTGGAGATCAACAAGCGCAACAAGCTGATCCGGGCCGTCCCCGACCGGCACTCCGAGGCGAACCGCGGACAGGCGTGCTTCAAGGGCAAGTTCGGCCTCGACTTCGTCAACAGCAGAAAGCGGATCAAGACTCCGCTGGTGCGCGAGGACGGGGAGCTGCGTGAGGCGACGTGGACGGAGGCTCTCGACATCGTCGCGGACCGGCTGGCCGGCTTCAGGGGAGGGCGTGGCTATGCCATGCTTGCCTCGCCGAGGGGGACAAATGAGGACGCGTTCGTCGCCCAGAAGTTCGCCCGGTCCGTCATGGGCACCAACAATGTGGACGTCTCCTCGAACGCCAGGCCCCAGCTCGTCGGGGTTCTCGGGCAGATGCTGGGACACCGGGCGGCCACGAACCCGATATGGGAGCTGGAATCGTCCAGGTGCATCCTGGTTGTCGGCAGCAACCTGACCGAGGAGCACAACGTCGTTGGCGTGCCGCTCAAGAAGGCCGTGAGGGAGGGCGCCAGGCTGATCGTCATAGACCCGCGCCAGACCGAGCTGACGCGGTTCGCCGAGATCTGGCTCAGGCCGAGGCCGGGGAGCGAGGGCGC
Source organism: Dehalococcoidia bacterium (assembly GCA_034421295.1). Classification (GTDB taxonomy): domain Bacteria; phylum Chloroflexota; class Dehalococcoidia; order Lucifugimonadales; family UBA2962; genus CAUZIR01. The sequence continues at coordinate 386,829 of DAOUKM010000019.1, forward strand.
GCTGATCGGGGGTATGCTCAGGACGATCCTCGACGAGTCCCTCGACGACCACGGCTTTGTCGCCGACCACTGCGATAACGTCGCTGCGGTAAAGAACTCGGCGGCCGCCTTCGATCTGCTGAAGGTCTCGGTCGCCACCGGTATCTCCGAGGAGCGCATCAGGGAGACGGCCCGGCTGTTCGCCTCGTCCGGCCCGGGGGCCGTCATCTACGGGCTGGAGACGGTGGACCCCGACGGGATCGAGCAATGCGTGCGCGCCATCGTCAACCTGGCTCTGGTGACGGGTAACGTGGGCAAGCCGTCGACGGGCCTTTATCCCCTCTTCATCGGGGCGAACGAGCAGGGGGCCAAGGATGTCGGTTGCACCCCGGACGCCCTTCCCGGGTACGTTGCCATCAGTGATGATGAGGGTCGAGAACGGTCTGAGAGGCGCGCCGGATACAAGGTGCCCGCTGCGCAAGGCATCGGCGTCTCACAGCTCGCTACGGCGATCTCGGATGGACGGGTAAAGGCGCTACACGTGATGGGCGAGGGAACATCGCTCAGGGACTTTGGACTGGCCGGGCTTGCGGATGCGCTGGGCAGGCTCGAACTGCTGGTGGTTCATTCCGCCTTCCGCGACGAGCTTTGCGAGAGCGCGGACGTGGTGTTTCCCGCGACCACATTCGCCGAGACGGATGGTTCCTACACGAACATGGAGCGGCGCGTGCAGCTCCTGTCGCCGGGGATTGGACCGAAGGGCGATCAGGACGTGGACTGGAGGATAGTTTCACAGATCGCAAGGCGAATGGGCGCCCCGGGATTCGAGTACGAGACGTGTGAGCAGGTCTTCACCGACCTGGCAAGACAGGCGCCGATCTACTCCGGCATGTCCCACGAGTTGCTCCGCAGGCGCCAGCTGCAGTGGCCTTGCCCCAACGGAGACACGCGTGGGACGCCCATCCTCAATCGCATAAGGAGCGAGGACGACAGGGCGGGCAGTTTCGCGTTGATCGACCTGATGCCCACCCCGGACCGCGCCGACCCCGAATATCCCCTGATCCTGGCGCCGGGGCGCATGCTCCTTCAATCCGACCGGCCGATGGAGATCGCCACGGTCAAGGGACGCAACTCGATCGTCCAGGAGGAGATGGTAGAGGTCCACGCCGAAGATGCCGAGCGCCTTGGGCTGGGCGACGGCGACCTCGTAGATGTCGTCGGCCGTGAGAGCCGTGTGCGCGGCGTCGTCCACGTCAACGGCGTCCAGCCGGGCCTGGTTGCCACGACCGAGCTTTTCGGCAGGATGGCAACGATACTGGACGCGTCGGGCGGGCCGGACCCGATGCAGCACGCAGAGCGCCTTCGCCTGTCGCCGGTCCGCCTGGAACCGGTCTCCGAATAGGTTAGCCAAGCGCTCCGCGGTAAGGGTCGCTGCACTGTGGCTCGCAGCGGCCTTGTAAGGTACCCCTGTGCATGTAACCATGGAAAGGTTGCTGCATGCGCAAGGCGCAGGAGGAAGTTTGGCCACAGAGGCTAGGATCGCCCAGATCAGGGCGCAGAGGGCGAGAAAGCTCCAGCAGGTAAAGGTCCTGAGGCGTGATGACATCACCCCCGACCTTCTGAAGATGTGGATCGAAAAACCGGAGGGATTCGCCTTCAAGCCGGGCCAGTACTGCACGATCGGTATCGACGGCATCGAGCGGGCCTATTCGATCGTTTCGGCCCCCTACGAGTCCGATCTGGAGCTGTTCGTAGAGCTGGTGCCGGCCGAGCATGGTGGCGTGCTGACCCCCCTTATCTGGGACCTTGAGGAGGGCGACACGGTCTCTATACGGCCGCGCGGCAAGGGTCTGTTCGTCTTCCAACCGGAATGGCGAAACCACCTGATGCTGGCTACCGTGACCGGCGTCGTTCCCTATGTGAGCATCGTCCGCCAGTACCTGCATGACCTGGAGGACTGGGGCGAGCGGGGTGCAGAGCATCACCTGTACGTGCTGATGGGCGCGAGCTACGCCTCGGAGTTCGTCTACGACGCCGAGCTGATCGATCTGGCAGAGCGGTATCCTGACCTGATCACCTTCGTGCCGACCATAAGCCGGCCGGCCGAGCCGCGAAACGACGGGTGGACGGGCCAGACCGGTCGGGCCAACCAGGTGGCTGAACAGTACCTGGCCCGCTGGGGCCTTTCGCCGGAGGATTCCCTGATCTACGCGTGCGGCCACCCTGGCATGATCGAGGATGTAAAAGAGCGCCTTCTCCCCCGCGGGTACACCGTGGAGGAGGAGCGGTTCTGGAAAGAGGACTGATCCCCGGTCCGTAGCGTTCGACACCGGTGCCGGGCTCAAAGGCGGGTCCGGAAGGCGCCGCCACTGCGCTGCGGTGACCGGTCGGGTTCGCTGCCTTAGAATGGCGGCATGAGCACCCCGGCCCGACGCCAGTACCTGCGCATAAAGGCCGAGCATCCGGACGAGCTCCTCCTGTTTCGAATGGGGGACTTTTACGAGACCTTCGATGAGGATGCCGAGGTCCTCGCCCGCGACCTGGAGATCGCACTCACCTCGCGCGAGTTCGGCAAGGGCGAGCGCGTCCCCCTCGCCGGCATCCCCTATCACTCTCTTGAGAACTACCTTGGCAGGCTGATCAAGTGCGGCCACAGGGTCGCTCTCTGCGAGCAGACCTCGGATCCATCCACTTCAAAGGGCCTGGTCGACAGGGAGGTGGTAAGGGTCGTCACCCCGGGCACCGTGGTTGAGGAGTCGATACT
>DAOUKM010000020.1:0-96428 GCA_034421295.1 Dehalococcoidia bacterium
ACGATACGATCGGTGGGTAACCTGCGTCAGGCAGGAAAGGATCCCAAGCCATGTGCGGTCGATACAGCCTGGTAGCCAGCATAGCCGAACTCGAAGACCGGTTCGGCTTCGACGGTGCTGACGCCGCTTACTCGCCCAGCTACAACGTAGCGCCCACCCAGGGCGTGCTCACGGTGGTGGCGGAAAGCGACGCAAGGCGCGCGGTGCGCATGCGCTGGGGCCTGATCCCATCGTGGGCCAAAGACGTCTCAATCGGGAGCCGCATGATCAACACGCGGGCCGAAACGGTCGCCGAAAAGCCCAGTTTTCGCACAGCGCTCAGGCGGAGACGCTGCCTGGTTCTCGCCGACGGGTTCTACGAGTGGCGCCGCATCAGCACCGGCAAGCGACCCATGCGCGTCACGATGGCGTCAGGAGAGCCATTTGCATTCGCGGGCCTGTGGGACACCTGGCAGGATCCGCAGGACGAAACCGTAATCTCCTGCACGATTATCACCACCGAGGCCAACGATCTGCTGCGTCCTATCCACGAGCGAATGCCCGTGATCCTGCAAAGGGATCAGGAGGACCTCTGGCTCGACCATGACGTCCCGGAACCCGAAGTCCTGCGCGAGGTGCTCATCCCATATAACCCCGACACCATGAATGCCTACGAGATCTCCACCCTCGTCAACTCAGCGGCCAACGATGGGCCGGAAGTGATTGAGCCAATTCGCAGGCGCGACCCACCAGGCCAAAGCAGCACTTAACGGAAGACTGTTGGACCCTCATTCGGCCAATACCCGCAGTGTTGCCTGATAAACGTAGTCGCCCAAGCCCACCTGCCACAAGTAGCGAATTTTCCCTCGCCGATTAGATAATCGCCTCGACACTCTCCAAACGCGCTTTGACAAAAGAACACTTGTTCTCTACAGTTCAGAACTACCGGATGGACAGAACTGGCTTACAGAGGGCAGTGCACTGAAAGTGGCCTCAGGGCCTCAAGGCAACATTCAGGTAATGGCAGAATCCGAACGAAAACCGGAATCTGCGACCGGAATCGGTGCCCGTACCCACAACGACGAGAGCATGCAACAACGCCTTCAGTGATTAGCGTAGATACGTCGCATAGATCGGCGAGCCTTGATTAGGCAAGGCAATCTTCCGCTAGGAGGCATCGGGGTTCTGCGGTTGCACACCGGCCAGCACAGTTGGAAAATGCGGCCATGACGGCGGCGGACACCCAAGCGTCTCGGCTCCAGGGGTCGCCGCATGGCTGTGGTGACACGCCCGTCCAGTTCTCCTTCGTAGACCTGTTCGCAGGCATCGGCGGCACCCGTCTAGGGTTCGAGGCTGCTGGTGGCACATGCGTTTTCAGTTCCGAGTACGAACGGTTCGCCGTCCACACCTACGCGGTGAACCACGGCGACATCCCCGCTGGTGACATTACAAGGCTCCGGCTCAACGAAGTCCCCCAACACAATGTTCTAGTCGCTGGCTTCCCGTGTCAGCCGTTCTCCATCGCCGGAGTCTCGAAACTCAGTGCTCTCGGGCGCCCGGACGGCTTTAACCATCCGGATCAAGGGAACCTCTTTTTCAGCATCCGCGACGTGCTCGCTTATCGGCAGCCAAGGGCGTTTCTCCTTGAGAACGTAAAGCACCTAAGAAACCATGACCGAGGGCGCACCTATCGAACTATCAGGGAGGCGCTTGCCGCACTTGAATACCACGTCGACGACAAAGTGATCGACGCTAAAGCGCTCGTTCCACAGCACCGGGAACGAATCTACATCGTCGGCTTCCGTGAAGCCGAGGACGCAAGTTGCTTCAGCTTTCCGGAGTTTGAAGATCGGCAACCATCGCTCGCAGAGATACTTGAAGAGGACGTTGACGAGAAATACACGCTCTCGGACCATCTCTGGGACTATTTGCAGGACTACGCCAAAAAGCACCGCTCACTGGGCAACGGGTTCGGGTTCGGACTCCCGGATCTCGATGGAGTAAGCCGGACTTTAAGCGCCCGGTATTACAAAGACGGTTCGGAAATTCTCATCCAACAGGCAGAGGGGTCAAATCCCCGACGCCTCACGCCGCGGGAGTGCGCACGACTGATGGGCTTCCCGGAGGCGTTCGAGATCCCCGTCTCTGACACGCGGGCTTATCAGCAGTTCGGCAATTCGGTAGTCGTTCCGGTGGTGGAAGCGATCGCACGTGCAATGGTAAGGGCGATGTGCCTTGAACTCCCTAGTGCGGAGGATAAGTATTTAGAGAGTTGGATGCCGCAGGGAACGCCAGACATGGCCCCGCCGGTTACCCATCGACGTCGCGCTCTTGCACAAGCCTGATGAAGTCCGCGAGCGAAATCACTTCGTACCCGGGAGGGACCTCGTAGGTCGGGAGGATCTCCGATGGTGCTACTAGGGAGATCTTGTCATCGGCCATCTCCTTGAGTTGGGCCGTGCTGATTGCGGGCTCAAGCGTGCACAGGTGCTTACGTTTGATGCGCGCGGCCTCCTGTAGCACCTGGCGCCAGCGGTCTTTGCACGTCGTCTTCGCCGCAAGCATCGTAAGGTTCGCCTCGTCAAACGAAAGGTCGCGATACTCTTCGATCCCGGGGAACAGGAAGTCGGGTTCTGACTTCCCCTCTGTTCGTACTTTAGAGCTATGACGCAGGCCGTTCCCCTCGAAGATCGTGCGGAGATGGTTCTCGAAAGCGAGCCCGGCTCGAACGCGGCGACGATTGTGAACCGACTTGGAGTACGTCAGAAACTCGTCTACGTCTTCAAACAGGGTCATCAGTCGCTGGTCCACGATCCGTCGCTCGTGCTCGCGGAAGTGAGCCTCTTCCGCATTCCACCAGGTCAGCAAAGCCGCGTCGGGATCCCCGACGTCGACCGTGACGCGTTTCTGTATGAACTGTGAAAATGTGAGCGAGCTGGGAAACGTGAGTCCGAATCGTCGGATCGCTTCTTCCGCGAACGGCGCTTCGGTGATCGGCTCGGGTTCCTCGCCCCAGCCAAGTAGGTCGAACAATTCGGCCGCCGCTGCCGCGTAGATATCCGGGACATCGCCAAGCCTGACGGTAGTGAATCGCCCGCCGGAATCGAGCGAGTCACCGAAGATGGCTGCGAGCTGCTGCTCCCATGTCGACCCAGCGGGCGCGACGACCACAGCAAGGGGACCTTCCGGCTCTTGTCGGATCAGAGCGAATAGATCATCCGCTTCCGCCGCTGTCGCTCCGTCGCCATAGTACAGGCGCCACTCGGCGGACCGATTTGGATTCATACGTCGACTGTCGTACCAGCTCAGACTGTGACGCTCGCGGACGTGCTCTGTGTCATCGCGAAGTAGCACCCACTCGACATCCGAGAACTTCAGCACGTCCCCAGGAGTACCAAGAAGCCGCTGGATCGCCGCAACGCCGTTTAACTCATGCTGGTGGGAGACTTCAGGGGCAACCTCCACCTCGACGAGTCTCTTCATAGCAACCAAGTAACGTCCTTGAAGCTCAGCCATCTCCCTCTGTCCGATTGAGCCCCGTTGCGCACCATTTCAAGACAGGACACTCGTCGCAATTTGGCTTACGGGGAAGACACACGAGCGCGGCAAGGTCGAGCACTGCGTAATTGTATGCGCGGTGCGCCCGCGGCGGGGTCAATAGCTCGGCCAGTTCGCGCAGCCAGCGCTTCCGACGGGTCTCACCATCGTATGGGGCTCCGACCAGCCTGCAGAGTACGCGTACGATGTTCGAGTCAATAGGCACTGCCCGGCGGTTGGCATGCAAGGAGAGCGTGGCGGCGGCCACGTAAGGACCGACGCCAGGCAACCTCTCAAGAGCCGGCTGGTTAAGGGGAGGTGCCCCGGCCATCCGTCCAATTTCCTGTGCGAGACGATACAGGAGGCGACCACGCCAGCGCAGACCAAGCGGTTCCACGAGCCTGACCAGTTCCTGTTCGCTGGCCAAGGCGAGCACTGCCGGGCTCGGATACTGTTGTCGAAATCTATTGAAAGTCGCAACAACCTGCTCTGCCCGCGTACGCTGCAGCATCACCTCTGCGATCAGCGCCAGCCACAGTGGCAGTTCATCGCGCCACGGGTAAGTTCGCGCGTTACGTCGGCCCCAGCGAATCAAGGCCCGTCTGAACGTGTACCGGCTTGACAGTAGCTGTTCAGCGTCTGGTGGCTGGAGCACACTGGAGTTCCTCCTTAAGCGAGTACGCGAGCGTAACGGTTAACCAATGAAGGCGTCCATCACTAGCCTAGCCGCCTCCACTCAAGCTTCCACGACCCCTGCACCAGTCCCGCCATTTCAGCCTAACCGGCAAGAGGCTTTGCGTCGCCGAATCCGGTCCCGATACGTAAGCCTGTGGAATCACCGCGCATCGTACCTGATCATTCCCTGTCAAGTGTTGACAGCTGTTATCACAAAACTACACTGGGCGCTGCCCTAACCTCGAGAGAGTTGAAGAAAGAGCTTTGACGCAACCCGACTGGCAATTCAAGAAATATGCACCTGGCGACACGTACAGGAACTCGACTGCCGACGCCTTCTTTGACAGCGATACCGTCAGCGACCCTGGCAAGGCAATGGTACGGGAAGGAATTCAGAACTCCTTGGACGCCCATAAGCTCAACTCCGGCACACCCGCTATGGTGCGCATATCGCTGGTGAACCAAGAGGATGCTCCCAGCTGGAGCGAAGTGGAGAAGTACTTTGGCACCTTAAGGCGTCACTATACGAGCGACCGCAGTGGGCTACGTCCTGACGAAATACCCGGCCGAGAGGAGAAATGCACGGCGCTGGTCTTCGAGGATATAGGTACTACCGGACTGCTGGGCGACACGGAAGAATGGCGCGAACCGGCAGAGGATAGCCGGAACGACTTTTTCAACTTCTTCCGGGCAGAAGCCCTGACTCACAAGTCTCCCGGAGATCGTGGTAGCCGGGGTGTTGGCAAAGCAACATTCATTCAAGCTAGCCGGATTAAGACACTGTTTGGACTAACGATTCGCCATAACGACCCGCGCCCACTTCTGATGGGCCGTTCCGTGCTTAGGTCACACCGGATAGGAGCAGTAGACCATCACGGAGATGGATATTTCGGAAATAGATCCAGCTGCAGCCCGGGGCTTGTTGTGCCGATAGAGGACAGCGGCTTCATAGATGACTTTACTAGGACATTTCGCCTAGAGCGGCGGAGAGAAAGCGGGCTGTCGGTAGTGGTTCCATGGCTGAATGAGGAAATCGACGAAGCTACCGTACTGCGAGCTGTCTGTGAGAATTATTTCTTCACTATCCTGAATGGCGGACTGGACGTCTGGTTGGAGCTACCTGGTGCGAAGGTCATATTGGATGGCAAGAGCCTCGTACAAGAGATTCGAAAGTGGTCCGGTCTGGAACGGACTATTCCAATAGCTGAGCTGGCAGAATGGGCCACCCAAGGCAAGGCTCAAAGTGAACGTCACATCCTATTCTCACATCCCGAAACTGGAGCCTATAGGTGGAGCAAAGACTTGTTCCCTGAAGGCCTGCTGGACGCGCTGCGCGAGAAGCTGGAACAGCAAGAACGTTTCACCATTAGGGTGCTGGTGCCGGTGCGGAAACATGGTGTGGCTGCTCAGCCTTCATACTTTGACGTTTATGTGACCCGCGACGATTCCGACTACGAATTCGGTCTAGCCTTCATCAGGGAAGACATACTGATAGCGGACGTGCGCCCCCGACGGGTTAGAAACAGCATTAGGGCTCTGGTAGTCATTAGCGACGAGCCACTTGCAGCCTTCCTGCGACAGGCCGAAAATCCCAGCCACACCCAGTGGCAAAAGAACCGTGTTAGGAAAGACTACGTACACGCATCGTCTCTTGTTGACTTCATCGTGAACAGCGTGGGAGAGATCTGCGACCTTGCTACGGCGGAGAATCGGGAGGAGGACAAACGTCTCCTAGCAGATGTTTTTCCAGTTCCTGACGGTGAAAAGGATCCACCCGATGACAATGGCGGACCGCCGCCCAGTAGTCCAAGCTATGTCAGGATCAGCAGCGTTAGCAGGGGATTCTCAGTGACTGCCGGACGCCACCCTCTGCGGGTCGGCGACCGCGTCGAGGTAAAGGCTGCCTATGCGCGGAGCCGAGGCAACGCCTTTGCTCGGTATAGACCAACTGACTTCCAGATCGACCAAAATCCCATTTCCTTGGATTCACGAGGAGTGGAATTCACTGAATCCGCTGACAATCGGCTGGTCGCCAAGATAACCGACCCACAGTTTCGCATCAGCGTGACCGGCTTTGACGACAACCGGGACATTCGCGTAGTGGCTAACAAGATTGGAGATACCGATGCCAGTCAGTCAGATTAACCATACTGGCAGAAAGCGGCTGACATCGGCTGACGTGACACTCGCCCTACACAACGAGGCTTTTCCCCTTGCATTCGAGATCACTCGTCTTTCTCTGGATCGGCACAAACTTCCGGAGGACGCGCTCGTCCGACTGGAAGCCTACCAAAGAACCATCTATGCCAGATTCTCACTAGGGACGGTCGGCAGGATTGCTCTTCCCGGCAAAGAATCCCTACATCAGTTCAGTATCCCTGACGGGATTAGATTCCGCGTCAAAGTTACGGCGGCCAACGGAACAGAAAAGGGGAAGCTGCTGGCCGCAGGCAGCGGGATAGCGCCCATATGGCTAGATGGAGGACAGGAGTCACTCCTTCCGGTAAGGCCAGATAACACCCTAGGACAGGAAGTCTATCGATTAAGTTTCGACGACGGCATCGTCCTACTGGTTAACGACAAGATAGTCCAGTGGCGGGAGTTGTCACGAGATCCGGCATTTATGGCACTAGTCTACCCAACCGTCCTGCGATTGATCCTGAACCGCATCCTTTTGTCCCAGGAGGGATTTGAAGAAGACAGTGATGAAGAATGGGCGAACGACTGGATAGCATTCGCGAAAAGTCACCTGAAGATGAGCGCCCCACCCCGCGTGGAGGCGGATGGCACCGGGCCAGTCAATGAATGGATTGATCGGGCCGTGACCTCATTCTGCAGTAAGAATGGCAGCTACGATGGCTTCTCGAGGCGGTGGGACCGCGGGGGGCATTTGTGAGACTCCGCAGTTTCAATTCCAGCGGTATCAGCAGGTTTGCAGACTTCCGGGCATCACCGGTGAGAAAGCCGAAAGAACTGCACACGCTACTCAAAGCGCCCGACTTTTCTACGGCTTTAGACCCTGAATTCGAGGTGGAATCGAGGTCGTTTACCAACAGATTCTCCGCTGGCGAATACCTGTACTCCCTCTTCGGAGACGGCAAAATGCTCAGGCTCGACGAGGACCGCGGAACCTGGGCTTGGTTGTCCGCCTTCTATTTTGACCAACTTTGCCCAGATGGAAGCAGGCCTGGACAAGCCTATCGATGGGTACCTTCAATCAACAGCTTTCGCAATTATTATCGCCATCTATTGGCAGGTCCTTACTACATCTATCGCGCTCACCGGCATAATCCTCATGTCGCCCTAGCAGTACTGGCTACACCGCTGCACCGTCCCGGCGACATTGTGGAGCAACTGGCCTCTCGACAAGAGATCGTGACGAATAGGTCGGTCATGGAAGCAGCGACTCGTCTTTATATCGGGCCGAACCACACGCCCAAGCCACGAGCGGCGGGACGAGGCCCTGGCAGTGCACGGCGCCTTGCTGATGTACTGGCCCAGTTGGATCTTACGTGGGATTTGTACGACCTGAGCGCAGCGAAACTGCTGAACCTGCTGCCTCCAGAGTTTGATAATTTCATGACATGACTTGAGTACGCACACAGCGCGACCCTGATTTTCAGATGTGCAGTACCGGTTTTCTGATTGATTTCAATCAAAGGTTCATGGTCCTGGCGAGGGAAGCGACTTGTGTCTGGCGACCCATCGAGCAACTGAGCCAACGACGCTATGGCATATGGCTCGAAAGTTTGCAAGAGTGAACGTCCGGCGCATTTGATAGTTAGACACTAGGAGCCAGATCGAATTTCATCTCCGCTGTCATTTGCGACATGATCTCGCCAATATCGCGACTCTTATCAATTCCTTCAAAGGGGCTAGGGACTCCCACGACCGGGGCAACCCCGCAGCAGCTCGGATGGAGCAACGCCAAAGAAATGGACCTCTGATGTCAAGACTCTATCGATTGGCAACTTGACTAATAGCACACATGTTCTATATCATTCCCTGAACGGCCCGTCGTTAGCGGAATACAAGAACAGGCGAGGTGGGGGGCCAACGAGTTGTCCATCACCCCGGAGGACTGGATATAACCCAGCGGATGTGACGTCGAGTGGCCTGCACTGCTACTGGATGGCCAGCCATCTTGTGATCCCTTCCACACGGTCAGGGGAGGCACCAAGGATGCCGTTAACGAAACGGCCCTAGTGGCCATCACACTTCATCGGAGCCGAACATCGAATAGGTCTTGCCCGACAACAATCTACGTACGCTATCGGACCGAGACTCACCTCTGCGGGCCTTTTGGGCCGGCCGACTGGAAGCCACTCACGACGCCGTGCTGACTGCTTCTGGACAGTTAAGGGAAAGGCGAGCGGCAGAACTACTGCATGATTCCATGATGGAGGTTGCCAAACCAAAGAGTGGCCAAAATCAACCTTGGAGTCGGTTGTCTGAAGCAACACCGCAGCTATAGGATCGTGCGGAAGATGAACCCGGCGATGCCAGGGACGCCTGCACAGAATAGCGCTCACAGTCTGTATGAGATTGGTGGGCCAGCCAGCACCTTCAGCGAGGAAACCATTCGCGCTGCGTTGCGTCGCGAGGTCGCTAAAGGACAGAACGACTCTGATGCGCTGCTAATTGATGAACTGGGACTGTGTCGAGGAAGCGCTAGGATTGATCTTGCTGTGGTGGATGGCCAACTTCATGGCTACGAGATAAAGTCGGAGCGAGACAATCTTCGAAGGCTAGGAATTCAGGCGGATATCTACAGTAGGGTATTTGATCGAGTCACCCTAGTCTGCGACGTCCGGCACATCTCTCGAGCGCTGGACATCATCCCTACGTGGTGGGCAGTCTTGCGCATCGAATCCGCTGTTCTGGAACCAGAGTTCAAGACTGTCAGACTAGGACGGGAGAATCCAGACCGAGATGCGCGAGCGCTAGCAGAATTTCTTTGGCGTGACGAGGCGATGTCTCTCCTAGAGCAACGCCATGCGCTTCGCGGCATGAGAAGCAAGCCACGCTCAGATCTCTGGGACCGAATCTGTGAATTGTTCGGGACCGAGGAAGTGTCAGCCGCGGTACGTGCCCACCTCAAGGCCACCGGAGTGAAGCGAGGTCGTTCTGCACGACAGTGGTAACGTGATGAATCGTGCCTATCTTCCTCCACGCTTCTGGAGAGCCCAAGCCCTCTGCACCATCTGCGGATGCTTTAGCCATCCTACATCCTTCACAGTGTTGAGGTCCTTCAAAGGCCCCCTGCAAGTCGCCATATACTAGCCGCGTCGCTAGGCTAGGAAACTGGTGACTCGGGAGGGTCTTCCTTGTACTTTCTCCTTTCACTAACAGCCAGTCCTCACCCGACGTGTAGCGTATGGTTGCGGACGCCTGCATGAATTTGGGATCAAAATTCTCCACTCCGGAAGGGTGTTGAATCGCACAATCACCAAAAGCTGGCAACCGCTCCAGTGAGGTCCGCTGGTCATATAGTCGGTCTCTCCAAGCTAGCCACTCGACGCGTTTGACTCTCTTGGCCGTTTTCCGGTTGACGACGGCCATGCTAAACGGGAAGGCACACCCTGTAACCGTTAGAGATCTCCACTGGCTCTTTACTGGCACGTCTGCCAAAAAGGCCATCGCGAGAGCGTTGACCCCCGCAGGAATGAAGTCCTCTACGGGTCCAAGGTCTAAGATTAGGTCCACATCATCAGGTATAAGTCGGTTTCCTGACATGAAGCTGTTTAGCCTAGCGTCAAGACTGCCACTCTCCAATTCCTGACGAGTCAACCTTACTCCAACTCCCCTAGTGCCGCTCATCTTGACCGCCAAGTTCACGTCCGCCGTTCTGGACAGACCAGTAACTGGCGTAAACTCGATACCTGCGGTCTCAGCGCGTCCAAACGCTTCCGCTGCAGCTGAGGGGCCATCGCCCGCTATTTCTCGAAGGTCCAAAAGGCACCGAGGGTATCCATAGAGGCTTGCGGCTAGATCTCTAAAGCTCGTGATGAGGTGCTTATCGACGGGCCTTTCTCTCCTACGCTGCACGATCTCCAATAGCGGCACTACATACGCCTTTATGCTGGGAGAGATAGCTCCTAGTGCTCCCTTTTCGGCACGCTTGACCTTTAGAACCGGAATGTATTGAGCGGGGTTGATGTTCATACCACTCCAAAGGATGGCGGTTTCCACAATTTCAGGGGCTCTAGGTCAGCTGCCAAGTCCTCGTAGTATGAAATCAAGGCATCTGCTGGGGAAGACTTAGAGTTTGAGAAGCAGACCTTGACGGCAGTGTCCACTACCATTAGTGGCTGGACCCGCGTACTTACTGTGCCTTCACCGAGACGCATGCAGAGTTCCGCCAAGATTGCCTCAACGACGACGACTCGACCTTCGAGAGCTTCCGCGTAGCCAACGATGTCCTTCACGCCACGCAATCCTCGTTTGTCTCCCGTCAACATCAACAGTCCATGCTCTGCTGAGGCTGCTAGGAGTTGTGCTTCGCCAGGATCTATCAGAGGCACATGAGCTAGGACGTCCAACCACTCACCAGAGGCTTGTAACGCGAGAGGCATTGTTGTTTCAGCCAGATCTGCAAGCTCGTCCGCTGTGTCGTCGCCGAGAATCTTCCGGAGAGGTCCACGCTTAAGCATGTAGGGCAACGCAGCTAACCGTCCACACTCCGCAAAAGGAATCCCGAGAGTCACGATCGCATCGTTCAGAAGCTTGGCCACGCCCAGCTTGCAATACGCGTCAGTGTCAACTAGCAGACGTTGAGAATTGAGGGGCTCCATAAACACACCGAAGGAGAGCCAAGTCACTTTCTGCGGCTGAGTCATAGTCGACGTATTCGTCGAATATCTTGCGCAGTTGGCGCCGAGCTCCCACCGAGCGGTATAGAGCTCTCACTGCCAGAGACGCTTCGGCGTAGTTGAAGGTTCTCGCGGCCCACGCAAATATGAGCAAACCAGCATCAACACCCGTCTGGCCTTCGAGATCAACAGCTCGCTGGGCAAGTCCTTTGGCATCTAGCTGTTCGTGTTCCGAGATCTCGGCCATCTCTTCTCCCATTAGTAAACGTCTAGCGAAGAGATCTGCCTCATGTTCCGCGGCCGAGTTGTCTTGTATAGCCTCGTTTTGGTCCAAGACCGGCCCATCCGGTAGACAATCACCAGCCGCAATATGCCCCACCTCATGAGCTATGAGGAAGGTAACTCGCCCAGGCTCATCGTAATTGTGGCCAAGCACTATTGCCGGCGTCCCGTCAACGATGCATGCTAGACCTTGAAAACTGGGCGTTGGCAGAGTGGCCAAGGGAATCACAGGGGTTCCCATCGACCAGAGATGGTTGGCAACGTCACTAAGTTGCACCGGCTCACTCCCTCCAGACGTAAGGACTCGCCGCCATTCAAGGGCATCGTTTGGAAATCGAGCTCCCGGCGATTCAGTAGACCTCATGCTGCGAGTTACTGCCTCGGCAACTCGCATTGCAGTGTGGATCGCGGGCCTCAGTCTATTTCGGTCAATGTCACCTATCCTTCTCAACTGGGCTTGCTGATATGTAGGCAGAGTAAGTTCCAAACGCACGTTCCTCACCACGGAAAGAGGGATGTTCAAGAAACGGGCTACGCGTATCTCAATCTCAGGTAAGACCGCGGGGTCCTTAGCATAGGAATCTTCCCACCAGTCGGGCATCAGGGCAGTGCTGACGAACTGTCGCTTAAACCCAGCTCGAGCCAAACGAAGCATTAAAGTACTGAAGGAGTGCTTTGGCATATCTTCTCCTCAAGTCATGACTCGAGCGGCGCGGAGCTCGATGGGGTCACGCCATGTCATGTTGGGTCTCTAGTCGGCTAAGCCGTTTAGACGCATAGAACAGCCCAACTACTGATCTCTCTCCCCTATATCAGTTCCTAGGGCGACCCTGCCAGTGTGGGGATGAACCGAATGGTCTCCGAATAAGAATGCGGGGCAAGAAGCCAGTGCGTCTTAGTCGCGGCTAGGTCTAAGACGCCACCACAGAGACGGCAACTGTGCTCCACCACATGGTCAGGCTAGTCTTGGCTCAACATTGGCGGCAACTCTATGGCTTGACAGAAACTAGGCGAATTCTTGGCGGTTGCGCTAAGAGCCGGTAGTTCGAGCTGGCTCAGGTATAGTACATAATCGTCGCTTAACCGCTGTTTAGACTGGAGCCAACGGGCGGACTCGAACCGCCGACCTGCTGTTTACGAAACAGCTGCTCTGCCGACTGAGCTACGTTGGCTAATCCCGTACCCTAGTCTATACAGGTAGGTATAGGCCGTCCACAGTACGGGGAGAATTAGTGTAAGGCCGTATCTGCAAATCTGGCTCCCTGCAAATGATTTTTCACGCAACTCTAGCCAGCGACGATTTCGCGCATTTCGCTCAATGTAGTCGGTTCGACAGATCGGCCTCCACCTAAGCGACTTTGCAGCAAAATGGGGATACGCCGGTCTCGCAGTGAAACTTGGCCGGTTCCTAGCATCTCCAAAAAGACTCCCTTTTCGAGAATACCGGTGAATGGTGAGTTGAACCTGCTGTTTGTGACCTAGGGCTGGCGTGGCTGATATGCTTCCTGGCCAATCGCAAGATTGACTCGTTGCGGCGTATTGGGCTCGGGCCAGATTGCCAGGCAGATGAGCGGTTGCGCAAAGACACCCGGGAGTGAAAGAAATGAGCGGTGAGCGGCTACCAGAGTTTTCACTCAACGGCCGCGTCGCCCTGGTCACCGGAGGGGGCCGGGGGATCGGACGTGCCATCGCCTCGACCCTGGCGGAGTCTGGCGCCGATGTCGCCGTGGCCGCCCGAACCCGCTCTGAGATAGATTCGGTCGCGGACGAAATACGGGCGCTCGGCCGACGGTCCGTTGCCATTCCCACCGACGTGTCTGTCTCCTCCGAGGTGGACGCGATGGTGGCGACGGCGGAGCGGGAGCTGGGGCCGGTGGACATCCTCGTCAACAACGCCGGAGCCCACATCACAGTGCCCCTGGTGCCGATGCCCGGCCGCCCGCTGGGACCGCCGCAGGTAAGCCGCGTCGCAGATCACCCGCTAACGAACGGGGAGTGGGATTTGGTCTACACCACCAACATCGATTCCGTAATGTTCGGCTGCCGTGCCGTCGCGCCAGGCATGCTGGAAAGGCGCTACGGCAAGATCATCAATATCTCGTCCAGAACCGCCCAGCAGGCCGTCGAGTACGCGGCCCCGTACAACGCTTCCAAGGCCGCGATCAACATGCTTACCCGGGTACTCGCGCTGGAGTGGGCCTCCCACGGCATCCGGGTAAACGCCATCGGCCCGGGCGATTTCAAGACCCAGATGAACCCCCTGGACGACCCCGGTGAGCGTAACCGCATGATGGCCCGCGTCCCCCTGGGCGGGGCGGGGAGCCTGCGGGACCTCGGCCTCCTGGCGGTCTACTTGGCCAGCCCCGCGTCCGACTACATGACCGGTCAGGTTGTCTACCTGGACGGCGGCGACACCGCAAGATGAGCTACCCGGACCCGCTCAATACCGCCCGGGACGAGCGCCTGCGCGGAGATCAGACCTTCGGCCTTCAACTCCGTACACACGTCCGAAGGGATGGGCGGGGTTGTGCACCGGAACAACATCGATACGTCGAGACCCGGACGACCCAAACTCTCTTCGATCGACCGGAGGACACTGTCACGCGAGTAGTCGAGGCGCTCGAACGCCGGAGGTAGGCCGGAGAAGGGCCGCAGTCGGTCTCCTCTCGCTCCAACTCATCGACCATTAGCCGCCCCTCCATGGAGGACAGCGCGAACGAGTCGCGTTCGACCTTGCTCAACACCGAGTTGGAGGAAGGTCACGCATGAGCGTCAGCCCGGAAATCGGCGCATGGTTCGCCGAAGCCGAGCTGGTGTTTCAGGAGTAGTTCGACCCGGCCCGGTCTCCAGCAATCGGAATTGGGTCAGGCGCCCGAGCGACACCGCGGTCCCGGAGAATGCATGGCTCCGGGATGCAACCCGCTGGATGGGATACCGGCAGGTCCGTTTGCCAATCCCGGAGGCGACTCATCGCGACCCTGGGCGACTAACGATACGGCCTCCACGTCTGTAGCCAGGAAAAACTGCCCACCTGAACGGGTGAGCGAGTAGTAGTACGAAGACTACAAAACAACTGCTCTGCTGGCTGGCCTACGCCGACTCGCTCCAAATGATATCCGCGCGGCGTCCGTCCTGCCCTGGAGGAGGCGTTCGGGTTAGTCCCTGCACACACACGCTCCTAGCCAAATACGCGCTTTGCGATGATGTCACGCATGATCTCGGAGCTGCCGGCCGCGATAGTCCATAGCCGGTAGTCGCGGGCGAAGCGCTCGACGGGCGTCTCCCGCACGTAGCCGTAGCCACCGTGTAGCTGAACGGCATCGTACCCGACCTGGACGGCCGTCTCAGTTGCGAACAGCTTGGCCATAGAGACCTCTTTGGCGCACTCCTCGCCGGCGGCGAACATTGCTGCGGCGTTGTACGTCAGTCCGCGCGCCGCCTCGATGCGCGTCGCCATGTCGGCGACCTTGTGGCGCAGACCCTGCATCTCGGCGAGGGGACGCCCGAATGCCTCACGTTGCCTGACATATGCCCTGCTGTCGTCCAGGGCCTGATCCGCGGCCGAAACGCTCATGACGGCCGCCATCAGCCGCTCGCGCTGAAGGCCCGAGGCAAGCTGGTAGAATCCCCTGCCCTCCTGGCCCAGGAGGCTGGTCGCAGGCACGCGCACATCGTCGAAGGAAATCTCGGCCGTGTCCGAGCTCAGCATTCCCGTCTTCTCGAGCTTACCTGCGACCGTTACCCCCGGCGCATCGCGCTCGACCAGGAACTGCGACAGTCCCCTGTGGCGCGGCCCTTCCCGGGAGGTCCGTGCGGCCAGAAAGTAGAGGTCACCATAGACCCCGTTGGTTGTGAAGGTCTTGGCACCGTTGATGACCCAATCGTCGCCATCGCGAACCGCACTGGTCGAAATGCCCGCCATGTCTGAGCCGGCACCCGGCTCGGTGATCGCAAGGGCGCACACGGTTTCGCCGCTGGCGATGCCCGGCAGGTAGCGCTCTTTCTGCTCGTCCGTACCAAGGGCAACCAGCCACGGAGAAGACATGTCGGTGTGAACGATTACGCTGAACGCCACTCCCCCGGCCCGGCACCGCGCCAGCTCCTCGGCGAGCACAACCGACATCCAGAAGTCGCCGCCACCGCCACCGTACTCGACAGGAAACTCCACCCCAAGAAAGCCCAGTTCGCCCAGCGAGCGAAACAGCGCCTTCGGAACCCTTCCTGCCTCCTCCCAGTCATCGACGTTCGGCTCTATCTCCTCGCGAACAAAGCGGCGCACCGCATCGCGGAAGATGTTGTGATGCTCGCCGAAGGACACGTCGCTAATCCCCCCTCAGGCGCAGCTCGCTTCGCCTGATCTTGCCGCTCACGGTCTTTGGCAGGTCGGGCACGAACTCGATCTGCCGGGGGTACTTGTAGGGTGCTGTAACGCTCCGAACGTGCGCCTGCAGCTCGGCGGCCAGCTCGTCCGAAACCTCAATCCCGGGCGCGGCGACAACGAACGCCTTTACGATCTGGCCACGCACCGCGTCGGGCCTGGCCACCACGGCCGTCTCGGCTACCGCCGGGTGGCCCATGAGCGCTGACTCTACCTCGAATGGTCCGATTCGGTAGGAAGCGCTGATGATCAGGTCGTCACCCCGGCCGACGAACCAGAAATAGCCGTCCTCGTCGCGAGTGGCAATATCCCCGGTGAAATACCACTCCCCCCTGAAGGACCTCGCGTTCGCCTCCGGGTCTCGCCAGTAGCCGGGGAACAGTCCAACCGGGCGATCGGGCGATACCCTGATCGCAATCTCACCCTCCTCCCCGACAGGCATCTCCTCGCCGTACTCGCTGACGACGGCCAGTTCAAAGCCGGGACAGCTGACCCCCATCGACCCGGGCCTGTGCTCCATGCCCGGGAAGGTCGCAGCCATCAGGGTCGACTCGGTCTGGCCGTATCCCTCCCAGATGTGCAGTCCGGTTCCCTGCCGCCAGGCGTCGATCACCTCGGGGTTGACGGCCTCCCCGGCGCCCACGCTGTGACGTAGCGCCCTGGGACTGAAGCTCGCCAGATCCTGCTGCACCATCATGCGGTAGGCGGTCGGGGGCGCAAAGAACGTCGTTATCGGAAACCGCTCCAGCACTTCCAGTGTCAGGCCGCCGTCAAAGCGGCCGCGCTGGTCCCACACGAAGATGGCCGCCCCCATGTTCCACGGGCCGAAGAAGCTGGTCCACGCCGCCTGTGCCCAACCGGTATCGGAGAGCGTCCAGTGCAGGTCGGTCGGCCGGTTGTCGAGCCAGAACTTACCGGTCGCAACGTGCCCGATCGGGTAGCTGGCATGGGTGTTGGCAACCATCTTGGGATTGCCTGTCGTGCCGGACGTGAAGTAGATCACCAGCATGTCCGACGAGGGGTTCTGCGGGTTGGAAAGATCGGCCGATGCCGACCTGAGGAGACTCTCGTACTCGGTCCAGGCACCCTGCTCCCCTACCACGACCACGTCCTTGAGGCCGGGACACTGGGGCTGAACCTGCCTTAGCTTGTCGTAGTTGTCAGCGTCGGTGAAGGCGATCGACGGCTCGGACGCACCGATGCGGTAGGAGATGTCCCTGGTCGTCAGGAGCGTCGTGGCCGGCACCGACACAAGGCCTGCTCGCATGCACCCGAGCATGATCTCCCACCACTCGACGACCCGGTTGAGCATGATGAAGACCCGGCCGCCCCTCTCGATTCCCAGCCCGGTGAGGGCATTGGCAACCCGCTTTGAGCGCGCGGACATCTCCCGGAAGGTGACTTCGCGCACGGTGCTGCCATCGGGCGCGAGCCATACCATCGCGACCTTGCCGGGATCTTCCGCCCACCGGTCGAACACCTCGTACGCCCAGTTGTACCGCTCAGGCACGTCCTGCCTGAAGGTCCGGTAGGTCTCGGCGTAGTCACCCACCTGGTACGCTCCCGCATTACCCGCCGACGTCATCGACTCGCTCCTGCCCCCACGTGCCCAAAGGCACCTTCCCGGGTCATCCCTGCGATCTGCCCGGAGTCGTATCCAAGCTCGGCGAGCAGCGCCTCGGTGTGCTCGCCTGGGCCAGGGGGACCATCGGTCGGCCCCACCGACTCGCCCGAGACCTTGAACGGCTGGGCAAGGAAACGCTGTAGGCCCTTGTCAACGAACATGCCACTTGACCGAAAGTGCACCGAGTCAACGAGGTCAGCGAGCGAGGTCACCCGTGCGGCCGGCACGTCGGCCGCCTCAAGGGCCTCCTCCCACTCCCGCGACGTCCGGGACAGAAACGCCTCCTGGACCGCCCTGGTCAGCGACTCGCCCCGCTCCACCCTCTCGGCAAATGTCAGGCCGGCCACCTCGTCCAGCCCCGATGACTCGCAGAACCTGCGCCAGAAGTGGTCCTCGTCCACGATCCCCAGACTGAACCAGTGCCCGTCCGAGCACTGGAACAGCCCGTAGTGCGGTATGAAGGTCACGTTGGGTCTTCCGGCCGCTTCGCCCGTGCCGAGCCGACCTATCTCCGGCGCAAGCAGGGCAAGGGTGGAGTCGGCCATCGAAAGGTCGATGTACTTGCCGGTGCCCGTCGCATGACGCCCCACTACGGCCGCCAGCACCGCCACCGCCGCGTACAGGCCGGACGCCAGGTCGGAGATCAGTATCGGCGGTAGCCATGGACGTTCTGAGATCTGCATCTGGGCGCTCAGGTGACCGGCAAGGGCCGCGAAGTTGACGTCATGGGCCGGCCGGTCGCGCCAGGGCCCCTCCTGGCCGAAGCCGGAGATCGAGCAGTAGACGAGCCCGGGGTTGCCGGCAGAAAGCGTCTCGTAGTCAGCACCCAGGCGTCCGGCAACTCCCGGCCTCCATCCCTCCAGCACGACATCTGAACCCCTGGCCAGGCGACAGAGAACCTCCCTGCCCCGGGAAGTCTTAAGGTCGAGAGCGATGCTGCGCTTGCCGCGGTTGATCCCCGACCACATGCCCGGGCTCTGGCGCAGCGGGTCCCCGGAGGGAGGCTCTACCTTGATCACGCGGGCCCCCAGATCGGCGAGTATGGTCGAGCAGAACGGACCGGGCACGTTTACGGTCATGTCGACCACCGTGAGGCCCTGCAGAAGGCCGCTGGACATCATTTCACCCGGGTCTCTTCCACTATTTCGAGGGGCCGTTTGCGCATACCTCGCGCTCCTTGTCGGACAGATCTACCCCGATCGCCGAGACGGCGGCATCGAGCTGATCGTCCGTCCGCATGCCTACTATCACGGCGTCGAGCCTCGGCTGCTCGAGCAGCCAGGCCAGCGAGGTCTGGGTCAGCGTGTGCCCGGCCTCATCAGATGCGACCTTCAGCCTGTCGACGAACTCGAAGGCCTCCTTGCGCCAGTAAAGCTGCCGGTAGTTCATTCCGGTCGCCATCTTGTCGTCTTCACGGAGCTGGCGGCGGTCGAGGAATTTGCCGGCGAGCAGGCCGGCCGCAAGGGAGCCATAGGGGTAGATGCTGATGTCGTCATCGACGCAGAAGGGCACCACCTCGGCCTCGATGTCGCGCTCAAGGAGGTTGTAGCGTGGCTGGATGCACTCGAAGCGGGCCAGCTTCCTTATGTCGGCCGTCCACTGGGACCTTGCGATCTGCCACGCGGGGAAATTCGAGCAGCCAAGGTAACGCACCTTGCCCTGCCGGACTATATCCCCGAAGGCCTCCATCGTCTCCTCCATGGGCGTGACGGGGTCCGGCTTGTGTGCGTAGAGGATGTCTACGTAGTCGGTGCCTAGCCGGCGCAGCGTGCCCTCGATCTCGTGCATGATGTGCTTTCGGCTCAGGGTGGCGATGTTGAGGTCGATGGGGCCGGCACCTACCTTGGAAGCGACGATGGTCTCGTAGCGCCTTCCCCGGATCGCCTTGCCGATGATCTCCTCGGTTCGTCCCTCGTTGTAGGAGTTGGCGGTGTCGAAAAAGTTGACACCCTTCCCGATCGCCCGGTCGATCAGCGCCACCGACTCGCGCTCATCCAGCCTCTGACCGAACGCAACGGTGCCGACGCATATGCGGGACACGAACAGGCCGGTGCGGCCCACCCTTCGGTAGTCCACGGTCCCTGCCCTAGCCCGCTTCCCCGCGGCGGAGCGGAAGACCAGGGCACGGCATGCGCTCGGTCGGGCGTGCGAAGGTGAAAACGGAAGGGTTGAGTACTCGAGTGCAGACGTACATCGATCGAAGGTCTAGCCGAAGGCCAGGGCGCGTCCCGGGTTCCGGGCCAGGATCTCCTCCAGCAGGTCCTCCGAGAAGCCGCGGCGCCTCATACGCGGAACTATGGACTCCAGGATGTGGGCAAAACCGGGCCCGCCGTAACGCCTGAAGTGGATCAATGAGCAGCGGTCCTGGGCGACCAGCAGCTGGTCCTCGTAGCCGTGCTCCACAAGGTGTTCCAATCTCTCGATCCGCTGCTCGTCCGAAATCTGCATGCCGACGCGACCAAGATACTCCTGGTTCGTATTTTCATACCCGAACAGGTCGTGCTGGATGTAGCAGCCGGAGGAGGCCAGATCCCTCAGCACTCCCAGGTCGCTGACCGTAGGCCCGATATGACCCATGATGACCTGCGTCGCCTCCGTTCCCGCCTCCAGCAGGGTATCCAGTATCTCGGCCGGGCTCCTGTCCGTAAATCCCGGATGGATGGTGATCGGCGCGCCGGTCCTGGCCGACGCACGAGCTGACGCTCTCAGCACCTTGGTGAGGTTTTCGTCGAGCGGGGACATGCAGCCGATCTCGCCTATCACGCCGCATCGAACGCCGGTGTCACCGACCCCGATGGTGATGTCCCGGACGATCTCCTCCTCGATTTCGCCCTCCTCGCGATCGTCCATGTCCGGCGGGTGGAAGAGTGGGATGTAGTAGCTGCCGCCCATGACGACGTTCAGACCGGTGGCACGGGAGATGCGCGTGAGCGCGAGCGGGTCGCGCGCTATGCCTATGCTGGTTGTATCGACCATGGAGTCGCCGCCGGCGTGCCGAAAGCGCAGAGCCTCTTCGATGGCCAGTCTCTCGTCGAGCACCCTAAGGTTGGCATGGTTGCGGAACCAGAGCCGTCCCATCGCGCCGAGGATATCCATCGTCACGGGCACGTCCTCGTAGAAGCGTACCGAGGCCTCGTCCGACTGCACGAAGTAGCCATCCAGGTCGATCAGCAGGTGCTCGTGGGTCAGCGTGATCCCCATCTCGTCGGGCTCTATCGGCCCGAGCACGGTGAGCACCTTCCCTTTCATTTCGCCGTCCACCAACTCGATCTCCCTCCTCTCGGCCGGGACGAGTTTAACACTCACTCCCCTTTATAATGGGCGCGCTATGCCGACCCGCGAGATGGAGGGTAAAGTCGCCTTGGTCACCGGCGCCAGCACCGGCGTGGGCGAATGGACCGCGCGTTCCTTCGCCCTCCGGGGCGCCGCCGTCGTCACCATAGCCCGCCGCCAGGCCGAGGGCGAGGCGGTCGCCCGCGGCATCCGCGAGGATGGAGGACAGGCCCTCTTCGTCCGGGGAGATGTCTCCGTCCCGGGGGACATCACTACCGCCGTTTCTTACGGCGTGGAGAAATTCGGACGACTAGACTACGCGGTCAACAACGCCGGCATCACAGGGGAAACGGCCGTCACCGCGGACGCCACCCTGGAGAATTTCGACGCGGTTATGGCGACCAACCTGCGGGGAGTCTTTCTCTCGATGAGGGCCGAGATACCGGCGATGCTGGAGGCGGGAGGCGGAGCGATAGTCAACGTTTCATCCGGGGTAGGGGTATACGCGGTGCCGACCATGCCCGCGTACGTCGCCAGCCGGCATGCCGTCGTGGGCCTGACGAAGGCCGCCGCCCTCGAATACGCGCCCCTGGGCATCCGGATCAACTGCATATGCCCGGGAAGCATCGCCACACCGATGCACTACAAGCTGTGGGACGACGGGCGAGGTCCCGAGGAGACCGACCGGTACATCGGCGACCTGCACCCGGCGGGCCGTGTGGCGAGCCCGGAGGAGATAGCCGACACGTGCGTGTGGCTCTGCTCGAAGGCGGCCTCCTACGTTACCGGCCCGCCCCTGGTAAACGACGGGGGCTGGGCATCGCGCTAGCTGTCGCCGGCCCTCCTCTGACGATCAGTTCCAGCGCTGTCCGGAACCACCGCTCTACCCGACCCGCCTTCTAACCTCCTGTAGCCACCACGATCGCCTGCGGGGTCATGGGAAGCTCCCGAAGGCGCGTCCCCGTCGCGCTCTTGATCGCGTTTGCGACCGCGGCCAGCGGGGCCGAGATACTCGCCTCTCCGACGCCCTTTACCCCGTAGGGATGGTTGGGGTTGGGCACCTCGACCAGGACCGTCTCGATCATCGGCAGATCGAGCGAGGTCGGCATGCGGTAGTCGAGAAGCGAGCTGTTCTGCATCGCCCCGTCGTCGTCGAGCCAGTACTCTTCATTGAGCGCCCATCCAATGCCCTGCGCGATGCCTCCCTGGATCTGCCCCTCGACGTAGGAGGGGTGAATCGCCGTGCCGACGTCCTGGAAGGCCGTCGCTCGCAGGATATCGGTCTTGCCCGTCTCGCGGTCGACCCTTACGTCCACGATCAGAGCCGAGTACGATCCGGCCGAGCCGCCGGGGTTCAGGTTGGCGCGGCCGACGATCGGTCCGCCGGTGTCGTTGGCCGAAGCCGCGATCTCCTTGAAGGTCATCCTGAGCTCGGTGTCCGAAACGTGGCGGACCTCGCCGCCGGCGTACTCCACCTCGCCTGCGTCCACGCCCCAGATGTCCGCCGCCCTGCTGATCACCTGGCGCCGGATGTCGTGCGCCGCCTCGTAGGCCGCCCATCCCGACTTGTATGCAACGCCGCTGCCGCCGGTATTGGACGTGTACCCGATCATCTCGGTGTCGCCAACCGTCGGCAGGACGTCCTCGACCGCCAGTGACAGGACCTCGGCGAACATCTGCGCGACCGCGGTCCTGCTACCGCCAATGTCCATCGATCCCTCGACCAGCGACACGCGGCCGTCCGCGAGCACGTTTCCGACCGCGCAGGCCGGCCCCGAGTTGTTGCGGCAAAAGCCAAGGCTCACACCCCGGCCCACTCCGTCCCCCTCGACGGGCGCCGAGTAGTGGGGATGTGACCTGACCGCCTCCATGGTCTCGAGCGCCCCGATGCGTCCGTTCATCACTCCGTCCGCCCGCCGATCCCCTTCTTTCGCCGCATTCAGGATCCGCAGGTCCATGGGATCTATGCCAAGGTCCTTTGCCAGCTCATCGATCACCGATTCGACGGCAAACGCGACGATCGGCGCACCGGGCGCGCGGTACGGGGCGACCTTGGGCTTGTTATCGACCACGTCGTAGGCGTCGATGCGCACGTTATCGATCCTGTAGGGAGCGAAAACCGCGGCGGCAGCGGCGGTGATCGGTGACGGCGGGAACGCCCCGGTCTCGAATGCCACAATGGCCTCGCCAGCCGTAAATCGGCCCTCCTTCGTGGCGCCGATCCTGATGCGGACATGACTGCCCGAGGTGGGCCCGGTGGCCTCGAGCACCTCGGTGCGTGACATGGTCAGCTTAACCGGCTGGCCGGTTTTTCTGGAAAGCACGGCGGCCAGCGGCTCAAGGTAGATTGGCAGCTTGCCTCCGAAACCGCCACCGATCTCCATGGGCACTACCTTTACGTCCGAGACCGGCAGGCCAAGGATCGAGGCGACCTGGTCCCGGATTCCGAAGTGGCCCTGGCTCGAGCACCAGATCGTGAGCTTGCCGTCCGGGGACCAGCTGGCGGTGCCGTTCTGGGGCTCTATGTAGCCCTGGTGGACCGAATGGGTCCTGAACTCGCGTTCGATCGTCGCCTCGGCGGACGCAAACCCGGCCGAAAGGTCTCCCAGGGCGTACTGCTCCCGGCCCACGACGTTGGGCGCAAAACCCTCGACCGGGCCCAGGCTGTAGGGCTCCATGTCCTCGTGCAGCACCGGGGCGTCCGGCTTCATCGCGGATTCCACATCCAGCACGGCGGGAAGCGGGTCGTACTCGACCTCTATCAGGTCGAGCGCCTCCTGCGCCGCATGCAGGCTGGTCGCCGCCAGCGCCGCGATCGCATGGCCCTTGTAGAGCGCCTTGCCCCGCGCCATGACGTTGGACGAGTGGTTGTGCCCGGGCACAATGCCGGTGCCTACCGTGGGACCCGGAACAAGGTCCGCGCAGGTCATCACGGCCCTAACGGCCGGATGCGCCTCCGCCCTGGACGAATCGATCGAGAGTATGCGGGCGTGGGCATGTGGGCTACGCAGCACCGCCCCGTAGAGCATGCCGGGCAGGCTCACGTCGGCACCGAAGCGGGCCTTGCCGGTCACCTTGTCGGCACCGTCGTGCCTGACCGGGCGGGTGCCCACTACCTTGTAGTCTGGCTTGGTCTCTGTGGTCATGCTTCCTCTTTCGCTAGTCTATGCTTCGCCAGTCGGCGCCAACCTCATCGTATCGGCGGTGAAGCTCTTTAACCAGTTCCGGGGCGAGCGCGGGACGGCCGCTGACCAGTTCGATGTTGGATTGCATGTGGGCGGGGTTGCGGGTGCCCACGATGGCCGTGTGAACCTCGGGGTGGGCCAGCACGAACCCGAGGGCCGTCTCGATGTGGTTGTCCGGCTCCGCGTCAATCGGCCCCAGCGCCCTCATCTTCTCGGCCCTCTGGCCCAGCCTGCGGGCCACTGTGTTCTCGTAGTGGTCCTCCGGTCGAAACGCCCTGCCCCACATGGCGTTTCCCACCGGCCGCTTTACGATTATCCCCATGTTCGCGGCGGACGCCATTTCGAAGATGCCGTACCTGGCCCTCTGGTCCATTATGTGAAAGGCGGTCTGAAGGGTGTCGAACAGGCCGCTCTCAATAGCCCAGATCGCCTCTTCGTTCTCCTGGCTGTAGCCGACGAACCGGGTCTTGCCCTCGCGCTTGGCGTTGAGCACCGCCTCGACCACGTCGTCCGGCGGCTCGCCGAATACGTCGTAGGCATGAACCTGCAGCAGGTCGACGTAGTCCGTTTTCAGCCGCCTGAGGCTGCGCTCGATGCTCTTCCGCACGGTCTCCCCGGTAAACCGCGGCCAATCCGTGCCGTAGGAAGGGTGCCCCGCCTTGGTCGCAAGGATGAACTCGCTGCGCCTGTGGGAGATGGTCTTCCCTATCAGGTCCTCGCTGATGCCGTAGCACTCTGCCGTATCGAAGAAGTTGATTCCACCGTCCAGCGCTGTATTGAGCACGCGGCCGGCGAGATCGGCCTCGCCCTCGCTGAGCTGGATGCCGATCTCGACGAGCCCGACGCCCAGACGACTTACCTTGAGCCCGGTCTTGCCGAGCGGGACCATCTCCATACGTCTCTCCCGGCGCCGCCCCTTGCCGGCACGCGCCACGGCCGATTCTATATAAGGGCCGATGTACCCGGCAAAGAGTCAGCCACGCGCCGATGGTACACGCACGCCCGGCCCGCTAACATGCCGACCATGCACCCTCCCGCCGTTCCCTTCCTCGCCCTTGCCGCCCTGCTGATCCTGGGCTGCGGTGCGGCGTGCGCGGGCCCGCCGGGATCGGCGGGGAACACGCCCGGGACAGGTGCGGACCTAGAGGAGTTAGTGTGGTCCGACGAGCTTGCCGACGGCAGCGGGGTGACCGCCCTTGCCGCAGGTCCCGACGGATCGGTCTACGCGGCGGGATGGACGACCCTGCCGCTGTCGGAGGGCGGGGGCCAGGGCGGCAGGGACGCCTTCGTGCGGAGGTATTCGGCGGACGGCCAGGTCGCCTGGACGCGCCAGTTTGGGGCGCTGGGGGACGATAACGCCGAGGACCTGGCCGTCGACCGCCGCGGCAACGTGTACGTGGCCGCTCGCGTCGATGGACCCGTCGGCGCAAACCCGAGCGGCGGCGGAAGGGACGGATTCGTCGCCGCCTACGGTCCCGACGGAGCCGAGCTTTGGTCGCTGCAGATAGGCACCGACCATGTCGACTGGGCCGACGCCGTGGCCGTAGCCGAGGACGGACAGGTCTTCGTATCCGGGTCCACCTCGGGCGCCTTCCCCGGCCAGCATAACCGAGGCAGTTCGGACAACTTCCTGGCCCGCATCGACCCTGGCGGGGAGCTCGCCGCGGTGCTGCAGTTCGGCTCGGAGGAGGGCATGGGCGCGACCGCTCTCTCTGTCTCCGCCGGGCGCGTGTACATGGCCGGCTCTACCCTGGGACCGCTCTCTGCCGACCCCGTCGGCGATGAGCACGCCGGCTCCTCGGACCTGTACCTGAAGGTCTTCGACCTTGCGGGGAGCGACCTTTGGACGTGGACGTTCGGCTCCAACCATGCCGACAGCACGCTGGACCTGACCGTGGACCCGGGCGGCGCCGTCGTGCTCGTGGGGACCACCAGGGCGGTGCTTCCAAACCCGGTCATCGGGATCGGAAACCGCGTCGGCGGCTTTCTCGACGCGTTCGCGATCGGCCTCAGCGCAGATGGGCAGATAGCGTGGGTCAGGCAGTTCGGGACCGAGGACTGGGACGTCGCATCGACCGTCTCGCCGGGCAGGGACGGCGCGCTATACGTGGCCGGGCGCACGAAGGGTTCCTTTCCCGGGCAGGCCGCCCGGGGCGGATACGACGTGTTCGTGAGCGCCATGGATTCCCAGGGGCAAGTCCGGTGGAGCAGACAGATGGGCTCGCCGGTCGACGACGTCGCCTACGCCGTCGCGGTGGGACCCGGCGACGGCCTGTTCCTGGGCGGCTCGGGAGGCCTTGTAGGCGGCGGTCCAACGGAGGTCGAGCGAGGCTGGATCATCCACATGACCGCCCCCTCCGAGTAGATGCTGGCCCGGGGAGCGCCCCGCAAACACCGGAAAATGCGCCGTAAGTTCGCTTGTAGGCCGATTCGCCTCGCGGGCAATATGTTTTCGCGACCGAGGTCGCATCGACACGACCATGAGCGGCAGCTTCACTTTCGCCCGATTCTTCGACCAGCTGATCGCCTGGGAGTCGCTGTTCGCCCTGGCGGTGCTGGCGGCCTTCGCCGTCGGCGCGTTCGTCCTTCGCATCTTCCTGAACGTGGCAGCCGGCCGCCTGGAGAGCCGGGGGCCTGACAGCATAGTTCCGGACATGCTGAAGGCCGCCCGCCTTCCGGCGATCCTGTTCGTCCTGATCCTTGGCCTCTACCTTGCCATAATCTCGCTGCCGATCGAGGGCTCCGGGTGGCGCAACGTCGCTACCCAGGCGTGGAAGATCGGCATAGTGCTGGTGATGGTGCAGGCAGGGGCCAGCGCCGTCGACTTCTTCGTCAAGTGGTACATCAGGGTGGTCGCCCCGAAGACGGAGACGGCGCTGGACGACGTACTGCTGCCCCAGGTCCGCCGCTTCCTGCTGGTGGTCGTCTACGGCATCGGCGCGCTCATCGTCCTCGACACCCTGGGCATCACGATCAGCCCCCTGCTCGGCGGCCTGGGAATCACGGGACTGGCCGTTGCCCTGGCGCTTCAGCCGACGCTGGGAAACTTCTTCGCCGGCACATACGTCCTGTCAGATGGGGCGCTGAACGTCGACGACTTCATCGAGCTGTCGGGCGGGCCCTCCGGATACGTCGTCGAGGTGGGCTGGCGCAGCACCAAGATACAGACCGTCTACAACAACCTTGTGATCATCCCGAACTCCGTGCTTGCCGACACCATAGTTACCAACTACCAGGCCCCGAGCAACGCGATAAGCGTGCTGGTGCACTGCGGAGTCAGCTACGACAGCGACCTTACGCAGGTCCATGACATCGCGCTGGAGTGCTCGCGAAAGGCCGTCCGGGAAAGTCCCCACGCAACGGACTTCGACCCGGTCGTGAACTTCAACAACTTCGGCGATTCGAATATCGATTTCTACGTGTTTGCCCAGGCAAACGACCGCATAGCGGGCTTTCGGCTCAAGAGCGACATCATCAAGGAGATGCACGCCCGCTTCACCGAGGAGGGCATCGAGATCAACTATCCGGTGCGCAAGCTGGTCTACGAGGGTGGCCAGAAGCTGCCGGTCGAAGTCACCCGCGTCCGAAGCCCCGAAGACGCCTAGAGCGTCCGCCTCCTCTTTCCTTTCCGCGCCGTCCGCCGACCAGCCGGGACCCGCGAACCCGGATGGCTCCGGGAGCCACGGCCTACTTTGCCGTCTGGCCGCCGTCCAGGTAAATGACCTGGCCGGTCATGTAGTCGGAGGCGGGACTCGCAAGGTAGACAGCGAGCAGGCCCAGGTCGCGAAGGCTGCCGGGCACGCCCATCGGGATGCGGGCCATCATACGTGCGCGCTCGTCCGGGTCGTCCCCGCCCAGATCGTTCATGGTCGTTTCGAACTCCCCCGGGCCAATGGCGTTTACCCGAATGCCATGGCGAGCCCACTCCAGCGCCAGCACGCGTGTCAGCATGTTAAGGGCCGCCTTGGAGGAGTTGTATGCGGCCTCGTACTCGAAGGCCTGGTGCGCATTGTTCGAGGAGGTGTTGATGATCTTGCCGTAGCCACGCTCCAGCATGCCCGGCGCTACGGCCCGGCAGCCGTACATCACCGCGCTGGTGTTCGTCGCAAAGACAACGTCCCACTCCTCGTCGGTGAGGGGGTGGTCGGCGGTGCGGCTCACCCGGGGCGGTCCCAGCTCCCTGCCCGGCAGCGGCACCAAGGGCACGCCAAAGTGCGCTCCGGCGTTGTTCACGAGGATGTCAACGGGACCAAGGCGGTCGCCGGTCAGCTCTACCGCGCGGTCCACCTGGGAGGAGCTGGCCACGTCTGTCGGTATGGCCACTGACCGGCGACCCAGTTTCCTGATCTCCCCGGCCACATCCTCGATCTCAGATGCGGTGCGGGCCACCACGGCCACGTCCGCACCGGCCTGCGCCATCGCCAGGGCGATCGTCCGGCCAATGCCCCGGCCTCCTCCGGTGACCAGGGCCACCCTGCCATCAAGCCTGAACTCGTTCATTGAAGGTGTCATGGCGCCGACCGAGGGGGCCGAGGCCTTCTCCTGCTCCGGTCGGCTCTCGCCCGGGGCCCCTAGCCCCCGAGGGCGGCGTCGACCTTGTTCAGCGCCCTGGCCATCGCCCGGGCGTGGCCCTCTTCCATGTTCATGTGAAAGTTAAACAGCAACGTGCGGCCGAGCAGGTCAAGGGTCTGGGGGCACATGTCCCGATCGTATTCGACATCGCCCTTATAGGCCGGGTCCTTCCACGGATAGCCGGACGGATGATGCGAGCGCTTGTTCATGATCGATTCCCAGGCCGTGTAGATGTGGCGGTCGGGTATCCCATCGTTGAATATGGCGTCGGCGACAACGCCCTCGGCCTTGAGGGCGTGCGCGTAGCCTTTGGCCAGGGCCCCGTCGGAAACGATGACCCCCGCTGAGACTCCGGTATCTCCTTGCGGGTCGTCCACGTGCTGGAACCGGTACGAGCGGGGCTCGTCAAGCTCTTCGAGGAAGGCGCGCTTGAGATGTCTCTGGTGGGAGAGAATGTCCTCTATCTTGGCCAGCTGGACGCGGGACACGGCGGCGATAAGCTCGCTGGGCCGAAAGCCCGCGCCGGGGAAGCTCTCAGCATCCCAGTCGATCGAGCGGGTGTCCTGACCCTGCCATAGAGGCAGGCCCGGATCGGAAGCATAGCCTGCGCGCTCAAACAGCTCGGTGTCGTCCGTGAACACCACACCGCCCTCACCGGCGCTGATCGTCTTGTAGAAGTTGAGGCTCCAGGCGGCGATGTCCGAGTAGGAGCCGACCCGCCTGCCCCTGTACTGCCCGCCGACGCACTGGCAGCAGTCCTCTATGACCTTGAGGCCGTGTCTCCCGGCAACCTCAAGGAGGGCGTCGAGCCTGTTCGGCACCCCCCGCATGTGCACCGGTACCACGGCCTTGGTATGCGGGGTGATCCTCCGCTCGACATCGGCGGGATCGAGACCAAGGGAATCGTCTATGTCGGCCATCACCGGGACGGCCCCGGCTCCCACCACGGCGCAGGGGGTGGCCATGTAGGTGTAGGAGGGGATGATCACCTCGTCACCGGGTCCGATGCCGACGGCCTTCATCGCGCAGATCAGGGCGCTGGTCCCGGAGTTGACGATCAGGGCGTGTCTTACCCCCAGGAACTCGGCGACCTCCTGCTCGAACAGGTTGCACTGACTGTCCGGGCGGTACCGGAACAGGCTCTGCTCGTCCAGGACCGCCGTAACTGCTGCGACCTCATCGGCCCCGTAGACACTGGGGCCCGACACCCCTTCCGGAATCGGATCGGTCACCACGGGGGATCCACCCTCTATAGCCAGCTTTTCGTGATCCATATCTCGCTCCCGATACCTGTCTGCGGCTCTACGACGAGCCTGCGCCGGAATGCAATCCCTGCCGGTCCCGTGCCGTCGGTCCGGCAACCTGACTGGAGCCCGCGGCCCCAATCGCGGTCCATAAAGCTCCCGCTCTCGTCCGCCCTGCGGGCCGTGTTACGGAAACTCGAAACCTACTCTAGCGTCACGATCCGGTCTCCACCCTGCACCTGCTGACCGGTCTGTACGTGCACCTCTCGCACGATGCCTGCCCACTCCGCCCGCAGCGTCTGCTGCATCTTCATCGCCTCAAGGACGCAGACCTCGTCCCCGGGAACAACCTGGTCCCCCTCCTTTACCGCGACCGAGACGATTATGCCCGGCATCGGGGAGCTGAAGGCCTTGGTCGGGCCCGCGGGCGGCGCCTGCTCAGGTGCCGAAGGTGCCGGCGCGGCGGGCGGATCGGGCCTGTCCTCACGCCGCTGACCTGCCGGAACGGGCGTTTTCTCGGGGACCTCGGGCGCAGCCACGGCCTGCCGGGCGACCTGCTGGCCGGCGTCCGGAAATTCAACCTGGACCGGCTCGCCGTCCACGATCACCTCGATCGGATCGGCGTCCAGGTCGAGCACCTCTACTTCGTGCCACCTATCCTCGATCTTGATGCGCAGCTTTGTACCCATGTGCCCTTTGCCCCGCTAGCCGAGCAAGCTGATGAACACGCCAGCGACCACCGCCGACCCTATCACACCGGCGACGTTCGGCCCCAGGGCGTGGTGCAGGAGGAAATTGTTCTGGTTCTCCTGTTGTCCCATATGGTGGGAGATGCGGGCTGCCATCGGCACCGCAGACACGCCGGCCGACCCGATGAGCGGGTTGATCTTCTCCTTGAGGAACAGGTTCATCGCCTTGGCGAACAGGATGCCTCCCATGGTCCCGCAGGCAAAGGCGACTAGCCCCAGCGCCAGGATCAAAAGCGTGTCGATTGAAAAGACAAGCTCCGCCCTGAGCTGCGTGCCAACGGTCAGCATCAGGAATATCGTAGCGATGTTCAAGAGCTCGTTTGAGGCGGCCTGCGTCAGCCTGGGCACCACCCCGCTCTCGCGGAACAGGTTGCCGGCCACGAACATCGCAACGAGCGGGGCCGCCCTGGGAACGATTAGCAGGATAATGATCAGCAGGATTACCGGGAACACGAGCTTTTCGGCCTTGGACACCTCCCGGGTGGGCTTCATGACGATCTGGCGCTCCTTCTTGGTCGTCAGGAGCTTCATGAGAGGGGGCTGGATGAACGGCACCGCCGCCATGTACGTGTAGGCGATCACGGCGGTGATGCCCAGGATCTCGGGCGCCAGCTTGGCCGAGAGGAAGATGGTTGTCGGCCCGTCGGCCCCGCCGATGATGCCTATCGAGGCGGCCTCCCCCAGCGTAAAGCGCCCCGGGTCCAGCTGCGTAACGCCCAGCGCGCCCCAGAATGCGACGAATATCCCCACCTGCGCCGCGGCTCCGAGCAGAAGGGTCCTGGGGTTGGCGATCAGCGGGCTGAAGTCCGTCAGCGCGCCTATGCCGATGAAGATGATCGGCGGCAGGATGTTCCAGAAAGACAGCCCGTAGTGGAATATCACGCCCAGGATGCCGGCGTCCTGAACCCCGGTGCCTTCGGTGGGGGTTATGGCGATGCCGGTCAGGGGCAGGTTGACGATCACTATTCCCAGCCCGATGGGTAGCAGCTCGTAGGGCTCCCACTCCTTGAGGACCGCCAGGAATATCAGCACCAGCCCGATGGCCAGCATGACCAGGTTCTGCCAGCCAATGTTGTAAAAGCCCGAGGATCTGAGGAAGTCGAAGAACTCGGTCAATTCAGAGTCTCCCCGACCCCGGGTCCCAGATCAATGTTCGCCACGCCCGGCGACCTCTCGCCTGGCTTTAAGCACGCCGACCGCTATGACCGCCGCGGTGGCCCGCTGGCGGCGCATTCGCCCTTTGCTGGCGGCGCGCGCTTCGCGCCAGCCCCGCAGGTAGGCGACGGTCGGTCCCAGGATCGTCAGGATGACGAGCAGAGCCGCCAGGAGTGCAAAGGCGGTGCCCGCACCAATGGCGGTCGTGGTAACGGCCTGCTCCAGAGAGGTCTCTTCGATGGCGTGCCTCCTCGGCGAGGGGTGGAGAATCCACGGTCCGGGCAACTCGCGCGACTCCCGCGTCGTCCGTGCAAAGGCCCGCCGGCGGAGCGGCGCGTGACGGTCGTGATTCTACACCAAGGCCCCCTCTCCAGCCAGCGCCGGGCGAAGGTCGTGCGCAGGGACGGCTGATGGCTTACGCTGGTAACACCGGGGTCCGGAGCATATAATCGGAATTCCCTCGGAGGGCTTATGAGCACCGCCAGCACACAGAGCCGGGTAGATTTCAACAGCGACATCGGCGAGAGCTTCGGCTCCTACAAGATGGGCCTCGACGAGGAGGTCATAGGCTGCATCAGCTCGGCAAACATCGCCTGCGGTTTTCACGCAGGCGACCCGGGATGGATGCGCCACACGGTCAGGCTGGCCGAGAAGAACGGCGTCGGAATAGGCGCCCACCCGGCCTTCCCCGACCTGCGGGGCTTCGGCAGGCGAAACATGGTCGTGGATCCGCAGGAGGCCCGCGACGACGTCGTCTACCAGATAGGAGCCCTTACCGCCTTTACGAAGGGAAAGCGCCTCCAGCACGTAAAGCCCCACGGTGCCATGTACAACATGGCGGTAAAGGACGAGGTGCTCGCCCGCGCCATCTGCGCTGCCATACTCGAGGTGGACCAGCGGCTGATATTGCTCGCCCTGTCGGGCTCGCGCTGGGTCGAAATCGCAGAGGAGATGGGTCTCCGGGTGGCCCGCGAGGTGTTCGCCGACAGGGCGCTGATGCCCGATGGCACCCTCGCCCCCCGCTCCGAGCCGGGGGCGGTCCTGCACGACACGGACCAGATAGCAGAGCGCACCCTCAGGATGGTCACCGAGGGAACGGTCGAGGCGGTCGACGGATCGGAGGTCGAGGTGGTGGCCGACAGCATCTGCCTGCACGGGGACACCCCCGGCGCGGTCGCGATGGCGCGTGCGGTGCGCGACACGCTCGAGGGAGCCGGCGTTGAGGTCGTGCCGCTCAAGGAGCTGGTGTAGACCGGATGTACGAAGCGCCCCGCTTCTTCGAAGCCGGCGATTGTGCACTGGTCGTCGAGCTGGGCGAGGCGATCGACCCGGGGATCAACGACCGCGTACGCGCGCTCATGCAGGCCATCGAGGTCCTGGAGGCCCGGGGCATCGCCGATATCGTCCCTTCATATCGATCGCTGATGATCGCCTACGATCCCACCCTCACCTGCCGGGACGATCTCGTTGAAATAGTCACCAGGGCCGACGGCGACCTTGGTCAGGCCGGGCTGGTCGAGCGCAGGGTCGTCACGCTGCCGACGCTCTACGGAGGCGATCACGGCCCCGACCTGGACTACGTGGCAGAGCACGCGGGGATTGAGGCCGACCGGGTGGTGGCCCTGCACAGCGGGATCGACTACCGCGTCTACATGATCGGCTTTGCGCCCGGCTTTCCCTACCTCGGGGGCCTGCCGCAGCAACTGGCGACGCCGCGGCTCGCCACGCCCCGTGTGCGCATTCCCGCAGGCTCCGTGGGGATCGCCGAGTCGCAGACCGGGGTCTATCCCTCGTCGAGCCCCGGTGGCTGGCGTCTGATCGGCCGCACCCCGGTGCGGCTCTTCGACCCTGAGCGCGATCCCCCCTCCCTGGTCGTGGCCGGCGATTACATACGGTTCGCCGCACTGGGGTCCGAGGAGGAATACTCAAGGATCGCCGAAGAGGTGAAGAGCGGCACCTACCGTCCCGACGTTGCGTCGGCCAGGAGCCCGGCCCCGGCGCCGGCGGGCGGCTGAGCGGATCGCATCCATGAGCCGCCTGGTCATGGAGATCCTGGAGCCCGGGCTCCTTACGACCGTGCAGGACACCGGCCGGTACGGGTACCAGCGCTTCGGGGTGCCCGTCTCGGGAGCCATGGACCTGTTTTCCCTCAGGGCCGCAAACGTCCTGGTCGGCAACGAACAGGGCTCCGCCTGCCTGGAGATGACGGTCGTCGGTCCGCGCATTCGATTTCTTGAAGACGCCCTGATCGCGCTTACGGGTGGAGATCTTGCGGTCCGGATAGACGGCAGACCGGTTCCGCGCTGGAGATCCGTACGGGTTGGAAGGCACTCGGTGCTCACCTCCGACAGCATGGTCGACGGCATGCGGGCCTACCTGGCCGTTGCTGGTGGCATAGACGTGCCCGAGGTGATGGGCAGCCGCTCGACCTACATGGCAAGCCGGATCGGCGGGCTGAACGGGCGGGCGCTAAAGGGCGGCGACATGCTGTCCGCCGCTTCCCCGGACCCGGAAACGCAGCATGAAGAGCGCGGCCTGCCCGAGGACCTTGAGCCGGTGCACTACGGCCACTCCCATGTAATCAGGGCCGTAATCGGTCCCCAGGCCCACGCCTTCAGGGCGGATGCCGTCGAGACCCTGTTCGATTCGCGCTACGTGGTCTCGATCGACTCTGATCGCGTGGGCTACCGTCTGGAGGGACCGCACCTCGGGCACGTGAACGGGGCCGACATCATCTCGGACGGTAGTCCCCCGGGGGCCATCCAGGTACCGGCCAACGGCATGCCCATCGTGCTGATGGCCGACCGCGGTCCAACCGGCGGCTACGCGAAGATCGGGACAGTGATATCCACCGACCTCGGGCGCCTGGCGCAGGCTAGGCCTGGCGACACGGTGTCCTTTCGGCAGGTCACCGTGGAAGAGGCGGTGGCGGCGCTGCTTGAGCAGGAGGCACTGCTCTACGCGCTCGACCCGGAAACGCTCGCGCGCGCCCCGGAGCCGGTGGTGCGGGCGCTCACGGCCTCAAGCGGCTCCCTGTCACCGGCATTGCGGGAGGCGGACCTTCCCAACCTGGAGACCCGGGTGGCCCGTGCCAGCATCGGTGGAGAAACGCTCGCTGTAGAGATCCTGATCGAGCGCGACTGACCCCTTGGGCTGGCTGCACGATTTATCGGAGTGGCTTCTGGGTTTCGCCGAGAGCGGGTGGGCCGTCGGCATTCTCGCGCTGTCGAGCTTTACCGAATCGATCTTCAACCCCATTCCGCCCGACGCCCTGCTGATAGCCGTCGCGATCCCGCAGCCCCACAACGCCATCCCTCTGGCCCTGCTGGTAACGGCCTCGTCGGTGGCCGGTGCCCTGGTCGGCCACTGGCTGGGAAAGCGCATCGGCCGCCCGATAGCCGAACGGCTCTTTCCAGAAAGATACGTAACCAGGGCCGAGGGTCTGTTCGAGCGCTACGGGGTATGGGCGGTGCTGGTTGCTGCCTTTACGCCAATCCCCTACAAGGTCTTCGCGATCCTGGCGGGCGTGCTCGGGTTCGACCGCAGGATCTTCCTCATCGCATCGCTCATAGGCCGCGGCGCGCGCTTTCTCCTGATCGGGGTCCTGATCATGGTCTTCGGCGCGCGCATAGAGGCGTTCGTCACCGACAACCTTGAGGTTGTGACATGGTCGGTAGGCGGTGCGGTTATCGGCGTCGTCATCGCCGTCACCGCCTACCGACTCTATCGCTTGCGCAGGCCCTCCACCGAGGGCCGGGCCCCCTAGCGCTCCAGCCAGGAGTTGGCGTAGTAGGGGAAGGCCTTCACCTCGAAGTTCTTCAGGGCCGCCGTTGCCGGGTAGATGCTGTAGAAGATTCCCTCGTACAGCGCCGGGACGTTCTTGTAGAACTCTATCTGCAGCTCATCGAGCAACCGGAGCTTTTCGGTATCGTCGGTCGCCTGAGCGAACTGCTTTCTCAACTCGTGGAGCTTTTTCACCGGGGGCGGGAACAGCGCGTGCTGCGCCCCTATGGCCTCGTGCTCCAGCGGGCTGGTGCTGTTCCAGTGCACGTCCCAGCTGGTGGCCACGCTGAAGCTCTCGACGTTCCCGAACCTGGTGACGACCGTCGCCCAGTCGAGGGCGGGCATGTCGACGTTCATGCCCATCGCCTCCATCTCGCTCTTTACGACAAAGCCCGTCGGCGTGATGGTCGAGTAGTCGGTCGGGTTCAGCAGGATCAACGTCTCGCCGGCGTAGCCAGCCTCGGCGAGCAGCCGCTTTGCCTCTTCCTTGTCGTTGCGGTTGTAGTACTCATCGGCTCCCGCGTCGGTCTCCCACCTGGTCCCGCAGTAGAAAATCGCCGGGCACAGCGTCCAGAGCTCCGTCGGCCCGAGCGACGCCATCACGTTGGCGATGTCCAGACCCGTCTGGAAGGCGATGCGCGCGGTGACGTTGTCGAACGGCGGGTTGGCGGGTATGAGCAGGTTGCTCCTGTGGCCAGGCTTGTAGAGCGGCACGGTAAGGTCCGGGTTCTCGTTCACCCGCTGGTAAAAGTCCAGTCCCGCTCCGTCGACTACGTCCCACTCACCGGTCTCAAGGCCGGCCAGCTTGGTCTCCTCGTCCGGCACCTCAAGCCAGACCAGCTCGTCGATGTAGGCTTTTATCTCGCCGGTGTACAGGCTCGCCGGCTCGGTCCGCGAAACGAATCCGTCGAAGCGCGCGATCGTTATTCGATCGCCCTGCGACCAGTCGACGAACTTATAGGGGCCTGAGCCGACCCACTCTGCCGCCGCCTCGCTTGCCGGCAAGTCCTCGTCGAGCCTGGTGGGCATGATGCGCGGGCTGCCATACGGCTTTGCCAGGCTCATGATCACCGATCCGGTGGGCTCGTTCAGGACGATCTGGAACGACTTGTCGTCGGTCACGACGAACGAGTCCTCGTCCTGGAACTCCCTCATGAGACCCGCGAGCGCGTACCAGCTGGGCAGCCAGCGCTCGTAGGTCGAGCGCACGTCGTCGGAAGTCACTGGGGTGCCGTCATGGAACGTAAGACCGTCACGCAGGGTGAAGCTCCAGGTCAGGCCGTCATCGCTCACGTCCCAGCTCTCGACCATCACGGGCTGGTCCTCGATGCTGGCATCCCAGCCGAAGAGGGTCTCGTACATGTGGGATGCGACCGCCGTCGTCACGTATGCGCCACTGAAGACCGGGTCCAGCGACGGTATGCTGGCCTGAGAGACCACCCTCAGGGTGCCGCCGAACTTGGCGTCCTCCATGGCATCCATGGCATCGGCCACCTCGGTCGGCTCAGGCTCCATGACCTCCTCGACCATGGCCTCGGTGGTGGCGGTGGGTTGGGCCTCCATTACCTCCACAGTGGGCGTGGGCTCCGCGGGTTCGGGCTCGGCCTCCTCGGAAGGCCCACAGGCGGCCGCGAACGAAAGCCCGATGACCAGGGCGAATAGTGATGTGATTAGGGTTCTCTTCATTTACGGCTCCTTGCCAACTCGAGTTCTAAGCGCCCCGGGTCGCTCCGATGTCCACGCGCGATACTCCCACCGGGCAGCGGCGGTGTCAACTTCGTGTTTCGCATCACAAAGCCGTCGAGCCCCAGGACGTCCTGCCGCCGTCGCCATCGGCGTGGCCTGCCACGTCGAATTCCTGCAGTCACGGCCTACCCGTGCACGGAAGGCGCAGGGAGATGGGGAAAGTACCCTAAAGGCTCCGGGTGGATCGAAGGCGCGTCAGCGCCGAGCGGTCAAGCCGGAGGTGATCGACCCGCGCCCTGGTCCAGGGCGACAGCGGCGGGATGGACACGGGCAGCAGATCGACCATCGCCTCGAACACGAACTCGGCGATCACCGGCAGCGAGGCGACGTCCTCTGCGTTGTAGCGCACCAGCGTGTCCCGCGCGCCCCGGTCCCCGTCCTCCCACATGTACCACAGGCGAACCGCGTCGACCCCCGCCAGCCCGGAGAGCTCGCCGCGGTCAAGCCCCAGCCGACGCTCTACCACTTTCAGGCCACCGCGGTATCCGAGCCTCCTGAGCGGGTACATCAGGTCGATGTGGGGCCTGTGACCGAACATGGGACGGCCGAAGAAATGCTCGAGGAACGGCAGGTCGAACGCCGCTCCGTTGAATGTCAGGAACAGATCGTACTCGGTGAGGGCCGATGGCAAATCGCGCAGGTTCTCACCGGACACGAAGGCACGGAAGCCCTCCCTGTCCAGAACGCCGACCATCGTCACGTCCGAGCTGTAGGGGGAAAGTCCGGTGGTCTCTATGTCGAGGAACGCGGCGCGGTCGCGAAAGTCCGCGTAAAGCCGCCACTTCTCCGAGGGGGGCAACAGCCGATCGAAGTAGGCGGCGTCGCCACCGGCAAGTCGTTCCTGGCACTCTTGGAGAAGGTCGCACAGTTCGCCTCGCCTGACCTGCACCCGGGGAGGCAGCCCGGGCGAGGAGACAAATTCGCTCCAGCATTTGATCCCGGACCGCCAGATCTCCTCCTCTATCGTCTCGCCGATCCCGGGCAGATGTATGAAGGTGGAGGAAAGCATGAACTCGGGGCGCTGCGCCAGGCAAGAATAAGCGCTCCAGGTCTCCCTGTCTCGCCCGCACCGGATAGGCGGCCAGAGCGGATTGCCGGCCGGCCGTTACACTACGTGCCTGTACGACCGCTGCCCTGAAGGCTGGATGAGGAGTAGTCCCGATGACCGAGCGCGGAGTAATACCGACCGAGGACGAGGTGCTGGGCTGGATGGACAGCCTGAGCAACTGGGGCAGGTGGGGCCCCGACGACGAGATCGGTGCCCTCAATCTGATCACTCCCGAGCGGGTCCGCCGCGCCAGCGCCCTGGTGAGGGAGGGCGTCTCGGTCACCTGCTCCAGGCCGCTCGACACCAACAACGACGCCGAGGTCTACCGGCCAACAGTGCGCCTGATGCTCGAGAGCGGCGAGGGCTGGACCCACCACGAAAAGCACACCGACTTCCGGATCCAGGCTGCCCTCGAATACGTGTCGATGGTCTACCACGGCTACCACATCACCCACCTGGACTCGACCGCCCACTTCTTCTGGAACGGCCAGATGTACAACGGCCGACCTTCGTCGCTCGTCTCCACCAACCAGGGAGCGACCGTCTGTTCAGTCGACACCGCCCGCGACGGCATCATAGGCCGCGGCGTGCTGGTAGACGTTCCCCGCATCCGAGGAATCGACTGGCTCGATCGAACCGACGGGGTGATGCCCGGGGACATACTCGCGGCCGAGGAGAGCTGCGGATTTACGATAGAGCCCGGTGACATCCTGTTCATACGAACCGGCCAGCTCCGGCGTACTCTGACCGAGGGGCCGTTCAACCCGGTCATCGATGGATCCACCGCCTGTCAGGCCGCCTGCCTTCCCCTCCTGCGTGAGCGGGACGTGGCGGTCCTGGGCACCGATACGTCAAACGACCAGCTGCCCCCGCCCTACCCCACCGTGACCAACCCGATCCACCAGGTGGGCCTGATCCACATGGGGGTCTGGATACTGGACAACGCCAACCTCGAGGACCTGGCGGCCGCGTGCGCGCAGCGCAATCGATGGGAGTTCTTTATCACGATGGGGCCCCTGCGCATCATCGGGGGCACCGGCTGCCCGGTAAACCCGATCGCGATCTTCTAGGGAGGCGGACAGCGCCCGGGCGGCGGCGGGGCCGCCAGCCTCATCTCGCCGTCAGGCCACCGTCCACGACCAGGTGTGAGCCGGTCACATAGGACGATTCGTCCGAGGCCAGGTAGAGCGCCGCGTACGCGATCTCGGTCGGCTCTGCCAGCCTGCCGAGCGGCACCCTGGCTATGGAAGTCGCCCTGCCCTCCTCGCTTGCCAGGTTCTCGGCGATCATCCCGGTCTCGACCGGGCCCGGCACAAGGGTGTTGGCTCGGATGCCGTCGGCGGCGTGCTGGATGGCAGTATGCCTTGTAAGCGAGAGCAGGGCGGCCTTGGAGGCGCCGTAGGCACTGCCCCTGTGGCTGCCAACCAGCGCGGTGGTGGAAGCGACGTTGACGATCGAGCCTCCGCCCCGCTCGCGCATCACCGGGACCACGCCCCGGATCCCCAGGAAGGCGCCGCGGGAATTTACCGCCATCATCCGCTCCCACTGATCTGCGTCAACGTGCTCGACGGTCTCGGTCTGGTAGATCCCGGCGTTGTTAACCAGCACATCGATGGACCCGAAGCGATCCACCGACGCCCGCACTGCAGTCTCCCAGTCCCGCTCCTCCGACACGTCCATCGGCAGGAAGAGGGCGGATCCTCCTCCTGCCGCAATGCAGGATGCGACCCCATGACCGCGTTCCTCGGCGAGGTCGATCACCACCACCCTTGCGCGCTCTCCCGCAAACAGTCTGGCCTGGGCTGCCCCTATGTCACCGGCCCCGCCGGTTACCAGGGTGACCTTGTCTAGCAACCTCAACGCCGCGTCCCGCGCAGATCGATGCGGCGCCGGATCCGGGCGGACCGTGATCTCGGAGAGAAGATCACTGGGCCGAGTAGCCGCCGTCGACCACGTACTCTGAGCCGGTTACGTAAGACGAGTCGTCCGAGGCCAGGAACATGACCACCTTCGCCACCTCCTCGGCGGTACCCATACGTTTCATCGGCACCCTCGAGAGCACCAGGGGGCCCTGCTCGGGATCCTCCATTATGAAGTCGACCATCTTCGTGTCGATAAGACCCGGGTGCACCGAGTTGACGCGGATCCCCTCGGCGGCGTAGTGGAGCGCAGAGCTCTTGGTAAACAGCCTCACCGCCCCCTTGGAGGCAGTGTAGGCTCCCTCCAGCGTGTTGCCCACCAGGCCGGCTGTGCTGGAGATGTTGATGATCGACCCGCCGCCGGATCGCCGCATGGACGGGACCACCGACTTGGTCCCGAGGAACACGCCCCGGGCGTTTATGGCCATTATGTCTTCCCACTCCTCGACCGGTGTCTCGTGAATGACCGTCGTGCGAAAAACGCCCGCGTTGTTGACGAGCACATTAACCGGGCCGTAGCGGTCCTCGGCCAGCTCCACCGCCCTCAACCAGTCTTCCTCCCGGGTTACATCCAGGGAGCAGAACAGGGCCTGGCCTCCCAGGTCCTCGATCTCCCTGGCGACCGACTCCCCGCTCACCACGTCCCCGATCACGACCCGGGCGCCCTCGGAGGCGAACATCTTCGCCTCGGTAGCGCCCATCGCTCCGGCGCCCCCGCTGATAATGGCAACTTTTCCTTCAAGCTTCATCTCTTTGCCCTCCTCTTGGCGGCCGCCGCCCGGATCGGCGGACGGCCGGTCTTACCTGACCTTAACTTAGCGTCGCACAACCGCCCTGCCGCGGCGCGCCCTACCGGGCGGTCCAGCCCCCATCGATAACCAGTTCGGCACCGGTCATGTAGGACGATTCATCGGAGGCGAGGAACAGGACCCCGTAGGCGATCTCTTCCGGCTCGGCCATTCGGCCCATGGGGTGCTCGGTGTCGAACCGCCCTATGTGGGCCGGCT
Organism: Dehalococcoidia bacterium; assembly: GCA_034421295.1. Lineage (GTDB taxonomy): Bacteria > Chloroflexota > Dehalococcoidia > Lucifugimonadales > UBA2962 > CAUZIR01. Next base: position 40,969 of record DAOUKM010000020.1, read on the forward strand.
GATAGGCCTCCCACAGCATCGGGGTGTTCACGGGGCCTGGAAAGACCGTGTTGACCCTGATGCGCTCTGCGGCGAATTGCACTGCCGCCGATCGGGCGAGGCTGCGCACGGCTCCCTTCGAGGCGTGGTACGCGGCGGCGAGTTCACCTGCCGTGATGGCGGAAATCGAAGCCACGTTCACGATCGAACCGCCCCCCGCGGACCTCATCGATGGGATGGCGTGCTTTATGCCCAGGAAGACTCCCGCGGCGTTCACCGACATCAGCCGGTCCCACTCCTCGACCGTAGTCTCGGCGATCCCATGCGGCGACAGGATGCCGGCGTTGTTGACCAGCACATCGACCGGGCCGAATCTCGAGGCAGTCGCCTCAACGGTCCGCTCCCAGTCGGCTTCCCTGCTTACGTCGAGGGGGCAGAAGACCGCCGTCCCTTCCCCGTGCTCCCGGTTTATCCCGTCGGCCACGGACATTCCCGGGCCGGTGAGCAGGTCGCAGACCACCACCCTCGCGCCCTCGTCGGCGAATATCCTCGCCTCGGCCGAGCCCTGACCCCGCGCTGCGCCAGTGATCAGTGCGACCTTGCCTTTCAGCCTGCCGTGTCCACTCACAAAACGCATACTACCGCCGCCGCCGCCGCTCGTTCAACGATCACCGGGACCGAAACGTGTGTGACCGGTTGACCGAACGCACGTTCTGTTCTAAACTTGTTCTAGTGGAGGGAAGCCAAGTGACGGTCAACCAGCTTCAGATGCCTGGAATTGCAGACCTGACCTGCGCTGGCACCGGCCCCAGCGAGTTCGAGCCCGGCCAGCGGGTCCTGTATCTCGGTCGGGTTAGCGGCGGACCCAGGTACGGGTCCAGGGGGATCGTCCGCGAGGTGCGGGGGCGCAAGGCGGTGGTGGAGATCGAGGGGCGGCGAAGGCGTCGGCGGACGGACGTCTGGCACATACCCTACTACTTCCTGGCCGTGCCCGGCCGGGCGGCGTAGACACCGAATAGCCGCCCGGAGTCTTGCGGCAAATCGGGCGGTCCGGTGCCCGGTAGAGGTCGGGGCGGCGTGCGGCAACTCACCATCGCCCGCACCGGTCCCGCGGTCAATCCTCCTGGCTTCTCTGGGCCTTAAGGAAGTCCTCCAACTCGGCCACCATCGCCTCCGGGCTGGGCATCGCCCCCTCCCGTCTCTCCGCCGGAGCCTGCCGATCGTAGCGACGCTCCAGCATCTTTACGTACTGCGCGACGTCTTTCTCGCCCGAGATGGCCCTGTCGACCTCCGTCTCCCAGACCACTCCTCCCTGCCTCAGCTCGCTCAGCTCATCGTCCAGCAGCATCGTCGGATCTATCACGTCCCTCAACGCCGCAAGGAGCGCATGGGTCGCCTTCGGATTCGGGGAGGTCGTCACGTAGTGGGGCGAGTGGCCCCACAGGCTCACATATGGGATCGATCTGCCGGCGCACGCGTCCATGAGCGCGGTGTGGATGCCCGCCGGGCCCTCGTAGCCGGACTCCAGTATGCCGAGTTCGCCCAGGCGCTCGAGATACTCACCGGTTGTGGCCACCCCCGTTATCTTCGTTTCGCGCGAGTGAGGTACCGCGTCCATCAGCGCCCCGAGGGTCACGATCGCCTCCACACCGAATTGCTCGGCCTCCGACAGCAGTATCTCGGTGTAGGATCGCCAGCGCAGGCTTGGCTCCGTCCCCAGGAACAGGAGCAGGTGCGGGTCCCGGCGCCCGGGATCCGAGTACGAGAACTCGCTCTCGGGCCATGACATGCCCCTCCGACCCGATTTGTCGACGAAGGTGTTGGGACGCACCTCGGTGAGCACGAAGAACGGGTCCGGATCGATCTCGGCGTACACCCTGGCATCGGTCAGGCGGGCGAGGAACCTGACGGCGTTGGTGGAGGCCTGCGCCGCGTCCGGCCACCCCGCGAAAGCCGCCACCAGAATGCGCGCCTGGTGTCCGGGCCGCTCGTGGACTACTAGACCCTCCATCCCATCACGATAGCACGGCACGGCGCGCGCGGCAGTCGCCGAGGGCGTGAGCGCTCCGCGGAAAGCGGTTACGATGGCCGCCGCATACCAAGACAACCAGGAGCACCGACCATGGCAGAGCGAACCATAGGAGTGGTAATAGAGGACGGCACCGCCCAGGGCATCGTTTCAACGATACGGCGATTGGAGCGGGCGGGAGTGCCGGCGGCCTGGATGACCTCAGCCGCAGGACCCTGCGACGTCCTGACCGTTTACGCCGCGGCAATCGTTCAGACCGAGAGGATCAAACTGGGCACGTCCGTCGTCCGCAGCTGGTCGCGCCACCCGATCACCCTGGCCGAGCAGGCCCGGGCGGTTTGGGATCTCGCACCGGGCCGCCTGGCGCTGGGCGTGGGGCCGGCCCACAAGGCCTCCATGGAGCACGACTTCGGCCAGGCATACGACCGGCCCCTGGGCCACCTGGAGGAATACGTAAGGGTCCTTAAGGACCTGCTGCAGGGCGGCGAGGTGCACCTGGAGGGCAGGTTTTACACGGCAAGGGCCCGGGCGGGCGGCGGGGTCGACATCCCCGTCCACGCATCGGCGCTCAGGCCCAGATCATTCGAGCTGTGCGGAAGGGCCGCCGACGGGGCCATCACCTGGGTCTGTCCCCTCGACTACGTGCGGGACCAGGCCTTTCCCGCGCTGCGCAGGGCCGCCGGATCGGCCGGCCGCAAGGTCCCGGCGATGATAGTCCATGTACCCGTATGCCTGACCGAGGACGCGAGCGAGGCGAGGGACGCCCTCAGGGAGCGGCTGGGCTATTTCCCGGGGTCGACCAACTACTCGCGGATGTTCGAGCTGGCCGGCTTCCCCGACTCCGATAAGACCGGCTGGACGGACGAGCTGGCCGATGCCGTCATGGTGCACGGCGACGCGGCGACCATCTCCCGCAGGCTCGATGAGCTGTTCGGTTGGGGAGCGGATGAGCTGGTCGTAACCGTCCTCGGAGACGACCGCCAGTGGGACCGGACCGCCGCACTGCTTGCGGAGCTGTCGCAGGGATGAGAGGCCGCCGAGGCCCCTAGCCCGGAAGATCCAGAACGCCCGCGGCGCCCAGGGTCATGCACAGCCCCGCTATGGTCTTGGCGTCCCTTATCTCGCCGTCCGCCACCATGGCCCGGGCCTCGGCGGCGGACACCCTGACCACCTCGACGATCTCGAACGGATCGGGCTGCAGGGGCGAAGGGCGCAGGTCCCTGGCCAGGAACAGGTGCAGGTATTCGGTGAGGAAGCCGGGAGCGGCGTAAAAGCCACCCAGGGGCCTGAGCTCGCGGGCAGCCAGCCCGGTCTCCTCGCGAAGCTCCCGCTGTGCCGCTGCGGCGGGCTCTTCGCCACGCTCTATCTTTCCCGCGGGGAGCTCGAGCAGAACGCGCCTGGGCGCGTGCCTGTACTGCCTTACCATAACGACGTTCCCTGACTCATCGACCGGTACGACTGTGACGGCATCCGGGTGCTCTACGACCTCGAACCTGGCCTCAGAACCGTCACGATGGCGCAGCGTATCGACCGTGACGGTCATGATACTGCCACTAAAGACCACCTCGCGCGATGCCGGATGCACCGGGTCAGGACCTGTCAACGATTCCCAGGCGCCGGGTCAGGGTCGCATAGAAGTCGTGCGGCGGCCTGAGCCTTACGAAACGCGCACGGTACGGGCTGCGGCGGATGCTCACGACATCGCCGGGGCCGAGCCTGGACACTGGGAAGCCATCCACGCTGAGGAGCGTATCGGCCTCGTTGACGACCTTGAGGTCCACGACCGTGTCGCCGGGCAGGACCAGTCCCCTGTTCAGGCACATGTGGGGAGCGACGGGCAGCAGCAGAATGTCCTCCAGCCGGGGGCTTACGAGGGGCCCCCCGGCCGCCATCGCGTATCCGGTGCTGCCGCTCGCGGTCGATACCATGACGCCGTCGGCCCTGTAGACCGTCAATTCCGCCCGGTCAACGCTGGCCTCGACGTTGAGAAGTCTCGCGCTCTGCCCGCGGCTGAGCACGACCTCGTTCAGGGCATCGGCATCGGGGACCGGGTCGCCGGAGGTCAGCGTCACCCGGACCCTGACCATCATCCGTTCGTCGATCCAGGCGCCCCGTGCCTCGCCACTCACGTACCGCGCTATCCCGGCCTCCGCATCATCTACATCCAGCTCGGACATGAAGCCGACCTTGCCCAGGTTGATCGCAAGGATCGGCACCTCGCAGGGGGCGGTGACCCGTATGGTCCGCAGGATAGTGCCATCGCCGCCCGAGATCACCAGAACGGAGGTCCGCGAGAGTTCTTCCCGCCGCTCGGTCACGCTGTCGGCGGGAGAGGTCCAGGCGATGTCGGCGACGTCCAGCGACGAGATCAGGGACTCGACCAGGTCACGTGCCCTGGGCATCTGTCCGTTGTAGACGAACCCGATGCTGGCCTTGCGGTCGTTCATAAGAGAGGACTGGGCTTCCGCCCCCAGATTACATCACGGGCCCGATGCTCAGCACCTCGGCCGCCGTCTGGGCCATTCGGATGAGCGGGGTCGGATAAACTCCGAAGAACAGGAGCGCGGCTACGCTCACCCCGAGCGCCACATGAAGCGGCCTTTCGCCCTTGACAGGGCGAATCTCGGCCGGTTCGGACAGGTACATCACCTTTATCACTTTCACGTAATAGTAGGCGGAGACGACGCTGTTGAGCGCTCCGGCCAGAACCAGCCACGAGAGGCCACTGCTGGCCGCGGCGCTGAATATGTTGAGCTTGATCATGAACCCCACCGTCGGCGGCACCCCCGTCAGGGAGACCAGGGCGAAGGCGAGCGCGGCGGCGAGCCAGGGCGCGCGCCTGCCCATCCCGGCCATGTCCTTGATGCGGTCGCTGCCGACCCGGTTGGAGATGGCTATCACCGCGGCAAACGCCGCCAGATTGGTGGCCGCGTAGCCGACCAGGTAGAACAGCACGCCGGCGGGGCCTTCGGGGGTGCCGCCGGAGGTGTCCCTCGCGGTGACCGCCGCAAGGCCGACCATGATGTAGCCCGCGTGGGCAATGGTCGAGTATGCCAGCAGTCGCTTCATCCCCCGCTGGGCGATCGCCACGAAATTGCCCAGGGTCATCGACATGATCGCCAGCACGGCGAAGATGGCGCTCCACTCGATGCTGACCAGAGAATCGGGAAATGCCACGTAGAAGACCCGCAGTATCACCGCAAATCCGGCCGCCTTGCTGGCCACCGACAGGAACGCGGTTACCGGCGTCGGCGCGCCTTCGTACACATCCGGCACCCACATCTGGAACGGGACGGTGGAGATCTTGAATCCGAATCCGGCGATGATGAACACGACCCCGAGCAGGAGGGCGTATCCGCCAAGCGGCTCGGCGCCAGTGCTCACATTGAAGATGCCACGCGCTATCTCGCCAAGGTCCGTGCTGCCGGCAAAGCCGTACACCCACACCATGCCGTAGAGCAGCAGGGCCGAGCTCAGGGCGCTCAGGATCAGGAACTTCATGCCCGCCTCGGTGGACCGGCTGCTGCCGGCAAGTGCCACCAGGGCCGCCAGCGGCAGCGCCGTCAGCTCAAGGGCGATGTAGATGGTGATCAGCTCGAGTGTCGAGCCAAGCAGCATCATGCCCGCCACCGACAGCAGTATGAGGGAGAAGTACTCGGCCCGGAGGTTGTCGAAGCGTCGGACGTACTCGGTGGACATCAGTACGACGACCGTCATTGAGCCGGCGAGAAGGAACTTGATGAACAGGCTGAACTTGTCCACCGAGAGCGTCCCGAATACCCCCGTCACCGCCGGGTCGCCATGGTCCAGGTCGATCCACAGCGTGGTCGTCAGAGCCAGCGCCCCGACCAGGCCCGACACCACCAGGACCGGCAGGAATCTCCGGTCCTTTACGAGAAAGTCGATGAGCAGGATCAGGAGGGCCACGCCGACAAGGCACAGCTCGGGAGAGAGCAGATAGAGGTCGTAGACCGTCACGCCCGACTCCTCACCGAATGCAGGTCCGCGCGCTTAAGATGGCTCGCGGCGATGGCATCATGAAAAAAAGCAACCACTGGAACCTCGCCCCTAGCGCAGCCCGACCTGCGCGCCCGCAACGTCCCTCACGATCGGCTCGATGCCGACTGCGAACACGTCGGAAATGAACGCGGGGTATACGCCGAACAGGATGATCGGGACGATCAGCAAGACCATGGGTATCAGGTCTGTTCGCGTGGCGTCGGGAAGCGTCGACCACCGCTCCATGCGAGGTCCGAACATCGCCCGCTGGATCATCCAGAGGATGTATCCCGCCGTGATGACCACCCCGAAAACCGCGAGCACCGTGGGCCAGCTCCAGACCGGGAAGGTGCCGAGGAAGACCAGGATCTCGGCCGCGAATCCGCTCGTCCCCGGCAGGCCGAGAGATGCGAATCCGGCGACCAGAAAGCCCACCGCTATGAGCGGCATGCTGCCGGCCAGGCCGCCCAGGTCCGGTATGTACCGGGTGTGTGCGCGGTCGTAGACCAGCCCCACCATCAGGAACATCAGGCCCGTGATAGTGCCGTGGGTGAACATCTGCATTGCCGCACCGGTAAGCCCGATTGCACCCGTCTCCGCCGAGGCAGCCGCGATCGCAGACAGTCCGATCAGCACGTATCCCATGTGGCTGATGCTGCTGAACGCCACGAGCCTCTTCATGTCCGTCTGACGCAGCGTGACCACCGCTCCGTACAGGACGTTTATGACGCCCGCGGTCGCCAGCAGCCAGGAAAGGTCGGCCATGGTATCGGGCATCATCGCAGCGGTGACCCGGATCATCCCGTAGCCGCCCATCTTGAGCAGAACTCCGGCGAGCATGACGCTGACCGCCGTGGGTGCGTCGGTGTGGGCATCCGGCAACCATGTGTGGACCGGCCAGACCGGGAGCTTCACGGCGAATCCGACGAAGAGCAACCCGAAGATCGCGCCGACGGGGAGCGCGAGCTTTGCGCCACCCTGGATCAGGCCCGGCATAGCGGTCATGTCGAACGTGCCGAACGAGACGAACAGGGCAAGTATGCCCACCAGCATGAAGGCGCTGGCGATGAAGGTGAACAGCAGGAACTTCATCGCCGAGTACTCTTTTCGGCCGCTGCCCCAGGTGGAGATCAGGAAGAACATCGGCACGAGCTCGAGTTCCCAGAACAGGAAGAACATCAGGAAATCGAGCGCCGTGAACACCCCGAGAACGGCGGTCTGCAGGACCAGCAGCCAGACGAAGTACTCCTTCACCCGGTGCTTGATTCCCCACGAGGCGTATACGGCGGCCATCCCGAGAAGACCGGTCAGCAGCACCATGGGGGCACTCAGCCCGTCCACTGCCAGGAAGTACTCGACGTTGAACGAGGCGATCGGCACCCAGTCGGTGACCCGGTCAACCATCTGCAGGCCGCCCGCGTCCCTGTCATAGCTGGCGAACACGACGACGCTGAGCACCAGCTGCGCGAGCGCCACTGCCCCCGCGGCCCATCTCACCTGGCGGTCGCTGCGGGCGAGCAGAGCTATCCCGGCCGCTGCGACCAGCGGAAGGAAGACCAGGCTCGTCAGTAGTCCGTTCACTCCGTCCATACCCCTAGCGGAACAGCAGGTAGATTCCGAATATCACAAGCACCCCGACGGAAATCACCGTTCCGTAGCCCTGGAGCTGTCCCGTCTGGACCTGTGCTATTGCCCGGCCGACGTTGCGCCCAAGCCGGTCAAGCGTCCTGACCACCCCGTCGACCAGGTTCTTGTCCAGCCAGTCCAGTGACAGGGCGAGGCGGCCGTAAAAGAGCCTGCGCGTGACCAGGCCCTCGTACAGTTCGTCCACGTAGTACTTTTTGACCAGCACTCGATGCAGCGGCTCAGCCGGCCCGAAGCCGCCCATGCGCCCCCTGGACCTGAGCACATGCATCAGGTACGCCAGAGCGATGCCGCCGACCGCAAGCAAACTGGTGACCAGGGCCAGCCCGCGGCTGAAGTCTTTGACCGCCACGTGACCGTCGGCCAGGGACCCGAGCGGCGGGCCGATATTTACGAATTCGGCGAACCAGTGCAGGGGAACCACGCGCAGGTCGGTCAGCGGATTGACCAGCCAGCCGACCGCGAGAGTGGCGAGGCCCAGCAGCACCAGCGGCAAAACCATGCTGGGCGGCGACTCGTGCGGCTCGGCGTCCCCATGAGCATCGGCCTCGGGGTCTGCCTCGGCGCCGCCCCGGTACTCCCCCTCGAAAGTCATAAACAGCGCGCGGAATATGTAAAAGGCGGTCATGAACGCAGCGACGAGACCCAGCCAGAAGACCAGTTCCGCGTCCCAGGTCGCGCCCGCCCGGGCGTAGGTCAGGATCTCATCCTTGCTCCAGAAACCCGCGGTTGGGGCTATGCCGGCGAGGCTGAGTGCCCCGATGAGGAACGCCACCCAGGTCCACGGCATCTTCCTGCGCAGACCGCCCATGTAGCGCATGTCGAAGGTTCCCCCGGCGGCGTGGCTGACGCTGCCGGCCCCAAGGAAGAGCAGGGCCTTGAAGAAGGCGTGTGTAAACAGGTGGAAGATCGCCGGGCCGTAGGCTCCCACTCCAAGGGCCAGCATCATGTAGCCGAGCTGGCTGATCGTCGAGTAGGCCAGAACCCGCTTGATGTCGTTTTGCACGAGCCCGATGCTGGCAGCGAAAATAGCGGTCACCCCGCCGACGATCGCGACGGTCCGCATCGCCTCTTCCGAGGCCTCGAACACCGGGAAGAACCGAGCGACCAGGAACACCCCGGCCGCGACCATGGTGGCGGCGTGGATGAGCGCGCTTACCGGAGTCGGGCCCTCCATTGCGTCCGGCAGCCAGGTATGGAGCGGTACCTGCCCCGACTTGCCCACGGCCCCGGCGAATATCCCGCCGGCCACCCATCCCGCCACCGCGCTGGTCATCACGCCGCCCACCGCGATCGCCGCGTGAAGGTCGGTCACGTCCAGCGGGTTCAGCCCCTGGGCGGTGAAGGAGTCTGCGTTAAAGAAAAGGTAGAGGATGGCGAGCAGGAAGCCGAAATCGCCGACGCGGGTGACCACGAAGGCCTTCTTGGCCGCAGCCGCCGCTGAGGGTTTGTGGAACCAGAATCCTATGAGCAGGTATGAGCACGCCCCGACGAGCTCCCAGAACACGAACATCTGGACCAGGTTCGACGACATGACGAGCCCGGCCATCGATGCGGTGAAAAGGGACATGTAGGCGAAGTAGCGCGCGTAGCCGCCGTCCCCCTTCATGTATGCCGTCGAGTAGATCTGGATGAGCAGGCTTACGCTCGTTACCACGAGCAACATGACCGCGGTAAGGCCGTCGAGCACTATGCCCACGCTTATGTCCAGGCCCCCCACCGTCAGCCACGTATGCGGCTCGAACTCCACCGCACCGTGATTGCTCGCCACGCTCGCCAGCGCCCAGATCGCCATGGCAAGTGAGCCTGCGATGGCCGAGATCGTCACCCACCCGGCCGCCCGCGCCCCGCTGCCGAGCAACGGACGCACGAACAGGCCGATGACCAGGAAGGAGGCCAGCGGCAGCAGGAAGATCAGCCAGACGGCAATCTCGCCGATCATCTAGAGCTTCCTGAGGATCTCGTCGGCCACGTGCTCGCGGCCCTTGGGAACCATCACTCTGTACGTCACCCTCTCGCCCCAGGTGAGGATGTCGCCTTCCGGCAGGATCTTGGTGGGCAACCCCTCCGCCTCCAGCGCAGCCTTCCACATCTCGGCCGCCATCAGGTTGGGAGCCTTTCGGTAGTCGGTGAACACGCCTAGTGCTTCAACTCGCTTGCGTCAGATACAAAGACCGTCTCGCGGTTGCGGAACAGCGCTATGACTATGGCCAGACCAAGCGCCACCTCGGCGGCGGCCACGGTGATGATGAAGACCGAGAAGACCTGGCCGGTCAGGACCAGCCTTGCCGCCTCCTCGATCGCCCCGACCGACTCGCCCGTCAACGCCCTGGGCAGGACGTAACGGGACAGTGCCACCGCCGTGATGTTGACCGCGTTGAACATCAACTCAAGGCACATCAGGACCACGATCGCGTTCCGCTTTGTAAGCGCACCGAACAGGCCTATGAAGAAGATGATCGCCCCGACAAGGAGCATGCTCTCAAGGCCCATCTATCGCCGCCTCAACAGGGCCAGGGCGCCCACCACGGCCGCCAGCAGAACGACCGAGGCCACCTCGAAAGCAAGGACGTAGTCGGTTATCAGCAGGCCGGCTATGCCCGGAATCGTGTTGTCGTATACACGGCCGATCTCATCAGCCGTGGCACCGGAAATCTCGCCGCTGGATACCGCCGCCTCGATCAAGACCCAGTCGGTGCTGTAAATGACAAAGGCCACGCAGGCCATCAGGAGACCCGCGATGACGAGCATCGGAAGCCGCAGCGCGTTGAACGGGCTCCCCTGCTCTACGTCCCTGGTGGTGACGACGGCGAAGATGATCAGAACGGATATTGCCCCGACGTAGATCAGCACCTGCACGACGGCAAGGAACTCGGCCCTCATCAGCACGAACAGACCCGCCACGCCCAGGAGCGCCACGACAAGGAACAGCGCGGCCCTGAACACGTCCCTGAGGAGCACTACGGCCAGAGCCGCCACGACGGTCGAAGCCGCTATCGCCCAGAAGACGATGTCAATTAAGAGGGATGCCTCGGTCCCCGTCCCCAGCTGCACTACTGCGCTCCGCCCGCCGTAAGGGCGCGGCCACATACGGTCTCAACGGTCCGGCCCCGCGGGATCGACCTGGTTCCGGCGATCACCGCTTGGCCCACCTGGTGCGCTGGTCATCGAGGGTGGGCCGCTCGTGCCGGCCCGCAGTGGACCACTCGACCTCACCGGACGCCTTGTGGGGGTCGTAGCGGGCCGCGGCATGCTGGGGACGGAACCACGTGCTTGGACGCTTCGGCTCCTGTACCAGCCTGTCCTTGCGAATGACCAGGTCGTTCCGCCTGTACTGGCCCTCCTCGAAGCCACTGCCCATGTGCAGGGCATCGTAGGGGCAGGCCTCGACACAGAGCCCGCAGAACATGCATCGCCCGATGTCAATATCGAACACGTCCAGGTGGTACTTCTGACCCTCCTGGACCTGCTCACCAGACTCGCTGGTCACGATCTCGATGATTCCCAGGGGGCAGTACTTGGCGCAGCTGGCGCAGCCGGTGCAGCGCTGTTCGTACCAGGTAAACTCCTCTCCTCTAAAGCGCGGATGCTGGGGCAGCCTGTCGGCGACGGTGGCGAGGCCGGCCATGGCCTTCAGCGCCTCGCCCGGGCGCCTGACCAGCAGCTGGAGCGGATTGACACCGTCATGCTTGGCCAGGCCCAGAATGCCCACCCTCCGGTCCGGGTACTGGACCGAGGTAAGCCTGCTGGGCAGGATGAGGTTCTTGGCCGTTACGATCAGCCCCTTGGCCATTCCTAGTCCGTACATTTCAGTCGACATCCCTTACGGGCGACTCAGCCGGTCGGCCGGCGCCGTACATGTTCGCCAGGGGCAGGGCCTGCGGGCGCGGCCTGCGCATCCTGTCCCTGTTCAGCACTTTGGAGAGCACGGCGATTATCGCGATCGTGCCGGCCCAGTTGATGGCTGCCATTATCCACAGATCATTCCTGCTCAGGGCACCGGTGACCCCGTCACGAAGCACCTGCACCTCCACTGCGATGGCGAATATGTTGACTATTGCGAGCGGGAACAGTCCCTTCCAGGCCAGACCCATGATCTGGTCCACCCTGAGACGCGGCCAGGTCGCCCGGATCCACAGGAAGGCGCAGACCACGAGGAAGATCTTTATCACGAACCAGACGGTGCCCGGAATGGGACCCCATCCGCGCCAGCCGCTCAGGAACAGGGTCGTAACTATGGCGGCGACTATTATCGGAGCCATGAACTCGTTGAGCTGCAGGAGGGCGAACTTGATGCCGCTATACTCGGTGTTGTACCCGGCCCCCAGTTCGGAGTCCGACTCGATCATGTCGAACGGCGTGCGGCTCATCTCGGCGGTTGCCGCCGCCAGGAACACGAAGAATCCCAGTGGCATCACCAGCAGGAACGGCACGTCCTGAGCCAACACCACCCCGGAAAGCGATAGTGTCCCCGCCCCTATGGCGACCGCGACGATGGACAGCCCCATCGGCACCTCGTAGCTGACCAGCATGGCCACCCCGCGCATCGCGCCGAACATCGCGTACTTGTTGCGGGAGGCCCAGCCGGCCATGAAGACGCCGAGGGTATTGACCGAGGTGATCGCCACGATGAAGACCAGCCCGACGTTGAGCTTGCCCACGAAGCTGCCGCCGTGCAGGGGCAATACGGAAAAGACGATGAGGGCCGGTACCAGGAACACGATAGGGGCCAGGTTGAAGACCGGTCGGTCCGCCCCCTCCGGCACCGTGTCCTCCTTGGAGATCAGCTTGACGAGATCCGCGATCGGCTGGAGCATGCCGAACGGACCCCACCGATTGGGCCCCAACCTAGATTGGAACCGGCCCAGTACGCGGCGCTCGAACCACGTGTAGAGGGCGGTGGTGAGTATCAGGGCATTGAGCACCACGGCCCCGAGAATCAGCGCCGTGATGACGAATACCAGCCAATCCAGGTTCTCCGGCATCAGGTCGTCGAAGAACCCGTATATGCCCGTGAAGTCGAATCCCGCGCGCGCCACCGAGGTCTCCACTATCGGTCAACCTCCCCGAGCACGACATCTATGCTGCCAAAGATCACTATCAGGTCGGCCATCTTCCAGCCCACCAGCATTTCCTTGAGCAGCGTCAGGTTGATGAACGACGGCGCCCTGATATGCATCCGGTAGGGAGATATTCCGCCGTCACTGACGATGTAGAACCCGAGCTCCCCCTTCGGTGATTCGGTGCAATCATAGGCGTCGCCTACCGGCGGCCTGATCACGAAAGGCGTCTCCGTTCTTACGGGGCCGGGTGCGATCTGCTCGACGCACTGCCTGACTATGCGGACGCTCTCTCGCATCTCCAGTACCCTGACCAGGTACCGGTCGTACGTGTCTCCGACAGCCCCGATGGGCACGTCGAATTCCACCCTGTCGTAGATTTCGTGCGGCTCCGCCTTGCGCAGATCCCACTCCACGCCGCTCGCGCGCAGCACCGGGCCGGTCAACGATGCCGCGATGGCCCGCTCGGCCCGGATTATGCCCACGTCGCGAGTGCGGGTAAGAACGATCTCGTTCTCGGTGATCAGGCCCTCGAGTTCGTCCAGATATCCGGGCATGGTCTCGACGAATTCGTCGAGCCGGGGCCAAAAGTCCTTGGGCGCGTCCTGGAGCACCCCACCGGGCCTCATGTAGCTGACGGTGATGCGAGCCCCGCATAGCATCTCGAACATCTCCAGGATGCGCTCGCGTTCCCGAAAGCAGTAGATCAGCGGAGTGTGGAAGGCTCCCAGCTCGTCCAACAGAAAGCCCGTGGAAATCAGGTGGCTTGCGATGCGCTGGAGCTCCGCCGAGATAACCCTCAGGTACATGGCCCGCTCGGGAACCTCGATCCCGGCCAGCCGCTCTACGGCACGTACGTAGGCGAGGTTGTTGGTCATCGCCGCTACGTAGTCGAGACGATCGGTGAGCGTTACGATCTGGACGTAGTTGCGCTCTTCGGCCAGCTTTTCCGTACCTCTGTGCAGATAGCCGATCACGGGCTCGACGTCGAGGACGACTTCGCCGTCGAACGTTACCCTGAGCCTGAATACCCCGTGGGTAGACGGGTGCTGAGGCCCGAGATTGATCGTTACCGGCTCGGTCTTTAGAGGCATTTCAGGGGAGAGAGAAACCGCTCGCCCGGCAAGGCGCCCGCGGCACTCAACGAATAAAGTCCTTGCGAAGCGGGTGGCCCGGGAAGCCCTCCCACAGGAGTATCCGCTTCAGGTTGGGATGGTCGGTAAACGATACGCCCATAAGGTCCCATACCTCCCTCTCCTGAAGGTCCGCCCCGGGCCACACACCGGTAAGGGAAGGGAAAGAGGGCGATTCCCGATCGTAGCACCGCGCCTTGAGCACGAAGGTCGTGTTCAGGCGCAGGGACCGGAAGTGATAGACCATTTCAAAACACTCCACGTAGTCGACCGCTGAGATCGAGTTGAGCATCTGAAGGTCCACTTGCGGGTCGTTCCTGAGGAGCTTTCCGACACGGACCAGGTCGTCCGGCCTCACCCACACGTCGGTCGTATTGAACCCGGTGACTGCGCCAGCCACTTCCGCCTCGATTCTACCGGCGACCCACTCGCCGGAAAGAGGGATGGACATTAACGGCCGGCGGCCTGGCCCGCGAGCGAGTAGCGCTTGATCTTGTCGTGGAGCTGCATGACGCCGTACAGGAGCGCGTCCGGGCGGGGCGGGCAACCAGGAACGTAAACGTCCACAGGGACGATGTGGTTGACCCCGGGAACGACGCTGTAGGACTCGTAGTACGGCCCGCCGCTGGTGGCGCAGACCCCCATTGAAATCACCCACTTCGGTTCCGCCATCTGCTCGTATACGCGCTCGATGGCAGGGGCCATCTTCCAGGTCACGGTGCCGGCAACGATCATCAGATCCGCCTGCCTTGGGGAGGCCCTGAAGGCCTCCATGCCAAATCGTGCGATGTCGAACCGTGACATTGCGCTTGCCATCATTTCGAAGGCGCAGCAGGCCAGCCCAAACGAGAGCGGCCAGACAGCCGACTTGCGTCCCCAGTTGATAAGCGCATCGACAGAGGACACGGCGAGATTGCGTCGCAGATCGTCGGGCACCTCGATGAGCGGCTCGGCGATCGGCTCGGTATTGTTCGCCTTAAGGCTGTTGATATAGGCGCCCTCCTCGGCGTCGAGGGCGGCCGTCGCGGCATGGAGCGGTATGCGTCCCCCGTCGAGATCGATGCGTCCGGCCTCCCGCCTCATGCTCACGTGATCACCTCAGCGACTAGGTCCACTCCAGATCTCCCTTGCGAAACGCATAGAGCCAACCGACGACCAGTATGGCCACGAACACTGCCATCTCAATGAGTACGAAGAGGCCGAATTGCGTTGAGAGGTAACCGAAGCTGGCGGCCCAGGGGAACAGGAAAACGACCTCGACATCGAATATCACGAAGATCAGGGCGAAGGTGTAAAAGCGAATGTTGAATCCGCTCCACCGGCCTCCGAGCGTCTCAAAGCCGCACTCGTAGATCGCCTTCTTGACCAAGCTGGGCTTATGGGGCCTGATCTTCAGGACTGACAGGGCCCAAGATGCCATCAACATGCCTGTCGGTACGGCGACCGCCAACGCTGCGAAGATGGATATTATTCCGTACTGGCGAAAGTAGTCGTCGAGCATCGGCGTTGAGGCCGCAGGCACGCGCCGCACGCGCGCGGCGCACTATAGCACAGCGCGAAAAAACCTTTCAAGTGAAAAAATACACAAACGCTCCGGCCACCGACGGCTGTATTGACACGGTTTTCGGCCCGATGCTACGATCTGGCATCGTAATACTATGTAGTGGGCACTATGCCCTTCGGCACCTGTACGAACGCGTAAACGCCCTGTTTGCCTGGGCGGTGCAGGAGCCTCCTCCAAAAAGACCTACCTAACGGTGGCAACTTCCGCTGACAGCACCAACGTGACCGCCGCCAAGGCCGACGCGACCAGTCTGCGCGAGTTGCCGCCAATATTCCGCCGGTACCGTCGGGACCTCTCGGACGCGATCGATGCGGGCCTGCGCCGCGGCTGCGATACGCTACCCCCCCGTGCGTCCGAACCGGTAGACGTGTACGGAGTACTTCGCTATGGGATGGGTCGAGCCGACGCTGCTGGACGGCCGATCGAGGCCGCCACGGGCAAGGCGATGCGCCCGACCCTTTGCCTGTTCGCCTGCGAGGCGACCGGAGGAGACCCTGTTGTGGCCATGCCCGCTGCGGTTGCGCTGGAATACGTCCACAACTTTTCGCTCATCCACGATGACATCCAGGATAGGGACGAGACCAGGCACCACAGACCGACCATATGGAAGATATGGGGCGTGCCCAGGGCTATCGTCGCGGGCAACGTGCTACGGACCCTGGCGGACATCGCGCTGTCCGATGCCGCGACATACGGCCTGTCCGACGACGACGTCCTCGAACTCAGCGACACGCTGACCGGAGCCTACCTGGAGATGATCGAGGGACAGTTCCTTGACCTGTCATACGAGAGTCGCGGCGACATCTCGCTCGACGAGTACCTCGGCATGATAGCCCGCAAGACGGGTGCCCTCATCCGCTGCTCACTGGAGTTGGGAGCCTACGTGGGCTCCCGAAACCTTGAAACGGTGGAGGCCTTCCGCCGGTGCGGTCGCTCACTCGGGCTGGTCTTCCAGGTCAAGGACGACGTCCTGGGCGTCTGGGGAGACCCCGATAGCACCGGAAAGCCTGTCGGGGCGGACGTACGCCGCAAGAAGAACTCGTTCCCTGTAGTCCACGCCATGGCAAACGCCTCGGGTGCGGACGCAGAGACCCTTGAGTACGTCTATGGGAAGGAAGAGCCGAGCGACGAGGACGTTATCGCCGTGCTCGACGTGATGCAGCGGCTCGGCACGAGAGGCACGGCAGAGGATCTGACGGAACGTCATGCAATGCAGGCCCTGGACGCCCTGGCGCCGGTGGAGATGGCGCCCGCGGCCAAGCACCAGGTAGAGGAGCTCGCCCATTTCCTTCTGGTAAGGGAGCACTGAACAGGCCCCGTGGGCCCAATCGCCCGGGGATGCTGCAAACCGCCCCGTGGCACAACACTGAATGACAGAGGACGAGGGGAGGACATAACGGATGACAAGACCGATGGAGCTTGCGGTTCGCCTTGGCTGGTACGTAATGAAGAGCAAGGCGGCCCGCCGCAAGAAATTCCCGCTGGTGACCATGCTGGAGCCGCTTGAGGCCTGCAACCTTGCATGCGAGGGGTGCGGACGTATACGCGAATACGAGGCGGTAATCGACCGCATGCTCACTGTGGAACAGTGCATGCAGGCCGTGGAGGACTCGGGCGCACCCATAGTCTCGATCGCCGGAGGCGAGCCGACGATGCACCCCCAGATCGACGAGATAGTCGAGCGCATAGTCGCCACCAAGCGATTTGTGTATATGTGCACGAACGCCCTGCTGATGGAACGGGTCATGAAGTCCATCCCAGCCTCCAAGTACTTCTGTTTCGTCGTCCACATGGACGGCATGGAAGAGGCGCACGACCGGTCCGTCTACCGCAAGGGCGTTTTCAAAATAGCGGTTCGCGCCATGAAGGCCGCGCTGGACAGGGGCTACCGGGTAACCACGAACACGACGATCTTTAACGGAGTCGACGAAGACGACATGATCGAGATGTTCAAGATGCTCACCGAGATGGGCGTCGAAGGCTGCATGGTGTCGCCGGGCTACCAGTTCGACTCGGTTCCCAACCAGGAGCTGTTCATATCGCGCCGAAAGGCCAGAGAGGTATTTACCCGCATCCTGGATCCCAAGCACGGGATCAGGTTCTACAACAACCCCCTGTACCTGGACTTCCTTCGGGGCGAACGGGAGTACCAGTGCACCGCATGGTCGAACCCCACCTACACGGTGTCCGGCTGGCGTGAGCCCTGCTACTTGCTCGGCGACCGCCACACCGAGCAGTTCGACGAGCTGATGTCGGATGAGCTTTGGGAGCGCTATGGCGTCGGCAAGGACCCGCGTTGCGCAAATTGCCTGATGCACTGCGGTTTCGAATCTGCCTCGATCTATGACGCCTTTGTGAACCCGGCCGCGGCAGCGAAGATGGTAGTGGGCGGAGCGGTCGGCAATAGCGGGCTAGGCGCCGGCTAGTGATCGGCATCGTGGTCGCCATAGGCAGGGAGATCTCCGACTTTTCGCGGGCCGGCAAGTTCGACCTTGTCGCTGGCAGGGAGGGCGTCCGCTTCCTTGAGTCGGCTCATCTGCCCAACGTCGTGCTCGCACAGGGAGGTGCGGGGCGGGACAGGGCCCAGCGAGCGACCCGCCTCCTGGTCGACCAGTACGACCCCGACCTTATCGTTTCCGCCGGATTTGCAGGCGCGGCCAAGCCCGGGGCTCGACCTGGAGACCTTTACATCTGTAGCCGGATACTGGCCCTGTGCGGTCCGCCCACCACCTGGAACAAGGAGGGCACACGGTCGCGGACCCTGATCGACGAGGGCCTGATGACCAGGCTGTCTGAGGCCATCGGCGGAGTCGCCGGCGGCTGCGCCTGGGGTGAGAGCGTAACCGTGGATCGGATCGTCCACAGTCGCGCGCTTAAGCGCTGGATAGGCGAGAGCTTCGGCGCCGACGTCATAGACATGGAAAGCTATTGGGTGAGCGAGGTTGCGGCCGAGCGAGGCCTGCCCCACATGGTCGTCCGAAGCGTGATGGATCCCATGGAGCAGAGCCTGCCGACCTTCGTGGTGGAGGCGACTGAGCAGGAGAGGTCGAGGACGCTGGCAAGCGGAGCCCGCCACATGCTCGGCAACCCCACGGACCTGTTTCCCCTGTTGAGACTATGGCACCAGGTGCGCCGTGCAAGTCGCCGGCTCACCGATGTACTGGCCTCTGTGGTCACCGCCGAAGCGTGGACCCCGGCCTACCGGCTGGGAGCGACTTGACGTCGCCATGGTGAAATCAATCGACAAGCCCGCGGCAATACCCGCCCCTTCCTTCGCCGAGAGCGCGAACCTGGACCGGGCCATCTCCCGCACCCAGGATTACCTCATCGCAGAGCAATACGGAGAAGGCTACTGGTGGGGCGAGCTGGAATCCAACCCCACCATGGAGGCCGAGTTCCTGCTGCTCAATGAGTTCCTTGGACTCAAGAATCCCGACAGGCAGCGCAAGCTGGCCAACCATATCCTCGGGCAGCAGCGACCGGACGGTACCTGGGGCCAGTACTACGGCGCCCCCGGCGACCTATCGACCACCGTCGAGTGCTACTTCGCCCTCAAGGTGGCGGGGGTCTCGGCTGAGCAGTCGCTGATGGCGAAGGCGAGGGAGTTCATCCTGAGCAAGGGTGGAGTCCCCTCGACACGCGTATTCACGAAGATATGGCTCTCCTTGTTCGGCCAGTGGCGGTGGGAGGGCGTTCCGGTGATGCCGGCGGAACTGGTCCTGATGCCTAACTGGCTCCCGGTGAACATTTACGAATTCTCCAGCTGGGCGAGGGCCACCATCGTGCCCCTGCTGATAATGATGGACAGGAAGCCCATCCGGCAGATTCCAGCCGAGGCGGCGATCCCAGAGCTTTTCCCCCTGGGTCCGGACGATACCGACTACTCCATAAGAAGGCCGTCGCGCGCCATAGGCTGGGAGGGCTTTTTCTACGCCGCCGATTTCCTGCTGCGCCTGGTGGAGAAGTTCCCCATAAAACCGGCCAGGTCAATGGCCATTCGGAAGGCGGAGCGCTGGATACTTGACCACCAGGAGGCGGACGGCAGCTGGGGAGGGATACAGCCGCCCTGGGTTTACTCGATCATGGCGCTGGCCACCCTCGGCTACGAATTGGACCACCCGGTTGTCAAGAAGGCCATTGACGGATTCGAAGGCTTCATGATCGAGGAAGGAGGGTCCCTGCGCGTACAGGCCTGCGTTTCCCCGATCTGGGATACCGGGCTGGCCATGATGGCTCTGCTCGACTCGGACGTTCCGGGTGACCATGCAGCGATAGTCAGCGCCGGCAATTGGCTTCTCGACCACCAGGTGGCGAGCGGTGGAGACTGGCAGGTCAAGGCGCGTGATGTCCCAACGGGTGGATGGGCGTTCGAATTCGAAAACGACACCTACCCGGACATCGATGACGCGTCCGTAATTGGCACGGTCCTGTACCGCACCAGCCTGCCGGACGAAAAGGGCAAGGCTGATGCGCTGCGGCGATGCGTGCGATGGATCGAAGGAATGCAGAGCAGCAACGGCGGCTGGGCCTCGTTCGACAAGGACAACACCCGCACCTTCATCGCCCGCATCCCGTTTTCGGATTTCGGCGAGACTATAGACCCGCCCAGCGTCGACGTCACCGCACATGTACTCGAGCTTCTGGGCACCCTTGGCCACGACCTAGACAGCGAACAGGTAAGCCGCGGCCTTGACTACATACTCAGAGACCAGGAGCCAGACGGCTCGTGGTTCGGGCGCTGGGGCGTCAACTACCTGTACGGAACGGGCTCTGTCGTACCTGCCCTGCGGGCCATAGGAATGGGTCCCAAAGCGCAGCCGATCAGAAGGGCCGTCGAATGGGTGATCAGTCACCAGAACTCGGACGGTGGCTGGGGCGAGACGCCGGCGTCCTATGTCGATCCGACTCTGCGTGGTAGCGGGCCCAGCACAGCGTCACAGACGGCCTGGGCCCTGTTGACGCTGCTGGCCGCCGACGAGGGCGACCACCCGGCAACGATCAGGGGTGTCACCTACCTCCTTGAGACGCAGAGGGAGGACGGCACGTGGGACGAACCTCACTTCACCGGCACCGGATTCCCCGGCTATGGCGTCGGACAGCGACTTGAGCGACTTCCGATAGACGGAGAGCCTGGATTCCAGGGCCGTGAGCTGCCGGCCGGATTCATGATCAATTACCATATGTACCGAATCTACTGGCCGCTGGCAGCTCTGGGGCGCTTCAGGCGATGGAGCAAAGCACGCCTCAAGATGGCCATTGATCAGTCTATTAACGGTCAAGCGCGCAAAGCTTAATACATCGCTTAACTGGGTATGACAGGGCGAGTACCCAAACGGCCACTCCCACTGCCAACAACTTTTCTCGGGGGACCTCTCAGGCGATACCGATTGTCGACGAGCGGATGACCCTAGAACAGTGGCAACGCGTCTTTGCAGTCGAGCTGGACGAGGGCAAGACTTCTCAGGTCGACGTGCAGGCCATGGGCAGATAGCGGACGGACGGCCCGGCGTCCGGTTCGGGCAACGGCGCTGGCCGCTTTCGCCCCAAGCGTGGGCGCCCCTGATAACCTGAGCTCCGAACGCCGAGAATGCATCCAGACATAGTCGACGCCTACGACCATTGTGAGAGGTTGACAAGGGCCGAGGCTAAGAATTTCTACTACGCATTTCGCACTCTTCCCGCCGAGAGGCGGCGGGCGATATACGCTGCCTACGCCTACTGCCGCGTATGCGACGATATCGCCGACGGCGAAGCGCCGGCAGCCGAAAAATCCAGGGGATTCGCAGCCCTTCGGGCAGAGCTGGACTCGGCGCTCGGGGGACGCTCGGAGGACCTGGTGCTGGCGGCGGTGGCACACTCGGCGGCCAGATTCGGCTTTACCCGAGAGCACCTGTTGGAAGTGATCGAGGGGGTGGAAATGGACCTGGTCAAGACCAGGTTCGCGGATTTTGGTGAGCTGCGCGAGTACTGTTACAAGGTCGCCTCGGTGGTCGGACTCATTAGCATAGAGATTTTTGGCTACAGGGATCCTGCGGCGCGAACGTACGCGGTGGATCTGGGCCTTGCAATGCAATTGACCAACATCATGCGAGACATCCGGGAGGATGCTGACCGCGACCGCATATACATTCCGCAGGATGAGATGGAGTCTTACGGATACAGCGAGGCGGATCTAAAGGCTGGAGTAATCGATGAGCGCTTTCGGGGCCTCATGAGTGCCCAGGCCCGGCGCGCCCGCGCCTACTTCGATAGCGGCTCAAACCTCTTCGCCCTCCTCAACCCAGAATCCAGGGCCTGTCCGGAGGTTCTCCACGGGCTGTACTCAGCCATACTCACCCGCATCGAAAGGTCCGGATTCGACGTGTTCAGCAGCCGGATCGGCCTTTCCACGCCAGAAAAGCTCCTGCTGATGGGCCGACTCTGGACGATGAGCCTGGCCCGCAGCCTGGTGCCACACGGAAAATAGCCAGATCGAATGGCCATCACCGCCCCATCCGACCCCTCGAGTGCCCTGATCCTGGCGCCCTTTTCGGCCGACGCGCTTGGCCGGCTTTCACAGCGCATGGACATTACTTACGAGAGCTGGCTAGAGACCCTCAAGATCCACGACCCCGACGAACTGGCCGATCGCATAAACGCTCTGGGGGCCACCGCGCTGATAGTCGAGACGGACTTCGTATTCGCCGAGACCCTCGAGCAGGTCGGCTCCCTGCGCTTCGTGGGGATCTGCCGGGCGGCTCTGAACCATGTCGACGTCGACGCCGCAACCGAGCATGGTGTGCTGGTGGTCAACGCTCCGGCCCGCAATGCCCGCGCCGTGGCCGAGCATGTGCTCGGCCTCATGATCGCGCTGGCACGCCGGATCCCCGAGGCGGACCGCTACGTCAAGGAGGGTAGCTGGAAGAGTCCGATTGAACCCTACCTCTGCCTCCGCGGCATCGAGCTGGGCGGCAGGAGCCTGGGCATAGTGGGCCTGGGCGCGATCGGCAGGCAACTGGCCTCCATCGCCAGCGCCATCGGTATGGACGTACTCGCCTACGATCCATACGTGACCGGATACAGCGGCGGCGAGTTGACCGATCTCAAATCGCTGCTCGCGCGGTCCGATTTCATAGCGACCCTGGCGCCGATAAACCCTGAAACGACGGCGATGCTGGACGCCGGGGCACTCTCCCTGGTAAGGCCAGGGGCGTTCCTGATCATGGCGTCCGGATTCGCCATCGCCGACCGGACGGCCCTGCTGGAGGCGCTTGAGACGGGGCCTCTCGCCGGCGCTGCGATAGATGTCTTCGACACGCATCCGGTCGCTCCCGACAGTCCGCTGCTCAGCGCCGAGAATGTGCTCCTGACTCCACACATCGCCGGTGCCACCGAGGAGACGATCTTTCGCCACTCCAATATGGTAGCCAGCGACCTGATCCGATTCCTGGACGGCATGATGCCACTAAACGCCGTCAACCCACAGGCGATTGACCTGCCGGTTGGCTGACACCAGGCCGGAGCGGGCCAATGCCTGAGTGCGCAGTGCTGGCCCTGGACGCCGGTACGAGCTCCATCCGATGCCACCTGTTCGACGAGCGGGGCGTCGAGATAGCGGCTGAGGGGACCTGCTGGCCTCCTTCGATGGCCCCTTCAGAACTCCCGCTGGCCCGGGAATTCCAACCCGACTCGGTCCTGGCCAAGGTGTACGGGCTCATCCGCCGTACGATCGACCGGGCCGACGTAGAGGTCGGGGCGGTAGCGGTGACCAGCATGAGGCAGGGAGTCGCACTGCTTGACCACGATGACCGGGCCGTCTACCTAGGCCCCAACGTAGATCTGAGGGCCGTGTTCGAGGGAGCAGCGATAGACGAGGTGCACAGCGAACTCGTCTACGCGACGACCGGCCACCTGCCATCGTTCTTTTTTGCACCGGCAAAGCTCGTCTGGCTCAGGGACAATTGTCCGAGGCTGTTCGACAGGGTCAGGACCGCGGTCACTATCCCGGACTGGCTGATCCTTCAGATGACCGGCGTGCTGGCCTCAGAGCCCACGTTGGCCGGGGAGGCCGGCCTGCTCGACATAGCAAGCAGGGAGTGGGCCACCAAGCTGGCCGAAACGCTGGAGGTCCCCCTCGACGGTAATGTCCCTTTAGTGGAAGCGGGACGAGTGGTCGGCGGGATAAATCGCGGGGCCTCCCGGGAGACGGGCATCGCGGTCGGCACGCCGGTGGTCTCGGCCGGCGCGGACACGCAGTGCGCCGCCCTCGGAATGGGGGCCACAGAACCTGGCCAGGTCGCGGTGGTTGCCGGGTGGAGCGCGCCGGTTCAGCAGGTAACGGAATTGCCGATGCCATCGGCGCGAGGCGCCACGTGGGTAGGCTGCCATCTGTCCGGTCACAGGTGGGTGGCGGAGAGCAGCGCATGGGACGCGGGCCGGGCGTATTCCTGGATCGCCGATACGACCGGTCGGTCGTTCGATGAACTAGAGGAGGCAGCCCTGATCGCCGGGCCGGGTGCCGAAGGCACGACCGCCGTGCTCGGCCATCCCCGCATGGACATGTCCTCGGTCGGACTACGCTACGGCGGCATGGTATTCCCCGTCCCGGTAACGATGAACGAGCGCGGGCCCGGCCATCTTGCCCGGGCCGCGCTCGAGTCCATCTGCTATTCGATAAGGGCCAACCTGGAGCAGCTTGGGGATGTCACCGGCAGGCCCGCCGAGTCGATCGCCCTGGGCGGCGGACTGGCCCGGAGCGGCCTGTTTGGCCACATCCTTGCAAACGTTCTCGACGCCGATATACTGGTACTCAGCCACAAGAGCGCCAGCGCAGCGGGCGCCTTCCTGTGCGCCAAGTTGGCCCTGACCGGAAGTGATTCACTGTCGCAGGTTTCCAACCGCTCGGCAGCGGACACGGTCAGGATCTCGCCCGAAGCGCTGTTGGCATCCGAATACCAGGACAACTACTCCCATTGGCTGCAGGTCTCTTCTGCACTGGCCAGCGTTCAGGCCTAACATCGAATGGGCACGGCAAGGGCGATCTGAAATGGACGGGAAGTTCGTCACAGAGAGGGCCGCGGTCGCACGGGCGGCACGTGAGATGGAACGGCTGGACCTGGCTTCAGGCTCCAGCGGGAACGTGAGCTTGAGGATCGGCGGCGAAGGCCTCATGGCGATCACCCCCATGGGCGTCCCCTATGCGGGTATGGACGAGTCGGACATAGTCGTCGTCGACTCCGATCTTGAGCCCGTGGAGGGCGACCTGCCGCCTTCGTCCGAATCCCTCCTGCACCTGGACATCTATGCGAGCAGGGAGGATGTCGCGGCGGTGGTTCATACGCATTCGATCTTCTCCTCCGTGGCGGCGGTCATTGGACGAGAGATTCCACCCATTGTGGACGAAATGGTTGTGTACATCGGGGGAGGCATCAGGGTATCCGAGTACGCCTTCCCCGGCACCCAGGAACTCGCCGTGAGCGTCTGCGGAGCGCTGGAGGAAAGGAGCGCGGCCCTCATACGAAACCACGGCGCGGTCGGCGTGGGAAGTACGGTAGAAGAGGCCCTGAGGGTGTGCGCACTGGTGGAAAGGGTGGCCAAGATCCACACCTACGCCGCGATGTCCGGACGTGTCGGCACGCTTCCGTCCGCGGTTGTCGAGCGCGAGCAGGCCGTCTACAAGATGAGAAGAGAGGCGGCCAGGGTAGACATAAGCCGGGGATCGGCGGGGCCGTGAACGCATCTGGCGAGGGATTTGACGGAGGATGACCTAAACATGGTGAGCGTGCCAGCTTTCTTGCTCAGGAGACTTTACGTCAAGGGCAGCCTGTCCGGCGGGGAAGACGGCTTCTCGTTCCGGCTAAGGAACAGTCTGGGGTCCGGATACGCGCACAAGCTCCAGCCGCTGACGGTGGATGGCGGTGAGATACCGCTCGAATCGAGCTTCTTCGTCCAGCAGGGCGAGCGCATAGGGTTTACCGAGGTTTCCAAGGACAGGACCTTTGCCCTGGCCATGAACACCGACATCGAGATAAGCGTGGACGGCGTCGCACTGGATGATGGTCCGCACAAGATAGGAATGGGATTCGACGTGCCGGGGATGGGCACCCTGCGCTTCGATTTCACAGACGAGATCAAATGAGAATCGCCGTGACCGGCTCGTCCGGATACGTTGGCACAAGCCTGCTCCGACGGCTGGCCTGGGCTGACTGGGTCGAGGCTGTATTGGCCGTCGACCTGAGGCTCCCACACTGCGCCTACCCGGACACGGTCACCTTTGCCAGGCGCGACGTGCGCGACGGCCTCGACGATCTTTTCCGCGAGTTCGAGCCGGACGCGGTGGTTCATCTGGCATTCGTCCTTGAGCCTGGCAGGGACGAAAAGTCCATACGAGATGTCAATCTGGGTGGAACGACCAATGCCCTGGCGGCGACGGCGGCCGCGGGGGCAAAGCACTTCCTGTACTTTGGCAGCACGACAATATACGGCCCCCATCCCGACAATCCCAGGTGGCTGACCGAAGATTCTCCTCCGCGACCCCTGCCCGGATTTCAGTACGCGGTGGACAAGCTGGGATCGGAGGAACTGATCTCAAGATTCGCCTCGGAGAACCCCGACATCAGGGTCGGAATCCTGAGGGGCTGCCCGGTAATGGGGCCGAACGCAACGAACTTCATCTCGCGGGCGTTCGCAAAGCCCCTGCTCATCGGTCTCCGTGGCTACGATCCCCCGATGCAGTTTCTTCACGAGGACGACCTGGTTGACCTCCTTGAGAAGGGCCTCCGCGATCGCCTCTCGGGCGTCTACAACGTGGCCGGAGAGGGTGTGGTGCGCTGGAGCGAAATGGCACGCATACTGGGCCGGTCGGTCGTCACCCTCCCCGCCTCCCTCCTGTACGCCCTCGCCAGCGCCACATGGAGCCTGAGGCTCCAATCCGACGCCCCGGCGGCCGGCCTCGCCTTCATCCAGCACCGATGGACGGCGAGCACCGAGAAGATAAAGCGGGAGCTGGGCGTTAGCTTCTCCCACACGTCCTCTGAGGCCTGGTCCGCCTATGCCCAGCGGGTGGCAAGACGGGGTGCCCGTGCCGCCTGGCGAGCATGGGCGTGCGGCCCCTAATAGTTGACACTGATCCAGGAACCGACGATGCAATGGCCATCGTTATGGCCCTGGCATCGACCGAACTGAAGCTCCTGGGTCTTACCACCGTCGCAGGCAACGTTCGTCTGGATGACGCGACCCGCAATGCTCTGTTGATCCTGGAGGCTCTCGGCAGATCCGATATCGGTGTATGGCCGGGCTCGGAGGGGCCGCCTGAGGGGGTTCCGCAGTACGCCTATCACTTCCACGGCGAGACCGGTCTGGCCGTGGACCTCGGCAACCCGGTATCGGACCCCCGGCCGGGTTCGGCGGTCGACCTGATCGTGGAGTCGGCGCGTCTTTTCCCGGGCTCGCTGGAGCTTTTGGCCATCGGACCGCTTACCAACATCGCCGACGCTCTTGATGCGGAGCCCCGGCTGCCCGGACTTGTACGCCGCCTCTGGATTATGGGCGGTGCACTGCACTGCTCCGGCAATGTCACCTGCCACGCCGAGTTCAACTTCTATGTCGACCCCAATGCAGCCGGCCGCGTGCTCAGCAGTGAGATGGCATCGACCCTGGTGGGCCTGGACGTGTGCGACAGGGTCCAGGTGGGGCCTGGCGGACCGCCATCTCCGCCAGGCGGTGCGGTGGAAGGCTCGCTTTCGGGCAGACTGCTGGCCGAGTGGCTCACGTCGCACCCGGGGGAGATGTTTTCGATGTGCGATCCCCTGGCCGTCGCGGTGGCACTGGACCCGTCGCTGGTGAGGACGAGCACCGGCCAGGTAAGTGTCGTAACGGAAGGCCGGGAGCGGGGCATGAGCATTGCCCGGTACGGCGCCGGCGCAGTGGAAGTCGCCCTGGAAGTCGACGTTGAGAGGGCTCTTTCCCTGATAGGCGAACTCGCCTTCCGCATCGCACAGGACCCTTGACCCTGCCCCGCACTCCCACAAATCCGGACTCCGGCCGCCACGCGTCGACGTTTGACTCCGTTTTTGAGCGCCTGTATCATGGACACGATGTTGTTGACCAAGTTGGTCAACAACGGGTAATCGAAACCGTCATTGCCGGCGCCCATAGTTGGGCGCCGGTACCAGTTAAGGGGCGCCGGGCGCCCGAGCATGCAACGGAGGCCGCATGACAAGCGAGCCGCGCGTCATATCGCGCACTTCAGAGATCGAATCCGACTACCGCTGGGGCTTCGTCACCGACATCCAGTCCGAGACACTGCCCAAAGGCCTTTCGGAGGAAACGGTCCGCTTCATCTCAGCCAAGAAACAAGAGCCCGAGTTTATGCTCGAGTGGCGGCTCAAGGCCTATCGCCACTTCATCAAGCTCCTGGAAGAAGATCGTGAGCCGACCTGGGCCATGATCGACTATCCGAGAATCGACTTTCAGGACATCCATTATTACTCAGCGCCGGGGTCACAGGATCGGCCCAGGAGCCTCGAAGAGGTCGACCCCGAGCTGCTGGAGGCATTCGACAAGCTGGGAATCCCGCTGAACGAGCGCAAGAAGCTGGCCGGAGTAGTAGAGGAGACGGGCTCGGACGTCGCGGTGGACGCGGTGTTTGACTCGGTGTCCGTTGCCACAACCTACAAGGAGCGGCTTCAGGAGGCCGGAGTGATCTTCTGTTCGGTCAGCGAGGCGGTGCAGGAGCACCCCGAGCTGGTCGAGAAGTACCTGGGCTCAGTCGTCCCTTACACCGACAACTTCTACGCCGCGCTCAACTCCGCCGTATTCAGTGACGGCTCATTCGTCTACGTACCCAGGGGGGTGCGATGCCCGATTGAGCTGATGACCTACTTCCGCATAAACACCGAGGAGACGGGCCAGTTCGAGCGCACCCTGATAATCGCCGAGCCGGAAAGCTACGTGAGCTACCTGGAGGGCTGCACCGCGCCGATCCGAAAGACCCACCAGCTCCACGCCGCGGTGGTCGAACTGGTAGCCCTCGACGATGCGGAGATCAAGTACTCCACCCTGCAAAACTGGTACCCGGGCGATAAGGACGGCAATGGCGGCGTCTATAACTTTGTGACAAAGCGCGGCAAGGCCCTGGGTGCGCGCTCGAAGATCTCCTGGACGCAGGTTGAGACCGGCTCGGCCATAACCTGGAAGTACCCCTCGGTGATCCTGCAGGGCGACGAGTCGACCGGCGAGTTCTACTCGGTTGCCCTGGTGGCCAACCACCAACAGGCCGACACTGGGACGAAGATGATCCACGCCGGCAAGAACACCAAGAGCACGATAGTGGCAAAGGGCATCTCGGCCGGCCAGGGCCAGAACACCTACCGCGGCATGGTTCAGATACTGCCGACGGCTGACAACGCCACCAACTTCACCCAGTGCGATTCGCTCCTGGTGGGCGACAGGTGCGGCGCTCACACGGTGCCCTACATCGAGGTCAGGAACCCGACCGCCAGGATGGAGCACGAAGCCTCCACGTCAAAGGTGAGCGACGACAAGCTCTTTTACGCGATGCAGCGCGGCCTCACCGAAGAGGAGGCTCACTACATGATCATCAACGGCTTTTGCCGTGGCATCTTCAAGGAGTTGCCCTTCGAATTCGCAATGGAGGCCTCCCAACTCCTGAAGGTCAGCCTGGAAGGCGCCGTCGGCTGAGGCGGACCGAGAGCCCGGCTTTCCCGGGTAGCCGGCGACGGCCTGGCCGCGACTAACGCGCCATTTTCAAACCGCAACTCTGAGCGGATCACGCTATACGGCTTTGCGCAGCGAGAGGAACTAAAAGAAGAGATGCTTGAGATAAGAGACCTGCACGCCTCGGTTGCCGACGGCGACGTCCAGATACTGAGGGGGGTAGACCTTAGCGTTGGATCCGGAGAGGTCCACGCGATAATGGGACCTAACGGCAGCGGCAAGAGCACTCTTGCAAACGTCATCGCGGGCAGGCCCGACTACGTGGTCACCGCCGGCTCCATACACCTTGACGGGCAGGACGTGCTGGAGCTCACCCCGGACCAGCGCGCGCTGTCCGGGTTGTTCCTGGCCTTCCAGTACCCGACGGAACTTCCCGGGGTGCGCACCTGGCAGTTCCTCAAGGCATCGGTTGACGCGCGACGCAAGCACATCGGCGAGCCCGAACTGTCGGCCCGGGAGTTCGACAGGTTGTTCAAGGGGGCCGTTGACAGGATGGGGATGAGCCAGGAGCTCATGAGGCGTTCGGTCAATGAAGGCTTTTCGGGCGGGGAGAAGAAGCGCTCGGAGATGGTGCAGATGCTCCTGATAGACCCCAGGTTGGCGGTGCTTGACGAGACCGACTCCGGGCTGGACATCGACGCCCTCAAGACCGTTGCACAGGGCGTCAACAGCCACCGCAGCGAATCCAACTCGGTAGTGCTGGTGACCCACTACCAGAGGCTTCTCAACTACATTGAGCCCGACCACGTGCACGTGCTGGTCGAAGGCAGGATAGCCATCTCGGCAGGCCCGGAACTGGCACGGGATCTGGAGGCCAAGGGATACGACTGGGTCAAACAAGACGCAGGTGTCGCCCTGGCCGGGACTGCTGGCCAATGAACGTCAGGACCGCAGCCAGACACGACTACGGCTCTTATTTCACCCAGCACGAGGAATTTGATGTAAGCCGGTCGGCTGGCGGCAGGGGCCGGGTGGCCGAATTGCGCGCCGCGGGCATTGCGGCGTTTCGGGACCTCGGCCTCCCCACGGCCACCCGTGGCAACGAGGACTGGCGTTTTTCCAGCGTCACCCCCATTGCAAACTCGGCTTTCGGTCACAGCTCCGGGGCCGCAGCCACCCGCACCCGCCTGGAGACTATCAAGGATCTGGTGCCCTGGGACGAGACCTGGACGACACTCGTGTTCGTGGACGGACGGCTCGAGCACGAGCTGGCTATCCCAGCCGGTCCCGATCAGCCGGTGGTAACCAGCCTGCTTTCTCACGGGGCCGCGTCGGACGGCCGGGTAGACGTCGAGCTGGGCCGCCATGCGTCCCCGGATTCGAACGGTTTCCTGGCGCTCAACTCCGCCTTTCTGGACGATGGGGCGGTCGTGCTGGCCGGGCAGGGAGCCCGCGGTGTAGTCCATCTGGTGTTCGCTTCCTCGGACAACAGCGAGCCCCAGGTGACATACCCGAGATCCCTGGTGGTCGCAGGCCCGAACAGCGAGTTAACGCTGCTTGAGAGCTACGTCGGCATCGGCGAGGGCGGCTACTTCACCAATTCGGTCACCGAGATCACCCTCGAGGAGGGTGCTCGGGTTTCGCACTACCGTTACTTGCACGAAAGCCCGGAGGCGTTTCACATCGGGTCCACCAGGGTGTCTCAGGGCCGGGACTCCACATTCGGTACCACGTCGTTTTCCCGGGGCTGTCGCGTCGGCAGGAACGATGTGCTGGTCCGGTTGCTCGAAGAGGGTGCCGAGTGCGACCTCAGGGGCCTTTACTTCACCGACGGCCGCCAGCACGTAGATAACCACATCAACGTGGACCACATCAGCGGGCACACCTCGAGCGCCCAATACTTCAAGGGCATACTGACCGACCGCTCAAGGGCCGTCTTCAGCGGGACCACTCGGATCCAGAAGAACGCCCAGAAATCGGCCGCCACCCAGGCCGACAAGAACCTGATCCTCTCCGAGGGAGCGCGCGTAAACACCAAGCCCAGCCTGGTCATCTTCGCGGACGACGTTCAGGCCACGCACGGTGCCACCGCCGGCGCCATCCCCGACGAGCAGGTCTACTACATGCTCTCCAGGGGTCTCGATCTGGAAGAAGTGACGTCGTTCTTGATCAAGGGCTTTGCCAACGAAATCATAGACGGCATCGGGCTCGACCCTTTCCGCGATTATCTGGAGAGCTACTTCGAGACGTCGGTGCCCCGATACCGGTTTGAAGGTTTCGGGAAGGCCAGGGCCTTTGGGGGTCCCGCTCAGCGGGTTGCCTAGCCGGCACGAGAGGCACACCACGATCCGGGGAATTCCTAGTTGGCCGATTTTGGACTAGACGACCTCTACCAGCAGGTGGTGATGGACCACGGGGCGAGCCCCCGCAACATGCGACACGTTGCGGGGGCCCAGCGGACCGCGCATGGGTTCAATCCTTTCTGTGGCGACCTCGTTGACATTCAGGTGAGGCTGGATGGGAATACAATCGCCGACGTCGGATTCACAGGCGTGGGATGCGCCATATCCAAGGCTTCGGCTTCACTGATGACCGAAGCGATAATGGGCGTGTCCGAGGTTGACGCCAGGAAGGTGTTCAGCGCTTTCCAGAGCATGATCACCGGTACCGGAAACGGATCCGGCGGAGCTTTCGAGATGGAGGAACTGCTCGGCGATCTCGAGGCGCTGAGCGGCGTTTCCGCCTACCCCACCCGAGTAAAGTGCGCGATGCTCGGGTGGCACGCTCTGATGGCCGCACTGGACCAGAAGGGCGACCCAAAGACGGTAAGCACCGAGTAGCGGCGATCGCTAAGCTCGGGGCGGAGAGGTGACGAGATGCACGTGCCTATCCAGGTGGACTACGGGGTAAGGGCTTTGATAGACCTCGCCGAGCGTAACGCCAACGGCGAGACGCCGGTGCGCACCTCCGCCATCGCTCACCGCCAGGGGGTGCCGGAACCCTTCCTCGCACGCGTCATGCTGCGACTGCGCAAGGGAGGGATGGTTGTGAGTGTGCGGGGTCCCCAGGGGGGACACGCGCTGGCCAAGGATCCCTCTGAAATCTCGATGGCGATGGTTATGGACTGTCTCGACGGGAGCGCCTCCCTGCTGGCATGCTTGGATGATGAAACCAGCTGCGGCCAGTGGTCCGGATGTACACAGAAGGATGTCTGGTCGGTGGTTGAAGAGGCGATGAGACAGGTCCTGGCATCGACCAGCATCAGCGACCTTGTCCAACGATCAGAGTCCGAGCCTGCACGGGCGCCGACGGCCTGAAGGCCTGGCCGCTTGAGAGAGTTACGCGAGAATTGAGGCTACCGTCGAAATGCAGCCACTAAGTGGCGGCGAGTAGGGCATGGAAGATTCGACTACAGGACGCGCTACGTGGAGGTGAGCTAGATGGCCTTTACCAGACTCGGCAAGGTCGCCGATATTCCAGAGGGCGACGGGAAGATGTTTGATCTCGGAGACCGCTGGATAGGCGTCTTCAAGGTGGACGGTGAGCTTTTCGCCGTGGACGATATCTGTTCGCATCAGGAGGCCTTTCTCCACGAGGGCCTGCTGGAGGAATACTCCATAGAGTGCGATGCCCACGGCGCCCGCTTCGACATTCGCAGCGGCAACGTAGAACAGGGCCCCGCAGTCCTGCCCATAGACTCCTACGGCGTCAAGATAGTGGGCGACGAGTTCGAGGTAGATCTCTAAAGGAACATGAAGGGCAACTTCGACATTTGTCGAATCCGCGACGACTTTCCAATACTTGAGAGACAGGTCTACGGCCTTCCGCTCGCATACCTGGACAACGCTTCGACATCCCAGAAGCCGCGGAGCGTCATCCAAGCGCTGGTGGACTACTACGAGGGCTACAATTCCAACGTCCACCGCGGCGTGCACGCCCTGAGCATGGAGGCGACCGAGCGGTACGACCAGGCTCGGGCCAAGGTCGCCAGTTTCATAGGCGCCCCGCATCCGGAGAACATCGTATGGACCAGGGGGACCACCGAATCCATCAACCTGGTTGCCTACACCTGGGCACGCGAGAACATCTCGGCCGGCGACGCGATAGTCGTCTCGCAGATGGAGCACCACTCCAACATCGTCACCTGGCAAAGGGTGGCAACAGAGCAGGACGCAGAGCTCCGCGTCATCCCGCTCACAGAAGAGGGAACGCTCGACATTTCCCGTCTGGATGATTACCTGGACGAGCGGGTCAAGTTACTGGCGATCTGCCACTCCTCAAACTCCCTCGGCACCATCAACCCGGTGGAGGAGCTGACCGAGAGGGCTCACGCCTTCGGAGCAAGGGTGCTGATAGACGGGGCCCAGAGCGTGCCGCACATGCCGGTTAACGTGGCCGAACTGGACTGCGACTTCCTGGCCTTCTCCGGGCACAAGATGCTCGGTCCGACAGGAATTGGCGCACTGTACGCAAAGCCAGACATCCTCGAGGAGACCGAGCCGTTCATGCGCGGTGGAGACATGGTCCTGGAGGTCTGGAACGACCGCGCAACATGGAACGACGTGCCTAACAAATTCGAGGCGGGTACGCCCAACATCGCCGACGCGATCGCACTGGGTGCCGCGGTCGACTACCTGTCCGAGCTGGGCATGGACAATGTACGGGAACACGAAAAGGCCCTTACCGGGTACGCGCTGGAGCGCTTCAGGGAGTTTGAGGATCTGGACGTGCTGGGTCCGCCGGACGTTGAGGTGCGCGGAGGCGTCTTGCCCTTTCACTCGGACGAATTGCACCCACACGACCTGGGAACCTTCCTGGACCGGTCCGGCGTGGCGATTCGGACCGGTCACCACTGCACCATGCCCCTGATGCGCTCGCTCGGGATCGTCGCGACTGCCAGGGCCAGCTTCTATGTTTACAACACCGAGGAGGAGATCGACCGACTCGCAGAGTCAGTGCGCGACGCTCTTCGCTACTTCGGAGATGGTGGGAAATAGGACCGGCAAGGGACTGGATGAGTTCTACAGCGAGACGATCCTGGATCATGCCCGCAGCCCTCGCCACAAGGACCCGATAGACCGGCCCGACGGGGCCGGCGATGCGGTAAATCCCTTCTGCGGGGACGAGGCACACGTCCAGCTCTCAAGCGACGGAGAGGGGATCGTCGACCTGGGTATTCAGACGGTGGGCTGTTCAATCAACCGGGCTGCAGGCTCCTTAATCGCCGAGACGCTTTGCGGCGCCTCCCTCCAGGACGCCGGGGCGCTTGCCTCCGACTACCGCAGATTGATGGCCGGGCAGGAGCTGGCGGGCGATCGAAGAAAGGCTCTCGGGGAGCTGGTGCTCATGGAGACCGTGCGCCTGTTTCCGGTGCGCATAAAGTGCGCGCTGCTATCGCTCACCGCGGTCGAGGAGGCGCTCGCCTCCAGAGGGTAGCGGGCCGAGCTCAGCCGTCCAGCCAGACGGGCGCCCAGTGCCCGTACTCGAAGCCGGCCACGTTTATGTGCAGGTCCCTTACCCATGGCTGGATAGCCCACACCGTCACGTGCGTGGCGGGCATGTAGCGTATCGCGGAGTTCAGCATACGGCGCTGTATGTCCAGGTGCCTCGACCTTCGTGCGTCGGAATTGTACTCGCCGGCCTGGAGTTCGATCAGCGCATCGAGTTCTCCGTCGGGGGGCCCCCCACGGTAGTAGGGTCCCCTGCTGTAGACGACGGAGAAGAGGTAGGCGTTCGGCGAGGTCACGGGCGGAATCGGACCCACGAACATCTGGTAGTCTCCAGCCTTCCACACACCGTCTGCAAAACCCAGGCGGGTCACCTCCTCCACCGTGACGTCGAAGCCGACGGCCCTGAGTTCGGCGGCGATTATGTCGGCATGCCGCATGTAGGGTTCTCCATAACGGCCCACCTTAATCGTGACGGGCTCGGGTCTGGCGCCAGCCAGCATGCTCCGCGCCCTTTCTGGACTTGCGAAAAGGTCCAGCCACTCTGCCTCTTCCAGCGCCCAGGTTGGGCCAACCAGAGGGAAGCCGAAGGACAGGTAGCCTGCACCCAGCCACGCCTCCTCCAGCGCCCGAACGGGGTCCATCGCCGCGAATGCCGCTCGGCGCACCCGGGGGTCATCAAATGGAGGCCTGGAAGGATTAAGCCCGACCTCCACTCCGGAGCCGGTGTCGGGAGACATCAGGGCCCGGGCGTCACTCACCCGATCCCTCAAGGCTTCCCACTCAAAGGGAGTCACCTCCACGACGTCGATCTGGCCAACGGTGAATGCCGCGTCCCTGGTCTTCAGATCGTCGATGACGTGAACCTGCAGCACGTCAACGTGGGGAAGATCGTCGACCCGGTTTTCGCGAAAGCTCTCAAAGACGTGGAGGCCAGCCCTGCCGGTCGATGTCAGACGCCACGGCCCGGTTCCCACCGTCGGGCCATCACGCAGGTCGCCAGCCAGTTCCACCGCCTCTCTCGCAACAATCTTGGATCGCGCGTCGGCGAGTCCCAGCATGAAGTCGGCATCGGGTTCGATCAGACGAATCGAGACGATCGTCTCGCTCGGGGCGGAGAAATCGTCTATGGATCCGAGTAGCGACGCATTCGGCCCCTCGCGCTGCCGGCTGAAGCTGTAGACCAGATCGTCCGCGTCGAGCCGCCTGCCCTGGACCAGGTCGGCGTCGTGCCAGCCAATATCCCCCCGCAGGGTAAATTCGAACGTAACCGGATCGATGACGCGCCACGACTCGCACAGGTCGCACGTCACCGCGAGGCTAGGGAGCCGGATTCCGGGGCCGGTCTCGAATCTAAGCAGCCGACTGTAGGCTAAGCCGGGGCCCCAGGTTGAGAGCGCCGGCGAGGTCTCGAAATGCACGTCCTGGTGAGAGATGTTCGCCTGCGTTGTCAGCCTCAGCACCCCTCCCTTTGTGGGCACCGGGGTCACGGTAGGGCTATCGACTGGTAGAACCGTCGGCTCGGGTGGAGGAACGGTGGGTGTCGGCGTGATGTCGGCCGGCACGGTCGTCGGCTCCTCCTCGACGACGGGCTCTACAACGGGGCTCGGGTCCGCGCTTACCGGGGTTGGTGGCGCACCCCTCGGTGTAGGTGTCCGAATCGTCGGCTCTGCGGTGGGCGTCGGGCTCGCGGTGGAGGTGGGACTGGCCGGCTCGACCGTCGGCCTGACCGACGTTGCGGTCGGTCCGATCTCATGGTCGGGTTGAGAGCAGCCGGCCAATACCAGGGCCAAGATCGCTGAGACAGCGAACGCGGCCCGCGCGGCCTCATCTAGCCTGGGCACCGGTGCAAATGGACGATCTGGCTGACGTTGGGCATGGCGTGGAACGGACTCACCCCTTGGCCTGTCCTATTATGAGGCAATATGTGCCCCAACTCCGCCGCGACGCCCACGGTGCCACTGATCGACTGCCATTCGCACCTAGACGGATTCAGCGACACCGAGGTTCGCCAGATTCTGAGGCGGGCTTCTGAGGCGGGAGTTGGGGCGATAGTAACTGCGGGAACGACACTCGAAACCACCCGCCGCGCGGTCCAGTTGGCCAACGAGCATCCCCTGATATTCGCCTCCGCCGGGCTACATCCAACTGACCTGGCCGGACCCGTGCAGGGCGACTCTGAAAGTACCCTTGCCGACCTGGCCGACTCGGACCGCGTGGTGGCAATCAGCGAGATCGGCCTCGACTTTCAGGACACGTCACCGGACAGGGCCCTACAGTTCCAGGCCTTCCGCCGGCAGATCGGCATCGCCAGAGAGCTCGGGCTGCCAATAGTGTTCCATAGTCGAGAGGCGAGCCGAGACGCCCTGCGCGTATTGCGCGAGGAGAGAGGCTTTGAGGTAGGCGGTGCGATGCACTACTTCCAGGGCGATCAGCGCACGGCCAGGGAAGCTATCGACCTGGGCTTTTGCATCTCGCTGGCCCGGCCGCTGCTGCGGTTGCCACGCCTTCAGTCGGTCGTGGCCGAGATTCCCATGGATTGGATAGTGCTGGAGACCGACTCATATCCCCAGCCCTTCAAGAAGGACCGTCGTCGGTGGACCGAGCCCCGCCACGTGGCCGAGGTCGCGGAGGCACTGGCGAAACTCAAGGGTATGAGCGTGGAGGAGGTGGCCGAGGCGACTACCTCAAATGCCCTGAACATGCTCGGCGGGCGGGGCTCCGTGGTGGAGCAACAGGTGAGAGGACGCCGGCCACCCTCCCCGACTTGACTCGGACGCCGAGGGTGTGTCCTGAGCCGGGGGCGGATCCTCCACCGCGATCGCCGAGGCGGGAAACAGCACCAGGTTGAGGATCACCAGCCATCCAACTAGCCATCCCACAACGCCCGGCACGATCGCCTGAAACCAGTTCAGCCGCATCGTCTCCTTGATTGCCTGAGTACCGATTGCCAGTGTCCAGAGCAGACCGAACAGCCACAGGGCCTGTCCAATGGTCTGGCCGGCAAGGGGAATGTTCAGCTCCGAGAATGCCAGCAGCGAGGCCGGGGCCGTCGCTATGCCCAGCGCACGCAGAACATGGGAGGCGCTCGCCTCGCCGCGGAAGACCCACCGCCCGAATAGCAGCGCTATCGCCGACCACAGGAGCCAGCCGATCACTATAAAGTCCAGCCGGAAGACGAACCAGAGTATCGGATGCTGGCCCTTGAGCAGGCCCGGCTCCACGGTTCGCTGGCCGATCGCGAACAGCACGCCTATCGCCACGACCACTCCGATGGCCTGAAGCGTCGCACCCTTCTGGTTCCGGATCACCTCGTAGACAGCGGCGTCCATGAACGCCGCCCGCAGCACCAGCGTGGTGATGTTCGTGGCGTCGTCCGGATCCGGTGATTTAGCTCCCCGGTCCCTCGGTGCGGACGGCGCGCCCGCCCGGTGAGCCCCTCTGGAGCGTTTCTTCCGGGTCCTACCTGCCATATGAAGCCCTGGTCTGCATGTCTGGATCCCTAGGATGGCATTATGGCCGACCCCAGCACCCGGCGGCCAGAAGTCTTCGATGTCGTGCCCGCCAAAACAGATCCCCGGTTGGTTGAGACGAGGGAGGCGACACAGGGGCCCGGCGGGGGCAGTAGAAGCATTAAAGCCCTTACAGCCGGCTTCGTGAAATATTTCTCGACTTGGCACCTTGACCGTCGATATAATCGCTCCTGCGCATGGTGTCCCTTCTCCCCCCCGTGAGTTCGATTGCCCTTAAGGAATGGGCGGTGGCCTGCAACGCCCTTCGGAATGGCACGCAGATCGTCATCCTGCGCAAGGGCGGCATTCACAAGGACGATCGCAACTTTACGGACACCTTCGCCGACCACCCGGAGTTTCTACTGTTCCCGACCTACGAGCACCAGTCGCCGGATCTCGTCAAGCCGCAATACCACCGAGAGCTGGAGCTTTCACTGGCCGAGGACGACGTACCTGGTCTGACCACGGTGTCAGCGTTCGCCCAAGTCACCGACCGTATCCAGGTCGAGGACGCGGGCAAGCTGGAGGGGATCTCGGGGTTTCACATCTGGAGCGACGAATACGCTCAAAAGAGGCTCCAGTGGCGACCCCGGCAACCGCTGACGGTGGCCCTGGTTCGCGTTTATCCGCTGGTCCAGCCGCAGGCCCTGCCGGTGTTGGACGAGTACGCCGGCTGCAAGTCGTGGGTAGAGCTGGGTCAGGACGTGCCGATGGGCGCCCTTCAGCCGGTACTTTCCGACGCGGACTATGAGCGTACCCGCGCCGACATCGCGCAGCGCCTCTCATGAAATACCGATCCCTGGGACGCACGGACCTGGAACTGTCCGAGGTCGGGTTCGGCGTCTGGACGCTGAGCACGGGCTGGTGGGGCCGGGTGGACACGTCCGAGGCCGTGCGCATGCTGGAGAGGGCGGTCGACCTGGGAGTCAATTTCTTCGACACGGCCGACACCTATGGCCTGGGATACGGTGAGGAGATGCTTGCCCAGGCGCTCGGCAAGCAGCGTCACGACCTGGTTATCGGGACAAAGTTCGGGTACGACTTTTATGAACACCGCGAGCGGGAGGGCCATGCCGAGCGACCGCAGAAATGGGACCAGGGATTCGTCAGGTACGCCTGCGAACAGAGTCTGAGGAGGCTTCAGACCGACTACATCGACCTGTATCAGCTGCACAACCCCAAGATGAACGCCCTGGAGGCCGACGAGCTGTTCGCTACGCTCGATGAGCTGGTCACCGAGGGTAAGATCCGCTACTACGCAGCCGCCATCGGGCCGGACATCGGCTGGTTCGAGGAAGGCGAGGCCGCCATGAGGGAGCGGGGGCTTGATGCCATACAGATCATCTACAGTATCCTCGAGCAGCAGCCCGCCCGCCGGTTCTTTCCGATCGCCCAGGAATGCGGCGTGGGCCTACTATCGAGGGTGCCGCACGCGTCGGGCCTGCTGGACGGGACGTACACCAGCGACACGGTGTTCGCCCCGGACGATCACCGCTCGCACCGCAGGCGTGAATGGCTCGAAGCCGGCATCAGGAAGCTGGCTGCAATAGAGTTCCTCAAGGAAGCGATGACGTCTACGATGGGACAGATGGCCATCAAATTCGTACTGTCGGAGCCGAGCGTGGCTTCGGTTCTTCCGAACATCCTGAGCATGGAGCAACTCGAGGAGTTCGCGGCCGCTCCCGAGACCGACGAAATCCCGACCGACCTGGTAGATAGGCTCCACGGAACCTTCGACGACGACTTCGGCCTCGGGGTCGAGTCCGATGACCAACAGCACGCCGAAGCGTCGCTCAGCTAGTTTCCAATAGATCGGCCGCGCTCCTTCGATGGAGCGCTAGGGCGCGAATGGTCAAGAGGTTTCAGCTGCTGCCCGCCTGATCTTCGCGTTCTCCCTCTTTCCAGCGCTCGTCCGCTGCGCCCTCGCCCGACTCCGTGGCCGCGGGCACCTCAACACGACGCTCCTGCTGCGCACCGGGGGCGGGGCTTACGAGCGCCCCGATTGGCAGATCGTCTCCACCGGTGGGATCCACCTTAAGTCCGGGCTCGCCGGCGCTGTGCGATTCCACCTCCCTGCGACGGTCCGTTGCCGACCTAACACGTTTCATCTCGGCCTCTATGAGGCGAAAGTCCCGCTGTGGCAACAGGTGCACGCTGTCCATGAAGGCCAGGGGCCACAGCTCCGGCGCCCAGCGCTTCAGGTACTCGAGTCGCGGCGCCAGAAGCAGCGCGTTGACCGCCTCTTCGTCCTCCAGAACCAGACGGGGCTCGATCTTCACCCGGTAGCGGAAATCCTCCCCTCTGTGGGTGGGATTCCACAGGGGCGACCTGTCCTCAAAGGCCTTGGACCTGATGGTTGCCAGCGCTGGCCAACTCTTGGTGTCCTTGACGTAATAGAGGATGTTGTCATTCGGCTGCATGCGGTCGGCGCGCCTCCTGTGTTTTGCACCCAAGCCATGCAGCTTGAATCCCATGTTCTTGGTGATCTCAAAGTTGTCCCGGGTCTGGACGAACATCCAGTAGTTCCTGGCCATACGGTCACCCGGGCCACTGCTTGTCCAGCTGAACGAGGGCATCCCTGCCACGCCGCCCGCCACCAGTCTCGAATCTGCGGCCACGCCCCCGGGAAGTGCCCGAGACCGGCCACGTTCCATACATCGCTTGTAGTACCCCCAAGATCGATCTCACAGTGTCAGGATAGCGCTTGGACCTACGGATGAGCACGCAGGTTGGAAGTACCATCCGGTGCTCGGGACCGAGGGGCACTGTCCGAATCGATCCGAGTTCGACCTCTCGGCCGAGCGCCGACCGGGGCACGAACGAGATTCCCAGGCCCTTTTCCACCATCCGCTTGGCCGCTTCTACGCCCTCAAGACGCATCTCAACTCTCGGCACGACTCCGGCCTCCGCGCATACCTGCTCGATCAGCAGAGAGTCGGATGAATCGGTGTCGTAGAGTACGAGGGGTTCGGTCGCCACATCACGTATGGTGACGTCACCACGGGCGGTGAACGGGTGGCCGGGATGGACGATCAGCACCAGATCCTCGTCAAACAGCCTGCGGGTGTCCACCTGGGGGTGTACCAGTCCCCGGGAGAGGCCAAGCTGGACCTGCCCGTCGACAACCATCTGGAGTACCTGACTCGGCTTGGACACCGTAACGCTCGCCCCGACATCCGGGTGTTCGTCCCTCAGTCGGCCAAGTATTTCCGGGAGCGTGTACGTTCCCACCTGCCTCGTAGCTGCAATGGTTACTATCCCACCGGCCGCATTCTGGGCCGTAGCCACCACCTGGCGTGCCTCGCCGAGCGACTCCATGGCACGCCTCGCGTACGGCAGGAAGACCCGCCCCATGTCGGTCAACACCACGCCACTTCCACGCCGGTGAAACAGCTCGGCCCCCAGCTCCTTCTCCAGGGTCCTGATGCGACTGCTGAGAGAGGGCTGCGAGAGGAACATCGCCTTGGCGGCCTTTCGGAAACTGCCTCGCCGCTCCGCCTCTATAAACGCTTGAACCTGCGCTATGTCCATCTCCGTCCTTCCCGAAGGACTGCCTCGCCCTGATCTAAGTCGAGCCGTCGGCCGTAATGCCAGGGCGCTTAAGAACCGATTGATTTCTCACCGGACGATCGGAGGCTCGCGGGCTCCGAGAACCGATAAGGTGGTCCAGATGCACCTAATCCTGCCAGTGTCCCCTCCCCTGCTCCAAGATCAGCGTCTGCCCGCGCCCGGGGCCCGACACGGATTATCACCATGGCGTGCCCGACATGGCACGTGCGGCGACAGCCCCATTATGCCTTCAGCACCATCCGTCAGCACTAGGACACTACTCGCAGGGGCAGCATCCTCCCTTTCGTTCCGCTGCACAGAGAACGCCGGGCCGGACGCTGCGAACAGACTACCGGGCCACACGGAGCGCCCAGGACCCTTATGGGAAAGAACGAGTAGCGTTGTATCATCTCGCCATGAAACCGGGTCTGCGAACGTGACCTCC
The DNA here is from genome assembly GCA_034421295.1 of Dehalococcoidia bacterium. Taxonomy (GTDB): domain Bacteria; phylum Chloroflexota; class Dehalococcoidia; order Lucifugimonadales; family UBA2962; genus CAUZIR01. Next base: position 82,986 of record DAOUKM010000020.1, read on the forward strand.
GTACCATCCGGCCGCGTGGGTGCAATCGTCGTGGCCGCAGGATCCTCCACCAGGATGGGCCGGGTCGACAAGGTCTTCGCTCCATTGGTGGGCCGCCCTCTACTATCCCACCCGGTGGACGCACTGGAGCGCTGTCACTTGATAGATCGCATAGCGGTCGTGCTAGGCGAACAAGGAATTGAGCGGGGTTGGGAGCTCGTGCGGCGATTCGGCTGGAGCAAGGTGAGCGTTGTGGCCGGGGGACAACGTCGCCAGGACTCGGTGCGCGCCGGATTGCCGCCGCTGGTTGACACCGATTGGATCGTCGTTCACGACGGCGCACGGCCGTGCGTGACGTCGCAAATGATCGAAAGGGGCCTGGCTGAAGCGGCCTTCACCGGGGCCGCCGTCGCCGCGGTGCCGGTGAAGGACACGGTGAAGGTGGTCGATGCGGACATGACGGTCCTGGAGACCCCGGACCGACAGCGCCTCTGGCTCGTTCAGACTCCGCAGGTGTTTTCCAGGGATCTCCTGACGAGAGCGCACAGCGAGGTTGCACAGGAGGTAACCGATGACGCCTCTATGGTTGAGCAGGTCGGCGGATCGGTCAGAGTCTTTCGGGGCTCTTATGCCAACATCAAGGTGACGACGCCGGAGGATCTGGAGATCGCCGAGTACCTGGTGTCGCGGGGTATCGCTGGGGAAAATTCGCGGCCCGACGGGACAGGGGTCGCATGAGCCACCGTACCGGCCTGGGTGCCGACGTTCATCCCCTGGTCGCCGGACGGCCGCTCGTACTGGGAGGACACACGGTGCCTCATGACCTGGGTCTGGCCGGCCACAGCGACGGGGACGTCCTGGCGCACGCGGTGATCGACGCCCTGCTCGGAGCCGCCGGGCTGGGAGACATCGGCTCCCTGTTCCCTTCCAGCGACCCGAACCTGGCCGGAATATCCAGCCTGACCCTGCTCAATCGGACGGTTTCCAGGGTGATAGAGTCCGGATGGAGGGCCACGTACGTCGATGCTACAATCGTCGCCCAGCGTCCGACCCTGGCTCCTCACATGGCGCGGATAAGGGATGGGCTCGCGGGCGCCCTTTCGCTGGACCCGGCCGATGTAAACGTCAAGGCCACCACGACGGACGCGCTGGGATTCATCGGGAGGGGTGAGGGGATAGCGGCTCTGGCGGTGGCGACCATGACCAGGGTGAACCCCGCGAGCTGATTCGATCCAGTGATGGTGGAACCCAACCAGATGAAGCTTTACAACACCCTCACCTCGCAGTCCGAACAACTAACACCGCAGGGCGATGTGGTGACGATCTACGTCTGCGGCATCACACCCTATTCGCCCGCTCACGTGGGCCACGCGATGCGCTCGGTGGTATTCGACGTTCTGCGAAGGTACCTGGAGTACAGGGGGCACCGGGTCAGGCACATAGAGAACTTCACCGATATAGACGACAAGATGATCGACGGAGCTGCGAGGGAGGGGGTGTCGGTATCCGACCTCGCCGAGGCGAACATTTCGAGCTATCTGACAGAGATGGACCGCCTGAACGTCCTCAGGGCGCACCAATACCCCAGGGCGACGGGTGAGATCGGCAAGATTATCGAGATGATCGAAGGCCTGACCGAAAGAGGCTATGCCTATTCTGCAGGGGGAGATGTCTACTTCCGCGTCCGTGCGGACGACGATTACGGCAAGTTGAGCCACCGGGACATAGACAGGCTCCTTTCAGGTGCACGGGTATCTGTCAGCGAGGACAAGGAGGACGCGCTCGACTTTGCGCTCTGGAAGTCGCAGAAGCCCGGAGAGCCTGCCTGGGACAGTCCATGGGGACCGGGGAGGCCCGGCTGGCACATCGAGTGCAGCGCCATGGCCCTGGAGTACCTTGGCGAGACCATCGACATCCATGGCGGTGGCCAGGACCTGATCTTCCCGCACCACGAGAACGAGGTGGCCCAGTCGGAATCGTTCACAGGGCTGGCTCCATTTGCCCGCCACTGGGTGCACAACGGCCTGGTAAGGCTGGGCGAGGACAAGATGAGCAAGTCCCTGGGCAACATGGTTACCGTCGGCCAGGCACTCTCCAGCCACTCAAGCGACGCCCTGCGCCTCTTCTTCCTCAGCTCTCACTACCGCAGCCCCCTGACCTACACGGAAGAGAGCGTTGAGGGTCAGGAGCGCGCGGTCGCGAGGCTGCGCAGTGCCGTCGCGGCTTCAGGGCCGGGAAGTGGGGACACGCTGGACGCATCTGGTCACAGACGTCGCTTCGAGGAAGCGATGGACGACGACCTCAACACACCACAGGCCCTTGCCGCAATCTTCGATCTCGCTCGGGAGATACACCGGGCTCGGGACGGAGGCGGCATCGTGGCCGAAGCGCAATCAGTCCTGCGAGACCTGACCGGTGTGCTCGGCCTGACGCTGAAGGCGAGGCGGGCCACGGGGGATGCGGCGCCCTTCATCGATCTGCTGGTCGACGTGCGCCGGCTGATGAGATCGGAAAGGAACTTTGAACTGGCGGACGGCATCCGAGAGAGCCTGGCCGAGCTGGGCGTACAGCTTGAGGACGGGCCCGAGGGCACGACCTGGAAGCGGCGATGATGACTGCTGACCCGCCCCTGAGGCGAGCAATGACCCTGTGCGATCAGCGGGACTGGCGCTGAATGTCGGAATCTATCGACACCGGGCCGACAGGCTCTCGCGGGCTCGGGAACGTGTCTAATGCCAAGGGCGGTACTCGTCTGCCGGAACTCTCGCTCAAGGGTAGATCGGCAGTCGTTACGGGGGCTGGCAGGGGGATCGGCCGAGCTATAGCGCTTAGTCTCGCAGAGGCCGGCGCGGACGTGGCCCTGGCTGCGCGAACCCCTTCAGAACTCGAGGACGTGGCGGCCGAGATTCGGACGCTGGGATCGCGTGCCTTCGCAGTTCCAACCGATGTATCCGACTCCAGCCAGGTCGAATACATGATTGAAGCCGCACTCAAGCAGTTCGGGAGCATTGACGTGCTTGTAAACAATGCGGGAATAAACCTGCGGCTCCCGCTGGTACCACTGCCGGACGGTGTCCCGGACTGGCTCAGGGTGCCGCGCCCTCCGGACTCGTCGATCACCGACGACGAGTGGCAGCGAGTACTGTCCGTCAACGTGAGCGGGGTGATGTACGGCTGCAGGGCGGTTGCCCCTCACATGCTTGCGCGTTCCAGGGGAAAGATAATCAACGTCTCCTCGGTCCAAGGGAAGACAGCGGTACCTTTCTACTCCGCCTATGCTGTATCCAAGGCGGCGGTAAACATGTTGACTCGCGTGCTGGCCCTGGAGTGGGCGCAGCATGGAATTCAGGTGAACGCGCTCTGCCCGGGTTCGTACGAGACGGACATGGCGGGTGATCAGTGGACCGATCCTGCCAAGGCCGAAAGGGCTGCGGCGGCGATACCTATGGGACGCCCCGGTGATCTCCGCCAGCTGGGGGTTCTGGCGGCCTACCTGGCAAGCCCCGCATCCGACTACATGACGGGCCAGGCCGTCTTCATCGACGGCGGCATCGCCGCCCTGTAGAGATTAGGGTCCAAACGACAGGCTGACCGGCTCCCCGGTTTCGATCTCCAGCTCACGAGCTGCGCTTCCTCCACTGAGGGCGACCTCGAGATAGCCGAAGCTGCCGACCAGGGCTATCAGGCCTTCGGAGTCGGCGAAGGTGCGGGCGGGGCCATTTATGCGTCGACCGGCAACACTCAGCACCAGCGGGCGCGTGCCCACGGACTCCCCGGTTATGTTGGTGACCAGGTTGCCGAAGGAGTCGACATATATCACCGCTCCTTCAATCGATCCCGGAAGGATCCTGGGGGAGGGACCCCGCATGACCGTCAGGAAGTCGGTTGGGCTGCCCAGGGCAGCCGGCTCGACACCCCTCGCCAGGTGAGCCGCAACCGGACCGAACACGTCCCTTCCGTGAAAGGTATTGCTCACCGGGTGGCGCCAGAAGCTTTCCTCGCTGAGCACATATGCCCGGCATCCCTCCGGCACGGGTGCCAAGGATGGATCCGATGGGAAAGGGTCGGATCGGCACTCGTCCCGGAGCGCGCCTAGGACCCTCGTTAGAATCCCATTGTCGGGAGCGACAAAGCTCCCGAACGGGGTTGTGAGTGCCACCGGGCGGCGGTCGGTGCCAACGCCGGGATCGACCACACACAGGTGCACGGTATCGTTCGGGTAGCTGCGGTGGGCCTCACCTATTACGAAAGAGCCGTGAACTACGTCCTGCGCCGGGACGTAATGGGACAGGTCCACGATGCTGGCGTTCCTGCAGATCCCCAGGATAACCCCTTTGACGGCGCCAACGTAGTGGTCCCGCCAACCAAAGTCGGTCGTAAGGGTGATGATCGGCGGGCTGTTGGGCATCGACCCTCGCCTGGGGTCCGGAGCGGGCCTGCGCAGCCCTCTAAACTCTGGCGCTGATCAGTGAGGTGACGATGAAGACCCCTACCAGGGCGATAGTGAACTGGAAAAGTGTCTTCTCAAGCCCCCTGCGGGTACGGAACGAGCTTTCGGCCGAGCCGAAGAGACCGGAACCCTGACCGCGGACCTGCATGAGGACGACCACCACCAGAACCACGGCGACGATTATCTGTATTACATTGAGAACTGTGGTGCTCAAGCCTCTCGCCAATCAATCGGCCGCTCTCGGCCTCCATGGTCGTCCCGAACCGCTGCCACTGTAGACGCCCGTAGCTATGATACAGCGACTCGAACTCGCTAGCGACCACCAGCAGGCCGCGTTTCCGAGTCTCTACGGCCCGTCACGATCGCTCTAGCGGTCGGCGGGAGGCTCCAGACGCTTCTCGAGTAGGTTCGCGGCTACCTTGGGGTTCGCCTTGCCCCTGGTCAACTTCATTACCTGTCCGACCAGGAACCTCAGGGCTGTCTCCTTGCCGCCGAGGTAGTCGGCAACCGCCTTGGGATTGGAGTCCACCGCTTGATCGACCGCCGCCTGGACGGCGTCAACATCACTTATCTGCACCATCCCCAGGGACCTGGCGACCTGGGAGGCCGACTGCCCACTCTCGAACATCTCTGCGAACACGGTCTTGGCCATGCTCGAGTTGAGTGTTCCGTCGTCGACCAGACCCTGCAAGGCGAGTATCTCCCCGGTCGGGACCTTGACCTCGGAGACTTTGATGCCGGCGCTGTTGACCAGGCGAGAGAATTCGCCCAGCAGCCAGTTGCTCGCAGACTTTGCCGACCGTCTCCCTCCATCCTCAGCCCCACTACCGGAGTCGACCTCCCGCTCAAAGTAATCTGCCATCTCGGGTGAGGCGGTTAGCAGGCCGGCCTCGTACGGTGAGAGTCCATACTCGTCCTCGAACCGGGCCTTTCGGGCCGCCGGTAACTCCGGCATACCGCGCTCGATCTCCGAAACCCAGTCCGGGGCTATGGCGAACGGTGGTATGTCGGGCTCCGGGAAGTACCGATAGTCGTGGGCGTCTTCCTTGCTGCGCTGAGAGAAGGTCAACCCCCGGTCGTCCGCCCAGCCCCTTGTTTCCTGAACGATCCTGCCGCCCGAGCGAGCGATCTCGGTCTGCCTGTCCATCTCAAACGTCAGGGCACTGTAGACGGACTTGAAGCTGTTCATGTTCTTTACTTCGACCTTCGGCCCGAACTCTGAGGTACCCGAAGGCCGCATACTGACATTGGCGTCACAGCGAAAACTTCCCTCCTCCATGTTCGCGGTGCTGGCCCCGATATAGCGAAGTATGGAGCGGAGTCTGGTCAGATAGTCATGGGCTTCTTCCGCCGTTCTCATATCGGGCTCGCTGACTATCTCCATAAGCGGTACTCCCGACCGGTTTATGTCCAGCAGGCTGTAAGTCCCGGAGCCGTCTGACCTGTGAAGCAGCTTTGCAACGTCCTCTTCAAGGTGCACCCGGTTGATTCCAACCTCGCGCTCTCCACCGGAACTTTCTACCACCAGCCTCCCTCCTGAGGCTATCGGCAGGTTGTGCTGGGAGATCTGGTATCCCTTCATCAGGTCCGGGTACGGATAGTTCTTGCGGTCGAACTTAGACTGCGTCGCGATGGTGCAACCCAGGGCCAGACCCGTCCTGACGACGTGTTCAACCGCCTGCCTGTTCGGCACCGGGAGCACGCCCGGCATGCCCATGCACACGGGGCAAACGACGGTGTTCGGTTCCATCTCCTGATAGGCGGCGCTGCAGCCGCAGAACATCTTGCTGGAGGTGCGCAGCTGCGCATGTACCTCCAGGCCGATAACAGCCTCGTATTCCACCTGACCGTAGCCCTCCGGGTCCTTCTCGGGTCGCCAAGCCTCGGCGTTCAGGCCAGAATATGGCACCGCAAACGCGCGCACAATGCCGTGCGGCCGCAAAGGAGCCCCGGGCATGTGCGCTCGGGAATTAAGCCTGGGCTCAGGTCTCTTCGTCCATGGTGAAGAGCTCCAGATCGGGATCGTTCTCGTCCCAGGCTCCCTCTCCGATCAGCGGCACGAATCTGCAGCCACCCAGCGTGTGTATGGATATGTCTTTGGTCCCGCGGATGACACGCATCAACTCTTGCGATTCCGGGGATCCGACGGGCACTACCAGACGGCCTCCTTCGGCCAGCTGCTCTATGAGTACCCTGGGGATCCTGGGCGCAGCGGCGGCCACAACGATGCCCTCATAGGGTGCACCCGTCCGCCAACCCAGCTCCCGTCCGGCCTCTCGCAGCTCGACATTGCTGTAGCCAAGCCGAGCCAGTCGCTCACCGGCCCCTTCCGACAGCTCCCGCACCCTCTCGACGGAGACTACATGCCCGGCCAACTCTGCCAGCACCGCCACCTGGTAGCCGCTTCCCGTGCCGACCTCAAGCACGGTGTCGGTGCGTCGAACCATCAGGGCAGAGACCATAAGCGCCACCATGAGCGGCTGGGAGATGGTCTGGCCACTGCCGATGGGCAGCGCCGAATTCTCGTACGCCCTGCGCCCCAGATGGGCCGGCACGAATTCCTCCCTGGGAACGCGCATCATCGCACGCAGCACCCTTTCGTCGTCCATCTCGGCCCTGATCTCGTCGAATAGGCGCTCTCTGGCCCCTCTCAATCAACCCTCCCCAGAAGGCCCTTCGGTCGGTCGGAATATGCCGCCAACAGAGGCGGAAAACCCGAGGGCGAAAGGGCCATGGATGGCTTGCCCTCGCCGTTGACCGCATTTTCGGCGACATGTTACGCTATCGTTCGCTGACTTGATAGCGGGGATGTATGAGCCAGGGGCAACCTCAAACGCATTCAGATCTTAAGCGCGGCTCCGACCTGGACCTGCTAGATAGGCAGATTCTCAACATACTCCAGTCCGACTTCCCGCTCGTCGAGCGTCCCTTCGAGCTTATAGGGAACTCGGTGGGTATCACCGAGCCGGAGACCATCGAGCGGATCGTGTCCCTGAAGCGCCGTAACGTCGTGCGGCAGATAGGTGCGATCTTCGATACACGCAGGCTGGGATACAAGACCTCGCTCGTGGCCATGAGGTTTCGCGAGGGCGATCTTGATGCAGCGGCGAGAAGAATCAACGAACACCCCGGCGTGAGCCACAACTACGCCCGGACCGGCCAGTTCAACCTGTGGTTCACCGTGGCCGTACCTCCCTCAGAGACGATCGAAGACACCGTGGACAGCATGGCCCGCGATACCGGTGCGCTCGCGGTCCGCGTCATGCCAACGATCAGATTCTTCAAGATCGGCGTCAACTTCGACATGGTAAGGGAGGAGGGGGCGGCCACCGACTACTTCAGCCCGGACGGCCTGGGCGGCAAGGTCAACGGAAGTACTGATCCCGACCGGTGGAATCGAGCAGAGGTCGTCACCGAGCAGGATCGCTGTGTCATACGCGAACTTCAGGAGGACCTGCCTCTTGTCGGAAGGCCCTTCGCCGAGATGGCCGAGCGGCTGGGCTTAACGGAAGCTGAGCTCTTCGCCAAGGCGACCGAACTCATGCAAAGGGGGCTGATGAGGCGTTACAGCGCGGTACTTCACCACCGAAGGGCCGGTTTTTCCAGCAACGCGATGGCCGTATGGAAGGTACCCGAAGAGCGGGCAGTAGAGGTCGGCACGATCATGGCCGGATCCAAATGGGTAACGCATTGCTACCAGCGCCCCACCTTCCCGGACTGGCAATACACCCACTTCACGATGATCCACGCCACCTCCGATGTGCAGTGCGAGCAGGTGGCCCGGGACATCTCCCAGGAGACGGGTATCTCCGACTATAAGTTGCTCTACAGTACGCGCGAGTACAAAAAGACCCGCGTGCGCTACTTCGTCTAGCCGCCGTGCCCGCCCCCGTATACTTCCCCGTTTACCTAGACCTGCGCGACCGAAAGGTAGTCGTTGTTGGCGGCGACGGAAACGGTGCAAAGAAGGTCAAGGGACTCTTACCCACCGGCGCGAGAATCACTGTCGTCGCAGAGCGCCTTGAGCCCTCTCTGCAGGTCCTTGCCGCGCGGCGCGAGATTTCCCACCTAGCGCGCGGCTACAGGGACGGAGATCTGGAAGGGGCCTTCCTGGTAGTGGTGGCCGACACGTCGGACGAGGAAGTTAACCGGGCCGTGCACAACGAGGCCGGCCAGCGCAACGTTGTCTGCAACGTGGAGGATGTCACCCACCTGTGTACGTTCATATACCCCTCGGTCGTAAGACGGGGCGACGTGACCGTCGCGGTTTCCACCGGGGGCGCAAGCCCGGCCCTGGCACGCAAGTTCAGGGAGATGCTCGGGGGAACCAGCCCGGTGACCAACCGGCATTCGGCAATGGAGTTCGCCGACCTTGCGCCGATACTTTCCGACACTCGGCTGGAGCTGAGGCGGCGCGGGGTCAAGCTAGCGCTGGACCATTTCCAGGCCTGCATCACAGACGAACTGCTGGACCTGGTGCAGGCGGGACGGGAAATTGAAGCCAGAAACAAACTGATGACCGACCTGCTGAAGGGCGCCGACTGCGACTGCGAACCGGGCACCTGCAGGATGTGGATCGAAATGGCCGAGGCCGAGACAGCCCACGTCTAGCAAACGGACACAAGAACCGACATGAGGGGTACCGGATCCCGGTATCGGACCTTCCGCATCGGCACCAGGTCAAGCCCGCTTGCAAGGGCCCAGGCGGCCGAGGTGGTGGCCGCCCTGCGCACAGCGGGACCGGGTGTACGACCAGAGATAGTCACTCTCAGCACCAAGGGCGATCGGCACAAGGACGTTCCCCTATCGAGCATGGAGCGTGGCATGTTCGTGAAAGAGATCAACCGGGCTCTGCTGGACCGCGAGATCGACGCCGCGGTACATAGCGCCAAGGACCTGCCGGCGCCCCCCTTTACGGGCGTGGTCATAGCCGCCATATGCGAGAGGAGAGACCCTCGAGATGTTCTGATCAACCGCTGGGATGCGGGCCTGGCGAGCCTGCCGGCCGGGGTCAGGCTGGGCACCGGCAGCCCTCGACGGACCGCCCTGTTGGCCAGCATGCGCCCCGACATAAGGGTCGTGCCCATCCGGGGCAATGTCGGAACTCGAATCGCAAAGGTCGGGACCGGTGACTACGACGGAGTGGTGGTGGCCGCTGCGGGCCTGCAGCGCCTGGGGTTGACCGCCAGGGCAGCCGAATACCTGGACCCCGCGGTTTTCACTCCAGACGTGGGGCAGGGAGCCCTCATCGTGCAGGTGCGGGATGATGACGCTGAAGCCGCCAGGATCGCCTCTCTGGCCGATCACGCACAGACCCGGACCGCCGTGAGCGCGGAGCGGGCCTTCCTCCTGGCCATCGGTGGAGGGTGCAGCGTTCCGGTCGCGGCCTACGCCTCTGTTGCCGAAGGAAGGCTAAGGATGAATGCGATGGCATCCACTCCGGACGGCAGCCAGATGTTCCGACAGTGCCTGGACTTCGATGCATCAGACCCCGAGGCAGGTGGAACGGCCCTCGCCGAGAAGCTGATTGCGGCAGGCGCCTCCGCCATCCTGGGAGGCGGCGCATAGTGGCCGCCAGGGGAACCGTCTATCTTGTGGGTGCTGGCCCGGGCGACCCCGAACTCCTGACGCTCAAGGGCAAGCGGTTGATCGAGGCGGCGGATGTGGTCGTCTACGACCGGCTGATCGACCCTCGCATCCTCGCGCTCGCTCGCTGCGACGCCGAGATGGTTGACGTCGGAAAGGTACCGGGCGACCGGAGGACCCGCCAGGACGATATCAGCGAACTTCTCGTGGAGAGGGCCGCAGAGGCCAGGTCCATAGTCCGATTAAAGGGCGGAGATCCCTTCGTGTTCGGCCGCGGGGGCGAGGAAGGTCTGGCCCTGAGAAGGGCGGGGGTGGCGTTCGAGGTGATCCCCGCGGCGACCTCGGCAGTGGCCGCCCCGGCCTATGCGGGCATACCGGTCACGCACCGCGGCATCGCATCAAGCGTTACCTTCGTTACCGGCAACGAGGATCCGGCAAGGGACCGGTCGAGTATCGACTGGGATGCCGTGGCGGGTACGGGGGGAACGATCGTGGTGATGATGGGCCGCGACAACCTCCACTGGATAACCGGCCGGCTGCTGGAGGCGGGCATGTCTCGCGACACGCCGGCAGCACTGGTGCGCTGGGGCTCAGTACCGGCGCAGCGTACGCTCACCGGCACGCTCTACGATATCGCCGCCCGTGCCGACGACGCCGGTCTACCGCCACCGGTAGTACTGGTGGTGGGAGGTGTCGTAGGACTCAGACCTCACCTCAAGTGGTTCGAGACGATGCCCCTGTTCGGTAAACGCGTGCTCGTTACGCGGACCCGCACGCAGGCGAGTGTGCTCTCAGCCCGCCTGACTGCGCTCGGTGCTATGCCGCTCGAAGTGCCAACGGTCGAGATCGAGCCGATCGATTCGCCCACCGTCCGGGAGGCCGTCCGCCACCTGCCGGGCTACGACTGGGTAACCTTCACGAGTGCCAACGCCGTCGGGGTATTGTTCAAGCGACTCGCGGAGGCAGGCCGGGACGCGCGGGCGCTGGCGGGAGTCAGGGTCGCGGCTATAGGGCCGGCGACCGCATCTGCGCTGGAGCGTCACGGCGTCAGGGCCGACACTGTGCCCGAGAACTACATCGGCGAGGAGTTGGCCGAGGCCATCGGGGCCAACCTGGTCGCCGGCAACCGGGTCCTTCTGCCCAGGTCGGCCGGGGGCAGAACCGAGATCGTGGCGACCCTGACTGCCCTGGGCGCTGTCGTAGATGACGTGCCTACATACCGGGTCGTCATGCCCTGCGGTTCGGGAAAGCTGCTCGAGCGGCATCTTGCCGGGGGCATTGACGTCGCCACCTTCACCAGCTCATCGACCGTGACCAACCTCCTGAGCATGATTAGCGACCCGGGCGAGCTCGGGAGAGCGACCATCGCCTGCATCGGGCCCATCACGGCAAAGACGGCTAGAGAAGGCGGTCTCAAAGTTGATATAGTGGCTTCTGAGCACACCGTCGATGGTCTGGTGGGCGCGCTTTCGTCCCACTTCGGTCATACGACCTAACACACCCGGGAGAGCTCCGCATGGCCGCGTTCCCACAGGTACGAATGCGCCGGCTAAGGCAAGGCGGCGCGATCCGGCGAATGGTCCAAGAGACCAGGCTGTCACCGGGCGACTTTATCTACCCCATCTTCGTCACGCACGGGCGCGACGTGCGCAACGAGATCGGGCCGATGCCCGGCATATACCAGCTCTCCCTCGACCACCTGATCACCGAGGTGGGCCAGGCCAACGATCTGGGCATACCGGCAGTGCTACTCTTCGGCATACCCGCGAAGAAGGACCCCCTTGGCAAGGAGGCCTACGAGCCGGCGGGGATCGTCCAGGAGGCCATCAGGATCGTAAAGGAGACGGCCCCCGAGATGGCGGTCATCACCGATGTTTGTCTCTGCGAGTACACAGACCACGGCCACTGCGGCATCGTTGATGGAGTCCAAATAGACAACGACCGTTCACTCGAAATGCTCTGCAGGGCCGCCGTCTGCCAGGCAAAGGCCGGGGCCGACATCGTCGCTCCGTCGGCGATGATGGACGGTCAGGTCTCGGCCATCCGCTCGGCGCTCGACGACGAAGGCTACCGCGACACCCCCATCATGGGATATTCGGCCAAGTACGCATCGGCGTTTTACGGTCCTTTTCGGGTCGCCGCAGAGTCCGCGCCCCAGTTCGGCGACCGGCGCGGCTACCAGATGGACGGAGCCAACGTCAGGCAGGCGCTGCGCGAGATCGAGACGGACATTGAAGAGGGCGCGGACATCGTCATGGTCAAGCCCGCGCTCGCCTACCTCGACGTGCTCGCTGAGGCCAGGCGCAGGTTCACGACGCCTATGGCCGCCTACAACGTAAGTGGCGAGTTCAGTATGGTGAAGGCGGCGGCAGAAAACGAGTGGATCGACGAGCGGAGGGTCGCTCTGGAGATACTGACCTCGATCAAGCGCGCTGGCGCGGACATGATAATCACCTACCACGCCATGGACGCCGCGCGCTGGCTATCGGAAGACTCCGTCTGACAGCCAGACCCTCCGGAATTCTAGCGAACCTTCCCTGAGCGCCCAGGCGTCGGCCCGCCCGCCCGTACGGCGCCTCCGAGGAATCCGAGAGGCCTGTACCTGAGCCACGCCCTGCCCTCGATCCGCCCCTTCGGCACGGGACCGTATGTGCGACTGTCGGTACTGGAGACTCGATTGTCACCGAGGACGAAGGCCTCCCCGTCGCCGACCCTCCACTCTCCTTCCTCGACTCCGCGGGTCCTGGGTCGATCCGAGAGATAGGGTTCCTTAAGCTCCAGACCGTCTATCCAGACCCTGCCCTCGGCAATGCGCACCTTCTCGCCCGGAAGGCCTATGATTCGCTTCAGCTGCCTTCCGCCGCCGTCCCCCGTCCGCTCAAACACGACCAAGTCTCCCCGGGCCGGATCGCTCAGCACATAGGCCAGCCAGTCGACGGCCAGTAGCTGGCCGTCCTCAAGGCCGGGCAGCATGCTCGTTCCGCGCACTACGACTCTCCCGCTTAGCACTCGTCCCAGGGCCAGCAGGGCCATGCGCGCGATCCGCTCTATCGGCCGGACAACGGCCGGGACAGGCCCCGCAGGATACCGCGAAGGGCTAGACATAGTGGCGCTGAAGTTCGGAGCGGTACCTTCTTCCCAGGTCCGCAGCGCTTCTGTCCAGCCAGTCGGAAAGGCGCGTCGGGCAAGGTGGCTCGCCTACGGACCTGGAGAGCAGGAGGTCCGCCGTAAGGCCATCGATCTCTTCTCGAGTAAGTACAACATCCCTCACCAGCTGCCCGACGATCACCGAGCCCAGCAACACAAGCGCCGGGGGAACGCGAATCAAACGGGCCGAGGAGCCGATCTTGAGGGCGATCAGCCGGACCAGCTCCTCGTAGCCGAACACCTCGGGCCCGACCGCATCCACCTCGACGTTGTCATCGCCG
>DAOUKM010000021.1:0-97028 GCA_034421295.1 Dehalococcoidia bacterium
AGTCGCTCCAGGCCCGCAAATGCAGCCGCGGACGTGGGCTCTGCGTATATGCCCTCCCGTGTGGCCAGCAGCGCCCTCCAGCGCAGTATGTCCTCGTCCTCTACCGCCTCTGCGGCGCCCCCGGAATCGGCGAGCGCCTCCAGGATCTGATCCATCCTGGGAGGGGCCGCAGAGGCTATCCCTCCAGCGATGGTCGTCGCGGTCGGCTCAGGCGTCCATTCCCGGCCTGACCGGGCGGCCACGATCGGCATTACGGCGCTCGACTGGACCGCATGCAGCCTGGGCAGATAACCGGCTGCCGTCCCATCGCTTATCTCTGAAAGTGCGAGATGAAACGCGATGAAAAGGGACCCATTGCCTACGGGGACTACGACGTGCTCGGGGAGCCGGCCTTCGAGCTGGCCGATCATCTCGTAGGCACAGGATTTGGTGCCCTCGACGAAGAACGGACTCAGGTTGTGGGATGCATATGCAAGGCCCGTCTCCTCAACGAATCTGGCGGCGGCCTCGGCCGCCCTCTCCCTAGGACCTGGAATCCGGTGGACCTGCGCCCCGAACACCTCGATCTGAGAGACCTTGCCGCCGGGAGCAGAGTCCGGAACGAAAATGTGTGCCCGCATTGCGGCCCTCGCGGCGTATGCGGCCACCGAGGCCCCGGCGTTGCCGGAAGAGTCCTCAACGATGCCCACGACTCCCTGCTCGGCAAGTGCGCTAACCATCACCGCCGTGCCCCGGTCCTTGAACGAGCCGGTCGGATTGGAGGATTCCAGCTTCGCCACCAGCGAGCCGATACCGAGATCGGAGGAGAGGCGCTGTAGTTCGACAACAGGCGTTTCACCCTCGCCGAGCGAGATCATCGATTCGGGTTGCTCAAGTGGCAGCGGAGAGCCCGACCTGGACATATGGGCGGGACCGTCCGTTCCATATTCGACGGACAGTGGCCCTCCGCAGCCGGTGCAGCGCAGCGCGTCAGGTCCGGGCTCAAACCCGGCTTCACATGGGGTGCACATGAAGACGAACCCAGCCATGATCAGTTCAGGGTAACAGCCAACCAGCTTCGAAACTCAAATTGACACTGCACCGGTCCGTCCTTACCATCGCGCCCTGGACAGGTGGAACAGCAAGAGGCCAGTACGATCCCGCTCACACCCCGACCCCAAGACCCGGAGTCCGTCGTCTTCAGAGGCGATGGAGAACCCAGGACCGCGTCCGACCAGATAAGGCGTCTGAACGAGATAGCGGCAGGCACGGGATTCGAAGAGGACGATTTCTCCCTGGGGGGCTCGGTGGCCCGGCTGGAAGAGGCGATTGCCGACCGCCTGGGCAAAGAGCGCGCGATCTTCATGCCGACCGGTACGCTCGCCAACCATCTGGCGCTCCGCCGCCACTGCGGCACCGGGGGCCGGGCGGCGGTGCAGGAGCAGAGCCATCTGTTCAATGACACCGGCGACTCCGTGCAGCGTCTCAGCGGCATCAACCTGGTGCCGCTGGCTCCTGGCCGGACCGGCTTCACCGCGTCTGATCTGGACGAGGCCTTCCGCACCTCAGTGACCGGCCGGGTGATGAATCCGATCTCGGCGGTCATGGTCGAGACCCCGGTGAGACGAAGGTCGGGGAAGGTGGTCCCTTGGGAAGAACTGGTTTCGATCACCGACCTGTGTCGGTCCATCGCCATACCGTGCCACCTGGACGGTGCGCGCATATTCATGATGGCGGCGGCAACGGGTCGCGACGTTTCCGACTATGCCGGGCTCTTTGACACCGTGTACGTCTCGCTCTACAAGTACCTTGGAGCCCCGTTCGGCGGAATCCTGGCCGGTGGCGGGGAGTTCATCGAGGGCATGCACCACGACCGGCGGATGTTCGGGGGCGGCCTTGCCCAGGCCGGGCTCGTGGCCGCACTCGCACTCAGGGGCCTTGCCGGTTTCGAAGAGGTGTTCGCCGCCGCGATGAGCAGGGCCAACGATCTGTTCTTAGACTTCGGCCGCCTGCCGGGCCTGTCGATAACCCCGTTCAAGCACGGCTCCAACATATTTCCCCTCCACATCGAGGGGCCTACGAGTCCCGTTCGCCTGGCCGAATCGCTGGCCCGGCGCGGCGTGTTCATCTACCCGGATGATGGCTCGGATACCGTCGACCTCCACGTGAATTCGACTGTGCTACGGCGCCCGAGAGAGGCGCTTGCGGGGGCCTTTGCCGAGGCTCTTTCCGAGCAGAGAGAGAAAGGGCGGGCGTAGCGCCGATCCGGCGGGCGTAGATTGGGAGTGGACCGCACCGTCGACGTAGTGGTGGTTGGTGCCGGAGCCACGGGCGCGGCCCTCTCGTGGCGGCTTGCCACCCGGGGACTTCGGGTCACCTGCCTTGAGCAGGGAGAATGGGTGGACCCGTCCGCCTATCCTGCAAGCTACGAGGGTTGGCCGCTGCACTTCGGGACCGACTATCACCTTGATCCCAACGTGCGGGGGCTGGCGGCCGACTACCCGGTGAACGCCGAGGCCTCACCCGTGTCCATCTCGATGTACAACGCGGTCGGGGGGAGCACCATCCACTGGAGCGCACACTTTCCCAGGCTGCATCCCTCGGACTTCAGGGTAAGGAAGCTGGATGGAGTGGCCGACGACTGGCCGATCAGCTACTCGGACCTTGAGCCGTACTACGACCTGAACGATCGGGTGAACGGAGTCGCCGGACTCGACGGCGACCCGGCATACCCCCGCAGGTCCCTCAGGCAGACGCCGCCCGTACCGCTCGGCACCCTCGGGGACACGGTTGCGAGGGGATTCAACCGACTCGGCTGGCACTGGTGGCCGGCCGAAAGCGCCATCCTCACCAGGCCCTACGACGGTCGAGATGCCTGCAACAACTGCGGGCCATGCAACCTGGGCTGCTCCAACCGCTCGCGCTCAAGCGCCGATGTCACCTACTGGCCTCGGGCCATTGCCGCAGGGGCAAGGATTCTGACCGGGGCGCGCGCCAGCCGCGTCCTTGAGGTCGGTGGACGGGCGATCGGGGTGGAGTATCACGACCGATCCGGTACCGAAATGGTGATCGAGGCCGCCGTGGTCGTGGTCGCCTGCAACGGCATAGGAACGCCGCGACTTCTCCTTAACTCGGCCTCCGGAACGCACCCGGACGGACTGGCAAACGGCAGCGGGCAGCTGGGACGCAACCTCATGTTCCATCCGTATGCCACCGTCACCGGGGTGTTCGACAGGGTCCTGGACGGGCATACCGGCCCGGTGGGATGCTCGCTCGTCAGCCAGGAGTTCTACGAGACGGACAGGACCCGCGGCTTCCTCCGCGGATACATCCTGCAGGTGGGTCGAGGCGGGGCACCCCTGCACACCGCACTGGGCGGTGCCGGCGACCACCTGGTCCCCTGGGGCGGGAGGCACCACGCCGTCTTTGCCGCAAGGCACCTTCGGACCGCGACGATCGCGGTCATCGGGGAGGACCTCCCGGAGCAGCACAACCGCGTGGACATCGACCCGCACCTCGTAGACGGCAGCGGCATCCCGGCGCCGAGGGTCCGCTACAGCCTCAGCGAGAACAGTCGAAGGCTGATGGAGCACGGGGTCGAAAGGGCGGCGCAGGTACTGCGGGCGGCGGGTGCATACGAGACGATCGTCACCAATCCATTCCCGTATTCGGGCTGGCACCTGATGGGGACGGCTCGCATGGGGACCGATCCGGACAGGTCGGTGGTCGATCCCTGGGGCCGAGCCCACGAGGTCGATAACCTGTACCTGATAGACGGATCGATATTCGTGACTGCGGGCGGTGTGAATCCCACCTCGACGATGCAGGCGCTGGCCCTTCGAATCGCCGACGGCATTGCCGACCGCTCGCAGGACGTCAAAAGACGCCCCTCAAAGTGCTATCTTTAGATCGGTAGGACGAAGGATCGAGCCCCCTCCTTTACTGTGAACTTCCTTACCCATACCGACAGCAAAGCCGACTCCGGAGGCCTTCGCGGCCATCTGTCGATCCATCGCGACTGGATACTCCTTACGACGCTGGCGGTGGTGATAGGACTGGATCAGCTCACCAAGTTCCTGGTCAGGGACAACATGACGATCGGCCAGTCGATACCGGCGGAGGGATTTTTCCGGCTCACCTACCACACCAACTCCGGCACGATCTTCGGGCTGTTCCCCAACGCCACGCTGGTTCTGACTGTCGTATCGGTCCTTGCCATAGCATTCCTCATCTACTTTTACCGCAGCCAGCGCGCGCTCGGCCCTATGACGCGACTTGCGATCGGGCTGCTGCTGGGAGGCGCCTTCGGCAACCTGATCGACAGGCTGGCCATGGGACGGGTCACCGACTTCGTGGATGTGGGCAGGTGGCCCATCTTCAACGTCGCCGATGCGTCGATAACCGTGGGCATCTTCTTCCTCATCCTGTTCATGACCTTCACACCCGCCAGGGACAGGAAGGCGGGCCCCGAACGCGACCCTGATGGCTCGCTGGCGAGCGGG
Source organism: Dehalococcoidia bacterium (assembly GCA_034421295.1). Lineage (GTDB taxonomy): Bacteria > Chloroflexota > Dehalococcoidia > Lucifugimonadales > UBA2962 > CAUZIR01. The sequence continues at coordinate 4,482 of DAOUKM010000021.1, forward strand.
TCCGGCGACCGGGCCGATTGACGGAGCCGGTCGACCTTCGCGTACCCGAGACCGAACACGACTCGCGACTGGACATGTTCGTGTCGGTCGCGGTCCAGGACCTGTCCAGGTCCCGCGCCCGCTTGCTGATCGAGAGCGGCCTCGTGCTGGTCGATGGTGCTGCGGCCGCAAGGCCATCACTGAGGCTCAAACCGGGCCAGCTGGTGACGGTGCTCCCCGGCCAGGCCGAGCCACCTGACCTGGTCGCATGGGATGTGCCCCTGACCCTGGTCTACGAGGACGACGAGCTGGTGGTGATAGACAAGCCAGCGGGCATGCCGGTTCACCCTGGCCCGGGCCACCGGGGTGACACGCTGGCAAATGCACTGGTCGCGCGATGGCCCGACGTGTCGGGAGTGGGCCAGCCGTCCAGGCCCGGAATAGTGCATCGGCTCGATGCCGACACATCGGGTCTGATCATCGTTGCCAGGACGGCCCGGGCACACGCCGACCTGTCCGGCCAGTTCGAAGGGCGCACGGTCCAAAAGGTGTACACGGCCCTTGTCAGTGGCTCGCCGCGCCTTAACGAGGCCGTCATAGAGGCGCCGATCGGCCGCAGCCCGGGCCACCGCCAGAGGATGGCGGTCGTCAGCTCCGGCCGTCCGGCCTCAACCCACTACACGGTTACCCGCCGGTTCGACGCCAGTACGCTCGTTGAGGCCAGGCCGACGACCGGCCGGACCCACCAGATCCGGGTCCACTTCGACTCGATAGGCCACCCGGTGATCGGTGACGCGCTGTACGGAACGGCCGACCCGCACCTCGGCAGGCATTTTTTGCACGCCTCGGAGATAGGCTTTCGACACCCCGTCGGCGGAGGGAAGATCGAGCTCACCTCTCCCCTGCCCGTGGACCTGATCTCCTACCTGTCCGAGGTGCTAAACTCTCGGGCTGAGATGACAGGCGCCGAATGACCGCCCAGGTTAGGGTCCGTTTCGCGCCGAGCCCCACCGGCGAGCCGCACGTAGGCAACATCCGTACCGCGGTGTTCGCCTGGCTGTTCGCAAGGGGTCGAGGCGGTTCATTTCTGGTGCGCATAGAGGACACTGACCGCGCGCGCCTTACCGAGGGAGCGGTCGAATCGGTCCTCGAGTCGCTCCGCTGGCTGGGCCTGGACTGGGACGAGGGTCCGGACATCGGCGGTCGCTTCGGACCCTACTTTCAGTCCGAACGCATGGAGCGCGGCGACTACAAGATCGCGGCCAACCGGCTGCTGTTGTCAGGGCACGGGTACTACTGCTTTTGCCCGCCAGAAAGGCTGCGCAGGCTCCGGGAGGAGCAGCGCGCGGCCGGAAGGCCACCCGCGTATGACAGGCGCTGCAGGGAACTTGACCCGGTCGAGCTGGAAAGGGCCCTGGGCAACGGTCAGCCGCCCGTCGTGAGATTCGCTGCGCCCCTGAGCGGCCAGACGGTCGTCTCGGATCTCGTAAGGGGCGAGGTCAGCTTCGACAACAGCGTGATGGACGATTTCGTCATGCTGAAATCGGACGGGTTTCCCACCTACCACCTCGCCAATGTCGTCGACGATCACGCCATGAGGATCAGCCACGTCATGAGGGCGGACGAGTGGCTCCCCTCGTTTCCCAGGCACTGGCTGCTGTACGAGGCGCTGGGCTTCGCCAGGCCGCTATTCGCCCACGTTCCGGTAATACTGGCGCCCGACAGGTCCAAGCTGAGCAAGCGCCACGGCGCAACCTCGGTCGCCGAGTTTCGCAGAGGTGGCTACCTTCCGGACGCGATGGTCAACTTCCTGTGCCTGCTGGGCTGGTCACTGGATGACAGGACCGAGATCTTCAGGCGCGGGGAACTGACGAGGCACTTTTCGATCGAGAGGGTGTCGCGGTCACCGGCGATCTTCAACGTCGAGAAGCTGGACTGGATGAACGGGCTATATATCCGCGAAGCCAGTCCAGTCGACCTTGCGGACGAGCTGGTCAGGTACTGGTCTCAGACGGCCCCTCACGGATTCGACCGAGAGCCCGACCGCGAAACCCTTCTTGGCGTGGTGCCGCTCATTCAGGAGCGCATCAAAAAGCTCTCCGATGCAGCCCCGCTGATACGTTTCCTCTTCTCGCACGAGCTGAGCTATGAGGGGGCCGACCTCGTCCAGAAGAAGATGGATGCCGAGGGAACCCTCCACGCAGTCAGGCGCGCCCTGTCCGTACTGGCCGAGACAGAGCCCTTCGAGGCGGAGGCGATCGAGCCGCGGCTCCGGGCCCTGGCCGGCGACCTGGGCCTAAGGCTGGGGCAGCTGCTGGGCTCTCTCAGGATCGCGACCACCGGCCAGCGCGTCTCGCCGCCGCTGTTCGAATCGATGGAACTGCTGGGCAGGGATCGCACCCTGCACTCGATCGAGGAGGCCATCTGCAAGCTTGAACGGATGGGAGCGAAGACGCCGTGAAGCTGGGTATCGTTGTCTTTCCCGGCACCTGGAGCGAGCGGGACTGCTACAGGGTGCTGGACGATGTCCTGAAGGTTCCGGTCGACTACGTGTGGCACCGCGATACGGACCTTTCCTCCTATGACTGCCTGGTCCTTCCGGGCGGGTTCTCGTATGGAGACTACCTGCGGGCGGGTGCAATCGCCCGGCTGTCACCGGTGATGGGATCGGTCGCCCGCTTTGCCGACGCGGGGGGTCTGGTGCTGGGTATCTGCAACGGCTTTCAGGTGCTGTGCGAGGCGGGCATGCTTCCCGGCGTGCTCATGCGAAACGACCACCTGCAGTTCCGCTGCCAGTGGGTCGATCTCCGGGTGGAGACCGCGGCCAGCCCGTTCACCCGCTCGCTGTCGCCCGGCTCCGCTATACGCATGCCCATTTCCCACGGCGAGGGCAACTATTTCGCCGACGCAGAGACGCTGGACCGGCTGGAGGCCGAGGGCCGGGTGGCCTTTCGCTACTGCGAGCCGGACGGCTCGGTCACCGATCTCGCCAACCCCAACGGCTCGGCCCGCGGCATAGCCGGTGTCCTGAACGAGGAAGGCAACGTGCTCGGCATGATGCCCCATCCCGAAAAGGCCTGCGAGGAGATTCTCGGCGCCACAGGCGGACTGTCGGTATTCAGGTCGCTTGTCGACTCGCTCGCCCCTCGCCGCGCCTGATGGATCATGCCGCAGGCGTTAGCCTGGCACTCGTGTCGGCGCTGGGTTTCGGCGCCGTCGCGGTGTTCGCGCGCCTGGGAATGAGGCATGTGCGGCCGACCACCGCAACCGTCGCATCCCTGATCATCAGCGCCCTTATCACGCTGGTCGTCGCCCTGTCCGTGGACGCGGGCGAGATCGCCTCACTGGGCGCGGTGGCCTTTGGCCTCATCGCGCTCAATGCCGCCTTCTCATACCTTGTGGGCCGGCTGTTCAACTTTACGGGCGTTCGGCTGGTCGGTGCCTCCAGGGCCTCCATCATCATCGGCACCTCTCCCCTCTTTTCGGCCGGGCTCGCGGTCTGGCTTCTGGGAGAGCGGCTCAGCACGCCGATACTGGCGGGGACGGTGCTGATAATCATCGGCGTGGGCGTCATCCTCAGCGGCAGGCGTGAGGTGGGCGACGATGGCGGGCCGCCGCGCCCCAAGAGTGTCAAGCCCCATGGCAGCGGCGTCTGATGGGCGTGCCGACACTCCATACCGGCGCCGGGCGTACCGCCGCCGGATACGGGGCGGCCCTCCTGTCGGCCATCGGGTACGCCGCGGGGGCGGTCGTCGGCGCCCATGTCATCGCCAACTACGCATCGCCGATCACGACCAGCTCGTTTTCGCTGGTCTTCGGTGCGGTGATCGTGGGCGTTCCCTTCATCGGCCACGTTCGCCGCGACCTTTCGGGGACTCCCCTGCGTGCCTGGGTCATGGTCGGGCTGGCTGGCGCAGCAGCCTCGGTTGGCGTTACATTCTTCTTTCTGGCGATAGGCACTGCCCCGCTGGTAGTGGCCACCCCCGTCACGGGCTCCTATCCGCTGGTCGCGATAGTCCTGTCGTACTTGTTCATCAACCGCATGGAGAGGGTGAACTGGAGGACCTGGCTGGGGGGCCTGCTGGTGGTCGGCGGGGTAGTTTCGGTGGCGCTGGGATGAATGTCCTTGGATAAGAGCAAGCTCGAAGCGCTGGCCATCTCAGAGGCCGAGTACGGTGCCATCGTGGACCGGCTCGGCCGCGAGCCGAACGACCTTGAGCTCGGTCTGTTCGGCTCGCTCTGGAGCGAGCACTGCGGGTACAAGCACTCAAGGCCGCTCCTGAGGACGCTTCCGAGCGAGAGCGAGCGACTGCTGGTCGCTCCCGGGGTCGAGAACGCCGGCGCGATCGATCTCGGGAACGGAATAGCGGTGGTGATGAAGATCGAGTCGCACAACCACCCGTCCGCGATCGAGCCCTACGAGGGAGCCGCGACGGGGGTTGGCGGAATCGTCAGGGACATACTCGCGATGGGCGCACGACCGATCGCACTGCTCAACTCGCTGCGCTTCGGCCCGCTCGAGGATGCCGAGAGCCGCAGGCTGTTCGAAGGTGTGGTGGCGGGGATCTCGGGATACGGAAACTGCATCGGCGTTCCCGATGTCGGGGGCGAGGTCTTCTTCTCAGAGGCCTATCGGTCCAATCCCCTGGTCAACGCCATGTGCGTGGGGGTTCTGGATCCCGCCAGGATGGCTCGTGCGGTGGCGGGGGACCCGGGCAACGTGCTGCTCCTGGTCGGTGCGGATACCGGACGCGATGGGATCCACGGCGCGTCCGGGCTGGCTTCACAGACGTTCGAGGAGGCTCGAGAGGAGCTACGCCCGACCGTGCAGGTCGGCAACCCGTTTCTCGAAAAGGTGCTGATCGAGGCGTGCCTTGAGCTCGTGGAATCGGGAGAGTTCGTCGGGCTGCAGGACCTGGGCGCCGCCGGCCTGACCAGCGCCACGGTGGAGGCGGCGGGCAAGAGCGGCCGCGGTCTGGCCCTCGACGTTTCCGTCGTGCCACGCAGGGACTCGGGCATGACCCCCTACGAGGTCATGCTCTCGGAGTCGCAGGAGCGCATGCTCGTGGTGGCGAGACCCGACCAGGTCGAGGCCGTCCGCCGCATATTCGGCCGCTGGGACCTCGATGTCACGTCCATCGGCAGCGTCACCGGCGAGGCGATGATCAGGGTCTCCGATGGCGGCGTCGAGGCGGCCAACGTCCCGGTCGCCCCCCTCATCGATCCTCCCTCGTACCGGCTCACCGGCGTCAAACCGGAGTGGCTCGACAGACTCCAGTCGCGGGACCTGGGGCAGGTGCCCGTGCCCGGCGAGGATCCCGGGTCCGTGCTCCTTCGGATGCTGGCCTCGCCGAACGTCGCCAGCAGGCGAAGGGTCTACCGCCAGTACGACCACCACGTTCAGATAAACACGGTGATCGAGCCGGGAATGGGGGATGCGGCTGTGCTGCGCCTCGAGGGGACCGGAGGCGGCCTGGCGGTGGCCACGGACGGCAATGGGCGTCTGGGCTTCCTGAACCCGTACGCAGGCGGCGCAATAGCGGTCGCCGAGGCATGCCGCAACGTGTCGTGCGTGGGCGGCGATCCCATCGCCCTGACGGACTGCCTGAACTTCGGGAACCCGGAGCGCCCCGAGGTCTACTACCAGCTCGAGGAGTCGGTACGGGGTCTTGCGGACGCGGCACGGGCGCTTGGAGTGCCGGTGGTCAGCGGAAACGTGAGCCTTTACAACGAGTCTGCGGGAAGGGCCATCTATCCGACGACGGTCATTGGCGCCCTGGGCGTCCTGGACGATGTCAGGATACGGGCTGGAATAGGCTTCGTCGAGCAGGGTGACGCGGTGATCCTGCTGGGAGCCGAGGCCCTGAGCGGTGAGCCCTCGCAGCTCGCCGGCAGCGAGTACCTCGAGAGGATTCACGGACAGGTCGCGGGCAACCCGCGCATAGACCTGGCGCTGGAGGCGGCGGTGCAGCGCACCTGCAGACGCCTGGTGAGGGAGGGGATCGCCCGATCCGCCCACGATGTTTCGGAGGGAGGGCTCGGGGTGGCGCTGGCCGAGTGCTGCATCATCGGCGACATCGGGCTGGAGCTCTCGGCGGACCTGCCGGATCGATGGGATGCCGCCCTGTTCGGCGAGCCGCAGTCGCTGATCGTAGTCTCAACCGGCGCCGACCGGCTGGAGTGCGCATCCGCGGTGGCGGCCGAAGAGGGCGTGCCCTTTGCCCGCCTTGGTACGGTGGGCGGCAAGGTGATTCGTCTTGGAGCGTCCAGGCCCCTTCAGGTCGCAGAACTCGCGTCGGCATGGCACGGCGGGATCGAATGAGACCCGGCCTGATGCTGCGGGGCAAATTGACACTGGTTTTGGACGAATGCTAAATTCGGGGGTGGCCTGGCAGTGGGAGCGTACGATTGCCAGCGTTCGGCTGTGCGGGGCCACTCAGATCCTTCGGAGACCTTTCATTGCCCAGATACGACTATGAATGCGAGGCCGGGCACAGCTTTGAGCTGAAGCAGAGCTTTGTATCCGAGCCGGTCGCCGATTGCCCCATATGCGGCATTGTCGCCTCGCGCAAGTTCAGTGCGGTGCCCATAGTCTTTAAGGGCTCGGGCTGGTACGTAAACGACTACGGCAAGAAGGGCTCGTCCTCGACGTCGACCGCGAGCAGGGATGACGGCGGCTCGGCGAAGGCCGAAGGGTCCTCCACCAAGGACGGAGCCAAGGCGGAAGCTCCGGCCAAGAGCGCCGCCAAGGAGAAGGCCGGAACCAAGTCCGGCGACTGAGGTGCGCGCGCTCGTTCAGCGCGTGTCCGGAGCCTCGGTGGACGTTGACGGACGTACCGTCGGCAGCATCGGCCGGGGCCTTGTCCTTCTGATAGGCATCTCCCGGCTTGATGACGAGCAGGACGCGCGATACATAGTCGATAAGTCCGTGAACCTGCGCATATTTCCCGACGGGGACGGCAGGTTCGACCGTTCGGCCCTCGATGTCGGTGCCGAACTGCTGCTGATTTCTCAGTTCACGCTCTACGGAGACACCCGCAAGGGACGGCGTCCGAGCTTCGTCGATGCCGCCCGGCCCGAGCGGGCCGATGAGCTCTTCCGGTCCACCGTCGAGTTGTTCAGGGAGACGGGCCTCGCGGTTGAGACCGGGGTGTTCCAGGCCCACATGATGGTGTCGCTGGTCAATGACGGCCCCGTCACCATCTGGCTCGACTCAAGCGACAGGAAAAGGCCGCGACGAGACTAGGCGCCCGCCGTCCCCGCCTGTCCGGGGGAGCCTGAGGCCCTGCGAGCGGGCGCCTAACGCGGGGATGGGAAGGCCAGGACGCCCCCGGCTATCGGGCCCCCGCCCGCGGGGTTGTCCACCGGCAGGACGATGACCTGCGATCCAGAGGTCTGAGCCGCCGATACCACCCCTCTCCACAGCCTTCCGGCAAATACCAGCCGTCGACCGTCGTGCGACCAGGGCGAATGGGAAAGCGCGTACTGGTCGAAGAACGAAAAGAGCACGAGCTGGGGGCCGGAGGGGATGAAATCCGCCAGCAGCCTGGACTCGTTCGTGGCCACGTCGTATAGGCGCCAGGAGAGCGTGCCCCGCGCGTCGGGCGCGGTGACGTAGGCGATCCTGGAACCGCCGGGCGACCAGAACATCGCTATCATCAGGTCACCCACGCCCAGGTCGGTGGAATTCCCGCTCGCATCGTAGAGCCTGAAACCCTCGCCCAGGATCACCTGCTGACCCATGTAGGTCGTGATGCCGCTCGTCCCGTGGACTGCGAGATGGCGCCCGTCGGGGGACCAGGACAGGGCCGAGTGGATCACGGGGGCGCGATCGACCCTCGTCCTTGCACCGTCGGGAGTCGCCATGACGATCACGTGATCACCGCCGCCGTCCCTTTCCACGTATGCGAATCGGGCGTCGGCAGGAGACCAGGCCGACACCCTATACCTCTCGGCCAGGGAATCCACCCTGGTCGTCGGGTACCCGTCCACCGTGTCGCCGGACCAAACGTCTATGAGGATATTGTCCTGCGCGCGGTGGGCCAGAAGGAAACGAGAGTCGGCCGACCAGCTCAGCCAGAGCGGGCCGTCACCCAGGATCTCCCGCGGTGGGGCATCGTCGCTGCGGTCGTCGAGCAAGAGCGCAAGGCCATCCTCACGTCCGGCGATGAAGGCGAGGTGAGCACCGTCCGGCGACCAGATCGGATAGTGGACAACGTCCTCGGCCAGAAGACCGACGAAGCCGATGGCACCGGAATGCAGGCTGCTCACGGTACCCTCGGCCAGCTCGGCCTCCAGCAGCAGGACCCGCACGTTCTCTGCGGCATCCCCGAGGACGGCCGAAAAGACGATGGTCCGGCCGTCGGGCGACCAGGTCGGCCAGGTATAGAAGCCACCGTCCGCCGGGCTCAGCTGACGCCTGGACGATCCGTCGGGAGCGGCGGTCCAGATCTCCCCCTCCGGCGTGACGTAGACGATCCGGTCGATCACCGGATCGGGTGGAAGCACCTGGGCGTCGGTGGGACTGCCGACGGCCGCGACCACTCCTATCGCGACCAGGCCGCCCGTGATCACGGCCAAGGCGGCAAGGAGCCTCAATTCACCGCCCGCCGCAGCGCCGGCGCATCACAGGACACGCAGGCTCATGTCCAGCGCGGGAGCCGAGTGCGTGAGGGCGCCAACGGATATGAAGTCCACCCCGGTCTCGGCTATGGCCCGCACGCTTTTAAGATCGACGCCGCCGGAAGCCTCCAGGACCACGCCGCCTGCGGCCATTGCGACCGCCTCCCGCATTGTCTCGACATCCATGTTGTCCAGCATGACGACGTCGGCGGCTCCCTTGAGTGCCTCCCGGAGCTGGTCCAGGTCCTCGACCTCCACCTCGACCCGGACCGAGTGGCGTCCGGCCGAGCGGGCCCTGGCGACGATGTCGCTCAGTGCCTCGCCGCCGGCGCGCAGCACGCTGATGTGATTGTCCTTGATGAGTATCCCGTCGCCGGCCGAGGTCCGGTGGTTGCGAGCACCCCCGGTGGCGACGGCATACTTTTGCAGTGCACGCAGTCCGGGCATGGTCTTGCGGGTATCGACGATCACCGCCCCGGTACCCTCTACCGCCGCGACGTAGCGGGAGGTGAGGGTCGCGATGCCGCTGAGGTGCTGCAGGAAGTTGAGCGCCGTCCTTTCGCCGCCTAGGATGGACGCGGACGACCCCTCAAGGTCCAGGACCACGCTCCCGGGCTCGACCCGGCTGCCTTCGGCGACCGGCAGCCGGGTGAGGACGTCGGGGTCGATGACCTCAAAGACCGTTCTTGCAACCTGACCGCCGCAGACCACCCCTGCCGCCCCGGCTTCGACTACGGCCCTGATCCTGCCGGCGGGGTGCATGAGGGCATCGGTGGTTAGATCGCCGCCGCCGAGATCCTCGGCCACGGCCGCCTCGACGATCCGCCGGACGATGGGAGGCGCAGGCAGCCTACCCATGGCGCGTCGGCATCAGGCGGGGAGCTCTTTGCATTGCGTTCGACGGCCCCCGGTCAATCGGAGGCAGGGGTTCCGGCTCGCAGCGCTAGACCACGCTCAGCATGCGGTCCAGGGCTATGCGGGCATGCTCCCGGGTCCGCTCGTCCACCCTGATCCGATTGACGACGACACCCTCATTGAGGCCGTCGAGCACCCAGAGCAGGTAGGCGGGGTGTATCCGGTACATCGTCGAGCAGGGGCACACCACGGGGTCCAGGCAGAATATCCTCTTGTCCGGATGCTCTGCGGCCAGCCGGTTGACCATGCTGATCTCGGTGCCCACCCCCCACACGGACCCGGGGGAAGACTCCCCGATGGTCCTGAGTATGAATTCCGTTGAGCCATTGAAGTCGGCCGCGTCAACCACGTCCTTGGTGCACTCGGGATGGACCAGTATCTTCACCTCAGGGATGCGCTCCCTTGCGTGGGCTATCTGGTCCACCGTAAAGCGCGTGTGCACCGAGCAGTGTCCCTTCCACAGGATCATGCGCGCTCGCCTCAGGGCGTCCGGGCTGTGGCCCCCGAGGGGCCTGTAGGGGTCCCAGACGAGCATCTCGTCCAGTCCGATCCCTAACCTGATCGCCGTGTTCCTGCCCAGATGCTGGTCGGGCAGGAAGAGAATGCGTTCCCCCCTCTCGAGGGCCCAGCGGAAGGTGGCAGGGGCATTGGAGGACGTGCACACGATCCCGCCGTTGGCGCCGCACAGCGCCTTGATCCCGGCGGTCGAGTTCATGTAGGTGATCGGTATCACCCCACCGTACGCCCCCAGGACTTCACTCAGGTCATCCCAGCAGTCGAGCACGTCATCGAGCTGTGCCATGTCGGCCATCGAGCATCCGGCGGTCATGTTGGGCAGGATCACCGAGACGTCCCTCTCGGTCAGGACGTCGGCGGTCTCGGCCATGAAATGGACCCCGCAGAAGATGATGTATTCGACGTCCTCGCGCTCGGTGGCCTGGCGGGACAGGTTGAACGAATCGCCCCTGAAGTCGGCGAACTCTATGACGTCGTCCCTCTGGTAGTGGTGGCCCAGGATCAGCAGGCGATCCGACAGGCGTGCCCTGGCCGCGCGGATACGCCCGGTCAGCTCGGCGGGCTCGATGCGAAGGTATTCGGGAGGAATGCGCTGCCAGCGGACCCCGGCCCTGAACTCGGCCTCGAGGGTCTCCGATCGCAGCTGGGGCCCGCTCTGGCAGAATGCCGACTGCTCTATCTCGGTTACCGGAAGCGCCCTATCCCTCAGCTTCTCTTCGATTAGGGTGGCCATCTTCTCCCCCTCTTGCTAGGCGACTGCCGGCCCCAGAGCGCCGGCCTCGGCCACCTGCGCGCTTCCCACCAGCGCCCAGGGTCCAGTCTTATCGATGCGCACGTCGATCGTATGGCCGATCAGCTCATCGGGGCTGTCGGCGTCGAAGTGCACCAGCTTGTCGTTTCGATTTCGTCCGGTCGCCCTCCCGCCGCGAACCTGCTCTACGAGCACCTGCTCGGTCCGCCCAAGGAATGCGGCGTTCAGCTCCGTGGCTATGCCCTCCTGCAGGGCCTCCAGCTCCGCAAGCCGACGCCTCTTTTCCTCCGCGGGAACGTCGTCCTCCATCTTTCGCGCGGCTATGGTCCCCTCCCTGGTCGAGTAGGCGGCGGCGTGTACCTTGTCGAACCTGACCTCTTCGATCAGGTCGCGCGTCCTCTGAAACTGGCGGTCGCTCTCGCCGCAAAAGCCGACTATGACATCGGTGCTCATCGTCGCGCCCGGTATGCGGCTTCGAATCGTCTCGACCTTCCGCAGGTACTCGTCCCGGGTGTAGCCGCGGCGCATGCGATCAAGCACCTCGTCGTCACCGGCCTGCACCGGGAGGTTTATGTGCTCACAGACCTTCTCGAGGCCGGCCACGGCATCGATTATCCGCTCGCTCATGTCGTTGGGATGGGAGGTGAGAAAGCGTATGCGCTCCAGCCCCTCGACCTCGTTCACCTCGGCGAGCAGGTCGGCAAGGTCAGGGGCCCTGGGCAGGTCATGGCCGTAGGAGTCGACGTTCTGGCCTAGAAGGGTGATCTCCTTTACCCCTCTTCGGACGAGCATCTCCGCCTCTCTCACCAGCTCGTCGATCGGCCGGCTCACCTCCCTGCCCCTGCGGTACGGGATGATGCAGAAGGTGCAGAACTTGTCGCATCCATGGATTATGGGAACGTAGGTTGCCACCGCGGGCTTGGCGACGAGCGGGCCGATGCAGCCCTCCGGATCAATGCCCAGCCGCTCGCTGAGCAGCTCTATGAGTGGATCGAACTGCTGCGGTCGCATGAACACGTCGACGTAGGGAAATCGTTCGCGCAGCTGCTCGGTCCTGGGCCCTACCATGCAGCCCATCAGGGCAAGCACGCGATCCGGGCGTGAGTTCCTTACGGGCTTAAGGCGCGTCAGGTTGCCGACGACGCGATCCTCGGCGCTCTGGCGCACGACGCAGCTGTTGAGGACGATGACGTCGGCGTCGTCGGCGCTTGGAGAGGGCGCCAGGCCCATCTGGCCCATGGCGCTTTCGAGGCGTTCGGAGTCGGCCTTGTTCATTTGGCAACCGACGGTCCAGACGTGATAGCTCTTCACTGGCGTTCGGCTCGGCTCATGGGGGTGGATTCGACCTCCGGGTAACGACCCGAGGCCGGGGCGAAGCGGCTCCCCACTCGATGCCAATATAGCAAAGAATCATGCATGATTCAAAGTAGATGCTTGTGAAAAACCACACTATCCGCCATCATAAAACGTTATTCGTTACAGATATGGAAAGAGAGCGCACTTTTCATTGATCCCATCCCTCGCCTCGAATCCGAAGGACGAAGGATTGGTAAAAGTTTCACAATTTCGGTAATGGCCGGGCCATGAACCGGCCCGCGACCGCAATAGCGTGCGGTGCAGGGCCCGGGTGCGTCGCCGGCGGGGCACCGGATCCTAGTCCAGCGGGGAGAACTCCCGCCCGTCCTGGGTGCCTATCCAGACCTGCCCGCCCTCGAAGTGCTCCTTCTTCCAGATCGGCACGATCTGCTTTATGCGGTCGATCGCGTACTGGCAGGCTTGGAACGCGTCCTGCCGGTGCGGGGCCGAGGCAGCGACTACCAGGCTGATCTCGCCTATGTCCACGCGCCCGATGCGATGGCCGATCGCAACGCCGCCAAGCTCCCAGCGCTCGATCATCTCCGATGCCACCTGGGCCAGCGTCTTGTCCGCCATCGGGCGATAGGCCTCGTACTCGAGCATCGTCACCCGTCTGCCGGCGTTGTGATCGCGTGTGGTCCCCAGGAAGGTCACCACCGCCCCGCTGCTGCCGGAGCGGACCCGGTCCGTCAGCTCTCCCGGTTCGAGCGGACCTTCGGTGACAAGGATGCTCGGCACACTAGCGGGGGCCAGGGCTGCCTCCTCCCGAAACGGGTGGAATCAATGCGACTTCATCCCCGTCCCTGAGGGCAAAGTCGTGGCGCTGATACTCCTCGTTGACGGCCGCGACGATGCGGCTGTGGTCGCTGGGGAGGCCCGGGTACAGTCCGCACATGGTGAGCGCGAGGCCCCCGACCGTGGCGCCCTCGTCGAGCTCGATGTCTACCGAGGACGACCCGACCGCCTCGCGGTAGCCGGCAAACAGCACCACCTTCACCCTCACCCCTGCCATATCTTCATATGGTCACGGTCGCATTATGGGGCTGGTCCGGCCCCCGGGCCCGCCGCCACTACCACGCCGGACGCTATGAGGCTTTGCAGGCGCCCTGCGCTGTAGCCCAGGGTATCGCCGAGGATCTCGGCGGTATGTTCGCCCACGGCCGGGGCGGGTCCCACCTCCATGGGGGTGCGGCTGAACTTGATCACCTTGCCGGTGACCCACATCGTCCCCGCCTGAGGATCGGGCACCTCGACCATGGCCTCCCTCTGGGTCAGGTGCGGGTCCGCTGCCGCTGCTGCGGTATCGTTGATCGGCGCGCACGGCACGCTGTGTTCCGAGAGCAGCCGGACGGCCTCCGCGGTGCCGCGGCCGCCGAACCAGCTCTCGAGCTCGGCCTCCAGGGTGGCGGCGTTTTCTCTCCTGTCCTGGCGGGTGGCAAAGCGGGGATCATCCACCCACTCCGGTCTGCCGAGCGCCCCGCACAGCCGCTCGAACATCGCCCGGTTCGTCGCCGCTATGAAGGCCCACCCGTCCCGTGTCCGGTAGGCGTTGGTGAGCCCGGCTCCGTTTCCCTCCCTCTCGAATTCCTGCCCGTTTCCAAGGTAGGCCGAGATCGGTATCTCGTTCACGGTAAACCCCGTGTCCGCAAGGCACACGTCTATGGACTGGCCCTCGCCCGAGATTTCTCGCTCCCTCAGCGCCGCGAGCGCTCCGATCGCCGCGTGCAGGGCGGTGATCCTGTCGATCAGTGGGAAATTCGTGCGCACGGGGGGGCCGCCGGGCCAACCGTTGGTGGTCATCATGCCGCCCAGGGCCTGGCCGATGGGGTCGAATCCCACCCTGTCGCTGTATGGACCGTACTGGCCGTAGGCAGAGACGTTGATCATGATGATCCTCTGGTTCAGGCGCCTGAGGTCCTCGTAACCGAAGCCCATGGCATCTATCGTGCCCGGCCGAAAGTTCTGGAGGAAAAAGTCCGAGACCCGCACAAGATCCCTGAGGATGTCCTTGCCCTCGTCGGTCCGCAGGTTGACCGCCAGACTCTTTTTGCCCGAGTTGTACTGGACCCAGTAGGCGCTCTGCCCTCTGACCCGGGGCGAGTTCTTGCGGCTCTCATCCCCTGTGGGCGATTCCACCTTGATCACCTCGGCGCCCATCCGGGCGAACATCAGCGCACAGCGCGGACCCGCCTGGTATCGACCCAGGTCTAGCACACGCAGTCCGGCCAGCGGTCCGGCCATCAGACCCGGGCTCCCTTGGGGAGGTCCACCAGGATAGGCGTCACGAGCTCGTTCCTCCCCTGCCCCTGCGGGAAAGGAAGTCCCTGAAGCCTTCGCGGACGGGCGTCGGCCGCAGGGCTCCCTGCCTTTCCTGCATCTCCGATTCGAACATCTCATGCCAGCCCGAACCCACCCCGTCGATGAGCAGGCCCTTTATGCCCGCCACCATGCGAGGGTCGTTGGCGGCTATCTGCGTCGCGATCTCCATGCTTGCGTCCATTAGCTGCTGAGAGGGGACCAGCCGGTTGAGCAGGCCCAAGCGGTACGCCTCATCGGCCTTGACCACGCGCGCGGTGAACAGCAGTTCCTTGGCGGCAGGCCAGCCTATCTGCATCGGCAGCGACCATGTGGCGTTGACCCGCCCGTATGAAGCGGCAAGGAAGCGAAAGCTGCTGCGCTCGCAGCCGACCCTGATGTCAAAGCTCGAGGCCATCACGGCTCCGCCGCCGTAGGCAAGGCCGTTGATGGCACCGATGGTGGGTGTCCGCATCGACGCGATTGACCAGTCCCGCTGCTCCTGTTCCCTGGTCATGGGCGGCAGACCGGACTCCTGTCCCGCCACCCGCTCGGCCATCTCGTGTATGTCGGCACCGGCTGAGAAGGCCCGGTCCCCGCTACCGGTGAAGATTATCGCCCGGACCTCTTCGGACGCATCCAGCTCCGAGACCGCGGCGGCAAGCTCAGAGCTCAGTTCCTCGTTCATGGCGTTGAGCACATGCGGCCTGTTCAGAGTGACGGTCGCGACACCCTGAGCGGACTCGACCAAAAGCGTGTTGTAAGACAAGCGGGCCTCCCGGGCAGGCAATTATAATGTCGGGCTAAAATCGACGGCGACCGCCAAGAGCGCAAGGGGACAAGCAAAGTGGCCACTGAGACCGACAAAGTCAGAGAATCCGAGATAGCCGTCCACTGGCAGGAAGAGGAGCTGATCCAGCCCCTGCCCGGCTTCATAGCTCAGGCCAACATGGCGGATCCGGCGGCCTTCGAGCGCTTCAGCGCGGAGAACTGGCCCGACTGTTTCCGCGAGTACGCCGAGCTCCTGGATTGGGACCAGTACTGGCACACGACCGTCGACACGTCCAATCCGCCCTTCTACAACTGGTGGGTGGGCGGGAGGCTCAACGCCTCCTACAACTGCGTTGACCGTCACCTGGCGGAGCATCGCAACAAGGCCGCGCTCATATTCGTGCCCGAGCCGGAGGGCGAGCGACACGAGGCGGTCACCTACCAGGAGCTCTGGGTCCGGGTGAACGAGTTCGCGGCAGTGCTGCGAGAATCGGGCCTGAAGGCCGGTGATCGGGTCACCCTGCACATGCCGATGGTGCCCGAGCTGCCGATAACCATGCTCGCCTGCGCCAGGCTGGGCATCGTCCATTCGCAGGTCTTCGGAGGCTTTTCCGGAGGGGCCTGCGGTGATCGCATCGTGGACTCCCAGAGCCGCGTTCTCATCACCTCTGACGCGTACTGGAGGGCCGGCAAGCTGATCGACCACAAGGGCAAGGCAGACATAGCCGTACAGCACGCCGCGGACGAGGGCCATACCGTGGAGAGAGTCCTCGTCTGGCGACGATATCCCGGCCAGTTCAGGTCGGAAACGCCCATGGTCGAAGGACGCGACTTCTTCGTCGACGACCTGCTGAAAGAGCATCGGGGCGAGCGCGTCGACCCCGTGTCGCTACCCTCGGAAGCGCCGCTGTTCATCATGTACACGTCGGGTACCACCGCAAAGCCGAAGGGGTGCCAGCACTCGACCGGAGGCTACATGTCCTATGTGGCCGGGACCACCAAGTACTACCAGGACATACACCCGGAGGATGTCTACTGGTGCATGGCGGACATAGGCTGGATAACCGGCCACTCCTACATCGTCTACGGGCCTCTGTCGGTGGCCGCCACCACGGTCGTCTATGAGGGCGCACCCAACTACCCGGACGCCGGACGCCCGTGGCGCATCTCAGAGCAACTGGGAGTCAACATCTTCCACACCGCTCCGACCGCCATACGCATGCTCCGCAAGGTGGGGCCGGACGAGCCCGCCAAGTACAACTTCCAATTCAAGCACATGACCACCGTCGGCGAGCCCATAGAGCCCGAGGTATGGCGCTGGTACTACGAGAAGATCGGCAAGGGCGAGGCCGTCATCGTCGATACCTGGTGGCAGACCGAGACCGGCGGCTTTATCGGCACCACCCTGCCGGCCCTGCAGGGCATGAAGCCCGGCCGTTGCGGGCCGGGCGCCCTCGGCATAGTGCCGCAGGTGCTCAGCGATGATGGTCGACCGGTCGAGCCCGGCAGCGCCGGCAACATCTGTATAGCCAATCCATGGCCCGGCAGGATGCAGACCATCTACGGTGACCCCGACCGGTTCATCGAGACCTACTTTGCCAAGTTCGCAAAGAGGGACAGCAAGGACTGGCGCGACTGGCCCTATGTGACCGGTGACGGCGCCACGATGTCCGAGGACGGCTACATACGCATCCTTGGCAGGGTCGATGATGTGATCAACGTGGCCGGCCACAGGCTGGGTACCAAGGAGCTCGAATCGGCGGCCCTGACGGTCGAGGCGGTCAGCGAGGCGGCGGCCGTGCCGGCCTACGACGAACTCAAGGGCCGGGTGCCGGAGTTGTACGTCTCGCTCCAGCCGGGCTTTGAGGGCTCAGATGTAGAAGACCAGGTCAAAAGGAAGATCAACGAGATGATCGGTCCGATCGCCCGTCCCACCCATGTCTGGGTCACAAGCGATCTGCCAAAGACTAGGTCGGGCAAGATCATGCGCAGGGTGGTCGCGGCTATCTCCAACTTCATGGACCCGGGTGACACCACGACCCTGGCGAACCCCGAGATCGTCGAGGAGATAGACCGCCAGGTGCGCGCGGCCAAGGTCGAGATGGGCGTGGTCCCGGAGGAAGAGCTCCGCAAGCTCGAGATGGAGGTCGAGGCCTACGGGGAGGACTAGGGGGCTGCGATGGCCTCCAGGACCTGCTCGTGCAATGACGGCCACGCGCAGACCGCCACCGGGAAGACCGCGTTCGGCTTCCACGTGAGCGGGGCTCCCCGCTCGTCGGTGATCGAGATTCCAAGTTCCCGGCAGACCGCGGCGCCGGCCGCCAGGTGTTCTACGCCCGCGTTGTAGAACACCTGCGCCCCCAGCCTCCCTGCGGCCAGCTGGAACAGGCCATGGGGAGCCGATCCCAGGGATAGCAGACCCGCCGACCTTGACGCCCACGAAAGGCTCCGCCCGATCTCGTCCGTAAAGCGGCCGGCGGCCACGCCCACCAGGACCTCCGACAGCCGGCCGCAGGGAGCCTCGCTACGCCAGGGCCTTCCGTTGCGGGTGATTCCCCGGTCCCTGACGGCGGCAACGCGCTCCTTGAGCGGCGGCAGCGCGATGACCCCCAGGTCCAGGCTGTTCCCGGGCCCTATCAGCGCTATGCTGACCCCGAACAGGCCCAGGCCCGCGGCGTACAGCCGGGTCCCGCACAGCGGGTCGACCAGCCACAGGCGATCGCCTCCGCCCCGGTCGACGAAGCCCTCCTCGGAGTAGATGTCGCCGGGCGTTTCGGGCCTGCCCAGGACCGCCTTGATGGCGGCGTCGGAGGCCATGTCCGCCTCGGTGACCAGGTCGCCGGGTGCCTTTTCCCAGGACGCCAGGCCCATTCCCGCGACCGCCGATTCGGCCTGCCGGAACCGTTCCATGAGACTTGCCGTGGCCGCGTCCGTAGCCAGCAGAGCTGCCTTCAGGTAGCTGGCCAATCCACTGCCGCCACCGGCCCTATCGTCCATAAGACCTTAATTCCTCGCTACCCGGCTTCGTCGAAACCCCGTCCCGCGCGGGCATGCCCCGACCGTCGATCGACCGCCCCGCTAGCTCTCGATGATCGTCACCGTCAGGTGCGAGGGGCGTTCGGTGTCGTGGTAGACGGTCTGTAGCGCGGGGACCATTCGGCATTCCGAGGAGATCTCTCCGCCGGTGTTCAGGTTGCGGTCGAATCGCGGGAAGTTCGAGCTGGATACCTCGAGCCGGATCCTGTGGCCGGAGCGGAACACGTTGCTGGTCGCCCACATGTCGATGTCGTACTCGATCACCTCGCCCGCCGCAATGGGCTGGCCGGGGCCCCGGCCGTTGCGGAACCTGGCCCTGATTATTCCATCGGTCAGGTTCATCGCATCGCCGTCGGGAGAGACATCGACCAGCTTTGCCGTAAAGTCGGTATCGGTCGCCGAGGTGGATGCGAAGATCCTGGCCCTGACCCAGCCCGTGATCTCAAGGTCATGCTTGAGCGGCGCCGATGAAAAGACCAGCACGTCGGGGCGCTCTTCGACCTGCCTCTGGTCGTACGGTCCCCATTTCATCCAGGCGGTGTCGCAGCAAAGCCCGCCCCCAACGGTCGGTGCGGGATCTGCGGGGTTGTAGACATAGGCGTCGGGGTGTTCGTCGCCCGGCGCCTCAAAGCTCAGGGTGCCATTGTCCATGCAGGTGGCCGCCCTGCCCTCACTGTGTAGATACAGCCTCGTCTCCTTCGCCCCTGGCGGCGGCCACTGGCCATAGGTCCTCCACCTGTTCTCGCCCATCGTGAAGATCTCCACCGGTCTATCTCCGGGCGCCGGACCGCCCCGCAAATGGTGGTCGAAGAAGCTGAGCAGCCGCCTCTCAAGCCCCAGGTGATATGCGCCGGCCCGTGTGCCGAAGTCGTAGGCGCCCACGTTGCCCGGGCAGTTCCTCAGGTGCACCCACGGGCCGACGAGCAGGCGGTGCGCATCCCTCAGATCCGGTGACCGTGAGGCCCGGCGCATGCCGGTGTAGCCCCGTATGGTGCCGGCCATGAACAGGTCGTACCATCCGCCGTAGCTGAACGTCGGCACCTTCACCTCGCTCAGCCTGTCCTCGATGCAGATCTCGCTCCAGTACTCGTCGTACTCGGGATGATCAAGCCAGTCCCAGTAGTAGTCGGCCAGACCCCGCAGGTGCGGCTGATCGGTCAGCGGCAGGCGCCCGAAGGCCTCGCCCAGAGCGTCCTTGGTGGACAGGAAGCGCTCTTCATCGTCTGCCGACAGCTTCAGTCTCTCCCTGAGGGTGGGCCACATGGCATGGGTCAGAGCGCCCGTCGACCATGTCAAGTTGAAACCCAGCTCGAAGGCCCCGCCCTGCCAGGCCCAGCCGTCGTGGTAGTCGGTTGCCGTATAGCCCGGTGCTATGGCCGCAAGCGACGGAGGACCGCCAAGGGCCGCGAGCCACTGCGTGGCGCCTCCATAGGAGATGCCGTACATACCGACCTTGCCACTGCACCAGGGCTGGTTCCCGACCCACTCCACCGAGTCGTATCCGTCTTCGATCTCCTGGTGGAGGGGCCTGAACTCGCCCATGGATGCGTACCTGCCCCGCACGTCCTGGATAACCACCGCATACCCCTGCCTTGCGGCCTGGACCGCGTGGATCGGAGCGCTTATGTTCTCGCTGGCGGTCCGGTCATACGGCGTGCGTGCCATAAGCGCGGCGAATCTTCCGTCCGTGTCGGGCCGGAACACGTCCGCATAGGTAACCGTTCCGTCTCTCATGGGCAGCTCGACCCCGGACTCGAAACGGACCGCGTGGCCTGTGCTGCTGTTACTCATTTTCTCCCCCATATGCAAAACGCCACCCCGGGCGGGTGGCGTCCTACAGGATCTGCGGTATTCGGCTTCGGTCCAGGGTCGGGCTAGCTCGCCCGGGCGACCGCCCTTGAGATGGCTCGTTCGGCAGCCACCCTGGTCAGGTGAATGCGGTAGTCGCCCGACGCGTGAACGTCGGACAGCGGGTCGATTCCGTCTGCGGCCACCGAAGCGGCTGCGCGAATCGAATCGCCGTCCAGCGCGGCACCGACCAGCGCCGATTCGGATGCGCCCGCCCGAACCGCCGTCGGTCCCGTGCCGTTGACCCCGACCCGGGCGGCCGTGCAGACCCCGTCTTCGACCGACACGACGGCGCATACCCCTACGATGGCGTAGCGCGACGCCTTGTTGGCTATCTTCTCGTATGCGGCGCCCGTACCTGCCGGGATCGCCCCTACCTTGATGTTCGTCAGGATCTCGTTGGCGCTGAGGGCGGTGGTGAGCAGGTCGACGAACATGTCGTCGGCCGCGATCGTGCGGGTTCCGCCGGACGAGGTGGCCTCAAACTCCGCGCCCAGGGCGACTACCACGCCCGGCATGTCTCCGGCCGGATCGGCGTGAGAGATGCTCCCGCCGATCGTTCCCCTGTTTCGAACCTGAACGTCCGCCACCTGGCCCGCCGCTTCAGCAAGGACCGCCACCTTTGAGCGGACGAGATCCGAGGTCATCAGCTGGTTGTAGGTCGTCATCGGTCCTATCGACAGGCCGTCGCCGGTGTCGGTGACACCTGAGAGGCCTTCTATCTGACCCAGATCGATCAGCACCTCGGGCTCTGCAAGTCTCAGCTTCATTATCGGCACCAGGCTGTGGCCGCCGGCGAGAAGCTTGGCCGAGTCGCCGTGGCCTTCAAGCAGGCCGATGGCGTCGGCGATAGTGGAGGGGGCGTGGTATTCGAAGGTTGAGGTGGTCATCTCGTTCTCCCGCTCTTAGTCCCAGTTGATCGGAGATCTGGCTAGGATACAGGCTGTCCTTGCTGGCCGGGTACGGATCAGGAGCTGGCCTTTTCGGCCGCGTACCGGACCGCCTTTACGATGTTGTGATATCCGGTGCAGCGACACAGGTTGCCGGCGAGCGCATGCCTGATCTCCTCCTCTGAGGGATCGGCGTTGGTCTCCAGCAGGGCGACGGAGGACATGATCATGCCCGGGGTGCAGAATCCACACTGCAGGCCATGCTCTTCCCAGAAGCCCTCCTGAACTGGATGAAGCTGGCCGTCCTTTTCCAGTCCCTCTACGGTCGTGACCTCGGCCCCGTCGGCCTGTACCGCAAAGAGGGTGCAGGACTTGACACTGCTGCCGTTTAGTATCACGGTGCAGGCGCCACACTGGCTGGTGTCGCAGCCGACGTGTGTGCCGGTCAGGTTCAGGACCTCCCTGAGGTAGCTGGATAAGAGCAGCCGAGGCTGGATATCGCTGGTGTGTTTCTCCCCGTTGACTGTAACGGTGATTGTCTTGCCCATAGACGCCCTCCCCGGCCGGCCATTTGCGGGCGCGCACCGGCGCCCCGGACCCAAAAAGCAGGGCGGATTATAACAGGGATATATTTGACCGACTACAGAGGGCAGCGCGTCCCGGATCGTCGCCGCCGGGCGGAATGAAGCACGCGACTCGCCGATTCGATTGGTCCCGATGCGGCGCAGGCCTCGTCCGCTCGCTCGTGGCGGCCGCATCGATCCTTGCCGTGCTGGGCGGGGCGATATGCGATGATCCGGCGCAGCCCGGGCCCCGGCAGGCCTCGCCAGGCGTGGTTCCCACGAGCGAGACGGCCGCCCCCCAGGCGGATGAAGGCGCTCAGCCGCAATCGGCGGAAGCGCGTCCCGAGGCCACCATCCCGCGGTTCATCCACTCGGAGGAGGCGATCGGCGTGGCGTCGGCCGCCTCCGGCCTGAAGGAGGTCTCCGATGGCCTTGGCTACGCCCTGGTACCCACCCGGCTGCCGCCGGACTTTAAGCTGACGAAGGCCCGTCTGGTCGATTTTCCCAGACGATTGATGGCCACGACCTTCTTTGAGAGCGGACAGCTGGGACTTGCCCTGTTCTATCCGGCTTTCTTCACCCCCTCGCCCGAACGGGTGGACGAGCCGGGTATCTTCTCGCCGCCTGCGGATGCGGTGGTAAGGGTGGTCGTTTCAGGAGAGCTTGCGTACCTGATGAAGGGCGAATGGGACGATAGCACCGTCCAGCTACTCGCCTCCTACACCGCGCAGTGGGACTACAACGGCCGCCTGACGCTCTACTTTCCCTACCAGGCGAGCCCGGGAGATGTCCGGTGGGCCATGCTATCGGCCAATACCAAGCGCAGCAGCTGGATTGACGTTGGCGGGCTGATAGAGATCGCCGAGTCCGTCATCGCGATTCCATGAGCACAGGGCCCCGCCGCCTCGCCGGCCCATGCAGCGTAGTGTCGACCGGGGGGGCCGAAGCGAGGCTGTGTTAGATTACGCTGCACCTTGAGAGTTCAATCTCTGCACACCATCCCGGCCGATCGCCAGAGGGCCTTCGACACCATGCTGTCAGCGTCCGCGCTCAGAGGCTGCATACCGGGATGCGAGTCATTCGAAATGACCGGTGAGGGCAGCTATCGCGTTGCCATGAATGTGGGGATGGGCGCCGTCAGGGGCAAGTACCAGGCGACGGTGGAACTGTCCGAGGTCAATAGCCCGGAATCGTTCCGCATGACGGTCCAGGGAAAGGGTTCGGCAGGCACCATCAAGGGTGACGGCCTGGTGAGACTGACCGAGGTCGATGGCGGTACACAGGTGGAGGTCGACGGCCAGGTCCAGGTGAGCGGGGTCATTGCGAGGGTTGGCCAGCGCCTGCTCTCGGGCGTATCCAAGTCGCTGCTGGGCCGCTTCTTCGACTGCATGACCGAAAAGGTCCTCGCCGACTGATCGTCCGCAGGCGCACATCAGAGCTTCCGGGAAGCGTCCGGCCACTGCAATCCCGGACCGTACGTTTGCCTGGAACCGTGAGGCCCCGCTAGCAAGAAGGGTGGCCATGAGGGAGGCAGGACCTGCCCAGCAAGCGTGACTATATCCAGGTCAGGGAGTCGAGCGGGGTTCTCACGCTCATCCTGAGCGACCCGGCTACCCGCAACTCGATGAGTGCCGAGATGGCGGCCGAGCTATCGGCCGAGCTGGACCGATTCGAAAGCGCACCGGAACTGCGCGTCCTGCTCGTTACCGGCAAGGACCCCGCCTTTTGCTCGGGCGCTAACGTCAGGCGAATGTCCGAGGCCAACCTAGGACGGGAGAAGTCCAATCCCCCGGGTCCGGATGCCTGGGCCGAACTGGCCGAGGCCGCGGGTGACCGGGACGACGGCGATCCGGACGAGGTGGAAGAGATGGACGCGGTTCGGCTGCTGCCGCTGCGGCTCCAGCGCCTCCGCAAGCCGTCTATAGCGGCCGTGAACGGCCCTGCCGTGGGCCTCGGGATGGGAGTGGCTCTGGGCTGCGACATCCGCCTGGCATCGGAGAAGGCGACCTTCAGCGAGGGGTTCGTCAAGATGGGCCTGATACCGGCCGACGGATCGTGCTGGCATCTGCCGCGGATGATAGGCATGGGCAATACTCTCTTGATGCAATACACGGGCGCCGCGATCACAGCCGACGAGGCGTTCCGCATGGGTCTCGTTTCGAGAGTGACCCTCCACGAGGACCTGGTCGGGGTCGCCACGGATCTGGCGCGGCGTCTGTCCGGCGGCGCGACCTATTCCATGTCGCTGATCAAGCGGCTGGCCCAGATCTCCCTTGATGTGGACCTGGAAGAGAGCATGAGGCTGGCGGGCCGTGCACAGGCGCTGTCCCGAAGGACCATGGATCACCGTGAGGGGGTCGATGCGTTCATGGAAAAACGCCCGCCGCGGTTCCGCGGCAGGTAGTGCGCGGACCGGTAGGACGCGGGGCAGCCTAGTTCGGCGGTGAGCCGAGGAACCAGCGGAGCGTGTCCTCGAAGGCGCCCGGCATCTCCTGGTGCAGCCAGTGTCCGGCGCCCTCGATCTCCGCCAGCCTGCGCCGGGCGAGGAGTTCTGAGATGCCCACGGCCTCACCGTGGGTCAGGTCCCGGCTTAGCCGCCCTCGCAGCACCAGCGTCGGACAGCCGATACGACGCCAATCGCTCCAGAGTTCGTCTGCGGACGCCATGTAGGCGGGATATGCGGCCGAGTCGTGCTTGAACGAGCGTCCGCCGTCCAGTCCACCACCGCTCAGGCTTCGTCCCTGCCGGTCGAGGACCGAATCGGCGGCTCCCGGTCTCTGTCGCCTCAGGTAACCGACCATCTCGTCGAACGAGGCCCATTCGCTCTCGGCATGGTCCTCCTGCGCTTCAAGGTCGTAGATTACGAGGGAGGAGACGGCGTCGGGCATATCGGCCGCGAGCCTGGCCGCGAGCCTGGACCCCGCACCGTGTCCTATGACCACGGCTCCCTCCGTCCCGACCACTGAAGCAAAAGTGGACAGGTCCGAATAGACATCGTCGAAGCGGTACTCGGCGGCGGGGGGACGGTCCGCCCCGCCGTGTCCTCGCAGCTCGGGAGCGTACACGTGATGGGATCCGCGGAACCTCGGGGCGAGCAGGTCCCATGTCCTTGGAGAGTCACCCAGATCGTGGACGAGCAGCATCTGGCTCGGGCTCTGCCCTCCCCAGTCTATGTACCCGAGCCGAAGGCCCGCCGACCGGTAGGTGCGGCGAACGGGCCTGGATTGCGTTCTCCCCGGCCCGGCCGGGCCTCTGCTGACCATGCGTTTCGTTCAGGGCCAGTTCAGCGAGGCGCCGTCGTATATCTCCTCGAGGAACCGGGTGGTGAAAGCAGTCTGGTAGTCGAACGGCTGAGGAATGGCCTCGAACTCGAGGAGGTGATCGTACAGGGCCTTCCACTGGGCATCCGTCATCGCTCCGAGCCCGGCCCTGCGCGTTGCATCTCCGACGGCGTCCTCAAGCTCGGTCCTGAGCATGAAGGCCTGATGTTCGCGGTTTTCTTCAGGCGCGTACTTTAGGACTATGTCCACGGTTTCGTCCGGATTGTTCAGGGCGTAATCCAGCCCCTTCATCGTCGCCCTGAGGAACCGGGTCACGAGGCCCGGGTCGGACTCGGCGGTGTCGGAAAGCGTAATGTAGGTCAGACCCATTGTCGGGACGCCAAAATCGGCCGGATCCCAGACTACCACCTCAAAGCCCAGCCGCCTGACGGTGTCCGGTTCGTTGGACTTGAAGACGGCCAGAATGTCGACCTGCCCTTCGGTCAGCACCCTGGGATCGAAACCCACACGGACCTCCTGGATGCTGGAGCGGTTTACCCCCTCTGACTTGACCATGGCCTGGTAGTCGGGCGGCACCGAGATCTTGTAACCCAAGATCTTGCCCTCCCAGTCGGCCAGGTCCCGGATGCCGCTGTCGGCCAGCGCCATGTAACCCTGCTCACCCTTCTGGCCGAACAGCGCGATGGCGACGATTGGAGCGCCCGGGTCGGATCGTCGCTTGAGCACGGAGGTAGCCGCCGCAGTGGTGAAGTGGACATCGCCGGAGAGCAGCAACTTGAGGTGCTCTCCCGTGGAGGCGTGCCGAATGTCGACTTCCAGACCCTGCTCTGCGAAATAGCCGTTCTCCTCGGCCACGTATGCGGCCACGAAAGGAAGGTTTGCCTGCGGCTTAAAGCCGGCCATGAAAACCACCTGGCGAAGCTCTGGCGGCTCCTGTTCGCCGGAGCAGCCCACAGCGACGATCGCCACCACAAGGGCCAGCGCGGCATAGAGCACCCCTGGATTCAATCGGGATTGCCCGCCGGGCCGGCGCCCGGCGAGTGAGGGAAAGGGTGTGTCAGTCATCGCTTCACCGTGGTTTGCGGGGTGCCCGGTCTAGCTCGAGGAGGTAGCAAGTTGCAACTAAATGGTAGTTTAGTACCCTAGACGATTAAGTCAACAGCCCGAGGGAGGGGCTATGGACGCCACTCTGAGACGGAACGACCCGGTTACCAAGGCACTGGACCTAGTGGGGGACAGGTGGACTCTGGCTGTCCTGCGAGACCTGCTTCGCGGGAACACGCGGTTCTCGCAGCTCAAGACATCTGTCGCCGGGATCGCCAGCAACATCCTCTCAGACCGTCTTCAGCGGCTTGAGCGAAACGGGATAGTGGAGCGCCATGTCTACAGCGACCACCCGCTCAGGGCTGAGTACAGGCTCACGCGCAAGGGCCACGACCTTGGAGTCGTCGCTGGCGCGCTGGCCGCGTGGGGGGCCAGACACCTGTCGGAGGAGCGGTACCTGGTTCACCGTGAGTGCGGGGAAACGGCCGAGGTCCGCTACTACTGCACCCGGTGTGATCACACCATCCGCCGGTCGGAAGTTAGGCTGATCGTCGGGTAGAAGAGATCACGTGCCTGGCGGGGCTCCGGCTGCCCGGCCGGGCCGCTAGACGGCCCGCTCGCTCTCGTGCCAGAACAGTATGCGCTTTTCGCCGTACCAGGTGAGCGCCGTCAGAGATATGCCGATTACGGCCAGCACGACGACGGAGGCGAACAGCCTGGGCATATTCAGGTCGTTGTGGGCGACGATTATCACGCTGCCTAGGCCGCGGTCCCCGGTGAACCACTCCCCTACCACCGCGCCGATCACCGAGAGGGGTACGGCGATCCTGAACGCGGCAAACATGTACGGCAGCGCACTGAATCCCCTCAGCTTCCACAGTACCTCGGCATTCGAAGCGTTCAGCGATCTGAAAAGGTCAAGAGCCTCAGGGCTGACCGAGCGCAGCCCGGCCAGGGTATTTACCAGCACGGGGAAGAACGTGATCAGGGAGGCTACGAGGATCTTGGGGAATGATCCGAAACCGAACCAGATCACAAACAGGGGCGCTACCGCCACGATAGGCGTGACCTTTACCAGGACTGCCAGCGGCAGCAGGCTCCTCTCCAGGGCGCGGGACTGGGACATTATGATTGCGCCGGTGATAGCCACCCCTGCGCCCATGGCGAATCCGCCGAGGGATTCGCCCAGGGTGATGGCGCCGTGGAAGGCGAAGTACTCGATGTCGACGAACAGGTCTGACAGGATCGCGGAAGGAGCGGGCACCAGGTATTCGGCCACGCCTCCGACGCGCACCCACAGCTCCCAGACCGCCGCGGCCAGGGCCAGGGCGACCGCCGGTGGCAGCAGATAGGCCCCGACGCCGAGAGCATCCCTCCATCGCCCCAGGGCCATGCGGACCGATGCGCGCTGTTGGCCCCTCCGGGAGCCGGTTACAGAGCCTTCCATAACCTAGATCCCGACGCCCATGGACAGGGATTCGCGGATGCGAGAGCACAGCTCATGGAAGCGTACGGACTGCTCGACATCGGCGCCCCTGGGCCTGGGGAACCCCACCGGTATCTCGTCTACGATACGGCCCGGCCTCGCGCTCATCACGAGCACCCTGTCCGCCAGCAGGGCGGCCTCGGCGACGCTGTGGGTAATGAATACGACAGTCTTGTCCGTGGCCTCCCACAGGCCCAGGAGCTCGTAGCGCATCGACTCCCTGGTGATCTCGTCGAGAGAGCCGAACGGCTCATCCATCAACAGCACCTTTGGGTCAAAGGCGAAGGCGCGGGCCAGCGCTACCCGCTGCCTCATGCCGCCGGAGAGCTGATGTGGGTAGTAGGAGCCGAAATCGCCCAGACCCACCGACGCCATCACCTCTCCGGCACGGTCCGGCCTGTCGCCGGGCCCCGGGTTGAGCTCTATCGGCAGCCTGATGTTCTCGAGGACGTTACGCCATGGAAGCAGCGCCGGGTCCTGGAACACGTATCCGATCGATTTTCCCGCCCTGGCGAAACGTGGCTCGGCGTCTCCTATCCGGACGGTACCTGCGTCGGCCTCCACCAGCCCGCCCAGGATCTTAAGGAGCGTTGTCTTGCCACATCCGCTGGGTCCGATCACGGCGACGAATTCGCCCGGGGACACCTCCACTGAGACGTCCGTCAGCACCGGGAGCGTTAGCCCATCGCCGGAAGGATAGGTCTTGTGCAGTTCCCGGGCGCATATGCCCGGCGCCGCCGCGCGGGAATTCTGGGGGGTCGAACCGGCCTGGCCGAGTAATGTAGATCGGCGCAAATCCTCTCTCCACGGCTGATTCACCTCGGGGAGGCGTCCCGGCCATCGTCAAATCGAAGTAAGGTGCCGCGTTCTCCGGGGCGTTCTCGACCCCGGGAAGGTCGACGATGGGCTCAGCGTCCCCCCGGCGTCCGTTCGGAAAGTCCTTCCCTGAAGGCCGCCGCCACAGCCTTGTACTCGCGCATCACCTCGTTGCTGAGCAGGACGGTCGGCTTGTCCGTCTGCCGATAATCGGGCCTCAGGCCGAATCTGCCAAGGAAGGGCAGATCGAGTTCCTCGGCCAGGCTCTCTCCACCGCCCGAACCGAACACATCGCCCGAAAAATTCTCGACGATACCCAGCACTTTGACCTTGAGGGTCCTGATCATGTTGATGGAACGCCGGGCGTCGACGACGGCGAGTTCCTGGGGGGTTGTCACGACTACGAAGCCGTCCAGCTGCAGGGTCTGCATCACGGTCAGTGGCGCATCCGATGTGCCCGGCGGAAGGTCTACGAGCAGGAAGTCCAGATCTCCCCAGGTCGTGGACTGCAGCAGCTGGTTGATGGCGTTGTGGACCATCGGGCCGCGCCAGATAATCGCCTCGTCCTCTTTCTTCTGGAAAAAGCCCATCGACATCACGCGGACGCCGAATCGTTCGGGCGGGATGAGTTTCTTGGACTGGTCCATCTCCGGGGGCTCGAACACCTTCATCGCCCGCACCACGTTGGGACAGTCGATGTCCACGTCGAGCAGCCCCACCCGGGCTCCGTCCTGTGCGAGGGTAACGGCGAGGTTAACCGCGACGGTCGTCTTGCCGACCCCACCCTTGCCACTGTAGACGCCTACCGTATGGCCGACACCCTTGAGCGCATCGGTGATCGCACGCCGCTGCTCGAACTGGCGCTTCATCGACTCGAGTCGCGCCCTGGCCTGAGGATTCGATGCCGCGGGCGGCTTAGGTCTCTGCGTCATGGCTAGTTGGTCACCATCCACATCCAGTGCTTACCAGTGAGTTGCAACAAAAAGGGGGCCTCCGTGCCCCCTTTATGATTGTCTAGCGATGTCCGATGTTGTCGCACGTTATATCCCGTGAAGCGCTTAGAACAGGGCTCAATGGACTATCTATCGTGTACTGACGTCTCACGACGTCACCTATGAATTCATGTCTAAAAGTTATAAAATCAGGTATCACGAGTATAAAGGGGGCTCCTGAACGGAGTGTGAAAAAGTTCACAGCTAGGTCGGTGGCAGGACTCCGCGAGCCGGGTCGATATTCGGACGGAGGTCGCGGCAGCTTCGGCTTGTATCTGCTCGTAAGTCAAAGGAAGGATGGCGGCGTTTCGCGCTCTTGGTGCCAGCGTATCAGAATTGGCGGCAGGCCAACCAATATCGGCCTGGGCCCCTACCCCATCGTGACGCTGGCCGAGGCGCGTATCGCCGCCCTTGAAAATCAGCGGACTGTCAGGCGCGGAGGCGATCCCCGCAGGGCAAAGAGGCCTGGGGCGGCCGCCCTGAGCGTTCCTACATTCGCCATAGCCGCCGAGAAGGTGATCGCCCTGCATGCGTCCGGCTGGAAGGATGGCGGGCGCAGTGAACAGAAATGGTCGTCAAGCCTGGCCACCTATGCACACCCTTTCATAGGATCCAAGAAGGTCGATGAGATAACGTCTGCTGACGTGCTGGCCGTTCTGACGCCGATATGGGCCGAGAAGGCATCTACTGCAAAGAGGGTCAGACAGCGAATCTCCGCGGTCATGCGCTGGTCGATAGCTCAAGGCTATCGCACGGACGATCCGGCGGGTACCGCCATCATCAAGGCCTTACCAAAGAACATTCACCGGGCGTCCCATTTCCGCGCACTGCCCCACGCCGAAGTTGGAGAGGCTGTGTCCAAGATACGGAATTCTGGTGGCGCCAGCGCGTCCGCGAGACTGGCCCTCGAGTTTCTAGTCCTGACCGCCGCAAGATCCGGCGAGGTCCGCGGCGCTACGTGGACTGAGATGGACCTTGACGCCTCGACATGGACCATCTCGGCTGCGCGCTCAAAGACCGGCCGGCCGCATAGAGTGCCCCTGGCCGTGGAGACTCTGAAGGTGTTAGAAGGCGCCAGGGCCCTTTGCCGCGACGACGATACGCTGATCTTCCCTGGAGGACGGATCGGTAGGCCGCTATCCGACGCCACCCTGAGTCTCCTTTGCAAAACAGCCGAGATTGACGCGACTCCACATGGCTTTCGCTCAAGCTTTCGGAGTTGGGCGGCCGACATGGGAGCGCCACGCGAGTTGGCCGAGGCGGCGCTGGCCCACGTGGTTGAAGGCGTTGAGGGTGCTTACCAGCGCAGCGACCTATACGACCGAAGGCGGGCCCTCATGCAACAATGGGCCGATTACGTTGTGCAGGTGAGGGAGGCCTCACTCAGCGGGCCGAACCGTCAAACGAGTGATGGGCGACTCCCATAGCCGAAGAAAAGCCGCATCGAATAGCCTGTGAGGCAGTGGGTAAGACGTTTGCTGGAAGCCATGTTGCTGACAGCGCCTAGCCTATAGGCGAATCTATGAACTACGGAGGGAAATATGACAACTAACCATGACCTCCTCAACCGGATCACCGCCCGGCCCGACGTCTTTGGCGGGAAGCCGATCATCCGCGACATGCGGATATCGGTGGAGCTCATACTGAGCTTGCTTAGCCAGGGTGCCACGCAAGACGAACTCCTGAACGATTACCCCGGGCTGGAACCGGAAGACATCCGGGCCTGCATCGCCTATGCGCATACTGTGATAGCAGGCGACACGCTGGCTGCTGTTTCGGTCGGGGGGTAATGAGATTCCTTACCGATCGATGCGTTGGGCATCGACTGGCAGAATGGCTGCGAAGAAATGGGCACGACGTAATTGAAGCGCAGACTCTTGGCCCGGACCCGGGAGACAGGGCGCTGCTGGAACGGGCGCGACTGGAGGAGCGGATTCTCGTCACGCTGGACAAGGACTTCGGAGAGTTGATCTACCTCAGGCAAATCCCTCACTCGGGACTGATACTCCTACCTGATGTGCGGGTGCCCCAGCGCATCGAAACAGTCAGAGCAGTAATTGAGGATCACCTAGAGGCGCTTAGGGAGCATGCTGTCGTTACGGTACGCGGCGGGCGAATTCGGATCTCACGTCCGCCCTTGTCCTGAGAATCAGCGTCGTGGAGTCTTGCCCCTGCCTGTCCATCGAGACATGCGGCTTCACGGTCTGCTGGCACATTCATGACGGCAGGCGCCGCAGCCGGGCTCGGCACTCATGCGCTCATGGATCTGCTAGTCACCGAACAGCCGCAATGGCCGACCGATAAGTTCGGATCGAGGGCGCGACAGGGGAACAGATAGGCTAAAGGTTGGCTGCTGAGATGGCAGGACAAGATTGGGGTTTGGCTAGCGATAGGTGACAGTACCCTGCTCGAAGAAGCGTTCAAGAGGCTCGCATTGGCCACCCAAAATTTCGCCGGCTGCTAGTGACCTGACACTGATTTCCCTCCGCCCTCCAGATAATCAAGTTTCATCTCCTGATTGGCCAGCCGCCGTGGAGTTCGATTACCTCATCAATGCGGACCATGATCCGGAGAGTCTCGGCGAGAGCGGCGCAAATCTCGCGGTAGTGGATTATGTCCTTGTATGACAAGATTCTATACCTCCGATCCTTCAGCCACTTATATGCTGGGCGATAGCCGCCGATAACAAAATCCCAAGTCTCCGGTTCGACGCCCTCAAAGAACTGCTCGTGGTTAATGAACACTCTCCCCGGGGCCTCGTGGGTTGGCAGCTCATATCGGACCTTGTCGACACGGTTGTCTCCGGGTTTGGGAAAGACGGGGACACCATGCCCTCCTGGCTTGGACTCCATTAGGTGAAGAGACTTGAGGCGCTCACCGAGATTTGCTAAGGCCTCAAATAGAGATTTGTCGATACTGACGGGTATTCGCGGAAAGTCGGACTTCAGGAAATCCGCGTAGCGACGACGGTAGCCCGGGCTATGCAAAATCGCATAGATGTAATGGAAGGTATCCTCCGGTCCGAACGTTGTTATGAGATTGCTAGGGCGCTCAGATTCAAATTGAAGTCCGAGAGAAGACCCTAGGGCGTCGACGAACTCAGACTCCAGATTCGCTTGGCGTAGCAGGCCAAATCGCTCTTGCTCCTCTTTCGGATACGTGTAGAGAGGAAACAGATAGTTAATTTCCCGTGTTTTGTTGGATATTGCAGAAGATTCGATGATATGACGGGAAACGCTACATAAACTCCATGCGATGCCTGCTTGAGATTGCTGACGGCACGTGATCAAGGCCAAATTGGATCCGGCCAGCATGTGGCGCATAACACGCTCGCGCCGGTGAACAGCAACATTGCGATCGTAGACCGTGCTTCTAACGTCGAACAGCCGGTAGAGGATAGGTTTGACTAGATCGCGCCAAGAGTTATTGGAGAGATCTTTCTTGGCACGTTTGTAATCCCATTGGCTTTGGGTACACAGGCGCCAGATCGTACGAGCATCCGCCTCGGAAGTCGTAGCTAGAAATCGCTCGACCTTCGATACTGCCTCATCATGATCCCATGAGATAGCGAACTGATCATGCGTTGTAACGATACCGGGGGCCGGATCGCCACTAGGAGCGAAGATTTTAGCGATGGACCATCCGGCTTCGTATTCCTCGGAGTATGTCTCGTCGCGAGGAATGAAAAAGTACTGCGGCTGTTTTGGAGAAAGCTGCTTCCACTTAGTCGTACCAATATGATTGGAACTCAGCCATCCATACTTGCCGCCTTCCGGCCCTTTCTCGCGCTCGCCCCAGAGGTCCGAATGGAACACGCGGGCTGGGACGTTGGTTTCATTCGCCCGCTTCACGAAGAGGCCTATAGCTACACCCTGCTGTATGTCAAAGACATTCTCGTCCTTGCCGCCCTCGGGTGTACGTTCCTTCCTCTTCGAATTGCCGTGCAGGTCCAGCAAATACATCTCGTCGAAGGTGTCCATAAGGCTTTCGCGCATGCCCCGGAAGGTGGGATTGTCAAGATAAGTGTGGTTGGTAACGAAGGCGAGCACGCCTTCGCCGGTACGCTCAATTCTCCATTGGGCGAAGCGAATGAATTTCACATAGTCGTCGCTAAGCCATTTCGCCTGGCCCGGTTTTCTCAAATCTGGATAATCGCGCTTGTAGCTATCGATCAGATCAATAATCCACTGACCTTTGTTTGGGGAATGTCCAGAGTAGGGTGGATTACCCAATATGACCATGACCGGCTGGTCGCGCTTGACAGCGTCGGCGCTAGCCGACTCCTGCGCGATTGCATGGGCCAATAGGACGAGCTGGCCTGATAGTGCCTCGTGAGGCTCTTCGAGGGTGTTGGTGAGAAATACGTTGAGGCGCTCTCCATACGGCAGCATTACAGGGCCAGCTTCGGTACCGGCGATTTCTAAAGCTAGTTTCAGGTGGCATATCGCATAGGGTGCCATCATCAGTTCCAAGCCAAGTAGACGTGGGAGTAGATGGTCTCGAACATAGTGCGGCCAAGCACCGGCGAGACCCTTATCCTCTAAAGCTGTGCGAATAGTGGCGATGACCTCGCGGAGGAACGTACCGGTGCCTGCTGCCGGATCAAGAATGAGCACTCGCGGACTCTCTTCTCGAGTGCCCTCGGGGGTATCCACGGTGATCTTGGTCGTATCAGCGAGACCGTCGCTTAGTCCAAATCGATCACGCAGCAAGAGGTCTACGCTGCGTACAATGTACGAGACTACGGGCTCGGGTGTGTAGTAGACACCCCGCATCTCTCGAAGGCGAGGATTGTAGGCTGCTAAGAAGTCCTCGTAGAAGTGAACCACTGGGTCTTCCCTCGCAGTACGTCTACCAAAGTCGGCGAGGATGGCGGTCATCTCTGACCTGTCTAGTAGCCGAGCCAAATCATCCACGATCCATGAAATCCGCGGGTCGATACCAGGGCCGGCAATGCGGCCGAAGACATCCCGGAGCAATGGAGTAGTTTCGGCGAAGACTGCGGATTGACGTGTAAACGGCCCGAAATCTGGTCTGTGTCGGCATCGGGCGGCAAATAAGCCGTAGGCAGCCGTTTGGGCCTGCAGGTCTGCAAAGTCCGTCGGAGAGAGGTTGCCTATCAGAATCTCTCGATATGCCCTCAGTAGGTCGTGGAGAGGTCCCACTCCACCTTCGAGGGCGAGAATGCGGGTTACGCCTTCGTTCAGAAGGCGAGCTTTCGCCGCCATGCGTTTGGCAAGGTCACGAGGATTGTCAATGGACGGGGTTTGGGCTGTAAAGAACGAGTCCAGTAACGCGGCGAACTGCTGAACGCCCGGTTTGTCGGCGGTAAGATCGCCACGGCTGGTCAAGTGACCGAGAGACGCCGCCTCTCGCAAGGAGCCTTCAACATACCAGCGGAAATCCAAGTAGTTGGTCAGGATCAGATTTGGTAGGCCTTCGCGGTACCGTTTGAGTTGTTCACTTTCCTCCACCTGGCGCAGGTCGGCGCCCACGTCTTTACACTCGACGTGACCAATTGGCACTCCGTTGTCTTCGACAATGAAGTCCGGTGCGCCGCATTCCACTTGGGAAGGTTCGTTGAGCGCCTTCATCCCATCGCTACCAAGAGATTGGATCAGCGTCTGCAGAGCTAGACGATAGCTGTGCTCCGTAGCATGACCTGTAGAGTACGTATCGGCTATCGATTGTAGGTAGGCACGAATGCCACTCGTTAGGTTCTTACCAGTCACGTCTCGCCCAATGCTCATCCTTCCAAGGGTTGATTGACCTGTCTCCACCTCTCGCACCACTTGCTATGTTGGTGTCATCTGCTCCGATAGATGTGACTTGCCCCTATTTCTTGTACCAGTCTCCATATTAGTCCTACCAGCGCTCTAGGGACGGCTGTCAGGTTGTATGCGCGGCGGTTGGGTCCGGGCGATGGACGACAGACCGTCAGTCTAAGAGACCGCAGCATGAACAAGCCAGTTGTTTCCACCCTCACTGCATTGGCAGAAGGGTGCACAACCGAGTTCAAGCAGGCCATGCCGTCTGACCTTGGCAAGGACACATGCGCCATTGCGAGTGCGATCGGAAGCGCGATGCTAACGAGGGTTGGCGGCGCCGGAAGGCTGGTCGTGGGAGTGAGCTCAACAGGCCTTACTCCCCCTTCGGAGGTAGGCTTTTCGTTTGTGAGGGTGCCACCTACTAGCAAATGCCCCGGGACAAAATACGTGTTTTCTTCTCTCAACAGGTTACCTGCATGGAAAAGGATGCCCCAGACCTGCTCTGCGCTTGGCTATTGGGCACCCGCCAGCAGTCGCGGACCTGACGGGCGGGTCCGCCCGCCACCGTGTCGGTCACGTGCTCCGTACCCTAGTGCACCGATCGCTGGTCTGTGGCGACGGTCCACACCACGTCCTCTTTACTGACATGGGACTGACCTACCTTGCACGCCTTGCATGCCGGGACCGCGCCGCCGCCTGGCCGAC
Source organism: Dehalococcoidia bacterium (assembly GCA_034421295.1). GTDB lineage: Bacteria > Chloroflexota > Dehalococcoidia > Lucifugimonadales > UBA2962 > CAUZIR01. Next base: position 40,116 of record DAOUKM010000021.1, read on the forward strand.
ACTCGACCGCTGGAGAGCCGAGTACCGGCATCGCGGTGCCGGAAACGCCCCTTTCCATGAGGGCAGGCCGCTTGGGGCCATCGTCAACCAAGAGAATGAAAAAGAGGACTTGAAGGCAGCTTTGTGACCGGCCCCGGCGAGGACTAGGCAGTTCAAGCGTTGCTATAGAATCGCAGAGGGCCAGCTATGAATCTTCGGGGCAGCTTCATCTTAACCGGCACGGCCATAGCGCCGGTTCTCCTTGTCTACGCCACAGTAGCGCTTGTTCAATGTACATGGTGGTCAGCAATAGGGTTCGGAGGCGCGGGACTAATCCTCTCGATAGCTGGTCCCGTCTACCTTTTCTGGGCTAGGTCGCACCTCGAAGAAATGCAGCGATTTGCATATGGTCGCATCGCTGTTGCAGATAAACAAAACTTGGCTCTGTTCACTGTCTACCTGCTACCTCTGCTTCGGGCCACTCCCGCCGATCTAGGCTACGTGACGCTGGTACCTGCCATCGCCATCTTCCTTGCTCTGGCATTAACTGGGCACAACTTTCACTTCAACCCGCTGTTAAAACTCTGGGGATGGAATTTCTATACAGTGGAAACCCCACACGGGACAACATATGTGCTGCTATCTCGCAGGATACTTAAAGGGGCTAGAGATGATCTCGTCGTCAAGAAACTGACGCCCTACTCCATGATACACTACGAAAGGTAATGTCTATGCCTGCAGAGCTATTTGCCATTTGCCGACCCCGAAAGCACATGTTGATTCGGCGTGTTCCGCTGAACACCAATATCAAGAGCGCAGTGGGGAACATGTTCGCTCGGCAAGCAAGACGATTTCATAAGGGTAAGGAAGCATTTGTATTTGATCCTGGATACAAACCAGAGCGCAATCAGCTACAAATTATAGATGAAACGCCAGAGATTACCGCCCTACGGACGGAACTGCAGAAGAATCCTGATGAGATCGAGGAATTAGATGTCGCTGGCTTTACAAGCGCTGGTATAAAGGGACTTTTCGTTCGTGACCATTCTGATAATGTAGAACGTATATATGTCCAGCGATTTACGAATATGCAGGTACTAGACAGGAAATTTGCGCTTTTTTTTGAGAACAATCGGTTTCGCCGTCTCAAGGACTCTGCATTTACGTTAGCTAATTCACTGGTATGTGTGATAGAGAATGGATCGATTACATTTCAAAGCTTTCACAGTCTAAGAGCTGTATTTGATCTACGGGGCATATATCGGGAAGCTACGGAGGAAGATCTACGACAATTTGCTTCACATAGCATGATACGTGTGAAAGGTACAGAGAACTTTATTGAAGAGGGCGATACTGAAACTCGAAGACTAGTTGGATTGGTGTTGGCTAAGAAGGTATTGCAATGTAACACGGTTGCAGACCTTCAAGAAGCTGCAGAAGAAACGAACTTAACATTGAAAGTGAACAATAGAGGGCGGATAGTAATACCAGCCGACAACAAAGAGCGCAAGGCGATTTTGCATTTTCTGGCCAACCAACGCGTTATGAATCCCATCACTAAGCAGCCTTCAATTGCGAATTCGCTTAGGCCCGCTTAAGCGCTCTGCGCACTCTGGTTCAGAGTCTCCAGATGTGGCCTCCTCAAGGTGATTCAAGAGGTAGCTTCCGATTCCCCAGTAGCTGCCTTTCAACTTAGGCAGTAGCGTTCATAGGGGAGGCGGCCGCCCATTTGCTCTGGGATGCACCGAGATCTCCGGAGTCCCGCAGAGTTCTCCGTGGATCAGTTCCCTGTGCCGATAGGTGATTTGGTAGTAGGTCACCTGCGCGCCTCCTTGGGGCGACATAGCCAAAGTGGCCCGAAGGCATCTCACTGGTTTTGACGGAGGCAGGGCGCTTCCTCAAGATGCTGAGAGCAGGTGGCACGGCGATGCGGCAAACATCCCGAGCCATGACGCCACCCGAAAGGGACAGGTGATGCGGCTTGAATTCAATGGTGACGGTGAGAAAATCACATTTACGTCGACCGGCCTTCAATGTGATCTGTAGATGTGCCGGAATAGAGATTCCCAATATCTAAGGAACCCCCTCGGGAAGAAAGCACCTGGCACGATACAGTCTACGGGCCCTCATAATCGCCCAGCGAACGTAATGTTCACCCCCTAAGGTCGCTCTAGGGCCACGCCTATATCCTCTGCGTGTTAGGCACGATCAAGGTTGCGGGGGGTTCGTGCGACGTCCGAACGCTCCACCTTGGGGACGGCCACACCTGTTTGAGTATGGTGTGGGCGATGATCCGGATGTCTGTGTCAGGTGGTCCGATAGCGACTCGCGATAGGCGGAAGAACCGATGACGTTTCCTATCGGTCGACTAGCCGCAAATGTGGGTGCTGGCTGCAATACCCGTGGACGCTTCAGTCACAGCCAAGCCCGACGATTCGGCCACGGTATTTGCGTTCTTTTGGTTCCGGACAGTCTTGGCCACGCGGCTGATCTCCCTGAGAATGTCCTCTGGCGTACCCCCGAGGTTGAGTGAGGCAACTTCGATCCTTCTGTCTACGTGTCTGATCCTGTACTCACACGGTTCATGCTCGCCGGCGGCGTAGATCAGCAGTCCTGAGGCGAGGTCGGCCGCCGCGCAATAGGCCAGCATCTGATACATGTCGGCATGTTTGAATTCCTGCGACTCGAGCCTCTTGTACTTCGCATCGCCGACAAATAAGGGGCGACCTCCGGCATTCGCCGGACCCATAGGCCACCATGACAGGTCAGGATTCATCGAGATGCGATCGTCGTCGTCCAGGGTTAGGCGGGCCCCGGATTTCCATTGGTGCCTAGGAAGTCTGAGCTCCTCCCCAAGCGCGACGTAAAGAAACCTCTCGAACACCTTGTTCATGTCGATGAGGAAGGCAGCCCCGGTTACCTTGCCGTGGAAGAGTTCGAGGCTGGCGCTTTCGACGATGAGGCGCGCTAACTCGACCGCGGGTCGATAATGCTCGTTCAGACGAGTGTAGCGGACTTCGGGGATCGCGCCCCGGCGATATGACCCTAGCCTAACCGTGGTGAATGCAGGCCGGAGGCGACGGACTTCACGCCTGGCGGCCTTGGAGCGAATGAAAGTGTGCCCCAGCAGGTGGACAGCGGTCTTGAGGAGCCTGTTCTCTTCGATGTCCTCTGTGAACTCGTCGAAGGCGACCTCGACGGGCAGCGGGATGTCGAAGCGCCGCCTTACCTGGTCGCCGAATCGGATGCGGCCCCGCACGGTGTTCAGGGTGTCATTCTCCCGACGATAGCCCTGTAACAGACCGCGCTGGATCGCCTGCCGGGTCCGATGGGCGAACGCAAGAATGATCGCCTCCAAGACATCCTCGTCACGTGTCAAATTGACTGAGTCACGCCGCCAGTTCTTGGGGTCCATGCCGTAGGCGATTAGGAACATGACACGATCGATGGGAATCTTGGGTCGCACGACAACCGCGAGGTCGTCGACGTTGACGGCGCCAATGTAGGACGATGGCTTGAGGCTGTAGGTGCGTCCTTCTTCGGGCGAGGGCGTTACCTCGATGTGAGCATCGATAAGCGCTCGCAGCTGGTGCTTGTCGAGAGTAAGGTCTGTTGAGTGTGGCGAGTATTCCTTCAGTTCAATCCGGCGCATTGTCGACGCCACCCAGAGTTTCCCCCTCGCCCGTAGCATCGTCCGGCTTGGCGCCCTCTGCATCCTGCTGTAAGGCCACTTTGCCGAGTTCATCCATCAAGCGGTCATAAGCGAACTCCCTGAGCTTGGACTCATCACCGAAACACTGCTCTTCGATGTAGGGTATAACCGCCTGCTCCCAGATAAAGCGAACCCTGTCCTCATCGAGCGGTGGATCCTTCTTCATAAAGTGGCTAGGGCCTATTCCAAGATGCCGATCTTCCAACTTGCGGTTCGCCAAATCGACGAGATAGGCGACCCATTTTGCCTCGGGATTGTTCTGCTCAAGCCAGCGAGTCAACAGGCCTTCGACAGGGGGTTCGTCGGGGAAGAAGCCGAAGAAATAGAATCGGCGGCGCAAAGCCGCGTCCACAAGCGCGATCGAGCGGTCCGTCGTGTTCATCGTGCCTATGAACCAGAGATTCTTGGGCAGACTGAACGGGTCGTTGCTGTATTGCAGCCCCACATTCTCATCCCGGTATTCCAACAGGAAGTAGAGTTCCCCTAGCACCTTGGCGACGTTGCCCCGATTAAGCTCGTCAATCACGAGTATGAAGGTGGCGTCACGATTGGCCTCGGCCCTCTCCGTGATGCGCCGGAGAGGCCCCTTCCTCAGCGTGAATCCCGTGTGCCCGCCATCCGAGATCGTGGGACGGTAACCTTCTACAAAGTCTTCATACGAGTAGGATGGATGGAACTGGACGATCTCGTGACCTCCGCCATGATCCCGACACCACTCGGCGATGCGCTTGGCGACGTATGTCTTTCCTGTCCCGGGTGGTCCCTGGAAGATCACTTGTCGTCTGTCCTTGAGTCCGTCGATGATCTTCTGCAAATCCCCAGTTTCCCACAGAAGGCTCCCTGCCAACTCCACTATGCTGGGAGGCGACCAGAGGTCAACGGGAGCCGGAGGATCCACTTTTGGGAGTTCCGGCTCGGGGATCGTCGGGCCAGCATCCCGGATTGCCCAGGCCACAGACTGCGCATCGAGACGGTGCCTCAGGGTGAGCCCGCGTTCCGCCGCTTCCTGAATGAACCGGTCGAGGAATTCGAGGGCATGCTCGTACAGCTCTGCTTCGTCGGCACTAGGATCCGGTTGATCGTACCCGGTTAACAGGTAAGCCTTCCTATACGAATTCAACCCGAACGGCGGGTACTGCTCCGTATCCAGACCCATCAGCAGGAGAGACGCGATCTTGGCTCGTGTCCCCGTACCGCTGCTGGGCAATTTGGGGAACAAGTCGCAATAGCCCCGGATCCGCTCGGATACGGAGGAAGCATCGGGGTTCCAGATCGCCCGCATGGCATTTAGCGCCTCGACGGGATGATGATCAATCCATTGGTGTAACTCCGATCGCTCCATGTGATGGATGAACTTGCCGGCGGTGCCCTCCTTTACGAGGTCACCCCATCCGTCGGTGTCACCAAGGACCTCCTGCCGGGCCTCTTCGAGCTTGCGACCGATCTCAACCTTATGGACAAGCTGCTCGCTTTCCATTTTCCCCGTATCGACATATTCCCGAGCGCGCCTCACGAACTCATTCCATAGGTCGGGTTGGTACTTCGGGTCCCACTCTTGCCGGAGTTCGGACTTGTAGAACAGATAGTTGCTATCCCCATATTGGACCTCAAGACCTGGCCGAATATGTTCCAACTTACGGTCAACGTCGTCCCCTGGCACTATGACGTCCTTTGCGAAGGTCTTGGCGATCTGTACCTTGTGATTGACGGAGACAATCGCTTCAAAGGTGTCGGGGAAGACAAGGTGAAGTACGGCTTCGCGCTGCGCGCGTGGGGCCTTTTTTCGATTGGCGAATAAGCGCCCCTTAGGTTCAATGCCCATCAGGAATTCCTTGAATGCCCAGGGGTCCTTTAGCAACTTCTTCTGAGCAGGAGAGTCAATCTCCTTCCATCGCTCAACGAACTCGATGAGAAAGCCGACCTGGAATGCGCGGCCTGCGTGAAAGTGCTGTCCTGTACCGGTGATGCCCGGGGTTAGACCGGCGATGAGGTCCGGGGGTATCTCTACGGGCGACGGGGACCATCCGAGGACTGCATCTATCACGCTCTGTTCATCGGTACTGTCCCGCGTAGAGACGATTAGGAAGTAGAAATACAGGGCTTCTCCCATGAGTTGGTAGATGTCAGGGGGACTCCCTTTCAACTGTCTTTGCAGCTTCTCAAGGAAGCTGGCCTGAGATTCGTCCGGATGGTTGAGAAACTGGTCATGGAGTCGCCGCAGGAGCGGGCTCGACCAGATTGGCCTACCTGGTACGAATAGAGAGTTGTCGTCTCGAAGCGCGCGGTTGACCCATAATTCTGCGGCCTCGTAGACTCGCTCGGCTCCGTTAATCGTTATTCTGGTACCCATTGCCCTCCTACTGTTTCATGTGTCGCCAGAGCATTCGGTCCAAGCGAACACTTCTGAGCATCCATTCCAGCGGACTGTTGATTCCCATAGCGTGAGACTACGATGCGGCGAAATGCCCAAGGCCAGCATGCTAGGCGATTGGATGGTAGTGCTGGCAGCCACGTGAGGCAACGTGATCCATAGGATAGGTACAGTGAGATTCCCACAGGACCATCCGGGAGGATGAATTGGCCGTAAAGGTAGTGAGTTGGAACATCGCCAAGCGCCAAGAGCCCTGGCGGCAGCTCTTGACGATGGACGCCGACGTCGCCCTGGTGCAGGAGGCGGTCAGCCCATCGTCAGATGTGGCCGGCAATGTGGATACAGGCCCCGCAGAACACTGGGACTCACACGTCTGGAACTCGCGCTGGTACGAAGATCGGTACCCGAAACTGTACGACCGCTGGCCGATGGTGGTGAAGCTATCGGACCGGGTCGAAGTCGAGTGGTTCAAGCAGGTCAGTCCTATAGGTTGGACAGAGTGTGACGAGATTGCCGTGAGCGGCATCGGGACGATTGCGGCGGCCCGCGTAACGCCCCGCGACGGTTCGATCGCACCGTTCATCGCCGCCTCCATGTACGGCCGCTGGATCGGGTCACATCCAAGCGTCAAGACTGCGTGGAGCTTTGGCTACGCGGACTCTTCCGTTCACAGGATCATCTCAGACCTGTCGGCCTTCATAGGCCACGAGAATCCGCAGACACATCGCATCCTGGCGGCCGGTGATCTCAACATCGCGCACGGCTATGGCGATGGCGGCGACCCCTCCTACTGGGAGGCACGATACCGGTCCGTTTTCGAGAGGATGGCCACCATTGGTCTGGAGTTCATTGGGCCGCAGTCACCGAATGGTCGACAGGCGGAGACGCCGGCGACGGGCGAGCCCGTGGACTCGCGGAACGTCGTCACGTACCACCTCCCCGGCAAGAACCCCGAGACGGCAAGCAACATCCAGCTCGACTACGTCTTCGCCTCCCGCGGCTTTCACGAGGGCGTCACGGTGCGGGCCATGAATTCGGTCGAGGAGTGGGGCGCGAGCGACCACTGCCGACTACTGATAAAGGTCGCGGACGGACAAACCTCCTCCGTTGACCTCTAAGGAGACATCGGTTCTGCCGCCATCCGCTCAACTGGATGTGGTTGGCGATCAGCCATCAAACTGGACGAAATTACGAACCCTCCCACCTAATTCAGTAATCAACTCGGCAATGCAAGTTCAGTGTCGGATGGACAGTATTATCACCAGATTCACTGGACTAGGAGTTGGCACATTGTGATCATAGGACTCCTTGTCCTATAGAAGCACAGAATTGGAGGCGGAAGCTCCCATTGCTACATCATGGCTGCGACTTGGTTGACCTTATCCTCGTCGGGTGCGTCAAGGGTAAGCGCCATCGTGCTGGCCCAGCCCGAGATGTCTACAGTTCAATACTTTGGCAGTATCGGCGGGCTTATGCGGAACTACACGGCTGCCCCTGGTACGTTCTCAGCGCCAAGCACGGACTCCTAGCTCCTAGTACGTGGATCGAGCGATACGATCTTTCGATGTCCGAGCTTTCTGCCGCTGAGCGTCGTAAGTGGTCACTAGAGATTCTGGATGAACTTGCGGCAGAGGGTCTGTTCCTGAACGGAAAGACTATCGAGGTCCACGCGGGCAAGTCATACGTGGAATACGGCTTGGAGAAGGGTCTTCGCGAGACGGGTGCGGTCGTTCACCGCCCCTTGGCACATGTGGTCGGACAGGGTCGGCAATATGCCTGGTACCGAAACCATACGGCTTGGTGTCTTGAGGAAGGATGAGGACAATTCGTCGTGCGCATACCGGACATTCAACACGCGGCCACGGTCGCCGAAGCAATCGCCAGCGACTTTTATAATGACCGGCTAGACCTGTCCGCCAGGGATGTGGCGCCGGGCAACACATGGTCCCAGATGCCCGAGGTTGAATGTGTGATGCGCCTCAGGACTTCCGGTACTACCGACCGGGCCTTGCGTCTGTTCTTGACATTCATTGCAGCCATGGACCGCGCGCGGGACGCCACGCGTCTTTGGAATAAGGGGGTCGAGCTATTTCAGTCCTATCCGGAGCTTTTTGAACCCGCTGAGGTTGCAGCGCTATCGATCTCCACGCTCCGGGAAAGGCTGTCCCATTTCGGAGTTAGCCAACGTCATGGCATTGATTCCTCTGCTTGGAATGTCATTGCCCATAGTCTTGCCGCAGGGGGAAACCCTGTAAGCCGGGTGGTAGATTCCGGCGTTGGAAGCGCTGAGGAGCTACTAAGCTACCTGCGTTCCAGTTACGGGGGACAAACCCGGTTTCCACTGCTCAGGGGTCCAAAGATTGGGCCAATGTGGATGCGTATGCTTGTCGCTCCAGGCGGGGCCAAGATAGACGGCATAGACATCATCCCTGTCGCGGTGGACGTGCATGTTCGTCGTGCTACGAGAATTCTTGGGGTCTTGGATACCACGAGCATGTCGGAAGGAGAGGCCAGACAAGGGATCCAGGACACCTGGCGCGCAGTCTTAGCCACGACGAAAATAGGTGGTGTGCCCGGAATAACCAACACTTGTGCGGCGCTTGACCCGGCTCTGTGGTGGTTCGGTAAGTATGGTTGCAGCCACTGCGAGAAGGTAGGCCAACTCGTGCCCATCAGTCGGGCGTGTGACCACTGCCAACTTCTTGCTTCGACCTAACGTGCTCTCAAATCGTGTTTTGGCCAGAATGACGGCAGGAGGGAAGGAGATTGTGATCTACGAGTACAAAGTCCTGGATGGCAAATCTCAGGATGACATCGAGCGCAAATTGAATGAGCTGGCGAAAGAAGGTTTTCGACTCGCTAGCTTCAACACCAACGTGCCTTTCGGTCGCTCCGGCAAGCCCCATACAGCTGTTATGGAGCGGGAAACTGGCGCGGCCTAGTCAGATACATGTAGGACTACTATGAGCAGATTAGGGGAGGAAGCTCTGTGTAGTGGAAGTAGCTAGGAGTTCGGGCCTCGCCGCTCGAAACAAAGACACAGCCTACGCTGCACGGCGGGCTGTCGTCGATGTACGGCCAGCACAGCGTTAGCAAACTGCTCTCCAGACGCCTCCGGGCCGCACAGCACTCCACGCTTCACCACAGCGTCTTGCCGCCGTCCGTGCCGGCGCACAGGTCGTTGGCCAGCGACATCAGCCGCACATGGTGAAGGACCACCTCTACCCCCGCAATTTCCGTGAACGCGCCTCCGCCATGTGGATGTTCCAAGTGGAACATTTCGGGGGGTTTTTGGAACACAGGCCCCTGATTTGCCGTGTTCCATGTGGAACATATGCCGGGGTTTCTGGAACGTCGCTCCGCAGCCGGAACTTAAGAAAGATCGTGAACAAACGGGAGGGCTGCCTGCACGCTGCAGTCCTGTAGGGCCGCCTTCCGGGTCCGGTCTGAGCCTTCTACCCAAGTACGGGATTCATGTACACCCCTCCGGCATGCAAAAGGCCTACCCTTCATCGGTGAACGCCCCCATAGGGCCGTGGTGATGCATCGCCGGCACGCGAGGCTCGACCTACATCCAGTGGCGGGAGTAGTCTGTCGATGCGCGGTCAGACACCCACTACGGCCAAGATCGGATCGTAACCCGGGTCCCGGCCTCCTGATCTCCATCTCCCTGCTCCCATTTAGCTCCAAGGCGGCTCCGTCCCTGGCCTGAGGACCGATTCTTCGACTTCCCCTTTTACAAGTCCGAGTGGAGCCAGCCCATTACCTAAAGTGCTTGCAACGCCGGCTCCGAATTCCCTCTCGTCTGCCTGCTTCATGCCGCCCCCGGGCCGAAGCTTCCCTTCCTACAACTGGCGCGTGTCCATGTACACGGGTACGGTATCCCTTCCGCTCTCAAACCGCCCAACGTGTGGTCCAAGCCCTATTTGCTGGGGGATCTGCGCATCGACTACGCTGAGCGGTAGGTGATCTTGGACGAGCGTCCGGGGTGGAACTCACCTCCACCGAGTACGCGGTAATCCACAGTCTCTTGGCCCACGAGGGCATGGTATTGACCCACGACCAGCCGCTGCTGCGGGTCTGGGGCGTGGGCCACACGGGGTACTCGGGGCTGGTCCGCACCATCGTGACGAGGCTGCTGGGCAAGCTGGGAGACCGGGTGGGCTGACCCCGCTACATCTTCACCGAGCCTCGCGTCGGCTACAGGATGCCCAAGGGGGAGACGAAGGGACAAGTGTAGACGCCATGACGATGAACGATCCTCACGTAAAAGCCATCCATTACTTTGTTGAACACGACGACTCGGTCGACTATAGCGGCGTTACGCCCTTGGCCTTTGAGGATGACCTGTTTCGCGTCAAAGCGGAAAAGCTGGAAGTGGTCTTTGAGCCGAAGAAGCACTACGCGACCGAGGAGGAGGCAAAGAACGCGGTTTGCGAGCTCGTCAGGCGGTGGGAGTTCGAGGCGGCCCTCCATGCGCGGTCCAGCGAATTCAGGCTTGTGTATGCGGGAGCCGACGTTATCGACCGGAACCCTCCGCCCCCACCGCCCGGGGTTGTGAATTTGGGCCCAGTGACCATCCGGGCCGGGGCGGCGAAGATGGAGGCCAAGTTGACCAAGGTGGCGGCGAGCTATCCTGCTCATCCCCAAGGCCCAGCTATCGATCCCGATGACCCTGATGCAGCCTTCATGCTGTACCGGCTTGACCTCTATCGTCAGGGAAGAGAGCCGTTGGCGGGCGTTGCCAACCTCTGCCTCACGGTGCTGGAGTACTCGGCGTTGCAGGCTATTGGAGGCAAAGGGAGTAAACGCAAAGCCGCGGCCAATCGCTACCGAATTGCAATGAAGGTCCTAAATGGGGTTGCAGTGCTCTCGGCCAACAAAGGTGGTCCTGTTGCTCGCAAGGCCGACGGGCGCAGCGATCCATTTACAGAGGAGGAGACGCGCTTTCTCGAGGCGGCGGTAGTCGCATTCGTTCGAAGAGCGGCGGAGAAGGCTGCCGACCCTAACGGCTACTTACCTCTCATCACGATGGCCGACCTGCCCAAGCCAACAAAGTAGGAGTGGAGTTGGGCCTAGGCCATTTTACTTGGTACGAACAGACTGATGGCACGGTCCTCTTCCATCTGGATGTTACACACATCCTGCTCAACCTGGGCAATCTCCTCCTCCCCCAAGAGGCGGCCGCCTGAGGGTAGGAGCTTCGGCATCCATGATCCCCTCTATGAGGACTACCAGCGCCGCGCGAAGGAAATCCACGTCTTCATGTGCTCCTCTTGTATCTTGGATACCGTTTCCAATAGTGACTTCACGGAAGTGGAGTGGAGTGCAGCAGATGATTCCTCCTAGGAGTTTGACGGAGACCGGCAACTTCAGACCTGAGGTTGCCAGCATTGACGCCGGTGCAACGTCGAATCTCTACCTCATGTCGAAGGAGTTCCTGCGCCTGTCGAGGGCTGAACTACTGCACGGGGCCGACTTCACACAGAGAGGGATGCTCCGATACGACATTGGCATGTTCTGTCTTGGTCACGCCCTCGAACTGACGTACAAGACACTGTTGAGGAGGGACAGTATCAAGTATCCCTATGTGCACGATCCCGCTCAGTTACTCGGGCTCATGAGTATGGAGACCAGGGACGGAGTGGACTCACTCGTTAAGCGGGCAGGCTGGAGCTCAAGCGATGAGTTCCATCAGCATTTGAGAGAGAAGATCAAAGTCGTGGACAGGAAGTACTTTGAGGGACACAGCGGATTGGACGACTGGACGCATGATCGGACCGGTCACGGCATAGAACATCGCCTCTGGCCTCGGATGCTTAGCTTATGCGAGCGGTTGCATCAATTTGCTGCATCCTTGATTTGGATAGACCCCTCTCTGCCACCATATGCTGAGGAATGAACCTCCGGTCTTCCCTGATCCTCTTGCGACCTCCCTGTCCGCCACAGCTCTATGAGGAAGGATGACCCCAATAGGTGACGGCTGGAACGATCCATACCACAGACCTCCATTACTGCATGTCGGGCAACCTGGTGAAGCCGCGAGCAACAGACTCGGCGTCTCATTGCGATAAGCGATAGTCCGCCCATCTTTCACTCAGACTGAGCGCCTAGGCCAGCCTAGCCGGCACCCACGGTCCGGGTCGTGGTTCTACTGTCGGCAGGTGACACACCTAGCCCGCGACGGATGCCTGTCACAGAGAGAGTTGCGGTGGGGGAAGATGAGGGGAAGCCGCCGGCAACAAGGATCGGGACTACCCGGTGCCGGAGCGTGCGAAACCAGCGGGCCAGCTCGTAGGCCAGACCGCAGGCATGCGGGACCGGCCGGTGAGCGGAGCGCGCTCAACCGACGGTGGCGGGGCGATGCTGCGCAGGTGGCGCGGCTATCGCCGGGTGTCCGGTCGGCGAAGGAATGGTGCATCTCCACCCGCCGGACGGTGCCGGGAGCGAAGGAATGACTCGTCTCCGCCGGACCGGCTATTCCCTCTCGGGCAGGCCGGGAGAGCTCTCGCTCTAGCCGACCCTTGCGCCCGGGCAACAGGGATCACGCCCCGGGATTTGAGTTAGGGCCAAACCCCGAAAAGGCCTCAAAAGCAACGAATCCAGTATTGCACCGGACCCGCTGCCGCTGTCAACCAGGAAAGACCGCTTTCGGCACCGCAGGGCAAAGGTGCTAGCGGGCGGCTAGCGATTCGGCGCCTGCACACCCCGCAGGCCTAACGCCAAGGCACCCGGGCCACCACAAATGGTCTCCATCTGGGCGAGGCGATCGGTTAAACCGACCCGGACCGGACAGGGTGGGGAGACCGCGCCCACGGGTTCATGTCTGCGACAGACCGACCACCCGGAAGGTCAAACAACGCTCCCATCATGGCGGCGCCGGCAACCCAATATCAACGCCTTAGGGCCTCCTCAGCCTGGATCGGTCGCCCGGGTTCGCTGCGGTTCGCCGAAATCAGCGCCATCGCCCGACGATCAGCTACCTGCGCAGCCGGCGCCGCCACTGGGCCCGAATGCGCTCTCCCCGGATCCTCTCCAGCGCCATCCTCCGCGATCGGACCTCCGAGCGCCTGTCGTCCTCCTCCACGCCGCCTCCGGGCCGCACGCTGCGAAAGACCTCCTCAACCCCAGGAAGTTCCATGGGCGCGCCCCTGCAATGCGGTATCGCTGACCTGTCCCTCTCCTCGACCCTCCTTGTGATCATTCCGACTGTGATGCTTGAACCCTGCCCCTCCGGAGGCTATCCACTCGCTCCCGCACGACCTCCCGACATGAAGCGTCAACGCCCAATCTGAATCGCCCCACCGTCGCGCCAGTGCAGCTCGGGGCCGGAACATCGTTCTGTGACCGCCCTGAATCGGTACCTTCGGCTGCAGCCTGAGCACACGGCTGACCTCGCTCCGGTCACGTCGACTGCACCATCCGATAGGGCCATCAGAGCGGCGAGATTGGGGTCCTGGCTGAATTCCCTTTTGGGAACTTGTGGGAACTTTCGACTGGAACGGGGGGTTCCGAAAACTCGTTCGCCGATCCGAGGCCCACTCCTATTTTGTCCGCCTGTATGCCGCCGCCCGCGGGCAAAAGTAAAAATGGGAATCAAGTTCCCAATCTCTGTACAGCCCCCCGACAGCGAAAAGGTCCCAAATGGAGGGCCGACGGAAGGGAGGCGACTCCAACGCCGGGTCGGGGAGATAGAGTTCCAGACCCGCCGGCAGAGTCAGCCCTTGATCCTACGAATCCGTGATGCCCAAAGGCGCTGAGAGATGCCAGCGCACACCCAATCGATACCCGGACCCGTGGAGTTGTTCTCTCATCCGGCGACTATCCGTCTGGGCACGGCTGATGACCACAGGGTCGACAGATCAGCAACAGCCGCACTGCCTGCGTGTCCTTCAGCCTCGCCGTAACCTCGATAGTCGGTCACACCACCCCGTCTGGTCCCCGCCTGGGGCAATGTTCCAATGTGTCCCATTTCCCGGGGCTTTTGGAACATCGCACCGAAATAGCCATGTTCCAAACTGTCACATTTCCCGGGGTTTCTGGAACATCGCTCTGGAAGCGTTGGGCGACAAAAGTGTTCGCTGTATCAGTCCTGTAGGAGGTCAGGCCGCCCCTGTGGCAAGGCGCCCGCGACCCGCATACAACCCTTCTTATGCACTCCAAAGTCCTGTACACGGGTAGCACACCATTTGCGGGTCTCCAAAGCTGATGCCCCGAAAGGAGGGTCCTCGCGCGATCCCCCTCTTTGAGACGTTAGCAAGTCCGGCGCAGGCAGCGAGACTCGTGGACAGCCGTAACGAAAGGTCGCGGACATGGAGGAGGCGAAATGCAGTTGCAAACTCGAAACGGAGCTCTTCCACCCCTCATAAGGAACCGGTCCACGATTTTGACCCCGTCGAAGATCCTCACGAGCAGCAACGCAGGTCCGTGGCGAGTTACCGATGCCGATGACGCACCACGTTGCCGAATGGCACGTCACGCCGGTCCGACTGCCCGCCGGTCGGCTCACGGCGAAGCCGGGGCACACTCGGGGCGTCCCTCCCAGGCAGATCGCGAGCGGAATCATTGACCCACGCGGAATCCGACAAATCTCCTCTCCTGCCCTGTCCACCGCGGTTGGCAGGGGTGGCCGCGTCCTCCGTAGCCTGGGGGTACAAATTGTCACTTTCAGGGGGGTTTTTGTTCAGGGCCTTCAGATCAGCAGGGGTACAAAATGTACTTTTCGCCGGGGTTTTTGTACCGGGGCTCTGGAATACGACCTGTCACCGAAGTGCTAGCAGGATCTGTCCTGTAGGGTGCCAGCACCGCCTGTACCACGCCGCTCCCGTCCCGCATGCAGCCTTCTGTCCCAACTGCAAATTCATGTACACGTCTATGACATCACCGAAGGCGGACAAATTCCCGTGCCATGAGAGGAGGGGCGCACGCTGCCCCACCCTCGGGGCATTACCGGATGTCCCCCGCAACTGCGAGCCTCGAATGCGTCCAGGAGGGCGCCATGCTACGCCAGGAGGAGGCCAACTATCTCCACCTGGAATGCGTGGCGGATTCTACAGATCCACACAGTTCCCCGCCGATCGGGCGCAGGTGTGGTCCGCGGTTCCAAGAAGGGGGGTTCACCCATGAACTCCCTTACGAGGGCTTACCTGGAGCCATTTTGAACATTCAAAATGGCCTTCAATGCCGGCATTCGGATTGCATGGCTCCTGTTTCAAAGTCACGCGTATCTGGGAGAGAAAGAAACAACGACATGCACGAGTCAAGGAATCGAGGCAACGGAAACAGACACTGGCGTGAGACGCCGACACCATTGTGGGGTCTCCCAGCACACCCAGTGGCGCTTCCTAGAAAGCTCCCACGGCGCGGAGAGGAGGATGATATATGGATAGACTCTTGAGGATCGCCGAAGTTCAGAAGATGACCGGGCTCAGCCGAGCCAGCGTCTACAGGATGGTTGCAGCCGGATTGCTTCCTCCTCAAGTCAGGTTTTCGGCGAGATGCGTGAGGTGGAGAGAGTCCGAGGTTCTCACATACATGGAGGGCCTGCCCCGTTCTTCGGAACCTGTCTTGCCTCTTAGCTTCCGTGAGTCTCGCAAACGGTGAGGCTTCGCCATGTTCGTATTTTTCCAAGCACCCTTGGCTGGATGACTCAGTCTTGGACGTTAGTCCCGAAGTCCCCGAGTCCGCTACCCCTTAGTGCATGTTCGCCGCATCCTACGGGAGACCTGCCCCCCCCATTTGGGTAGATCGATCCTAATTCTCATCCACTAGCAAGGACTGCAGACGTGGATTCACCGTGCTGACCAAAAGGTTGAGGTGATCCCGCATCCACTCAGCCGCGTCTCTGAAATTCTCGCTTTCTTCCCCCTCCGCCAAAATGGCCAGGTCGATCTGTCGGCGGAAGCCTATTCTGGGACGGCCAGCTTCGTTCTCCCAATACTCCAGTTCACCCGCCGTTTCTTCCCGCAGTTTGTCTAGGGAGTCAACTATCGACTCAAAGATGCGAACCTCGCGGGGGTAATCCTTTCGTGCCGTTAAGAAACAGCCAATCTGCCCTGCCTTACGGTGCAAATATCCGTCGAAGCATAGGGCATATCCTCCGAATCCAGAGCCTTGTACTAAGATGTAAAGAGTCGAGTCAGTGGTGGCGGCAGGAACCTCCACGCTGGTGTCCGCAAAGGAGAAATCGCTAACCACCGCGCTCCAGAATCGGAGGTTCTGTTGATCCTGATCCGACAGGGTCTCCTCCTGATCGCGCAAGCTGCCCGCAGCGAATTCACCAACGAGGTCTCCATCAATGACGAAGCGCTGCACGATTTCGGTGCGAGCCAGTATGCGAGGCTGAACGAAAAGAGCGTTCGCCGAATCCCGATAGAGCGCGGCCTCCACCATGGCAAGGTTGAAGTGCAGGCCGCTGTGGCGCTGGACGAAATCTACGATGTCTGCCGCATCCTCCCTAATCCCGTCGCCGACGATCAATAGCAGAAATTCGCCTCGCCTCAAGTGGCGTACTACGTTGTCGACGAACTCCGCCTCCTCCACTTCGGGGTGGTGCTTCCTCACCGAGTCGTAGAGCACGTTGCCACTCTTTCGGGTGGCCAGAGATACCTGTCTCTGCAAATCGTCGTATCCCCATCCTGCCAAGTCCTTGGCGTAGTCGAGGATTTGACCAATCACTTCACGCCGGGCCTGTGGATTTCGCCATAGCTTGAATTCGCTCAGCGTGAGCCGGCCCAGCTGGTTGCAGTAGAGAGCGTCCGCATAGCCTGCTGGAAGGCTCAATTCCTTGCAGATCGGCATGGCCCCGGCATATGCGGGATCGATATCAGAGATGGGAAGCGTCTGAGGAAAACTGAACGCAAGGTCCTGAAGCGTCGCTTCGTCAACACCGCCGGATGTCACGTTGGACCCCAGCGGCACGCGCCTTAGGACTTCTGGTTCGCGATGCGCGTCAGCGTCGACGCGTACTAGGTCTCCATAGGTCTGTCTCATTCGATTCCCTATTCAAGAGTCAATTGCACGGCTGCAGGATACAGGGCTTCTTTGGAAGGCTTGAGGCTGAGGTGAATTGGTTTGCTTGCGGAGGTGTCCCTAGTGACATCAAATGACTCCGGGCTACCCCTGTCGCTAATCTCATCCTAATGCCTACAGTTTTTTTAGAATGCGGGGATGCCCTACATGGTCAAGCCTCCTCTACACTTCCCACTTATTCGACGCATCGATCACATCGCGCAGAGTACGGACGGGATATCCGTTTCGGCGCAAGGGGATGACCATGGAGTCGTTTGATAAGTGCATGCAGGACCACCAGGTCAGGTGGCGCAAAGCTAATGTGAGCGACTCGCGGTGCGGCCGATGGCGAGGTTGTGAGTATCCGTGGATACTGCCCGAAGGCCTGTGGGAAGAAGGGCTGTGGCCGGGCATACGCACGGGGTCTGGGAACTCGCTGCCAGCATATCTCGAGAGAACCGGCGTGCAGAAACATGAGGGCGTGCACAATCTCAAGAGTTCGTGGGTTCAATGCGCCAACCTGTACTTTCCGTTTCGTGAGTCAGTCGAGAGTAGGGCGTTGTTCGCATCGTTCCTCAAGAGTCATGCCCATGCCGAGATCAACTCAGTGGGAGCAATTGAGCTGGAGTATGCGGAAGGCGTGGATTCTCCGCTACATCCGCGGCGCCTGCTTGGTGAGGTCGGAGGTAAGAGGGGCGCCAACCAGACCTCGCCTGACCTCGGTCTGTTGGTGAACGGGGGCCGTGGTTTGGTACTGGTGGAGAACAAGCTCACAGAGCACAGCTTTTATGAATGCTCTGCGTGGCGGCATAAGGGTAGTTCCAGAAGATCCGCCAATCCTGACCCAAGCCGCTGCAAGCAACCCGCAAATGTTGTGAAGGACTATGACAATCAATGCCATCAGGCGGATTGGGGCCGGAAATACTGGGACCATCTCGCGCCGATCATTGACCAAGACTACCTTGCTGATCTCCTTAGCTGCCCGGCAATGACGGACGGCTATCAGTTGCTCCGTCAGCATGCCCTCGCCGAAGGAATCGCACGGTCGGAACGCTACGACCTCGTCGTGTCGGCTATCGCGGTGGACGAACGCAACGAACGGCTGGATGCCTGCCTCGCCGGGAGCGGGATCGATGGATTGAGGCAGTGGGGACGGCTTTTCAAGGGCCGGGCGCAGTTTGCCATGTTCACCCATCAGGAATGGGTCGGATGGGTTCAAGGGCATGATACCGAAGGGGCGTGGAGCGATTGGCTGAGCTATGTACGCGCTCGCTATTGCCTGGGATAGTAGCCTTCGCTTGGTAACCCGCCCGTGATTGGGGAGGTCCAAGAAGAACAGGTCCGATGCTGCGATGCTGCCTAGTAGGTTCCATGGGAATGTGTCTAGACTGGATAGGAGTAGCTGAATGCCGTTTAACAAGGCCGAATACCACAACTTGGAGCGCCGATTTGAGGCGCAGGTCGATAAGGACAGGGCCCATACCATCGAGCGGGCCATGCAGGGCGGGGGCGTCTATTTGCCTTGTGTGGAGCCGGAATCCTGGGTGGACTATGTCATCGTCGGAATGGAGCCCAGCTTTGGATGGGCCAAAAGCGTCGAAGACGCGAAGAAGAAGATACAAAAGGGCTTTCGGAACTTTGCCCACTCCGGCAGGAAACTGTCCGGGAAGGAAAGCGACACGCTGTCGCTCCTCATACTCTCTATGGACCGGTACCTCCTCCAGCCCGGACTGACGTGCCACATGACTGATGTGTCGAAGGGGGCGATGCCGGTGACGGTGGCGGCCCTTGACCGTGACCGCCGTTACGAGGAATGGTATCCCCTCTTGCTGGAGGAGATTGCAATTGTGGGAAAACCCGGCGCTCCGGTAATCGCCATCGGCAAGAAGGTGGAGGCATTTCTCCGTAGGCATGGCCTGCAACGTGGGACCGGAAGACCTCTCTACGCTATACCTCACTATTCCATGCAAGCGTCCGCGTCCTGGAAGAGGGTAGCCGAGAGACACTCAGAGGAATTTGAGGCGTTTAATACTGCGGAATTTGAGGAAGGCGGCCGCTGGGCAGCAAGCTTGTCCCGTGCTAAGAGGTCGCTAGTTTTCGCCTACAAGCGGCAATTCCAGACGATCGCACAGCGACAGGCCGCGCCCACCGCATACCCTTGAGCGCAGAGACCCTTAGGTGCTGGACCAATCTCGCGACCTTATTACGGTGGGGCGCTGATATTCGACATTCGCAACCATGAAACTAGAACTGGCAGATTGCTCCTGCCGAAAAGTCGGGATAGTTCATCCAAAGCACTAGAATCGGCGGGGCCGTCGTCCCCGCTCGGTCTGACTAGACCGGAGCGCAACACTTACGCGGCGTCCGTAAGTTACAAATTGGGTTGCGAACCCTATTGAAGAGAACCTCGCGCAGCAGTCTATACAGCGCTAAACTTGCCGCAGCATGGGAGCCTCCGTGGCCCCCTATCTGCGGCTGCCGACCAGTTCAGTCCAGCCCCAGTTCCATCTTGCCCTCGTCGGAGATCATATCCGGGGTCCAAGGGGGATCGTAGACCAGTTCGACGTTGACATCATCGACGCCCTCTATCTCGGCCACCCGCCATTCGGCCTGCTGGGCGATGTAGGGGCCCATTCCGCACCCTGCGAATGTCAGCGTCATCTTGATGTCGATGTCGCCGCCTTCGACCTGACAATCGTAGATCAAGCCCAGATCGACGACGTTGATCGGGATCTCCGGATCGTAGACGTCTCTAAGGGCCTCGATCACCTCTTCCTTGGTTATGGTTGCCGTGCTCGACATCTGTGCTCCTTACCAGGCAGGTGGGTCGTCCTGTCCGTCTCGATCTTGCTCGCGTCCGGACGTGTCCGCCTAGGGATGTATGGGCCCTAAGATAGAAAATCATTCTAGGGTCGCCGGAAAACGGGTGTCAATCTGAACGCGGCTGCCGATGGTGCCATCTGGTGCCCTTCCGGGCCCCGACGTCTGTCCCGGATGGATCTTTTCCTTCCGGCCCATGCAGCATGGCGACCGACGAGTGGGCCGGCCGCAATAGCGGCATCGGGCCTGACGATGGGGGCCCTCATACGGTCACACCGCGTCTACTCATTCAGGTACCTGACTCCCGTGAGCGTCTCGGATGCCTGCCAGAGACTCCGCGCGGCCTGCCTATCGTGGGAAGCGGGCGTCGAGCCGACCACGACCGGGAATCCACGCTGACCCATCAGCCCATCAGGCCCAAAGTACTGTCCACTCCGGGCGGCGGGATCGACCGATGCGCGCAGGATGGGCAGGGCTCCCATCCCCGGGTCCTGCAGCAGGCTGTGAACCAGCGGGCGAAAGGGCCTCAGCCACCGGCGCCTGAAGAAATGGGCGCCGAGATTCGTCGCCACGCTCCCCGGGTGCGCCGCAAGGGCCAGGGCATCGATCCCGGCGTGCTCAAAGCGACGCCCCAGTTCATATGTAAACAGCAGGTTCGCCAGCTTTGAACGAAAGTACGCCCCCCAAGCCGAGTATCCACCCTTCTCGTAGAGCAGGTTGTCAAAGTCGATTCGTCCCATGCGATGGGCGCCGCTACTGACCGTAACGACACGCGCGCCGGGCGTGCTGGCCAGGGAATCGAGCAGTCTTCCGGTCAGGGCGAAATGTCCAAGATGGTTTGTGCCCATCTGGGTCTCGAAGCCATCTGCGGTCCGCGAGTACGGCACCGCCATGATCCCGGCGTTGTTAACGAGCACGTCCAGGCGTGAGTGGCATTCGCCGAATTCGCGGGCGAACCGCTCGATCGACTGAAGGCTGCCAAGATCGAGCGTGATCAGGCGGACTCTGGCCCCCGGATGCTCCGATGTGATCTTGAGTAG
This sequence comes from Dehalococcoidia bacterium, assembly GCA_034421295.1. Classification (GTDB taxonomy): domain Bacteria; phylum Chloroflexota; class Dehalococcoidia; order Lucifugimonadales; family UBA2962; genus CAUZIR01. The sequence continues at coordinate 61,048 of DAOUKM010000021.1, forward strand.
TGCGCTCCTCCCACGATGTTCGGACCGACACGCCAGGATCGTGTCCGCGCCGTTCATGGAGAATCGCCGTGCAGCCTCCAGCCCGATCCCGCTGTTTGCACCGGTCACCACTACGATCCTGCCCGACAGATCCGGCATCCGGCCGATCGTCCACCGTCCTCGCCCCATGCCGGTCAGCATCGCTCCTCCCGGCGTGACGACGACCCTGGCGCCGAAATTCCAGGCCAGACCCGCGTCCTGGTCGCCGTACGGCGGGACGCAGGAGGGACGCAGCCCACGATCGAGGCGGCTCTCAGACCTGTGCCCCGGTCAAGCTGCCGGCCGAATCAGACAAGTCGGCGTGCAGGTCAGCGGCCCTGGGTACCCATCCATCATGCGGTGCCGACTCGGGCGGCCACGGTGATGCGGCCATAGTCCGTGGCCACTAGCCGTCGACCATGACCTTGCGCAGGTCGATGACCTGATCCCTGAGCAGCGCGGCCCTCTCGAACTCGAGGTTCTTTGCCGCCTTCTTCATCTCGGATTCCAGATCCTTGATGAGCCGCAGGATGTCGGCCTTGGGAAGGTCTGCGCCGGTGACCTCGGGCGCTCGGGTCTCCGCGACCTCCCTGACCCTCTCGGTGATATCCCTGACAGCCTTGCGTATGCCTTGAGGGGTAATGCCGTGCTCCCTGTTATAGGCCTCCTGGGTCACCCGCCTGCGCTCGGTCTCGTCAATCGCCCGTTTCATCGAGTCGGTAACCGTGTCCGCGTACATGATGACGCGCCCATCGACGTGGCGGGCGGCCCTTCCAATCGTCTGCACCAGCGAGGTTTGAGATCGAAGATAGCCTTCCTTGTCCGCGTCCAGGATCGCAACGAGGCTGACCTCGGGGAGATCGAGGCCCTCCCTGAGCAGGTTTATGCCCACAATCACGTCGTAGATGCCCAGCCTCAGGTCACGCAGAATCTCGCTCCGCTCCAGGGTGTCGATCTCCGAGTGCATGTGATGAGTTCTGATGCCCACCTCCCGCAGGTAGTCGGCCAGCTCTTCGGACATGCGCTTGGTGAGGGTGGTCACAAGGCATCTTTCCCCCCTGTCCACCCGCGCATGTATCTGCTGTAGGAGATCGTCTATCTGTCCCTTGGTGGGCTTGACCTCGATCACCGGATCCGTAAGGCCGGTCGGCCTTATGACCTGCTCGACTATCCGCTGGCTGTGTTCGTATTCATACGGCCCCGGGGTCGCCGAGACGTAGATGCTCTGGTTTACCCGCTCTTCGAACTCCCCGAAGTTGAGGGGGCGATTGTCCAGCGCCGACGGCAACCTGAATCCGTACTCGACCAGCACCTCCTTGCGGGAACGGTCGCCGCCGTACATCGCCCTGACCTGAGGAAGGGTCATGTGAGACTCGTCGACGAATATCAGAAAGTCGTCGGGGAAGTAATCGAGGAGCGTGTACGGGGTGCTGCCGGGGGCCCTTGCCGCCAGGTGACGGGAGTAGTTCTCGACCCCGGCGCAGTAGCCGGTCTCCCTCAGCATCTCCATGTCGTACTTGGTCCTGGACTCCAGTCGCTGCGCCTCAAGGAGCTTTCCGCCGGCCTTCAGGATTGAGAGCTGCTCCTCCAATTCGGCTTCGACACCTTCGATGGCGGCAATGAGCCTGTCGTGCGAGGTCACAAAGTGCTTGGCCGGGTAGATCTCTATGTCTTCGCGGTCATCAAGCACTTCACCGGTCAATGGGTCGAGCTGGACGATGCGATCGACCTCGTCTCCCCAGAACTCTATGCGCACGCCGACTCCCTCCTCGTAGGCGGGCAGAAGCTCCAGGGTGTCGCCGCGAACGCGAAACTTGCCTCGACCAAGGTCGAAGTCGTTGCGCTCGTACTGCATATCGACCAGCTGGCGGATGAGTTTGCCCCGATTCCTCGCCTCTCCCTTTCGGACGTAGGCAACGAAGCTCTGGTACTCCTCCGGAGATCCCAGTCCGAAGATGCACGAGACTGAGGCGACTATCAGCACGTCCCGCCTGGTCAGCAGGGCCCGGGTCGCCGCGTGGCGCAGCTTGTCGAGCTGCTCATTGATATCGGCGTCCTTCTCGATATAGGTGTCGGTGCGAGGCAGGTATGCCTCGGGCTGGTAGTAGTCGTAGTAGCTGACGAAGTACTCGACCGCGTTGTTGGGGAAGAACTCCCGAAACTCGATGGCAAGCTGGGCGGCCAGCGTCTTGTTGTGCGCCAGGACCAGGGTGGGCCTCTGGACCCTCTCGACGACGTTGGCCATCGTGAAGGTCTTGCCGCTGCCCGTCACCCCGAGCAGGGTCTGCTGGCGCAGCGCCTTGTCAATGCCCTCGGCCAGGGCGTCGATCGCCTGCGGCTGATCACCCGTTGGGCGCAGGTCAGAAATGATCTCAAAGCGGGACATTTCAGCTTGATTGTACAGGCGTACCATCGCGGCGCCCCGCCGCGGGGCGATTCCGGGCAGGCAGCTCATCGAGCCGGGGTGGACGCCCCGGTCGAAACGGGGGGATGTTCGGTGTCTGTACCGGGGGAGCCGGATGCGACATCACGCAAATCGTCCCGGTAGCCGGGACGGCGGCGCTAGCCTCCTGAGAGTCGCTCGAGCGCTGCGCGAACGCGCTCCTCCACCGCAAGGTCCGGGTCGTGGGGCAGAGAGGAGATCGCCTCCCTCGCCTCGGCAAGCGAGTAGCCCAGGGAGGTCAGCGCCTCGATCACCTCAGGTGACCCGTCGGCGGCCGCTGCCACCTCCCATTCGTGGCCCAGCTGGCCCTTGAGCTCCAGAATGATCCTCCCGGCCGTCTTCTTGCCCACGCCCGGGACCCGGCTGAATGCCGCGGTATCCTCGGTAGCGACGGCCGACGCCAGGTCCTGGGATGTGAACATCGACAGTACGCTGAGGGCCAGCCGGGGCCCGACGCCGGTTATTCCCAGGAGGGATTCAAAGCTGATCCTGGAATCGTCGGAGGCAAAGCCGTAGAGCGTAACGCTGTCCTCCCTGACCTGAAGCGACGTAAACAGACGCACGCGTCCTCCGGCAGGACCGATGCGGGGGACCGTCGATGTCGGTATGTTGACCCTCACACAGACGGCGCCAAGGTTCACGTCGACCCAGTCGAGGCCGATCTTGGCCACCTTCCCCTCTATTGCCGTGATCATTGTTCCCCTGTCATCCTACTCGCCTTACCGTTTGAGCAGACTGCCCGACCTCAGTCCCGGAGCTCCAGCCCCTCGGCCCGATGGGCGTTAACGTGACAGAGCGCGACGGCGAGGGCGTCGGCGGCATCAGTTGTCTCAGGCTGTTCGGCAAGCTGCAGGACGATCTGCACCATATCCCGGACCTGCTCCTTTGATGCGCCCCCGTAGTCGGTGACCGCCTGCTTGACCTGGGTGGGCGAATAGGTGCTCACCGGCAGGCCTCTCCTGGCACCGGCCAGCATGGCAACGGCCTGCGCCTGTCCTATGGCCAGGGCGGAGCGTACGTTCTTGCCGGCAAATGGCTGCTCGATGGCGACCGCGTCGGGACCCCACTCATCCAGCAGGGTTTCCATCTCTTCGAAGATGGTCGCCAGCCGGTCTGACAGGTTGGCGCCCGAGCGGGGGGTGATTGTGTCCGAGGCGATGTGGGTAACGTCATCTCCCAGCGAGTCAACGATTCCGAACCCCATGTGCACAGTACCGGGGTCGATTCCAAGGACTCTCAAACCAGACTGACCGCCGCCCTCAGCCAGGCATCCCTGCTGCGCGAGCATCTAGAGACATCATGCTCGAGGGCCGCCGCCCCGGAGAGTCGGGTCCATTACCTGTTCAGGATTCGGCACCGTACTCGGTCAGCACCTCTTCGGGAAAGTCGCCGTTGGAATATACCCGCTGAACGTCCTCCAGATCCTCGAGCTGGTCAAGGAGCCGGAGTGTCCGCTTGGCCGTACTTTCGTCCAGCGTGACCAGGTTCTTGGGCAGCATGGCCAGCTGCGAGGAGACGATCACGGCGTTGCATTCGGCCATAGACCGTCTGATGGTCTCCAGGGCCTGGACCGGCGAGTGAATCTCAATGGTGGATTCGTCAGCTTCGAAATCGTCCGCTCCGGCGTCTATGGCGGCGATCGCCAGGTCCTCCACGGACCCGGCATCCGCCTCGACCACCACCACACCTCGCTGGTCGAACTGCCAGGCGACCGAGCCTACCTCCGCCATGCTGCCGCCCGCCTTGGTAAAGGTGGACCGCACCGCCGATACGGTCCGCTTGCGGTTGTCCGTCAACGCTTCGAGCAGGATGGCCGTTCCCCCGGGGCCGTAGCCCTCGTAGCGCACCTCGGAGACGTTGTCGCCCTCACCTCCACCGCCAACGCCCCGCTTGACGGCCCTTGCAATGGTGTCGGCGGGCATGTTGGCGTCCTTGGCACGCTGGATCGCCATGCGCAGCCGGAAATTCGCGTCCGGGTCACCGCCACCTTCCCGGGCGACCACGATTATCTCCTTGGCCAGCTTGGTGAACAGCTTGCCCCTGCGCGCATCGGTGATCGCCTTGGCATGCTTGATCTGTGCCCATTTGGAATGACCGGCCATCTCAGATCTCCTGCTCGATCATAACTCGCTGGGCGGATCTACCACCATGAGGCCGCGTACCAGATCGACCTGCAGGATGACATCCTTTACGGCTGGAAGCAGAATCTGCCTCCCTTCCGCTCCGTCGATCACGTAGACGTCGTTTGCGCCGGTTTCCAGCACCTGGACCACGGTGCCGAGGCTCTCGGCACCTCTCGTTTGGACGGTAAGTCCGATCAACTGAAACTGGTAGTAGGAATCGTCCGCAGTCGGCGGGAGCGCCGCCGACTCCACGGTGAGCTCGGCGCCCCGCATATTGTCGGCCTCCCTGCGGTCCGAAACCCCCCTCAGTTTTGCGACGACGTAGCCCTTGTGCTGCCGGCTCCGCTCTACCGTGAGCGGGGTCTCGCCCGCGAATACCAGGGTACCGGGCACGAACCGATCGGGAGACTGGGCGAAGTGCTTGATCTTGACCTCGCCCCTGACGCCCCAGGGCCCCAGGATTCTCCCCACCGACACGCGTTCTTCTGCCATGGTACGGGCGTCAGCTCACTGCTAGGGAAAGGGGTCTGGGCGGCCTAGGGAGCGGTCATCACGGGGTCGGGGACCGTCGAGACCTCAAATCAGAGTTCCCCTCGCGGGAACGCCTCAGACGATTTCTAGTACGGCCCGGGTACCACGCTTGATGGCGGCGACCCTAAGGAGGGTCCTGATGGACTGGGCAACCCTGCCCTGGCGGCCGATCACCTTGCCCTTGTCGTCGGGAGAAACCTCAAGGCGCAGGAGCAGCCTCCCGCCGTCCTCCTCTTCCTCCTCTATGACCCGAACCTCTTCAGGCTTTGAGGCTATGGACCTTACGATGTACTCGACCAGATCCTTCATGGTCCGCTCCTGACGAGCTATTCAGCCGTCTGCTGCGACGCGTGGGTCTTGAGGAGACGGGAGACCGAATCCGTGGGCTGGGCTCCCTTCCCTATCCATTCCTCGGCCCGTTCGCGATTCAGGACTATCGTCGGCGGGTCCGTCTTGGGATCGTAGTGGCCCACCTGCTCGACGAAAGCACCGTCTCGGGTGGCCTTTGCGTCGGCCACGACGATTCGATAGCTGGGTTGTTTCTTGGCTCCCACACGCTTGAGACGTATCTTCAGCAATCGCGGCTCCGATTAGCGCCCCGACAAAAGGGGCAGATCTTCTGGCCAGGCAGTTAACTGCAGTGGCCCCAGAAGCCTAGTCTAGTCCCGTACGAAATCGGCTGTCAACGGCTAAATGGACGGCTGGATGCCGTATTGCACTGCCCTCGCCGCCGCCGGCCAGTCGTCTCGACTTATGATCGTGTGCTGGGTTATCCTGAGTCTCTCGGAGCCGGAACGTGAGGCGACTTTAGGCGTTGGGTCGCTGCGCTGGGATAGACGGATTGGCCTGGCGCTGGTTGCGGGCTTGGATTCGGACTGAGGCCAGCGGGCTCCGGAATACCATAGAGGCGGATCTTCAATGAGAGTGGTTTTCCTCGAGGATGTCGAGGGCGTTGCCAAAGGTGGCGACGTAAAGGACGTAAAGAACGGGTTCGCTCGCAACTTCCTGATACCAAAGAGCCTGGCTGTGCCCGCAACGCACGATGCCCTTCAGCGGATCGAGAAACTGGCCCAACAGGCTGAGAAGGCCCGCCTCAAGAAGCTGAGCGACATGAGGGCCCTGGGCGAGGAGCTCAAGGGCGCACGTGTCGATGTCGAGATGCGGGCCGGTTCGGGAGGCCGTCTGTACGGCTCGGTGACGAACGCAATCGTAGCGTCCCGGCTGACCGAGCTGACCGGCAAGCAGATCGATCGTAAGTCGGTCGCCGTGCCTGACTCGCTTAGGGAGCTCGGAAGCTACAAGGCCAGCGTCAGGCTTCACGCCGAGGTACAGGCGGAGGTGGACATCCTCGTCCATCCCCTGGGCACAGACCCCGACGAGTACCTGGCCGAGATGGAGGCCGCCGCTGCCGCTCCTGCCGACGGCCCCGTGGAGGCCGAGACGGAGTTCGAGACTACCGCGGCGGCCCAACCGGAACACGCGCAGGCGTCGGTGGCAGAGGCTGAAACCGAGGTCTTAAGCGAGGCCGACGAACAACAAGCCGAGTCCTGACGGAGGCCCGCCATCGTATACGCGGAGCGTCTCCTTCCGCATGACTCAGACGCCGAGGAATCGGTTGTCGGCTCCATCCTGATCGATCCACAGGCGCTGACCAAGGTCTCCTCGTTCCTGAAGTCCGAGGACTTTTACAACTCCAGGACGCGGCACTGCTTTGAGGCCGCTCAGGCACTGTTCGACCGGGGCGACGCGATCAACCAGGTCACCCTTGCCCACGAATTGTCGCTGGGGGATCGGCTCGACGACGTCGGCGGACCCTCCTACCTGGGACATCTGGTCAGTTCCGTTCCGACCTCGGTACACATCGAGCACTACGGCCGCATAGTTCAGCGGACCTCGGTGATGCGCCAGCTAATCACGATATCCGGCCAGATCGCCGCAATCGGATACGAGGGCTCGTCCGACGTGGACGCCACGCTGAGCCGGGCCGAGTCACTTCTCTACGGGGTCAGATCCGGCCGGAGTACGGGGGACTTTCAGCACCTGCGCACCATCCTCGATTCCTACATGGAACAGACCGCCAACATGGATCTCGGAGATGCTGCGCTTGCCCCGATCCAGACCGGTTTCGCGGACCTGGACAGACTGCTCGGCAACGGCATGCAGCGCTCAGACCTGATCGTCCTGGCGGCCCGCCCCAGCCTGGGCAAGAGCAGCCTTGCATTCAACATAGCCCGTCAGGCCGCCGGGTACGGTTCGCGGGTTGGCGTCTTCAGCCTCGAGATGAGTGCAGAGCAAATCGGGGTCCGTCTCCTCGCCGGAGAGGCAAGCGTAGACAGCTACAGGCTGCGCCTCGGTCTCCTCAGCGACCCGGAGGAAAAGCGGGTTCTGGACGGCATCGGGGTCCTGTCCGAGCTGCCGATTTTCATCGACGACACTCCGATCCAGGGCTCCATCGACATGAGAGGCAAGGCACGCCGCCTCCAGGCCGAACAGGGCCTGGACCTGGTGATAGTCGATTACATGCAGCTGATGGGCGAAGGCACTCGACGCGGCGATAACCGCACGCAGGAACTGGGTGACATATCGCGATCACTCAAGGCCCTGGCACGGGATCTGGAGATTCCGGTGTTGGCCCTCTCCCAGCTCAGCAGGGCGCCGGAGCACCGGCCGTCCCACAGGCCGATCCTCTCGGACTTGAGGGAGAGTGGCAGCATAGAGCAGGATGCCGACGTCGTGGCTTTCATATACCGCGAGGACAAATATACGAGCCGCGAGGATTGGGAGCGAAGGGAGCCTTCCCTTCCCTACCCCGAGAACATAGCCGAGATCAACGTGGCCAAGCACCGCAACGGGCCGACAGGGACCGTACGCCTCCTCTTCCAAAGTGACCTGGTCAAGTTCCAGAGCCTGGAGCGCAGAGCGGCTTCGCCAGAGTATGTGTGAGGATGGACGAGCCCCGGTCAACCCTGCTCCTTCAGGGAAGAGCGGGCTCGGGCCGACGCTGGCCGCGGTAGCGCACCTTCCAGGGAGCGAAGCTCTCCGGCAAGCCTTGGGTTCGCCGCGGACATCGGTCCAGGTGCCGGAGTGTTCCTGGAACCAGTGACCCGGCGGCCGTGGATGGGCCGCTCGACGGATCACAGAGCTCGCTAGGTCGTACAGCAAAGGGGGGAGAGGCGCTCTTGGAGAATCTCGGGGACGTATTGAAGAACCTCGAAGGGCAGCGGACCGTCGAGGCTGACGGTCCTGCCGGCACGAACCCTCAGCAGATCCGATCCTTCTGTGACAGGTGCGGAGGCCTCGGCTGGTACACGTTCGATGTGCCTGTAACGGACCGCGATTTCGGGTCGGCACAGACTTGCGAATGCCAGGAGGGCCGGTTCACCAGAGAAGGCAGTCAACGCCTGCTGCGCTACAGCAACCTGGGTCAACTGTCCAGGTTCGCCCTTGATTCCCTCACGTCGCCACAGGGATCCGACCCAGTGGCCGCCGCGCTCTTTCAGGAGGCGCTGGACGGAGCGGCCCGGTTCGCCGATTCTCCGCGCGGTTGGCTAGTCTTCGTGGGTCCGCACGGCTCGGGCAAGACTCGGCTCGCCGCTGCGATCGCCAATCGCCTGATCGAGCGCGGCCACGTGGCGCTCTTTGTGCACATCCCGGATTTGATGGACCACCTGAGATCGAGCTTCGGTCCGACCAGCGAGATCACCTACTCAGAGCTATTCCAACGGGTGCGCACCACTCCATTTCTCGTCCTGGACGACGTTGGAGCCACGACCTACAGCCACTGGGCACTGGAAAAACTCCAGCAGATCGTCAACCACCGATTCAATGCCGAGCTGCCCACCGTATTTACGACCTCGACCGAGATGAGCAAGCTCGATCCCTACCTGCGTGCCCGAATGGAGGCACCTGATCTGTCCCGCATCCTTGCCCTGAAGGGACGGACAGAGGTGCCCGGTCTTGGAGCTGTGCCAGCTGAATTGCTGGAGAGGATGACTTTCGAGAGCTTTGACGTCGAAGGCAACAATGCCGAGCCTGCTGATCGGGAGCGTCTGGAGAGAGCCCTCGAGTCTGCGCGCGGCTTCGCATCCCTGCTCAATGGCTGGCTGACCCTGCGGGGACCGACCGGGGTGGGCAAGACACACCTGGCGGTCGCAGTCGCCGCTGACTGCCTGGACCGCGGCCACCAGGTGTTCTTCGCCTTCGTACCGGACCTGCTCGACCACCTGCGTGGCGCCTTCGATCCATCCAGTCCGGTGAGATACGACCAGGTCTTCGAGCAGGTGCGCAACGCCGAACTGCTGATCCTTGACGACCTCGGCAAAGAGCGCAGCGGTTCGTGGGCGGAGGAGAAGCTGTACCAGATCATCGTTCATCGCCACAACCGCAAGCTGCCGACGGTGATCACGACCACCATGAGCTTTGAGAAGGACCTGGGACCGATTCGGTCGCGGGCCAACGACAAGGCGGTGGCCCATGTCGTGTCGATGAGCGCGCCGGACTACCGGGGCAAGGGCCGCAGGGAGGAACGGTGGCGCGGTCCCGTACGTGCGCGGATCCCTGACCCCAAGGACCGTAGCCAGTGACGATGCGCAGGGCGAGTTCGCCGCAGCGATGTGACGCGACCTCTGCGCCCGGCCCCGGTCAACGCGAGGAGTTCTGCATCTTCTGCGAGGTGATCGCCCGACGATCGCCGGGCAATATCCGCTACGAGGACGATGAATTGGTGGTCTTCGACAACAGGCTTGACTGGGTGCCCGTGATGCTCCTGGTCGCTCCCGTTGCCCACCGAACCCAGGCGGATATGTGGAACGACCCCCCGCTGTTGGGGAAGGCGGGGGAGCTGGCAGTCCGATTCGGGCGCGAACTGGCCCCGAATGGATATCGCCTGCTGTCAAACTTCGGCGACGACGGTCTCCAGACCCAGGAGCACGCTCACCTGCACATCGTCGGAGGCGCGCCGCTCGGCCTCTACGTCAGGCCGAGGTGAGGATCGCGTCCCTAGGTAAACGCCGGCAGCACCTCGCTGCCAAGTAGTCGGATCGAACGCTCTACCACCTTCGGCGGCATGCGGCCGGCGTTGACCTTGAGCATCAGGTTGCGTACGCCGGCATCCCGAATCTCGGCTATCTTCTCTGACGCCTGCTCGGGGGTACCGTAGATGAAGCCGTCATCGATCGTTATCTTCTTGAGCCACTTGCGCCCCTCGTCCGAGTCGACCCATTGTCTGGAGTTAAAGCGCAGCCGGGCGTCCATGAAGTGATCCTGCTCGATGACCAGGTGTTTCTCGGCAATGGCTCGGGCCTCGCCGTAGCTGTCGGCGACCAGCGCGTCCGTCGTGAACCAGATCTCGTCGATAGCACCCTGTACGTCTTCCTCAGAATGGCCGGCCTGAAGCGCCGAGGCCCGATAGAGATCCAGGCGTTCCTTCATCCCCGAAACGTCTACGCCGCCCATCAGCAGCGGGCGGCATTCGCGCGCCATCTCCCTGATCGTCCCGTCGCTGATGCCGGACCTGATGATCGGCGGATGAGGCTTGGTGTAGGGCTGAGGCCTGAGGATGGGAAACTCGAGCTGCCAGTGCTCACCCTCGTGAACGACGTCCCTCTCGGTCCAGGCCCGAATCAGTATCTCCTCCATCTCGGCGACCGCACCGAAGCCCATCTCCAGGGTGACGCCAAATCCACGGTACTCGTAGTGGTTGGCCACCGAGCCCCTGCCGATGCCGACGATCAGCCGACCCTTGCTCAGGTGGTCCAGAAGGGCGCATTGGGCGGCCAGTCGCGCCGGATGGTGCAGCGCGGTCTCCACGACCGCGAAGCCGATCTTGATCCTCTCGGTGCGCGCGGCTATGGCGGCGGCGAAAACCACCGGATCGGCGTATGCGGCCGCGCCGTCAAAGTGATGCTCGGCCAGCCATACCGAGTGGAAGTTGGCCTCCTCGGCCAGCTCGACTTCGCGCAGAGCCTCGTCTATCGCGGCTCCGTCATCGTCCACATCGGGACTGACGGGAAATACCCAGGTTCCGAATCTCACCGGCTAGCCGAAGGTCAGGACGCTGCGGGCAACCTTGCCCTCACCAAGCACCTTGAACGCCTCATTGACGTCCTCGACGGGGAAGCTCATCGTGATCAACTCGTCCAGCATCAGCTTGCCGGACTGGTAAAGGGCGATTAGCCTCGGAAAGTCGATGTGCGGGCGGGCGCTGCCATACATGGACCCGATCACGGTCTTCTCCCACATCAGGTCTCTCGCGTCCAGGGTCACCGACGTCTCAAGCGGCGCGTGCCCCACCCAGATGGTCATCCCCCGACTTCGGGTAGCGTGTATGGCCTGGATGAACGGCTCCGCCACCAGGCCGATAGCCTCAAATGCGTAGTGCACGCCCAGACCGTCGGTAAGATCCTTGATCGCCTCGACCGGATCGCCCTGACCTGCATTGACGGTGTGCGTGGCACCGAACTTCTTTGCCATTTCAAGCTTGTTGTCGAGCAGGTCAACGGAGATGATCGTCGTTGCCCCGGCGATCGCCGCTCCCTGTATTACGCTGAGGCCTACGCCCCCTGCCCCAAAGACCGCGACCGTGGAGCCGGGCTGAACCTGGGCCGTGTTGATCGCCGCTCCCACACCGGTCGTAACGCCGCATCCGACCAGCGATGCCTGGGGGAACGGCATCGTATTGTCGATGGGCACGGCCGACATCTCGCTGACGATCGCATGGGAACTCATCGTCCCAAGGCCACTCAGGAAGGGCACATCCTGCTCGCTCCGCGGTATGTGGGCCGTTGTCTGGCTCCTGGGCTGCACGTAGCAGACATTAGGCCGCCCGATCTGACACGCCTCGCACAGCCCGCAGCTAGGCATCCAGGAGAGAATCACGTGATCTCCCTCGGAGACATTGGTGACGCCGGCTCCGACGGTTCTGACGATCCCGGCTCCTTCGTGCCCGAGTATCACCGGGATGGGTATGTCCCACCATTCGCCCTTTACGACGTGCCAGTCGGAGTGGCAGACGCCGCTTGCCTTCATTTCGACCAGCACCTCGCCGGCGCCGGGATCTCCCAACTCCATGTCCTCGACGGTGACCGGCTCGTTGTGCTCGTATAGGACGGCGCCCTTGATTTCCTGCATCCTTCAGGTCTCCTCTCACTGCGGCCTGCTGCGTCCGGACGGTTTGCGGAATATTAGCAAACCTCCCGGCGCTCCGAAGTCAAACGTGAGTGCCCATGAGGCTGGCATACCGCGCTGGGCCGTACGCCGGGTGCTAGGAATCGACAAGCTCCTCCGCCGTGCGGAGCACGGTGTCCGGGAAGAAGGACTGCTGGGCGAACCAAAAGTGGTTGCCGTGTACGATGGGCACCAGGCGCGAGCCGGCCAGGTCCCCGGAGACCGCCTCACCAAAGATGTTCCACGCGGAATTGGTCTCCCGGTCGGTTATCACGCCGTCGCGGTCGACGAACGTCAGTCTCGTCCCGTCTATGAATGGCTCAAAGACCGCAGTCGCCCCCACGGACCGTCGCTCTATGGTCGATGGATCCACCTCGACGGTATCGCCCCCGGCAACCACCGATCCGATCAGGCCCACATTGAAGATAGGTCGCTTCGGGAATGGTGAAAGGGTGCCGCCGACGTAGAAGATGACGAGATCGCGGCCCTCAAAGCTGTCGTGAACTATCGGGACCTCCTCCAAGGCGGTGAAGGGATAGGCCACGCTCTTTCCGTCAACGACAACGGACACGACCCGTTCGATGGGAGACAGTGATCCGTCGGCAAACTCCGTGAGGATATCCGCGGATGCGTCGTATCCTCCGTATGGTGGGAGGTCGTAGGCACGCACAAAGCCGGTGTCTCTGGTGAGTACCACACCCCCGCCGAATGCGTCCCTGAAGGCATCCCAGGAGACGATTTGCGCGGGTATGAACTCAAGGACATGCCCCGTTAGCTCACCCACGATCGCCTCCCCGGTCGCCTGCTGCCACCAGGATTCGGTGGCGCTGTCCCACATGATCAGATTGGAGTTGCGCAGAAGGCCGGTGGTGCCGAATCGCATCACCTGCCCGTTCACTGTCCTCTTGAACACCAGGCCGGTGTTGCAGAGCGGGCAGTAGGTGATCGCCACGGCTTCACCACCCACAACGTCATTGACGATTTCATGCAGGATCAGGATGGACAGCGGGTAGGCGCGCTGCTCGCCGCCCAGTTCAAGCACGAGCACCGGCTCGTCGTCGACCAGGTAATCGGGGGGGTCGTGGACGACGGCGAACACGGGTCTGTCGATAGGAGGTATGCCGTCTCTCGGCGGCCCGCCCGGCTTGATCTCCGCGTACGGGACCGTGTGTATTTCAAAGTCGGTATCCCACGTCGAGGCCACAGCCTTTAGGAAGCCCGTAGGCTCGTCGTCCAGCAGCCTGAGATCCGGTCTGACCGGATGTGTTCCGGCCGCTGCGTCCTTGTCTACCAGCACGGGCTCTGGATCTTCGGCGTCCTTTGCGTGCGGAGCAGGTGGGTCGGACCCGGCCGAGCAGGAGACCAGCGAAGCAAGGGCGGCGGCGCAGGCGATCCCGACCACGACCCTCAGGGCGGCGCCTCCGAATTCGCCTATAGCCCGCCGCAAGTGCAGATTCACTGCCGGACCAACCGTCGCCATCAGGGCCCCAACACGCCTTAAGGATTCGGCCCGTCGGGTGCGCAATGACCCTGGCGGCATTCGTACCAGCTACCCAAAGTGCTCTGCTAAACCTACGGGGAAGGAAGACTCCATTTCAGGATACTAGAGGGATTCCGTCCGACACGACATATTGCTGGGGGCTCGACTGGACGCTTGATGTGTGCCCGGAAGGCCTGTCCAGACTGGTTCCGGGCATTCCGTTCAGGTTGACACGGAAGCCCCCCCTGTGCTAAAAAGCCGGGCATCAGCGGGCCGGTAAAGGGGCGCGTTCGCCCAAGCTTTGTGTCGGTACCGAAGAAGCTACGGTAGGGAGGCATGTATATGAGTGGGCGATTACTGCTCTCGCTCTTGGTTGTCCTGGTCCTGTCGCTGTTTGTGGTCGCATGCAGCAGCGAGGAGGACGAGGCGCCTGCACCCAGCGAGACCGATGCCGCCATGGAAGAAGATGCCATGGTAGATGACGCCATGGAGGAAGAGGCCATGGCAGATGATGCAATGGAGGAGGACGCTGAAGTCATGGTCGAGGCCACGGCGATCAGCGACGACTCGATGATGATGGTCGGCGACATGGTCGCCAAGGACGACCGGTTCGGCGGCACGCTGAGGGTCGTGGCACAGGCCAGCACCGAGTCTCTGGACACCTCGTTCTCCGGCGCATACGTGATCACCGTGGTCAGCGGGCACATCTGGGAGCGCCTCTTTGAGCGCGACGCGGACTTTAACCCGCAGCCGCAGATGGTCAGTTCCTGGGAGGTCGACGATGCGGGTACGACCTACACGTTTACCCTTCGGGACGGGCTCAAGTTCCACGACGGCGGTGGCGTGACCTCAGACGACGTCATTCCTTCCCTGTGGCGAATGTGGCAGACCACGGCTGCCGGGGAGTTCCTCCGCTCGCAGCTGGCCGGCTATGTCGAGCCAGGGGAAGGCGAGAGCCCTGTAAGGCCGGACAGCCTGAGGAAGATCGACGATAAGACCTTCTCGATGACTTTCCAGGGCCCGATCGGTGTGGTCATCACCGGACTGGCTGCGCCCTGGCCGCTGCAGAACATCTGGCCGGAGAGGGTCGCCACCGGGTATGCGGCCCAGGAGGACCATGGCGAGGAGAACGCCATAGGTACCGGCCCCTACAAGCTCGCCGAGTGGGTCCGCGGGGACAAGCTTGCCGTTGAGCGCTTCGACGAGTATGTGCCCAGAGACGAGCCGGGCAGCTACCTGGCCGGAGGCAAGATTGCCTACCTGGACAGGATCGAGTGGCTGGAGGTCCCGGCCGAAGAGACCAAGATCGCCGGCCTCAAGACCGGTGAGTGGGACGTTGTGGACGGAGCAGGTCTGGACTTCTTTGCCGACCTCAGCGAGGACCCGAACCTTGGTGTCGCCAAGTACGAGCGGCACTTCTGGACCTTTGACTTCAACGTGACCTCGCCTCCGGCGAATCTCAAGAAGCTGCGCCAGGGCATCCAGGCAGCGGTCGATATCGAGGCCATGGCGGCCGCCATCGGCCCGCGTGACCTGTGGTCACTGTGCCCTGCCCGCTACAGGTGCGGCACCCCGCTGGACAGCCGTGTGGGTGAGGAGTACTACAACGAGAACGATGTCGAGAAGGGTAAGAGGCTGGTTGCAGAGTCCGGCTATGACGGCGAGACCTTCCTTCTGATGAACCCCAACGACTATGCAACGATCACCCCGATGGGTCAGGTGCTCAAGCCCGCCTTTGAGGAGCTGGGCATAACGGTGGAGATGCCTTCGATGGACTGGGCAACGCTGCTTTCGCGGCTGCCCGATCCAGACTGGGATGCCATCACGGACTGGTGGGTGCAGTGGGCCTCGCCCGATCCCATCGCCGACCCGATGGTTGCCGGCACCCTCTACTTCGGCAACTTCGGTGACGACCCCGAGGTCGAGCGAACCAAGGAACTTCGCCTCAGGTACGCCTTCGAGCCCGATCCGGCAAAGCAGCTTGAGATCATAGGAGAAATCCAGCTCGCACTGTACGACTCCGCCCCCCACGTGGTTGGAGCGCAGTGGGCGTCAATCTACCCGTTCACGACAGACCTTAAGGAGTTCGACGTTAGTGTGTTCCCGGTCTATGTGAACGTTTGGCTGGAGAGGTAGAGCAGGCACCTTTCGGGGCTGCTTAGCTCTTTATACCGGGGGTGGAACGGCCAGCCGTTCCACCCCCGGCACGTATCTGCGAGGTCGGGGCGCGATCTGAGACTACCGAATACGGTGGCCTCTGATGCCGGGTATTGTGGCTAGCGAAAGATGACCGCATACGTCCTACATAGGATCCTAGCGATGATCCCGGTGCTGCTGGTGGTGGCGCTGATCGTGTTTGCTCTAATCCGGTTCGCGCCCGGGGACCCGGCCGCTCTGATCGTCGGGACTCACGCCACCGAGGAGAAATACGAGGCTATCCGGGAGCAGCTGGGCCTGAACAGGCCGCTTCCGGTGCAGCTTGGCATCTGGTTCCAGAATCTGTTCCAGGGCGATCTCGGGGAATCGCTGTTCGGGCGTACCGCGGTCACCGAGATGATCGCAACGCGCATCGTCCCGACGTTCTCGCTGGCCCTGCTGACGCAGGCCTTTGCCGTCGTGCTGGCCATACCGCTGGGTATCATTGCCGCATGGAAGGCGAACACCTGGATCGACCGCGGCGTGATGATCTTCTCCACGGTGGGGTACTCGATTCCGCTGTTCTGGCTGGGGTTCATGCTGATCTGGCTGTTCGCGGTCAAGGCCGACTGGTTCCCGGCAGCGGGTTACGTTGCTCCATCGGAGAACCTGGGGCAGTTCTTCTATCGACTGGTGTTGCCGATGCTGGCCACCGGGCTCGTGGTCATGGCACTGATAGCGAGGATGACGCGGGCTACCATGCTGGAGGTCCTTAACGAGGACTACATTCGCACCGCGCGTTCCAAGGGGCTGGCCGATTCCAAGGTTCTGCTCGCGCACGCCCTTCGGAACGCCATCCTGCCCATAATCACCGTGATAGGGATTACCCTGGCCCTTCTGCTGGGCGGCGTCGTGGTCACCGAGAACGTGTTCGCGATACCCGGGCTGGGGCGGCTGCTGGTAAACGCGCTGAGCCACCGCGATTACCCGGTAATACAGGGCACTGTACTTATCTTCGCCGCCATAATTGCGACGGTGAATCTGCTTATCGACCTGTCGTACGCGGTGTTCGATCCGAGGATAAGGTACAGATAGCGGATGGCCCAATCGACCTCGGCCATCGCCTCTTCCTGGGCGGAGCAGGCTGCGCCAACGCTGCGGGACAGGATCCGCGGTATCGGCTACATCTCCCGTCGCTATCCCAACATGGCGCTGGGCATGTTCATCGTGTTCCTTGCCGCCCTGTGCGCCATATTCGCACCGGTCCTCTTCACCTCCAACCCTTCGCTGCCCGATCCGCTCGTGCGCTTCACCACACCCGGGGGAGAATACTGGTTCGGCACTGACAACATAGGCAGGGACGTCTACAGCCGAACCATCTACGGCGCGCGCATATCCCTCATGGTATCGGTATCGGTGGCCGCCATTGCAATCGGCTCCGGGGCCATAATCGGCATGCTCGCCGGCTACTACCGCCGGGTCGACATGGTGGTCATGAGGTTCATGGACGGCCTGATGTCGATACCCTCGGTCATTCTGGCCATCGCCCTGATGGCGCTTCTCGGTGGAAGCATAGAAAACGTCATCATCGCTCTCAGCGTTACCGAGACGCCCATCGCCACCCGCATCGTCCGCTCCGCGGTGCTGAGCATCCGCGAGCAGACCTACATAGAGGCCTCGCGCTCGATAGGAGCTCGCCCTCCGCGCATCATATTCCGCCACATCCTGCCCAACATCGTCGCCCCGCTCATAGTTCACGCCACCTTCGTGGCGTCTGCGGCGGTGCTGCTGGAGGCCTACCTGAGCTTCCTGGGCGCCGGTCCCCCCGAAGAGGTTCCCAGCTGGGGCAACATCATGGCCGGGGCCCAGCACTTTCTGACCAGGGCGATTTGGATCATCGTGTTCCCGGGCATCTTCCTGACGCTGACCGTGCTCGGGATCAGCCTGGCCGGCGATGGCCTGCGCGACATACTGGATCCGAAGCTAAAGCGTCGCCTGTAGGGCGCCGCCGGCCTGACCCCAAACGCGGGTTTCACGGTGGGCCCAGACGGCCAGGGCCCTTCGATGCGAGCTCCCAGGCTTATCCCGCTACGGGCGCTCGGTTACCAGGACAGCGCTGCGGGTGCGCATAGTCGAAGGTGGACACGGCGGCGACCGGCGCCTCGAATGAGCCGGATGTGACGCTACTGCGTTACCCAGGCGTCGAAGACCGCCCTTGATATGCGGCCGATCATGCGGCTTCCCTCGTGGGGACTAAGTAGCAGACTGGGGTCGGAGCTGTCCGCGGTCATCACGGTGATCACATACCTCACGTCCGGGGTGGCGATCAGACCCGTATCGCATCGGCCGTGCAGGTAAGCCCCCAGCTTGTTGTACAGCTTGATAGACGGTGTAATCCCCGCCTCGGCCGGGAACTGGTTGAGGGGCAGATAGCGCCCGAGCCACTCGATGTGCTGGCAGCGTCCCATAATGTCGAGCATCTGCTCGGATGCCGATTCTGAGACGAGCTCGCCCTTGGCGATGCGCGTCACCAGGTTTGTGAAATCCCGGGCCGAGCACTCCGAGTAGGCGTCGATGTCCTTGCCCTGCAGCTCGTCGAACGTGTCGGGGCCAAGGTCGGAATTGAGCGAGTACTCGTTCATGCCCAGCGACCTCATCCTGCCGTTGATTCGATCCTTGCCCAGCATGTCGCTCAGCAGCCAGGTGCAGGTGTTGTCGCTTACCACGATCATCATCATGCACACGTCCTTGACCGTGATCTCAAAGGGCGTGTCGAACTCGCGGAATACGCCCGTTCCCCCTCGCAGGTCGGACTGCTTGACCGTGACCCTGTCTGTGAGGGCGAGCCCACCGGCCGCCACCTGGAAAAACAGCTCGGCCATGATCCCGAGCTTGATGGCGCTGAGCGCGGGAAACACCTCGGCCTCACGGATATCCAGCCGCTCTCCGGTGGTCAGGTTGTTTGCCGAAACGCTCACCCTGCCGGAGAAACTCCCGGCAATTGCTTCAACCTCTGATCTAAGGGTCGCCGGATCAGCCATGTCTAGTCCTCCAGGTCGCAGACGGCAAGCTAGATCGCCGCAGCCTAGCAGCGCCGCAATAGCCGGTCAAACGGTGGCGTGAGGAACCGCGTACACCCTTTAAGTGCGGCCCCGATGTGGATCGACCGGACACCCAGCCGGTGCGCGCGGGGGGAGGGACCCCTCGCGATCCTCACGCCAGCACGAGCACCAGCACCAGGGCCACGATCACCAGCAGGCCCGCACCCACCAGGCAGTAGCCGATCAAGGGGCTGCTCAGGCGAACCATCCCGCGAATTCCGCCACCGCCTGGTCGGGTACTGCTCCCTCCAGGTAGTCCCTGAAGGCCTGATCTAGAATTGCGACCCCCTCGTCTATCTCCTCTCTGGTCATGATCAGCGGAGGGGTGATCTCCAGGACGTTCCCGAAGCTGCCCGCGTAGTAGAACACCAGGCCCAGTTCCCAGGCCCGGTAGGTGATCTTGGCGGCCGCATCGCGGTTTGGTTCCCTGGTCGATCTATCGGTGACCAGGTCGATGCCCTGGATCATGCCCAGTCCCCGCACGTCTCCAACGATCTCGTACTCTCCCAGGACCTGCTTGAGCCGGGACTGCAGGTAGGCTCCGTTCTCTGCCGAGCGCTCCGGCAGGCCCAGGCGTATTACCTCCTTCACGGTGGCCAGACCCGCCGCACAGCAGGCGGCATTGCCCGACGTGGTGAAACCGGCGAACCCGCTGTCCAGGACCTCTGCCCGCCCCACGATCGCACTGAGAGGGAGCCCTCCGCCGAGGGACTTGCCGAGCAGGAGGAGGTCGGCATCCACCTCGAAGTTCTCATGGGAGAACATGCGCCCGGTACGACCGAGGCCGACCTTTATGTCATCGACCACCAGCAGGAGGCCATGACGGTCGCACAGGGCACGCAGCTTGGGCAGAAAGTCGGGCGGCGGCACCACGTCCCCGCTGTCGCTCTGCACCGTCTCGACGAATACGGCTGCGGTATCCTCCGGCGGACAAATGGTCCTGAACAGATAGTTTTCCAGGTAATCGAGGCAGCGGTCCGAGAGATCATCGCCTCCATCCGGGAAAGGTGGTCTGTAGGGATCCGGAAACGGCGCCTTGAGCACGTGCGGCCCGAAGGCGAAGCCGGACCCACCGGAAAGTCCCGAAAGACCGATGCCCGCGTCATTGGTGCCATGCATCCCGCCGATGAACGAGACTATTCGCCTGCGGCCGGTGGAGGCCAGAGCCATTCGCTGAGCGGCCTCGGCGGCGTCAGAGCCGCTCAGGCCGAACCATGTCCTCTTCTCGAAGTCCCCTTTCATCAGGTCGATCAGCTGCTCGGCCAGGTCGACCGCGGGCCTACTGACGGCGGAGACGATCCCGGCAAACATGGTCTTGTCGAGCTGGTCTGACACGGCCTGACGCACCTTCTGGCTGTCGTAGCCGAGATGCGTCAGCGCCCAGCCGGCGCCGAAATCCAGATATCGGCGGCCGTCCGCGTCTATCAGCCTTGTGCCCTCGCCGCGGTCGATGACCATCGGGCTGTAGCGCACCTTGGTCGCCGCCGATATGCTCTTTCGATCCCTTTCGTATAGCCGGTCGCTCTCACCCATTTCGTAGACCTCCGGAAGTTTCGAAAGCCCGGGCCCGGGCCCTCGCCAGAGTACCGTGCAGCGCCCGGACGATCGGGCGTCTCCCGGTCAGGCTGCCGACTTCGGCAGGGCTGCGCCAAGGGCGCTTTGCGGCGGGCCGGTGTACCATTTCGTGGGCGCATTCTAACGCAACGGATGGCTATTCAGACGCGGCGACAGGCATGACCAAGCAGCAACCGGGAAACGGCGTCGATCGGATGTCTGTCGACTCAGGCCATGGAATCGCCGGCGAGGTGAGGTCCGCCCTTGACGCGGGGGACTTCAGCCTCGTCCTGTCCCTCTTCGCCCGCCTGCATCCCTCCGACCAGGGCGACCTGCTCGGGGAGCTAGATTCAGAAACGCGGAGGTTGCTCCTGTGGGCCCTGGGGCCGGAGGCCGCGGCCGACGTCATCGAAAAGCTCGATCCCGGCATAGCGATCGAGTTCACCGAGGACATACCCACCGAGACCCTCGCCGACGTGCTGGACGAGGCGAGCCCGGACGTCGCGGCCGACGTCCTCAGGGGACTGCCGGACGAGGTCTCAGAGCCGACCCTGGAGGCGATGGAGGCCTCGCAGGACGTCGAGTACCTGCTCGAGTACGGGGACGAGACGGCCGGCGGACACATGACCACGCGCTACGTATCGGTCGATCGAGATTCGACTGTCGCAAACGCACTGGACGCCCTCCGGCTCGCCGAGCCCGACCTGTCCGACGCAGGAACCGTCTTCGTCACGGACGGGCATGGGAACCTGGCGGGCCGCATCGGAATTGGAGAACTGGCCCTTGGAAGGCCGGCATTTCGGGTCGGCGATCTGATGGACGATCGCGTCTATTCGGTCGGCGTGGAGACCGACCAGGAGGAGTGCGCCCGGCTAATGAGCCGCTATGACCTGGACCGGCTCGCCGTTGTGGATGGGGACAGGAGGCTCGTGGGGGTCATACGGGACGACGACCTGGTGGATGTCGTCGTGCAAGAGGCAACCGAGGATATCTACAGGCTTGCCGGGCTGGGCGATGAGAGGGTCTTCGGCTCCCTCAGGTCCTCCGTCCGGCACCGCCTGCCCTGGCTGTACGTGAATCTGGCGACGGTGCTGCTCGCCGCCGTGGTAATAGGCGTGTTCGAGTCGACCATCACGCGCTTTGCCGTACTCGCCGCCTTCGTGCCGGTGGTGATGGGTCAGGGCGGAATGAGCGGCGTGCAGACCATGACCCTGGTTGTCAGGGCCATAACGCTGGGGGACGTGGAACCCAGACACGCCCTGAGGCTGGCCGGGCGCGAGGCGTGGCTCGGGATTCTGCACGGGGCTGCGATAGGCCTTGCCCTCGGCATTCTGCTCGGGCTCTGGAAGGGCAACGCCGCCCTGGGCGTGGTGATCGGCGTTGCGACCCTGGGCACAATGATCATAGGAGGCACGTTCGGGGCGCTGGTGCCCCTGGCGCTCCGGCGGGCCGGCATCGATCCCGCGCTGGCGTCGGCGACGGTGGTGACCACTGCCACCGACGTTATCGGCGCGCTCATCTCGCTGGGCATGGCTGCGATCCTCATCGAGTGGCTGATGTGAGCCGATTGAGCGTGTGCCTGGCAGGGGCTAAGATGCAGGTCGTGAGGACTCCCGTAAGGTCAATCCGGCACATTGGCTAACGCCATCGGCGAGTATCTGGTTGCCAGCGGCCTGGGCAAGACGTTCGGAGACATCCGGGCGGTGGACGGGGTTTCCTTCCGGATCGCCGAGCGCGAGATCTTTGGCCTGTTGGGTCCGAACGGCGCAGGCAAGACGACGATAATCCGCATCCTGTCTACGGTCCTTTCATCGGACGAGGGTGAGGTCACGATTGGCGGTCACTCGATCGCCGACGAACAGGGACAGGTCCGCGGGCTGATCGGTGTGTGTCCGCAGGAACTGGCCCTGTACCCCGAGCTATCAGCCTCCGACAACCTCGTGTTCTTCGGTCGCATGGCGGGCTTAAGCGGGTCGGATGCCAGGCGAACGGCCGGCGATGTCCTTTCCCTGGTGGGCCTGAGCGATCGCGCCCGCGATCGGGTCGAGCACTTTTCGGGCGGGATGAAGAGAAGGGTCAACATCGCCATAGCGCTCATGGCCAGACCGAAGCTCCTGTTCCTTGATGAGCCGACGGTCGGCATCGACCCGCAGTCCCGCAATCACATCTTCGAGACCGTTCTTCGCCTGCGCGACGAGGGCATGACGGTCCTTTACACCACTCACTACATGGAGGAGGCCGACCGCCTGTGCGACCGCATAGCGATAATGGACGGAGGCAGGCTGATCGCCCTCGGTTCACCCGACGACCTTAAGGCCGATTTCGGCGATCCGGCCACGGTCACCCTTGAGGAGGTCTTCCTCAGGCTGACGGGCCGTAGCCTGCGCGACTAGCCCGGCCCCTTGATCCGACCGCTCTTCGTCGGCCTCCTGGAGCTGCGCCGCTACCTGGCCGACCGCGCCGAACTGGCCTTCGGCATAGCGCTGCCGGTCGCACTGTTCGCGCTCATGTACGTGACCTTCAGCGGAGGCAATTCCTTCAACGGCACCGTGCACGTCGTCGACTCCGATGGGGGTTCGGTGACCGCCGAGATCATGTCGAGGCTCCGAACGGTGGAGGGCCTGAGCGTCGAGGTCCACGATGAGGAGGACGCCCTTGCCAGGCTGGAGCGTTCCGCGGTCCTGAGCGTGGTCATCTTCCCGGCCGGGTTCAGTGAGCAGGTCTCCAGGGGCGAGCGGCCAGCTGTCACCGTTAAGCGCAGGGGTAACGGGGGCCAGGAGGGACAGATCGCGGCCAGCATTGTGCGGACCGTGACCCAGCAGACGGTTTCAGAGCTTTCGGCGAGGGCGGCGGTGAGAGCGGCCTTCGCAGATGGAGCGATCTCGGAGGCGAGGATAGACCAGGCATTTGGTGGCTTGCTTGCCGACAGTCGAGCGCGGCCCGCCATCACCGTAGAGGCACGTACCGTGGGGGGCAGCGAAGAGTTCGTCGATCGACTGCTGCCCGGCATTCTGGTCATGTTCCTCATGTTCGCCGTCACCCTCGGATCCCAGACGATCGTGGAAGACCGGCGAATCGGTACGCTCGAGCGACTCGCGACCACGCGCCTGACACTGGGACAGCTGTTCGCCGGCAAGTTCATCGCAGGTCTCCTTCGCGCAACCTTTCAGACTCTGGTGCTGCTGTCGCTGGGCTTTGCGGTCCTCAGGCTCGCGGGCCCCGGAGAGTACTTTCAGGTTCTTGTCTTTTGCCTCCTGGTCTCCGGGGCCGTCAGCGCCATTGGCCTTGCCATCGGTGCACTGGCTACCAACCGGGATCAGGCGATCTGGGCCAGCGTGGTCGTAACGATGTTCATGACGGTGTTCGGCGGAACGTTCTTCCCGACCAGCGGCGGCGCGCTGGACATCCTCAGCCGCCTCACCCTCAACCGCTACGCCATTGACGCGATCGACGGGATGATCTCCAGGGGCGAATCGCTGGGAAGCCAGGGACTGGAGGCGGCCGTCGTAGCCGGGGTCATGCTGCTCGCACTGGCGATAGCCAGATGGGGCTTTAGGGCGACCGTCAGATGATCAGGATCGGCCTGCAGGCGCTGCTGATGGCGAACAAGGATACGAAGATATTCTTCGCGAACCGGTTTGCACTCGCATTTGCCTTCATCTTCCCCTTCCTGTTCATCATCGGTTTTACGCTAGCGCTGCGGGGCGTCGGCACCGAGGACGAGCAGCTGGTCTTCACCGTCACTACCCAGGACCAGAGCGCACTCGCAAGAAGCATCGTCGACTCGATGGTTGGCGATCCCGACGGCCGATTCGTGGAGGTGTCCTATGCGGAGGCGACCGATTCTCTCGAGAATGAGGAGATACGGGGCTTTATTGCCTTTCCCGCCGGGTTCTCCAGCTCGGTGGCCTCCGGCCGGCAGACTGCGATAGAGGTCGTCACCCTGTCGGAGCATCCGGACACGGCGGTGGCCCTGGAAGGGGTCGCAGCGTCCATCGCCGGCCTCGTCAACCTCAACCAGGTGATGGGACAGGCGGTGCTGAGCCTGAGCGGAGAGGTGGAAGGAGGACCAGCCGGGCTCGATGCCTCCTCGATTGCCCGCGTATCAGAAGAGGTCGTCTTTGATTTCGAACAGGTCGGTGACGTAAGGCCGTTCAATCCCAGTCACTTCACCATCCCCGGCTACCTGGTCATGTTCGTCTTCTTCGCCGCCGCTATGGGCGCACAGGAGATAGCCAGGGAGCGTGAGAACAACACCCTGGAGCGTCTTGCCTCACAGGGTGTGCAAAGGCAGGCGATCCTTGCGGGCAAGGTGCTGGCGTCGGTCTACCGCGGAATCATGCAGCTGGCGGTCCTTTGGATAGTGGGCATATTCGGCTTCGGTCTCGACCTGGGCGTCTCGCCGGCCACCGTGGTGGTCGTCTCACTGCTGATGGTCGCCGCTTCATCGGCGTTCGCGGTGATGCTGGCGTCCCTGGTCACGACGAGACGCGGAGTGGATTCGGCGGCCGTGCTCGTATCGCTCATACTGGCCCCGATCGGGGGCTCATGGTGGCCTCTGTTCATAATGCCCGAGTGGATGCAGACCCTGGCCAGACTCACTCCCCACGGCTGGGCGAATCAGGCCTTCAACAAGCTGATGCTGTTCGGTGCCACAGCCGGCGACGTGGTCTCCGAGATGGTCGCGCTGCTTGCGTTCGCGCTGGTCTTCCTGATCATATCCCTCTGGCGCTTTAAGATCTCAGCGACCTGATCGCCTAGTACACTCGTTACGGCCATGTCCACGGCGGAAGAAAACGACGCCCCTACCCCACCACAAAGATGCACTCTAAGGTGAGCACATGAGTTATCGAGCCATAGCCGGCAGCAGGCCGGCGTTCATAGGCACCGAACACGCCGTGTCCACGGCGCATTTCCTTTCCACCGCGGTCGGCAATCGGATGCTCGAGCTGGGCGGCAACGCCATCGACGCCGGTGTGGCCGCGGGGATAGCGATGAACACCGTAATGCCCTACCTGACAAGCTTCGGGGGCGTCGCCCCGATCATCGTGTACCTGGCCGATCGGGATGAGATCTTCACCATAAGCGGCGTCGGTCGATGGCCCAGGACCCATACCCTGGAAGAGCACCGCAGGCGCTGGGGAGAGGCGATACCAAACGGAATCAGTCCGGTGCTGGTCCCGGCCGCACCGGACGCATGGCTGACCGCCCTTGCCTCATTCGGGACCCTCACGCTCAGGGAGGTCCTGGACCCTTCCATACGGCTGGCGGAGCAGGGGTTTCCGGCCACCGACAGCTACCGCTACATGGTCAGCAAGGCCGAGTCCCAGGATTTTCTTCGCCAGTGGCCGGACGCGGCCAGCATACTGATGCCCGGAGGTAGATTGCTGCGCATCGGCCAGCGGCTGTCCAACCCCGATCTCGGCCGGCTCTACAGGGACCTTGTGGAGGTCGAACAGTCCGCGTCAGGCAGTGGCAGGGCGGGCGCCATCAGGGCGGCAAGGGACCATTTCTACACCGGTGCACCCGCGGAAATGATGACTCGTTTCGTAGAGGAAAACGGCGGCATCCTGACCATGGACGACATGAGGGACTTTAGCGTGACCGTCGAGCGTCCCATCGAGGCTGGCTACAAGGACCTGAGCCTGTTCGTCTGCGACTTCTGGTGCCAGGGGCCGGCCGTGCCGCAGATACTCAAGATACTTGAGGGATACGATCTGGTCGGAATGGGCCACAATTCCACCCCGTACCTTCACACTTTGCTGGAGTCCATCAAGCTGGTCTTTTCCGATCGTCACCACTATTACGGCGATCCGGATTTCGTGGAGGTGCCGGGGAGCGCACTGCTTTCCGGACAGTACGCGGCCGCGCGAAGGGAGATGGTCCGGCCCCAGGCGTGGCCGGAGATGCCCCCTCCGGGGGACCCGGCCCTGGCCCTATCGAACGGACCCAGGACTCTGAACCCGGGAGTACCGTCCGCAAACCATGGTCCCCCGGAGGGAGACACCGGTCATGTCGCCGCGATCGACGGCCGTGGCAACGTGTTCGCCTCGACGACCAGCGACACATACATGTGGTCGCCGGTCGTGCCGGGCCTTGGCATTCCCCCGAGCGGCCGGGGCATCCAGAGCTTTACCGATCCGCAGGTTCCCGCCCACATTGCACCCTGGAAGAGGCCGCGACTCACGCCCAATCCAGCCCTTGTCTTCAGGAACGGACGTTTCGCGATGACCATCGGTACGCCCGGCGCCGACTCGCAGGTTCAGGCCATGGTGCAGGTCCTGCTCAACCGCTTCGAGTTCGGGATGGATGTCCAGCAGGCCGTGGAGGCACCTCGCGTCTCCAGCTTCAGCCACCCGGACACCATGGAGCCCCACACCTACATGCCGGGAACGATAAGGGCGGAATCCGGTGTCGGCGCCGATGTCCTGTCCGAGCTGACAGACAGGGGACATACCGTTCAGGACTGGGGGGAACTCGCGTTCGCGGCAGGCTGCCCCACCGTGGTGGCAAAGGACCACGAATCCGGTTTCCTCTGGGCGGGAGCCGATCCCAGACGCGAGTCTCATGCCACCGGCCGCTAGGCCGACCCGAACTAGCCTTCCCTCCCGCAGGCACCAGATAATCCGGGGTTTTCGTGAGCGACGCCCACAGGCTGGAGCAGTACTTTCGGGACGGCCTTTTGCTCAGGCCGACCGAAGACGCCCTGAACATCGTGGACCTTGCCAACGCTATTGCCCGGCTGGCCGGAAGCCGCCGCCCGATGACGAGCCCCGGGGCGGAGGCCATCGTCCGGTTGATAGGTCCGGCCGACCACCTGGTCTTAGTGGCGGCCGATGGGTTCGGCGCGGGTTTGCTCGAATCTCTGAACGCCGAGGGCCCGGTGCGGCCGAGACAGGCGGCGGCGCTACGCACCGTATTCCCCTCGACCACGGCCTCGGCACTTACCTCATTGGCGACGGGCGAATGGCCGGGCAGGCATGGTGCGGTCGGCTGGTACACGTACGTACCCCACATCGATACGGTTGGTACCATCATTCCCTTCGTGCGGTCGGCCGACGGAACTCCGCTGGTCGAGCTCGGCCTCCCGGTGGACAAGGCCTTCCCGGTTCCATCCCTTTTCGCCGGCATCAATGGCCCGGTGCTTTCCCTGCTGCCGGACACGATCGCCGACAGCACGTTCTCCATGTACGTAAGCGGGGGCACGCCGCGGCAGGGCTACTATTCGTTTGCCGATGTGATCGATGCCATAGCCTCCAGGATCAGGGGGGCCTCATGCCCCACCTATACCTACCTGTACCTGCCGCATGTCGACGCCGTGGGGCATGAGGTCGGATTCTCAGACCCTCGAACCCTGAGTGCGGCCCGTTCCGTCGTCGACCTCCTGAATGAACTGGCCCAGGAGGTGGACGGCCGCGCCAGGATCGTCCTGACCGCGGACCACGGGGGCCTGGACGCCGGGGCCGATCAGATTCACCTGATGTGCGCCACAGACTCGCTGATCAAGATGCTTAGGCGGGAACCCTCGGGCGACAGCCGGGTCGTCTATTTTCATGTTCGCGATCCGAACGAGTCCGAATTCGAAGCCGCCTTTCACGACAGGTTCGGGGAGCGGTTCCTCCTGGTGAAGGTCGAGGACGCAGAACAGATGGAGCTCTTCGGCCCGGGTCGCCTCTCAGGCGAAACTCGCCGAAGGCTGGGCACGTTCATTGCCCTCTCCTGGGGGGCGGACGTTCTGGTATACGAATGGCCCCGCCGATCCGGCGGCAGCGCACCGCATGTTGGGTACCACTCCGGCCTCAGCGAGGCCGAGATGCTGGTGCCCCTGGTGGTGATGTAGCGAGGCGAGCGCCCGCGGCAGGAAAAGTTCGCGATTTCGCCGCGCCGGCGCCTGGCCTATATGGCCGTCATGCCACCGTCGACTATTACTTCACTGCCCGTCATGAACGACGAGTCGTCCGAGGCGAGGAAAAGGACTGTACGGGCTATCTCTTCGGGCCTGCCGAGCCGGCCCAGCGGAACGGCCTTGAGTACATTGGCCTTCATGGCCGGGTCCGAGTCCCAGAGGACGTCAACCATGCTGGTGTCGACCGTCGCGGGATGTACCGAATTGACGCGTATCCCGTCCCTAGCGAATCTGAGTGCGGCCGATTTGGTAAAGAGCCGCACCGCGCCCTTGGAGGCCGTGTAGGCACCTTCGAAGGGACTCCCGGTGATCCCCGACGCCGACGAGATGTTTATGATCGAGCCCCGTCCCTGCTCTCGCATGAGCGGCACGGCGAGCTTGGTGCCAAGAAACACGCTCTTTGCGTTCACGGCCATGACACGGTCCCACTCGCCCTCCGTGGTCTCGTCGATGTGCCTGAGCAGGAAGATCCCCGCGTTGTTCACGAGCACATCCAGACGACCGTACCGGGCCCGCACCATGTCGTAGAGATCCTGCCAGGATCCCTCGTCGGTTACGTCCAGCGCCTGGAATGTTCCCTTCCCTCCCGCCTCTTCGACGTCCGATGCGGCTTTCATGCCGGAGGTGTCGTCGATGTCCGCGGCGACGACGTGCGCTCCGCTCTGGGCCAGTGCGAGACAGATCGCCCGGCCTATGCCGCCGCCGCCGCCGCTGACTACCGCTACCCTGCCATCCAACTTCCGTTCATCTGGCATGTTTTCGACCTCCCGAGTGAACTAGGCGACTGGCTGCGGGAATCCTGCTGCCGGCCCGAGCGGCGGACCATGTGAGAATCGATCCCCCGTAAAGATCCACGCCATGAATGCCGCCGACTGCATGCGTCCTTAAGAAGGCGGCCCGGGCACGTGCATCATATAGACGCTGCTGATCGACGCGACTTCACTCTGCTGACCCCGCCTGTTGGCACCCAGATGGCCGCATCATCGTCACCGAATGCCTCAGCACGCCCCTCAAGGTATCTGGCACCCACCCATGCGCAGACCAGCGAATCCAGGGCATCTTCATGGCGCTTGAGGGAGCCGAGCGTGCCCGTATATGGCAATCCTGGCAGGAACGGCGGGATCTCATCGATCACTCTGGACAGGCCTTCATGGATACCCTTCAGCTCCCTGATGATCCCTTCGGCCCTTTCTTGCCTGCCAAGGTCGGGCCAGTACCTCAGCGTCCTTGCAATCTTGTATGGGACCCTGTAGTCACGACCCAGCAGGCAGAGCAGCGCCGGTGCCGGATAGACCTCTATGAGGGTGTCTGCTCCGGGTCTGTTGACGGCGAGCCTGTAGCCGAGCCGGGAGAGCGAGCGGTGAAAGTCCCTTGAGACCCTGCCGGGCCTGTCCCGATTAGGGGAATGCGTGCTGCATCCGCGCGCCCCGAATTTTCTGGAGACGGCATTGTCTGCTTCCCTGCGTCCCGTGATGTCTATTCTCGAAAGGGGCATATCCACCGATACAACGGTGACACGCCTGCCGCCCAAGAGCCTTTCCGCAGCCCTGAGAAGCGTTCCGGGGTCCGAGCCTCGGGTCGGCGGCGGATCCTGCCATCGGACGGGGTTCCCCGCTGCAAGCTCGACGAAGGAGTCGTAGCTGGGGGCTAGAGCGACAAGCTTCCAGAGGCCGTCCGGCCCGGCCCTTATGAGTGCGACTCCACTCGGGCTGCGGTCGGTCCAGGCAGCATCGATGCCAAGCACCGAAGAAGTCAAATACACACCTCTATGGGATTTCCGACCGTCGCTTCGGACCCTGACGCATTGGGCCCCGTGGGGAACCTTCCGTGGGAGGTGCAAAAATGTGGTAGCGCGTACGGGATTCGAACCCGTGATCTCCGCCTTGAGAGGGCGGTGTCCTTGGCCACTAGACGAACGCGCCACGCTTGGCCGGCAAGATGGCTGGGGATCGAGGATTCGAACCTCGACTTACAGATCCAGAGTCTGTCGTCCTACCATTAGACGAATCCCCACCGTGAAACCGGATTCTACCAAACTGCCCACGGCCCATCAAAGACCGCTGAGGGCTTCCGACCGCCGTTCCGCTCCCGGAGAGCAGGTCCGAAATGTGTGTCCGGCTCGCAGGTTGAGCCGGTAAGCGGACCCTCGCCTAAGCGGTTTGGCCGGAACTCTGATCGCCCCGCGTCACGCGTCTGACAGCTTCAGAAAAGCCCAGAGAAACGGAATCGGCCGAAAGGGCCTGCGCGGCGGCGCTGTAGGGGTCGAGGTCACCCCCTGCGACGCTATCGGCCAGATCTCCGAGGAGGCCTTCCACATCCAGGTCGGCAAGGGCGGCCTCCACGACACCCTTCATGGCATCTACCATCTCAGCCCTGCGGCGGGCAGACCGCCTCTCAGCAAGTTCCGCGCTTTTCAGCAGGTGCTCCCTGTGCCGCTCGATCTCCGTTAGCAGCTCGGTAATCCCGTCCGTGCGCCGGGCCTCGGTCATGAGCACCGGAGGAGTCCAGGTCCCTTTCCTCGCCCTGCCACGAACCTCGGACTTTACGGCGGTGACCAGGCGGTGTGCCCCTTCTCGGTCAGCCTTGTTGATCACGTATATGTCCCCGATCTCCATCAGGCCGGCCTTCATCACCTGCACGGAGTCACCCGCCTCGGGTACGAGCACGACCAAGACGGAGTCTGATGCCTTCACGACGTCCAATTCGGTCTGCCCGACGCCAACGGACTCGAGGAAGACGTAGTTGAAGCCGAACGCATCGAGCAGGCGGACCGAAGCCCTTGCGACCCTCGAGAGTCCTCCATGCGCCCCCCTTGTCGATAGGCTGCGGACGAACACGCCACGGTCAGCGTGATGCTCGGCCATGCGTATGCGGTCTCCGAGGACCGCCCCCCCAGTGAAGGTGCTGGTCGGGTCTACTGCGACCACACCGACAGTCTGGCCAGTCGCCCGCAGTGCCCCCGCGAGTCCGTCGACGACGGTGCTCTTTCCCGCGCCCGGAGGTCCGGTGACGCCGACAACGTAGGCCCGGCCGGTCCTGGCATGGACCGAAGCCATGATTGAGGCGATGGCGGAAGGTTCACGCTCGAGCAGCGTTAGCAGGCGGGACAGCGCCCGCCTGTCCCCGGCGAGCATCCTGTCGACCAACCCGGTAACCATCGCCGCCACTTCGTGCCCTAGCCTGCGGGCACCGTCCTAGGCATCTGGTCTGATGCGTCTCAGCAGGCACGCCATTTCGACGGCGGCCAGCGCGGCGCTGCGACCAGCATCGCCTCGCCTTCCCCCGGACCTGAAATTGGCCTGCAGCAGGTTCTCGGTGGTCAGGATGCCGTTCGTTACGGGAACACCGGTCTCGACGGCCACCCTGGCAATACCGTTAGCCGCACCGTTGGCCACCACCTCGTAGTGGGTCGTCTCTCCCCTGATCACGCAGCCCAGAGCGACCACGGCGTCGACGCCGCACGACTCGATCATGCTCTTGGCAGCCACGGGTATCTCAAGGGCACCTGGCACATGAACCACCTCTATGCCCTCGTCGGCCACGCCGCACTCTGCAAGGGCGCTGCGGGCGCCGGTAAGGAGGCGCCCGCTGATGGAGCGGTTAAAGCGCGAGACGACGATGCCAATCCGTAATCCAGCGCCGTTCGGGAGGGTCGTTACATCCCCGAAGGGGTCGTCCGCACTCAATCTTCGTCGATCGAGGCCGTATCCAGGGTCTTCAGTATGTGCCCCAGCCGCTCCCGCTTGGCCGTCAGGTAACGGCGGTTCTCATCTGTTGCCTGCGCCTCGATGGGCACTCGCTCGACGAGCTCGAGACCATGGCTTTCAAGTCCGACGACCTTTCTGGGGTTGTTGGTGAGCAGGCGAAGCTTGCGGACGCCGAGATCGACCAGGATCTGGGCTCCCACGCCGTAATGTCTGAGGTCCACGGGCAGGCCTAGCGAGATGTTGGCATCCACCGTATCCATGCCGTTGTCCTGCAGGGAGTACGCCTTCAGCTTGTTGTGTATGCCGATGCCCCTGCCCTCTTGCCTCATGTAGAGGAATACGCCTGCACCCTCGCGGTCTATTGCCTCTAGGGCCAGCCTGGCCTGATCGCCGCAGTCACACCTCAGGCTGCCGAATACGTCCCCGGTGAGGCACTCTGAGTGCACGCGGGCAAGCACCGGCTCATGGGAATCCACCCGGCCTCGCACCAGCGCGAAATGCTCATCCGGATCAACGGTACTTCTGTAGGAGACCGCTGTGAACTTTCCGTACCTTGTGGGAAGACGAGCCTCGGCGACCCGTTCTATCATCCTCTCGGTGGACCGCCGGTAGGCTATTACGTCGGCCACCGAGACAATGGTCAGGCCGTGTGCGGCCGCAAAGGTCTCCAGCTGAGGCATGCGGGCCATGGTTCCATCCTCGGCCATGATCTCGCAGATCACGCCGGCCTCGCCTAGGCCGGCCATGCGAGACAGGTCGACGATCGCCTCGGTCTGGCCGGCGCGGACCAGGACCCCACCCTCCATGTACCTGAGGGGGAAGACATGACCGGGCCTCCCCAGGTCTTCCGGATGCGTCGACGGGTCCACGAGCGCCCTGATCGTGGCTGCCCGATCCTGGGCCGATATCCCGGTTGTAGCCCCCTTCAGGACATCCACCGAGACGGTAAATGCCGTGCCCAGCCGGGCGGTGTTGTCCTGGACCATCAGTGGCAGCCTGAGCTGCTCGAGCCGCTCGGACACCAGCGGGACGCAGATCAGTCCGCGGCCATGCATTGCCATGAAGTTGACGGCCTCTGGCGTTACCGCCGACGCGGCCATGGCCAGGTCGCCTTCGTTTTCCCGGTCCTCATCGTCGACGATGATGACCATCCTGCCAGCCCTTATGTCATCGACGGCTTGGCGGACTTTCTCTAGTGGCACTGTCGAACCTGCATGTTGTAATGCCTCAGGCAGTCGCGATCGCGGACTCGGCTGGCTGGGAGCGGTGGGTCCTCCCTTGAAGGAGGCTCGTTGGATGTCAGGATGTTCTCGCGGCCAGCCGCTCTACATACTTTGCCAGGATGTCGATCTCGATATTGACATCGTCGCCGATCTCCAGGTCGCCCAGGGTGGTCACCGTGCTCGTGATCGGTATGATCGATACCGAGAGCCAATTCTGGCCACAGTCTACAATCGTGAGACTCACACCGTCCACGGCGACGAACCCCTTCTCCACCATGTAGCGGGCCAATCTGGGAGGCAGTTTCATCTCGATGAGTTTGGAATTGCCTTCTTCGGTGAAGCCGACAACGCTGGCCGTCCCGTCGACATGACCCTGCACGATGTGGCCGTCCAGTCGGCCGTTGGCGAACACCGGGCGCTCCAGGTTCACCCGGGAACCCGGCGCCAGCCGGCCGAGATTGGTGCGGCGAAGGGTCTCCTGCACCAGGTCGACTGTGAACCCGCCTTCGATAAACCCGGTCACCGAAAGGCACGCCCCGCTGACGCTGACGCTGCCACCTAGGACAAGATCGTCCAGCCCGGGGGCAGATATGTGAAGAGTGCCCTCGCCGGCGGATATTACCCGCCCCTTCGTCTCAACTATTCCGGTGAACATGGCCTATCTGGGATAGCCGACCACGAAGAGGTCATCGCCAATTTTCTCGTAGCTGCAGTCTCCAAGCTGAAGCGAGTCGGCAATGTCGGCAACCCCATCACCTGCAACTGGCCCGGGTGCACTGCGGCCGCCGACAATCATCGGGGCTATGAACGCCGCTACCCTGTCCACCAGCCCTCCGTCGAAGAATGAGCCGGCAACCTTTCCTCCTCCCTCCACCAGAATCGAAGTGACTCCCCGACCGCCAAGGAGCTTCAGCAGGGCATCGAGGTTCACACGACCGTGATGCCCCGGCAGCACCTCCACTTCGACTCCGCGGGCGGCAAGCTCTGATCTCTTTGACTCTTCCATGCCTATGCAGGCTATCAAAGTGTGGCCCTCGCCAGACGCCACAGCGGCATCCAGTGGAATTCTGCCCTTGCTGTCGACGACCACCCTCAGTGGTTGACTGCTTCTCGGGCGCCCGGCCGTGTCACGTGCGGTGAGGCGGGGATCGTCGGCGATGACGGTGCCGATGCCCACCAGGATCGCATCCGATTCGGCACGCAGTTCGTGGGCGCGGGCCCTCGCTAGTTCTCCAGTTATCCACTTGGAGCGTCCGGCGCGGTCTGCGATCTTGCCATCGAGACTCATTGCGAACTTGGATGTGACGAAAGGCATGCCGGTCGTAGAGTGTTTTCGGTAGGCGCCGATCAGCTTAGAGGCGGCCAGGGACTCTGAACGGTCGGACGCCAGCACCACCTCAATCCCGGCCTCCCGCAGACGGCTCAGCCCCCTGCCGTCCTCTGCGGGATTGGGATCAATGGCACCAACGTGAACCCGTGAAATCCCTGCTGCCGTTATCGCATCCGTGCACGGCGGCGTACGCCCGTGTCGGCTACACGGTTCCAGGGTAATGAAAAGTTCAGCGCCCAGAGCCAGGTCGTCCGCCTTGCGCAGGGCTACGACCTCCGCGTGATCGCCCCCGGGCGGCTGGGTGTGGCCCTCCCCGACGACCTTGCCCCGCCTGACCACGACCGCTCCAACGGCGGGATTCGGGCTTACCGATCCGAGGGAGCGTCGGGCCAGTTCAAGTGCCCGGTGCATGTGAGTCATTTTGGCCGATTCGCGCTAGGCAGATTCGGTCGTCCCTTCGCTGTCCTGGAAATTGCGAAACATCTGGCTCGGTGTCGGGGCGGTCTGACCCTGGTACTTACTATCTAGCGCCGGGGAACCGTAGATGTTCGATGCGGAGGTGGATAGGCGAAGGAACGAGATCTGGCCGATTGACATGCCGTAATACAGGGTTATCGGGAGTCTGGCGGCGTTGCTCAGCCCAAAGGTGAGATGCCCCTTCCATCCCGGGTCGACATATCCGGAGTTGGAGGTAATGGAGAGTCCAAGCCGATTCAGGGAGCTCTTGCTTTCTAGGCGTGCAACGATGTCGTCGGGCAGCTCGATGTGTTCCAGCGTGCTCGCCAGGACAAAAGCCCCCGGATGGAGCAAGAACGGGTCATCGTCACCTATCTCCTCCTCCTCCGTTAGGTCGGTCATATCCTCCCTCACGTCTATGTGCGAACGGCGGACCCCGCTAAAGACCAGAAGACGCCGGTCGAGACGGACGTCGACGCTGGCTGGCTGAACATTGGCCTCCAGGAGCGGCCGGACGACTATGCGCCCACGCTTAAGCTCCTCCCTTATCGTCCGGTCGCTCAGTACCATCCAGCCTCCAGGCTGGCATTCTAGCAACGGCCAATTGGACCCAGCAATTCAGATCACCAGGCGGAGTAGGACCGGTCTCATGTCCGGGACCGGGGGCTCGATTGCCCGTCGGGACTGTGCCTCCCTCGTTACCGCTCCAGCCACGTGTTGACGTAGAACGGGATCGCCTTTACCTCAAACCCCTTGAGGTCATTGGTGTGGGGCACTATCGGGAAGAACTGGCCCAGCGACAGCGATGT